>NZ_JAHPYF010000002.1 GCF_019041915.1 Collinsella sp. MSK.8.10 | reverse complement strand
GGCATGAGCTCGTTCACCCGCTCGACGATGCGGCGCTGCTCGGCGAGAGGCGGAATCGGAAGAAATAGCTCTTTTAGCACTGCTGCTTTGATTCCTTTTGCGGTCGTCCCCGTGGCATGATCCTTAACTTGAATTTGGAACAGTGGAGATAGAATTATTTGGCAGAACAGGGCATTGTCTGGACCAACTGTGCCGTAATTCTGAAGGGTAATGACACGCTGTCCACAGCTGCAACGTTTCATTTCGCATATCGCGCAATACCCCATCGGGGCTTCGGTTGTAAACAGCAAATCGCCACGGTGGGTCTCTCCGCGAGACAAGCGTGTTGCATATTCGTCTTCTGAAATATACTCCTCGCGTGTGTAATCAATATAGCCTTGGCGAATGTTGCTCGCAGTCATTAGTCGAACACCTGAAGGTGATTTGTGAGGTGTTTTACCCCTGTAATCAATGAAGTTATATACGGTTTCCAGCCTTGCCCAAGCCCACCCCTCGGGCAGCTCCTCAAACGGCACTTCGTTCGCGATGCACTTATCGCTAGTCACGCGACCCTTGGCATCCACCTTCTTCTCATAGGGGGAGCCATCGGAACCGGATTGGCTTTCAACTGTATTCGCGACAAGCGTTGTAAAATCTAGTGAGACGAGCATCCCGGTTGCTCCAGCGCTTCGATGCTCTGGTCTTTAGCGTCTTTCGTTCAGTGGGGGACTGACCGCAAGCGGCGTAAACAAGAAAGGGGACAAGCGTAAATGAAAGCAACCGAGGCGAATCTGCTCGACCTTATGGGCGTGGCGAAGATGCAGTTTGTCATTCCCGTGTACCAGCGAGTTTACTCGTGGAGTGTAAAAGAGTGCGAGGTGCTTTGGGATGACGTCATGCGAGCGGGTCGTGATGGCGTATCGCACTTCGTGGGGTCAATGCTTTATATCCCCGAGTCCGAGAGCTCTGCCACGAGCATTTCGCGCGTGCTTCTGATTGACGGACAGCAGCGCATGACGACGTTTTCGTTGATGATTGCAGCTTTGGCTGACTATTTGGAGAGCAACCCCGACAAGGCTGGCTTCCTTGGCGACCTCAAAATCTCGGCGCTGAGGAAAAATTACCTCTTTAACGATGACGACTACAACGGTCTGGCACGCTACAAGCTGGTGCTCTCGCAGGACGATAAAGAGACGCTGTTCTCCATCGTGTCTGGGGCTCCCGTGCCAGATGAAAAATCGGATCGGATTGTCGAGAACCATGCGTTCTTCCGCGAGAAGATGCGTGGTAAATCATTTGACCCGGCAAGGCTTTGGGCGGGGCTAAACCGCGTGCAGGTCATCGACACTAAGCTCACCGCTGGCGTTGATAATGCCCAGCTCATATTTGAGTCCATGAACTCCAAGGGCAAGCCGCTCACGCCCATTGACCTCATCCGTAACTACGTTCTAATGTCGCTTCCCAACGACGAACAGACCAAGCTTTATGAGGGTTATTGGCATCCACTCGAGTGCTTGTTCGGAAAAGGCGGCGAGGACGAGTTCAATGCATTTATCTGGTACTGGCTGTGGCTTAAAGTTCCCAATAGGATGCCGAAGGAGAACGAGGCCTACTACGAGTTTAAGCGCTATTTCGCCGACGACTACGATGGTGACACCGAGGGCCTGCTTAAGGAGCTGCGCGGGTATGCACATAGATACGCCAGTCTGTTCCTTGGTAAGGAGAAGGACGACGGACTGCGCCGAGTGTTCGGCAGAATCGTAAGCCTCGACGTGAAGCAGATAAGGCCCCTCTTAATGTTGCTTTATTCGGTTTACGAGGGGAATGGACTAGACCGCAATGCGTTTTTACGTATCTGCGAGACTATCGAGTCGTTTCTGTTCAGGCGAGCGGTTTGCGGCAGACTTACCACGGGCCTAAATAATTTCTTTGCCGGCATGTATCGCAATCTCGAGCAGCAGGACGATATCGAGGAGTACGTTACGGCGATGCTCCTTATCCACAGCAGCGGTATGACCGCATACTTTCCGACAGACGAGCATTTTGTCGAGGAGTTTAAGGCGCGTGACTGCTACAACCGCTTCTCTAAAAAGCGCTATTACCTGGAACGCATGGAGAACTGGCACCACCCGAAGGAGTCCATCTCAGCCGACGATTACCAGATCGAGCACATCATGCCCCAGACGATTGATGATGAGCACGGCTGGAAGGAATCGCTTGGTGAGAACTGGGAAGACGTCCACGACAGGCTGTGCAACAACTTGGGAAATCTTACGCTGACGGGCTACAACCAGGAGTACTCAAACCGGTCGTTCTCGGACAAGCTCAATCTGCCTGACGTCGGATTTAAGTGCAGCCCGCTCTACCTAAACAAATCGATTGTCTCGCATGAAAAATGGGGTGAGGAAGAGATTGGGCAGCGCGCGGACGAGCTGGCGAAAGAAGCGTGCGAGATATGGAAGTATCCCGACCTTCCGGCAGACGTCGTCGACAAGTACCGTCCTTCTCGTGGGGAGCCTGACGAGGCTCCTGTCTGGACTCTGCATGAGAACCACCCCACCTTTGCCGAAGGTGGGCTCAACCAGAAGCTTTTCGATGAGGTGCGCGAGTCCGTTCTGAGTGGTAACCCTTCGTGGGAGTCCTACATAGCCAAGTACTATGTAGGCTTCAGGTCGGGCAAGCGAAAACTGCATGCCGTGTTAGAAGGTAGGACCAGCAACGGTGGCTGGATTGCCGTCGGCCTGGCAAAGAGCGTGGATGACCTAATTGATCCAGAGGACATGTGCCAGGACAAACGTACGCAGGGTGGATTTGGCCCAGGCCTACCGACCTATGTTGCTCTTCGTAATGCCGATGACATTCCCGCGGTGCTCGATCTTATAAAGCAGTGCTAGGTTAAAGGCCGGGAATCTAATTCCCGGCCCTTGCCATCTCGGAATTGCCGATGGCTTATCTGCCCACCTACACCCCCGCAATCCCGCGCGCCGCGCTCAGCAGCTCGTACTCCCTCTGGCTCCACTGGTGCAGCTCGGCCGCGTGCACGGCGTCGCGACACAGGTCCAGGAACACCTCGGCGCCCTCGCAGAAGCACTCGCGGGCAAAGGCGCCGGATCCGTCCGCAACGCACGCACCGTCGGCAAAAAGCTTCCAGCTGGACGGCTCGCGCGAGCCGTCTCCGAGCAGCTTGATCTGCAGAACATGTGGGCCGCCAACGGCACATGGCCTTTCTTCCAACGCCTGCACCGTAAAGCGCATCTGGAGGGACAGAGTATAAAATCCGGAAAAGTGTCGAAATAGGCACCTTAAAACTTCGGAAAAGTGTAGCTGGATGACAAAACAGCACTTAGAAGCCGGTGCTGGATGCGGGATCCTGCGGCCGCCTTCAGCTCTCGCTACTCGTCGTCTCCGTCGTTGGGGTCGCCCTTGAGGGTGTTGATGTCCAGGTACTGGTTATCGTTCTCTTTTTGCTGGGTCTCCGACTCCGCTTGGGTGGGGCCGCGGAACAGCTGGAACCCCTCAAACGCAATGACACCGAGCAGGGCAATGATAATGGCGATAAAGGCAACCTTGACTGCCTGCGGAAATTCCGAGAAACGCAGCGCCTTTTCCTCGGCGTAATAATCGGCAAAGCGCTCTTCGCCCGTGCTTTTGGTATACGCCGGCGCGGACGCGGCCTCCGGGTCATATTCCGGTGCAGGCGTGGCGGCGTACGGATCGTTGAGATAATCGCTCGATGCGGTGCCATAGTTCTCGGTCTCGATGCGACCGTTGCCAGCATAGCCATCGGAATAATCGGAATATGCCGCACCGCCCTCATAGTCCGCGGCGCTCGTGTTGGCGGCAAAAAGCGGGTTAACTGGAACGTCGAGCGCCGGCATGCCGGTAGAGGTCTCATCCAGATCGGTTGCAGCCCAGGAATCGTAGGCAACCTGATGGGCAACGGGCTCATCGAGCCTTGTGACCGGAGGCTTGCGTGCCGCAGGAACGGGCAACTGCTGGGCGTTGTACATAACGGTGCTGTCGGCCGATTTGCCCTGCGTCGCCGCAGCGAGAAATGCCGCCGTCTCGGACGGGTCGCTTGCGGGGCGGGGAGCGGTCGTGGGCGCCGAAGTGGGTGCGGGCGTAGGCGCGGGCGTCGGCGCAGATGCGGGCTTAGGCGCAAGTGCGGGATTGGGACTTGACGGGCGAGCCCCGCCGCCCATGAGTTCGTCGGCGGTCCACGGGCGATCATCCATCACGTCGTCAAGGCTCAGCGAAAACAGGTCGTCTTCACTCTCATCGAACATGCGGTGCACATGTCCACCAATTGCCGGAATCAATCCGCGACCGGTGCATGATGCCTTGCTCAACGCCATTCTGTTCCATCCTTTCGAAATACTAATGACATCGATTATATGGAACTTCCCAAGCGGCTCGGTCTTGGATTCGTGCTTTCCAGAACTCGCGCCCAAAAGGGGAGGGGCAATCCAGGCGAGTGCCTACTTGTCGCCGGCCGCCGCCTTGGCCTCATTGAGGTAGCTATAGAAGCTGTACTTGGAGATGCCAAAGAACTCGCAGGCGCGCTCGCTCGACTTGGAAATGAGGAAGGCGCCGCGACGGTCGAGGTAGCCAATGGCACGAATGCGCTCGTCTTTGGTCATGAGTGCCGCGGGCTTGCCCACAAACTGCTCGCACTCGTGCA
This sequence comes from Collinsella sp. MSK.8.10, assembly GCF_019041915.1. Taxonomy (GTDB): domain Bacteria; phylum Actinomycetota; class Coriobacteriia; order Coriobacteriales; family Coriobacteriaceae; genus Collinsella. The sequence continues at coordinate 288,380 of NZ_JAHPYF010000002.1, read as the reverse complement.
GCAGGTCCTCGAGCAGGTCGCCGATGTTCTTGGTAATGGGCTCGGGCTCGGTATAGCCCGTGCCGCCGGTGCCGGTAAAGGCGTCGAGCGAACGCTCAAAAGCCTTCATAAGCGTAATGTCAAAGTTGATGCCCAAAATGCCGACGGGCTTGCCCTCGTCGTTGCGGATAAAGATCGTCGACGATTTGAGCAGCTTACCGTCGGTGGTTTTAGTGAGGTACGGCTCGCGGTCGTGTACATCGGTGGCGCCCTCGTGCATGGACTCAAACACGATATGGCTGGGGCCGTCACCCAGTTTGCGCCCGCTGACGTGGCCGTTTTCAATCACTACGATGGAGTGGTCCACGTCATCGGTCTCCAGATCGTGGACGACGATTTCGCAGTTGGGGCCAAATTGGAGCGCCAGGCCGTGTGCAAGGCGCTTATAAAACTCAATCTGTGCGGGGGTCATAGGTGCCTTCCTAAAAATTAGTTTGGGCTCACTGTGCCATAAACCACACATGACCGCAAACAAATCCATCAACAAGGCAATTCATGACCGTTCGGCGGCGAAAAAGTACCGATTGCGGCAACAAACAATTCGTTAGGTATACCAATCAAAAAGTGTGATAGAACATTACTAACAAACTTTTTGTTTGGCATCCACATAAAAGTTCAGCCGTGTGAATGGGATCGGGCTGAAACGCGTATGCGGGGGCCGGCAAGAGAGGACTTAAGGAGTTCACCGTATGGCCGATAAGATCCAGTGGGCGGGCAACACGATGCCCAAGAGCGATGACAAGCACTTGGGAATCATGAGTCTCGACCACGTGAAGAAGGCCCGTGCCTTCCACCAGTCGTTCCCTCAGTACACCGTCACTCCGCTTGCCCGCCTGGACGGCCAGGCCGCGCGCCTGGGCCTGTCCAACCTGTGCGTTAAGGACGAGAGCTATCGCTTTGGCCTCAACGCCTTTAAGGTCCTGGGCGGCTCGTTTGCCATGGCCAACTACATTGCCGACGAGACCGGCAAGGACGTTGCCGACTGCACCTTCGATTACCTGACCTCCGATCAGCTGGCCGAGGACTTTGGCCAGGCTACCTTCTTTACCGCCACCGACGGCAACCATGGCCGCGGCGTGGCATGGGCTGCCAACAAGCTGGGCCAGAAGGCTGTCGTGCACATGCCCAAGGGTTCCACCAAACCCCGCTTCGATAACATTGCCGCCGAGGGCGCCACGGTGACCATTGAAGAGGTCAACTACGACGAGTGCGTGCGCATGGCCGCCGCCGAGGCCGACGCCTGCGAGCGCGGCGTCATCGTTCAGGACACCGCCTGGGAGGGCTACGAGAAGATCCCGTCCTGGATCATGGAGGGTTACGGCACCATGGCTTCCGAGGCTGCCGAGCAGCTGCGCGAGATGGCCATCAACCGCCCGACGCACGTGTTTGTCCAGGCTGGCGTGGGTTCGCTCGCCGGCGCCGTGGTGGGCTACTTCACCAACCTGTATCCCGATAACCCGCCCACCTTCGTCGTGGTTGAGTGCGCGCCTGCCGCCTGCCTGTACAAGGGCGCTGCCGCCGGCGACGGCGATCCGCGCATCGTGGACGGCGACATGCCCTCCATCATGGCCGGCCTGTGCTGCGGCGAACCCAACATCCTGGGCTGGGATATCCTGCGCAACCACACCACCGCCTTCGTGTCCTGCCCCGACTGGGTCACCGCTCGCGGCATGCGCACCCTGGGCGCTCCCGAGAAGGGCGACCCGCGCGTCATCTCCGGCGAGTCCGGCGCTGTGACCACCGGCCTGGTCGAGACCCTCATGCTCGATCCCGAGTACGCCGAGCTCAAGGAGCTCATCGGCCTGGACAAGACGAGCTCCGTGCTCTGCTTCTCCACCGAGGGCGACACCGATCCCGACCAGTATCGCCGCATTGTTTGGGAAGGCGAATATCCCACTTGCTAATCGTTGGGGCGGAGTAAATAGGTATCGCTCCGCCACCTCACAGGTAGATTCCTTCGTTTGAAAGGTTATGAACAATGGCTAAAGAACTCGATTTCGACGCTATCAAGGCTGCTGCTGAGTCCCACCGTGCTGATATGACGCGTTTTCTTCGCGCAATGATTAGCCATCCCTCTGAGTCCTGCGAGGAGGGTGAGGTTGTTGCCTGCATCAAGGCCGAGATGGAGAGCCTTGGCTATGACGAGGTCAAGGTCGACGGCCTGGGCAACGTCATGGGCTTTATGGGCGAGGGCGACAAGATCATCGCCATCGACTCCCACATCGACACCGTCGGCATCGGCAACATTGAGAACTGGGACGCCGATCCCTATGAGGGCTACGAGACCGACGAGATCATCTACGGCCGCGGCGGCTCTGACCAGGAGGGCGGCATGGCTTCCGCTACCTACGCTGCCAAGATGATGAAGGACATGGGCCTCATCCCCGAGGGTTACAAGATCATGGTCGTCGGCACCGTCCAGGAAGAGGACTGCGACGGCATGTGCTGGCAGTACATCTACAACAAGGACGGCATTAAGCCCGAGTTCGTCATTTCCACCGAGCCCACCGACGGCGGCATCTATCGCGGTCACCGCGGCCGCATGGAGATCCGCGTCGACGTTCACGGCACCTCCTGCCACGGCTCCGCTCCCGACCGCGGCGACAACGCCATCTACAAGATGGCCGACATCATCGCCGACGTCCGCGCTCTCAACAACAACGGCTGCGACGAGTCGACCGACATCAAGGGTCTCGTCAAGATGCTCGACCCCAAGTACAACCCCGAGCACTTCGAGGATGCCCGCTTCCTGGGCCGCGGCACCTGCACCGTCAGCCAGATCTTCTACACCAGTCCCAGTCGCTGCGCTGTCGCTGACTCCTGCGCCATCTCCATCGACCGTCGCATGACCGCCGGTGAGACCTGGGAGTCCTGCCTGGACGAGATCCGCAACCTGCCGGCCGCCAAGAAGTACGGCGACGACGTGAAGGTCTCCATGTACATGTACGACCGTCCGTCCTGGACCGGCGAGGTCTACGAGACCGAGGCTTACTTCCCCACGTGGATCAACAAGGAGACCGCTCCGCACGTCAAGGCCCTCGTCGACGCCCACAAGGCCATGTTTGGTGACGAGCGCATCGGCTGCGAGCCCAGCATGGACAAGCGCACCGGTCGCCCGCTGTGCGACAAGTGGACCTTCTCCACGAACTGCGTTTCCATCCAGGGCCGCTACGGCATCCCCTGCGTGGGCTTTGGCCCGGGTGCCGAGTCTCAGGCTCACGCTCCCAACGAGGTCACCTACAAGGACGACCTGGTCACCGCTGCCGCCATGTACGTGGCTGCCCTGAACCTCTACGATCCGAGCCAGGCCGATGGCGATGCCACCGTGTTCCGCGCCGGTCTGACCAACAACAAGATCGATTAGTCCCATTCCTCGATTTTGTTGAGCCGGGGGCCGCTCGTGTCCCCGGCACCCCCTGTTGACTTGGGGCCCGCGGTCGTTATCTCCCATGCTTCCTCAACGGTGGCGGGTCCTCGTCATGGTGCTCTGCATGTTCTAGCCACACGCGCATGCCGGAACACATCTACTCATTGCGATCGTTTCATCTTTAGAAAGGACATTTCCATGGACGCTAAGTTTACCGAGCTCGTCGAGCAACTGAACGGCCTCGATTTTAAGGGTATGTACGGCAGCGATTTCCTGCACACCTGGGACAAGACCACCGATGAGCTCAAGGCTCTCTACATCGTCGCCGACGCCCTGCGCGAGCTGCGCGAGAACAACGTTTCGTCCAAGATTTTCGACTCGGGCCTGGCCGTCTCCCTGTTCCGCGACAACTCCACCCGTACGCGCTTCTCCTTCTCTAAGGCCGCCAACCTGCTCGGCCTTGAGCTGCAGGACCTGGACGAGAAGAAGTCCCAGATCGCCCACGGCGAGACCGTCCGCGAGACCGCTACCATGATCTCCTTCATGGCCGACGTCATCGGCATCCGCGACGACATGTACATCGGCAAGGGCGACGCCTACATGGCCGAGGTCTCCGAGTCCGTGCAGCAGGCCTACGAGGACGGCGTTCTGGATCACCGTCCCACGCTCATCTCCCTGCAGTCCGATTCCGACCACCCCACGCAGTCCTCTGCCGACATGCTCTACCTCATCAACGAGTTTGGCGGCCTCGAGAACCTCAAGGGCAAGAAGGTTGCCGTCACCTGGGCCTATTCGCCCTCTTACGGCAAGCCGCTGTCCTGCCCGCAGTCGCTGATCAGCCTGCTGCCCCGCTTTGGCATGGACGTCACCCTGGCCCACCCCGAGGGCTACGACCTCATGCCCGAGGTCGTCGAGCGCGCCAAGGGCTACGCCGCCGAGTCCGGCACCACCTTTAAGCAGGTCAACACCATGGCCGAGGCCTTCGAGGGCGCCGACATCGTGATCCCCAAGAGCTGGGCTCCGTTTGCCGCCATGGAGAAGCGCACCAACCTGTACGCCGAGGGCGACGACGCCGGCATCGCAGCGCTCGAGAAGGAACTGCTCGCCCAGAACGCTACGCATCAGGATTGGTGCTCCACGACCGAGCTCATGGAGAAGACCGCCAACGGCCAGGACACCATCTTTATGCACCCGCTGCCCGCCGACATCTCCGGTGTCTCCTGCGAGCACGGCGAGGTTAACGCCGACGTCTTCGACATGCACCGCGTGGGCATGTACAAGGAGGCCAGCTACAAGCCGTACGCCATCGCTGCCATGATGTTCCTGCAGAAGGTTGCCGATCCCGCCGCTACCCTCAAGGCCCTCGACGAGCGTAACACCGCCCGTTGGCTCCAGGCCTAAAGCCGGGCTGAGGTAAGCCATGTAAAGGGGGCGCTCTGCCAACCGGCGGGGTGCCCCCTTTTTGCATCGTGGGCGTGCGGGATAAGCGCTTTCGATGTGGATGCCCGCGGCGCGAGTTATGGGTACGATGGTTTCAGGGGAGGTATCACCATGAAACTTGGATGCGTCATTATGGCTTCGGGCGAGGGCAAGCGGTTTGGCTCTAACAAGATGCTTGCCGATATCTATGGCGAGCCGCTGATTGCCCGGACCATCGATTCGGTTCCCCGGGGCTTTGACGTCGTGGTTTCGACGCGTTGGCCCGAGGTCGCCCAGATTTGCGAGGACAAGCATTGCCCGTGCGTGCTGCACGATGGCGAGCTGCGCAGCGAAAGCGTCCGTGCGGGCCTTTCGTGGGGAGTCGAACGCAACTGGAAAGGTTGCCTCTTTTTGCCGGGCGACCAGCCGCTCGTGAGTTCGGATTCTTTTGAGGCTATGGTTCGTGCATTTGACGAGTGTGGCCGCAAGCATCCGGTGCGTCTTGCGTGCAACGGTGAGCCTTCGAGCCCGGTGCTCTTTCCGGCGGAACTGTTCGATGCACTCATGTGTCTTGAGGGCAAGGACGGCGGCGGTTCGATCCTCAAGGACCGTACCGACGTGGTGCTGGTCGAGGCGCGTGCCTACGAGCTGTGGGACGTCGATACCGCCAAGGGACAGCAACGCATAACGGAGCATATCGCCGCCTGCTCGTATTTTGATCGCGTGGCCAACTGCATCAATCAATAAGGAGCAATTATGATCATCATCAAAAACGGCGCGCTCGTGACGCCTCGGGGGCTTCGCCGCGCCGATCTTGCCATGGAGGGCGACAAGATTGTGCGGATTGCCGCGGCGATTGAGCCGGGCGAGGACGATACCGTCCAGGACGCCACAGACTGTTGGGTGTTCCCGGGCTTTATCGACGGCCACACGCACATGCAGTGCTGGACCGGCATGGATTGGACAGCCGATAGCTTTGAGACCGGCACGCGCGCGGCTGCCTGCGGTGGCACCACGACCATCGTGGACTACGCCACGGCCGACCGCGGCGTGACCATGCCCGATGCCCTTGCCGAGTGGCACCACCGCGCCGACGGCACCTGCACGGCAAACTACGCTTTTCATATGGCCCTCGCCGAGTGGAACGAGCGCAACCGCGCCGATCTTTCGGCCATGCGCGAGGCGGGCGTATCGTCGTTCAAGACCTACTTTGCCTACGATCATCTGCGCCTGGACGATGCCGAGACGCTCGAGGTGCTCGAGGAGCTCAAGCGTATTGGCGGCATACTGTGCGTGCATTGCGAGAACGGTACGCTGGTGAATGAGCTGCAGAAGCGCGTGTTTGAGCAGGGCATCCACGGGCCCGAGGGCCATGCGCTCAGCCGTCCGGATGTGTGCGAGGCCGAGGCCGTGAGCCGTCTGCTGTATCTGGCGCACTTGGCCGGGGACGCTCCGGTCAACGTGGTGCACCTTTCGACCAGGCTGGGGCTCGAGGCCATTCGCGCTGCCAAAGCGCGCGGGCAGAAGAACATCTATGTCGAGACCTGCCCTCAGTATCTGATGCTCGACGATACTTGCTACTTGGAGCAGGGCGAGGACGGCTTTGCGGGTGCCAAGTACGTGATGAGCCCGCCGCTGCGCCATGCCGGCGACCGTGCAGCCCTGCGCGAGGCGCTTGTGGACGGCGAGATCGATACTATTGCGACCGATCATTGCAGCTTTAACCTGCACGGGCAAAAGGACCGCGGGCGCGACGACTTCCGCGCGATTCCCAACGGCGGGCCCGGTGTGGAGCATCGCCCCGTCGCGATCGCTACGAGCTTTGAGGGACAGCTGGGTCCCGAGGATCTGTGCCGTTTGATGAGCGAGAACCCGGCGCGCGTGTTTGGCATGTATCCGCGCAAGGGCTGTCTTGCCGAGGGCTCCGATGCCGACGTGTGCGTGTGGGATCCGTGCGCGCGTTGGACGATCAGCGCCGCGACACAGCATCAGGCCGTGGACTACACGCCGCTCGAGGGCTTTGAGGCACATGGCCGCGCCAAGGCCGTGTTTGTGAACGGCGTGCTGGTGGCGCGCGATGGCGAGCCCACCGGAGCCCAGCCCGGTCGCTACGTGCCTCGCTAGCAGCAAAGATGCCATGTCCCCTCCGCAGTTGCGGTGAAATACGGACTGTTTGCGGCCGTCATACGGCCAAACAGTCCGTATTTCACCGCAACTGACGAGATGGGGCCGGCTACTTGAGGCTGGTGGCGATGAGGGGGCGGCCGAGGGCTGCCTCGAAGCGGTCGGCCATCGTGGGGTCGCTGAGCGTGTCGACTTGGTTGAGCATGACGCGTGCGGTGCTGAGTTTAAGCGCCTGCATCTCGGAATTGAGCACCTGGGCGACGCGCTCGGGCGTGGCGATGTCGGTGAGCTCGCAGCCGCAACGCTCGCAAAAGAGCTCAGGGCGGTGGACGGCTTCGTTGATGGGCTTGCTGAGTCCCGAGGCTCCGACGAGCCAGATGACGTTGGCCGTGCCGGCGGGAACGACCGGCTCCCACGGGGCGTGCGCCTTGAGCGGGAGCCGCTTGCTGCCGTCCGCCTCGGCCAGGACGTAGTCAAAGCGCTGCGCCAGCTGGTCGAGCGGCTCGGCAGGGGAGGAGAGCTTGCCCGTCTGGGGGTCCAAGACGCCTGCCTGGCAGATGCTTCCCCGCACAAGCCCCGCGCAGGCCTCGCAGGTGCAGCCTGGGGCGTGTGGGGCACCTGGCTTCCAAGGCGCGGCGTCCAGGCGACGGCTCGACCCGTCCCATGGCACGCCGGCGACGGGGAACATGCGCGTGGTGGTGCAGAGGAGCACCCTGCCGCCAGCGCGCATGAGCTCGAGACCCAGCGCCTTCAGCAAGGTCGACTTGCCACCGCTGCCGATAATCGCGGTAATGCCCGGCTCGATCCTGAGCGCCGAGGCAAGATTGCCGCTAACCGTTTCCATCTGTTCACCGCCGTATAATACTGTGATAATAAATAATCATCAGAGTAGCGGTCGAACCGCTTTTGCTCTGCTCAAACCGTAGCACAGGGAGGTGCCCCGGGAATGCTCGTTTATGTTCGCGGCGCCGGCGATATCGCCACGGGTGTCGCCGCTCGCTTGGTGCGCGCCGGCGTGTCGGTCGTTATGGCCGATATCGCGGTTCCCACGTGCATCCGCCGCACAATCAGTTTTTGCGAGGCTATTCGCCTGGGCGAGGTCCAGGTCGAGGGCATTCGCGCTCGCTTGGCGCAGACGCCGGCAGAGGCGCTCGAGATTACCCAAGCGGGGGATGTTGCCGTCGTGGTGGACCCTCAGGCCAAGATGCTCGGCGAGCTGAAACCCGCTGCCGTGGTCGACGCGATTCTGGCTAAGCGCAACCTGGGTACCACGCGCGACATGGCGCCTGCCGTCATCGCCGTGGGGCCGGGCTTTACCGCGCCGGTTGACTGCGACGCCGTGGTCGAAACCATGCGCGGGCATTTCCTGGGCCGTGTCATTACCCAGGGTTCGCCCCAACCCAACACGGGCGTGCCGGGCATTATCGCTGGCTATGGCAGAGAGCGCGTTATCCACAGCCCCGCCGCCGGCGTGTTTCGGTCCGACCGCGCGATCGGCGACATCGTGAGCGCCGGAGACGTGATTGGCTACGCGGGCGATTCGCCCATGTGCACGCAGATCGATGGCTGTCTGCGCGGGCTTTTGGCGAACGGCGTGCAGGTGACCGAGGGCTTTAAATGCGCCGATGTCGATCCGCGCGGCGATGCCAGCTATATCAACTACATTTCGGACAAGGCGACGTCGGTCGGCGGCGGCGTGCTCGAGGCACTCGCTATGCTCACCGATATCTTTAGAGGATAGAAGGCGGCAATGGAAAAGCTCGATGTTGTGAATGCGGCGCTTGTCGCCCTGCGTGCTGGCGAGACGTGCGAGCTCGTGGTCGTGGCCGGCACGGCGGGGTCGTCGCCGCGCGGCGTGGGCGCCTGGATGGCCGTCTTTGCCGACGGTAGCCAGGCGGGCACCATCGGCGGCGGCAAGATCGAGCTTTTTGCGCTGGACGAGGCGCGAGAGCTGCTGGCCGCGGGGCAATCGCGTCTGGTCCGCTACACCATGGGCGGCGAGAACTCCGATACCGGTATGATCTGCGGCGGAGCCATCTGCCTGTGCTATCTGCATCTGGATGCGATCCAGGCACAGTTGTTCCAGGAAATTGCCGACGTCTTGACGTATCGACGTATCGGCGACTTCGTCATCGACTTTGAGCCGTTTATCGCAAGCGCGCTCGAAAGCGACGCTACTGAATACCATGGCGAGGAATCGCGCCGCACCATTGCGGGTTGCCCCGGGCTTTCGCTGGTGGAGGAGGGGAGTAAGGTTACCTATACAAACGCCGCCTCCGAGATTCCTCCCGCGCACATCGAGACGCTCTGCCCCGAGGGCCTGACCTATATCTTTGGCTGCGGCCACGTGGGCGCCGCGACGGCGCGGGTGCTCACGGCGGCGGGCTTTGCCGTCGTGGCGTGCGACGACCGCCCCGGCACGCTGACCCCCGATTGGGTGCCCGGTGTCTACGATCGTCGCTTGGTCGATTACAAGAACCTGAGCGAGCTGTGCCCCATCGGCTCGCGCGACCTGGTGGTCGTCGCCACGGCGGGTCACAAGTCCGATATCGACGTGGTGATTCAGGCCATGCGCGCCAAGCCTGCCTACCTGGGCTGTCTGGGCTCGCGCCGCAAGACGGCCTTTGTGCGTGCCCGCCTGGAGCAGGAAGGCTTTACGCAGGACCAGATCGACGAGCTGCACCTTCCGATCGGCGTTGCCATCGAGGCCGAGGACCCCGATGAGATCGCCATCTCCATCGCCGCCGAGATGATCCACCTGCGCCGCACCAAACTCGTCCCCCGCAAGCGCTAATCGCATCCCCACCAATAAGTTGCGGTGAAATACGGACTGTTTAAGCCGTTTAGGCCGCCAAACAGTCCCTATTTCACCGCAACTGCTTTTTGGGATCCATTTGTGCGGGGGAGTTGTGGAGTTGTGCAGGCAGACGAGGTTTTTCTGGAAATACGCACCCAATACGCGTATAGTACCGATTGTTTTGTCGGCTCCTGCTGCGTCGAGTCCAAACCGCAAAATGCCATGAGCGGTGCGGATGCAGTCAGGAGGCACGAGGACAACCCACCGTGGCCACGCCCCGTGCTTAAAACCCCAAGAAGGAGTGAACAATGGCAGAAGAGAAGTATGTGCCGCGTCTGAAGACCAAGTACAACAACGAGGTCAAGCAGCAGCTTCAGGACAAGTTCCAGTACGAGAACGTCATGATGATCCCCAAGTTTGAGAAGATCGTCGTGAACATGGGTGTCGGCGAGGCCGCTACCGATTCCAAGGCCATCGACGGTGCCGTGCGCGACCTGCGCGCCATCACCGGCCAGCAGCCGATGATCACCCGTGCCCGTAAGTCCATCGCTACCTTCCGCCTGCGCGCTGGTATGCCGATCGGCTGCAAGGTTACCCTGCGTGGCGACCGTATGTGGGAGTTCTTCGATCGTCTGACCTCCGTCGCGATCCCCCGTATCCGCGACTTCCGCGGCATCTCCGCCAAGAGCTTCGACGGCCGTGGTAACTTCTCCATGGGCGTCACCGAGCAGCTCATCTTCCCCGAGATCGACTTCGATTCCGTCGATCACCAGCGTGGTATGGACATCACTTTCGTGACCACCGCCAACACCGATGAGGAGGCCAAGGCCCTTCTGGACGCCTTCGGTTTCCCGTTCAAGAAATAGGTTCACCTGCCCTAAAAGCGCCGTTTCCACAAGGGAGCGGCGCTTGGGGCGAACAATACTCTATGTGAGGAGGATATAAGTGGCTAAGACATCGATGATCGTCAAGTGCAATCGCAAGCAGAAGTTCTCTACTCGTGAGTACACGCGCTGCCAGCGCTGCGGCCGTCCGCACTCTGTGTACCGCAAGTTCGGCCTGTGCCGTGTCTGCTTCCGTGAGCTTGCACTCAAGGGCGAGCTTCCCGGCGTTAAGAAGGCCAGCTGGTAAGTCACTACCAGCGTTTCAAGCATCCGTTTGGAACAGGGAAAACGCGCTAGTTAGGCTTTGCCGTTAAGGGCGGCGAAGAACCAAGAGCACGTGTTCATCAAGAACGAAGGAGAATCTGTATGAACCTTACAGACCCGATCGCAGATATGCTTACGCGCATCCGTAACGCTAACTCTGTGAACAAGGCCACGGTCTCCATGCCGAGCAGCAAGAAGCTCGTCGAGATCGCTCGTGTTCTGCACGAGGAGGGCTACATCGAGGGCTACGATGTCGAGGACACCGTTCCCCAGAAGACTCTGCACATCACGCTTAAGTATGGTCCCAAGAAGGCTAAGGTCATCAACGGCATCCGCCGCATTTCCAAGCCGGGCCTGCGTAAGTACACCGGCGTTGCCGACATGCCCCGCGTCCGCGGTGGCCTTGGTACCGCCATTATTTCCACCAGCCATGGCGTCATGACCGACCGCGATGCTCGCAAGCACAACGTCGGCGGCGAGATCATCGCTTACGTCTGGTAATTCGCTCGGTAGGTAGAAGGAAAGGAGATCACCGTGTCTCGTATCGGTAATAAGCCTGTCCAGATTCCCGCCGGAGTCGAAGTGGCAGTCAACGGCAACAACGTTGTCGTCAAGGGCCCCAAGGGCCAGCTCGAGCTCGATGTCTTTGAGAAGCTCGCTATCAACGTCGAGGACAACGTCCTCACCGTTTCCCGTCCCGACGACGAGCGTGAGACCCGTGCCCGCCACGGCCTCACCCGCGCTCTCATCCACAACATGGTTGTTGGCGTTTCCGAGGGCTTCGAGAAGAAGCTCGAGCTCGCCGGCGTCGGTTACCGCGTGCAGCAGAAGGGCAAGAACCTCGAGTTCTCCCTGGGCTTCTCGCACCCCGTGATCGTCGAGGCTCCCGAGGGCATCACCTTCGAGGTTCCCGACAACACCCACGTGAACGTCAAGGGTATCAACAAGCAGCAGGTCGGTCAGATCGCCGCTGAGATCCGCGGCCATCGTCCTCCCGAGCCTTACAAGGGCAAGGGTATCCACTACGTTGGCGAGCACATCCGCCGCAAGCTGGGTAAGGCCGCCAAGTAGTCGTAACCGACTCACTCGCATAAGACCAGCACCCCGTCAGGTGCTGGCAAGATCAACCTTTTTAGGAGTTTACGTATGAACAAGCATAAGGCGAAGCTGGAAGGCCTCAAGCGTCGTCAGCGTCGTGTTCGCGGCAAGGTCTCGGGTACTTCCGAGCGTCCGCGTCTTCGCGTGACCCGTACTAACGCCAACATCTATGCCCAGATCATCGACGACAGCAAGGGCTCCAGCCTGACGCTCGTCTCTGCCTCGACCCTCGAGGCCGAGTTCAAGGGCACCCACACCTCGAACAAGGAGGCTGCGGAGAAGGTCGGTCAGCTCGTTGGCAAGCGCGCCATCGAGGCCGGCATCACCAAGGTCGCCTTCGATCGCGGTGGCCGTATCTACCATGGCCGCGTCAAGGCCCTCGCCGACGGTGCTCGTGCCGCCGGTCTCGAGTTCTAGGAGGTATGTAGCACATGGCTCGTAATCAGAAGCAGCAGCGCGAGGCCTCCGAGTTCGAGGAGCGCGTCGTTTACATCAACCGCGTGTCGAAGACCGTCAAGGGTGGTCGTCGCATGAGCCTCGTCGCTCTCGTCGTCGTTGGCGACGGCAAGGGCAACGTCGGCGTTGGCATGGGCAAGTCCGCTGAGGTGCCCATGGCCATCTCCAAGGCGTCTCTCGATGCCAAGAAGAACATGTTCCACGTGCCGGTGACCGATCAGGGTACCATTCCGCACGAGGTTCTCGGTCACTTTGGTGCCGGCCGCATCATCATCAAGCCCGCTGTCGAGGGTACCGGCGTTATCGCCGGCGGCGCTGTGCGTCCCCTCTTCGAGCTTGCTGGCATCAAGAACGTCCTGTCCAAGTCCCTCGGTACCGACAACGGCCTCAACATCATCAAGGCTGCCGTCGAGGGCCTCAAGGAGCTCTCCAGCCCTGAGGACGTCGCGGCTCGCCGTGGCCTGACGGTCTCCGAGATGTTCGTCGGTAAGGAGAACTAAGCATGGCTGACACCATCAAGATCAAGCAGGTCCGCAGCACCAACGGTTGCAAGCAGGACCAGGTCCGTACTGTCCGTGCCCTCGGTCTCCACAGGATCCGCGAGGTTCGCGAGATTGCTGACAACGAGTCCGTCCGCGGCATGATCTTCAAGGTCAAGCACCTTGTCGAGATTGTAGAGGAGTAGCAAATGCAGCTTCACGATCTTACTCCCGCGCCCGGTTCCACCAAGAACCGCAAGCGCGTCGGCCGTGGCAATTCTTCGGGTCACGGCACCACTTCTGGCCGCGGTCAGAAGGGCCAGGGCTCTCGCTCTGGTGGCACCAAGGGTGCCGGCTTCGAGGGTGGCCAGACTCCGCTGGCTATGCGCCTGCCCAAGCTTCCGGGCTTCCGCAACCCCCGTCGTATCGAGTACACCGCTGTTAACGTTGAGCGTCTCGAGCGCAAGTTCGAGGACGGCGCTGTGATCGACGGTGCCGCTCTTAAGGCCGCTCGCATCACCAAGAGCGAGTTCGAGCCCGTCAAGGTGCTCGGCAATGGTGAGCTCACCAAGAAGTTCACGGTCAAGGTCGACAAGGTCAGTGCTTCTGCGCAGGCCAAGATCGAGGCCGCCGGCGGAAAGGTCGAGCTGCCGTGCTAAATGGTCTTAAGAATGCTTTCCGCATCAAAGAATTGCGCGAAAAGATTCTTTTTACCATAGCTATGCTCGTCGTGTACCGCATTGGTGCGCACGTTCCTGTGCCCGGCATTCCCTTCCAGGGGATGCTGGGCCTTTTCTCGACCGATAACAATTCGGTCGCCGCAGGTGCTATGGCCCTCCTGAATCTTTTCTCTGGCGGCGCTTTGAGCTATGTGTCGGTGTTTTCGCTGGGCATCATGCCTTACATCACCAGCTCGATCATCCTCCAGATGCTCCAGGCCGTCGTGCCTTCCCTGCATGAGCTTGCCCGCGAGGGCGAGGTCGGTCAGACCAAGATTACGCAGTATTCGCGTTACCTCACCTTGGCTCTGGCAATCCTCAACTCCGTGGGTTACCTCTTCCTCTTTAAGAGCTTCGGCATCAGCTTTAATGGCGCCGGCGCTCCCGAGATCATCTTCGACCTCATGATCGTCGGTACGCTCACTGCGGGCGCCATGCTGATCATGTGGATTGGTGAGCTCATCACCCAGCGCGGTATCGGCAATGGCATGTCGCTGATCATCTTTGCGAACATCATGGCCGGTCTGCCGCAGGCTATCTTCTCCAGCACCGAGGGCAATGCCGGTGGCATCATCACCATGGTGATCATCTGCGCCATCATCCTGCTGGTTATCCCGCTGATTGTTTTCCTTGAGCGCGGCCAGCGCCGCATCCCGGTCTCCTACGCCAAACGCGTCGTGGGCCGTCGCATGATGGGTGGCCAGACCACCTACCTGCCCATCAAGGTCAACACCGCGGGTGTCGTGCCGATTATCTTCGCTTCGGCGCTGCTGTACTTCCCGGCTCAGATTGCCGTGTTCTTCCCCGGCATCGGCTGGATCCAGGCAGTTGCCTCTGCGCTTTCGACCGGTTGGCTCAACTGGGTGCTTAATGTTGTGCTCATCGTGTTCTTCGCGTACTTCTACACCTCCATGGTGTTTAACCCCGATGACACGGCCGACAACCTTAAGAAGCAGGGCGGCTTTATTCCGGGCGTGCGTCCGGGTAGGGCTACCGCGGCCTACATCAAGAACGCGCTCAACAAGATTACGCTTCCCAGCGCTGTCTTTTTGGCGCTCATCGCCATCGTGCCTTCGATCATCTTCTCCTTCACGGGTAACCATCTGATCCAGGCATTTGGCGGCACGTCCATCCTCATCATGGTCGGCGTCGTGCTCGACACGGTCGATAAGCTCGAAGGCCAGATCAAGATGTATGATTACGATGGATTCTTTAAATAGGCTAGAGGAGGATTGCTCATGAACCTCGTATTGCTCGGAGCTCCGGGTGCCGGTAAGGGCACCGTCGCACAGGAGCTCGTCGCCGAGTTTGGCGTCGCCCATATTTCCACGGGCGACCTGCTGCGTGCTGCCGTCAAGGGTGGCACCGAGCTTGGTATTCAGGCTAAGAAGTACATGGACGCTGGCGAGCTCGTTCCCGACCAGCTCGTGATCGACCTTGTCAAGGAGCGCCTTGCCGCCGATGACGCCCAACAGGGCTTCATCCTCGACGGCTTCCCGCGCAACACCGCCCAGGCTGTGACGCTCGATTCCGAGCTTTCCGCCATGGGTCGCGAGATCGACTGTGCCCTTCTGGTCGATGTGGCCCCCGAGGTCATTATCGATCGTCTGTCTTCGCGTCGCACCTGCCTCGCCTGCGGTTACACCGGCACCGCTGCCGATGCTACCTGCCCCAAGTGCGCAGGCGAGATGTATCAGCGCGACGACGACAAGCCCGAGACCATCAAGAACCGTCTCGACGTCTACGAGAAGTCCACGAGTCCGCTCGTCGACTACTATCGTGGCCAGGGTCTGCTCAAGTCGGTCAACGGTGACCAGGCTCGCGAGACCGTGTACGGGGATGTCAAAGAGGCTCTCGGTCTATGATCAAGATTAAGTCTGCAACGCAAATCGAGCAGATGAAGAAGGCAGGAGCGCTATCTAAGATGGCGCTCCGCCACGTTGGAGCCATGGTGCGCCCCGGCGTTTCGACTTTTGAGCTCGATCAGCTCGCGGAGCAGATTATCCGCATGCATGGCGGCACCCCGGCCTTTAAGGGTTACGGCGGGTTCCCGGGGACCATTTGTGCATCGATCAACGATGCCGTGGTCCACGGTATTCCCAACCCCGACATGATCCTGCGCGATGGCGATATCATCTCCATCGATACGGGAGCCGTTGTCGACGGTTGGGTCGGCGATAACGCTTGGACGTTTTTCGTCGGCACCCCCACGCCCGAAGCCAAGGCTTTGTGCGAGGTCACGCGCGATTGCCTTAAGGCTGCCATCGAGCAGGCTGTTCCCGGTAACCATATCGGGGACGTCGGTTATGCCGTTCAGTCCCTCGCCGAGTCTCACGGTTACGGCGTACTTCGTGATTATGTGGGCCATGGCATTGGTCGCGTGATGCACGAGGACCCCAACGTTCCTAACTATGGAAAGAAGGGGAGGGGCGTTCGCCTCCAGGCCGGCATGGTCATTGCCATTGAGCCGATGGTTACGATGGGTTCCAACCATGTGAGCACGGGCTCCGACGGTTGGATTGTTACGACCAACGACCACCTGCCCGCCGCGCACTACGAGAACACCGTCGCCATTACCAATGACGGTCCGGTGATTCTCACCACGGATGCGCAAGGTGCCTGGTGTTCCTTGCGGGGCGGAGAAATGTAACAAGTTCCACTTAGTTGTGGAGCCATTACGAAGTTATTACGATGCGTGCATACGTGTTGTAGAATACTCAATCGCTGTCGTTTTCTAGAGAAAGATGATTGCTTGTGAAGAAGGAAGACGCAATTGAGCTCGAGGGTACGGTAAAGGAACCGCTGCCTAATGCCATGTTTAAGGTCGAGCTCGAGAACGGTCATTCGGTTCTGTGCAACATTTCTGGCAAGATCCGAATGAATTACATCCGCATTCTCCCCGGTGACAGGGTTGTCGTGGAGCTTTCCCCGTACGACCTGACCCGCGGCCGCATCACCTATCGCTATAAATAGCGGCACGCATACACGCACTCCATTTCCGGCTGCAGGCTTAGCTCAACCTACGGTCGGATTGTGTGTGAAGACCAGCCATAGTTTTAAACGCCTGCGGCTGGGCGAGTAGATAGTAGGGAAGTAGTTTGAGCGCTACCGAAAGGAAGAACGATGAAGGTACGTCCTTCGGTCAAGAAGATGTGCGATAAGTGCAAAATCATTAGGCGCCATGGCAAGGTCCTCGTCATTTGCGAGAACCCCCGTCATAAGCAGCGTCAGGGTTAAGAGAGGAGACTACGTTGGCCCGTATTAATGGTGTCGACCTCCCGCGTGAGAAGCGCGTTGAGATCGGTCTGACCTACATTTACGGCATCGGCCGCACCACTGCGACGAAGATCTGCGTCGAGTGCAACGTTAACGTGGATACGCGCGTTAAGGACCTCACCGAGGATGAGGTTAACGCCATCCGCGATTATATCGATAAGAACCAGATCATGGTTGAGGGCGACCTCCGCCGTGAGCGCAACCAGAACGTCAAGCGCCTTATGGACATCGGCTGCAACCGCGGCCTTCGTCACCGCAAGGGCCTCCCGGTCCGCGGCCAGCGCACCCACACTAACGCTCGTACCCGCAAGGGCCCGAAGCGTCAGATCGGTGCTAAGAAGAAGAAATAAGGAGCGCTAGATAGATGGCTACTGCTAAGAAGAACGTTCGCGCTGCCCGTCTGAAGCGCGCGGACCGTAAGAACATTTCCGTGGGCCAGGCTCACATTCGTTCTACGTTCAACAACACGATCGTTTCGATCACCGATCCCCAGGGCAACGTCATTTCCTGGAAGTCGGCTGGCCAGGTGGGCTTCAAGGGCTCCCGTAAGTCCACGCCGTTCGCTGCCCAGATGGCTGCCGAGGCTGCTGCCAAGCAGGCCATGGAGCACGGTATGAAGAAGGTTTCCGTCTTCGTCAAGGGCCCCGGCTCCGGTCGTGAGACCGCCATCCGCTCCCTCCAGGCTGCTGGCCTCGAGGTCTCGAGCATCCAGGACAAGACCCCCATTCCGCACAACGGCTGCCGCCCCAAGAAGCGTCGCCGCGTGTAACTGAAAGGATCGTATCAATATGGCAATCGACAGGACTCCTGTTCTTAAGCGCTGCCGTCAGCTCGGGATCGATCCCGCTGAGCTCGGTTACAGCAGCAAGAAGGAATCTATCCGTCAGCCCAAGCGCCGTCGCAAGGAATCTGAGTACGGCATGCAGCTGCGCGAGAAGCAGAAGGTCAAGTTCATCTATGGCGTTCTGGAGAAGCAGTTCCACGGCTACTTCAACAAGGCCCGCAAGATGAACGGCGTCACCGGTGAGAACCTCATGATCATCCTTGAGTCTCGCCTCGACAACGTCGTCTTCCGTCTTGGCTTCGCCCGCACCCGCAAAGAGGCTCGTCAGTCCGTCCGTCACGGTCACTTCACCGTGAACGGCAAGCGCGTGGACATCCCGTCCTACCGCGTCAAGGCCGGCGACGTCGTCGCTGTCGGCGAGAAGTTCCGTGACCTCCTCCCCATCAAGGAGGCCCTGATTTCCTCCGAGCGCTTTGAGGTCCCTGGCTGGCTCGAGGTCGATATCGAGAAGCTGTCTGGTAACGTGCTCGCTCTGCCGACGCGTGAGCAGATCAGCGGTGATATCAACGAGCAGCTCATCGTCGAGCTCTACTCTAAGTAGTCCATCCGGGCTGCTGAGGCTGGAGGTAATACATGTCAGAATTCATTAGGCCTCAGGTTCAGGTCGAAGAGATCAACGAGACGTCTGCTCGTGTCTCCGTCGAGCCGCTCGAGCGTGGTTACGGCGATACGCTGGGTAACTCCCTTCGTCGCGTTCTTCTGTCCTCGCTCGAGGGTGCCGCCGTCGAGGCTATTCAGATCGATGGTGCGCAGCACGAGTTCATGACCATCCCTAACATGGTCGAGGATGTCACCGACATCGTCCTGAATGTCAAGGGTCTTGTCTTCAGGGCTCTCGGCACGACCGACGAGGCGACCGCCACCATCTCGGTTGACGGCCCCTGCGAGGTCACCGGTGCGGACTTCTTTATTCCGTCCGAGTTTGAGCTGGTCAACCCCGAGCAGCACATTGCTACGCTCACCGAGGGTGGCCATCTCACCATGAGCATGCGCATCGGCTATGGCCGCGGCTATGTTTCTGGCGAGGCAAACAAGCGCGACAACGATCCCATCGGTGTGATCCACGTCGACTCGCTGTACTCGCCGGTTTCCCGTTGCGCCAAGCTCGTTGAGGCTTGCCGTGTCGGTCAGCACACCGACTACGACCGCCTTGTCCTCGAGATCGAGACCAACGGCTCCATCGCCCCGCGCGACGCCGTGGTCCAGGCTGCCAATATCATCAACCAGCATATGGCCGCCTTTATGAACCTTGCCGAGACCCCCGAGGTCGAGGAGGAGGCTTCGATCTTCGCTCCCGAGGTCACCAACGACAACGCCGAGCTGGACAAGCAGATCGAGGATCTGGACCTTTCCGTCCGTTCCTACAACTGCCTTAAGCGCGCCAGCATTCACTCGGTCCGTCAGCTCGTTGAGTTCTCGGAGAACGATCTGCTCAACATCCGTAACTTCGGTGTTAAGTCGATCGAGGAAGTGAAGGACAAGCTTGAGTCCATGGGCCTGAGCCTGAAGGCTTAATGCTTCGCATATTTGAGGAGAAACTAGACCATGCGTCACAACGTTAAGAAGGGCCTGAAGCTCGGCACCGATGCGAGCCACACCAAGGCCATGAAGAAGAGCCTTGCTAAGGCCCTCTTCGAGAACGACCGCATCAAGACCACCGAGACTCGCGCTAAGGCGCTGCGTTCGGTCGTCGATCCGATCATCACCTGGGCCAAGAAGGGCGACCTGCACTCTCGTCGTCTGGCTATCGCCAAGCTCGGCGATAAGCAGCTCGTTGCCGAGATCTTCGACAAGGCTGCTCAGGGTATGTGGCAGGACCGCAACGGCGGTTACACCCGCATCATGAAGCTCGGTAACCGTAAGGGCGACAACGCTCCCATCGTTATCATGGAGCTCGTCACCGAGCCTTGCACGCCTAAGGTCAAGAAGGCTGCTCCGGCCCCCAAGAAGGCCGCTGCTCCCAAGAAGGTCGAGGCCGTGGAGGAGGCTCCTGCTGAGGAGACCGCTGAGTAGACATTCCGTCTGCATAGGCTATATTCGAGGGGTACGTTCGCGTACCCCTCTTTTTTTGTCGCAATACCGTTGCTTGTTTGTAGGGAGCGCCCATGACCGCGCCGTCTGATTTCAATTCGATTCCTGAGCTCGATGCCACGCTCGTTTTCCGCGTGGCCTACGATGGCTCGTCCTATAGCGGCTTTGCCGAGCAGCCTGGCCAGACGACGGTTGCGGGCGAGCTGCGCCGCGCTATCGAGACGCTCCTGCGCCGTCCGATCGACCTGACGTGCGCAGGGCGCACCGATGCCGGCGTGCATGCGGTGGCGCAGTACATTAGTGTGCCCGTAACGGACGCTGAGCTCGCGTGTACGCGCCGTAGGTGGCTGAGGGCCATGGATGCCCTGCTGCCCAAAGATATCGCCATAAACGAGGTTTACAGGGCCCGTAAAGGCTTTTCTGCACGTTTTGACGCGCGTTCCCGTACGTATACGTACCGTATTGCCGATCGCGACGCGCGCCCTGTGCTTTCGCGCGGTGCGGTGTGGTGGCATCGCTACCCATTGGATGTTGAGGCGATGTCTGCGGCCTGTCCCGCGCTGCTGGGCGAGCAGGACTTCAAGAGCTTTTGCAAGGTGGCGTCTGCCGTGGGCAAGCCCACGCACCGCTGCGTGATGCGTGCCGAGTTTGGCCATGAGGTTGCGTTTGGCGAGGACATCCTGACGTTTACCATCGAGGGCAATGCGTTTCTGCATTCGATGGTCCGCACGATCGTGGGCACGCTTGTCGAGATTGGCATGCATCGCCGTGAACCCGAGTGGATGCGCGAGGTCATCGATGCTTGCGATCGTACCGCTGCGGGCCCCACGGCTCCTGCCTGCGGCCTTACGTTTATGGGCGTGGATTACGATCCCGCCGAGCTTGTCGTGCTCGACTAGGGGAGGGCTCGACGCGCCGTTCGTCGGCACCTGTCATCTGTGGGCTGCGCGTGTGCAACATCTGTTCTTGGCGTGCAGTGCAACCGGTGTCTCATTGCTTTTATTGCCGGGGTGTACCATGAACGACAGTTTGATTCATTGCTGTCGAGAGGACGGATAACTTGGTTCGACGTGGCTCGCATCCGCGACTTTCGGTGATCCTTGTAGTAGAAGGTTCGCCCAGCTATGCGATGCGTGCGCTCGAGAGTATCCAGAACCAAGACCTCTATGATTTGCAGATTGTCGTTGTCTGCCGCGATGCTGCGCCCGGTGTGCGCCATTCGCTTCAAGTTGCTGCCGACAGGGACATCCATATTGATTTGATTGATGTCGAGGACGCGAAGCGCGGCGCTTGTCTTCGTGCCGGTTTTGATGCCTCGCGCGGCTCTCACATCATCGCCATGAACGCCGATGAGTGGTTTGCTCCGCAGGCCCTTTCCAAGATGGTCGATATCGCGTGCGATACTGCGGCAGACATTGTGCTCCCCTCGGTGTCGCTCGATCGATACGATGCGCATCGCGAGCGTCATTCGCGCGTCTTGGATGCTACTCATATTTCCATTGATGGCAAATCTTCGATGGTGGCCGGGCTGCCTCAGTTGATTTTGGGCGGCCTAGTCGCTCAGACCTCTGGCGTGATGTATAGCCGTCCGCTGTTTGAAGCATGCCTGTCGCGTGGCAAGGCGTACCGTACGGTTGAGTTTATGGCTTATGCGCTCTCGCAGGCACGATTCGTGTCCGGCTGCGGCGACGCTTGTTTCCACGCGGTGGCACCTAAGCTTACAGATGCCTTTGATCCCACCATGTATGCCAGAATATCCGATGACACTCGAGCGCTCGACGAGCTTGCGGACTCACTCTCGGAAGCAGATAGCGGTGGTCGGCTCAAGCTGGCAAGCCAAAAGTTCTACTTTGCCGGACTGGTCGCCTGCATCGAGAACTTGTGTCTGAGCCCGCATGGAGTGTCGTCAATCGAGCGTTCCGCCCGCATGCGTGATATGCTCGAGGCGCCTCGAACCCGTCAGATGGTCGCCGCGCTCAAGGATAACCATCGGGGACTTGGTCTGTTGTTTGGGCCGATCGCCAGCGCCAAGCCCGCGCGCTGCGTGATGTGTACGCATCTGGCAGCTTTTCTTAACCGGACGGGCGCAAAAACCTCCTAAACGGCTCATTTCGAAACAAATTTGCATAGAATTGTTTCGAAATGCGTTCTTATACACAAAAGCCTTCAAATAGCGTTAAACTATTCAATCACTGATTGATTGTCTCCGCCATCTTTTGGAGAGAGGGTTTGTATGGCTAAAAAACGCAATGGGCGCCAGGATGCCATTAGAGATATTGTGCGCAATAAGGACGTCCGCACGCAGCGCGTGCTGGTCGATGAGCTCCGCGCTATGGGCTTTGATTGCACGCAGGCGACTGTCTCTCGCGATATTGCCGATATGGGGCTGCGTAAGCTCCCTGAGGGCATCTATGTTCTGGCAGAGGACCTGCACCTGCAGCGTATGGTTTCCGAGCTCGTAACGGGCGTTCTGCGCACCGATAATCTGGTTATGATTAAGGCTCAGCCTGGCACGGCTTCCGGCATCGCCGCCGCTGTTGATGCGGCAGAGCTGCCCGATGTGCTTGGCTCGCTTGCCGGCAACGATACGATTTTGGTTATTGCCCAGACGGCCGAGGACGGCGAGCGTCTCGAGGCGCTGATCAATAAGCTGAGCAATTCTCGCAAGTAGGCGTGCGGGTCGTGCGCTCGGCCCTGCGCGCGCTGACATAGTTGCCTGTAAGGGGGTATCGACGAGGGTCGGTACCCCCTTTTTGTTTGCCGGTATAAAGACCGCCTGCCAGGTCGCTTTAAACTAAAAGGCCCCCGAGCAGTTGAATAAGCTGTTCGGGGGCCTTGTTGCTTATGGCCGGATGATTTCTAGCCGACCGTATCGTCAGGCGTGGGCGAGGGGTCGGGAGTGGGCGTGGGCGTGGGCGTAGGCGTGCCGCCATCGCCGCCGGTCGAACCACCGGTGGAGCCGCCCGTCGAGCCACCGGTCGTACCGGTGCCGCCGGTGGTGTCGCCGCCCGTGGTCTCGGTGGTCGTGGTCGTCGTGGTAGTCGTTGTAGTGGTGGTTTCCTCTTCGTCCTCGTTCTCGTCCTTGTCCTTGTCCTTGTCGTCGTTCTCCGTCTTCTTGGTGTTGTTGGTGCCGTAGAACTTCCAGACGCTGTTGTTCTTATAGGTGGGCGCCGTTCCGGTCGCAAACTCCTCGCGCTCGGTACCGGTCAGAACGGTGTTCATAAACCGCTTAAAGACAGGCAGGTTGGTGCTGTCGCCCAGCAGGTCTGTGCCGTATTTTTGGATGGGGATCTCGCCCGCGGAATAGCCGGTCCACAGGGCGCACGCCAGCTGCGGGGTATAGCCGCAGAACCACAGGTTGGTGGTGTTGTCGGTGGTGCCCGTTTTGCCGGCATAGGGCTGGTTGACGCTCAGGGCACCGGCAGCACCCGTACCGCCGCCCTGCATGACGCCGGACAGAACATCGGTGACCGCGGCGGCCTCGCCCTCGGTAAGCACCTGTGAGGGATTGTCGGTGTGCTGGTACAGCACCGAACCGGTACGAGAGTCAATCTCGGTGATGGCGATCGGCTGGCGATAGTAGCCGCCGTTGGCAAACGTCGCGTAGGCGGCGGCCATCTCGAGCGGCGAGATCGAGCCGGTGCCGAGGGTCATGACGGGAACGTCCTCGATGTTGTCCTTGGCGGGATCGATGCCGAGCTTTTTGACGAGCGAGATGATCTTGCTGTTGCCGACGGCTTCCGCCACCTGGATGTAGCCGGTGTTGGAGGAGTATGCCGTCGCCTGCTTAAGCGTGATGTTGCCATAGCTATGGTTGGCGTAGTTTTGGACCTCGGTCGTGGTGCCCTTGGCCTTGAGCGGCGAGTTGCAGTTGAGGGTGACGTTGGGGTTCATGCCGTTTTGGATGGCAGTTGCCAGCGTAAAGGCCTTAAAGGTGGAGCCGACGGGACGCTTGGCCGTGGCATGGTTTACGTGGTTCTCGTCGGCGTTGTAGTCGTAGCCGCCCACCATGCACTTGATGTAGCCGGTCTTGGGGTCGACGACGACCATGCCCATGTCCAGGCCGTCGAGCGAGAGCGTGTCGAGCTGCTCTCGGACGGCATTCTCTGCCACCTGCTGCATCGTGGGGTCGATGGTGGTCTTGACGGTCAGGCCGCCCTTAAAGAGCACGTCGGTCGAGAACTCCTGCTCCAGCAGCTGCTTAACATAGGCGACAAAGTAGGGCTGTGAGTATACGTCGACGCCGCTGCCCGAAATCTCGGTCACGTTGAGGGTGATGGGCTCGGCCTGTGCGGCATCATGCTCCTCCTGCGTGATGTGGCCCAGGCGCAACATGTTGTCAAGGACCTTGTTGCGACGGGACAGCGCCAGGTCGGGGTTGACCGTGGGGTCGTACTGCGAGGGCGAGTTGGGAAGGCCGATGAGCAGTGCGGCCTCGCTCAGGGTGAGGTCGGCGGCGCTCTTGGACAGATAGGTTTCGGCTGCGGCCTCGATGCCGTAGGCGCCGTGACCGTAGTAGATGGTGTTGAGGTACATCATGAGGATCTCGTCTTTGGAGTACATGTCCTCCATCTTGACGGCGATGTAGGCCTCGCGCACCTTACGCTCGATGGTCGAGTCGAACTGCTCCTCCTGCAGGATGGTGTTGCGCACCAGCTGCTGGGTGATAGTCGAGGCGCCTTCGTGCCCGCCGCCGAGGGTTGCCACCGCAGCACGCGCGATACCCCACAGGTCGATACCGCCGTGCTCGTAGAAGCGCTCGTCCTCGACGTCAACGGTGCCCTGCAGCACGTAGGGGGAGACCTCGTCCTTGGTGATGGACTTGCGGTTTTGCGTGTAGAAGCTCGCAATCTTGTTGCCGTTGCAGTCGACGATCTCGGTGGGCTCGCTCACCAGATACGCGTTGGCGTCGGTGTAGTCGGGCAGATCGGACAGCCAGCGGTTGACGTTGCCGACCATGCCGATGCCAAACGCCACGCCCGCGATAAGCAAAAAGCCCAAAAACGAGAGCAGGATTATGGGCAGAGCATGCGTCTTTGAACGGCTGCGTCCCTGTCGTTGGCGAGGACCCATATATTGACCTCCAGGTATGTCGTGCCGGACGGTGGATGTGCCGTCGGGGCAGGATGGACATAAGTTATTACACGATAAACCAAACGGGGCGCGCGAGGCCTCGTGTATGCTGGAAGACGGCATTTTTCAGAGTGAATGCATACCTTGGTAAGGAGTATGTCGATGGCGATTCGGACGATGGGGCCGAGCGGACAATACGAGACTGGATTGGATGCTGCCGGTGCGGCGCTGCCCGAGCTGCTGGCGCCGGCGGGCGGACTCGACCAGATGCTTGCGGCCATCGCCGCGGGTGCCGATGCCATCTATGCGGGGTTGGGCGGCTTTAACGCCCGTGTGAGCGCCCATGGCTTTACGGATGACGAGTTTGCGCGCGGCTGCGCCGTGGCGCATGCCCATGGCGTGCGTGTGTACGTAACGCTCAACGTGTTCGTGTTTGACGATGAGTTGTCCGACGCGGTGGCGTTGGGAGCTCATGCACTGGAGTTGGGCGCCGATGCTCTGATTGTCGCCGATGCCGGGTTGGCCTGCGCGCTGCGCGCGGCGATTCCCGGGGTCGAGATTCACCTGTCCACGCAGGCGGGCGCTCATAGCGAGAGCGCCGTGCGGCTTGCCGCCGATGAGCTTGGGGTCGAGCGCGTGACGACGGCACGCGAGCTGACGGTCGACGAGATTGCGGCGCTATGTGCCACGGGCGTGCCCATCGAGGTATTCTGCCACGGTGCGATTTGCATCGGCTATTCGGGGGCGTGCGAGTTCTCGGCCCTGCGGCGTGGGCGCTCGGCGATGCGCGGCGACTGCACGCAGCCGTGCCGTTTGGCGTACGACCTGGTGGACGAGGCTGGACAGAGCGTTGTCGCCGTCGAGGGAGATCGCCTGCTGTGCCCGCGTGACTATCTGGGTATTGCGCATCTGCCCGAGCTTGTAGATGCCGGCGTGGCGTCGCTCAAGATCGAGGGGCGCATGAAGAACCCTGATTACGTATTCAACGTGGTGCGGGTGTGGCGCCGGGCACTCGATATGCTGTGCGACGGCGCGTGGGACCCCGGTGCCGTGGAAGAGCTCGAGCGCGAGCTGGGAAGGTCGTTTAACCGTGGGTTTACCGATGCGTACCTGCGAGGACGTTCGGGTGCCGAGCTTATGAGCTTTGAGCGTGCGATCAACCAAGGTGTGCGCGTGGGACGCCTGGTGGCCGTTGGCCACGAAGAGGTGACCGTTGAGCTCGATGCCGCCGTGGCGGCGGGTGACACGCTCGAGATTCGGTTCTATCCGGGTGCCGACGCGCGTCCCGATGTGCCCAAGCGCTGGCCGCAGGTGCCCTGTCCGGTGGATGCCGCGGCGGGGGAGCGCGTCGTCGTGCATTGCAAGCGTAAGGTTGACACGGGCTGCGAGGTGTACCTGATTCGCAGCGCCGGCGTGTTGGATCAGACGGCGGCGGTGTTGGAGCGCATGCGGGCCGAGGCGGATGCGATTGCGCCCGTTGCGCGTGCCGTTGAGGTACTGCCCTTTGAGGACGTTGCGGTGGATGGCGGTGCGTCGACGGAGTTGGTGGAGTGCGCGGTTCCCACTCGCATGATTTTTGCTTGGCAGCTGATGGATGCCGACCCGCGCGGAGAACTCGATTTGTCCGACGCCGTTGTGGTGCTTGACGAGGTGTGCCGCACGGGTGACGCTGGCCAGACCCGCTCACTGATGCAGCGTGCCGGGCGCGTCGTCTGCCGCAACCTGGGACAGGTGGTGATCGCTCGCGAGCTAGGCGTGACGTTTGACGTGGCGGCGCCGGTGTTCTGCGCGAATCGGGCCACGCTTGCCTGGCTGCGCGGACTCGGTGCGGGGCGGGTGTACTTGCCGGCCGAGTTGCTCGGCAATGATGCGGGGCGTATTGCCGAACTGACGGCCGAACCAGGTGTTCTGGGCCCTGTCGACGCCGACCGTCCCGAGCTTATGGTGTGCGAGCACTGCCTGCTGACCGCCGAGGGCGTCTGCGCTACCGATGCGACGGGACAGGTTCGTTGCCGCGACTGCTCGCGCCGTCAGCAAACGCGCTATTTAGTTGAACGTGACGGTACGCGTCTGCCGGTCGCCGTTGACGCGTGCGGCAGGACGAGGATTTTCCTGTCGTAGGTGCCGCGTCGCGTCAGTTTGTTATCATATGAGAGTTTATGGACTTCCAGCACCGCCGTATCCGGTGAGGGTGCTATAGCAAAAGGAGGATACCCAATGCTGTCTGTTGACGAGCAAATGCGTATCATCACCTCGGGCGCTGCCCAAATCGTTCCCGAGGCCGACCTTCGCAAGAAGCTTGAGAAGGGCGAGCCCCTCAACATCAAGCTCGGCGTCGACCCCACCAGCCCCGACCTGCACCTGGGCCACGCCGTGCCGCTGCGCAAGATGCGCCAGTTCCAGGACCTGGGCCACAACGTTACCCTTATCATCGGCAACGGCACCGCGCTGATCGGCGACCCCTCGGGCAAGAATTCCACCCGTCCGCAGCTTTCGCAGGAGCAGATTGAGGCCAATGCCGAGACCTATGTGAGCCAGGCCATGAAGATCCTGGATCCCGAGAAGACCACCATCGTGCACAACGGTGACTGGATCTTGTCGATGGATCTGGCCGGTCTGCTGCAGGTGTGCTCCAAGTTCACCGTCGCCCGCATTCTTGAGCGCGATGACTTTACCAAGCGCTACCAGTCTCAGACGCCGATCGCCCTGCATGAGTTCCTGTATCCCGTGATGCAGGCTTTCGACTCCGTGCAGATCAAGGCCGACGTGGAGATGGGCGGCACCGATCAGCTCTTCAACCTGCTCGCCGGCCGCGAGCTCATGGAGAAGATGGGTATGGAGCCGCAGATTGCGCTCACCATGCCACTGCTTGAGGGCACCGACGGTGTGCGCAAGATGTCCAAGTCCTATGGTAACTACATCGGCCTGACCGACGCTCCCAAGGATATGTTTGGCAAGACCATGTCCATCCCCGACGAGATGATCGGCAAGTACTATCGTCTGGCCAGCTCGCTCACCCCGGCCGAGGTCGACAAGATCGACGCCGCCCTGGCCGATGGTTCTGCCGACCCCTACGAGCTCAAGCGCGCTCTGGGTCGCGACCTGTGCGACACCTACCACGGCGCCGGCGCCGGCGACGAGGCTCAGGCCGAGTTCGACCGCGTATTCAAGGAGGGCCAGCTCGCCGACTTCCCCGAGAAGCACGTTGAGCTGACCGTCAACGACGAGGGCCAGATCTACCTCGCCGGCCTGCTCAAGGATTTGGGTCTTTCGGCGAGCGCCGGCCAGGCCCGTCGCGACATCGACGGCGGCGGCGTCAAGATCAACGGCAAGGCCGTGGCTCCCAAGAGCTACAACATCGATCCCAGCGCCCTCAAGCTGGGCGACACCCTCTCCGTGGGCAAGCGCAAGGGCTTCAAGTTGATTTAGTTCCGCCGTTCTAACGAACGGCGGACCGGCCGACGCTGCGCGGGCCGCATTTGGACAATCTGACGTTCAACTTCAAGGGCGCGACCAGAAGGTCAGCGCCCTTTCGTTTCACGTCACCTTGTCTCAAATGCGGCCCGCTCGCTGTCGTTGCCAAAACATCGGCGCTTCCGTTGTTGGCACTTTGGGACGTTCCTTCTGTGCCGGCACTTTGGGACAATCCTTGCCATTAATGCAAAGCAACCTGTCCCCATTGCGTCAAGCGGCGTGTGCCGTTAAGCGGAGAGGCGCATTGTTGACCCATCGTTTGGGCATACAATGGCTATTGGCTTGCTGCGGTGAAGGTTTGTCCGCTCCGCAGCTTTTTCTACGGTTAAAGGAGTATGTATGTCCGTTGAGGTCATGAGGACTGTGATCGACGCTGCCGAGGGCCGCGTGCCCGTCGACACGCTGTTTACCAATGCGCAGATCATCGACGTGTATGGCCAGCGCGTGGCGCCCGGTAGCGTTGCCGTCAAGGACGGTGTGATCGTCGGCGTGCTCTACGATGGTCGCGACGATGCCGCTGGCACCTACGAGGCAACTGAGGTCATCGACTGCCAGGGTCGCTATCTCGCTCCCGGTTTTATTGACGGGCATCTGCATATCGAGTCTTCGAACATCCGTCCCGCCGAGTATGCGCGCATGGCCGCGACGCGCGGTACCACCACCGCCATTGCCGACAGCCACGAGATTGCCAATGTTGCCGGTCTCGACGGCTTGCGCTTTATGATTGAGGATGGCCGCCGCGCACCCATCTCCATCAAGTACATGATGCCTTCGTGCGTGCCCGCGCTGCCCGATGAGCAGGCCGGTGCCGTTATTTCGGCTGCCGATATGCAGGCGTTTTTTGCCGAGCATCCGGGCGATGTCTTTGGTCTGGGCGAGATGATGAACCTGCCGGGCGTCTTTATGGCCGACCCCGAGACCTGTGCTCGCATTGATGCTGCCAACCAGACGCCGTCCAGGCAGGTTGACGGCCATGCGCCGCTCGTTGCCGGTAAGGACCTCAACGCCTATGCCGCAGCGGGCATTATCGCCGACCACGAGTCGACGATTCCCGAGGAGGCGCTCGACAAGCTGTCTCGCGGCATGTACGTGATGCTGCGCGAAGGTACGTGCAGCCATGACCTGGCCAACCTGTCTCCGATGCTGCTGGAGAATCCTGCCCGTGCCCGCCGCTGCTGCTTTGCGACCGACGACCGCGCTCCTTCCGATGCGCTTGCGACCGGCATGATCGACAACGCCTGCCGCGTGGCTATCGAGGCCGGCATCGACCCGGTGGTCGCCATCTCTATGGCGTCCCTTTCCACGGCTGAGGCATTTGGCCTGGACCACGGCTGTCGCGACCCGCATGAGCTCCGTGGCGCGATCGCCCCGGGCAAACGCGCCGACCTGCTGTTGCTCGATGACCTGACGTTTGCCAAGGCTCCGCATCGTGTCTATGCCGCCGGTGCTCTGGTGGCGCAGGACGGCACCTTTGTGGGCGAGATTGCACCCGAGATGGCCGAGGTTGCGGCCCTTGCCGATGAGCTGCGCGCTTCCGTTAAACTGCCGAAGCTATCGCTCGACGTGTTCGACTATTCCTTTAAGCCGGGCGAGGCCGTGATCGACGTGGTGCCGGGTAAGGCCATCACGGGTATGGCTCGCCCCGAGAGTGCCGAGGGCCTGCGCCGCATTATGCTGATCGAGCGCCACGGCCGCGGCGTGTCGCTGCAGGCCGAGGGCGCCGATGGCGACGGCCCCGCTGGCCTGGGCCTGGTCGGCAAGCATATCGGTCGCGGCTGGGTGCGCGGCTTTACCATCACGGGCGGTGCCATCGCCTCGACGATCGGCCACGACTCGCACAACGTGTGCGTGGTGGGCGACAGCGCGGCTGATATGATGGCTGCCGTCGAGGCCGTGGGCCAGGGCGGCCACGTGCTGGTGCGCAACGGCAAGGTCGTGGCGCGTATTCCGCTGGCGCTCGGTGGCCTTATGAGCGAAGGCACGGCCGAGGACGTTGCTGCGCAGCACGACGACTTTATGGTCAAGGCGCGCGCCATGGGTATTGAGCCGCCGCTCGACCCCATCATGGGCATCATCTTCCTGCCCCTGCCGGTCATCCCGACGCTCCGCATCCGCCCCGAGGGCATGTTCGACGTCACAACCTTCACCTACGCCGACTAGTCATCGGGGACGTTCTTAAACGACTAGTCATCGGGGACACTCTTTGGCGGGCTGCCTGACGCCGCGACCGTAGGACCTCTGGCATGTGTGAGCTATTTGCCAGGTCCTTGTAACGTTTACGCCCGCGGAGTCTTATTTGAGCTCCCTTTGGGTACGTTGGAATCGGATACGCGTTTGATTCCAACAAGCCCGAAGGGAGCTTTTCTATGTTTAAACTGATTGCATCCGATATGGACGGCACACTGCTTGACGAAAACGGCCAGGTGCCTCCTGAGACCTACGAACTGATTCTGGCGCTACACGAGCATGGCGTGCATTTCGCCGCATCGTCAGGTCGTCGCTACGATCGCCTGTGCGAGTTCTTTGCGCCCGTTCGCGACAAGATGGACTTTGTCGCCGCTAACGGCGCCCAGGTCTACGCCGACGGTAAGATGGTAGACCGTGAGGTGTATTCCCACCTGGCGATTCGAAGGCTCGCCCAGGCCGTCAGGACGTTTCCCAATCTGCATCTTGCGCTCTTTGACCGAACCAAGTCCTTCCTGCTCGATGACGAGTGCAAGTTCGTGCGTGAGGTCGATAAGGACCTTCCCAATGCCGAGCGCATTTGGGAGCTGCCCGATCCCAACGTAAATATCATCAAAGCGAGTATCTTTTGCGACGACAGTGCGGTTATGGACAGTGCGTACGTGCTACAGCGCGAACTTGGTCAGCTCTTTACTTTTGCGCCTTCGGGCAACGCGTGGATCGATGCCATGCAGCCTGGTGTGTCGAAGGCCTCGGGTATCGCGCAGCTCGCGGAGCATTACGGCATTGGACGCGACGAGGTCATGGCGTTTGGTGACTCGATGAACGACTACGAGATTATTCGCTTTGTCGGCACGGGCTGCGCGATGGAAAACGCGCGCCCCGCGCTCAAGGCGGTGGCCGATCGCGTCGTAGGCTGCAACCGCGACCACGCCGTTCAGCATGAGCTCCGTCGCGTGCTGGAGAGTCTCTCCTAATCCGGCAGATGGGGACGTTCCTTTTCTGCCGACAGTGGGGGACAGTCCTTGCAGCTTTTTGCGAAGAGTGTCCCCAGTGACTAGTCGTTTAAGAATGTCCCCAATGATTGATCAATGACTAGGCGAGGGCGGCCATGATGGTGCGGGCGACGCCGTCGTGGTCGTTGTCGTATTCGGTGATGGCGTCGGCGGCCTCGCGATCTTCGGGCTCGGCGTTGATCATGGCCATGCCGTGGCCCGCTGCCTGCAGCATGGGGATGTCGTTGATGTTGTCGCCGAACGCCCAGGCGTCGGCGAGACGCTCGCCCAAGTGCTCGCATAGCCACGTGAGGGCCGTCCCCTTGGTGGCGCCCTCGCCCATGACCTCGATATTCATGGCGTACGAACGCGTGACCTCAATGCCTTCGAGCGTGTCGAGCGCCGCCGCGATGGCGTCGCGATCGGCCGGGTCGTGCCAGTACATGGCGATGCGTTCGAGCGTCTCGACCTCGTCGATCTTGCTGTCGATATCCATGTCGATCGGTGTTCGTGTGCGCTTGAGCGAAGCCGCGATGTGGGGGTCGCCGCCACAGAACTCATCCAGACGCCCGTATAGCGAGCGGGGGAGGAAGCACTGCCCATCCGCGAAGATATCGAAGGTCACATCGTGGCCGGCGGCAATGCGATGGATGCGGTGGGCAATGCCACGGTCGAGCGGACGGCTCAAGATGCACGTGGCGCGCGAGGCGTCGATGGGCGTACCGGCGTCGAGCTGCCAGACGCTGGCACCGTTGGCGCAGACCGCGTAGTGTACGGCGGGGTGGGCGAGGATGGGCTCAAAGATGCCTGACAGCGGGCGCCCCGTGCAGGGCACAAACTCAACACCGCGGCGCGCAAGCTCGTCGAGCATCGCCCAGGTGGCGTCGCTCATCTGCTTATCACTCGTCAGCAGCGTTCCATCCATATCGGAAAACACAATCATTCGATGCAGCCCTTTCTACTGGCATAAAAAGCGTGGCCGAGGGCGGTGATGCCCTGACCACGCTCGAGTTCTATAACGGTCCGCGTCCTAGCGGTCGGCGAGCGGCTTGTACTCCAGCGGCTCGATCACCGGACGATAGGCGGGGCGGATGATACGGTGCGCGCAGAAGAGCTCTTCCATGCGGTGCGCCGACCAGCCGGCCATGCGGGCGACGGCGAATAGCGGCGTAAAGAGCGTCTCGGGCACGCCGAGCATCTTGTAGATAAAGCCCGTGTACAGGTCGATGTTGGCGCAGATGGGCTTGGTCATGCCGTGGTCGCGCATCACCTGCGGTGCCAGGCGCTCGATGCGCTCGATGAGCGCGAACTCCTCGCCCAGGTCCTTCTTGGCGGCAAGCGTGCGCGCGTAACGACGGCACACCTCGGCACGCGGGTCGCTCAGCGTGTAGACGGCGTGGCCCATACCGTAGATGAGACCCGTGCCGTCGAAGGCCTGCCTGTCGAGGATCTTGCCCAGGTAGGCCGCGACCTCGTCCTCGTCCTCCCAATTGGAGACATGCGCGCGGATGTCCTCGTGCATAGACACGACCTTGGCATTGGCGCCGCCGTGGCGCGGGCCCTTGAGCGAGCCGATAGCCGCGGCGTAGGCGGAATACGGGTCGGTGGCCGATGAGGACAGCACGCGGCAGGCGAACGTGGAGTTGTTGCCGCCGCCGTGCTCGGCATGCAGCATGAGCATCACGTCGAGCAGCATGGCTTCGTCGCGGGTGAATGCCATGCCGCCGCGCAACACCTGCAGGATGGTCTCGGCGGTGGAGAGGCCGGGTGTGGGGTGCGGTACATGAACCTCGGAGCCGCGGCGCTTGGCGACCGAGGCCATATGCGCGAAGGCGGCGATGCGGGGGAGACGGGCGAGCATGGAGATGGCGACGTCGATTTCGTGCTCGGGTGTAATGGCGTCGGGCTCGGCGTCGAAGGCGTAGAGCAGCAGCACGGCGCGCTGAAGCACATTCATGATGCTCGACGACACCGTGGTCATGGGGAACTCGCGGACGTATTCGTCGCTCAGATGTCTAAAGGCACCTAGGCGCTCGCAGAAGCCGTCGAGCTCTTCCTTGTTGGGCAGCGAACCCGTGATAAGCAGATAGGCGACTTCTTCGTAGCCGTAGCGATTCTCCGCCTGGGCATTGTTGACCAGATCCTCGATGCTGTAGCCGCGAAGCGTGAGCTTGCCCTGATCGGGCACGACCTTTCCGTCGACCTTGTTGTAGCCGTGCACATCCGAGATACGAGTGAGGCCCGCGACCACGCCCGAGCCGTCGGCATTGCGCAGGCCGCGCTTGACATTGTGCTCGACAAACAGGTC
The DNA here is from genome assembly GCF_019041915.1 of Collinsella sp. MSK.8.10. GTDB lineage: Bacteria > Actinomycetota > Coriobacteriia > Coriobacteriales > Coriobacteriaceae > Collinsella. The sequence continues at coordinate 254,549 of NZ_JAHPYF010000002.1, read as the reverse complement.
CTCGTCATAAGGGTCGGTCGGCAGGCCGTGGTAGAGGCTTTCGCTCTCAGACGAAATCTGGCGGCTTGCTTCGTAATCCAGAACCAGTCGGCTCAAGTGGTCATCGAAGCGGTAATAGATTTTCTTGGCGTCGTAGGCCATGCGCGCTCCTCTCCGGGCCGCATCGGGGTGGCTTGCATTGGCATGCGCGCGTCAGGCTATCCCCAGCGGCTTGTTCGCTACAGGCGGTACATAAAGTTAAAGACGTCCTCGCGCTGGATGGACACGTTGACGCCCGAAAGCTCGCCGGCCTCGGCCAGGGCCTTCTGCAGCTCAGCGAAGTCGAGCTTGGACTCGGCGGTATCGGCCAGCATGGTCATGGTGAAGATGTCCTCGATAATGGACTGCGTGATGTCGCGGATGTCGACGTTGGCCTCGCCCAGGACACGGGTGACGCCGGCGACGATGCCGGGGCGGTTCTTGCCAAGGACGGTGATGACGATACGGGAGGACGAGATCTCGGCCATGGGAAACCCTTTCGCGTGGTTGCGGCGCGCGCGGGCGCTCCGCTACGGTACAGTGTTCATCATTGTACCTGTCTGGCGCCAAAAGGGGTGTGCTTACTGCGGCGTTACACGTCTGCAACATGGGAGAAGGGGCAACAGGGTGCGTGTCCGCTGCGGTTGGCCACGCCGTGTTGCACAAAGACCGTGAACCTTTTGTGGGACGCGCGGCGCTGTGGTACCATAGCCGAGTTTGTTGTCTTGGTCGGAAACCAAGACGCCTTATGCGCTGATCGGTAACCAGCGCCTGACCAATAAGGAGTCCTACCATGAAGCAGGGTATCCATCCCCAGTATGTCGAGTGCACGGTGACGTGCTCCTGCGGCAACACCTTCAAGACGCACGCTACCGTGTCCGAGATGAAGGTTGAGCTTTGCAACGAGTGCCACCCGTTCTACACCGGCCAGCAGAAGTTCGTCGACACCGGTGGACGCGTCCAGCGCTTCGCCGACAAGTTCGGTGGCGCCGCTGCCGCCCAGCTCAAGAAGGCCGAGGAGGCCAAGGCTGCCAAGGCTGCCAAGGCTGCTGAGGCCGAGGCCGCTCGCAAGGCCGCCGCTGAGGCTAAGGCTGCCGAGAAGGCCAAGCGTGCTGCTAAGTTTGCCGAGGAGGCTGCCAAGCAGGCCGCCGAGGCTCCCGCAGAGGCTCCCGTCGAGGAGGCCGCTGCCGAGGCCGAGACCACCGAGGCTGCTGAGTAAATAGCTCGCCGAGGAATCGCTCGCATTCGTGGCTAAAGGGCCGCGTATCCATTTGGGTGCGCGGCCCTTTTCTTTTTAATTAGTGCAAACTAACCTGTCCCCATGGCACCAAATGACAGAGAGGCGGCGTTTGCCCAGATAAAACCTGTCAAAATAAACCTGTCCTTTTTTGGCAGGTTGGTCATAGTTATTACGTGGCGGTCGAGGTCGACCGTATAGGCCGCGCCTTGTTTGGCTAAAGTACAATCATCTGTGTTTAACTCGCCCGCAGCTGCACGGCGTGGGCGATGGCCAAAAAGGAAAACCACATGGGATTCATGTCAAAGCTGCTGTCCTTTGGATCCGATAAGGACCTTAAGCGCTACTACAAGATCGTCGACCAGATCAACGGTCTTGAGCCCCAGTTTGAGAAGATGACCGAGGAGGAACTCCGCGGCCAGACCGATAAGTTCCGCGAGCGTTACGCCAACGGCGAGTCGCTCGACGACATGCTCCCCGAGGCCTTTGCCACCGTGCGTGAGGCTTCCAAGCGCACCATGGGTATGCGCCACTTTGACGTGCAGCTTATTGGCGCCATGGCACTGCACGAGGGCCACATCGCCGAGATGAAGACCGGCGAAGGTAAGACCCTCGTCTCCACGTTGGCCGGCTATCTCAACGCTATTGCCGGCAAGGGCGTGCACGTCGTTACTGTCAATGATTACCTTGCCAAGCGCGACTCCGAGTGGATGGGCCGCATCTATAAGTACCTGGGCATGACCGTCGGTCTGCTCCAGAACAACATGCCGCTCGAGCTCAAGCGCCCGGCCTACCAGGCCGACGTCACCTACGGCACCAACTCCGAGTTCGGCTTTGATTACCTGCGCGACAACATGGTTACCCGTCCCGAGCAGCGCGTGCAACGTGGCCACAACTACGCCATCGTCGACGAGGTTGACTCCATCCTGATCGATGAGGCTCGCACCCCGCTGATCATCTCGGGCGCTGGCACCAAGTCCGCCAGCACCTACAAGGACTTCGCGCGTGCCGTGCGTGGCCTTGAGCGCGGCGAGGACGTGTCGCACGACATGCTCACCGCCACCGAGGACGTTGAGCCCACGGGCGACTTCGTCATGGACGAGGCCAAGCACACCATTGCCGCCACCGAGCGCGGCCTTAAGAAGATCGAGCGCCGCCTGGGTATCGATGATATCTATGCCGATCTCTCCGGTCAGCTGGTCAACCACCTGCAGCAGGCGCTGAAGGCCCAGTACATGTTCCACCGCGACAAGCAGTACGTGGTCACCAACGGCGAGGTCAAGATCGTCGACGAGTTCACCGGCCGCATTATGGAAGGCCGCCGTTACTCCGAGGGCCTGCACCAGGCCATCGAGGCCAAAGAGGGCGTGCTCGTGCGCGAGGAGAACCAGACGCTGGCCACCATCACCCTGCAGAACTACTTCCGTCTGTATGACAAGCTTTCCGGCATGACCGGCACGGCACTTACCGAGGATGCCGAGTTCCGCGAGATCTACAAGCTGCCCGTCGAGGTCATCCCCTCCAACAAGCCCGTGCAGCGCGTGGACCACGAGGACCTGGTGTACCGCACCATTCAGGCCAAGTACAACGCCGTCGCCGACGATGTCGAGCAGCGTCATGCCAAGGGCCAGCCGGTCCTGGTGGGCACCGTCTCCATCGAGAGCTCCGAGAAGCTGTCCGCCGCCCTTACCAAGCGCGGCATCGCTCACGAGGTCCTCAACGCCAAGCACCATGAGCGCGAGGCCCACATCGTGGCACAGGCCGGACGCTACGGCGCCGTGACCATCGCCACCAACATGGCCGGTCGTGGTACCGACATCCTGCTGGGCGGCAATCCCGACGAGCTGGTGCGCGAGCGCCTGGAGTACGAGGGCCTGACCATGGAGGACGTGACGCCCGAACAGCTCGAGCAGTTTAACGCCGAGGCCAAGGAGACTTGCAAGGCCGAGCGCGAGCGCGTGCTTGCCGCCGGCGGCCTGACCGTCATCGGCACCGAGCGCCACGAGTCCCGTCGTATCGACAACCAGCTGCGCGGCCGCTCCGGCCGTCAGGGCGATCCGGGCGAGACCCAGTTCTACCTGTCGCTCGAGGACGACCTCATGCGCCTGTTTGGCGGCGACAAGATGGACCGCGTCTCCAAGATGATGGTCACGGCCGACATGGGCGACGACATGCCCATCCAGCACAAGATCATCTCCAAGGCCGTCGAGAGCGCCCAGCACAAGGTCGAGAGCATCAACTTCTCCATGCGCAAGAGCGTCCTTGAGTACGACGACGTCATGAACAAGCAGCGCCAGGTCATCTACGCCGAGCGCAATAAGATTCTGGACGGCAAGGACCTGACCGACCACATCACCGAGGTCATGCACGACACCGTGTACCGCTGCGTGCAGGAGTTCTGCACCAAGGACAGTCACGATGGCGAGCGCGACCTGGAGGGCCTGCGCAAGTGGGTTGTGGAGCTCACCGGCCACATCGATACGCCGAAGTTCCCCGACGAGGATTATGAGGCCCTGGCTGCCGATGTCCTGGCTTACGTAGAGAAGTGCTACAACATGAAGGCCGAGCGCTTGGGCGAGGACCTGATGCGCGAGCTCAACACCCAGGTCATGCTGCGCGTCATCGATACCCGCTGGATGAACTACCTGCAGGAGATGGACTACCTCAAGACCGGCATCGGCCTGCGCGGCTTTGGCCAGCGCGACCCGCTGGTTGAGTACAAGACCGAGGCCTACGGCGCGTTCCAGATACTCGTCGATACCATGTACGAGGATTACCTGCGTACGGTTCTGCGCATCGAGATCAAGGCTGCCCCGCGTGCCGTGGAGCACAAGGAGGAGCCCGCGCTCGAGGGTGCGCACTTCTCCGGTCCTGCCGAGGTCGATGGTGACAACGGCGGCTCGGTGCTGCGCAAGCAGGCGCAGGTGCAGGCCCGCACAGCTGTCCAGGGTGGTCCGGCTGCCGTCAACAACGGTGGCAAGGTGACCACCTATCGCAAGTCCGAGAGCGACGATCCGTACGTCAACGTGGGCCGCAACGACCCGTGCCCCTGCGGTAGCGGCAAGAAGTTTAAGTACTGCCACGGCAGGAATCGTTAATGGCTGAGGCTTTAGAGGTAACGCCCGCCGAGCTGGACGCGTTTGCGGACCGGCTCGGTGAGGTCGAGTCGTATCTCCACCTGGACGAGAAGCGTACCCGCGTGTTCGAGCTCGAGGCCAAAAGTGTTGCCCCTGGCTTTTGGGATGACGCCGACGCCGCCCGTGCCACCATGGAGGAGATCGCGCGCACCAAGGAAGATATCGCTGCCGTGGACACCGCGCGCGGCGAGCTTTCCGATGCCCGCGCCGCGCTGGAGCTTGCCGAGGAGATGGGGGATGACCCCGACGCCGCCGCCCTTCGCGAGGAGGCTGCAGCCACGGCTGAGCGCCTGGCCCGGGCCATCGATGAGCTTGAGCTTTCGAGCTGGTTTACCGGTGAGTTCGATCACGGCGATGCCATTGTGACCATCAAGCCCGGACAGGGTGGTCTGGAGGCCCAGGACTGGACCTTCATGCTCTTTAAGATGTACATGAAGTACTGCCAGCGTCGCGGCTGGAAGGTCACCATCAACGACTGTCCCGCAGCCGAGGTCATCGGCATCGACCGCGCGACCTTTACCGTCGAGGGCAAGGACGCATTTGGCATGCTGCGCGCCGAGGCCGGCGTCCACCGCTTGGTTCGCATTAGCCCCACCGACGACAAGAAGCGCCGCCAGACCACGTTTGCCGGCGTCGAGGTCATCCCCGTGCTACCCGATGATATCGACATCGAGATCAGTCCCGATGACATCCGCGTGGACGTGTACCACGCGAGCGGCCCGGGCGGTCAGGGCGTCAACACCACCGACTCCGCCGTGCGCGTGACGCATTTCCCCAGCGGCATTGTGGTCACCTGCCAAAACGAGCGCAGCCAGATCCAGAACAAGGCCGCGTGCATGCAGATCCTCAAGGCTCGCCTGTACGAGATTGAGCTCGAGAAGCGTGCCGAGGCGCTCGATGAGATTCGCGGACCCAAGACCACGATTGGTTTTGGCAACCAGATCCGCAGCTACGTGCTCTACCCGTACCAGATGGTCAAGGACCTACGCACGGGCGTGGAGACCAGCAATGTCGAGGCCGTTCTTGACGATGGCGACCTGGACCCGTTTGTTATTGGCTACCATCGCTGGGCCACCGGCAACGCCGATGCAGAAGGCTCGGAGGTCTAAAACATCGGGCGGCTTCAAACCGATGCTAAGCCCAACGGTTGGACGGGTTTGTATCCAGAATAAACCCTGCGCAGGGGTGGTTTTTGTCCGGCGAATCGGTAGAATCGAATACAAGAAGAAGTTCAAAGCGCATCCGTTTGGGTGCGCTTTTTTGAGGGAGGCAGCATGGCATATCGTCTGGACATCAAGCGCATTCTTTCGATGAACTTCTTTCACGACCTGCCCCAGATCATGTTGGGGTGTGCCTTGGCCGCCATCGCGACCGACTTGTTTTTGATTCCCAACGGTCTTGCCGCCGGTGGCGTTACGGGCCTTGCCACCATTATCCAGGCGGTCGGCGCGGCGCGCGGCCTATCGCTTCCCGTTGGTATTCAGACGATCGTGATGAACGCCTTGCTGTTGTTGGTCGTTATGCGCGAGGGCGGCATGTTCTACGTGGTGCAGACCGCGACGGGCTTTGTGCTGCTGGGCTTCTTTACCGATCTGTTCGCCCCGTTTGTAGCACCTCTGGCGGATGCGGACCTGATGCTCCCTGCCATGTGGGGCGGCATTATTACGGGCATCGGTTACGGCATGGTGTTGCGCGCCGGCGCCAACACCGGCGGCTCGGACACGATTGGCCAAATCATCTCGCGTAACACCTCGCTGCCGGTGGGCTCGACCGTCATGGCGATCGATGTTGCCGTATGCGCGCTATCGGCTCCGGTCTTTTCAATCGAAAACGCACTGTATGCAGGCCTTTCGATGGTCATTAGCGGCTACGTGATCGATGCCGTGGTCGATGGTGGCAACAAACGCCGTATGGTACTCATCATCTCGGACAAGTTCCCTGATATCGCTGCCGATATCATGTATGGCCTGGGTCGTGGTTGTACCAAGTTTAAGGCGACTGGCATGTATTCGGGTGCCGAGAAGCCAGTGGTTATGGTCATCGTGAGCCGTCGAGAGCTCAATACCCTCAAGACGATCGTGCGCGAGCGCGACCCGCGCGCCATCGTGACCGTGGCCGACGTTACGGAAACTTTCGGTGAGGGCTTCAAGGACATTAACGCGTAGGGCCGACTGCGTTCCATCCAAAAGACGTTCACATTGATAAACCGTTTCATCAGCGGTTCTGCCTGCTCAATTGTTCAAATAATGATAAATACTCTGGTAAAGCTTCCAGTTTCCAGCATAATGAATGACGTACGTGCATCGCGGCTGGGTTGGGACGACCTTCTGTGCCGTGCGCATCTTGTCTAAAGAGGATGAAAGGAAGGCACAATGAGCGACGAAGAGCTCAAAAAGGTTGCCAACGAGGTAAGGAAGGGCATCGTCACCGGAGTGCACGCTGCCAAGTCCGGCCATCCGGGCGGTTCGCTCGGCGCTGCCGACATCATGACCTATCTGTACTTTGAGGAAATGAACGTCGACCCGGCCGATCCCCGCAAGGCCGACCGCGATCGCTTTGTGCTCTCCAAGGGCCACTGTGCTCCGGGTCTGTACGCCGTGCTCGCCGAGCGCGGGTTCTTCCCCAAGGAGGACCTCGAGACGCTGCGCCATATCGGCAGCCACCTGCAGGGTCATCCCAACATGAACGACACCCCGGGCGTCGACATGTCCACCGGCTCGCTCGGCCAGGGTATCTCCGCCGCCGTGGGTATGGCCGTTGCCGCCAAGCACTGGGGCGATACTTACCGCACGTACGCCCTGCTGGGCGATGGCGAGAGCGAGGAGGGCCAGGTCTGGGAGGCCGCCATGTTTGCCGGCAACCAGCAGCTCGATAACCTCTGCGTGATCGTCGACCACAACGGCCTGCAGATCGACGGCCCCGTCGAGGAGGTCAACGACCCCATGCCGCTCGCCGACAAGTTCCGCGCGTTCAAGTTCCACGTGGTGGAGCTCGCCGACGGCAACGACTTCGACCAGATCCGCGCCGCCTTTGCCGAGGCTCGCGCCACCAAGGGGCAGCCGACCGCCATTATCGCCGAGACCCTGAAGGGCAAGGGCGTGTCCTTTATGGAGAACCAGGTTGGTTGGCACGGCAAGGCCCCCAACGATGAACAGTTTGAGCAGGCCATGGCAGAGCTCACGGCCGCCGGAGAGGAGCTCTAGGATGGCAGACGTCAAAAAAATCGCCACGCGCGTAAGCTACGGCGAGGCCCTCGTCGAGCTCGCCAACGAGCACGATGACTTTGTGGTCCTCGACGCCGACCTGGCCGCCGCCACGCAGACCGGCAAGTTCAAGGCCGCCTGCCCCGACCGCTTCTTCGATGTGGGCATCGCCGAGAGCAACCTGATGGGTGTTGCCGCCGGTATCGCAACCACCGGCCGTGTCGCCTTCGCGAGCAGCTTTGCCATGTTTGCCGCCGGCCGCGCCTTTGAGCAGGTCCGCAACTCCATCGGCTATCCGCACCTTAACGTTAAGATCGGTGCCACGCACGCCGGTATCTCGGTGGGCGAGGATGGCGCCACGCACCAGTGCTGCGAGGATATCGCCCTGATGCGTGTCATCCCCGGCATGACCGTGATCGTTCCCGCCGACGACATCGAGGCCCGTGCCGTGACGCGCGCCGCCTACGAGTGCGACGGCCCCGTGTACATGCGCTTCGCCCGTTTGGCCTCGCCGGTTATCAACGACCCCGAGACCTACAAGTTCGAGTTGGGTAAGGGCATTGTCATGCGCGAGGGCTCCGATGTGACCATCATCGCCTGCGGCCTGATGGTCGGCGAGGCTCTCGAGGCCGCCGAGCAGCTCGCTGCCGAGGGCATCGACGCCGAGGTCATCAACATGCACACCATCAAGCCCATCGATGCCGACCTGATCGTCAAGAGCGCCACCAAGACCGGCCACGTCGTGACCGTCGAGGAGCACTCTGTGATCGGTGGCCTGGGCAGCGCCGTTGCCGACGTCCTGTGCGAGCAGTGCCCGACGCCGCTCAAGAAGATCGGCGTCAACGACACCTTCGGTGAGTCTGGCCCGGGTGCCGAGCTCCTGCACAAGTACGGCCTGGACGCCGCCAACATCGTGGCGACCACCAAGGAGTTCTTGGCATAAGGCAAGACGGATCTCAAGGACTGCTTCGCCAGAACTATAAAACTGCTTCGCCAGTACTATGGAAACCCGGCAGGGGCGCTCTCTTGGAGAGCGCCCCTGTTTCAGTTGCGGTGAAATAAGGACTGATTAGGGCTTTTAACTGCTAAAACAGTCCCTATTTCACCGCAACTTCTAAAGAGGCCGTATCAAGCAGGATTTCTATTGGGATAAGGGCCCATCCCAACAAAGTGCAATTCAGACCCTCCCAAGTATGCATTTGCTGCACCTAATAGAAATGCGGCGACCCCTTAGTTACCGCAGGCCGGGCACAGGGTTACTCTCCAAATCTTTCCGCAGGACGGAGGAGCCCCTGCCGCGCGAAGCGCGCAGCGGGGGCTCCGACATGTCCGAGGACGATTTGGAGAGTAACCCTGTGCCCGGCCGGTGAGACCCAAACCCCGCCATGCTTCTTATGTGCAGTAAAGCTAATGCTGCTAAAATACAAAGCGCTCATGTAGTTTAAACGCACGACGATAAGGAGCACCAGTGGGTAACCACTTCCGTACCTCCGGTGCGGGCGATGATGCCCCCAAGACGCAGACGGGCGTCCAGGGCAGTCGTTTCGCCACTCCGGATTCAGAGGGCCAGCCTGTTGCTCAGGCTCCCGCTCAGCCGGCAGATCAGGCACAGCCGGCATCCGATCCCTTTGCCTACAATCCCACCAGCGATGTCGCGCTTTCCGGCACGGCGGGTTTTGAGCCCGTTCAGGCCGTGACCGCTCGCGTGGAGCAGCCTCAGGCTGGCGCCGCCACGCCGCAGCCTACCATGGCCGGCATTCCCGACCCCATGGCCCCTGCGACGCCGGTTCCTCAGCCTGCGCAGTCTGGCCTCTTTGCCGCTATTCCCGATCCCACGCAGCCTGCTGCCCCGGTGGTCGAGAGCGATCAGGCAGCCGAGGTCGCAAGCCTCGATAACGCGCTCAACAACCCCGATTTTACGTCGGTGTTTGCGCCCATCGATCCGCAGGCCAGCCGCAAGAAGATGGCCAAGCAGGCCGGTGTCGAGCCCGTCATCCTTATGGAGCATGTCACCAAGATCTATCCGGCACAGCCCAACAAGCCTGCACTCGACGACATCAACATCGAGATCTATCCGGGCGAGTTCGTCTTTCTGGTCGGTCACTCCGGCTCGGGTAAGACCACGCTGCTGTCGACGCTCAACCGTGACGTCAAGCCGACGAGCGGCCGCATCCTGGTTGCCGGTCAGGACCTCATGAAGATCAAGAACCGCAAGGTTCCGTTCCTGCGCCGCCAGATTGGCGCCGTGTTCCAGGACTTTAAGCTCCTGCCGCAAAAAACCGCCTACGAAAACGTGGCGTTTGCTCTGCAGTGCATCGGCAAGCCCAAGGGCGTCATTCGCAGCCAGGTGCCCGAGGTACTGCGTCTGGTCGGTCTAGCCGATCAGATGGACTCGCTGCCCGACCAGCTTTCCGGTGGCGAGCAGCAGCGCGTTGCTGTCGCCCGCGCTATGGTCAACCGTCCGCCGCTGCTGATCTGCGACGAGCCCACGGGTAACCTCGACCCGGCGATCTCGCTGGGCATCATGAAGCTGCTCGAGCGCATTAACCGCACCGGCACCACCGTGATCGTCGCCACGCACGACCGCGAGATGGTCGATAGCATGCACCGTCGCGTGATCGCCCTCGAGGGCGGCCACGTTATCCGCGACCAGGAGAGGGGAGGTTACGGCAACTATGGCACCAACTAACGTGGGCTACTCCTTCAAAGAGGCAATCAGCCACTTCTTCCGTAACTGGACTACCTCGCTCGGCGCCGTCATCACGATCTTCCTTTCGCTGTTTATCATCGGCCTGTTCATCATGGGCTCCGCGATGCTGAACTCCGTGATCGGCACCGTCGAGGATCAGGTTGTCATCAACGCGTTCATTAGCGATGACGCCGATCAGGCCGATGTTCAGGCTTTTGAGGCCGAGCTTAAGACGTGGAATAACGTCAAGTCCGTGACCTATAAGGACAAGGACGACGCGCTGGCCGAGTATACGAGCAAGATGTCGGGCAACGCCGACGCCACCATGAGCGCGCTCGATGGCCAGAACCCGCTGCCGGCTTCGTTTGCAATTGAGATGGACGATCCGTCCAAGGTCGAAAGCACGGCAGAGAAGCTCAAGAAGAACGCCGACTTCCAGAAGATCGCGGATGACGGCGACGTCAACGCGAGCGTGCTGTACGGCCAAGAGGAAGTGAGCCGCCTGTTCCAGGTGACCAACTACATCCGCATCGCCGCCGTGGTGCTCGTTGGCCTTCTGACCTTTATCGCATTCATCTTCATCAACAACACGATTCGCCTATCCATCACGGCGCGTCGTCGTGAGATTGCGATTATGCGTCTGGTCGGCGCCAGCAACGGCTTCATTCGCGGCCCGTTTATCACCGAGGGCGTACTGCAGGCCATTTTGGGCTCGCTGCTTTCCATCGGCGTTCTGGAGCTGCTGCGCAATCTGATGATTCCGCGTCTGCAGGAGAGCATCGGCTGGATGTCGTTTGCCCTGCCGATGCAGTACTACCTGGTGACCTATGCTGCGCTGATCCTGGTCGGTGTGGTTATCGGTCTCTTTGGTTCTGCCATCGCCATGCGTCGCTACCTGCGCGTGTAGGCATGCCTGGAATTCACCCCTTCCAACGGGTCGTCTCTTATGGGGCGGCCCGTTTTTTGATCCCTAGGGGACGGCAGGAAAGCGAATCATTTGGGTAGACTCTTGGGATGTAAACGGCAATTGATAGCAAGGAGGCGCCATGGGGCGCAATAACAAGCATAAGCGTGGAGCTCGCAATAAGCGCGGGCCGGTGCGCAGCGAACGCCGTCCGAGCCTGACCGGGCGCGTGCAGCTCCATGAGCATAGCGCCTACGTTGTAACCGAAAACGGCGACTACAAGGTCATGGGCCGCGGTAAGCGCGAGATCATGGATGGCGATACCGTTGCCGTGAGCATAAAGAACAGCCCGCACGGTGAGCGGCGCGCCGTGATCGAAGGTGTGGTTGAGCGCGCAGCCATAAGCGTGGTGGGTACGTACCAGACCGCTGGTCCGCTCGGTGTGATCGAGCCGCTCGATTCGCGCCTGAAGGCCGACTTCTTCATTCTGCCCGAGGATACCTCGGCGGATCGTCTAGGCGTCCACCCGGGTGATGCCGTTGTCGCGCGCATTTTGACCTACCCGACGCGCCTGGAATCGGGCACCGTGACGATCGAACGCCGCATTGGCGGAGATGACGCGCCCGATTTGGGCGTTCAATATGTGATGGCGCGTTACGGCTATACCGATAGCTATCCCGAGGCCGCGCTGGACGAGGCCGAGGGGCTTTCGCTCGATGTGTCTGCGGCGCTTAAGGACCCGCTCCGCCGCGATCTGCGTGACCGCTTTGTCATCACGATCGACCCGGTCGACGCGCGCGACTTTGACGATGCCATTTCGCTGGAGCGCACGCCCGAGGGTGGCTACAAGCTGGGCGTGCATATCGCCGACGTTTCACACTATGTGGCTTGGGACGGGCATATCGATCTTGAGGCTCGCCATCGTACGACATCGGTGTATCTGGCCGATCGCGTGCTTCCCATGCTGCCCGAACGCCTGTCCTGTGACCTGTGCTCGCTTCGCCCTGACGAGAACCGTCTTGCGTTTACCGTCGATATCGAGCTCGATGCGCAGGGTCGCGTGCGGCATTACGATCCGTACCCCAGCGTGATTCGCTCGCGTGTGCGTATGGACTATGACGGCGCCGAGGCGCTGCTGGTGCGTGCCGGCGCGGTGGAGTATGGGGTGCTGGAGGGTGCCGCCGAGGATGTTGCGGCTGCCGAGGCCTCGCGCGAGGAGGCGCTTGAGCGTGGGCTTGCATGCGAAGAAGCAGCCCGCGGCTATAACGTCGACCTGGGTGATTTTTTGGTTGCCGCCAACGAGCTTGCGGAGCTCCGCCGCCGCATTCGTCGCGCGCGCGGTTCGGTCGACTTTGATACGGCCGAGATCCGCGCGCTCTTGGACGAGGACGGTGTGCCCGTGCAGATCGTGGCCCGCGAGCGCTCGTGCGCCACGTCGCTAATCGAGGAGGCCATGCTGCTCGCCAACGAGTGCGTGGCCGAGTGGCTGGCCGACCGCGACATTGAGGCTTGCTATCGCGTGCACGATGATCCCAGTCCCGATAGCCTGCACGGTGCCGCCGTGGCGTTGGCGCAGCTGGGCATCATCGATGATCGCCGCGCGGCCGGTATTGCCCTGGGAAGTCCCGATGAGCTGCAGGCTGCAGTTGATGCTGCTGCCGGTACGGCAAACGCACCGCTCGTCAATACACTGCTTCTGCGCAGCATGCAGCGTGCGCTGTACAAGCCGCGCAACGAGGGCCACTTTGCGCTCGCCGCGCCGTGCTACTGTCACTTTACGAGTCCCATCCGTCGCTATCCCGATCTGGTGGTGCACCGCGTGCTCAAACTGCAGTTGGCCTATGAGCAGCTCGGCGGCAAGGACGCCTTGGTCCGTACGCCGCGGCTGATCGGCAAGGGGCGCGAGTCGCTGCCGCGCATTCTGCCGCAGATCTGCCGCGCATGCAGCGATGCCGAGCGCGCGGCAGATGCCGCCAGCCATGCGACGCAAAAGATCAAGATTGCCCAGTACTATGAGGACCGTCTGGGCGAGCGCTATGCCGGAACCGTCTCTTGGGTTAGCAGCATGGGCCTCTTTGTGCGCTTGGATTTAACGCAGGTCGAAGGCTTGGTTTCGATCAAGAGCCTGGGCAACGAGTGGTTCGAGTTCGACGAGGACGCGCTTACGCTGACGGGCGCCGACACGGGGACTCACTATGAACTGGGCCAGCGCGTGATTATCGAGGTCTCGCGCGTCAATACCACGCGTGGGCACTTGGACTTTAAGCTTATCCATTAGCCAAATCCCGACTCGTGGCGGGAGAGCGGAGGGCGGTCTTTCGGGACCGCCCTCCGCATTTGAATCGTGGCTACCTTGCCGTCTGCTCGGCCGCCCGCTTACCTGCTATTTGAGAGGTAAAACCTACCAAAATAAACCTGTCCCTTTTTGGCAGGTATACAAGAAAGCGGGGATGAGATGGCGACGGTGTACGGTTATGCGCGGGTGAGTTCGCGCGATCAGAACCTTAATCGGCAGCTGGATGCGCTGGGCGCCTATGGCGTGGGCTCGGCGAATATTTATGCCGACCATGCGAGCGGCAAGGACTTCGATCGACCGCGTTATCGCGAGCTGCTGCACGTCCTGGGAGACGGGGACGTGCTGGTGGTTCTTTCTATCGACCGACTTGGTCGTAATTACTCCGAGATTCTTGAAGAATGGCGGCGCATTACCAAGGAGCTCGGGGTTGCCATTGTGGTGTTGGACATGCCATTGCTTGACACGCGCGTCAGGGCCAGCGGCGCGCCGGATGTGACCAACACCCTGATTGCCGATATTGTGCTGCAACTGCTGAGCTACGTGGCGCAGGTGGAGCGCGAGAATATCCATCGGCGCCAGGCGGAGGGAATTGCGGCGGCGCGGGCGCGAGGGGTCCGTTTCGGTCGACCTCGCAAGCCGTGCCCTCCTCAGTTTGAGTTGGTGCGCGATAGCTATGAGGCAGGCGATATTACCCGCAGCCAGGCAGCAAAGTGCCTGGGCGTGTGCGTGGGGACGTTCGATCGCTGGATGCGCGAGGCGGGGTAGGGGTTTGAGTCGCTTTGTCGCTTCCTGTTGCGATTCAAATTTTGATACGGTGACGATGTCATTTGGGGCTACACTCGCTGATATTCAAAAAAAGGAGGTTGGCCCTTGGCGCGCGTAAAACAAATAATCGGATGGACCGCGATCGTTCTGTTCGCTGTAACGCTGGCGGGCATCTGGGTGCTGACGGAGCAAAATGCGGTGGAGACGTCGTTGCTGAGCGAGTCCACCGCGCGTGTGGTGGAGGGTCAGGCTACGGGCGTTCAGGCTGCCGATGCCACGGGTGAAGCCCAGACGGAGAACGGAATGACCGGGGGCACCGATTCGGCTGCCTCGAATGTCCGGTCTGGCCGACTTGCTTCCATTCGCATGTGGGTGGGCGCGAACGTCCGTCGCGTTGCCCATACCGTAGAGTTTTTCTTCGTCGGATTGTTCGCCTCGGTGGTCGTGGTTTGCTTTTCCAGGCGTCCGTGGAGCGTATGCTCCCGTTGCGTGCCCGTATTGCTCTTTTGCGCCGCCTGCTCCGTTGGCGATCAGGTACATAAGATCTTTGTTCCCGGCAGGCATTTCGACGTTATCGATTTAGGATTCGATGCTGCGGGCTATATCACCGCCATGCTGTTGGTATTGCTGGCAGCGACGTTGGTGCGCCATGCGACTCGGCCGATCGGCGCCCATGCGAGGCGCTAGCCGGTAACAAAACCGTTTCCGATAATGCGACCTTGTTGAATTATTTTGTGTCGCGTGTATTTCCGAGCGGTCGGATTTGAGGGGCGAGCGGTAGAACGTTCGCCCTTTGTGCGCCACGATTCGGCACAATGTACCGTAAAAGCTGTTTGTATCCGGTACGAATCGTTCGTTGGTCTTTAATTCTTTTCAACGGAGGTGTTTGAGATGGCAAACGGATTGCTTTTACGGCTTCGCGAGCGTGAGCTCAGCGCGAGCCCGGCGGAACGCAATGTCATCGCATATGTAAGCGCTCATCCGCACGAGGTGGTTGGGCTGTCCGTCCGCGGTCTTGCCGATGCCACATTCTCCTCGCCCTCGAGCATTTTGCGCTTTTGCAAGCGCTTGGGTTTTGCGGGCTACAAGGAGTTCCAGCGCGAACTGATTGCCGAGCTGGCGATCTTGGGTGACAAGAAAGACGTTGCCCTCGAGGACATCTCCATGGATGACAGCGTCGAACGCATTGTGGGGAAGGTGATGAAAAGCAACGTGCGCACGATCGAAGCGACGGCGCGAACGCTCGATTACACCGTCTTGGAGCGATGCGCGGCCCATCTTAAGCGGGCACGCGCGGTCAATCTGTTCGGTATCGGTGCCTCTCGTTTGGTCGCGCACGATCTGGCGCAAAAGCTCATGCGTGTCGACAAAGAGTGCCATCTGTACGACGACTGGCATGATCAGCTCTTGTGTGCCAAGAACATGCATGAGGGCGATATGGCAATCGCCTTTAGCTACTCGGGCTTGACGCAAGAGGTGCTGGACTGCACCGCCGAGGCTCAACGTCACAACTGTCCCGTTGTGGCCGTGACCAAAGTAGATGGATCATCCAAGCTTGCCACCATGGCCGATGCCGTGCTCGGCGTCGCTGCGAGTGAACCCTTGGTCCGCAGCGGTGCCATGGCTTCGCGTATGGCCCAGCTTATGGTTGTCGATGCCCTGTACGCTGCTTACGTTGCCAGCGACTACGAACGGGCGACGCATGTCATTAAGCAAAACTACATCGAGAAACAGGAAAGATGAGGTGAAAGAAATGCTCGATTTAACAAAATTCACGACCGAACAGCGTAATCAAAGGTCAATGGACCTCGATACGATGACATCGCTGCAGATCGTCACGACGATGAACGATGAGGATCTTCGTGCCGTCCAGTCGGTCACAAAAGTGCTGCCCCAGGTTGCCACAGCAATCGACTGGGCTGCTGAGGCACTCGAGCGCGGCGGGCGCGTCTTTTACATGGGCGCAGGCACCAGCGGTCGTCTGGGCGTACTCGACGCTTCGGAGTGTCCGCCCACGTTTGGCGTGTCACCCGATCTGATTGTCGGGCTCATTGCCGGAGGCGAGACGGCGTTTATCAAGGCTGTCGAAGGTGCCGAAGACAGCGAGGAGCTTGGCGCGAGCGACCTGCGGGAGCGTGGACTCTCGGACAAGGATCTTGTCGTTGGCCTGGCGGCAAGCGGTCGTACACCCTATGTGGTGGGCGGCCTTATGTACGCCAAGGCAACTGGGTGCAAGACCATTGCAATTGCCTGCAACCAAGGGTCGAAGATCGGGGAGAGCGCAGATCTTGCCATTGAACCCGTGCCCGGTCCCGAGGTGCTGACCGGCTCAACGAGGCTCAAGGCGGGAACGGTTCAAAAGCTCATTCTCAACATGATTTCGACCGGTGCCATGGTCAAGATCGGCAAGGTATACCAAAACCTGATGGTCGATGTGCAGCAGACGAACGAGAAGTTGGTGGTGCGCGGCCAGAACATCGTGATGGAGGCGACCGGCTGCACGCGCGAGCGCGCTATTCAGGCGCTTGCAGATGCCGGCGGCCACGTAAAAACCGCTATTGTCTCGGTACTGCTGGACTGCGATGCCGAGCAGGCTGCGGTAGCTCTTGATCGAGCGCGAGGCCATGTCCGTGCTGCGGTGAGTGGCCATGAGAAGAGCAATGCCGATGCCCAATAGGTGTGCGGCGTGAGCTGATATGACATCCAGACGAGATACCCAATACAAGGAGGAGTTATGACGAACAAAGAGCTGGCTCAAAAGCTGCTGGACCTTTTGGGCGGTAAAGACAACGTGCTCGCAAACGCGGCGTGCATGACGCGCCTGCGCGTGACCGTCAAAGACGCGGGCAACGTCGACACGGAGGGCATTAAGGCACTCGACGGCGTGATGGGCCTGGTCGCGGACGACACGATGCAGATCGTGCTGGGTCCGGGCAAGGTGAATAAGGTGCTCGAGGAGTTCTCCAAGCTCACCGGCCTTGCGAAAGGCGTTGCTGACGAGAGCGTGGTTGACGCTGCGGCCACAAACAAGGCCGCGCAGAAGGCCAAGTACGAGTCCAAGCCGGTTCAGGCCTTCCTCAAGAAGATTTCCAATGTCTTCGTCGCCCTGCTTCCCGGCATCATTGCGGCTGGCCTCATCAACGGTATCTGCAACGTCATTAACGTCTCGACGGCAGGCGCGCTTGCAGGCGAGTGGTGGTACCAGGGCATTCGTTCCATGGGCTGGGCCCTGTTTGCCTATCTGCCCATCTTGGTGGGCTATAACGCGGCACGTGAGTTTGGTGGCTCCGCTGCGCTGGGCGGCATCGCCGGCATGATGTGTATCGCCAACAGCGCCATGCCCCTGCTTGCGCCTGGCGCGGCCGATCCTGCCACTGCCATTCTGCTGCCGCTCACCAGTGCGCAGTACAACCCTGCAGCGGGCGGCATGATCGCGGCTCTTATCGCTGGCGCATTTTTTGCCTGGATGGAGCGTCAGATTCGCAAGGTTATGCCCAACGCACTCGACACGTTCTTGTCCCCGCTGCTGGTGCTCATCATCGGCGCCTTTGCTCTGATGCTCGTCATCCAGCCGGTTGGCGCATGGCTGACGACTGCCATCTTTAGCGTTTTGACCTTTATCTTCGAGAAGCTGGGCGTCCTGGGCGGCTATATCCTGTCGGCAGGCTTCTTGCCGCTGGTTTCCGTCGGCCTGCATCAGGCGCTCACGCCGATCCACGCTATGCTCAACGATCCCGACGGCGCTACCAAGGGTATCAATTACCTGCTTCCCATCCTTATGATGGCTGGCGGCGGCCAGGTCGGTGCCGGTTTGGCGCTGTACTTTAAGACCAAGAACGCCAAGCTCAAGAAGTACGTCGCAGAGTCCATTCCCGTTGGAATCCTGGGTGTGGGCGAGCCTCTGATGTATGCTGTTACGCTGCCGCTCGTTCGTCCGTTTGTGACGGCCTGCCTGGGTGCCGGATTTGGCGGCGCGCTCGCGGCGCTGCTTCACATCGGCACGGTTTCTCAGGGCGTTTCCGGTCTGTTTGGCCTGCTGATCGTCGTTCCTGGCCAGCAGCTCGGCTACGTTGCCGCTATGCTGCTTGCCTATGCCGCCGGCTTTGTCCTGACGTGGTTCTTTGGCGTCGACGAGCAGAAGATCAACGAGTTCTTTGGCGAATAGTTTGATATCGCGAGCCGTGTTGCTCAGGGCTCGCGGCGCGCGACAGATTTCTTGATGCTATGGTTGTGCCGGCGGGGCTAACTGCTCCGCCGGCCTTTTTTAAAGGAGCGTTGAAACGTGAAAACGGGTATTTCGATTTATCTTTCCAGCCCTCTGCAGGATATTGAGCGGACGATTGAGCACGGTGCCGCGACGGGTGCGCGCTATGCGTTTACCTCACTGCATATTCCCGAGGATGGGGGAGCGGCGTATGCCGATAAGGTCCGTCATGTGCTGTCGCTGCTTTCCGCCCGCGGCATTGCGCTCATCGCCGATGTGGGGCCGCGCACGTGCGATTTGCTCGGGCTTGAGCGCATCGAGGACCTGCGCGATCTGGGGTTGGAATACCTTCGTTTGGACTATGGCTTTAGCGCCCAGCGGGTCGCGGAGCTGTCCGGTGTATTTCGCATTGTGGTCAATGCATCGACGGTGAGTTCTGATGGAATCGCATCGTGGCGTGAGGCCGGTGCCGATGTGACTCGTTTTGCCGCCTGCCACAATTTTTACCCCAAGCCTTATACCGGTTTAGCTCTGGAGGACATTGCTCGGGTGAATCTTCGTCTTGCGGCGCTTGGATTCGAAATCATGGCTTTTGTGCCGGGTGATGCTAACGTTCGCGGGCCGGTATTCGAGGGACTGCCGACGGTCGAGGCGCAGCGCGGTCGCGCGTCAAAGGTTGCCCTCAATATGCTTGAGCTTGCACATGGCGCCGATTGCGACATTGTGTTGGTCGGTGACCCCGATCTTTCCGATGCGGGCTGGACGCAGTTTGCTCAAGTTTCCGCCGGATACGTGGATCTGCAATGCGAGCTTGAGCCCGGTTATGCCTATGTGCGTGGGCAGATTCATCACGACCGACCCGATTCGAGCACCCTCATCTTTAGGTCTCAGGAGTCGCGTACGACGCTTAAGCCGGATTCCGTGCCGATGGATGCCGGTGCCGGCCTGTTTCGAAAGGCGGGGTCGATCGCTGTGAGTAATAGCGGATATGGGCGCTACGAAGGCGAGCTTGAGATTGCGCGGGTCGATCTTCCCGGTGACGAGCGCATGAACGTTGCGGGCCATATCACGCCCGAGGCAATGGAGCTGCTGCCGTTCATCAAACGCGGATTCGGGGTACGGTTCGTTTAGCGTGTGACCCGTGGGCTACAATTGGCCCATCATGCGAAGGCGCCTCGTGTGGCGTGTGTCTGCGTTGGCCGATCTATATTCGGAGGATTCCCATGACCGTACTGTTTGTTGAATATCCCAAGTGCTCGACCTGTAAGAAGGCCAAGGCATGGCTGGACGAGCATGGGGTAGAGTATATCGACCGCGATATCGTTTTGGACAATCCCGCGGCTGATGAGCTTGCGACCTGGATTGCTCGTTCGGGGCTGCCGGTGCGGCGCTTCTTTAATTCGTCGGGCATGAAATATCGAGAGCTGGGCCTGAAGGCGCGTCTGGATGCGGGCATGACGGATCGGGAGTGCTACGAGCTGCTGGCGACCGACGGCATGCTGGTCAAGCGTCCGCTGCTGGTGGGCGACGACTTTGCGATTCCTGGCTTTAGGGAAGCGGCTTGGGCCGAGGCGTTGCTGTAGCGGCTCCGGAAAGTGCGACCCGTTTTGAGTGATCGGGGTGGGATGTGTTTTCCATCGGCGGGCTCGCTCGGCTCAATCCTCGAGCTGTGCCCATTCGTGCGGATCGTAGACCTTTACGTGCTTGTTGGGCTTGCCGCTCCAGTACTCCTCGTCCATAAAGGGCAGATATGCCTGAACGCCGGGGCAGATAAAGGGAATCCGCTGCTGTTGCAGTCGCTCGCGCTGGCGCTGCTCCAGGTGCGCCTCGGATATGACGGTCGGCATACCGGACAACTCGACGAGGCTTGCCTGGATTCGCTTAAGGTCGGGGAGTCCCGCGTGCCATGACATCCGCATGATCAAAAAGGATGCACGGCGGTATTTTGCCTGCATCACCGTGATGGCGGGGCGCAGTGTGGGATGGATTTTGTCCCGTTCGGGCCAAAGGTCAGCAGTGATCTCGAGGCCCAGGGTCTCCCATAGGTAATCAAGCTCTTCGTCCATGGTGCCTCGATATCTACGTGATCATTGATACTTCGATTGTGTTGCCTGGTGCTATCGTTTTCGCGGTAGAATCTGCCAACGGTTGACGGCTACCGCTCGCGGCGTTTTGCCCTTCGTGTGCAGCGGTCGACTTCACAGGTCCTTCACGTGTTGGCCGTATTTGACTGAATTTCAAAAAAGTCAAAATTGGGGCTTGCGTCACGGCCGGACTTCCCGTATATTTCTTTCTTGCGCAAAGGCACAGCCGAGCGCAGCGATGCAGTCATTGGGATGTCGTCTAATGGCAGGACAGCGGATTCTGGTTCCGTCAATGGGGGTTCGACTCCCTCCATCCCAGCCATTGCATTTGCTACATATGGCCCGTTCGTCTAGCGGTTTAGGACGCCGCCCTCTCAAGGCGGAGATCACCAGTTCGAATCTGGTACGGGCTACCAAAATTGAACGCCCGGGCCTCGTAAGAGACCCGGGTTTTGTGTATTGACCGATATTTAAGGCGCGCGTTGAGTCTGCCGCCCGGACCGAGGAGTTGTCATGGACCTGCCTATCAGCTTGGAAGACATCACGTATGCCGAGAACTATCTGGCGCAGGGCGACCTGGCTACGGCGACGCCGCTGCTTGAGCGTCTGGTGGAGCTCGCCGAGGAGTATATCGACGCTGAGTGCAAGACGGAGGAGAAGCGCCAGTACTTTAGCTTCGACAGCAAGTTTGAGCGCCTGGCCTATCGCCGCGTGGAGAAGGATCCGCGCGAGCTGGTGCAGGTCGAGGTTCCCTTTGACCGCCTGTACTCCGACATGGCGTTTGCCTACATTCGCCAGCAGGATTATGTGAGTGCTCGGAATGCCCTGATGCAGGCCGTGCGTTGGGATCCCATGAACTGCAACTATCGCTTGGACTTGGCCGAGCTGTTCCGCGCGCTCGAGGACAAGCAGGAGTGGGCATCGCTCTCGTTCTCGGTGCTGGAGCGCGCGAGCGACGGTAAGTGCGCCGCACGCGCCTACACCAACTTGGGTCAGTACTTCTTGGAGCCCGAGACCGAGAACATTTCGGCTGCTGTGGGCTGCGCGCGTCTGGCGCTGCGCCTGGCGCCCAATGATGCGCATACGACGCGCCTGCTCAACAAGATCCATACCACCTATCCGGATGCCGCGGACGAGAGTGACGACCATGTGATGGGTGAGCTCGCCCTGCAGGGCGTGCCGACCTCGCCTTCGGCCGAGATCGCCATCTGCCTGATCATGTGCGCGACCGATGCTGCAAGCGACGGCGACAAGCAGGAGGCTACGCGTCTGACGGTCCGTGCCCGCGACCTGGTGGGCGAGGAGGCATGCGCGGCGATTATCAAGCTGGTGCGCGAGAGCGATGCCGAGCTTAATGCCGAGCGCAGGGCAAAGCGCGAGGCTGCGGGCTCAAACGCCGATGGCGCCAAGGAGGCCGGCGATGCCCAGTAAGCGCGAGCGCAAGCTCATTTCCAAGAATCGCTCGGCACATCACGAGTACTTTATCGATGAGACGTTTGAGTGCGGTATTGAGCTGAGCGGTACCGAGGTCAAGTCGATTCGCGAGCGCGCGTGCCAGATTACCGATACCTTTGCACTGATTCGTGGCGGGGAGTGCTGGCTCGTCGGCCTGCATATCCACCCTTATAGCCATGGTGGCGTGTGGAATCGCGATCCCGACCGTCGGCGCCGTCTGCTACTGCACCGCAAGGAGATCGACTTTCTTGACGGCAAACTTCGCAACCGTGGTTATGCGCTGGTTCCGTTGGAGCTCTACTTTAATACCGACGGTCGCGTAAAACTGCTGCTGGGCCTGGGTCGCGGCAAGAAGCTCTACGACAAGCGCGAGGACATGGCCAAGCGTGATGTCCAACGCGAGATCGACCGCGCCCTCAAGGAACGCAACCGCTGACCGTCCTTCATAGTTGCGGTGGAATACGGACTGTTTTGCCTGTTTGAGGGGCTATTCAGTCCCTATTTCACCGCAACTGCGGGTGTCTCATCTTTCTTACTGTTCTGACACATATGTTTCAAAGGCGGCGTCCGTTATGGGCGCTGTCATTTTGTGGGTACATACATCCATGAGGTTCCAACCCGAGCTAGGGGAGTGATCGTTATGGACAAAACTGCGTTCTTTACCATGCCGAGCGGCCTGTACGTGGTGAGCGCCGCGGCAGACGGGCTGCGCGCCGGCTGCGTCATCAACACGGCGGTGCAGGTGACGTCCATGCCGCCGCGCATTTCGGTTGCCGTGAACAAGGAAAACGTCACCTCGGGCGTTATCGCATCGGCCAAAGCGTTCGCGCTGACCGTGATCGATCAGACCGCCGACATGCTCTACATCGGTAACTTTGGGTTCCGCACCAGCAGCGATTACGACAAGTTTGCCAAGTACGAGACCCGCGAGACGGCTCTGGGCATGCCCTATGTGCCCGAGCACGCGGCGGCCCTGTTTAGCTGCCGTTTGATTGATACCGTGGATGTGGGCACGCATCTACTGTTTATCGGCGAGGTCGAGGATGCCGAGCGCCTGAGCGACGACACGCCGCTCACCTACGATTACTACCATAAGGTCCTGAAGGGCAAGACGCCTCCGAAGGCGTCCTCGTATCAAGGCTAGAAATGTTTTAAAAATACTTGCATTATATTATTGAGAATCTATACTAATAGATGAAGTACATCACCAGTCGCGTTCGAGAGGAGAACATCATGGCTGAGGAGAAGAAGACGTATAAGTTCGTGTGCATCGTTTGTGGCTACGAGGTTGAGGTCGATACGCCCGAGCTGCCCGAGGACTACGTGTGCCCGGTGTGCGGCGTCGGTCCCGATCAGTTTGAGCTCGTCGAGGAGTAGCTCGTCGGCACACGGCTTGTAGCAACACATAGCTCTGTCCAAGGGCCCCGGTCGAATTCTCGGCCGGGGCCCTTTTCCTCCGCCCCCAAGGGATCACTGTTGCTGTTGGCCGATCTTGTCTGTTGTGAGTCCGGCCGACCTTTTGTCTCAATCTGTAACGTTTAACGGCTCAAAACGGGTCTTCCTGTTACAGATCGAGACGTTTGTCTGGGTAGGTGCCCCGTCCCATTACATCCCTGTCAACAACACGACATCGAGAATCGTCACGATGGCGCCAATCCCTACAAGCAGCGCGTTGAGTGGGCGCGAGTTGGCGTATTTGCCCATGACGCGGGGTGAACTGGTGAGCCGTATGAGCACAAAGACCGTAATCGGTAGCTGAAGCGACAGCAGTGCCTGACTCCAGATGAGACCTTCAAAAGGATTTGGGACGACCAGGCACGCCGTCACTGCGCCGACGAAACAGGCTGCCACCCCGATCGAGGAATGTCGGTCGTGGATATCGTATTCCTCGTCGAACATGCCCGCAGTGACGGTTCCCGCCGCCATGCCCGCTGTCACGCTGCTCGATAGTCCCGCGAACAGCAGCGCTACCGCAAAGATGGTCGAGCTCGCCGGGCCCAAGATGGGGGAGAGCGTGGCCGCTGCGACGGCGAGGTCGTCTACGACCATGCCATGCGCAAAGAAGGTCGTTGCGGCCAGGATGACCATGGCTGAGTTGATTGCCCAGCCCACGCCCATCGAAAAGAGCGTGTCGAAGAGCTCGTAGCGCAGACGCTCTTCGATAACCTGGTCGCCTTGGCCTTCGAAGTGCATGGATTGGATGACCTCGGAGTGTAGAAAGAGGTTGTGGGGCATAACGACCGCACCCAGGACACTCACGATAATCGCAGCAGAGCCAGTGGGCATACTAGGCGTGATCCAGCTTGCGGCGGCTTGCGGCCAGTCGACCTTGACTAGTGCAAGCTCGGCCAAAAACGAGAGTCCTACCACGCCTACGAAGGCGATGATCCAGCGTTCGGCATGCTTGTAGGAGTTCGTCATGAGCATCGCCATCGATACTGTCGCCACGATGACGCAGCCCGCGCGCACGGGCAGCCCAAAGAGCATTTGAAGCGCGATCGCACCGCCCAGGACTTCGGCCATGGCGGTGGCGATCGTGGCTAGATATGCGCTGCCGAGTATCGCACGCCCGACGAGGCGGGGTAGGTGGCGCGTCGTGGCCTCGGCAAGACACATACCCGTGGCGATGCCCAAGTGCGCCGCGTTGTGCTGCAGCACGATGAGCATGATCGTGGACAGCGTGACGATCCACAGCAGCGCGTAGCCAAACTGCGAGCCCGCGGCCATATTGGAGGCCCAATTGCCCGGGTCGATAAAGCCGACGGTCACGAGCAGTCCGGGGCCGATATGCCGTGCGATGTCGAGTCCTCCGTGGCCACCGGTGCGCGGGGAGCCAAAGTGTTGTTTGAGATGGTTGATCATGGTGCGCTCCTGCGTGCCGTTTGTTTGACTCCGCAAAGGATACCCGTTTTAGGCCAAACAGTTAACCAAGACTAACAAAATTATTGTATTTGGATAGGCTGGTGAAAGGGGATTGCCGAAATGTCTTGATCTGTAACAACTAGGGATGGAAATTGGGTCTTACTGTTACAGATTGAGATGTTTGAAGCGGTGAGCTTACAGGTCGAACTTGGGGCCCTTGTTGCCGTCCTTGAGGTCGGCGGTGTCCACTCGTAGGGTGTGCGTTACGCGATTGTTTCGAAACGGGCGGGAAACACAACGATGCCCCGATGCTCCTACTATGCCTATTCAACTGACTGTCTAAATATCTAGGGGAGGATCGCGATGCAGGCAGATTCCGCTCAGCAGCAGGGCCTTTATCGCCCCGAATTCGACCACGATGCATGTGGCATCGGCGCGCTTGCCGATATCAACGGTGAGCGCCATCACCAGATTCTGGACGATGCGCTGTCCATTCTGGTCAACTTGGAGCACCGCGGCGGCACGGGACTCGAGAAGAACACCGGCGACGGCGCCGGCATCCTGTTCCAGGTTCCGCATCACTTTTTTCGAAAAGAGGCCCAAAAGTGCGGCCAGATTCTGCCGGCAGAGGGCGACTATGGCGTGGCCATGCTGTTCTTCCCGCAGGACGACAAGGGCGTAGAGGATGCCCGCCGCGTGTTTGAGGAGGGTTGCGCCGAGGCCGGCGTGCCGCTGCTCTTTTGGCGTGAGGTGCCGGTCAATCCGCACGACCTGGGTGAGACGGCGCGTGCCTGCATGCCCACTATCCTGCAGGCCTTCCTGGGCCGTCCGGACGACACGCCGGCGGGTGACGCCTTCGAGCGTCGCCTGTACGTGTGCCGCCGCACCATCGAGAAGAAGGCCGACGCCGAGTTTGCCCTGCGAGACAAGATCTTCTACGTGTGCTCCATGAGCTCGCGCACCATCGTGTACAAGGGCATGCTGGTCGCCACACAGATGCGCCGCTTCTTCATAGACCTCAACGACGCCGCCGTCAAGACGGCGGTGGCGCTCGTCCACTCGCGCTACTCCACCAACACCACGCCCAGTTGGGAGCGCGCGCATCCCAACCGCTTTATCATCCACAACGGCGAGATCAACACCCTCAAGGGCAACGTCAACTGGATTCGCGCCCGCGAACCCAACCTGTACAGCCCCGTGTTACAGCACGATCTTGAGCGCGTGATGCCCATCATCAACCGCGAGGGTTCCGACTCGGCGATTTTGGACAACGTGCTCGAGTTTTTGGTCATGAACGGCCGTCCGCTTACGCGCGCTGCGTCCATGCTGCTGCCTGAGCCGTGGGACCACAACGATAGTCTGAGCGAGGAGCGCCGCGCCTACGACGCCTACCAGTCCATGCTCATGGAGCCGTG
Organism: Collinsella sp. MSK.8.10; assembly: GCF_019041915.1. Taxonomy (GTDB): domain Bacteria; phylum Actinomycetota; class Coriobacteriia; order Coriobacteriales; family Coriobacteriaceae; genus Collinsella. The sequence goes on along the minus strand of NZ_JAHPYF010000002.1, from coordinate 228,280 downwards.
GGACGGTCCGGCGGCCATCGCCTTTACCGATGGCCGTACCCTGGGCGCCGCCCTCGACCGTAACGGCCTGCGTCCCGCCCGCTATTATGTGACGCGCGACGGTCGCTTTATGCTGGCGAGCGAGGTGGGCACCATCGAGGTGAGCCCCGAGAACATTCTGACGAGCGGTTGCCTGGGACCGGGTCAGATGCTCGAGGTTGATTTTGCCCGCGGCCGCGTGATCTACAATGACGAGCTGCGCGCCCGTTACGCCAAGGAAAAGCCCTACCGTGATTGGATTGCCGAGGAGACACTGACCGTCGACGCGCTCGATGAGCCCGTTTCGGCAACGTCCGCCGAGGACGCCGAGGTGCCCGCCGCCGTGCGTATGGCCAAGCTCGGCTACCACTGGGATGACGTCGACGAGGTCGTGCGTCCCATGGCCCAGCAGGGCAAGGCCCCGCTCGCCTCGATGGGTATCGATGCGCCGCTGGCCTGCCTGTCCAAGAAGACGCGTTCGTTCTTTGACTACTTCTATCAGCTGTTCGCCCAGGTCACGAACCCGCCGATCGACGCCCTGCGCGAGCATATGGTCACTTCGACCACGCTCTACCTGGGCAACCACGGCAACCTGCTCGAGGATTCCCGCACGGCCTGTCAGCTGGTGCGCTTGGAGCGCCCGTTGCTCAACGAGGAAGAGTTCGAACATATCTGTGCCATCGACCGCGTGGGCTTTAAGACCCGCCGGTTCCGTGCCGTGTACCGCCGCGACGCGGGTGAGGGCGCGCTGCAGGCTGCGCTCAAGCAGCTTGCCGAAGACGTCGAGGCTGCGGTTCGCGATGGCGTGAACATCGTGGTGCTGAGCGACCGTGCCGCTGCGGGCGAGGTGCCCGTGCCGTCGCTGCTCGCCGTGGGCTGCGTGCACAACCACCTGATCCGTGCCGGCGTGCGCACCTTTGCCGATATCGTGGTGGAGTGCGGCGATGCCGTGTCTCCGCACGACTTTGCGGCACTGGTGGGCTACTCCGCGAGCGGCATCTATCCGTACAACGCACATGCCTGCATCTGCGATCTGGCGGCACACGGCGACCTGGACGTGACGGCCGAGCAGGGCATCGCCAACTACAACAAGGCTGCGACCGCCGGCATCGTCTCCATCATGTCCAAGATGGGCATCTCCACGGTGCAGAGCTACCATTCGGCGCAGATCTTCGAGGCTGTGGGCTTTACGCCGGAGTTCGTCAACGCGTACTTCGCCGGCACGGTGAGCCGTGTGGGCGGTATGGGTGTCGAGGACGTTGAGCGCGAGCAAAACGAGCGCTACGACGCCGCGCTCGCTATCCTTGAGAGCCCGGCTCCCGATCAGCTGCCCACGCTGGGTCTGACCAAGTGGCGCCCGCTCGGTGGCGAGGATCACCTGATCGACCCTCAGACTGTCTACCTGCTGCAGACCGCCTGCCGTGAGGACAGTTACGACACCTTTAAGGAGTACAGCGCCCGCCTGCACCGCACCGGCCGTGCCGTGCGCCTGCGCGACTTGCTCGACTTTAATGCCAGCGGCCGCACGCCGGTTTCGCTCGACGAGGTCGAGCCCGCGCTCAACATCGTCCGCCGCTTTAACACCGGCGCCATGTCGTACGGCTCCATCAGCAAGGAAGCACACGAGTGCATGGCCATCGCCATGAATCGCCTGCATGGGCGCTCCAACTCGGGCGAGGGCGGCGAGGACCCGCGTCGCGAGACCCCGCTGGCTAACGGTGACTCCAAGAACTCCGCCATCAAGCAGGTGGCAAGTGCGCGCTTTGGCGTGACGAGCCGCTACCTGTGCAGCGCCTTCGAGATTCAGATCAAGATGGCCCAGGGCGCCAAGCCCGGCGAGGGTGGACACCTGCCCGGTAAGAAGGTCTACCCCTGGATCGCCGAGGTCCGTCAGTCCACGCCCGGCATCGGCCTGATCTCGCCTCCGCCGCACCACGACATCTACTCTATCGAAGACCTGGCCGAGCTCATCTTCGACCTTAAGAACGCCAACCCCGGCGCACGCGTGTCGGTCAAGCTGGTCAGCGAGGCCGGCGTCGGTACCATCGCCACCGGTGTGGCCAAGGGTGCTGCCGACAAGATCTTGATCAGCGGCCACAACGGCGGCTCGGGTGCCGCTGCGCGCGACTCTATCTGGCACGCCGGTCTGCCGCTGGAGCTCGGTCTTGCCGAGGCCCAGCAGACGCTGCTGCAAAACGGCCTGCGCTCGCGCGTGGTGCTCGAGGCCGACGGCAAGCTCATGGACGGCACCGATGTTGCCGTCGCCTGCCTGCTGGGTGCCGAGGAGTTTGGCTTTGCGACCATGCCGCTCATCTCGATGGGCTGCCTCATGCAGCGCGACTGCCAGCAGGATACCTGCCCCGCCGGCATCGCTACGCAAAACTGCCGCCTGCGTCGCGGCTTCCGCGGCAAGCCCGAGCACGTTGAGCACTTTATGCTCTTTGTTGCCGAGCAACTGCGCGAGGTCATGGCGAGCCTGGGCTTCCGCACCGTCGACGAGATGGTCGGCCATCCCGAGTGCTTGCGCCAGATTGAGGTCCCGGGCAACCGCAAGGCTAACCTGCTGGATCTGTCGCCCGTGCTGGCAAGCGCGACCTGTGAGTTTGGTGCCCACATCCCGGGTGCCGACGGCCGTCACTTCCTGCCCCAGATGGCTGCGGACAGCGAGCTCGACAAGACGCTCGACTCCACGTTGTTTGTGCCCTATACGGCCGATGCCCGTGCGCACCTGCGTCCGATTCGCTTCCGCGCCGATATCGCCAACGTCAACCGCTGCGTGGGCACCATCTTGGGCAACGCGGTGACCAAGGCGCATCCCGAGGGCCTGCCCGCCGGCTCCATCACCATCGATTGCGATGGTTCGGCCGGCCAGAGCTTTGGCGCCTTCCTGCCGCGCGGCATTACGCTCAACGTGTGCGGCGACGCCAACGACTACTTTGGCAAGGGCCTTTCGGGCGGCGAGGTGTCGGTGCGCCCCAACCCGCATGCGACCTACAAGTTCGATGAGAACATCATCGTGGGCAACGTTGCGTTCTTTGGCGCCACGAGCGGCCGCGGCTTCATTAACGGCCTGGCAGGCCAGCGCTTTGGCGTACGCAACTCCGGTGCCACCGTGGTGGTCGAGGGCTGCGGCAACCATGGCTGCGAGTACATGACGGGTGGTCTGGCGCTCATCCTGGGCGAGGTCGGGCAGAACTTCGCCGCCGGTATGACGGGCGGCGTGGCCTATGTCTTTGACCAGTACGGCACGCTCGATGCCCGTGTGAACCACGAGAGCGTTGAGCTTAAAGCCCCGACGGCCGGCGAGCTGGCGCAGATTCGCGAGCTCATCCAGGAGCACGTGGACGCGACGCAGAGCCCGCGCGGCATTAAGCTGCTCTACAGCTTTGAGACGATGAGCAAGCACTTTGTGAAGGTCATTCCGACCGAGTACGAGCGCGTGCTGGCGATTGTCGCCGCCGCCGAGGCCGTCGGCAAGACGCATGCGCAGGCCGAGGAGCTGGCGTTTGACATTGTGACCGGTCGCGCGAGCGCCGCGGATGTCGATCGCTTTGATGTGGCGGGCGGTGCTGCTGACGCTGCGTCTGTGGCTGCCAGCTCTGTTGCTTCGACCAAGAAGGAGGCGTAAGTGCCATGGGTAAGCCCGGTGCTTTTCTTGATATCGATCGCGTGACCCATGAGCTGCGCCCCGTGGAGGAGCGTAGCCGCGATTTCGATCCGCTGTACGTGGAGCTCGACGACGACGCGCGTCGTGCCCAGGCGAGCCGCTGCATGATGTGCGGCGTGGCGTTTTGCCAGATGGGCGCGAGCTTTGGCAAGGCGCGTCCGAGCGGCTGCCCGCTGCACAATTTGATTCCCGAGTGGAACGAGCTGGTGTACCGCGGCCGCTGGGATGAGGCTGCCGAGCGCCTGTCACTCACCTCGCCCATGCCCGAGTTCACGAGCCGCGTGTGCCCGGCGCTGTGCGAGGCCGCATGCAACCTGGGCTCGGTCGATGGCCAGCCCACGACGATTCATGACAACGAGCGCGCGATCAGCGACCATGAGTGGGCAAATGGCGGTCCGCGCCGCTTTGAGCCGGCAGGGGAGGATGCACCCACGGTCGCTGTGATTGGCTCTGGCCCGGCTGGCCTGGTGGCTGCATGGGAGCTTGCACGTCGCGGTGCCCGTGTGACGGTATTTGAGCGTGACGACCGCCCGGGCGGCCTGCTCATGTACGGCATTCCCAACATGAAGCTCGAGAAGTCTGTGGTCGAGCGTCGCGTGGCACTCATGCGCGAGCTGGGCATTGTGTTTGAGCTGGGTGCTGACGTTACGAACCCTGCGGTGGCGGCCAAGCTCAATGGCTTTGACGCTGTCGTGGTGGCTGCCGGTGCTCGCGCCCCGCGTGGACTGGCTGCTGAGAATATTGACGCGCCCGGCGTGGTGTATGCCGTGGACTACCTGACGGCCTCGACCGTCTCGGTGCTCGATGGCGGCGAGCCTGTCATCGATGCACGCGGCCTGGACGTCGTGGTCATTGGCGGCGGCGATACCGGTAACGACTGCGTGGGCACCGCGGTACGTCAGGGTGCGCGCAGCGTGCGCCAGTTTGAGTTCTTGCCGGCGGCGCCTGATGTGCGCGCGGCGAGCAACCCCTGGCCGCAGTGGCCCAACGTTAAGAAGACCGACTACGGCCAGCAGGAGGCTATCGCTGCGATGGGTGGCGAGATGCGTGCCTGGGGCGTGGATACGCTCGAGGTGCTGCTGGACAAGAAGGGTGCGGCTGCGGGTCTGCGCGTGGTCGATCTGGACTGGTCGGCGGGAAAGCCCGAGCGCATCGCGGGCTCCGAGCACGAGGTACCGGCGCAGCTGGTGCTCATCGCCTGCGGCTTCACGGGCCCGGAGCACAGTGTGTTCGATGCGGTGAGCGTGCCTGTTGCCACCGCTGGTCGTCCGCTGCCTGTGATGGCCGCCGAGGGCTCGCACCTCGCGGCTCGCACAGAGGGTGTCGCCGCGGATGCCGCGCCGGTGTATGTGGCGGGTGATGCCCGCAACGGCAGCTCGCTCGTGGTGAGCGCCATGGCCGACGCCCTGGCCTGCGCTGCCGAAGTCGCCGAGGCGCTGGAGCTGTAAGGCGGCTGTCCACAGCTGAATCGTCAAGGGCTGTCCCCAACGGCCGGCCCAAAAGGAACGTCCCCAAGTGCCGGCAGCTAGGGACGTTCCTTATGTGCCGGCATTCGGGGACACTCCTTGCGGGTTTGCGGGCGACTTTGTCATTTGTCGACGTACAAGTATTCATTCGTCGACGTTTGCGACTGTGGTGCTCTGCTGTTTCTGTGGTGGCAGCGGGCATCTGGCTCAAAATGGCGGGTCAGCTGTCTATATCTACCTGCCGTTTCTTTGCGGTGCGCATTTTCGGTCAAGCATCCCGTCAAGTGTTTGGTCAGCAGTTGGTTTGCAGCCGGAGGCCTATTTTGTCCGTGCCAACAGTGGCTGCCCACCCTCCTCGTAAGCTCAAATTGAGGTTCATCAGTTTGAGGAGGATGCCGTGACTGATCACGTTTTAGACCGAGCACATCTGGCTGAAGCCGTCGGCAACGATATTGCCGACATGGCCCATTTTTGGATGCTGCGGAAGTTTCAGTTTTTGGAGCCGGCGCGCGAGCAGTTCGAGATCATTGTCGACCCGTGGCTCGGCTATTGCACCGAGCCTTCCCAAAACGAAATCATGGCCTACAACATGGCATTTACCGATTGGCTGCTCTTCGAGCGCCCCTATCGCCATGGCAAGACGCTGCTCGAGCTGTATGTTGATGAGCCGCCGGCATCGCTTTCGCCTGCCTCGCTCAAGCGGCTCGAGCAGGTGCGCGACACACAGTATTTCTCGCGCTTTGGCATTTTGGACAAGGATCCTGCGAACGGCATGGTTGCGCTGAAGGATACGCGCACCGACCGTCGCTTTGATGCCTACGACCCGCATATCGTGCAAAAGGAGCATTGGAGCGACGGTGCGATTGCGGTGCGCCTCGCCTGCGTCGACGATATCTGGCTGACGGCGGGGCAGCTCTACCTCTACGACATAGCGCGCCTGAGCGATACGGCGATCGATGGGCCGGGCGCGGTGCATCCGGAGGACCTGCGGGACGGCTTTGATACCTCGTGCATCAGCTTCTTTTTGCGCCTGGTCCGCGACATCATGGGTGCCCAGGGGCGCTACGTAAAGTCCCTCAACATCTACGAACAAGAATGGGAGTAGGGGATGTGATTGGTGCCGCCCTACAGCCCTGACTTTGTCTCAATCTGTAACGTTTGGCGGCTGTTTGGGCCCGTAACTGTTACAGATTGAGACGGAAGGTTGGCGGCTGCCGAAAGATCTTGTTCTGTAACGGGAAAGGACCAAAAATCGTTCTACCTGTTACAGATCGAGACAAAGGCTGGACGCGGTGCCGAAAGATCTTGTTCTGTAACAACTAGAGGCTCAAAGACTGTCTTCCTGTTACAGATCAAGACATTTGTCAGCGGAGGCAACGGTGACGATGGTCCATTTGTCTGACGTGGTGGTGATGAAAGTGTCTAATACCGTTCTCAAACACAAGCATACGACTCGCAACACGCTGGCGCGGAACAGGATGCTCGCGCGTCTCACGGAGACGGCCAAGCAGGGTGCGCTGCTCGCAACGCATGACAATACCGAGCTCATGTGGCTGCGACGCCATGTTGGAACCGACGATATCGCGGAGCCCGAGCCGTACCTGTTCTGTTTTCAGCATGATTGGGATGCATTGACGCCGGCGGAGCGAGCGCTGAGGACTATCAAAGGGCTTGCGGAATTTCATCCCGATTGGGCGTTTTGGGGCTATGACGCGGCGCTTTTGTGGGGTTTGGAGGTGCCGAATGATCTGCTCGGGCCGCGTTTTCTTGTTAAGACGGGCTGTTCGATGACGTTGAACAGCGGGTGCAGGTTGTTGCGTCTGCAGATGGCGGGCGCGCTCGAGCGTGTTGATGGCGTGCAGGTGACGTCATTTTGGCGCACGGTGGAGGATTGCTTGCTTCGTGCGCCGTTCTCCTACGGGTTGGCGATTGCCGATTCTGCACTGCGGGCGAAAGGCGTTTCACGTGGGGATTTGTGCGAGCGCCTCCGCGCCGATTGCGAGGGCAGGCGAGGGTATCGCAGGGCACAGGTGATTGCGTCGTATGCGGACGGGATGTCCGAAAACGGTGGCGAGTCTCGGTTTCGAGCGTTCTTTATTGCATACGGCTTTCCGGTTCCGGAGTTGCAGGTGGAGTTTCGCGATCCGCTCGATTCGAGCCAGGTGTTTCGGATCGATTATTTTTGGCGGCTCGAGGACGGGACGTGTGTCATCGGCGAGCTCGACGGAAAGGTGAAGTACACCTTGCAGAACGGCGAGGGCCGGGAGTCGGTCGACCCATTCGTGGCAGAACGTCAACGGGAGTCTCATCTGACAATGCTCGGGCACAAGGTGCTTCGGTTTACGTTTGATGAGCTCAAGAATCCGGGGAAGCTGGTTGAGAAGATGAGGTTGGCGGGTATTCCGCGACGGCCCGATTTGGCTGAGGAGTGGAGACGTCAGTGGTATGGGCGCTGAGAGGTTTTGTCTCGATCTGTAACGTTTAGAAGTTGTTTGAGTTCGTAATTGTTACAGATCGAGACAAACCGGTGAAACGTCGACCGAATGTCTCGATCTGTAACATCAAGGGGCCCAATAACCCTGTATCTGTTACAGATCGAGACATTCCCCTGATGTTGCTGGGGTGGGACTGCAACGTATTCCGTCCCCCACATCCCCTCTTCCCTCCGTTAACCGATATGTCTGTGGCAATCGGGCTACACTGGATAATAATGGACAGATGTTCAAGTTTTCTGAGGGGGAGGAGCTCGATATGGCGTCTGCCGATCGTTCCACGTTGTTTATCAATGCGACCGTCCTGGATGGTTCGGAACATATGGAGCCGCAGCCCGACATGGCCGTGGCCGTTGAGCGCGGTGTCATCACGTGGATGGGGCCGAGTGCTGTGGCGCAGGCGCCTGCAGGTGCCGAGGTCATCGATCTGGCAGGGGCGTATCTCATGCCAGGCCTCATCAATATGCATGTGCATCTGTGCGGTTCGGGCAAGCCGGTTTCGGCGGGCGATGCGGGTGCGCTGATGAAAAAGCTCGATAATCCCGTGGGGCGCGCCATCGTGCGCCACATTCTTAAGGGCAGCGCCCAACAACAGCTGGCAAGTGGCGTGACCACGGTGCGCGGCGCGGGCGACCCGCTGTTTGCCGATCTTGCCGTGCGCGATGCTATCGATGCCGGCAAGTATCAAGGTCCTCGCCTGGTGGCGCCGGGAACGGGCGTCACGGTGCCGGGCGGCCATGGTGCAGGCTTGTTCGCCCAGGTGGCCAACAGTCCCGCCGAGGCAGCCGAACAGGTGCGTGACCTGTATGCGCGCGGTGCCGACGTCATTAAGCTGTTCGTAACGGGCGGTGTGTTCGACGCGACCGAGGTGGGCGAGCCGGGCGTGCTGCGTATGCCGGTGGAGGTTGCCGCGGCGGCGTGCAAGGCGGCGCACGAGGTTGGCCTTCCTGTCATGGCGCATGTCGAGAGCACCGAAGGTGTGAAGGCCGCGCTTCAGGCCGGAGTTGACACGATTGAGCACGGCGCTCCGTTGACGCCCGAGATCCTGGAACTGTACCGCGGCGCCGCGGGTACGCAGCTCGAGGGACGTGCGCCGAGTGTGACCTGCACTATCAGCCCGGCGCTGCCGTTTGTGTTGCTCGATCCGGAAAAGACCCATTCGACCGACACGCAAAAGAAGAACGGTGACATCGTGTGCTCGGGCATTATCGAGAGTGCTCGTGCCGCACTGGAAGCTGGCGTTAAGGTGGGCCTGGGCACGGACTCGAGCTGCCCGTTCGTGACGCAGTACGACATGTGGCGTGAGGTGGCCTATTTTGCCAAGCATGTCGGCGTGAGCAACGCCTTCGCACTGCATACGGCTACGCAAGTCAACGCCGAGCTGCTGGGGCTGGACGGCGAGACTGGCACAATCGAGTGCGGCAAGGCGGCCGACATTTTGGTGACGCGCGAGAGCCCTCTGGATGACCTGTGCGCTCTGCGTGAGCCGATACACGTGATGTGTCGTGGCGATCTGGTACGCAAACTCAAGGTGAAGCGTATTCCCGAGGTGGACGCCGAACTCGACACGATTATGGCAATGCCGGCCGAGGCACTGGCCGAGGAGCTCGCCCGCGACGGCGTGGCGTAGACGAGACAAAGGGACAGCTCCGTTGCCGCATACAAAAAGCCGAGGTCTCAACACGAGGCCTCGGCTTTTTTATCGAACAAATACTTAAGATTTGGGACAAACAAACCTGATTTATTTGTCCCGCGTGCGGGCGCTAGGAGCGGGTTTCCATCTTGGCGTGGCACTTGGGGCAGGTGACGCGGATCTTGCCCTTGCCCTTGGGGACGGAGAGCATCTGGCCGCAGTTGGGGCACTTGAGGTATGCCGTGGTCTTGCGACCCTTCCACATCTTCTTGGCCGTGCGCTTGGCACGCTCAAAGTCTTCCTTGCTGGTGCCGGCTGCGCGTGAGGTGCTGGCCGCTGCAGCGCCGCCGCCCAAGCTGGCGACGAACTTGCCCAAGCCGGGAACATTGGCGGTCGCGGCTACAAAGGCCTCGTTCTCCTTGCGACGTGCATCGATATTTTTGGACAGGCCGCGCAGCACGCCAATCACGATGACGGCGATGGCAATCCAGCTGAGCCACTGGATGCGGGCTATCGATCCGATCATCGCGATGACGATGCCGGCAAAACCCATCACGATGGTGAGTTCATCGGCGCCATTGCGGCCCTTCATAAAGTCATTCATGCAAATTGCCTTTCGTTCGATATGCTGCACGCCTTTATACCCGATTTAGAGCAAGGGGGACAGGTATGTTTGCACCAATGTGGTGCAAACATACCTGTCCTCGGAATACCAAGACGGTGCAAAGAAGTCTGTCCCCAATGCCCCAATTACTTGGAGAGCTTGTCGACGACGCGTTCGATCTCGGCGAGCTTGGCGGCTTTGAGGTCCTCGTCGCCCGATTCGATTGCCGAAGTCACGCAGCCCTCGATATGCGCCTTGAGCACGTCGGCGTTGATGCGCGCGAGGAGCGCCTGTGTTGCCATGAGCTGCGTGGAGATGTCGACGCAGTAACGGTCCTCCTCGACCATCCGTAGGATGCCGTCGATCTGGCCGCGTGCCGTCTTGAGCATGCGGGTCACCGATTTATGGTCTGCCATCATGGCGGGTCCTCGTTTCTGGTCGATTTTCCGGATGTCCCCGTCAGTTGCGGTGAAATACGGACCGTTTAAAGGCCTAGGGCGGCACAACAGTCCGTATTTCACCGCAACTTCTGAGGATGGAGTAGGTGGCGCCTGCTACGCGGCGGTTACGGACAGGGCATGGAATTTCTCGCCGGCGCCCTCGACGGCGGCGGCGAGCTGCTCGGCGGTCACGGTGTCGGCGCACTCCACCTGGACAGTCTGGGTCTCGTGATCGGCGTCGGCGTCGGTCACGCCGGCCACGTTGAGCAACGCCGTCTCGACGGTGGCGTCGCAATGGCCGCACATGAGGCCGGAAGTCTTGATTGTGTAACGCATGGGTATTCCTCCCTGTTGTGTCGGCTTTCCCAGGCACCCGACCTTGACCTTCAAGCCGTCGCTCGCGTACCAAAGTGCGCGTCGCTCCTCTTTCGGGTCAATCTCGGGCGTCTGGAAAACCCGTTCTAGATGGACTTAATGGTGAGCCTATTTTGCCACTTTTGGCTTAAAGGATTTTAAGCGCAGCGCATTGCTTACGACGCAGACACTCGACAGGCTCATGGCCGCGGCGCCAAACATCGGCGAGAGCTGCCAACCGATGAGGGGGAAGAACACGCCCGCCGCCAGCGGAATGCCGATGCCGTTGTAGAACAGCGCCCAGAACAGGTCCTGCTTGATGTTGCGAATTGTGGCGCGCGACAGCTCGATGGCACGGGCGACGTCCATGAGGTCGCTGCGCATGAGTACCACGTCGGCGCCCTCCTTGGCGATGTCTGCGCCGGTGCCGATAGCAAGGCCCACGTCGGCGCGCGCCAGGGCGGGGGAGTCATTGATACCGTCGCCCACCATGGCGACCTTGCTGCCCGCATCCTGCAGCTCGCGTACGTGGTGCTCCTTGTCGGCGGGGAGGACGTCGGCGATGACCTGTTCGCTGCTCAGCCCCACGCGGCGGGCGATTGCTTCGGCGGTGACTCGGTTGTCGCCGGTGAGCATGCGCACGTCGACGCCAAGCGAGCGCAGTGCGGCGATGGCTCCGGCACTCGTTTCCTTGACCTCGTCAGCCACGGCAATGGTGCCGGCGAGCTCGCCGTTCTTGGCAAAGAACAGCGGCGTCTTGCCCTCGGCGGCGAACTGTTCGGCAAGACCCGCGGGCACCTTCGCGCCCAGCTCGTTCATCAGGCGCATATTGCCGGCGGCAATGGCGTTTTGCCCCTCGCGCGCCGTAACGCCTCGCCCGGGCACGGCGGCAAAGTCCTCGACGGCGCGCGCGACAATCCCTCGCGTCTCGCACTCGGCCATAATCGCCTCGGCCAGCGGGTGCTCGCTCGAGCGCTCCAACGCGGCGGCCAACTTGAGCAGCGCCTTTTCGCTCATAGCGGGCGAGCCGTCAGCGCGCGTGGCTACCACGATATCGGTCACGGCAGGCTTGCCGCGGGTGACCGTGCCCGTCTTATCGAGCACCACGGTGCCCACGCTGCGCAGGTTCTCCAGCGCCTCGGCGCTCTTAAACAGAATGCCCATCTCGGCGCCCTTGCCGGTGCCGACCATAATGGCGACGGGCGTGGCCAGGCCCAGCGCGCACGGGCAGCTGATCACCAGCACAGCGACGGCGGAGGTGAGCGCCTCGTTTATGCTGCCGGTCAGTGCCATCCACACCGCAAAGGTCACAGCCGAGATCACGAACACCACGGGCACGAACACGCCGGCGACTTTGTCGGCCATGCGGGCGATGGGCGCCTTGGTGGCGTTGGCGTCCTCGACGAGCTGGATAATCTTGGCGAGTGACGTGTCAGCGCCCACGCGTGTGGCACGGAAGGTAAACGAGCCCGTGCGGTTGACCGTGGCCGCATTGACAGTGTCGCCGGCGGTCTTCTCCACGGGGATGGACTCGCCGGTGAGCGCGCTCTCGTCCACGGCCGACGAGCCCTCGAGCACCACTCCATCGACGGGGATGGACTCGCCGGGGCGCACGCGCAGCACCTGACCGGGTAGGATGGCGTCGACGTCCACAGTGGCCTCGCTGCCGTCCTCTGCCACGACGGTCGCGGTCTTGGGCGCTAGGTCGATCAGCGCCTCGATTGCGCCGCCGGTCTTGGACTTGCTGCGCGTCTCGAGGTATTTGCCCACGGTGACGAGCGACAGGATCGTGCCTGCGCTCTCAAAATACAGATTGTCCATGCTCGTCATCATGGCCTCGTGGACCTGACCCGCGGCTAGCTGGTCGGCCATGATGAACATGGCGTAGAGCGACCAGGCGATGGAAGCAGTGGCGCCCACGGCAATAAGGGCGTCCATGGTAGGCGCGCCGTGCGTAAGCGATTTAAACCCGTTGATAAAGTATGCGTCGTTGACGTAGACGATGGGAATGAGCAGGACGAGCTCGGTGAGCGCGAGCGTCATGCTGTGGGTGTGGTCGGTGAAGACGCCGGGCAGTGGCCAACCGAGCATGTGCCCCATGCCTATGTAGAACAGTGGGATGAGAAAGATGATTGAGATGATGAGACGGGTGCGCATGGCGGAGGCGGTGGCCTCCAACTTTTTGGTAGGCGACTCCATATGAGCGGCGCCTGACCTGGCTTGCGCGCTGCCGTTTGGGGCGGCTTCGGTGCCCGTACTGACGGGCGAGGCCGAGTAGCCCGCGCGGTCAACGGCGGTGCAGATATCGTCGGGGGAGACCTGCGCGGGGTCATAGTCGACCATCATGGAACCGGCGAGCAGGTTGACCGCGACGCTTTGGACGCCGTCAAGCTTGCTGACGGCGCGGTCCACGTGCGCCTGGCAAGCGGCGCACGTCATGCCGCCCACGTCAAACTTATCTTGAGCCATGGCTTCTCCTTTCTATGGTGTAGTGTTGGAAATGTTAACCTACCGATACTATACACCCATACCCCCTGGGGGTGTCCAGTACAGAAATAATATATGAGATTTCGTTACAGATGAGGATGGATGGTTGGCCGATGGACCGTCCCAACCAATCATCTCAATCTGTAATATCTAGCAGGGAAAATGACCTCTAACTGTTACAGATCAAGACAATTGCCGGGGTGGGGTCTCGTCACGGCAAGACGCCCGCCGCCTAGATACAGAACCCGGGAATCACACAGGTTAGCTTGTTTGGCTTTTCCGCAGGCGTTGCGTACGTAAAGACGTCGCCGTCGTGCCCCACGCGGTTCATATAGAGCGTGCCTTCGCTCTCCGATGTGTCGGGGCTTACCGTGCGCTCCCACCAACAGGTGTCCTTGCCCTTCCACTGGCGGACCATCGTCTCGTTCGTGGAATACGGGCTTACCTTGAGCTCGCGGAAGAGCTGATACTCCTTGCCCTCGCCGTTGTAGATGTCTGCCAGGTAGTGATAGTCCTCGGTAAACGAATCGGGCGGTTGCGTACCGCACAGCTCGACCATGGCGGGCAGCCAAAGGGTTGCGGGCAACTCGCTCAGGCACGATGCGCTGTTGGCGGTGCCCACATTGTTCGAGACCTTCTTGACCCCTTTAATGAGTGCGCGCAACTCGTTGGGCAGCAGCTTAAGGCCGTCGCCGTTGAGCCATTCCCGCAGCTCGCAATCTGCCCAGCCGGCGCTCGGCGGTTCAGCCGCAGCGTTGCGCTCGGCAATACCCGCATCGAACATAAACGTTAGTCCGGCCTTGCCCGTCCCGTCCAGAAGCTCATCGTGGCGGATGCCCACAAGCTGCGCGCCAACCTGCAGCCCGTTGGTGAGCGTGACACGCTTGGTACACGGATAGGGGATATGCCCATCGGCATCGAGCAGATGATAGCGCTTGGCAATCTCGCGTGCCTCGCTACGGGCCTCGGCGGCCTTAATCTTGAGCGAAATCTCCTGCAGCTGATCCCAGGTGTAGTCGTCAAGTGAACCGCGGATGCCGTCAAGGTAGTCGGGGATGCCAAAGCCATGGGTTGCCGCCCCGATAACGCTGAGCCCCGCAACGGCTGCGATAGCGCCGCCGATAATAAAGCGGCGGCGGGTCATGGCATCGTGACGGGCCTGATTCAGGATCTCTCGTGCGCGCTCGCCGGCGACGTCGACCTTAAGGTGCGTGCCAGAATCGATATCAATCGCGGCCTCGTCTCCTGTGCCTTCGCGGCCCTCGGATTCGGCATCGGTGAGGTATGCCGAGAGCACCTCGAGCATCTGCTGCTCGGTGGGACGATCGCACTGCTCGACTGAGAGACCCTTCATGATGATTTGGACGAGCGCTTCATCGCCCTCGCAGCGCGGCTCGAGCGGTGCCGGCTTGGTCTTGGTCTTTACGAGATAGAACGAGCCGGTTGCAGCGGCGTCCGTCGACTCAAAGTCAAACGGTTTGCGACCGCTGTAGAGCTGGTACAGAATGCTCGAAAGCGCATAGACGTCGATTGCCGGCGAACGGCGAAGGGCCGCGATGCCTTCGATATCCTGCGTGAGCATCTCGGGCGCGGCGTATGCGGGCGTGGCAAAGCGCCAGATGTCGGCGCACCGGGTGATCGTGTCGTCGCCGAGAGCCATGGTCGCGGAGCCCATGTCGATGAGGCAGGGGTCAAAGGAGCAATCGGCAATCTGCTGCTCGAGCGTTCGGCTGGTGGTGCGGAACATGATATTGGCAGGCGAAAGGTCGCGATGGACGACCGGATTCACGAGGCCTTGGGTCATCAAGAGCGCACGAAGCACGGCGTTTCCGACGGCGGCGACCATCTGGGTGGTCAGCCCGCCCGAGGCGTCGTGAGGAAGCAGGGGCAGCGCCTGCTTGAGTGAGGTGCCCTCGACCCACTCCATGAGGATGAGCGGGTCATCCTCGCACGATCCGTAGCCATAGACGCGCGGAAATCCGCGCAGGTGCGAGACGGTACACAGATGACGGTACTCCTCAAACAGCGCAGCGGTGTTGGCCAGGTGCGCGGCCGATTGCTCGGCGGAGCGGTCGGGGGCTTGGCCAGAGAGAATGACGTTGTCCTTGAGCAGCTTGACGGCAAAGACCTCGCCGCTCGTGTTGGTCGCGCGCAGCACGTGCCCGATGTTGCCGTTGTTGCGGTGGGCCGTCTGGAGAATAAGTGTCATAAACCGGCGTTTGGCGTCGTCCTCGGCGCTGGGGTCGACCGCCACGGCGGTATCGAACGTATCGAGACGGACGAGTTTGTCGCCATAGGCGCTATCGGTAGTATCCATGGCGTTCCTTTGTCTGGCATGGGTTGCCGCACGTATACGCGAGCAGTGCGGATATCGGTAAAGTACCATGATAGTCGCACTGCCCACGTATACCGCTGAGCATTGTCGTTTACGACGCAGAAGGCAGAAGACGCAAGACGGACGGCGACCGTCTTCCGATCGCTGTCCGTGCTAGTCCACAATGACAAGGAATGTCGTGTAGAGACCCAGATGGAGCCTGTCGCTGTTGGCGATTTCCACGGGGGGATAGACTTTGCCGGGCTCGCGTTGGTCGCGCGGCGGCTCAATCACAATATCGCCGTCGCCCGCGCCCGATTCGAGCACTGTGCCGTTGGTCGATCCAAGGCCCTGGGCGTACCAGTGCTCACCCTCAAGCCAAATGCGAAGATGCTCGCGCGATGCGTCGGCGCCCACATCGGTGATGCTGAGCGAGGTTTTGGGCAAAGAACCAATCACGGTGCCGCGCGGATCGCGTGTGAGGGGATGGATTTGCATGCCGGCGCAGTTGTCGGCATGGGTTCTGAGCAGACCGAGGTTGGGGGCGACGGTGCGCGGCTGCTCCAGGCTGCTCATAAAGCCACGTCCGACGGTAGTTTCGGTGGTGCCAAAGTGCTCGCCCGTCTTGCTGTCGCAAAAGCGCTCGACGGTGGCCACGCCCTGAACGGGATCGGCGAGCGCCCCCGTTGCCACAAAGAGCATCAAGAAGAGCGTGCTTTTTTCGCGCACGGCATTGCCGTCAAAGTTGTCGATGCGATTGAGGGCATTTGCATATAGGCGGCTGTCCAGCTTGTAGCTGGCGAGAGCCGACATCATTTCGTCGGCGGCCGGACCGCGATAGTGCTCGGCGATTGCCCGATAGGCGGACTCGCCGCCGCCGAGCTTGCTGCAGATTGCCGCGGAAAGGTTGAGCGTGGTGACGGTAAAGTCGCTGTAGATGGCGGGCGCGCACTGGTCAGGCTTGCGATGGACGATGTAACGGGTGAGATACGAGCGGTTGGAAGAGCATTTCTCGAGCAGGGTACTGCCGAGATAAGAGTTTCCATTGATGAGCATTCGGGCGATCTCGAGATGTTTAAGACCGCCGAACGAGCGAATATCGTTATAGAGGACCGAGCAAGGCGTCTCTGCTGCCACGGATACCTCCTTTGATTGCTTCCTAGCCAATATGGCGATAGGAATTAATGGCCCCGGTGGGCGACGTATTAAATGGCTGCGCAATATATAGCGTAACCAAAGCAACATTATAGGCCACATGTTCGAAATTGCAGGAAGACCGAGAGATTTGGTTTGGACTGAACGGAAATCCCCCTCTGTCTTGATCTGTAACATTTGGACCCGGTTTTGCCCTGCATCTGTTACAGATTGAGACGATCGGCCAGGCCCACCTCGTCCACCTCGTCATCTGTGGTTTACGTGGGGGCATGCGAAGCACGGGTATACTAACCGGCGGCGAATCTGCTCCATCGCTTAGAGCTGCTGCGTCTGGACGGCGCGTGATAGGGCTGCCAAAGCGATCGCCAGCGTGCTGAGCAACGTCCTCTCTGTGCGCACCCGTTTTTGTATGTATTAGCGCACTACCACGCACGCCAGCGCGGCCGCATGCCGTGCCCATAGCGCGTGCAGATAAGGAACAACAACATATGCGTAATTCTGTATCCGACGTCACCGACGCCGAGATTCTGGACGAGACCCGCGAGGCCATGACCCAGGCCGCCTTCGATGCCGCCGACGAGGCAAATGCTGCCCAGGCCGTCGAGTCCGCTACCGAGAGCCTGCCCGCCTTTAACGAGCTGGGGCTTTCGGACGAGATACTCCGTGCTATCGAGAACCTGGGCTACACGGCGCCGACGCCCGTGCAGGCCGGCTCGATCCCCGTGGTGCTCGAGGGTCGCGACCTGCTTGCCGCCGCTCAAACCGGCACCGGCAAGACGGCCGCCTTCTTGCTGCCGACCATGAACAATCTGGAGCACATTGCTCCGCCCAAACCCGTGCGCGAGCGCGGCGGCCGCAACCGCCGTCGCGGTGCCAAGAAGCCCGAGGGCAACGGCCGCGGCCCCGTGATGCTCGTCATCACCCCCACGCGCGAGCTCGCCCAGCAGATCGACGAGGTCGCGAGCAAGATCGCCGACGTCACCGGCCATGTCGCCGTGACCGTCGTGGGTGGCGTGAGCTACAAGCCGCAGACCGCGGCACTCAAGTACGGCTGCGATATCCTGGTCGCCACGCCGGGCCGTCTGGTCGACCTGATCGAGCAGGGCGCCTGCCACCTGAACGAGGTCAAGGTGCTGGTACTCGACGAGGCCGACCGCATGCTCGACATGGGCTTTTTGCCCGCCGTCCGCCGCATTGTGCGCGAGACGCCGGCCGAGCGCCAGACGCTGCTGTTCTCGGCGACGCTCGACGAGGAGGCCGTGGGCGAGATCACCGACCTGGTGAGCGATCCGGCTCGCGTGGAGATCGCGCCCGCCACGTCGACCGCCGACACCGTCGACCAGTTTGTGTTCCCGGTGTCCATCGAGGCCAAGAATAACCTGTTGCCCGAGTTCCTCAAGAAGGAGGGCCCGGAGCGCACCATCGTCTTTATGCGCACCAAGCATCGCGCCGACAGCTGCTGCCGTCGTCTGGAGCGTAAGGGCATCAAGGCCGCCGCGATTCACGGCAACCGTAGCCAGGCCCAGCGCGAGCGTGCGCTTTCTGCCTTCCGCGACGGCACCGTCGACGTGCTGGTGGCAACCGATGTTCTCGCCCGCGGCATCGACATCAGCGACGTGCGCTACGTCGTGAACTTTGACGTGCCGGCCGAGCCGACCGACTATATCCACCGCATTGGCCGTACGGGCCGCGCCGGCGAGCTGGGCTGGGCCATTACGTTTGTGACCGAGCAGGACGTCGACGAGTTCTACGAGATCGAGAAGCTCATGGACAAGACCGCCGACATCTACGAGGCCGGCGACCTGCACGTGGGTCCCAACCCGCCCGCGGTTGATCCCGAGCGCGACCCTGCGGCCTTTAAGGTGAAGAAGAAGACCAAGCGCGGCAAGTCCAAGAGCAAGAAGAAGCTTGAGCAGGCGCGTCGCGACGGCAAGCGCAACGGCGACGATTACGGCGATGTTGCCGGTCGTTCCAACCGCGGTCGCGACGAGCGCCGCGGCGACGGCGAGCGTCCGAGCCGTCCCAAGCGCGGCGGCAAGACCCGCGTGCGCGAGGGCGTTCAGGCTCGCGTGGACGAGGCTGTTGAGAGCGTGGCTCGCGAGGTAGCTGCCGAGGAGCGCGGCGGTGCTGGTGCCGCTGAGCAGCCTGCGCGCGGCAACCGTGCCGAGCGTCGTGCCAAGCAGTTCCAGGGCGAGGCACACCGCCGTCGTCGTGAGGACGAGGACCGCGGCGGTCGTCGTCGTGTCGAGCGCGAGGACGAGGGCCGCGGTTCGCGCGGTGGCAAGCGCGGTGCGGGCGACCGCCGGCGTTCCGGTCGTGATGACGAGCGCGGCGGCCGTGATGAGCGTCGCGGCGGCGAGGGTCGCGGTGAGCGTACTGCCCGTGGCGGTGAGTCCCGTGGCGGCAAGCGCTTTGAAGAGCGCGGTAGCCGCGGCGGCGAGCGTCGCGAGGGTGCTCGCGGCAATGGCGGCCGCGGCGGCGCTGGTCGTTCTAACGAGTCGCGTGATCGTCGTGACCCGCGTGCTAGCCGCGATCGTCGCGATGACTGGCGCAACTACGACGATACCCGCGATGAGCGTCGTGGTGGCTATCGTGGCGGGCGTGGCGGCAACCAGGCCGGCTCCCGTGGCGGCCGTGCCGGCGGTCGCGATAACCGTGGCAGCTACGGCAACAGCCGTGGCGGCAAGCGCGGTGGCAGCTCCCGTCGCCCCGGCGACGGCGGCGGCAAGCGCAAGTAAGATGAGCATCGCGCGCTAGCGTGAGACAAGCTAAGGGCCCGAGCAAATAACGCTCGGGCCCTTTTGTTTGCCGTGTCCATCGCTAATTCAAACGTGATGTTCTCGGGAATGCATCTGGGGGATGCTGAGGACCTATTTTCCGCCATGCAGCAATGGGTCCTATGGGGTGCGCCGTGCATTTTTTGGAGTATTCTGCAGTTCGAGTTGTCTGCATATGATTCGACGTCGCCAACGGTGGCCTTCGGATATCCCTAGCGAGCGTTCCGAGTCAGATTTCGCCGTTTTCCGGAGCAGGGGCGCGTCATTCTCGCCATGTCGGGACTTAGAATGATACGGCGCCCTACAGTTTTGCCCTCCCGCGGCGGTGCTGGCGCGGTCACGTTGCAGAATACTCCGTTTTTTGCACGTGCCGGGATGGGGTACCTCAGGAGAACGCGGCGGTATCCAGTAAGTATATGCAATCTGTACCGTAATTTATACAAAACGAAGAGGCAGACAGCGTAGGGTGGGTGCATTGGGGTGCTTGGTGCACCAAAACGGGGATCCCATGCGCCGTATACTCTGTCTGAATGTGAAAACGGCTTGACGCGTTGCCAGGCGTAGGGGAGGGTGCCTCGATGAGCGTATTCGAAATTGTGTTTAGTCCGACGGGTGGAACGCGGAAGGTGTCTGGCCTTGTGACCGGGGCGCTGGACAAGAATACCGTTACCGTCGATCTGACCGATAGCGGGCCAGATTTCAGCGCTGTCTCGATGACTGAGGACGACGTGGCCGTAATCTCTGCGCCGGCGTATGCCGGTAGAATCCCGGCTGTGGTGACTGACCGGTTGGGTATGGTGTGCGGCAACGGGGCTCGGACTGTTTTGGTTTGTGTATACGGAAACCGCGCGTTTGAGGACACGCTCGTAGAGCTGGAGGACGTTGCGAAGCGCGCCGGATTTAGGGTGGTTGCAGCTGTTTCTGCTATTGCTGAACATTCCGTTGCTCGTCAGTTTGCTGCTGGGCGACCGGATGCGCGGGATGCGGCGCAGCTCGCAGAGTTTGCGCAGCAAATTCAGCAAAAGCTGTTGGCTGAGGATGCATCCGAGCCCTCTATTCCTGGCAATCGTCCTTATAAACAAGCTGGAGGTCATCGCATGGCACCCGAGGCAACAGAGGATTGCGTCTCCTGCGGTGCATGCGCCGCGGCGTGCCCCGTTTGTGCTATCGACAAGGGCGACCCCAAGCGAGCAGCTGGCGAGGCGTGCATCTCCTGCATGCGCTGCATCGCCGTATGTCCGCGAGGCGCTCGCAAGCTTGATCCCAACAAGCTATCCGCTGTTTCCCAGATGCTGAGCAAGGTTTGCGTCGTGCGGAAGGAATGCGAGCTTTTTATCTAGCGCATACGAAATTGGCGCAATGGGGCCAGGTTAATCTGCACCAACCTGGTGCAAACAAACTTGTCCCCAATGCACCAGAGTGAGGAGTGTCCCCGAGTGCCGGCGGGAAAGGAACGTCCCCAAGTGCCGCCTAAATACCGTTTATCGAAGAAAAAATACCGCTCACCGGTCATAATGACTATTCTGGCTTTGGGCTTGTCTACAATAGCTCCCGTAAAAAGAAATGCGGAAGGTTACCGAGTCCCTCGGACGTGGGCCTAACCAAAGTCTTTGAACGGGTGTGTCTCTATGGATGCATTCGCTTGATTTTGGTTGGGCTATATTTATGAAGGGACATGCCACCATGGGTTTCTTTTCTCGCCTTATGGGGGGCTCGGATAAGCAGACGACTGCAGCTTCCGAGTTCGAAATCCTCGCTCCCGTTTCCGGCGAGCTTGTTCATCTAGAAAATACCAATGACCCTGCTTTTAGCAGCCGTGCAGTGGGCGATGGCGTTGCCGTGGTTCCCCAAGAGGGAACGGTGTGCGCTCCTGTTTCCGGTACCGTCGCGGCGCTGTTTCCGACTGAGCACGCGCTGGGCATTATGTCCGACGACAGCTCTGCTCAGGTGATGCTGCACATCGGAATCGACACTGTTAAACTTGAGGGCAAGGGCTTCCATGCGCTTGTTGCCCAGGGTGACCATGTCGACGCAGGTCAGCCTCTCGTCGAGGTCGATTTCGACGTGGTTCGCGCCGCCGGTTTCGATCCCACGGTCTTCGTTATCGTGTGCGAGCGCTCGGAGAACTCGACTCTTCGTGAGCATGCTTCCGGCCCTGTTGCTGTTAAAGAGCCTGTCATCTGGCTTTCCGAGTAAATTCTTGTGGTGGGTACCGTGGTTATCAAGCGAGTTTTTAACAACAACGTCGCAATGGTCACTTCGGACGATGGCTCCGAGCTCATCGTCATCGGTCGAGGTCTCTGCTTTGGTCGCCATGCCGGCGATGCCATCGACGAGGCGTCGGTCGAAAAGACCTACGCGTTGCAGGAGGGAACTTCTCAGGATTCGCGTACGATTGACCGCTTGGCACATCTTTTGGAGTCCATCCCCACCGTCAACCTCGTGATTTCCGAGGACATCGTTCAGATGCTTCGTCGAGAGCTCAATGTCGATATCAATGACAAGATTCTTATCGCTCTCGCAGACCATATCAGCCTCGCCCTCGATCGCGAGCGCAAAGGCGTTTCCTGCGAGAATCCGCTGCTGCTCGAGATCCAGCAGTTCTATCGCAAGGAGCACGCGCTTGCGGGCCGTGCCCTTCAGATTATCAAGGACTATTTGGGCATCCAGATGAGCGAAGAAGAGCAGGGTTTTATTACGCTGCATATCGTCAACGCCACCATGCCGCAACGCTCCGACCGTCTAATCATCTCGGTCCAGCTTGTTCGCGACGTGCTCGCGATTGTTTCCGAGCGCTATGCCACGACCCTCGATGACACCTCGCTGCCTTACGAACGCTTCGTTCGTCACCTGCAGTTTTTCGCTCAGCGAGCACTCGATCCTACGGCCGGGCAAATCAGTGGCGACGCGCTGTTCCGAATCGACGAAACGGCGTATCCGTGCGCATTCTCGTGCGCGGATGCCATAGCCGCTCACTTGTCGTCTACCTATAACGTTGTCGTTACCGATGCCGAGAAGAGTTATCTCGCATATCACATTGTTAACCTGCTTGGAGAACCTGGTCTCTAGGCATAACGTGCCCACACATCGATTGATATAAGGCAAGGCTCACAGTCTTGTCTAGGGCACATCTGTCTTAATTTGCGGAAAAGGAAGGGGAGTACCGCTATGACCGCAAAAAAGAAGTTCAATTTCAAAGCGCCGTTGGAGGTGTTCGCGAAGTCGATCGTCCAGCCGATGATGTATCTCTCGGTTGCCGGCATCCTGCTCATCGTGGGCATCATTCTGACCAACAAGACCATCTGCGCTTTGGTTCCCGTACTGGGCTCCGGTCCGTTCCAGCTTGTGGGCGCCGTTGTCTATCAGTCGCTGATGTTTATCATCAACAACCTCTCGATTCTGTTCTGCGTGGGCATCGCCGGCGCTATGGCAAAGAAGAACAAGGGCCATGCTTCGCTGATCGCCCTGATGTCGTTCTTCCTGTTCCTGCAGGCTAACAACATCGTGCTCAACGCCACCGGCTCTCTTGCCGAAGCGAACGGCATGCTCGGTCTTACCGGAACCGGCCAGAGCACCGTTATGGGCATCCAGGTGCTCGATACCGGCGTGTTTGGCGGCATCATTCTTGGTTGCATCACCGGTGCCGTGTTCAACAAGTACTCGAACAAGCAGTTCCCCATTGCCCTTTCGATGTTCTCGGGCGTTCGCTTTCCGTTCCTGATCATGATCATCATTTCCTGGATCATGGGCGCTGGCTTCTGCATCGTTTGGCCTCCGGTTCAGGGTGCTATCTCCTCCGTTGCCGGCATCATTAAGGAATCGGGCAACATCGGTCTGTTTATCTACGGCATGCTCAACAAGCTGCTCGTTCCCACCGGTCTGCACCACCTCATCTACACCCCGTTCCAGTTCTCCGATGTGGGTGGCACCCTGACGCTGGGCGATCAGGTTATCGCCGGCGCCTACCCCATCCGTGTCGCCGAGATGGCAATGACGGGCCAGCCCTTCTCCGATAGCACCTACTTCAACAGCTACACCTTCAACAACCTGTGGCCCTACATCGGCATCGGTCTCGCCTTTATCTTCACCGCTTACAAGGGGAACAAGGATAAGACCAAGGCTGTTATCATCCCGCTGATCATCACCGCCGTGCTCTCCTGCGTGACCGAGCCCATGGACTTCCTCTTTGTCTTTGCCGCTCCTGTGCTCTTTGTCGTTCACTCGGTTCTTTCCGGCATCTTCCTGGTCCTGCTCAAGGTCCTCTCCGTGCCCGCTTCGACTGCAGGCGGCATCATCAACATCGTGGTCTCCAACCTGGTCCTCGGTGTCGACAAGACCAACTGGCCGGTTATGCTGGTGCTCGGAGTCGTCAACGCCGCGCTGTACTTCTTCCTCTTCACCTTTCTCATCAAGAAGCTCAACCTCCACACGCCTGGTCGCGAGGAGGAATCCGAGCTCGCCGAGTCCGTTGCCGAGGGCGAGGCTGCCGCGTCTGTCGCGGTGAAGCAAGGCGCTGTTGCCGCAGCTCCCGCAGAGGGCGTCGATGCAGGTATTGCCGACCTGGTCGCGGGTCTTGGTGGCAAGGACAACATCGAGGAGCTCGAGAACTGCTTTACGCGTCTTCGTGTGAACGTTAAGAACCCGGACCTCATCGATGAGAACCTCATCAACCACGTGCCCAACAGCGGCATCAACCGCAACGGCAATAATATCCAGATCATCTTTGGCATGAAGGTTGCCGAGATGCGCGACAAGGTCGAAAACGCAATTGAGAAGGAGCAGTAAACAATGATCATTACTCTGTGTGGTGGCGGATCCACCTTTACCCCCGGCATCGTCAAGTCCATCGCCCTGCGCAAGGACGAGCTCGATGTTGACGAGATTCGTCTGTACGACATCAACGAGGAGCGCCAGCGCAAGATCGGCGTGCTCGTGGACTGGATTTTGCACGAGGACCTCGGCTTGGACATCAAGCTCACGGTGACCACCGACAAAGAGACTGCCTTTACGGATGCCAGCTTCGTGTTTGCCCAGATGCGCGTGGGCGGCTACGCCATGCGCGAGCAGGACGAGAAGATTCCGCTGCGTCACGGCTGCGTTGGTCAGGAGACCTGCGGTTGCGGCGGCCTTGCCTACGGCATGCGCACCATCTTCCCCATGGTCGAGCTGATCGATGACGTTGAGAAGTACGCCAAGAAGGACTACTGGATTCTCAACTACTCCAACCCTGCCGCCATCGTCTCCGAGGGCTGCCGTGTGCTGCGTCCCAACGCTCGCATCATCAACATCTGCGACATGCCGATCGCGATCATCGACGTGGTTTGCGCCGCGCTCGATATCGACAAGAAGGATGTCGAGTACGATTACTTTGGCCTCAACCACTTTGGCTGGTTCACCTCGATCCGCCACAAGGGCGAGGAGGTGCTCCCGCAGCTGCGCGAGTACATCAAGGAGCACCAGATCCTGCTGCCCGACTCCTACCTCAAGGGCATGGGCTCGCTCATGGCAAAGAAGCCCGAGGAGGCCACTGACGAGCACCCCGAGCAGAACCGCCACACCAAGGGCAGCTGGTACTACGTCTGGAAGGGCGAGTATGAGATCATGGAGTGCTTCCCGGAGTACCTGCCCAACACGTATCTGAACTACTACCTGCAGCAGAAGGAGTTTGTCGAGCATTCCAACCCCGAGCGCACCCGCGCAAACGAGGTTGAGGAGACGCGCGAGAAGAACCTCTTTGATGGCATCGACCACTACGAGAAGACGGGCGAGATCGACGAGAGCACGTTCTATGCGGGCAGCCACGGCGACTGGATTGCCGACCTGGCCATCGCTCTGAAGAACGATACCAAGCAGCGCTTCCTGGTCATTTGCGAGAACAAGGGCGCTATCCCCAACATGCCCTACGACGCTATGGTCGAGCTGCCTGCCTACATTGGCAAGAACGGCCCCGAGGTCATCAGCCGCGACAACATTCCGCTGTTCCAGCAGGGTCTTATGATGCAGCAGCTGAACTCCGAGAAGCTCGTGGTCGAGGCTACGATCGAGGGTTCGTACGAGAAGGCACTCAAGGCCTTTACGCTGAACAAGACCGTGCCTTCGATGAAGGTCGCCAAGGAAGTTCTCGACGACATGATCGAGGCCAACAAGGGTTACTGGCCCGAGCTTAAGTAAAAGCAACAGGGTTGCTGACCGCATACCTGGAGCAATGCCCCGTCCACGTGATTGCGTGGGCGGGGCATTGTCATTTGGTAACGCGTTTTATCAAATATGGCATTTATCTGCGGTAATGTTCTATTTCACCGCTGAGGGTGACATTTCATGCCGCCTGCCGAACTGCGTGGAGACCTAACAACTTTTTAGGTCAGTGTTGTGCGTGTAGCAATTTCGCCCGGCCTCGCCTCCGGGCTGCCATGTGAGAGGGGATCTTATGGCTCGACTGCATGTAATGGAACGCAGCCACGCTCAGGCCGTCATGGACGACCTGCACGATGCGCTCGGACGCCGTTTGGCGGTGAGTTCGCTCGCCCCGTGTCCCGTGGAGTTTACGGCAGCGCTCGTCGACCTGTGCTCCACCCAGAGCTGCGGCAAGTGCACGCCCTGTCGCGTGGGCCTGAGCGCGCTGAGCGACCTGCTCGCTGATGTGCTCGAAGGGCGCGCCGATGAGTCCACGCTCAACCTGATTGAGCGCACGGCCCGCACCATCTACCTTTCGAGCGACTGCGCCATCGGCTACGAAGCTGGCGCTATGGCACTCACGGCCATTCGCGGCTTCCACGACGATTTTGAGCATCACATTCGCGAGCACTCCTGCGGCTTTGATCGCGAGGCCCGCGTTCCGTGTGTCTCGGGCTGTCCGGCGCACGTCGACATTCCCGGTTACATTTCGCTCGTCGAGGCCGGCCGCTATGCCGATGCCGTCAAGGTCATCCGCAAGAATAACCCGCTGCCGCTCGTCTGCGGCCTGGTGTGCGAGCATCCCTGCGAGATGCACTGTCGCCGTGGCATGGTCGACGACCCCATGAACATCCTCGCCCTCAAGCGTTTTGCCGTTGAGCACAGTGACCTCAACGACCACAAGCCGCATGTAGTGGACAACACCGGTAAGCGCGTCGCCGTGATTGGCGGCGGCCCGGCCGGCCTTTCCTGCGCCTACTACCTGGCCGTGATGGGCCATAAGGTGACCATCTTTGAGCAGCGTCACCACTTGGGCGGCATGCTGCGCTACGGCATCCCCAGCTATCGTCTGCCGCGCGAGCGCTTGCAGGCCGAGATTGACTGGATCTTGAGCGCCGGCATCGATGTGGAACTCGACCACTCCGTGAACGGCATCGAGCTCGCTCGCCTGCGCGACGAGTTCGATGCCGTCTACCTGGCCATCGGTGCCCACAGCGATAAGAAGCTCGGCCTTCCGGGCGAAGAGGCGCCCGGCGTGGAGTCGGCCGTCAAGATGCTGCGCGCCATCGGTGACGACGCGCTGCCCGACCTGAGCGGCCAGCGCGTGTGCGTCATCGGCGGCGGCAACGTGGCCATGGACGTGGCTCGCTCTGCCGTGCGCTGCGGTGCCGAAAAGGTGAGTATTGTCTATCGCCGCCGCATCTGCGATATGACGGCCCAGGACGCCGAGATTGCCGGTGCCCAGGCCGAGGGCTGCGAGGTTCTGGAGCTCACAGCCCCGCTCGGTATTGAGACGGGCGAGGACGGACGCGTGAACGGCCTGCGCGTACAGCCGCAGATTATCGGCGAGCCCCGCCGCGGGCGCCCGGCCCCGCGTGCCGCCGCCACGCCCGAGCAGGTCATTCCCTGCGAGCGCGTGTTCGTTGCCATTGGACAGGACATCGACTCCAAGCCATTTGAGGACATGGGCATCGCCTGCAAGTGGGGTCGCGTCGTCACCGATTCGGACGGCGCCGTGCCCAGTTTCGATGGCCTCTTTAGCGGCGGCGACTGCCAGACCGGCCCCGCCACCGTCATCCGAGCCATCAATGCCGGCCGCGTGGCTTCGGCAAACATCGACCGCTATCTGGGCTTCGACCACAAGATCAAGCTCGACGTGGAGCTGCCGACCGTCCAGTTTAAGGGCAAGCACGAGTGCGGCCGCTGCGAGCTGGGCGAGCGCGAGGCCGGCGAGCGTATTCACGATTGGAATCTGGTCGAGCAGGGCCTTACCGAGGAGGAGGCGCGCCAGGAGGCAAGCCGCTGCCTGCGTTGCGACCACTTTGGCTTTGGCGCGTTCCGCGGAGGGAGGAACCTGGAATGGTAGAGCTCAACAACCCCACTGTCAGCGACAACACCGAAAGCGGAGCACTCAATATGGTCAAGCTCACTATCGATAATTGCGAGGTCGTGGTACCCGAGCACACCACGATCCTGGACGCGGCCAAGTCCGTCGGTATCCAGATTCCCACCCTGTGCTACCTGCGCGATCTGAACGAGATCGGCGGCTGCCGCGTGTGCGTGGTCGAGGTTGAGGGCTGCGACCAGCTGGTTGCCGCCTGCAACAACTACGTGCTCGATGACATGGTGGTTCACACCAACAGCCCCAAGGCCCGCGAGGCCCGTCGCACCAACGTGCAACTGCTGCTGTCCCAGCACGATTCGCAGTGCACGAGCTGCGTGCGCAGCGGCAACTGCAACCTACAGACCATCGCCAACGACCTGGGCATTTTCTATCTGCCGTATCAAAGGCATTTGGCGGGCGAGGGCTGGGATTTCGATTTCCCCATCATCCGCGAAAACGACAAGTGCATCAAATGCATGCGCTGCATCAAGGTATGCGAGAGCGTGCAGGGCCTAGGGATTTGGGACCTGACCAACCGCGCCACGCATACCGCCGTGGGTGCCCGCGGGCGCACGCCGATCGGCAAGACCGATTGCGTCGCGTGCGGCCAGTGCATTACGCATTGTCCGACGGGCGCCCTGCGCGAGCGTGACGATACTGAGACCGTGTTCGATGCTCTCGCCGATCCCGACAAGATCGTGCTGGTGCAGATCGCGCCTGCCGTGCGCAGCGCCTGGGGCGAGGAGCTCGGCATTTCGCGCGAGGAAGCCACCGTCGAGCGTCTGGCTTGTGCGCTGCGTCGTGTTGGCTTTGAGTACGTGTTCGACACCGATTTCTCGGCCGACCTCACCATCATGGAGGAGGGCTCCGAGCTGCTCGAGCGCCTGGGTGCCGCCGCTAAGGGTGAGGACGATAGCCGCGGCTGGCCCATGTTCACGAGCTGCTGCCCGGGCTGGGTGCGCTTTGTGAAGGCGCGCTATCCGGAGTTTGTCGACAGCCTGTCCACGTCCAAGTCGCCGCAGCAGATGTTCGGCGCCATCGCCAAGACCTACTACGCCAAGGTGCTGGGCGTGGAGCCCGAGCGCCTGTTCGTGGTGTCCGTTATGCCGTGCACGGCCAAGAAGGCTGAGTGCGCGCTGCCGAGCATGGTGGGCGAGAGCGGCGCACCCGATGTGGACGTTGCGCTGACGGTGCGCGAGATGGTGCGCATGATCCGCGCGAGCCACGTGAGCGTGGACACGCTGGTTGAGGAGCCGCTCGATACGCCGCTGGGCTTTGGCACAGGCGCGGGCGTGATCTTTGGCGCCACGGGCGGCGTGATGGAGGCCGCCGTGCGCTCGGCATATTACCTGGTGACGGGCAAGAACCCCGACGCCGACTTCTTTACCGATGTGCGCGGCCTGGACGGCTGGAAGGAAGCCGTGGCCGATATCGATGGCACCAAGGTGCGCGTCGCCGTGGCACACGGGCTGGGCAACGCCGCCCGTCTGCTCGACGCGATTCGCGACGGCCGCGTGAGCTATGACTTCGTCGAGGTCATGGCATGCCCGGGCGGCTGCGTCGGTGGCGGCGGTCAGCCCATCCACGACGGCTGCGAGCTGGCAGCCGAGCGCGGTCAGGTGCTGTGGGGTCTGGATGCCGCTGCGGACATTCGTTTCTCGCACGAGAATCCCGATGTCCAGGCGTGCTACCGCGAGTTCCTGGGCGAGCCGCTCTCGCCGCTGGCCGAGGAGCTGCTGCATACCGACCATCACGCATGGACGATGCCCAACGAGGGGACGTGCTAGCGATGCGTACGTTTGATTTTGAGATGTCGCGCCGGGGGTTTGCCTCGGCGCTCGCCGCGGGCGCCCTGTCGCTTGCGCTCGCGGGCTGTGGCGGCGGGGCTGCCGGTGCCGGGTCCGCCGCGGGCTCGGCTGCCACGGACGGCGCCGGTGCTGCTGCAGAGCCGGTCGAGGTGCACGTCGCCTCGCTCAAGGGGCCGACCTCGATTGGTCTGGTGCAGTTTATGGACCGGGCGGCCGATGGCGAGACGGACAATGAGTTCGACTTTGCGATGAATACTGCCGCCGATGAGATTGTGCCCAAGGTCATTCAGGGCGATATCGACATTGCCCTGGTACCCGCCAACGTGGCGAGCGTACTCTACAACAAGACCGAGGGCGCGGTGCAGGTCATCGACATCAACACGCTGGGTGTGCTGAACGTTGTGACGGGCGACGCGAATGTGGCCTCGTTTGGCGATCTGGCGGGTCGCACCGTCTACATGACGGGCAAGGGCACCACGCCAGAGTACGTCATGAACTTCCTGCTGGAGCGCGCGGGCCTGACCGGCCAGGTGACGCTCGAGTTTAAGAGCGAGCCCACCGAGGTGCTCTCGGCTCTGCTTGCCGACCCGACTGCCGTGGGCGTGCTACCCGAGCCGTTCAAGACGGCGGCCATCGCCAAGAGCGAGGGCAAGCTGTCGGCACCGGTGAGCCTGACCGATGTGTGGGACGAGCTGGCAGGAGACACGGACTCGCGCTTGCTGACGGGTGTGACCGTGGTGCGCCGTGCCTTTGCCGAGGAGCATCCCGAGGCCGTGGCGGAATTCCTGAGCTGCCATGCTGCGAGCGTTGAGGCCGTGAACGCGGCGCCGGCGGACTGGGATCAGGCCGTGGTCGATGCGGGCATCGTGGATAACGCCAAGATCGCCGAGAAGGCGATTCCCGGGTGCATGCTTGTCTGCCAGACGGGCAAGGATATGAAGGCGGCGCTCGGCGGGTACCTGCAGGTGCTGGCTGATGCGGACGCGAGTGCCGTGGGCGGTAAGCTCCCGGCCGATGATTTCTACTACATGGAGTAGCCCGTGCGTGCGTTTGCTCGACAAATGGCAGAGCGTATGAAGGCGGCGGCGGCAGCAGGTGCCGTTGCCGCCTTTTGGCTTGCCGTGTGGGTCTTTGCAGCGGCACTGGTGGCGCAGCCGTTGATTTTGCCGGGGCCAGGTACTGTTGCGGTGGCGTTGCTGCGGCTAGTATGCGATGCCGGCACGTGGGCGATTCTGGTGGGCTCAGGCGCGCGAATCTTGGGTGGGCTGGCGCTTGCCGCGGCGTGTGGCGGCGTGATGGCGGGAGCCTCGGTGCGGTCGCTGACGTTTGCCCGCTTGGTGGCCCCGGCGCTTTCGTTTGTTAAGGCGACGCCGGTTGCCTGCGTGGTGGTCTTGCTGCTCATTTGGTTGGGGTCGGCGCGCGTGAGCATTGTGGCGGTCTTTTTGATGGCGCTGCCGGGCGTGTATTTTTCGTTGGTCGAGGGTTTGACGCAAGCGGATAAACCGCTGAAGCAGATGTTCCGCCTGCATGGCGTGCGGGGCTGGCGACTGTTTTGCGCCCACACCTGGCGCGAAGTCCTGCCGTTTGTGCTTTCGTGCGCCCGCGCCGTGATTGGCATGAGCTGGAAGGCCGGCGTGGCGGCGGAGCTGATCGGCATGGCGGTGGGCACCGTGGGTGAGCGCATCTATCAGGCAAAGCTTTTGATTGAGACGGCTGATCTGCTGGCGTGGACCGTGCTGGTCGTTGCCGCCTCGTGGGCGTGTGAGCGCGTGCTGGTGTGGCTGCTGCGGGTTTCGGGACCCGTGGCGTGGCGCGCGGCCGTGCGGGCACATGGGCATGGACTGCGCGGGCGTGCGGGCGGCTCTGCTGGTGGCGGGGCTGCGGCGGAGCTTGCGCTCGCCGTGGGCGACCGGGCACCCTGGGCTCCGGCGCTGGATGGTCTGGTGCTCAACGTGCCCGCGGGCGGGCGTATCTGCGTGATGGGCGCTTCAGGCGTGGGCAAGTCGACGCTGCTTTCGTTGACAGCGGGGGAGTGCGTGCCGTGCTCGATGGTGTTTCAGGACGCGCGTCTGGTTGAGGACGCCTCTGCTTTGGATAACGTGCTGGTGTGCGCCGACGCGCGCGTGGACGCCTCGAGTGTCGCAGCCCTGTTGCGCCTGCTGGTACCGGGGATCGATGTGTATGCCCGCGTGGCCGAGCTCTCGGGCGGGCAGCGCCGTCGCGTCGAGATTGCCCGAGCCCTGCTGTGCCCAGGAGACGCGGTGATTCTGGACGAGCCCTTTACCGGTCTAGATACCGCTGCGCGCGACGCATGCGCCGAGGTCGTGCTCGACCTGCTCGATGGCCGCATGCTGTTGCTTGCCACGCACGATGTCGCCGACGCTCAGGCCCTCGATATCTCGGACATCATCACGCTCTAAATACTTACTCAGCAACAAAATGATTCGTTTTCCTCCGTCCCAATGGGGTCGGGTGTGGTATTCTATCTGCGGGGTAATACTTAGGATTACCAAGTCATACCAACGCCGCAGAAACAAACTCCGGATGCGGGCCAATCGGGTTGCCTTCACAGCCCGTCGCCCAGCCGCGTGGCCCGCATCTATCCGCACTACCGTCGTTTCAAAAAGGAAGCGCCATGGCAGAACACATGACCCCCGTAGTCGCGAAGGTCTTGCCTGAGGAGAAGGCAGCCTTCGCGGCGGCAACCCAGCTCGTGGGCACCACGCCGTCCAACGCCATCCGCATGTTTATCGCCGCGTTCAATCGCTGCGGCACCTTCCCGTTCGACATCTCGCCCAGCGGGGCCTTTGGCACTTCGCCCGATTCTCATCAATAAGTGATCCGTTTTCCTCCGTCCCCATGGGATCAGCTCTCTGCCGAGTTGTGGTAGAACTAGGGAATGGTTTTGAGGAGGTTGGCATGCTCAATGCGATAGCGTGGGCGCTTGCCTGTTTTGGCGTTGTCGCTGCCGATATAGCCCTGAGCGTGGTTCTGCTTTCTGTTCTCAGTGCCGTGTCGGCGTTGACGGGCTATCCGATCGACAATCTCGATATCCAATGGTTCCAGGCTGCCGCTCAGACGGCGTCGTTT
This sequence comes from Collinsella sp. MSK.8.10, assembly GCF_019041915.1. Classification (GTDB taxonomy): domain Bacteria; phylum Actinomycetota; class Coriobacteriia; order Coriobacteriales; family Coriobacteriaceae; genus Collinsella. The sequence continues at coordinate 195,697 of NZ_JAHPYF010000002.1, read as the reverse complement.
TTGATGGCGCTGCTGTGGTGGCGTTATCTGTGGCCGCGCTCGTTTATGGCGCGCCGGCAAGGCGAGCGCCCGCTCGGTGGGGGAGCAGGCGCGGCATGGAAGCGCATCGTCTGCGTTGTCGTGATCGGCCTGTCCATGCAGGTGGTCATTAGCTACCTATGCGACGGCGTGCTGTCGCTGCTGCCCGAGGTCGCGGCAGACTATAGCGAGCTCGTCGAGGAAACAGGCATGGGCGACACGAGCTATCTGGCCGTTCTGACCACGGTGATTGGCGCGCCATTTTGCGAAGAGCTCCTGGTGCGCGGCATCATCTTTGAGTTCTCACTGCGTGCGTTTAATCCACAGTGCCATCCGCTCTGGAAACGTCGGCGCCGCGTGAACGCGCAAGACGGCGCCATAGTGCCCTGGGCGGCCCCGAGTGCCTGGGGCGTTGCCGCGGCAATCGTACTGCAGGCGGCGGTCTTCGGCTTTATGCACATGAACTGGGTGCAGGGCTGCTATGCGGGCGCTGCCGGCCTCATTTTTGGCTGGGTGCTCGTGACGACCGGAAAGCTCCGCTACACGATCCTGTTGCACTTTGCCTTTAATGCCGGGTCGTATCTCATGGGGCTGCTGTGGTTTGTGAACACGCCGTTCGACGTGGCAATTACGGTCGCTATCGCCGGCGTCATCCTCGTTGAGGCAATGCGCTCGCTGCGCCACGCGTGTGGGATGGACGCAGCGAGCGCACCACTGCCCTAGTTGCGACGTCCGCCTCCGTTGGCGCCCTGCCGTCCCTGGGCCGCGCGATTGCGCCCTGCGGTGTTCTGCGCACGCGACATGCCGCCGTGGCCCTTGCTGCCCTTGGGCCCCTTGCCGGCGGCGCCACCGTGGGCCTTGCCGCCCTTCTTGCCGGTGCCGTGTCCGCCGCCGGCAGACGTCTCGCCCGGGCGCGGCGGCACGGGACGGATCAGGCAATGCTTGGTGTAGCCAATCAGGTCACGACGCCCGGCCTTCTCCAGCGCCTCGCGCACGAGCTTGTAGTTCTCGGGTTTGCGATACTGAATCAGCGCGCGCTGCATGGCCTTTTCGTGCGGGTCGCGCGCCACATAGATCGGCTCCATGGTGCGCGGGTCCACGCCGGTGTAGTACATGCAGGTCGACATGGTGGACGGGGTGGGGTAGAAGTCCTGCACCTGCTCGGGCATGTAGCCCATGTCGCGCACGGCCTCGGCAAGGTCCACGGCTTCCTTCATCGTCGAGCCGGGGTGGCTCGAGATCAGATACGGCACTACGTACTGCTTGAGTCCGTATTCGCGGTTCAAGCGCTCAAATTTACGGCAGAACGCATCGTAGACGGCTCGGCTCGGTTTGCCCATCACGGACAGCACCGCGTCGCTCACATGCTCGGGCGCTACGCGCAGCTGGCCCGAGACATGATGCTCCAGCAACTCGCGCAAAAACTCGTCCGAGGCATCGGCCATGGTGTAGTCAAAACGGATGCCGCTGCGGACGAAGACCTTCTTGACGCCCGGCAGCTGGCGCAGGTCGCGCAGCAGCTGCGTGTAGCCGCTCTCGTCGACCACCATGTTCTTGCACACGCTCGGCCATAGGCAGCGCTTGTTCTTGCACACGCCGTGTTTGAGCTGCTTGTCGCAGGCCGGTCGGCTAAAGTTGGCCGTCGGTCCACCCACGTCGTTGATGTAGCCCTTAAACTCGGGATCGCGCGTGAGCAGCTCGGCCTCGCGCATGATCGAGTCGTGGCTACGCATCTGCAACACGCGGCCCTGGTGGAAGGTGAGCGCGCAAAACGAGCACTCGCCAAAACAGCCGCGGTTGGAGCTAATGGAAAACTTGATCTCGGCAAAGGCCGGCACGCCGCCCACTGCGTCGTAGTCGGGATGCCAATCGCGTGCGTAGGGGAGTTCGGCCACCTCGTCCATCTCGTCGGTGGTGAGCGTCGCCGACGGCGGGTTCTGCACCACATAGACGCTGTTGGGGTAGGGCTCTACCAGACGATGCCCGGTGATGGGGTCCATGTTCTGCTGCTGTACGTTAAAGCTGCGCGCGTAATTGAGCTTGTCGGCGACAAGGTCGTCCCAGCTGGGCAGCAAGTCGTAGTCGTAGACCTCGTCGAGCGAGCTGGTGCGGTAGACGGTGCCGTTGATATAGGTGATCTGATCGACGGGCAGCCCCGCGTCGAGCGCGTCGGCTATCTCGACGATTGCGTGCTCGCCCATGCCGTAGATGAGGATGTCGGCGCCCGAGTCGAGCAGCACCGAGCGCTTGAGCTTGTCCTGCCAGTAGTCGTAGTGGGCCAGGCGGCGCAGGCTTGCCTCGATGCCGCCGATAATGATGGGAGCGTCCTTAAACGTCTGACGGATGAGATTGCCGTAGACCGTGACGGCACGGTTGGGGCGGTGACCTTCCTCGCCGCCGGGGGTATAGGCGTCGGTGTGGCGGCGGTGCTTGGTTACCGAATAGTGGTTGACCATGGAGTCCATGTTGCCGGCGCTGACGAGAAACCCCAGGCGCGGCTCGCCGAGCACAGTGATGCTGGCGGGGTCGGTCCAGTCGGGCTGGCAGATGATGCCCACTTTGTAGCCGTGCGCGTCGAGTACGCGGCTGATGATAGCCATGCCAAAGCTCGGATGGTCCACGTAGGCATCACCGCAGATATAGACGAAGTCGCACTGGTCCCAGCCGCGCGCATCCATGTCGGCGCGGCTGACGGGGAGGAACTTATCGCGGCCCGGGCGCCAGGGACGGGCGGGCGCTGTCGGGGTATGAGCGGCGTGGCCGCCCTGGGCTTTGCCGCCGCGCTTTTGCTGCTGGCCCTGTTTGCCCTGCTGACTGCGCTGGTTATTCTGAGCGTGCTGAGGCTTTTTTGCCACGATCCCTCCCGGTGTTTGTATGCTGCACGTAATTGTAACCAGTCTTTTTGGGACGGGGCTAAAAAGACTGGTGGAGTACATGGGCTGGCGGATCGGCGTGTCGATGCGGGTGCCGTTTGTTTCCAGACTGTGTATCCCCGTGTCGAAGGAGCCGTCTCGCGCGCACGCCATGTTGTCAATGGGTTACAGTATGAACGGCGGCTATGTTTCCGCCAACGCACGAGAGGGTCGTCAACAAGGAGGATGCACGACGATGCAGCGTGCCAAACAGATATCGGAGTCCATCGAACTGGGCATTATCCTGGCGCTCGCCGGCGGCTTTATGGATGTGTATTCGTACATTGGGCGCGACCATGTTTTCGCAAACGCGCAGACGGGCAACATCCTGCTTGTGGGCGTGAGCATCTCGGAGGGCAATTGGGCACTTGCGGGGCGCTACTTCTTCCCTGTGGTGTCGTTTGCCGTGGGCATTATGCTTGCCGACCTGGTACACGAACGGTTTGGCAGCGTGATTCACTGGCGCCAAGTGACGGTGTTCTTTGAAGCCGTCATCTTGCTGGGTGTGAGCTTTATCCCCGGTGGCGGTTACAACCTGCTCGCCAACTGCCTCACCTCGTTTGCCTGCGGCATGCAGGTCGAGAGCTTCCGCAAGATCCACGGTCACGGCATCGCTACGACCATGTGCATCGGCAACTTGCGCAACGCGCTGCAAAACGTGGACGATTACATCATCACCCACAGGCGCGGCTTTTTGGAAAACGGCCTGCTGTACTTTGGCGTGATCTTTACCTTTGTGTTTGGCGCCGTGTTGGGCAACTGGTGTATTGAGCGCATGGGCCTGCACGCCATCGTCGTGGCGAGCTTGCTGCTGTTTGTCGCGTTTGCCATCATGTTCATCGACCGCGAGCGCGACTTGCGCTTACGCTGGAAGGTTGCGGCCGAGGCTTGGAAAGAGGGCTGTCGAAAGTAACCGAATGCGGCAAAGGGGCTGTCCCTTTGCCGCAATATTTTTCATCATCTGTTGAAACGCTTTAACAAATTTGACGTTCTCACGTGCTTTTCGTTTCAAAAGCGTTAGGATGGGACTTATAGCGCGGGGCGTAATGGGTGCCCCGCACACGATGGGAGGCTATCAATGGCTAATCGTTTCGTTCTCAATACCATCTCTTATCATGGTTCCGGCGCCATCAAGGAGATTCCCGGTGAGCTCCAGCGTCGCGGCTACAAGAAGATCTTCGTCTGCTCCGACCCCGACCTGGTCAAGTTCGGCGTTACCGCTAAGGTGACCGACGAGCTCGACGCCGCCGGCATCGCTTGGAGCCTCTACTCCGAGATTAAGCCCAACCCCACCATCCAGAACGTCAAGGACGGCGTCGAGGCCTTCAAGGCCGCCGAGGCTGACGCTATCGTGACCATCGGTGGCGGCTCCTCCATGGACACCGCCAAGGCCATCGGCATCATCATCAACAACCCTGAGTTCGCCGATGTCCGCAGCCTCGAGGGCGTTGCTCCCACTAAGAACCACGCCGTGTTCACCATCGCTGTGCCGACGACCGCCGGTACCGCTGCCGAGGTGACCATCAACTACGTCATCACCGACCCCGAGAAGGTCCGCAAGTTCGTGTGCGTCGACACCAACGACGCCCCCGAGGTCGCCGTCGTCGACCCCGACATGATGGCTTCCATGCCCGCCGGCCTGACCGCCTCCACCGGCATGGACGCTCTGACCCACGCCATCGAGGGCTACACCACCAAGGGTGCTTGGGAGCTCTCTGACATGTTCCACTTTGAGGCTATTAAGCTGATCAGCGAGAACCTGCGTGACTCCGTCGCCGAGGCCAAGTCCGGTCAGCCCGGCTCCGGCCGCGAGGGCATGGCCCTTGGCCAGTATGTCGCCGGCATGGGCTTCTCCAACGTTGGCCTGGGCATCGACCACGCCATGGCTCACACCCTGTCTGCTCACTACGACACCCCGCACGGCGTCGCTTGCGCCATGCTGCTGCCGATCGCCATGGAGTTCAACAAGCCGGTTTGCGCCGAGCGCCTGGCCAAGGTTGCCGTCGCCATGGGTGTTGACACCACGGGCATGAGCACCGACGAGGCCGCCGACGCTGCCATCGCTGCCGTCAAGCAGCTCTCCGCCGACGTGAACATCCCGCACGTCTGCGAGGCCATGAAGGCCGACGAGATCGAGGTCTTGGCCAAGGACGCCATGGCCGACGCCTGCTTCCCGGGCAACCCGCGCGAGGCAACGCTCGACGACGTCATCGAGCTCTTCAAGAAGATCTGCCCGGCTGCCTAACCCAGTTTGGTGGTCCTTCGCCCGTAGGCGTATGGTCTTTTGACTTGCCGCTGGCCCCGCCGTGCTACGCACGGCGGGGCTTTTTGTGCTGCGTCAATGTCCTGAGACGGGCAAAACCAAGGCGTACTGCCCGCTACGGATAGGTGGTGCACTTTCCAGCGTGCATTTTTGGGAGTATTCAGCAAGCTCTTAAAAATGCATAACATTGTGAATGGGCCGAGTGGCCCGCAGGCGCCCATCGACAGCCATTGTGGGCGGGCTATCGATGAGTGGAGGGGGTTGTTACTGAGTTTCTGCTTTGCGACAACCTGCAACACTGTTGTAACCGCTTCATTTTGTCGTTCGTGATGGGGCCGTTGGGGCCCACGGTGCTGAATACTCCGTTTTTTGCACGGTCCAAGGTGGGGCACCCTGAGACGAAGCAAAAAGATGTCTCATTTCTATGCAAATACCGATAGGATTTATGCAAGATTGGGATTGTAAACCGTGCACGTGCACAAAACCGGTGCGGGGACGTCTGGAGGCGGCTCGGCTCCTGGGGCATTGCACGTGCAGAACGGTTAAAATCGGGACTCGGTCTTAGTTTTACTTGGAAGGATGCATATGACTTCTAATATTGATGCTTCTCTAGGGGAGACGCTCTCCTATATCGCAGGACAGCTTAAGACGCTGACTTCTATTGCTTCGCCTACCGGCTATACCCGTGCGGCGACTGATTATCTAATGGAGACCCTGCGCGATATGGGATTTGGCCCCGAGCGTTCCAATAAGGGTAACGTGCTCGTTGAGCTTGGTGGCGAGGGTGAGCCGCTCGTACTGGCGAGCCATGTCGATACCCTGGGCGCCATGGTGCGTTCCATTAAGGACAATGGTCGCCTGCGCCCCACGACGCTCGGCGGGCACCAGTGGTCTACGGCCGATGGAGAGAACTGCACCGTCTACACGCGCGACGGCAATGTCTACACGGGCGTGGTTCTTAACACCGAGCCTTCGGCGCATGTGGCCGATGAGCCGGTCAAGACCATCGAAGAGAACATGGAAATCCTGCTCGACGAGAATGTCGACAGCAAGGACGACGTGCTTGAGCTGGGCATTCAGACTGGTGACATCATCGCCATGGATCCGCGTACCACGGTGACGGAGAGCGGCTACATTAAGAGTCGCTTCTTGGACGACAAGCTGTCGGCGTCGATTCTGCTGGGCTTGGCGCGTGCCGTCGCCGCTGGCGAGGTGACGCTTTCGCGCAAGGTGTCGCTGCTCTTTACCGTGTACGAGGAGGTCGGCCACGGTGGTGCCTTTGTGCCGGCCGACACGCGCGAGATGATCAGCGTGGACATGGGTTGCGTGGGCGACGACCTAGGCTGCACCGAGCGCATGGTTTCGATCTGCGCCAAGGATTCGGGCGGTCCGTACAATTACGACCTGGTGACCACGCTATCCAATATCGCGCGCGAGCTCGAGCTTGATTACGCCATCGACGTGTACCCGCATTACGGCTCGGACGTTGAGGCCACGCTTTCTGCCGGCTACGACATCCGTCACGGTCTGATCGGTCCCGGCGTGTACGCGAGCCACAACTACGAGCGCAGCCACATCGACGGTGTGCGCAACACCTACGAGCTGGTTCGCGCCTACGTTCAGCGCTAGACGCATTTATAGCGCGTGGCAAGTTAAGAGCGTCCTAGCCGGTATAACGTTGCCGGCAGGGGCGCTCTTGTGCGTTGCGGTGAAATAGGGACTGTTTGGCGGTTTTAAACGCTTAAACAGTCCCTATTTCACCGCAACTTATGAAGGGGATGGGACTACTTGATAGCTGCCGTAACGGTGCCGCCGCCCAGGACGATGTCGCCGCGGTAGATAACGACTGCTTGGCCGGGGGCGATGGCTCGCTGCGGCTCGTCAAAAGTCAGCAGCATTTGCCCGTCTTCGCCGCGCGTAAGGGTCGCTGCCTGGTCTTTCTGACGGTAGCGGTACTTGGCACCTACGCGAATGCCACCGGACGTGAGCTCTGCCTCCATGCGATCGGCAGGGGTGCTCCAGATCCAGTCATTGGCCGTGAGCGCCGCGGCGGTCAGGTCCTCTGCCTCGCCCAGATGCACGGTGTTGTTGACGGCGTCGACGCCCGTTACGTACACGGGGTGCGCCATCGCGACGCCCAGGCCCTTGCGCTGGCCTATGGTATAGCGCAGCGCGCCGTTATGGCGTCCGACCACGCTGCCGTCGCGCCACACAATGTCGCCCGGTGCAGCGGGATGTCCGCAGCGGCGCTCGATATAGCCTGCGTAGTCGCCGTCCGCGATAAAGCAGATGTCCTCGCTCTCGGCCTTCTTGGCGTTGATGAAGCACTGCTCGGCGGCAATGCGGCGCACGTCGCGCTCTTTGTCCAGCCCGGCCAGCGGAAAGATCGTGCGCGACAGCCGCTCCTGCGTGAGCGAATACAAAAAGTAACTCTGGTCCTTTTTGGGGTCCTCGCCGCGATGCAGCTGCCAGGTGCCGTCGGGCGCCTGGCTCGTTTTGGCATAGTGGCCTGTGGCGATGTAGTCGCAGCCCATATCGAGTGCCGCATCGAGCAGCGCGCCAAACTTAATATGGCGGTTGCAGATGATGCACGGGTTGGGCGTCAGCCCCTCCTGGTAGGCGGTCACGAAGCGCTCGATAACATTGCGGTCGAAGGTCTGCTGTAGGTCGAGCACATGGTGGGGTATCCCCAGGCGCTCGGCGACGGCCTTTGCATCGGCGATGTCGCGATCGACCTTACTCATGCCCGTGACGGGATCGGGCGCGGGACAGGTGAGGCGCATGGTGGCGCCGACGCATTCGTAGCCCTGGCTTTTGAGCAGGTACGCAGTCACGCTGGAATCGACGCCGCCGCTCATGGCGACGAGCACGCGCTTGTTGTGCATGGGGAGGTTCTCCTTGGTGGCATGTGGCCAAAAAAGAAAAGCGGCGCGGGAGGCTGGTTCCGCGCCGCAGACATTGTAGCAAGTTCGGACGTCTCGTGGGACACCCTGATGGGATGGGCTCAGGCTACCGGGAGAGGGGAGACCGGTTCGCCCTGGGCTCAACCTATGGGCGACGGGCCCTAGCCCTGGAAGAGTGCCGTGGACAGGTAGCGCTCACCGGTATCGGCGAGCAGCGCCACGATGGTCTTGCCCTCGTTCTCGGGGCGCTTGGCCAGCTGTAGCGCGGCCCACACGGCGGCGCCGGACGAAATGCCCACGAGCACGCCCTCCTTGTGGCCCACGGCGCGGCCGGTGGCAAAGGCGTCCTCGTTCTCGACGGGGATGATCTCGTCGTAGACTCGGGTGTCGAGGACGTCGGGCACAAAGCCGGCGCCGATGCCCTGGATCTTGTGCGGGCCGGCCTGGCCCTTGGAGAGCACCGGGGAGGTGGCGGGCTCGACGGCGACGACCTGAATCTCGGGGTTCTGCTCCTTGAGGAACTCGCCCACGCCGGTCACGGTACCGCCGGTGCCGACGCCGGCGACGAAGATGTCGACCTTGCCGTCGGTGTCATCCCAGATCTCGGGGCCGGTCGTGGCTTTGTGGATGGCGGGGTTGGCGGGGTTCACAAACTGGCCGGCGATAATGCTGTTGGGGGTCTCCTTCTGCAGCTCCTCAGCCTTGGCGATGGCGCCCTTCATGCCCTTGGAGCCGTCGGTGAGCACGAGCTGTGCGCCGTATGCCTGCATAAGCTTGCGGCGCTCGACGGACATAGTCTCGGGCATGGTGATGATCACCTTGTAGCCGCGGGCGGCCGCCACCGAGGCGATGCCGACGCCGGTGTTGCCGCTCGTGGGCTCGATGATGGTGTAGTCGCCGCCGCGCACGAGCTTGCCTGCCTTCTCGGCCTCGTCAATCATGTTCTTGGCGACGCGGTCTTTAACTGACCCGGCGGGGTTGAAGTATTCGAGTTTGACGAGCACACGAGCCTTGAGGTCCTCGTCGGCCTCAAAATGAGTGAGCTCCAGGAGCGGGGTGTGGCCGATAAGCTGATCGATGGACGTGTAAACCTTGCTCATGGTGAACCTCCAAAGTGTTCAAGTTGCTGGTTGCCGTGTGGTTTCACGGTGCGTGTAGCAGCTAAACCCATAAACCTTATAGGTTGTTCGTTTAGCTGTTGGGAAGCATACTAGACACTAAAGCCTAGTAATGCAATAGGAAATAGAAGATTATTACGAGCTGATTAACCATCTTGACCGGAACGGGTATTTTCAAAACCAATTTTTCGGCTAGAATTTCTACGGACTAAATGACCGAAAGGCAGCACTATACATGTTGGTTTCTACAAAGGGCAGATATGCCCTGCGCGTTATGGTCGATCTGGCCGAGCACCAGGCGGCCGGTCGCATCCCGCTCAAAGAGATCGCGGCGCGACAGGGGATTTCCGAGAAATATCTCGAGAACATCTTGGCTACGCTCGTGCGCGCCAACATGCTTTCGGGCATGCGCGGCAAGGGCGGCGGCTACGTGCTCACGCGCCCGCCCGAGCAGTACACGGTGGGCGAGATCCTGCGCCTGACCGAGGGCAGTCTGGCACCGGTTGCATGCCTGGATGGCGACTGCAAGGGCTGCTCACGCTCGGATGAGTGCCCCACGCTCGACGTGTGGAAGAACCTGGACAAGCTCATCAACGACTACCTCGACGGTGTGACACTCGATCAACTTGTCGCTCCCAACCATGGCTACGACTACGTCATCTAACCCACACCTGCCATTTGGGGACGGGGTAGAAATGGTAGATTCTCTCGCCCTTTGAGACTTGACAAATAAGAAGGCCGCCCATTTTTGCGATGGGCGGCCTTCGTTTTGGGCTGTTGAGACGGGCACGGCCGGAATGGCCGTTTTAGTCCTCGGCGATGCTGTCGAGGATGCTGCGCGTGATGGATACCAGGATACTGCCCATAAAGGCCGATCCAAAGCTGGCGATGGAGATGCCCGCGCCCAGCAGATTGACCGACAGGTAGCTGGCCAGCTCGAGCATAAAGCTGTTGACTACGAGCTGAAAAACACCAAGCGTAATAATAGTGAGCGGCAGTGAGATGACGGTCAGGAACGGTTTGACGAACGAATCGACAATGTTCAGGAACAGTCCCACAAAGGCAAAGCAGACCCAGGTCTCGGCAAAGCCGAAGGGTTGGATACCGGGGACGAGGAACGTGGCGATCGCGATGGCGATCGAGGTGAAGAGCCAGTTAAGCATAAAGCGCATGGCGTGAATCCTTTCTTGCGCCGGGATTGCTGGCGTCGCGTGAAGCGGCTTACGGCGGCGACCTGGATGGTTGCGCGGGCGCGCCGCGGTGTTTGGGCGCCCATTGTCTCAAATATTCGTGGAGCTTACGTGCGCATATGGTTTCTAAACGGCGTTCGTCCTGAAAAACGCGCCGCTGGAAGAGAGTCTTGTCGCTTTAGTTTGGTGGTGTGCTACACTGCTACGGGCAAAAGCCACAGGCGTTGCCCTATTGCATAGAACGGGTGAACGATGCCCGATGTCAGTATCAACTTCGATGCCTTTTGGCGGGTTTGGCGGTGATCGATGAATATCGAGAACATGTTTGACAAGCCTGATGTCAAGCAGCTGGTCCACGCATTTAGCCTTTTGGACGACGAGAAGGATATCCAAGCGTTTTTGACCGATATCTGCACGCCGCGCGAGATTTGCGACCTTTCTCAGCGTTTGCAGGTTGCGCGCTATTTGGACGAGGGCGAGCCTTATGTTGAGGTTCAGGCCCGTACCGGCGCTTCGTCCACCACGGTGAGCCGCGTTTCAAAGGCGCTGAACGGCGAGTACGGTGGCTACCGCAAGATCCTCATTAAGTTGGAGGATGGCGAGTAGGCCAGCGACAACATTGAATTACGAAGAACCGTCCCTCCGGGGGCGGTTTTTTGATCCCTTGGGGACGGAGGAAAACGGATCACCGGGTTAGACTGACCCCCACTGTGATCCATTTTCCTCCGTCCCCAAGGGATCAAATCTGTTGGCGTGGGGCAAATCTGTCCGCGTGGGCGGGTAGGATGGATGCATTGATTATTGCGAACAGTTTGAGCGGAGGACCATGCCTGTTCGAATCTATACCACCAATGCCGGCACGGATTTGAGCGATGCCGAGTCGGCGCTGCTTGCCGACCTTATTGCCCGTCACGGGCGTGCCGTGTTGCTGGCACCAACGTTTGCCGAGCTCGACCTGTGCCGTCATGATGCGGCGGAAGCCGGCGTTTCGCTGGGTATCGACTACAAGACGCCCACATCGTGGCTTCGCTCGCTTTGGGAGCTTTTGGGCGACGGGCGCGGTTTCGTCGACAACCTGCAGCGCCAGATGCTGTTTTCGGACATGGTCACGCGCCTCGATGATGCCGACCTGCAGCCGCTTTCGCGCAGCCAGGGCACGGTGCGCATGCTCGCGCGCATGGCCCGCGATGTGCTGCCGGGCGTAGCGGGGACGGGTGCCGAGCGCTGCTGCGGCGACGTTTGCCGTCCCGATCCCAAGAGCGACGCCGAGGCTCGCGTATTCGAGCTTTTGCGTGCCTACGCGGGCGGTTTGGACCGTCGAGATATGGTCGAGCCCTGCGAGGCAGCCGACATTATGGCCGGTGCCCTGGCCGATAGCCTGCCGGCGTGCGCCCGCGCCGTATGCGTGCGCGGTATCACGTCGTTTACGCACGGTCTGCTCGAGCTGCTGTCTGCCGTGGCGAACAATGGGGGAGAGGTCGTCGTGCTACTTGACCGCGAGCAGGCGGCGATGCGCGAGGAGCTTGCCACGGCATTTGATGCCCGCGGTGTGCTGTTTGAGATTGCGCCGCTGGGGGAGGACGCCGTCGCGTCTGATGTCGCTTGCGGGGCCGCCGCTCAGCCTGCCTTTATTGAGGTCGCCGGCCCCCATGCCCGTGCTCATGTCTATGCGGACGCCATCGATAAGTTGGTGAAAGCGCACAAGGAGTCCAAGGCCGATAAAGCTACTGCAACGCCCGCCGACCCTGTGCGCGTGCTCGTTGTTTCTGCTCGGGCATCCCAGCTGTTCGGTGAGCTCGCCTCTCGTCTGGCGGCGCGTCACATTGCGTCCGAGACGACCGAGTTCACGGCGTTTTCCCAGTCCATCGCGGGCAGGCAGTTTACGGCGCTCGCCAACCTGATCGAGCGTATGAAAGCCGCCGACGAGGGCACCGCTTCCAAGACCGAGTGGTGGCCCGCTCCAGAGCTTACCGACTGGATTTATAGCCCGCTTTCGGGTACTGACGCCGCGAGCGCCCGCGGCTTCGACAAGAACATGCGCCTGTCGCGCAGCAAGACCACTGCGGGCGTCAAGAGCCTGCTGCAGAGCGTGCAGGGCCAGGTGAGGGGCGCCCGCAAGGCCGCCAGCGAAGAAAACTGGTTTAAGAACGTGCCATGCGTGGTCTCGGACGTGTTTCAGGCGCTGTGGCGCGACAAACCCGTGACGGCGCTCAAGGCCATGCTCGCCGTTGCAGAGGCGCTGCCCGATCGCGCTCTAGGCGGTCTTGACGGCCAGGCCCGTCGCCAGGCGGAGACGGCTTTGCTGCGCCATGCCATCGACATCCTTATGAATGATGCTCGCGCGCTCGACGTGTCGCAGGCCGCGACCGTGCCGGTTCTCGACGGCGTTCGAACCAAGGTGGACAAGCGCAGTACCGCTTACGATTACGCGACCTACGAGGTCGATCGCACGCCACGGGCACAAGTGCGCTTCGTGTCGCTTGCCGATGCGTCGGTTTTGCGTCCTGGCGGCTACGATGCCGTGCTGTTTGCCGATGTCGACCTGGACAGCTATCCGCTTTCGCACGAAGAGGGCCCGCTTGCCACATTGACGGCCGAGCTGCGCCGCGACGGCGTGTCTTTGGAGCCCGCCGCCCTGTTGCGCGTGCGCTTTGGCCGTGCGATGCAGGCGGCGAGCGGTCCGGTCGCGCTCGCCCGCGTGACGCACGATCGCCAGGCGCGCGAGTGCTACCCGGCAGCCGTATGGACCGAGCTGCGGGCACATGCCGAGGCCGCTGGCGCTGCCAAGCCCACGCGCGTGGGCGAGGGCGATATCATCGCCGACTTTGATCCCGCTGCAGGCGAAGGTTTTAGGCGCGAGCGCGTGACCTGCGAAGCTCCTCAGCATCTGAGCGATGAAGCCATTCCGTATCTGGTCCTGCGCCGTCGCGATGGCGAGGGCGAGGACGCGCCGCTCGTGCCGCGTCTGACGTCCGCCTCGCAGATCGAGGCCTATTCTACCTGCCCACTGTGCTGGTTCGTTTCGTATCGCGTCAAGCCCCAGTCTATCGACGCGGGCTTTGGCAACATGGAGAAGGGCAACTTTGTCCACGACGTGCTGGAGCATCTGCATGCCCGTCTGCCCCAAGAGGGCATGGAGCGCGTGACGCCCGAGAACCTGCCGCGCGCACAGGAGCTGCTGCGCGAGGTCTTTGACGAGACCTTGGCCGAGCACGCCGGCAAGCGCGGTGCCGAGGGTCCGCTCGTGCCGCTCTCTCCGGTAGAGGAACGTCAGGTGGCCGAGATTCTGCCGCAGCTGGAAGGCGTGCTCGCCTACGAGTCCGAGGCACTTGCCCCCTTTGCGCCACGCTACCTTGAGTTCGCCTTTAATGAGCTTAAGGTCGAGTATGCCGGTTGGCCGCTCGGCGGGCGCATCGACCGCGTGGATGTGGACGCCGAGAACCGCGCCGTGGTAATCGACTACAAGCATCGTTCGGGCGTTGAGGAGTTTAAGCTTGCCGACCCCACGGTGCGTGACGAGGAGACGGGCGAGGCTCCCATCGACGACCCGCGCTGGCTGCCGCCCCATACCCAAACGCTCATCTACGCGCAGGCCATGCGTCGGGCACTGGGCTTGGATACCCGTGCAGCGCTCTATTTTTCGACCAAGGGCGGCAAGCCCGCGCTGCGCGGTGCGGCGAGCGCCGAGTTGCTCGAGGAAGAGCGCGGTGACGGTCGCATCCCGGGCCTCAAGAAGGGCTTCCCGGGCGAGGGCGGCAGCATGGACTTCGATGCCCTGCTCGATCGCGTGGAGGCCGGCATCGCCGAGCGCCTGCGCGAGCTCGAGGCGGGCAACGTTGCCGCCGTCGACCCGGCGTCGGCTCAGGCCGCGCATGCGCGCTGCTCGTATAACCACGAAGGAACGTTTGTAAGGAGGGACGTGTAGACCATGGATCTTTCGACTTTGATGCCGCAACAGCTGCAGATTGTCAAAACGCTCGACCGCCCGCTGTTTGTCTCGGCGGGCGCCGGTTCGGGTAAGACCTTTACCCTCACGCGCCGCATCGTCTATGCGCTCTCGCCCGAATCCGGTCCGTTCGTTGAGCATCTGGACCAGGTGCTCGCCATTACCTTTACCAAAGATGCCGCGGCCGAGATTCGCGACCGCGTGCGCCGTGCGCTTATCGACGAGGGCATGGACGAGGAAGCACTGACCGTCGACGACGCGTGGATCTCGACCATTCACGGCATGTGCTCGCGTATCCTGCGCGCGCATGCGCTGGAGCTGGGCATCGACCCCGAGTTCACGGTGCTCACCGATACCGACGAGCTTATGGACCAGGCTGTTGAGCACGTGCTGGCCCGCGCGACGGCACCCGATGCCGCCCCCGAGCTCGCGGCATCGCTCAAGGCCCTCTATGCCTGGTATCCCATGGCGGGCGAGGGCGGTTCCTTTGGCACCGGCACGACCATCAAGGGCCTGGTGCGCGACCTGCTGGAGCTGTCGAGCCAGTTGCCGGGCGGTATGGACGACGTGCGCGTGGCGCGCGGCCAGGCCGATACCTCGGCGCTCGCCGATGCCTATCGCGCGGCGCTGGGCGCAAGCAAGTCCTCGACCGAGAAGGCGCAGGCGGCGCTCGATGCCATCGACGCGTTCGAGGCGAGCGACAAGACCATGGTCGATGCGGCGCGACTCATGATGTCGTGCACCATGCCGCGCGCGAGCAAGGCGTTCCCCAAGGAGCAGGTCGAGCTGCTCAAGGCCGAGGCCGCCGATGCGTTTATCAATATCGTGCTTGCCTGTGGTGGCCCGGCGCTCGATGCGTTGGTGGGCCTGGCCCGTTCCGTGGAGGCCGAGTATCGCGCGCTGAAGGCTGCCCAGTCCGCCCTCGATAATAACGACCTGCTGCGTATGGCTTACGAGGCCCTGCGCGATTACCCTGCCATCCGTGCTGCGTACGAGGGCCGCTTTAAGATGGTCATGATCGATGAGTTTCAGGATACCGACCAGATGCAGGTCGATCTGATCCGTTACCTGACGGGTGCGGGGGAGCGCGCGCTGTGCACCGTGGGCGATGCGCAGCAGTCCATCTATCGCTTCCGTGGCGCCGAGGTCGAGGTGTTCCGTCGTCAGGAGCGCAAGGTGGGCTCGTCTGCCGCGCCCGAGGCGACTGCCGTGGTCGACGCCCCTGCCGGCGAACTCGTCAAACTCGTGCGCAACTTCCGCAGCCACGACGAGGTGCTGCGCTACGTGGCGCGCGTCTTTGACGGCGACACCGGTGGTTTGATGCAGGGGTTCTTGGATCTTGAACCGAGCGACAAACGCAAGGACAAGCTCAAGGCAAAGGCTTCGCGCCGCCAGGCGCTGTTCGTTGCCGGTGGCAGCACGCAGGAGCGAACGCAGGCGAAAGCTCGTGCGATTGCCGAGCGGTTCCAAGCGCTCGTCAAAGCGGGGCAGCCCCAGGGCGATATGGTGTTGCTGCTGGGTCGCATGACCAATGCCGACGTCTACGCACAGGCCTTCCGCGACCAGGGGCTCGACTGCGTCATCGCGGGCGGCTCAGTCTTTGCCCAAGCTGCCGAGGTGCAGACGGTGCGCGCCCTGGTCTGCGCGCTCGCCAATCCGGCCGATACGGCGCAGGGTCTTATGCCGCTGTTGGCCTCGCCGATGTTTGCACTCGGCGCCCAGGAGTTCCTGGCGCTGGCGACCAAGCTCGACGAGCAGACGGACGAGACGTCGCGCCGCAACATCGATGCGGGTATCATGAGCGATTCCGATGTGCCGGGCTTGCAGGGCTTGCCGCTCGTAACGCGCGCCCGTGAGGTGCTGCGCTACGCGCTTCGTCGCGTGGGGCGTGATTCGTTCGCTGCCATCGCGCGCGACGTGGTCAATGCCTCCGGCTGGTTCGTGCGTCTGGCGCAGCGCGGCCCCGAGGGCAAGGCCATTGCCGCCAACGTGCTCAAGGCGCTCGATGCCGTGGCCGAGGCAGAGGCCGAGCATGGCAATTCTCCGCGCTCCATCGCGCTCGCCTTCGACCGCTTCTTGGCGGGCAAGGAGGCCCCGGGCGCCCTCAACGAGGAGGGTGACGGCGCGGTACGCATCATGACCGTGCATGCGTCCAAGGGCTTGGAATATCCGGTCGTGGCGGTTGCCGAGTGTTTTGGCGTGCGCAAATCGTCCGGTGCGGCACAGATGGGTCGCGTCGAGGGCGGAGCGCAAGTCGTGGCGCTGCCGGCGCGCTTCGATGGCGTTAAGCTTGCCGACGGAACCTTCGTGAAGGGCGATGACGTCAAAAAGCAGTTTGAACACGCGTTTAAGGGCAAGGGCACGTCGCTGTGGCTGCCGCCAGAGCTTATGGAGGACGTATGCGCGACGGGCTCTCCCGCCGAGGCATTTGCCCGCCTGCGCAACGACGACCTGCAGCTTTCGCTCGAGGAACGGGCCCGCTTGCTCTACGTTGCCATGACGCGTGCGGGCGAGCTGGTGATCTTGGCGATGGACGCCGGCGTGAGCCGTGGCAAGGTGACGGCGCCGACCTTCGATGTCGAGACGGACCTGACCTACGACGTCCTGCGCCGCATCCTGCCGACCGACAGTCTGGACATGCCGCAGCTCGATAGCGACCGCCTGGTGTTCGACAACTCCCAACCGGGCGACTACGAGCTCATTTCGCTGACGGACTTTACGTTTGGCGAGCAGGCGTTTGAGGCCAACGCTTCGCTGGATGTCGAGGGCAGGCTTGTTCGTGGCGATGTCGATACAGATACTGCCGACGATTCGGCCAGTACAATCGTCCCCGGTCCTGCCGACCCCGAGCCCGATGCGTTTGAGCTCGTGTATCCCCAGGCAGCGGGCGTGCGCATGGGTGTCTGTCCGTATCAGATGCGTGATTCGTATAGCTACTCGTCAATCGCCGCGGCGCTCCATGCCGAGGCGGAAGACCGTGCCGCCGAGGCTCGTGTTCCCATGGACGAGTCCGGCGATGATGCGGAGTCGGATGGTTCCGAGATGACGGATGCAGACGTGGCCGCCGTCGAGCCCGTTGGCAACCCCATGGCGCTGGGCTCGGCCTTCCACGCTGCCTGCCAGTGGCTCATCGAGATGGGTGCCGATGCGCTGCCCGCTGCGCGCGCCGATGCGCTGGCGCGTCTGTGGCGCCTGACGCCGGAGCAGCGCGGGCGCTTCGATGCCGCCCTGAATCGCTGGCTCAAGTCGGCGGTCCGTGCCGAGCTGCTTGCCTGGCCGTGCGTTCGTGCCGAGGTACCGTTCTTCTCGCTGGGTTGCGAGGACGAGGACATTGCCCGCTACGGTGCATATGCCGAGGGCGCCATCGATGCACTGGCCACCGACCCGGCCGATCCGTCGCGCGCACTGGTCATCGACTACAAGACGGGCGGCACGCCGGACGAGACGCCGGAGCAGCTGCAGGAGAAGCACGCCCTGCAGGCGCGCGTCTACGCTGATGTTCTGCATAAGGCGGGCTTTGAGGCCGTGACCGTCAAGTTCGTTCGCGTGGAGCAGGCGAATCCAACCATCTTCGTCGAACCCGCCGAACCTCAAGTGGTCACCTATAACTTCTAATCCTCAGATAACTTGCGGTGGAATACGGACTGTTTTGGCCAAAAAAGCCGCCAAACAGTCCGCATTTCACCACAACTCAAGAGGAGCCGTGTGGGTTTGGCTAGGTTCGGGTGCCGTCCGCGCCGTGCGGTAAAATCGTTCAGTCAGAACACGAACCCGCATCGGAGCTCATCATATGGCATTCGTCCATCTGCACAACCACACTGTCTTCTCCATGCTCGACGGCGCAACCCGTATCCAGGATATGGTCAATCGTGCCGTTGAGCTTGGCATGCCCGCCGTGGCCATTACCGACCACGGCTACATGTACGGCGTGCCCGACCTGGCGCTGGCCTGCGACGCCGTCAACCACAACACGCCCGAGTACAAGACATGGAGCCACGACAAGGCCTTCTTGGAAAAGGATCGCCGCGACGAGCTGGTGGAGCCCGACCCCGAGGCAAACCCGCGCGAGCATGCCCAGTATGTGAAGGACATGGCCATGTGGGACGAGAAGGGCAACATCGACGAGCTCAAGCCGCCCCTGGTCATCAAGCCCATCTTTGGCTGCGAGGTCTACTTTACGCCGGACGAGACGCTCGCCCGCGACCATAAGCCCGAGCTCTACCACATGATCCTTCTGGCCAAGGACCAGGAGGGCTACGTCAACCTGATGCAGACGGTTTCCGAGGCCGCCGTGCAGGGCTTTTACTACAAGCCGCGCGTGACGCTCGACAACCTGCGCCGCCACGCCAAGGGCATGATCTGCACGAGCGCCTGCATCGCGGGCATCATCCCCAAATACATCGACCGCGGCGACATGGAAGGCGCCATCAAGTGGGCCGAGACTTTCCGTGACACCTTTGACCCCGGCGACTTTTACATCGAGATTCAGGAACACGGCATTACCACCGATAACGGCCTGACCGACGAGCAGATGGACCGCACGCTCATCGATATCGCCAAACAGGTGGGCGTCAAGGTCATCGCTACCAACGACTTTCACTACCTGCGCCGCGAGGATGCGCCCGTGCAGGACGTCATCATGTGCATTGGCATGAACGCCAAGGTCGATGACCCCAACCGCATGCGCATGACCGGCTCGGAGTTTTATATGAAGACCGAGGAAGAGATGCGGGCGATGTTCCCGTATTGCCCCGAGGCCTGCGACAACACACTCGAGATCGCCGACAAGTGCTACGTGGAGCTGGACTGGGACTCCATCATCCTGCCGCGCTTCCCGTTGCTCGATCCCGGCGAGACGCACGAGAGCCAGTTCCGCCGCGAGTGCGAGAAGGGCCTGCGCCAACACTACGGTGACGACTGGGCCACGCGCGAAATCTGTGGCGTCAACATCAAAGAGCGCTTTGAGTACGAATACAAGGTCATCTGCGACAAGGGCTTTGCCGCCTACTTTTTGATCGTCGCCGAGTACGTGCAATGGGCCAAGGACAACGGCATCGGCGTCGGTCCCGGCCGTGGCTCGGCCGCCGGCGCTATCGTCGCCTACGCCATGAACATCACCGCGTTCGACCCGCTCGAGAACGGCCTGATGTTCGAGAGGTTCCTGTCCCCGCAGCGTACCGAGATGCCCGATATCGATATGGACTTCGACGATGAGCGGCGCCTCGAGGTCGTGGAGCACGTTCGCCAGCTCTACGGTCCCGAGAAGGTCACCCACGTCATCACCTACTCGACCATTAAGGCCAAGCAGGCCATCAACGACGCCGCGCGCGTGCTGGACTATCCGGTCTACATGGGCCAGCGCCTGTCCAAGATGGTCTCGAGCGACCCCAAGGTCAAGCTCAAGCAGGTGCTCGAAAAGCAACCCGGCAAAGAGGATCTGTTTAACCCCGACTTTGCCGAGGCCTATAAAAAGGACGACGACGCCCGCCGTATCATCGACACGGCGCTCTCGATCGAGGGCCTCACCCGTGGCGAGGGTGTGCACGCGTGCGCCGTCCTGATCTGCCGCGATCCCGTCAACGAGCATGTGCCCACCAAGCTCGATACCAAGGGCGGCGTCGAGATTACCCAGTACGAGGGTCATACCGTTGCCGACATGGGCCTGCTCAAGATGGACTTCTTGGGCCTGCGCACGCTGACGGTTATCTCCAAGGCCAAGGCAAACATCAAAAAGAACTTCGGCATCGACATCAAAGAGGAAGAGATTCCCTTTGACGACCCCGAGATCTTTAAGCTCATGGGCTCCGGTCACACCGCCGGCGTCTTCCAGGTCGAGTCCGCCGGCATGACGGCCACGATCAAGAACATGAAGCCCACCGAGTACAAGCACGTCGTGGCATTGATCGCTCTATACCGCCCGGGCCCGCTGGGCGCCGGCATGGTTTCGTCCTACATCAACCGTATGAACGGCAAGGAGCCGGCCGTCTCCTACGACGACCGCCTGGACGACATCCTGGGCGAAACCTACGGCACCATGGTCTACCAGGAGCAGGTTATGCTCATCTCCGTTGAGATGTGCGGCTTCTCCAAGGGCGAATCGGACTCGCGTATCCGTAAGCCCGTGGCTAAGAAAAAGATCAAGCTGCTCACGTCGACGGTGCTCCACTGGGAGGATGGCTCGGACGAGACTACCTACGACCACTGGATGAACGGCGCTATCAAGAACAACTACACGCGCGAGGTCGCCCAGAAGATTTGGGACGATGTTCTCGAGTTCGCATCTTACGCCTTTAACAAGTCGCACTCCGCCGGCTACGCCATCCTGGTTATGCAGACGGCGTGGCTCAAGGCGCACTATCCGCACGAGTACATGGCGGCCGTTCTGACGTCCTATACGGGCAAGACCGACAAGATCGTTCACTACGTCTCGGCGTGCCGTCACGACGGCATCCCCGTGCTGTCGCCAGATGTCAACGAGTCCGGTACCGAGTTCACGGCTACCAAGGAAGGCGTGCGCTTTGGTTTGGCTGGCATCCGCGGCGTGGGCACCGGCGTGGCGCAGGCGATTATCGCCGAGCGCGAGGCGGGCGGCCCGTTTAAGACGCTGCACGACTTTGTCGAGCGCGTGGACTCGAGCCAGGCTAACCGTCGCGTGATCGAATCGCTCATCAAGGCAGGCGCCTTTGACTCCACGGGGTATCCGCGTCGCCAGATGATGCACTTTGTGGACAAGAACAACCCCGAGAACATCATCGATGCCGCCGTGAAGCGCCAGAAGGATCGTGCGAGCGGCCAGACGTCGTTCTTCGATATGTTTGGCGACGTTGAGGGCTCGGGCTTTGAGGTGAGCGTGCCCGATCCGGATGGCCAGGAGTGGGACCGCCACCTTAAGTTGAGCCAGGAGAAGGAGGTTCTGGGCATCTATGTCTCGGACCACCCGCTGCGCCCGTTTGAGTATGCGCTAGCCAAGGCACGCGACTTCTCGTTCTCGCAGATCGATACCGGCTACGAGGTGCAAAACCCCACGGGCGGTACCATCAACCAGGAGATTCCCGAGGGCAAGGCGCTGTGGTGGGCCGGCATGGTCTCGAGCGTGTCCAAGCGCGTGACCAAAAACGGCGACCCCATGGGCATCGTGCAGCTCGAGGACATGGAAGGCGAGGCCACGGTCGTGGTGTTCCCCAAGACCTACAAAGAGGCCGAGGGATACCTGTACGGCGAGGTCGATCCCGAGACCGGTGCTCAGCTGTCCGATGCGTTTGTGCGCATTAAGGGCAAGCTCGAGCGCTCGGACCGCGGCGACCAGATCATCGCGCAGGAGATCGTGCCGCTGGAGCTTAACGAGGAGAGCAACAAGCCCAAGGTGTTTGAGGTCATGGTGCCCAACAACCGCTTTAGCCAGGGCAATATGGCGCGTCTTGCCACGGTGCTTACCGCCAACCCGGGCGGCGACCGCGTGGAGATCTTTATCGAGCAGGTGGACGGGCGCGTACTGCGTGCCGAGGTGCCGGCCAAGGTCAACGCACGCTCGATTCCGCTGCTAGCCGAGGCAAAGGCCATCGTGGGCAACCAAGGCAGAGTGACGGTGATCTAAAATGATTTTTTAATCCCCGTCCCAGAAAAATCATCCGGTGGGTGGATTGGAGGAAGTGATGGCGCAGGGGACGTTTGTGCAGGCGCTCCGGAAAGAGGCGGCGCTGAGCGGCACCTTTATGAAAGGGCGTTCGCTCATGCTCAACGGTGCCGTGCTGTCGATCGAGGACAACGGCTCGCGCTTCTCCAAAAACGTGACGCTTGAGGGTGCAGTGCGCGGCTCGCGTGGCGACCTGTACAAGACGCACGTGGCGCTCGACATGGACGAGCGCGAGGTGATCGACTACGACTGCGATTGCCCTGCTGCCTATCGCTACCCCGGCATGTGCAAGCACGCCATCGCCACGGCGCTGGCGTATCTGGACGCAAGCGGCACCGAGCCCGTCGAAGGTTTACGCACGCCGGTCCGCACGTTTACGGCGGCGCCCAAGCAAGCCGCGCGTCCCGCGTCCGCCGCACCGGCGGTCAACCCTAACTTTCCCTTCCCGGCGCCAGTTCCCACGAGCCCGAGCCTCATGAAGGCGCTCTCCGATCTTTCGGACGCGCGCATGGATGAGTTGGCGGGCATGCGCCGCAAGCTCGCCGGCACTGTCGACCCCGATGCCCCCAAGGCGGTGTTGGAGCCCTCGTTGGTGCCGTACTACAATCCACTGTTCGCCGACCGCTTTAGCTGGGCGCTCGGGCTTCGTATCCGCTGCGGCTCGGTGTCCTACGTGGTCAGGGACATCGACGGCATGGCCGCCGCCTATGTGCGCGGCGGCACGTTCTCGTACGGCAAGAAGCTCACGTTCCTCCATGCGCCCGAGGCCTTCGACGAGGTTTCGGTGCGTCTGCTCGACCTTGTTGTGGCAACGGTTGTGTATCTGAGCGACATCACGAGTTCGCGTTCGGCGTCGTACGATTTTGCACGCAGCGGCTTTGTCGCCGAGCGCCAGCTGCCGCTGTCCGAGCATGACATCGTATACATGCTGGACTTGCTGCGTGGCCGGACCATTTCCTTTGAGCCCGCCTGGTCGCGGGGAACGACGACGCATCGTTCCTACGAGGTTGCGGTTGAGTTGTCGCCGGTGGGGGAGGACGAGGCCTCGGCAAAACAACCGCCGCTCCTTGCCGCCAAGATCGCGCCGGCGGCTGGTGGCAGCTACGATCTGCGCCTGCCGGCCGATGCATACTGCTTTGCTTCGGGCGACGTTGCCTATCTGGTCGACACCCGCCGTGCGCGCCGCGCCGATGTGGCGTTTGCCCAGCATGCGGCGCCGTTTCTATCGCGTTTGCTGCCCTGTCGCACGCCGGTCCATATCGCTGCCGACCAGGTGGGGGAGTTCTGTCGTATGGCGCTGCCCATTTTGCGCGACTACACCGACCTCACCGCGCCCGCCGCGCTCGATACCGTGGCACCCGAGCCGAGCTTTGCTATGGCGATCGGCGTCGATGATGGGCTCGTGACCTGCAAAATTACGGTTACCTACGGCGATTGGTCGGCGGATCTCTTTAGCCTGGGCGCT
This sequence comes from Collinsella sp. MSK.8.10, assembly GCF_019041915.1. Taxonomy (GTDB): domain Bacteria; phylum Actinomycetota; class Coriobacteriia; order Coriobacteriales; family Coriobacteriaceae; genus Collinsella. The sequence goes on along the minus strand of NZ_JAHPYF010000002.1, from coordinate 172,249 downwards.
CCGGGCAGTCTCTTCGAAGAGCAACGCCCTGGCGTGCCACCCCGCGACGAGGTGGCGGAGTTTCGCGTTATGGACACGGCGGCCCTGTACTTCGATTTCTACGAGGGCGGTCTGGCGTTCGAGGAGCGCGATGACGCCCGCTTGTTCTGCCTGCTGACCGAGGGTCTGTCTGCCCTGTCCGAGCTGGGTGAGGTCATGCTCAGCGACCGTCTGCGCCAGATTTCGGTCCGCCCTGCGCCCAAGCTCTCGGTTCGTGCGACCGTCAAGAGTAACCTGCTCGATGTCGAGCTGGGCGCGAGCGGGCTTTCGGCTGCGGACCTTGCCGTCTACCTCGACTCCTATAAGCGTCACCAGACGTTTGCGCGTCTCACGTCGGGCGATATCATTCGCCTGGACGAGGGGGCGCGCGCCGCGTTTGGCCTTGCCGAGGATCTGGGGGTCGATGCTGTCGACCTGCTCGACGGTGTGTCGCTTCCCGCGTCGAGTACCCTGTTCGTCGACAGCATGCTTGCGCGCACGCCCGCGCTCGAGGCCGATCGCGACGCTGCGTTCCGCCGTACCGTCGAGCGCCTGGACACGCTCGGCAAGATGGACTTTACGGTGCCGGTCTCGCTCAAGGCCACACTGCGCGGCTACCAGGTCGACGGATACCAGTGGCTCGGCTCGCTCGAACACCTGGGCCTTGGCGGCATCTTGGCCGACGACATGGGCCTGGGCAAAACGCTCCAGATGATCGCGCATATCCTGGCGCGCGTGGAGGCGGGGGACACCAAGCCCACGCTCGTGGTATGCCCGGCCTCACTCGTGTACAACTGGACTGCCGAGCTGGAGCGCTTTGCGCCCTCGCTCGATGTTTGCGCAATCGTGGGCGCCAAGGCGCAGCGTCGCGTGCAGATTGCCGGCGTGGCTGAGCATAACGTGGTCGTGACGTCGTATGACCTTATGCGCCGCGATATCGATGAGTACGCCGGGCAGGATTTTGCCCGCGTGGTGCTCGACGAGGCCCAGTACATTAAAAACCCGCTCACCCAGGTGGCACGTGCCACCAAGCGCCTGCCGGCCGGCGTGCGCTTTGCCCTGACGGGCACGCCCATCGAAAACCGCCTATCCGAGCTCTGGAGCATCTTCGACTTTTTGATGCCGGGCCTGCTGGGCACGCGTGAATCGTTTGCAAAGCGCTTCGAAAGCCCCGTCGAGCATGCCGAGGGCGATAGCGCCGCTCGCCTGCGGGCGCTCGTGTCGCCGTTTGTGCTGCGCCGTGTTAAGGAAGACGTGGTGGCCGACCTGCCCGAGAAGATCGAGGACACCGTCATGGCGCAGCTCACCGGCGAGCAGCGCAAGCTCTACCTGGCCAACCAAGACCGCATCGCCCAGCAGGTGCAGCACCGCGAGGCATCCGAGTTTAAGAAAGACAAGCTCAAGGTGCTCGCCGAGCTCACCAAGCTGCGCCAGATCTGCTGCGACCCGCATCTACACTACGAGGACTACAAGGCGGGGAGCGCCAAGCTCGACGCTTGTATGGAACTCGTGCACGGTGCGCTCGACGGCGGGCATCGCATCCTGTTGTTCAGCCAGTTTACGGGTATGCTCGATATCATCGGCAAGCGTTTGGCCAAGGAGGATATCGCCTTCCTTAAGCTCACGGGCGCTTCGTCTAAGGAGAGCCGCGCCAAGATGGTCGTGCAGTTCCAGGCGGGCGCGGTGCCGGTGTTTCTGATCTCGCTCAAGGCGGGCGGCGTGGGCCTCAACCTGACGGCGGCCGACGTGGTCATCCACTACGACCCGTGGTGGAACGTGGCCGCGCAGGACCAGGCGACCGACCGAGCGCACCGTATTGGCCAGCAACATACCGTGACCGTGTACAAGCTCATCGCTAAGGACACGATTGAGGAGCGCATCATGCAGATGCAGGAGTCCAAACGCGACCTGGTCAACAGCGTGCTCGGCGGCGACGGCATCTCCTCGGCGCTGTTTACCCGTGAGGATGTTCTGGCGCTGCTCGGCGGCGACGGGCGCTAGCCGCGCGCGGGGTGGGACTGCTGGAGTGGGCAGGACGGTCGACGCATTTTAGCCTGACCGCTTGCCTGATCCGTTATGTGTTCATTTGCAATGCCGTGGATGGTTCGTCTGCCTTTGGGCATAAGAACCATCAAGAACATCGGCACATCAGCAAAGGAGAACATCATGGCGAAATTCTTTAAGGACCCCGACGGTAAGCTCATCGCCGCTCTTGGCAACGACGTTGCAACCCCTGCCGGTTGCACGGAACTGACCGCAAACACTGAGGACGCGGCGCACGAGAAGCACGTGCCTGTTGTCGAGACCGAGCGCGACGGTCATGTGATTCGCGCCCGCGTTGGCTCGGTCGAGCACCCCAGCCTGCCCGAGCACTACATTGAGTGGATCGCCCTTGAGGCCGAGGGCCGCTTAGAGGTCCATTACCTTGAGCCCGGCATGAAACCCGCGACGTTTTTCGCGGGCGGCTCCAAGACCGGTACCGTCTACGCCTACTGCAACCTGCACGGGCTGTGGTCCGCGACATTCTAGGAGCGCGCCCCCGCTCGGGGTATCATAGCTAGCATATGCACATGCAAGCGCCGACTGCATTATGCGGCCGGCGCTTTTACTACGATTTCGATGGTTTACGACGGAAAGGGCTGAGCCATGAAGCTCGCGCTTGCACAGATCGATATGCGCCTGGGTGATATTGAGGGCATTTGCGGCCGCATCGAGGACCAGGCTCGTCTGGCCCACGAGCGCGGAGCGCGCGTGCTGTGCGTTCCGGCTCCGCTCTTTATGGGCGCCATGCCCGGTGGCCTGGTGGGCGCTGCCGACTTTGAGCACGACATGCTTGCCGGCTTGACTGGTGTCGCCGAGCGTATCCAGGAGCTTGACATGATCTGCATCGTGCCCGCGGCGGTTTCGTTTGAGGGCCAGCCGCTGCTCGACTACATGATGCTCAAGGACGGTCATGTGGTGCCGGCGCGTTCGAGCATTGCTTTGCAGCGTGGCGAGAACAACGACACGCGTTGGGCGCCGCCGGTGTTCGACGTGGACGGCGTGCGCATCGCCGTGATTTTTGACTTGGACCGCGAGCTCGAGATGTTGCCGACCGGCGTCGACCTCATCGCGTATTTCCAATTCAACGCGTTTGACATGACCGACCGCGAGACTGCCGCCATTGCCGCCGTTCGCAGCGGCGCCTACCGCAAGATCGCATCCAAGCGCAGCGTGTGGTTTGCCTGCATGGCGCCGGTCGGTGCCTATGACGAGTCGGTGTATACCGGCGGTTCGTTTGTGCTCGACGACTGCGGTCGCGTGGTGGCCCAGGCGCCGTGTTTTGAGGAGAGCCTGCTGGTTCAGGAGATTCAGCGTGGCGTGATGCTCGATGCCCTGGAAGATCACGAACTGCCCGAGTTCCGTTCCGAGGAGTGGCTGTGGCAGGCGCTGGTGCTCGCCGTGCGCGACAACGCCCGAGCCCACGGTGCGTCGCGTGCTGTGATGGCACTCGAGGGTGACTTGCCGTCGTCTTTGCTGGCGGCGCTGGCCGTCGACGCTCTGGGCCCGCGTAATGTGATTGGCCTGGTGCTGGGGCGCAACCGTATCTTTACGCCGGCGCAGGAAGAGGCCGAGGCTGCCCGCTGTGCCGCCGTCCGCGCCATCGCCGAGCGTTTGCACATTCGCACCGTCGAGCGCGATGCACCGGATGCGGCGCGTGTGCTCGATCGCGACGTGTCGGCGGGCGATGCCGAGCGTCTGCGCTCGCGCACGTTGGGCCTCATGCTGGAGGACACGGCGCTCGAGCTGGGTGCGATGGCGCTGAGCCCGCTGTCCAAAACCGAGTACGCGCTGGCGGCGCCGGCGCTTTGCGGCGGCTATCAGGGCGATTACGCGCCTTTTGGCGATGTGTACCTGTCGACGCTTGAGTTTGTGGCGCGTGTGCGCAACCGCACGTCTTCTGTGGTGCCCCAAGAGCTCGTGACGCTCAACGCGGTGGAGGATTGCATGGAGCGTGTGCTGGCGCAGGCGCTCTCGACGCTCGACGGTCCGGTCGATATGCTCGACCGCGCGGCACAGCTGCTCGGCGGGCTTGAGCCGGGTGAGGTCGATGGCGCGCTCGAGGCGCACGTGGACCGCAATCGATCTTTCGACGATATCCCGATGGTCGCTGGCAAGCCTGAGGCCTGCTCGCTGCTCCTGATGCTCGCTCGACAGGGTGAAGCTGCCCGCCGCATGTTGCCGACGGCGCCGATCGTCTCGGCCCGTTCGTTTGCCGAGCGCTCCTGGCCGTACATGCTCGCGTGGTCCGACCTGGGGCTTAACGGCAAGGAGCGTATGACGGTCGATTCGCTGGCGCGCGCCGAGGTGCGCCGTTTTGCCGACGAGGATACGAGCGAGCGCGTGCGAAACGAGATGATGGGCGTGCTGGGCGAGCTACTGGGTATTTCGCCCGAGCAGATGGAGGAGCTGCGCTCTGAGGACGGTCAGCGTCGTTTGCACGAGGGAATGAAAAAGTTCGAGGGCGAGGTTCAGGACGCCATCGATAAGATGATGGGCGGTCAGGGCGGCTCGCAAGGTAGTCCCCAGGGTGGCCCGATGCCGCATCCGCCGGTGGATCCGAGGCAGTTCCCCTTTTTCTCGCAGAACTAAACTGGGGATGGGATTCGCTCTCAGCCCCGATACTTCATCTAAGCATCTTGACCCCGTTGTGTTATTCTAGAACAGACGTTCGTGAATGATGCGCGGGGCCTTGTCTTGCGCTGCGCTTGTGGCGAGGGGAGGTCGGCTTGGTTATCTTGGGTATCGACCCTGGTTTGGCCCATACGGGTTGGGGGATTATCGAGGAGCGGCGTGGCGAGGTTCGCTGCCGTGCCTACGGTTGTATCGAGACCAGCGCGGGCAGCCCGCTCGCAGTGCGCCTGTCGCATATCGCCCGCGACCTCAAGGGCGTCGTCGAACGCTACCGTCCCGATACCGCGGCTATCGAGAGCATCTACTTTGGCGCTAACGTTCGCTCGGCCATCCCCACGGCGCATGCCCGCGGTGCCGCGCTCGTGGCGCTTTCGGAGTGCGCGCTCGAGATTGGCGAGTATACGCCCATGCAGATTAAGCAGGCTGTTGTGGGCACCGGCGCCGCGGACAAACGGCAGGTCGCGTATATGGTTCGTACGCTCACACAGCTCGATCACGACCCGCACCCAGACCATGCCGCCGATGCCCTGGCTTGCGCCATCTGTCACGTTAACCTAAGCCGTACCCGGGCGCTTACCGGCGGCGAGTTCTATCAACAGAGAGGAACCGGATACTGATGATCTCCCAGCTCCATGGAACGCTTGTCGAGGCCACGATGAGCTCGGCCGTCGTCGATGTATCGGGCGTGGGCTTTGAGCTCGGTATTTCGGGCAGCACTGCCGCCACGCTGCCTACGCCCGGCGGCGAGGTTCGCCTCTATACCCGTATGCAGGTGCGCGAGGACGCCGTGACGCTCTTTGGCTTTGCCTCCAAGGACGAGCGCACGATGTTCGATCGGCTCGTTTCCGTCTCGGGCGTCGGTCCGCGTCTGGCACTTGCCGTGCTTTCCACTTATACCGTGGGACAGCTGTATTCCCTGGTGATGGCCGAGGACGACAAGGGCATGGCCAAGGTGCCCGGTGTAGGCAAAAAGACCGCCCAGCGCCTCATCTTAGAGCTCAAGAGTACCTTTGCCAAGGACAAGGGCTTTGTTCCGGTCGACGTAATCCCCGGTCAGGTTGCGATGCCGGTCCCCGCCGCCACTCCCTCGGCGATCGATGATGCCCGCGCGGCGCTCCTTTCCATGGGCTTTAGCCCGCAGGAGACCGAGGTTGCCCTGAGCGGGTATGATGGGCAGGATATGCGTGTCGAGGACCTGCTCGGCGCGGCGCTTAAGCGACTCGGAATGGATGCGTGATGTGGGAAGCCGATGACTCTCAGGACCTGTGGGCGACGCCCGGCAACTCGCCGGCGGCATCCATGGCGCACGGTGAGCGCATGGTGGGCTCGGAACTGACACCCGAAGACCTCGATGTCGACCGTACCCTGCGTCCCCAGCGCCTAGACGACTACTGCGGTCAGGAGCATATCAAACAGAGCCTGCGCGTGCTGATCGAGGCGGCGCAGAGCCGTGGCGAGACGCTCGATCACGTGATCTTCTCGGGTCCTCCGGGCCTGGGCAAGACCACGCTGGCTACCGTTATCGCCAACGAGCTGGGCGCTCAGATCAAGACGACGAGTGGTCCGGCTATCGCGCGTACCGGTGACCTGGCAGCCATTCTGACTAACCTGCAGCCGGGTGACGTGCTGTTTATCGACGAGATCCACCGTCTTAACCGTTCGGTCGAGGAAGTCCTGTATCCCGCTATGGAGGACTTTGCGCTCGACATCGTGATCGGTAAAGGCCCGGCCGCTCGCTCGATTCGCCTAGATATTCCCAAGTTTACGCTGGTGGCGGCAACGACCCGTTCGGGTATGCTGACCGGCCCGTTGCGCGACCGCTTTGGCATTTCGTATCGCCTGGACTACTACACGGTCGAGGAGCTTGCTCAGATCGTGACGCGCTCGGCGACCATCTTGGGCGTGACGATAGACCATCCGAGCGCGCTCGAGATCGGCTCGCGCTCGCGTGGCACGCCGCGCTTGGCCAACCGTCTGCTCAAGCGCGTGCGCGACTATGCGCAGGTGCGCGGCAACGGTCCTATTGAGCTTGATATTTGCCGTCAGGCGCTCGAGTTTTTCGAGATCGACGAGCTTGGTCTGGACTGGATGGACATTCGAATTTTGGAGACGCTTGCCAAGACGTTCTCCGGCCGTGCCGTGGGTCTGACGACCCTTGCCAGCGCGGTAGGCGAGGACCCGGGTACGCTCGAGGATGTCTATGAGCCCTATCTGCTGCAGTGCGGCTTGATGATTCGCACGCCCCAGGGCCGCCAGGCAACCTTGCGCACCTTTGAGCACTTGGGCATCGAGCCAGCCGTTTAGAGGCGGGTTTGTTTTGGCTGGTCTGTAGGCTATCGCTGAGCATTGGATAAACATATCGCCATTCATCGGTTACGGGTGTTTTACTATTGCGCGCCCGTGCTATGCTGAATTGGTCTTTTTCTCATCCGGTAACGAAAGGACCGTCCATGCCTACTGACATCGAAATCGCACGTTCCGTCACGCCGCTGCCCATTACCGAGGTGGCTAAGAACGCCGGTGTCGACGTAAAGCACCTGATTCCGTACGGCTTCGACAAGGCTAAGGTCGACTATTCACTGCTCAACGAGCCGACCAATCACCAGGCCAAGCTCGTCCTCGTGACCGCCATCAACCCCACGCCCGCCGGCGAGGGCAAGACCACCACGACCATCGGTCTGGCCGATGGTCTACGCCGTCGCGGTGTCAAGAGCGCCGTGGCCCTGCGCGAGCCTTCGCTCGGTCCCGTCTTTGGCGTAAAGGGCGGTGCCGCCGGCGGCGGTTGGGCCCAGGTCATCCCCATGGAGGACATCAACCTGCACTTTACCGGCGACTTCCACGCTATCGGTGCCGCCAATAACCTGCTGGCCGCCATGCTCGACAACCATATTCAGCAAGGCAACCAGCTCGGTATTGACGTCAAGCGCATCACCTGGAAGCGCGTCGTCGACATGAATGACCGCCAGCTGCGCCATGTTATCGACGGCATTGGCGGCAAGGCCCAGGGCGTGCCGCGCGAGGACGGCTTCGATATCACCGTTGCCTCCGAGGTCATGGCAATCCTGTGCCTGTCCACGAGCATCAACGACCTCAAGGAGCGCTTGGGCGAGATCGTCGTCGGCTACAGCTATGCCGGCGAGCCCGTCCGCGCACGCGACCTTAAGGCCCAGGGCGCCATGGCCGCGCTGCTTAAGGATGCACTCAAGCCCAACCTGGTGCAGACGCTCGAGGGTACGCCCGCATTTGTCCACGGCGGTCCCTTCGCCAACATCGCCCACGGCTGTAACTCCATCATGGCCACGCGTATGGCTATGCGTTTTGGCGATGTCGCCATTACCGAGGCAGGCTTTGGCGCCGATCTGGGTGCCGAGAAGTTCCTCGACATCAAGTGCCGCATGACGGGCGTTCGCCCCAGCGCCGTCGTGATTGTCGCCACCGCCCGCGCGCTTAAGTACAACGGCGGCGTTGCCAAGGCCAACCTTAACGACGAGAACCTCGAGGCCCTCAAGGCCGGCATGCCCAACCTGCTGCGCCACGTTGACAATATCCAGAACGTCTATGGTCTTCCCTGTGTGGTCGCCATCAACCGCTTCCCGACGGACACCGAGGCCGAGCTCGAGCTCATCGAGTCCGAGTGCCAGAAGCTCGGCGTTAACGTCAAGCTTTCTGAGGTCTGGGCCAAGGGCGGCGAGGGTGCGCTCGACCTGGCCGATGAGGTCATGCGCCTGATTGAGCAGCCGAGCGAGCTCAAGTTTGCCTACGAGGACGGCGCCGATGTCGCCGATGCCCTCGAGGCCGTCGCCACCAAGGTCTACCGCGCCGACGGCGTCGACTTTACGCCGGCTGCCAAGCGTCAGCTCGCCGAGCTGCGCGAGAACGGCTTTGGCAACCTGCCGGTGTGCGTCGCCAAGACCCAGTACAGCTTTAGCGACAACGCCAAGGCGCTGGGCGCCCCCGAGGGCTTCCGCATCACCGTGCGCGAGCTCAAGGTTTCCGCCGGTGCCCACTTTGTGGTCGCGCTGACTGGCAGCGTCCTGACTATGCCGGGTCTGCCCAAGGTTCCCGCGGCCGAGAATATCGACGTTGACAACGACGGCAACATCACCGGCCTGTTCTAAGCCTGCTGCTCATAGCCGCTTGCCCGCCCCGCCGCGCCTACCAAGGCCCGGCGGGGCTTTTTGATCCTTAGGCACGCGCATGTCTTGTAGATACCGGCGGGCTTTGCCCATCATAGGCTTTTGCGCGGGTAGAATGCATGGATAACTTGATGCTTGCAGGCGACGGAAAGGAAACGTTGCATGGACCAGGATAAGACGACCGTGATGGGCGGATATGGCTCCGCACAGGCTGGCGGCAGCGCCGATGTGGCCCGTATCGTGCCGAATCCCGGCAATGCTGCTCCCGATGCGACGCAGGCGTCTGCCGAACCCACACGGGTTATTGGCTACGGCGATACACCACGGGATCCGTTTGATTATGCACCGCAGGACCCGTATGACAATGCGGCGCCGGACCCGTATGGCAATGCGGCGACAGATGCTTATAACAACCTGCCGCATAATCCCATTCCGCAGCCTCAGCAGACGACGTATATGCCGCGCACGGCGCAGGTTCAGTCTCGTTATGAGTCGCGCGATCCGCATGCGCGCCAGCCGTATCGCGAGTATCCCAAATCGATTCCGCAGTATGGTGAGGACGAGGAGAAGGCACCGTCGCGTCCGTCGAGCGTGATCAAGAAAATCCTGATTGTGCTGGCGATCTTCTTTGCCTTGTCGGTCGTGTTCGCCATCGTGTCGGGCATGCTCAACAAGCGGGGCGCCACGACCGATGCCACGACCGAGCAGGCCGAGACCACCCAGTCTGCTGCCGTCGACCTGAGCGATATCCCGGGACAGTACTGGTCCAACGCCAAGAAGCTCCTCAAGTCGCGCGGAGCCGACCTTTCGAACGCCGTGATCCTGACCGACGATGGCTCAACGCCCGTCATCGATTCCAACTGGGTTGTTACGAATGCCTACTATAACGACAACGGCAACCTGGAGATTCAGCTCACGCACAAGAACAGCTATGGCAACTCGTCCGGCGGCCAAAGCGCCACGGACAGCTCGAGCTCCAACACACTGGAGGACCTGAGCAACAAGGCGCAGGAGTTGGGAGACAAGGCGCAAGAGCTGGGCGATACGGCGCAAAACCTCGGCGATACGGCTCAGAATCTGGGCGATATGGCAACGAACGCCTGGGACGCTCTGCAAAACGGCATTTCGGGCGCACAGGGTAACTAGCTGTTAAGCGGGCTACAGCTGTTCTGCCGGACGCTCGGGCGAGCTAAAGCCCGAGTCAAACGTAACGACGCATGATGCATCGGGCCGGCGCTCGTGCACGATGCGCGTGACGAGCTCCAGCAGCTCTTCGTCGGATATGTCAAAGCCGTCGGGACGCACCAGGTCAAACGAAACAAAGTCGTCGTGCTCATGCAAGTCGTGGATGGAGAGCGCAGGGTCGATCTGCGCTACGCCGCGCTTGACCCAGCCGCGCAGGTCGTCACCGGTTGTTGCGATGGGGTCGCAGTGCAGCGTAATGCCAATGCCCATCTGGCGTTTGATATCGTGTTCGATGGTGTCCAGGATCTCGTGGTGCTCAAAGGCATCGCCCTCGCCGGGCATTTCGACGTGTGCGCTGGCAAACTGGCGGCCCGGGCCGTAGTCGTGCACCATGAGGTCGTGCGTGCCCAGGACCTGGGGGTACGACATGATCCTGTCGCGGATTTCCTGGACGAGCTTGGGGTCGGGCGCTTGCCCCAGCAACGGGCTGATGGCGTCGCGCACCAGGGCCATGCCGCTGATGCAGATGAAGATGCCCACACCCAGGCCTGCCCAGCCATCGAGGTCAAAGCCAGTCGTCTGCGAAATAAGCGCCGCCACCAAGACCGAGCCCGAGGTGATGACGTCATTCTTGGAGTCCTGCGCTGTGGCGATGAGCGTCTCGGAGTCGATGCGATTCCCCAGCGTGCGGTTGAACGCGGCCATCCAGAGCTTAACGAGCATGGACGTAGCCAGTGCCGCAAGGGAAACGAGCGTGTAAGCGGTGGGCGAGGGCTTGATGATCTTGGTAACGGACTCGAGCACCAGGTTGATGCCGACGGCGCAAACCAGGACGGCGACGAACAGGCCGGCTAGGTACTCATAGCGACCGTGGCCATAGGGGTGGCCTTCGTCTGCCGGGCGGCTGGCAAGGCGGAACCCGAGCAGACTCACGATGTTGCTCGAGGCATCGGAGAGGTTGTTGAAAGCGTCGGCGATGAGGGAGACGGAGCCGGCGAGCAGGCCCGCGATGCCCTTGGCCAGGCACAGGGTGATGTTGAGGCCAATGCAGACGAGGCTTGCGGAAAAGCCCACGTTGGTGCGGCAAGATGTATCGACCGGCTCGCTCTCGCTGCCGGGAACAAGCGTATGTACCAGCCGATTTACAAATAGCATAGCGGTCGTCCTCACAATCATGTTTAAGGGGATAGTGTAGCTCGCGCGGGGGCGCCGTGCACCGATGCTCAGAAAATGCAGCAATAGTCTGCCGGTGCTAACGAGCGAGCCTTCTCGTCTGCCTGGGTGGTCCATTTTGGGCCACATGGGTATGGGCATGTGCCTGCTTGCTCGAGATACTTAATGTCGACAGCCCCTGTGCAAAGGAGGACGTTTCCATGGACGAGATGTTTGCCATTAAATGTCAAAACTGCGGCGGCCCTATGTACTCGCACCAGGCTAAGCGCAGCTTTGAGTGCGCCTATTGCGGCACGGTCGTTCCGTGGCAGGCTGATGCGGGGGAGCCCAAGAGCGCCCTGGGCATTCGCCATACGCCGTTGACGGTGGTGGATGGACTGCTCAAGCTCACGCATGTGTCGCAACTCGAGCGCCCGGAGGACCCGGACTGGTATTTCTTCAATGCGCACTGGCGCAATCAGTCGGTTCTGGAACATCTGCTGTGGGAGGATCGCGGCACGGCGCAGGAGTTCCAAGAGGCCACGCATGTGAGCATTCCTTGCCCCTTCTGCGGAGCGTCCTTTGAGGGCGAGTCGACCCAGCGTGTGTTCGAGTGCCCGTCCTGCGGCAACAAGATCGGCATTGCCGACCTGCTCAAGCCGGGGACGTTTAGCAAGCGTCTGACCATGGGCGTGGGTGCGGAATATGTGCCGGAGCAGGGCATTCCCTGCGAGATTTCGCCGCAGCAGGCACGTGCCAACGCGCTGCAGCTGGTGCGCCAGTATGCGGAAGCCTTTGCCGGGCACGACGTGGAAGACGCAATCCAAAACGACATGATGCTCTTCTACTTCCCCATGGCGCTCGCGGACCTGCGCATGATGGCGTCCTTCCCGGGCAAGGGCCTGAGCAAGGAAACCCTGGTGTACTACGAGGTGCTCGACTGGGCATACCCCAGGGCAAACTACCTGGATGTTCGCCTCATGGGCATTTTGGAGCCGTGGGACTTTGCCAAGGTCGGTCCGTTCGATCCCGCCATGCAGGAAGGCGATTTCCGTGTCGTCTCGGTCGATGCGTCTACCAAGGACCAGGTGGTCATTGATAAGCTGGCGCTCGACATTGCCGGCAACGATGCCGAGGCGGTACTGGGGCTCAATAAAAAGAGCATCCGAACCTGGGCACGCAAGGCTCGAAAGCATAAGGACGGCCTGGTGATGGTGCCGGTCTACTTTGTCGATCGCCCGGCGACGGATGGCCGCGATGGCGAGCAGGTGCGTATCGCTGTGAACGGCCAGACGGGTCGTGCAGCTGCGGTGGTGTTTAGTGACAAGCGCGAGACGCATGTGGTGGCGCCGCTCAACCCGAGCCTGCATCTGTCCGGCGAAAGTACCGTGCACGCCACGCCCATCGAGGTCAAATACGTTAAATCGCCGTTCCTATACCAGATCGTGCGCCGTGGAGACGGCGAGCAACCGCGCCAGGTTGCAGCGGTCGCCGAGGGTTCCTACCGAGAAGAAAAGCCCAAACGCAAGGGCTTGCTCGCTGCGATCTTTGGGAAGTAGGGAAGCGCAGCACGGGACGGCTCGCACGCGTGCGGTGGTTTCGGTCGCAACGTGCCGCTATCCTTGCACTTCGCCATTAGTCGCTTCGTTGATGGCGCGGTACTCGGCACTCAGCTCGCGCGCCAGCTCTTCCTTGCTTGGAAGATACGGCAGGTATTTGGCGGCAAACACTTGGTCGTTGTCTTCGGGCAGCGTGTACTCGACGATCGAATCGCTTTTGTCCGCGCAGAGCACGATGCCTATGGGCGGATTGTCGCCTTCGTTCATGAGCTCGCGCGTGTAGTAGTTCACATACATTTGCATCTGGCCCAGGTCCTGATGCGTAAGGTCATCGGTCTTAAGGTCGATGAGCACGAAGCAGCGCATCAGATAGTTGTAAAAAACAAGGTCAATATAGAAATGGCGTCCATCAAAGGTGATGCGCTTTTGGCGCGCCTCGAAAGCGAAGCCACGGCCAAGCTCCAGCAGGAACTTCTGAAGATGCGTGATGAGCGCCTGCTCTAGATCGCTCTCGCGAAACGTAGCATCGTCCGAGAAACCTAAAAACTCCAGTACATATGGGTCGCGGATGATATCCTCGGGGCGACGAGCCGGGGCGCTCTCTTGGATTTCCTGGGTGACGGCCTCTTTGTCCTTGCTGGCAAGTAGGCGCTCGCGGAACATGGTGTTGATCTGGCGTTCGAGCTGACGCGTGCTCCAGCGAGAATCGGCGCATTCGTTCATGTACCAGGTGCGAGCATCAGGGTCGGTTATACGCGATAACCTGCGGTAATGTGTCCAATTCAATTCGGAACGCAGCGCGTTCCGGATTGGGAACGCAAGATAAAACTGACGCATGTATCTTAAGCTTCTGGCGTTGAAGCCTCTGCCAAAATCCTTAGTCAATCTAACGGCAAGTTCGTCGATCAGTGCATCGCCATACTTGGCGCGCTCCTCTCCGCCCTGTTCATCAACAATACTCTTGCCGATCTCCCAATATGCCCCAACCATCGCAAAGTTAACGGCGGTATAGGCCTTGTCGCGAGCGGCGTTGAGAATCGAGGAGACCTGCTTGTAAAAACCTTCGGGCACGATTGCCGATTCTCCACGGTTTACCAGTTCACCCATCACTGTCGCCCCACTTTCCTCTTGTGGAATGCATCTTTATCGCATTTAGTTTAAAGCCTCGCGCGGACTCGCATTACTGTGCTGTTTGGCACCTTCGCATGGGAGCCTTGCGGTGGTTAAAATGTGACCATAGAGGCAGTTTTAGCGAACCCCACGGGAGTGACGCGTATGGACAACAACACGCTGCTATTCCAGGACAAAGGTTCGGGTAGGTATAAAGACGTCAAGATCTACCCCAACCGTATTGAGGTGCTCAAGAAGGGCACTTTTGGTGGCAAGCACACCGAGATTGTCTACCTTAAGGTCATCACGGGCGTCAATAGAATCAAAGGCCGCAATGTTTTTCTGCGCAATCGACTGTTAACCGCTTGCGTCTTTAGTCTGAGCAGCCGTGCGAAGGCCCAGGAGTTTGTTAACGCGCTGAACATGGTGATGTAGCCTATGGCGGCGTTCGGGCCAAGGTAAAAATCGGGGGCACAGAACGGTGTCCTGCGCCCCCCATTGAGTCGATGTGTCTAAAAGGCCGGCTTGCCTATTCGCTACCGTCCCCAGCGTTTTCGCGGTCGTTGGCAAGCATTGCCGCGCCGGCGACCGTTGTCGCTACGGCGGCGGCAGCGAGCCCGGCGGCGATGCCAGAGCCGTCGCCCGTGTCGGCGAGTTTTCCGCCCGAGTTCTTGCCCTTGTTGCCCTTACCGTTCTTATCAGCGCTGCCTGCGTTGGAACCCGTGCCACCGTCGGTGCCGGTGCCGCCTGCACTGCTCGAGGCCGCTACGGTAAAGCTCGCGGCTCCGTCATTAGCAAGCTTGTAGTTTTGCGCCGCGTCGCCCAAAAGACCGTTCGCGCGCACCCAGTACGTTCCCGCGGTAAATGCCTCGCCCTCGACCATTGCCGTGCCCGGAGCGCCGTCCGCGTCGTGCACAAACTCGAGCTGAGCCGTGCAGGCATCGTTTTCGAGTTTGCCCTCGAGCAGCGCCGCGACCTTTGTGCGCACATCCTCGCCGGCCTTAAGGCCTTCGAGCCCCTCAAAGTGGGGTGTCAGTGCGCGCGGATCGATATCGATGGGCACGGATCCCTGCAGCCCCGTAACGGTCTCGTTGCCCAAGGCGTCGACATCCACGTATTCGATGGTAAACGCATGGCCCGAAGCCGCCACGTTGAGTACGTTGCTGCTGTCGACAAGGCGGAAATGGCCCTCGCCAACGGTCTTGCCATCCTGGAGCGAGGCATCGCTCAGCGAGTCGCCGTACGTCATACGCATGCGGGTCGGGAGGCAGCACGAAGCCGACTGCGTGTGCTTCGTATCGTAATTGTAATTGCGCTGGTAGATGCTCCGGGCCAGCGCCGCATCAACAAAGTCGGATGCGATGATGCCAATGTGCTTGAGGTAATCTGACTTTGTATCCTCGGTGCCGCTGGGATTGATGTACGGGCTCTTGTACAGATGCTCGTTGACTACTCGTGCCGAGGTAAAAGGATTGCCTCCGTGCGACAAGCCCGTGCAGCTGGTGTAGTTGATAGACCAGCAACGCTCCTGGACTTGCACCTCGGCCCCGGCATCGTCCACGACGTCCACCTTGTTGCACGTGCGCCCGGTCGTTTCCTTCAGCGCATTATCGACCCAGCTGAGCTTGTCGGTTCCCGTGAGTTTGTACTTGTCCTGGGCATATACCTTGGTGCAATAGGGCTCTTCATTGCCCGTTTCCCCTATGGCTTCAAATCCCCGCGCGTCTTGGACGAGACACATCGACTGCCCGGAATGCGCCTTGATCTTGTCATCCCATTGGGTGAGGTCGAGGCCCCACGTGTGGCCGCTTACGCTGTTGCCGGCGAGCCCAAATCGACGCAGCAGGACGATCTTTCCGCGCACCTCGCCCAGCGTGGGGACGTGGCTCGACGTGTAGAACAGGTTGGGGTTATCGGCCATAACCTTGGCGAAGGCCGTCGTTATGCTTTCGTCGGTAGCCTCATCGTTGCCGCGCGATGCGAGCATGATGAGCGCTTCTGACGGGTTTTCGTTCAAAAACGTTTTGAAGTACCCGATGACATCGGAGAGATGCAGATAGTTCCCGTCTTTTTTGAGTAGGTAGAAAATCCCGTGGTCGATGCCGGGGTCATCGCCCTTTCCGAGCCGGATATCAAAATAGCGGATTCCCTCGAGCAACTGCGTGGGAATGTAATCCTGCTGGCATTTTACTTGCGAGGATTGGGGCTCAGTGTCGTTGTCCACGCTGCAGGTGCCCGAATCGTGCGTACCCGGGATGCTCAGTTCGTCGAGGTACTTGTCGTCGTCGACGTGGCTCATCCAACATGGCCCATCGACGTAGCTGCTATACGTGATCCAGTCGATGCTGCTAACCGTGGCATCGTTCTTTTTCATGTCGTAACCGATAAGTTCGAGCTCCCACGGAATGCTCTCACTCTTATGGCAGATCTTATTGTTGTCCTGGTCTTTGCCGTTCGATTCTATTGCCAGGTACTTAATGTCTTTTTTCTCGGTTTCTTTCTCGACCGTGCGGTCTCGGATGATATAGGTTCCGTTTGATTGACGCTCGAACGCAAAAGCGCGGCTGGGCTTGTTGTCATACTCGCCGCCCCATACGTGGATGACCTTTCCATCTTTGTCAGAGTCGTCGTCGACCGACCAAATGCTGTAGCCCGTCTTTTTATGCTCTTCGAAATTGAGCAAGGTGCGGATAGCATACCAGTTTGTATCGTCATTCTTGGTCGTTACGTTCTCAAGGATGAGCTTGCTGGACGTGCCGTCGTTAAACAGGTGGCAGACGTTGCCGCGAACGTTGCCGTCTTGGTTGACGCTCGCGGTGCGAAAATAGCCCGCGGGGCGAAGGCGAATGACGAAATTGTGGAGGCTGTCCGACGGTGCGGGTGTGTTGTCTGCAAATGCCGCTCGCAGGGGAATGCCCGGCGCTGCGGTTTCGGGCAGGCTTGCAAGTGGTGACAACGCCGCAAGCCCTAGGCCCAGCGTAAACGCTCGGCGGCTGATGGCATGGTGTTCGGTCATAACTTCTCCATTCGCAGAGTGCGGTTATGCGATAGTTTTGGTCACTATACTGCCCAGATGTTTAAAGATGCTGGTTTAATTGTCTGCGCGGCGCAATAAATCGGTGGGCGGACGTGTTGGGGTGTTTGTCGTTTTCGTACTGTTGCCACATTTGGGGCGGTTCCGGCGTCCGGCATCCTCGCGTTCGTCGGCTACAGGCATAAGAAAGGGAGGGTCGGTTTACCGGCCCTCCCTGGGTACGAAGCGCTGGGGTACCGTCGCTTGTTTGCACTGCGACCGTGTTTCCCGTTGCGCTCGCCAGTCGCTTAGCGCTTGATCTCGATATCGTCGAGCTTGACGTCCATGGCCTCGGTCTTGGCCTCGGCGATGTCGTCGGCAAATTCCAGAGACTTCATCATGGTCTCGACGGCGTCCTTGTGCTCCTCGACGTTGTCGATACGCACATACACACTGCCGCCGTCAACGTCGGTGAAGTATTCGGTCGTTACGCCGCCCGAGTGCGTAAAGTAGGCACTGCGCCAGGTCTTGCCGTTGTACTTAACGGGATCGCTCTCGGTCCATCCGGAGTTGGCCTTCCACTTTGCCTCGTAGTCGAACAGCTCGTCGGCGTTCTTGTCAGGATCGAAGACGGGGATGAAGCGGTCGCTGGCGTGCTCGCTCTCGGTGAACTTAAACTGGGCCCTATCGGCCGTGTCGCCTGCGACGTCGGTGATCTCGACGCCCTCGGGGACCTCGACCTTAAACCAAATGAAATCGGTCCTCATATCCACGGCTGGCTTTTCTGCTCCGCCGCCACCGCCGCTTCCGGTAGCGCCGCCGCTGCCACCGCAGCCCACTAGGGAGACTGCGGCTAAGAGGCTTATGCAGAGGGTGAGAATCGCAAAGGCCTTCTTTTTCATGGTCGTGTCCTCCTCGATCTGTAACCGCCCATGGATTACCTGCCTTTACTGTACGCGCGAGCGGCTCGTTCTGGTGGGCCATGTGTCCCATTCTGGGGGCTGGAATTGCGCCGACAAGTGGCAATATACGCGGGTCCAAAAGAGGGGAGGGCCGATGCTGTCGGCCCTCCCCGGGGTTGGGTGCCCGTTGTTTTATTGGGGCGCGTGTACGCGGGCGTGTGCGGGATTCGGCTACTTGATCTCGATGCTCGAAATCTCGACTTCGCGTGCCTCGGAAACCGCTTCCGTCATGTCGTCGGGGAACTCGATGGAGTTGAGGAGCGCCTCGGCTTCTTTCTTATGCAGATCGAAGTTCGAGATGAGGACGTAGACACTTCCCGGCTCAACGTCGGTAAAGAGGAGTGTTGAGACGCCACTGTTGTCCTCGTACGTTCCGATGAGCCACGTCCTGCCGTTATACTCGACGGACCCGCCATCCTTCCACTGGAACGTATCGCCTTTCTTTTCTGCCTGGTCGGCGTGGGACTCCTCAGCTGTCAGCGCCTTTTTCCAAACGGGGATAAAGCGATCGGCCGAGCCGTTCTCGTTCTCGGGGAAGGTGAGCTGGACCCTGTCGGCGTTCTTGCCGGCGGAGTCGCTTACGCCAACGCCCTCGGGCATCTCGACCTTAAACCAGATAAAGTCAGTCTTTTCGGCGACGGGGGCCTTTTCCTTGCCTTCGCTCTTTGAGGTGCTGCCGCCTCCGCCCGATGCGATCCCGCCGCAGCCGACAAGGGCAAACGCGGCAAAGAGGGCGATGCACAGGGAAAGGATCGATAGGGTCTTTTTCATCATGGTGGCGTCCTCCTTGTCTGTCGGTGACATCACGGCGCCGTATGCTGTTGGGGTACTGATTGCGCTGGCGGCGGATGTCTCTGTGTACTGTGCGGCTTATGCCTCCGTTCATCGCTTGTGGCCGTTGAGCGGCCGTGCCCCAACGGGTTCCTTACTTATAGATATGCCCCAGCTTGTGCTGCCCGGGAGTCTCGAAAGGTGGGCCATGTGTCCCATGTTTGCGTTGCCGGCGCCTATCGTTCGTCATAGAAATCTGCGATGGCCAGGTGCGCTGACGCTCATGTACTTATGGGCTAGACTTAGCACCATTACGTGATCGATGCGGTTGGTCGGCGATTCCGCCCGACCGATGTATATGACTTGAAGGTGCATGCGTATGAGCCAAGAGATGATGGACAAGACCTGCCGCGGGTTTGCCGAGGCGCTGGCCGCGCGCGAGCCGGTTCCCGGCGGCGGCAGCGCGAGCGCCTTTGTGGGCGCGCTGGGTGCCTCGCTTTGTGGGATGGTTGCTCGTTATGGGGCGACTAATCCCGCGCTTGCCGATCGCGCAGACGATCTGACACGCGCATTTGCTCAGGCAGACGAGTTGGCACAGGAACTTGTGGGCCTGGTCGCCGAGGACGTTCGTGCCTACGGACAGGTGTCCGCGGCGTATGGTATTCCGCACGAGGATCCGGCTCGACCTGCGGCAATCCAGGACGCGTTGCATGTGGCGGCCATGCCACCGTATCGGATCATGGATGCCTGCGGGCGCGCGCTGGCGCTGCTCGAGGACATGGCCGACAAGGGTTCGCGCCAGTTGCTGTCCGACGTGGCGTGCGGTGCCGTGTTCTGCCGCGCCGCCATGCAGGGCGCGAGCCTGACGCTCTTTGCCAACACCACGTCTATGAAAGACCGGGCGCGCGCCGGGGAGCTCGAGGCGGCGTGCGATGAACTGCTGGATACATGGCTGCCGCGCGCCGATGCTCTGGCACGCCGCGCCGCTGACGCCGCAAGGAAGAGGGGATAGCCATGGCAGAGCTGCTGAAGGGTGCTCCCGTTGCCCGTGCTTTGACCGAGGAGCTCGCTGCCCGCTGCGTGGCTTTGCGCGAGCGCGGCGTTGTGCCGACGCTGGCCATCGTTCGCGTGGGCGAGCGCGAGGACGATCTATCCTACGAGCGTGGCGCCCTCAAGCGCTGCGAGAAGGTTGGCATCGAGGCTCGCCGCGTTTTGCTTCCTGCCGATGTTTCGCAGGATGAGCTGCTGGCGGCTATTGAGGACATCAATGCCGACCCCGCTGTTCACGGATGCCTGATGTTTCGTCCGTTGCCCGCTGGGCTTGATGAGGATACAGTTGCCGCGGCACTCGATCCCGCCAAGGACGTCGACTCCATGACGCCGGCCTCGCTGCTCACCACGCTTTCGGGGCGAGGCGAGGGCTTTGCTCCCTGCACGGCAGAAGCCGTGTTGGCGTTGCTGGACCATTACGGCGTTGAACTGGATGGAGCTAAAGTTGCCGTTGTTGGTCGCTCGCTGGTAATTGGCCGTCCCGTTGCCGCCATGCTTACGGCTCGCAATGCCACGGTGACGACGTGCCATACGCATACGCGTGACCTAGCTGCCGAGTGCTGTTCTGCCGACATTGTTGTTGCCGCGGTTGGACGCGCGCGCACGATTGGCGCGGATGCGGTTCGCGAGGGCCAGACGATCATCGATGTTGGCATTAATTGGGACGAGGCTGCCGGAAAACTGGTCGGCGACGTGGATTTTGATGCTGCGGAACCGATCGTTGGCGCCATCACACCCGTGCCGGGCGGCGTGGGGGCTGTGACCACCGCAATTCTCGCCAAACACGTGATTGAGGCGGCGGAGCGCGCATCGAAATAGGCGTTTTGGGCTGTTTGAGGGGTTAGCCATATACCACGTGGTCAAAAAGCGCCAAATATGAGTACTGTTGCCATGATAGTCACATATGTTTTACGTCTTTTGGGTTTCCTAACGATATTCATTCTCGTTAGGAAACCCATTTTATTGAACCTATGGGGAATAACGCTGTCTCGCTTTTGGACAAATAGGGATCTTCAGCACTCATTACAAGGAAATTTGCTGCTACTAAATTGGTGACAGTACTCATATTTGGCATTTTTTGACCACAGGGGTTCCGAGGGGGTTCCGAGGTGCCGTGGTTTCGCCCTTTTTGCGCCGAAGCGATACACTGTTGCCGTTTGATTTCTTCGCTCAAGGAGGATGCGCATGCCGTGCACAACGATTCTGGTCGGTAAGAACGCGAGCTACGACGGGTCGACGCTTGTCGCGCGTAACGAGGACTCGTCCAACGGGGTGTTTGAGCCCAAGCGTATGCGCGTGGTGCATCCCGACGAGCAGCCGCGCGTCTACACGAGCGTCCTGAGTCACCTGACCGTTGAGCTGCCCGATAACCCCATGCGCTACACGAGTGTCCCCGATGTTGTCCCGGGCCACGGCATCTGGGCCGAGGCCGGTTTCAACGAGCTCAATGTGGGCATGTCTGCAACCGAGACGCTCACCACCAATGAGCGCGTTCGCGGCGCCGATCCGCTCGTGGACTACGTGCCCGCCAAGGGCAACGAGGGCGAGGACGGCTATGTGCCGGCGCAGCCTGGTGGCCTGGGCGAGGAGGACATGGTGACCCTGGTCTTGCCGTATGCCAAGTCCGCCCGCGACGGCGTGCGCATCCTGGGCGACCTGCTCGAGCGCTACGGCACCTACGAGAACAACGGCATCGCCTTTAGTGATGTGGACGAGATCTGGTGGCTCGAGACCATCGGTGGTCACCACTGGATTGCCAAGCGCGTGCCTGACGACGCCTATGTGACCATGCCCAACCAGCTGGGTATCGACAGCTTTGACCTGGATGACGCCGAGGGCGCCCAGGCCGACCACATGTGCTCCGCCGACTTGCGCGCCTGGATGGCCGAGTGGCATCTGGACCTGACGCTGGGCGTCGAGGGCGACGGCCCGGCTGCGGTCTTTAACCCGCGCGAGGCCTTTGGCTCGCACAGCGACAGCGACCACGTCTACAACACGCCGCGCGCGTGGTACATGCAGCGCTGTCTCAACCCCAGCGACGTGTGGGATGGCCCCGACGCCGACTACACGCCCGAGAGCGACGATATCCCCTGGAGCCGCGTGCCCGAGCGCAAGGTGACCATCGAGGACATCAAGTACGTACTCTCGAGCCACTACCAGGGCACGGAGTACGATTGCTACGGTAGCAAGGGCACGCCCGCTACGCGTGGCGCCTATCGCCCCATCGGCATCAACCGCAACAGCCAGCTCGCCGTGTTGCAGCTGCGTCCCTATGCGCAGCCGGCCTATCGCGCCGTGCAGTGGATGGCGTTTGGCTCCAACTCGTTTAACGCGCTGGTTCCGCTGTACGCCAACGTCGAGATCATGCCCGAGTACTATGCCGACACGCAGGCTCGCGTGACGTCCGAAAACTTCTACTGGGCCAACCGCCTGATCGGCGCGCTGGCTGACGTCCGCTTCCATGAGTGCGGTCGCGCGGTCGAGGATTATCAGGAGAAGGTCGGTGGCATGGGCCACAAGCAGATCCATGACATCGACGCTGCCGTAGCCGTTCTGCCCGAGGCCGAAGTGCCTGCCGAGCTTGCACGCGCCAATGAGGCCTTTGCCGAGCGTGTTCGCGTAGAGACCGATGCTCTACTGGGCAAGGTGCTCTACACCACGAGCTGCGCCATGAAGAACTCTTTCGCGATGAACGACAACGTGAGGTAGGGATTTCCCGTCGATCGAATAGCGCTAAAACGCTTTGTCGCTTTCGCTCAATCTTGGGTACAAGAACGCCAATGCAGTTGTTTGTGATTGGAGACAACCATGGTTATGAAACTCGATCAGCTTGTTAACGGCGCCATTAACGTGGGCTTTGGCGCTGCCGCCGTTGCTGTCGAAGGCGGCAAGAAGGTCCTCGACGACCTTAACACCAAGGGCGAGCAGGTCCGCAAGGACACCGCCACCCCCGATATCGCCCGCAGTGTGTCCGACATGTTCGAGCAGGCCGGCGGTACCATCTCCGATCTGACCGAGCGCTTGGGCATGCAGGGCGAGACCGCGGCCCAGCGCGTGCTCGACGAGCTCATCCTTGCCCGCGTCCGCGTTATGACCGCCCCCGAGCGCACGGCCTTCCTGGCCCATGTGCGCGACATCGTCGATTCGGTCGAGGACAACGTGACCTCGGTGCCCGTCGAGTCCGTTGAGCCCGACGATGCGAAGGATACCGAAGAGGCCGAGTAGCAGCGCAGATGGCAGATTCCACCACCGATTACAACAATCTAGATCCCTTGGGTGACGAGGCGGCGGTTGTCGATGAGGTCGACGCCGCCGTCTCGGGCGCTCGCAAGAAGCCGCGCGCCGTCGATATGGTGCCCGAGGAGCCCGACGCGATGGCGCCGGACGAGGAATACCAGCTCACGCCGGCGGGTCGTCGCGAACGCATTGGGCAGATTGTACGCCTGGTCAAAAAGTACCGCGTGTGGGATAACCTCACGCCGGTTCGTTTGCGCCGCCTGCTCGAGGAACTCGGCCCCATGTTCGTCAAGATGGGGCAGATTTTGGCCAACCGGTCCGAGATTCTGCCGCAGCGCTTTTGCGACGAGCTGCGTCGTCTGCGCTCCGACGTGGAGCCGGTGCCGTACGAGGTCGTACTCAGCTGTCTGGAAGAAGAATACGGCCTGCGCCTGGGGGAGATGTTCGATGCGATCGACCCCAACCCGCTCGGTAGCGCGTCGCTCGCGCAGGTGCACCGCGCTCGTCTGGTGACGGGCGAGGACGTGGCCGTCAAGGTGCAGCGCCCCGGTGCGCAGCAGGTTATGGCACAGGACATCGATATCATCCGCTCGGTGGTGCGTATCGTTTCCAAGTTCGTCAACACCGATCAATTCGTTGACCTGCACGGCGTAGTCGAGGAGTTGTGGACCTCGTTTCGCGAGGAGACCAACTTTTTGGCCGAGGCCAAAAACCTCAACGACTTCTACGAGTTCCATAAGAGCTTTCATGGCGTGACGTGCCCTAAATCCTATCTGGACCTGTGCACCGAGCACGTGGTGGTTATGGACTACGTCGACGGCATTTCGATCGCCGATCCTGAACGCTTGGTGGCCGAGGGCTATGACTTGGAAAAGATCGGTGCCGCGATTGTCGAGGACTACTCGACGCAGGTGCTCGACGACGGCTTTTTCCATGCCGACCCGCATGCGGGAAACATCATCCTCAAAGACGGTATCGTTTACTTTATCGACTTGGGCATGGTCGGACGCATGTCGAGTCACGATCGCGGTATCGTAAAGGACATGATTTTCGCCGTGGCCGAGGGTGACGTGCCCAAGCTCAAGGATTCGCTCATGCGCTTCGCCGTGACGCGTGGTGACTCGGCTGAGCTCGATCATTCGGCCTTTTTGTCCGATCTTGACTTTATCGTGGCTGACTTTGCGGGCCTCGACCTTAAAGACCTGGATATCGGCGAGTTTTTGACCTCGCTGCTAAACCTGGCGCGCAAAAACGATGTTGAGCTGCCGAGCGTGGTGACGATGTTCGCGCGCGGCATGGTGACGCTCGAGGGTTTGCTGACCGAGTACATGCCCAACGTCAACATGATCCAGATCATCCAAACCCACATTAAAAACGAGAAAAGCACCTATGCGCGCGTGCGCGACATGGGGCGCGATCTTGCCGCGAGCAGCTATCGCGCGGCGAAGGGCTCACTCGAGGCGGCTGAGTACCTGGGGCTGGCTTCGCGCATGCTTACGCGCGGCCAGCTTAAGGTGAACACGCAGATCATGAGCAGCGATAAGGCACTGCGACAGCTGGGCGGAATTATCGACCGCATGTCGATGGCTATCGTTATCGCCGGCCTGTTTATCGGTTCGTCGGTGGTGTACTACGCACGCATCGAGCCGGTTGTGTTTGGTATCCCGGTCATTGGCTTTATGGGCTACGTGAGCGCGCTGGTGCTGGCGCTTATGCTGGGCCGCAATATCTGGCTCAACAGCCACGGCGGCAAACACTAGAGGCTGCGACCGTCACCGCAATTTCCTATCGCAAACAATAGCTTTTACCTTGGGCTTCGCCTGTGTGCGGGGCCCTTTTGCGTGATACCATTTTGACGGTAATAATCGATGGCCTAGATGGTGGTGCGGAGACGCACGAATGCGCGGTTTTCCTGCGCGTTTGGGAGAATCGGGGTGCAAGTCCCCGGCTGTACCAGTAACCGTAATTCCTCTTGGCTCGGGATGTTCGTGTCGCAGATCGGACGACGCGCCTGAGCCGTTAAGGTTAAGTCGGATCGCCTCCCATCTTGCATGCGGCTGCGGCGTATGCCGCCGGTGTGCATAGGGCTCTGGAGGGAAGGGGGACCCCGATGGGGGGACTCGAGCGCAACATGCGCGATGACGTGGGGCAGCCGCTGGGCAATGCTCCAAGTACAGACAATGGGGGACAAATGGATATGTTTGAGGACGAGCGCGGGCGCGCCTCGCTGCATCGCCGTGGCGCGATTGCACGCGGCGTAGCCAAGCGCGGCCTGGTGGCATTCCTGGCCTTCGCGATGGCCTTCAGCACCACGCCGGCTCAGCTGTGGGCCGAGGGCGCCGAGGGCATTGCCGAGGCTGTGGCTCAGGCTACGACGCCGGGCGAGGACGCAGCGCTTGCGGGCGGTGCCGCTGAGCAGAGCGGTGCCGAGGTTTCGGATTCCGGGAGCGCGCCTGCAGCCAGTGCCGCCACAACAGAGGCAGCAACTGGCGACGAAGGCTCGGCGACGGGGGAGAGCCCTGCCGCGAGCGAGCAGTCTTCGGCGGCATCCGCTGGCCAAGCAGGATCTGCCGCCGCGGCTGCCGTCCAGACAGAGAACTCGACAGAAACTGGCGATGTCGCCAAGAAGCAAGTCGAGGTCTCGTTCTCGATTATCGGCACCGATGCCGACGGCAAGGCTCAGACCTGGGTGGCGCCTACGCAGCTCAAGCTCGACGAGGGCGCAACGGCTGCGGATGCCTTCATTAAGCTGCAGGAGAAGACGGGCTTCAAGGCGAAGTACGAACCGAACACGGCATACGGTTTCTACCTCAAAAGCATCACATCCCCGAACGATGGCCGCACGCTTGCCTACGATCCGACGACTTATGCCTTCTGGCAGCTGTTCGTCGACGGCGCGTCTTCCTCGGTCGGCGCGAGCAGCGTTAAACTCGCCCAGGGGCAGAAGATTGAGTTTGCCTATACGGCTGGTAGCACTACCCCCGTTGTTAAGGACCAGGTTGCCGCAAATGTGACCGTCATTGGTCGCGATGCCCAGGGCAAGACTCAGACTTGGGTCGATAACGCGCAGTATGTGGTGACGTCCGGCTCGAACGCACTTGACCTTACGAAGGTCGCGCTCGAGGCGAATGGCATCGACGCCGTTGCTGCGGGCTCCTTCATTCTGAGCCTTAAGTACAACGGCGTTGAACTGGGTACGCCGCTCGATTATTCGACCTATTGGCAGCTGTTCATCAACGGCAAGTCGAGCGACTACACGGCAGACAATGTCACCATTCATGCTGGTGATACCGTTACGTGGTTCTACGGTGGCTGGGGCGACCAGTTGCCGTCCGATTCTGTCCATGCTTCCGTTCAGGTACTTGGTAAGGACAAGGACGGCAAGCAACAGGTTTGGGCTTCGACGGGCCAGACGAGCCTCAAGGCAGGCTCCACTGCTAAGGATCTCCTTGAGCAGACCGGCCTTACTCTCGATGCTGGCGAATCGTCTTGGGGCTGGTTCCTCAACGGCATTACTTCGCCGTTCGATGGTAAGTCCTATGGCTGGGATGCTGCGACCAATAGCTATTGGCGCTTCTACGTAAATGGCAAGTTCGCCGACGTTGGCGCCGGTGCCTACGAGCTTCAAGAGGGCGATGCCGTCACCTTTATGTATGGTGCTGAAGCCGATGCCCTCCCCGGTCAGGTGCTTGGGTCTGTCGATGTTATCGGTCCCGATGTCAACGGCAACAATACTCGCTGGGGTTCGGCAAGCAACGTTTCTCTGCCCGAAGGCTCTACTGCCCAGAACCTTATTGAGACGGTCCTGAAGGCCAAGGGCGTTACGTACAACGGCTCCCAGAGTGGTGAGTACTGGTTCCTCAATTCCATCAACTCGCCGTTCGATCACAAGCCGTATGCCTTGGATGCTGCGACCAATAAATATTGGCACCTGTATATCAACGGAGAGCCCTCCTTACTCTGCGCCAATCAGATTACGCTCAAGAGCGGCGATAAGGTTACGCTTGCCTATACCACCGACGATTCGGCCATGCCCGATCCCGACAAGGTTGTCGTGGACCCGAGTGCGACGACTCCTAATTGGGATGCCGAGTGGGCCGGCTACGGCAACAGTGGCAACGGTTCGACCGTAACGGATGCCAAGACGCCTGCGCAGGCCGCCGGTCTTAAGTGGGCCTTCGATTGGAAGGCCGAGTCTGGTCAGCAGTATGCCAACTGCAGCGAACCTGTCATCGCTAACGGTTTTGTGTACATCGCGACCGAGAACGAGCTCATTAAGATCGATTCGTCCACGGGCAAAAAGGTTGCCTCTGCGCCGCTTGCCTCCAAGGTGAGCTATACCTCTCGTCCGATCTATACCAATGGCCTTATCATTGTTCCGCTCAACGGCGGTGCGGTCCAGGCGATTACTGCAGACAAGCTGATCTGCAAGTGGCTGACGCCTGGTTTGACGGACTTGACGCAGAGCTCCTGCACCGTCGTTTCGGACGGCGAGTACGTCTATGTAGGCACAGCTGATGGGAAGAAATACGTCAACGGTTCCTTTACGCGCATCAAGATCGCCACAGGCGAAGTCTCTTGGCAGAACATCGACGCAGCTGAGGGCTATTATTGGACTGGCGCTGCCCTGACGGATAAGTACGCCATCGTCCCCACGAGCGCGGGTACGCTTAAGTGCATTGATAAGGCAACGGGTGATGTCGTTTCGACCATGAAGCTCGGCGTCCTTGCGAACGCTGACTGCGTCGCCGATCCGTCCAATGGCTCGACCTTCTATCAGATGACGCACGACGGAAAGCTCCATGTGATTTCGCTTTCGGCGAAGGGCGTGCTGAGCGAGCAGAAGACGGTCGACCTGGGTCTTACGAATAACATGAGCGCCCCGGCGGTGTCTGGCGAGAACTTGATTGTCGGTGGGCAGACGGCTACTGGATCTGCTCTGGTTCTCTATAATCTGAAGACTGGTAAGACCACGATGGTCACCGCTGCTGACGGTAAAGAACTACCGGCCGGATTTAACGGTATTGCTGCTACTCCGCTGGTGAGCGTTCAGGGCAGCAAGACCTATGTGTACTTCACCGTTAACAGCGCGGATAGCAAGGATTACGTCAACTACTCTGCTGGTGGTGGCGTGTATCGCTATACGCTCGGCGATGCAGAGGCGACGCAGATTTATGATGCGGCTGGCCATTACCAGTACTGTGACTCTCCGGTCATTGCCGATGCATCTGGCAACCTGTACTACATCAATGATTCGGGTACTTTGTTCAAGCTGGGGGCTGTTGAGTCTTGGACGGTTGCCTTTAATTCCAATGGCGGGTCTGCTTGCGACACTAAGTTTGTTGCTATGGCCGATGGCAAGCTGGTCAAGCCGGCAGATCCGACGCGCGATGGCTACACTTTCGGCGGTTGGTATACCGATGAGGCTTGCATGCAGGCGTATGACTTCAGTACGCCGGTGACGGCCGATCTGACGCTGTATGCCAAGTGGACCAAGAAAGCCGTTAACCCTGGCGGTAATGGCGGCGCTGGTTCGAATGGCGGCGGTTCTGGTACCGGTACTGGTTCCGGCACTGGCGCTGGCGCGGGTTCTGGCTCCGGCTCGAAGGGCGGCGCTATTGCCCCGGGCCAGAAGCCGGTGACCAAGACGACGGTGTCGACCAAGACCGAGACTAAGGCCGACAAGAAGTCCGACAAGAAGGACTCCGATAAGAAGGACGAGAAGAAGTCTGACAAGAAGGACAGCAAGTCCGACAAGAAGTCCGATTCCAAGTCCGATACGGGTGCTGCTTCCACGACCACTGCTAAGAAGTCCTCTAGTGCTTCCGAGCAGGAGACTGGCACCAACCCGCTCGCCATTGTTGGCGTTGCCGTCGGCGTCATCGGTCTCGCCATCGTCGGCGTGTTCGTGTTCACCAAACATCGGTAGGTGAGGGCTGTGTCCAATAAATCCAAGGACGCTGACCCCAAGCAACCGGATTCCTCGTTCATTCAGTTCGACGATGCAAAGCAACAGGGCGCCGCTTCGGCGGCGTCCGCCCCTCGACGGAAGGCGCTCCTTGGCGTCCTGACTGCCGCGTGCACCATTCTGATCGTCGTCTCGCTGGGCTTTGTCCATCCCTCCGAGAGTGGCGCCTGGTCCATTGACTGGATCATTCAGACCGTGACGGGGGAGAGCGTCATCACCAAGGACACCAAGGGGTCTGGCTCGACTACGACTTCGGGCGAGGCCAGTTCCGAGGGCTCCAAGTCATCGAATGGTGCAAAAGACGAGTCTAAGGGTTCGAATGACGGCAAGGACGATTCCGAGTCTTCGGACAAGGAATCGGACAAAAAATCGGATAGCAAGAAGTCCGATGGTCAGAACGGCAAGAAGTCTGGAGATAAATCCGCTGCCCAGAATACGGGAGCCGGCGATACTTCCAATGTGTCTGGTGGTGCTTCTTCGGGCGGCGGTCAGTCGTCCGATGGAGCCTCCAGCTCTAATGGCGGAAGCGCTCCCTCGGGCGGCCAGGGCGGCTCGCAGGAGTCCAACTACGTAACGGTGACGGTTTCGGTCACATCGAGCGCCGTGGGCAATCCTGTGTCCTCTGGCGGCACCTTTACCTTTAACGAAGGCGCTACCGTCTACGATGCCCTGTGCGCGCTGGGCCTTTCTGTTAATGCCGAAAACTCGCCTCTTTATCACGGCGTATACGTGAAGGCAATTGGTGGGCTTGCCGAGTATGAACACGGCGGCACTAGTGGCTGGTGTTATTCCGTCAATGGCTCACAACCCATGACCGCCTGCAGTAACTACGTTCTCTCCAATGGTGACAACGTAGTCTGGTATTACGTTACAGGCTAGAGACCTCGACATAGCGCGCCAGACGGGCGGTTCGGACAAACATCCGGGCCGCCCTTTTTTCATGCGAATTGGACGGGGTCGCCTGAGATCTCGGTAAACAAAAAACCGATTGGAACGGGAATTCCAACCGGTTATACATTCAAGCAAATAGTGAATCGACTACGACCGTGCGCCCTCGAGGAAGAAGCGGCGGCTAAAGTAGTTGTACCAGGTGACGAGGAACGTTGCGATGGCCTTCATGGCCTGGTAGCCGATGCTCAAAAACGTGACGCCCACAAACATGTACAGGTCGTTGAGACCCAGACCAATCACCGACAGGATGGTGAAGATCGTGAACTCGCGCTTGCGGCTCATGCCCTCGCGATGGTCGAACACGTACTTCATGCTGAGCCAATAGTTAACCACGACGGACGTGGTAAACGAGACCGTCGTGCTCATCAAAAAGTCGAGGTGGAACAGCTCGACGAGCGCAATAAGCATGCCCCAGTCGATGCCAAAGGAGATAAGACCCACGACAGCGAACTTGAGGAACTGCTTGGTATGAGGTTGTGCCAGTGCCTTGCGCACGTAATCACATCCAATGCGTTGACGAATCGAGCAACGAGTTACTTTAGAGCTTTTGAATGGGAAACGTAAGGTCTTTGGAAAGAACTATACGAACTCGCCAAATTTTCAAGAGCTAATCCGCAAACGTTGAAAATTTGCCCGTAAACGAACGATGCCCACGGGCGATACTGTGCTGAGCGCGCATTGTCCGTGGGCATCGTAAGGCCGTAAGGTTGCGAGTTACTTGGTCTCGTCGCCCTCCAGGAAGATCTTTCGGGTCACAAAGTTGTAGACCATGACAAGCGCGGTGGCGCAGATCTTGGCGATATTGGCCTCGAGCCCCAGACCGGCGTTGAGCGCCAGCACGATGCCGTCGTTGAGCACCAAACCGATCACGGACAGCACGACAAAGATAATGAACTCGCGGCGGCGGCTCATGCCTTCCTTGTGCGCAAACACGTACTTCATGCTGGCGACGTAATTAAAGATGAGCGAGACGATAAAGCCGCTGGTGTTGGCGATTAGGATGTTGAGGCCCAGACCGTAGTGGAGCAGATTCATAATGCCAAAGTCGATAACCGTGGCAATGACACCGACGACGCCAAATTTCATGATCTGCGCAAGGAGCTTTTGCATGGTACCTGCCTTAAGCTGGCGCCGAAGCGCCGCGGGGATGACAAACTCAGCAAGTTTAGCCAATCCCCGCGGGTGGTGCTAGGCGCGCTCCTCGATAGCACCGTTTCTATATGCATCGAGCAGCTGACGCAGGTCCTGGATTTGGCTGCGGATCTTGGCGCCAGTATCGGTGTCGCTCACCATGCGGCGACGGTCTGCTTGGTCAAAACGGTTGGTCTCGCTTTCGATGTCCACGTTGCGCGTGAGTGCCTCGGCAACCGTCGTAAAGGCCCGGTGCGACTTGAGGCGGCAGCCGCGCGAGCTCGAGATGAGCGTATAGCCGGCGATACCCGTCTTGGGATGGTAAGCGCGGCAGAAGCCGCCATCGATGACCAGCAGCTTGCCCTCGGCGCGGATGGGCTGCTCGCCCTTGGTGGTTTTAACGGGCGCATGGCCGTTGATGATGTGGCCGGTCGGTGAACATGCCATGGGCGTGACGCCAAACTCGCGCATGATGTCGTCGCAGACCGAGGGCGACTTGGTAAGCGTAAAGTACGGGTCCATCGGCTCGACCCAGGTGCTCGTATCGGCGATATAGGCGCGCTCAAAGGTACGCACCAGGCGTCCGCTGGCGGGTGAGTTAAAGCCAATCCACAGGTACCACATCCAGTCGAGGGCGTCGCGGTCGCCCACGCGCCAGGCGCGGCGGGCGATGTGGTCGCAAAAATCGAGATAATCGCGGCCAGCGTGCCAGGTGCCCAGGCAGTTCATGCTGCTAAAGGTGCCGTCTTCGTTGAGCGGCACGCAGCCATGGAAGAGCAGATTGCCGTTGGCGACCTTGTATATCGAGCCGTGGGAATAGAGGAAATCGATATGGCGATGCAGGTGATCGGCGGTGACAAACTCGGACACGAGCTTGTCGATGATGTGCTGCTCCTGAGACGTGAGCGTGTAGGGGTCTGCCGGGTCGACGGTGGGGAAGTCGTTGGTCGTGAGCGGCCACACGCTGCCGTCGGCGAGCGTGACCGTGCCGGTGTCGTGTTCGATCTTGTCGAGTAACAGGCGGTCGGTCATGTCGAACTCGGGGTGGCGCTGGATAATCTGGCCCTCGAGCTTAAAGAGCAGCACATTGATGGCCTTGATCAGCGGGGTGATGGACTCACCGGCGGTGTAGGTGGCATCGGCAAAGGCGACGAGCTCGCGCAGCGAGATGCCGTAGTCGTTCTCGAGGATCTCGTAATTGTCGTAGCGCAGGTTGTTGCGCAGCACCGTGGCGATGCAGGCGGGCTCACCGGCCGCAGCGCCCATCCACAGCAGGTCGTGGTTGCCCCACTGGATGTCGAGCGAATGATAGGTGAGCAGGCGGTCCATAATCTTGGCAGCGCCGCCACCGCGGTCGAAGATATCGCCCACCAGGTGCAGGTGGTCGACGGCCAGGCGCTTGATGAGCGAGGCGAGCGACTCGATAAAGTCGTCGGCGCTTGCGGTCTCTAGGATGGACTCCACGATGCGCTCGTGATAGCGCACACGATAGTTGTTCTCGTCCGGATGCGTGTGCAGCAGCTCGTCGATGATGTAGGCGTAATCGCGCGGGATGGCCTTGCGCACCTTGGAGCGCGTATAGCGGCTCGAAAGCGAGCGGGCAACCACAATGAGTTGGTCGAGCATTGTCTTGTACCAGGTGGGGGAGTCCTCGCGCTGGCTGCGGACCAGCTCAATCTTCTCGCGCGGGTAGTAGATGAGCGTGCACAGCTCGCCCTTTTCGTCAAAGGTGAGCGTGTCGCCAAAGATCTCGTCGACATGTTCGCGCACGACGCCCGAGCAGTTGTTGAGGATGTGCATAAAGGCTTCGTACTCGCCGTGCACGTCGCTCATAAAATGCTCGGTGCCTTTGGGCAGGTTGAGAATGGCCGAGAGATTGATGATTTCGGTAAACGCGGATTGCTCGGTGGGAAATTGTCTCGACAGCAGACGCAGATACTTAAAGTCTTGCGGATTGCGATCGAATGCGACCATGAAACACCTTCCGATATGGTTGGTAAAACTGATAAAACAGCGTCAAACGTTTACCAGTATGCGCCGGCTTTGTTTCGATTTTGCGCCGGCGGCTGAATTGTCAGCTGAACGGTTTGCTAAATCGATTTAGTTGAGGTTGATGTGTCGGTTAAGTGGAGACGAAAGGAGGTGATTTTGCCCATGCTGGCCCATGGCGGGGATGGGGATGTTGATGATAAAGATATTCAATGCCAATGGTTCGAATTGGTAAATAGTGGACATTTGTATCGTATTTAGGCTTGCTGTGCAATAATTTGCGTAGCAATACTTAAGGAGCCTCATATGAGTGATTTTGTCCTGACCTGTGAATCCGCCGCCGATCGAACCCGTGAGTTCTTTGCGTCGCGCAATATCCCTGTCGTGTGTTTCCATTACGAGATTGATGGTGTTGTCCATGCGGACGATCTGTACCAGTCGATTTCACCGGACGAGTTTTTTGCCCAGATTGCCGCGGGTGCCATGCCCAAGACGTCTCAGGTGAGCGTGGGTGAGTACGAGGAGTTTTGGGAGCCGTTTGTTGCCGAGGGTAAAGACGTGCTGCACCTTACGTTGTCGTCGGGTATTTCGGGCACGTATGGATCGGCCTGCGTTGCGGCGCAGATGCTCGCGGATCGCTATCCCCAGGGCGGCAAGGTGCGCGTCATCGATTCGCTGGGGGCGTCTTCGGGCTTTGGCCTATTGCTGGAATATGCTGCCGACGTGCGCGATAGCGGCGCTTCGCTCGACGAGACGGCCGCTTGGATTGAGGAGCATAAACTCAACCTGCACCACTGGTTCTTCTCGACCGATCTGTCGAGCTACCTGCGCGGCGGTCGCATTTCGGCCGCGAGCGCGATTATCGGCACGGCGCTTAAGATTTGCCCACTTATGACGGTCGATTACGAAGGTGGGCTGTCGCCACGTGAGAAGATTCGCACTAAGAAGCGCGCGATTTCCGAGATGGCTAAGACCATGATGGCACACGTGCAGGACGGTGCGGATTATTCGGGTAAGTGCGTCTTGTCCCATTCGGCGTGCCGTGAGGATGCCGAGGCCGTTGCGGCGCTGATTGAGGAACAAGTTCCGCAGCTCAAAGGCAAGATTGAGATCAACAATATCGGTGCTCTGATCGGTTCGCACACCGGACCTGGTACGGTGGCGCTCTTCTTTATGGGCGACAAGCGCGTGGATTAATTTGCCCCATCACGTCGCCGCATGATTGCTCAAACGAAAACGGCCCGCCTCACGTTTGTGGGGCGGGCCTTGCTGTTGGGGGTTAGTGTTTCTTGCCGCGGAAGAAGAAGCCATGCAGTGACGGCTTGAGTCCACGGCTGGCGCGATGCTCCTCGACGCGCTCGTGGATCGAAGCGACGCGCTCGATGACTTCGTCGGGAATCGGCACGTCGGGATTCATGTTCTCGACCTGACTGACCTCGGCGGCGGCGACCTGGTCGATAATGGGCACATCGTCGCGCGAGATGACGGGCGTGGCGTCTTCTTTCATCTTGCGGTAGCGCTGCATCATGTCGGTCTGCAGCTGCTGGGCCGAAGGCGGTGTCCAGATGATGGCGTTGGCGCCGGCGGCGATGGTTTCACGGATGCTCTCGGGTGTTTTGCCGCCCGGTGCGATGAGCGGCAGGTTGGGATAGTGTTCACGCAGTTCACGCAGGACCTGTGGCGTGTTCTTGCCGGCCGCGATGTTGAGAATCTTGGCTCCGGCGCGCACTTTGGCATGCGCATCATCGTCGCAACGTACGACCGTGGCGATGACGGGGATGTCGGCGATGTTGGTGATGTGCTCGACCATCTCGGCAGTGGCGGGGGAGTTGACCACGCAGCCCGCCGCGCCCTGCATCTCGGAGACGGCTGCCATCTGTACGGAGCGCTTACCGGTCGTAGTCCCGCCGCCCACGCCTACAAAGACCGGGCACTCGGCGACGGTCAACAGCGCCTGCGTAATGGCCGGCTGAGGCGTGAAGGGGTAAACGGCAAAGACGGCATCGGCGTTGGAGTTGCGGATGACCGCGACGTCGGTGGTGTAGATAAGCGACTTGATACGACGACCGAAGAGCGTAAAGCCGCTGGCCTCCTCGATCTCGTCGGGCATGCGGAGGGCCGCCTTTCGCAAACGCCCGTCGATGGGCAGCGGCTCCATGGGGAGCAGTCCGTTGGGGGTCACGGCTACCTGGGGCTCGGTGAACTCGTCTGCGAGCTCAACCTCGGAGAAATCGACCGAGGCGACGATGTCCTCGTGAACCTCGGCGGGTACATCGATGGGAGCTTGGTCGTTTGTCGCGGCAGGCGTGTCGAAGGAGCTGGTGCCGACAAAGGCGTCGACGCGCTCGTTTAGGTCGTTGAGGGTATCCATGGATCCTCGATTCTATGCGATGGTGGTCGGCAGGGTGCCGGCAGCGTTGTGCTTGCTAAATCGTTTGACGAGTTGATTTTTCCCCGCCGCGCCATCCGTTAGACCGAAGGGCCGGCGAACGTGAAGGAGCTGTGGTGGCGGGTATTGAGGTGCTATCTTGAATGTCCCGTTTAAAAGAGAGGTGACGCGGAATGGAATTAACAGCAATGTTGGGCTCGATTGGCCTGTGTGTGGGCGCAATCGTAGCCGCCGCGGTCATCTACTTGGTGGTCACGGCCATTAAGGGCAAAAGAGCCGAGCGCAAGGAGCGCGAGGCACTTAAGCAGCACCGTGACCAGCAGGACAAGCGCGCGCGGAGATAGTTTGTTGAGTTTTGAATCCGTGCGCTAGCTGCGTTTTCGGATCAGGGCGATGTAGAAGCCCTCAAAGTCGCGGCTGGGCGGAATGGTCAGCGTGCCGGGCATTCCGTTGGCGACGGACGAGACATGGCCGGCGGCGATGGCCTCGGTGAGGGCGTTGCTCTCGACGCGCGGCTCTTCGCAAGCTTCCTGAGCACGGCGCGTTTCACTTTCGCTCGGCGTGCCGTCGAGGGGGATAAGCTCGCAGTCCATGTGCTTGTCGAGGGCCTCTTGCAGGGCGTCCTCGTTTTCCTGCGGCATAATCGAACAAGTCGAATAGACGAGCGTGCCGCCCGGTTTGAGGGCCCCCATGGCGCGGTCCAGAAGTGCTCGCTGCGAGCGGGCGCACTTGCCGAGCAACTGCTCGGTTAGGCCGCGCAGACTCTTCTCGTTGCCGCTGATGACGGTGCCCGTGCCGGTGCAGGGGGCGTCGAGCAGGATACGGTCAAAGCGGAAGAACTCGTCGAGCTCGCGTGCGTCGATGCACATGACGGGCACGTTTTTTGCGCCTTGGCGGTGGAGGTTGGCTTCGAGCTTTTCGGCGCGGGGAATGCTCATCTCGCAGGCCGTGAGGTGTGCCTGGCCCTGGGTGAGGGCGGCGATCTGCGTCGTCTTGCCACCGGGGGCCGCGCACATGTCCAGGATGTCCTCGCCTGCCTGGGCGTCCAGGACCAACGGCGGCATCATGGATGACAGGCTCTGCAGATAGATCTTGCCGTCGCGGTAGATGTCGAGGTCCCATAGATCGGAAACCTGGGCCTCGGGCAGGATGAAGGCATCCTGGTACCATGCGACGGCGCGGTGCGCGATACCGGCCTCGTCGAGTGCGGCGGCGATGTCTTCGGCGGTCGCCTTGAGGGTGTTGGCGCGCAGTGTGACTGGGCGTGTCGCCGCGGCGCCAAAGCCCTCGGTCATGAGCTGAGCATCGGTGGGGGCATAGGCACCGGCGACCGTGTCGACCATAAAGCGCGGCAGGTCGGCGGCGGAGTGTTGGGCGGCAAGCTGGTCGGAAAGCTCGGTGGCGGCAAACTGCCTAAGCTTGAGCTCGGGCTTAACCTGCTTTTTCTGCTTACGACGACGCGGCTTGGACATCCGTCTTTCCTTCCCGTCCCAAATTGATTACTTTCCGGGCACGCCGCTACTGGCGTGCTTTAGTACTGGCTCTCGTGTTTGCTGAAGAAGTCGAAGCGCGGGGGCAGCGGCTTTACGCGGTGCTCGCCAGGCTTCTCGCCCAGGCTCTCAACAAACTCGTCCGTGGAGGCGAAGATGTTGTCCCAGCTAAAGAAGGCGACCGGGTCGACGTCGAAGTACTCGCAGATGAGCTCGCAGCCGGCCGGGACGATGCCGTGCATGAGCACGGTCGCCACACGCAGCTCGGTAAAGGCGTCGACGAGGGCCTGCGTCATCGCTGCATTGGCCGGCTTGCCCTCGAGCTTGTTGGCGGCCTTGGAGGCATCGCTCCAGCGCTTGTTGGCGGCGCGCAGGTAGTCGTCGCACACGGCGAGCGCGCGGTGCGTCTCGAACTTGTACATGGCCTGCTCAAAGGCGAGAGCTGCCTGCTCGGCGGCTTCGACCACAGTGGCGGAGGCGGCGCCGGCCGGAATGCAACCGTTGCGATGGGGGCTCTCGTCGCCCTCCTTGACGGCGACGCCGTAGAAGCAGCTGCGGGCCAGGCGGTTGAACACGCCGGTCAAAAGGGCGCTCTCCTTAAGGGCCGGATCGATGACGCGCTTGTCGTCGCAGGCACGCACCTCGTTGCCGTCCTTGTCCTTGCCGGTCACGCGGGTGTCGTATGCCTTGGGGCTAAAGCTCACCGGCTTCTCGGACAGGCCGAGCGACAGCCAGTGCGCACGCATCTGCTCGCAGGTGTAGTGGTTGAGCAGGTCGTCTGCCGGCGGGGGAGGCGTCTGCGAGGACGAGCTCGCCTTTTTGCCCATGTAGAGCAGGTGATAGCAGGCGCTGACGGTGCTCTGCGTAAGGTCCCAACCCAGGGCTTCCCACATGGCGGTCTGCGCGATGCAGTAGAAGTAGATGTTGTCTTGGCCGATGAACTGGTAGATCTGTGCGTCATCCGAGCACCACCAGTCGCGCCAGTCGAGCGAGCTGTGCTGGTAGGTGGGCGCGGGGACCTGCGTGGAATCGGCGGCGGGCTCGCCCATGAGGGCGGCATCCTGGGCGGCGACGCCCTCGGTCACGCCGGCGGCCTTGGCATCGCGTGCGAGCACGGTGCGGGTGTAGCTGATGGGCGCCCACAGGCTCTCAGGCCAGCACCAGCAGGTGACGTCGTTCACGCCGTCGACCTCGGGCACCGGAACGCCCCAGTCGATGTTGCCGGTGATGCGGAAGGGCACGAGCGCCTTGCCGCTGCGGAAGCGCACGCCGCCGTTGGCGAGTACCGCGTGGGCGTCGTCGCGCTCCTTCCAGCTGGGGAAGGTAACGGTAAAGCTGCTCTTGTTGCCCTCGGGCTCCAGCACGGTGTGCTCGGGCAGCTGGTCCTCGACGGCATCGAAGGCCTCGCGGAACTTGTTCTGGATGTAGAGCTGAGCCGGCAGCAGCCACTCCTCCATAGTCTTGGAGACCACGGAGCGAACCTGCGGGTTCTGGGCGAGCTTGGCGGTGTAGGTCTTCATAAAGTCGAGGTAGGCGGGCAGGTCGAAGTAGAGGTTGTCGACCGGGCGCAGCTCGGGCACCTCGCCGGTGAGCTGGCTCTTGGGCGCGA
Organism: Collinsella sp. MSK.8.10; assembly: GCF_019041915.1. GTDB lineage: Bacteria > Actinomycetota > Coriobacteriia > Coriobacteriales > Coriobacteriaceae > Collinsella. Next base: position 133,855 of record NZ_JAHPYF010000002.1, on the reverse strand, counting down.
TGAGCTCCTCGGGCTCAAACTGGTGACCTAGGTCGCACTCGTCGGCGTACGCCTTCTCGGACTTGCAGCCCTGGATGGGGCAGCGGCCGATCACCTGGCGACCGTTGAGGAACGTGCCGGCCTTGGCGTCGTAGAACTGCAGGGTAGAGCGCTTGGAGATGGTGCCCTGTTCGTGCAGGCGCTCGATAATTTCGGCGGTCACCTCGTTGTGGATCTGCGCAGCCGGTTCAAGGCCTGAGCCGCCGTAGATATCGCAGCTGATGTTGTAGTTGTTGAGGGTCGCGGCCTGGCGGGAGTGGTTGGACTCGACGTACTCGCTAATGGACTTGTCGTAGTCCTCGTTCTCCTTGAGCTTGCGGTAGCTCTCCATGATGGGCGAGCCGTAGCAGTCAGTGCCCGAGGTGAAGATGACGTTCTCGCGGCCCAGACGGTCGCGCAGGAAGCGGGCGAAGAAGTCGGCCGGGACAAAGACGCCGCCAACGTGGCCAAAGTGAAGGCCCTTGTTGCCGTAGGGCTCGCCGGCGGTAACGATGGCGCGGCGAGGCCAGCTGGGACGGTCGTTCATGGAGTATTTGGATGCCATGGGACTCCTTCGCATATGGTGAGAGCGCGTCCGGGCGCAAGGCCTGGCGACGCGGTGGTCAATTCGTGCATATCGTTCGACATTATCGCACATGCGGGCGGGTGCGTGACGGGGGCGCTATCCTAAGATGCTATGAATGAGATTTCCAACATACATGCGTTTGAGGACGAGGATTTTCTGCACGCTTGCTTCGTGTGGGGGATGGTCGTGCTTGGCGCATTTGCTGTGTGCCTGGTGCCGGTGTTTATGCTGTTGGGCGGGCCCGCGGACCTGGATGCGGCCGACGCGGGCGGCTGGATGGCGGTCTTGGGCTGGATAGTCGGCTTGGCGGTCGTCTCTGCGGCGTCGTTTGTCGTGCACGAGCTGGTTCACGGTGTGTTCTTTAAGTTGTTTGCGCCCGCCGGTGCGCATGTGACCTTTGGGGCAAATCTCGAAACCTGCATGATTTATGCCTGCGCCGAGGGCGTTGTGTATTCGCGCCGGCGGTACATGCTCATTTGCCTGGCGCCGACGGTTGTTTTGACGGCGGCGTTTGCCTTGGGGTTTGCATGCTCGGGTTATCCGCTGCTGTGCTACTTGGCAGCTGGTCTGCACCTGTCGGGCTGTGTGGGCGACTGGTATTACGTGCGGACCATCCTGCGCGACCGCCGCATTGTCGCCTGTGAGGACACATCCTTTGGCGTGCGCTTTTTCGCAAGGTAGTCTTTTTGGATGATTTTTCTGGGACGGGGATTAAAAAATCATTGCAGGGGAGGAGATGCTGATGAAGCCGTTGCTGCTGCACGCCTGCTGTGCGCCGTGCTCGCTTGAGCCGGTCCGCCTGCTGCGCGAGGAGGGGTTTGAACCCACAATTTGCTGGACCAACCCCAATATTCAGCCGCGCGATGAATGGCAGCGCCGCCTGGACGAGCTGCGCCGGTGGTGTGCCGACGGCGGCATCGAGCTCATTGAGGCGGGCGAGGACCGCGAGCGCTGGGAGACCGGTGTGGCACCGCTGGGCGCCGATCGACCCCGTCGCTGTCGCGCGTGCTACGCCTTGCGCTTGGCCGAGGCGTGCCGCGTGGCCCAGGAGCGCGGGTTTGAGTTTGTGGGCACGACGCTCGCCGTCTCGCCGTATCAGCTGTTCAATACCTGCAATGACGTGCTTGAGCGCTTGGCGGCGGCACATGGGCTCACCCCGGTGATTCGCGATTTTCGCCCGTATTACCCCGAGGCGACACGCCGTTCGCGCGAGCTTGGCATGTATCGGCAGAACTACTGTGGTTGCCGCTTCTCGGCTGTCGAGGCGGCCATGGACCGCGCCCGTATCCGCGACGAGCGCAAAGCTGCCAAAAAGTAGTTCTTTTGGGACGTCAGCCTGCTAGGATGTAGAGCGGACTTTATCTATATAAGGAGTATCCGACGTGTCTATGCGTACCGATGATTTTGACTATAACCTGCCTGAAGAGCTCATCGCCCAGGCGCCTGCCGAGCCGCGTGACTCCTGCCGCCTGCTGGTGGTGGATCGCAAGGGCTCCCAGGCAGGAACGCCGCTGGAGCATGGCGGCACCGTCGAGCACCGCATCTTCCGCGACATCATCGACTATATCGAGCCGGGCGATGTGCTCGTCATCAACAAGACGCGCGTGATGCCGGCCCGTCTAATCGGTCGCAAGACGGGCTCGGGTGGCGTGGTCGAGACGCTGCTGCTTAAGCGCCGCGAGGATGTTGATCCGCTGGGCCATGTTTGGGAGTGCCTGGTCAAGCCGGGCAAGCGTCTGAAGCCCGGTGCCCAGATTGAGTATCGCGCCGGTGGCGCCCATGCGCCCGAGGGGGCTCCCGTGGTACTGACGGCCGAGGTCGTCGACTTTGTCACCGATAGCCGCGGCGGTCGACTGGTGCGTTTTGAGCCGGCCGGTTGCAATGCCGACGGCGACCCGCGCACGCTCGACGAGGCCATCCATGCTGCCGGTCACGTGCCGCTGCCGCCCTACATTACCGATTACGAGGGCGATCCCGAGAAGTATCAGACCGTCTACGCCATGAAGGAGGAGCACTCGGCTGCCGCTCCTACGGCGGGCCTCCACTTTACGCCCGAGCTCATGGCCGCTATCGAGGCCAAGGGCGCGAAGTTTGCCGCCGTTGAGCTCGAGGTGGGTATCGATACCTTCCGTCTGGTGGAGGAGGACGACCCCACGCAGCACGTCATGCACACCGAGCGCTACCACGTGTCGCAGGAGGTGGTCGACGCCGTGCATAAGGCTAAGGCCGAGGGGCACCGCGTGATCGCCGTTGGTACCACCGCAGTACGCTCGCTCGAGAGCGCGTTTGACGCTGGGGCGCCGGTGTCCGATCCGGCCGTGACGGCGCGCTATTTTGAAGGCCGCGAGGACGGCGCCGACACGCTCGGCCGCGGCGACATCGTGGTGCGCGAGAACGCGACGACGCAGCTCTACCTCATGCCTGGCTCGACCTATCACGTGGTCGACGCGCTGATCACGAACTTCCACGTGCCGCGCTCTACGCTCATGATGCTCGTGAGCGCGCTGGCCACCCGCGACCAGATCATGGATGCCTACGCCGCCGCCATCGAGGAGCGCTACCGCTTCTTCAGCTTTGGCGACGCCATGCTCATTCAGTAGGTTACGGCGTTTTCCAAACGCCGTAACCGGTCGACGCTGCAAACGCCCCTAAGCGGCAATCTGACGTTCAATCGTCGGGCATGACCAGAAGGTCAATGCCCTCCTCTTTCACGTCACCTTGCTCGCTTAGGGGCGTTTTCGCTGACTTCGCCAAAACATTGGCGTTGCCGTGGTTCAACCTGCCAAAAAGGGACAGGTTTATTTTGGCAGGTTTTATCTGGGCAAACGTTGTTGGCGCAATGGGGACTGGTTTATATGCACCAAGTTGGTGCAAAGTAGCCTGACCCCTTTGCACCAGTTAAAAAGTTGCGGTGAGATAGTTCTTGAATTGGCCTTTTTGAGGGTTAAACAGGAACTATCTCACCGCAACTGCGTTGGGGCGTTTTTTGCCAACTGGTTTACTTGCTCGCAAACAGCCAGATTGCGATGATCACCAGGATTGCGGCGATGATGCAGACGATGGCTCCGGTGAATTTGACGCGTGAGTCGCGGGTACGCTTGCGCACGTCGTCTTCGGCGGCCTCGAGTTGGGCAACTTCGCGCTCGGTCTCGGTATGCTCGGCCTTGTCGCGTGCCAAGGACCCGGCGAGCGATTCGGTGATTTCGGGATGGTCATGCACCTCGGTCGCCTGCTCGATAATCGACTGCGCATGCGCGGCATCTGCCCGGGCGTTTGCGATGGCCTGCTCTTGCTCGCGGCGTGCCTTGTCCTGCGCGGTGATCTTTTCGCGCAGCTCGCGCTGACGCGTCGCGGCGGCAGTTTTTGCGGACTGCAGCTCGTCGCGCGCGGCATCTGCCTCGGCCGTTACGGCCTGGTGCGCGCGTTTAGCGTCGGCGATGGGAGCCTGTGCCTGCTCGACGGCCTGCTCGGCGGCGGCAAGTGAATGCTCAAGATCGGCGGTCACGCGCGGAATGTCTTCCTCGGCCTTGCGGAGGGCGTCGGCAGCGTCGGAGATTTGCATAGACAGCTCGCTGGTGCGCACGGTGTAATTGGCGGGATTTGCCGAAGGGTTGCGCTGTAGCTCGGCATACTCGCGACGCAAGGTCTCGAGCTGTGCGCGCGTAGCATCGGCAGTTTGTCGTGCGGCGGCGACACCGGTATCGCGCTCAGCCTTCACTTTGTCGCGGATGCGCTTGGAATCTTCGAGTCGACGAACCAGGCGGTTGCCGGTCTCGCGTGAACTCGCCTCGCGGGCTTCCGCGGCGTCGAGTGCAGCCTTCAGGCGGAGTTCGGTCGCATCGTCCTCTGCTTTCATTTGCTCGAGCTGGCCCTTGAGCTCCGTCGCTTTGGCGGCATGGGCATCACGGTTAATTTCAGCTGCCGCAGCGGTCTTTTGTGCCGTGGCGATTGCCTGGCGCTGGTCGGCGATGATCTGATCGTAGCGGCCTGCGATGTCCTGGCGCGTCTCGAGCTCCTCTGCCTGGTCGGCGATGCGCTGCTCAAGCTCGGACAGGTGGGCGCGGGCATCGGCGAGTGCCTTCTTTGCGGCGTTCATCTCGCGCATGGCCGACGCGCCCTGGGCGATAAAAGTGCCCACGGCGTTAGCGGTGTTTGAGACGGCGCTCCCCAGGTCGCGGCTCGTGGCGGGGGCATGCGAGGTGGTCGGGTGCGCGGCCTCGGCGGCATTCGTATCGGCAGTCTGCGGCGCGGCGATATTGCCGGTGCCGCCTTCGATCACGGAAAAGCCCGCTGCGTGCGGGTCGACCGCGTCGGTGCCGATCGTGGGGTGCTCGAGTTGCAGGAACGAGGGCATGGTGCTGCCCTGGTCGGCAACCGGGGTCTCGCCGGGCACAAACGTCGAGGCGGCCTCGGCAGCTTCCTCTTCCTCGGCGTCGACATCGGCATCGGCGACAGCGTCCTTCATCGCTTTGACGGCATCCATCATGGAGTCCATGACGGCGTCGAGCTCTTCTTCCGAAGACACCTCGATGGGGCCTGCTGCTTGCGGAGCGGCGTCCTTTTCGGGGACGTCGTCCTGAGCGGCCGAATCGTCGTTTTGCTCGTCGGCATCTTCGGCCGCAGGGATTTCCGTCGCAGCGCCGTTATCCAGAGTGGCGTCGTCGACGTCGGTATCATTGCAGGTCGCAGCGTCAGTATCTGCGGCGACGTCTGCTGAATCATCAATATGCTGTTGAGTCTGGGGGTCCAGCTCGTCTGTCATAGGCATGTGCTCCTCATCGTTGTTCGTCACCCTATGATAAAGTCTCGCGCCGACATCCCGCGCGCCGCAGCAAAGTTCCAAAACGTGTTCGATGGCTCGTGTCGATAGCAAAAATTCGGCCACTTTATCCAGTTTGTACTTGACAATCCCTTCGCCGAAAGACGTTATGCCGTTCGCCTACCGAGGCCTTTTCTATTCACTTGAACCCGCTAAAGTTGCATTTCAGCTTTTGGCGCGTGAAGTTGGATGCGCGCAGTCGACGGGCGGGCCCGTCGCGATTTGAAAGGACTTTGTATGGGACTTTTCACTGGTAAGACCGTGATCGTCACCGGCGGCGGCAAGGCCACGCTCAAGGACGGCTCCGCTGGCTCCATCGGCTACGGCATCGATATCGCCTTTGCCAAGGAGGGCGCGAACCTCGTCATCACCGGCCGCAACGTCGCCAAGCTCGAGGCCGCCAAGGAGTCTCTCGAGGCTGAGTACGGCGTCAAGGTTCTTCCTGTTCAGGCCGATGTCTCCGCCGGCCAGGACAACGAGGCCGTCGTACAGAACGTTATCGACAAGGCGATTGAGGAGTTCGGTCGCATCGACGCCGTCGTTAACAACGCTCAGGCCAGCGCCTCGGGTGTGACCATCGCCGACCACACTATGGACCAGTTCAACCTGGCCATTTACTCTGGCTTGTATGCCACCTACCTGTACATGCAGAAGGCCTATCCGCACCTGAAGGAGACCAAGGGTTCCGTGGTCAACTTTGCTTCGGGCGCCGGCCTGTTTGGCAACTATGGCCAGTGCAGCTATGCTGCCGCCAAGGAGGGCATCCGCGGCCTGACTCGCGTCGCCGCCAACGAGTGGGGCAAGGACGGCATCAACGTCAACATCGTTTGCCCGCTTGCCTGGACTGCTGCGCTCGAGAACTTCCAGGATGCCTATCCCGAGGCGTTCAAGGCCAACGTCCACATGCCGCCGGCGGGCCACTACGGCGACGTCGAGAAGGAGATCGGCCGCGTGGTCGTTCAGCTCTGCGGCCCCGACTTTAAGTATATGAACGGCGAGACTGTCACCCTCGAGGGCGGCATGGGCCAGCGGCCGTAGGGGTTACGCGGTTTTACCAAACCGCGTAACCAGTTGACGCTGCAAACCCGCCAGAGCGGCAATCTGCCTTTCAACTTCGGCGGCATGACCAGAAGGTCAATGCCGCCTCGTTTCAAGGCACCTTGCTCGCTCTGGCGGGTTTTCGCTGTCGTTGCCAAAGCATCGGCGTTGCCTTGGTTGTCTAAGAGTTCGCACAGATGCTCTGCCGAATGAGCGTGGATAATCTCCCATTTTTGGCCTGTGTTTTGGGCAAAAGTGGGAGATTATCCACGCTCATGCGTCGAGCGTCCAAAAATCCACGCTCATTGGCCGTGTCCCTGCCACGCCGCCCTTTGCGCCAGTTTCTGTCGAGTCGGTGCGGTTCGATGGTTGCTCGTATAATGGTCTGCGTATGAACCGCAACCAAGGAGTTCCAGTTTATGGACCAGAGCCTCTTTAAATTCGACCTGATCGCCGAGGATCCGACGACGCACGCGCGCGCCGGCGTGCTGCACACCCCGCACGGTGACATCGAGACACCGATTTTTATGCCCGTGGGCACCAAGGCAAACGTCAAGGGCATCCCCACCGAGACCGTCAAGCAGCTCGGTGCGCAGATCGTGCTTGCCAATACCTATCATCTGTCCATGCGTCCCGGTGAGGACACCATCGCCGAGCTGGGCGGACTGCACAAGTTTATGAACTGGCACGGCCCCATCCTCACCGACTCGGGCGGTTTCCAGGTCTTCAGCCACAACGACGCCGTCAAGCTCACCGACGAGGGCGTGCGCTTTATCGTCAATGACTACGACGGCCGCCACGTGTTCTGGACGCCCGAGGACAACATGGAAATCGCCATGAAGCTCGGCTCCGACATCTGCATGCAGCTCGACCAATGCCCCGGCTATCCTGCCACGCGTGCCTATGTCGAGCGCGCCGTGGAGCTGTCGAGTATGTGGGCCGAGCGCTGCTACAAGGCTCATACCCGTGATGACCAGGCACTCTTTGGCATCGTCCAGGGCGGCATGCATCTGGACCTGCGCCTGCGCTCGCTGCGCCATCTGGAGGAGTGCGGCGACTTCCCCGGTTACGGCATCGGCGGCTACTCGGTGGGCGAGGACCACGAGACCATGTTCGAGACGCTGGCGCCGCTGGTTTCCGAGTACATGCCCAAGCACAAGCCGCGCTACCTGATGGGCGTCGGCAACCCGACGACGCTCGTGCGCGGCGTTGGCGTGGGCATCGACATGTTCGACTGCGTGCTGCCGACGCGCACCGGCCGCATGGGTACGGCGTTCTCCAGCGAGGGTCGCCTTAACTTCCGCAACGCGCGCTTTGCGCACGACGACGGCCCCATCGACCCCACCTGCACCTGCCCGGTGTGCACGGGCGGCTACAGCCGCGCGCTCATCCGTCACATGGTCACGCAGAAGGAGATGCTCGGCGGTATTCTGCTGTCGATGCACAACATCTACTACCTGCTCAACCTTATGCAGCGTGCCCGTCAGGCCATTATCGAGGGCCGCTACGGCGCGTTTGTGAGCGACTGGATGAACAGCCCTGCGGCGGTGGATTACTAAGAGCGGCACGGGCGCTTGCAGAGCGCGGGCAACGGCAAGGGGCGAGCGCCGGCCGGTCATCACGTTCGATAACGCCGTGTGCGCGACCGCTGACCGATGCCTTGCAAGCGCTTTATGCTTCGTGGGTACCATACCGAATAGTTGATGTTCGGGCGGGTGTTTGGCGCATGGCGTCGACCCCGCCCGTTTTTTCTCGATAGGAGTACCCATGATTAAGAACGAGAATGTCGAGGGCGAGCCTGCCTACGACGAGACATATCGCCGCGGTCCCGTGGTCATGCGCGGCCCCATGATTCCTAAGGACAACACCTACGCCAACCTGCTGGCGCCCGAGGATTCGACCGACTGGTTGCATGCCGATCCGTGGCGCGTGCTGCGCATTCAGGCCGAGTTTGTCGATGGCTTCGGCGCGCTTGCCGAGCTCGGACCCGCAGTAACCATCTTCGGCAGCGCCCGCACGCCCAAGACCGATCCGCTCTACAAGGCGGCGCGCACAGTCGGCCGTAAGATTGCCCAGCGCGGCGTGGCGGTTATCACCGGCGGTGGTCCTGGTGTCATGGAAGCGGCTAATAAGGGGGCGGCGAGCGTCAATGGCAAGTCAGTTGGTTTGGGCATTGAGCTGCCGCACGAGCAGGGGCTCAACAAATACGTGAACCTTGGTATGGACTTCCGTTACTTCTTTGTGCGCAAGACCATGTTCGTCAAATACAGCTCGGGCGCTATTGTTTTTCCCGGTGGGTTTGGCACACTCGACGAGATGTTCGAGGTGCTCACGCTGGTGCAAACGCACAAGGTTAAGCGCATGCCGCTCGTGCTGGTAGGCAGCGAGTACTGGCAGGGCCTGTTCGACTGGCTCAACGGTCCGGTGATGGACGCCGGTATGATCAGCCCGCTCGATCCTGATCTGGTGCATATTACCGACGACCTCAACGAGGCCGTCGACATTGCCCTGAGCGGGCTGATGTAGGGTAGCTAACATGGGACGGGGCTAAAAAGACTGGTCTGAAACGTTTGATACCAGTCTTTTTAGCCCAGTCTCAAATGAACTGCTTCTAAGTTGCGGTGGAATAGGGATTGATTTGCGGCTGATAAGCCAAAAACAGTCCCTATTCCACCGCAAGTGGTAAAGGTGCCCCTAGTGGATGGGCTGGTAGCGGGGGCAGTAGCTGATGGCTATGGCGTCGACGCCTACGTGGGTGGCGATGGTACAGCCGATGGGGCCGGTGCCGGCGTCTACGTAGTTCTGGCCTGCGAGTGCTTGGTTGACGAGCTCCTGCTCTTCGGCGGCACCGGTCGTGAGCACGCGCACGCTCGAACCCGGGTGTTCAGCCAAAAACGCGAGGCAGTCGGCCATGGTGTTGGCGACGATGCGCTTGGCGCCGCGGCCCTTCTTGATGGCCTTGATCTCGCCCGACTGCCACTCCGGCGAAACGGCCAGGCGAATGTTGAGCATCTGCGTCAGCTGGCCGGCGAGCTTGGGCGCGCGGCCGTTCTTGACCAGGTTCTCGAGCGTGCGCGGAATCAGCAGCAGATGGGCGTCGGGCAGCGTCGCGCGGATCTGAGCCTCGGTCTCGTCCAGGCTGCGGCCGTCCTCGCGCATGGCGAGCGCGTACTCCACCAGCAGGCCCTCGGCGCCCGAGCCGGTGCGCGAATCGATGCAGCGCACGTCGAGCTCGTGGGTATCGGCTACCAGGCATGCATTGGAATAGCAAGCGGACCACTCGCTGCACAGTGAGATAAAGATGGCGCTGTCGTGGCCGTCGGCGCGTACGCGGTCAAAGAGTGCCTTGAACTCGCCGGCGCTCGGCTGCGAGGTGTGCGGCAGCTGCTCGGAGTCGGCCATGCGCGCGACGTATTCCTCGGCGGTAATCTGCACCTGGTCGAGCAGGTCCTCGCCCTCGATAATCACATGCAGCGGAATCACGTAAATGCCGAGCTCTTGAGCACGGGCGGGGGAGATGTCCGACGTGGAGTCGGTTATGATGGCAAAAGACATAATTGCACCTTTCGTTGGGGCGCTTGCGTGCCGCCTTCTGAGAGCAAAGTGCGACAAGTATAGTTGAGTCGCTCCACATTACTAGGTTCAATTGTTGAATAGTCAACAGTTTGAAGTGTCGGTGTGGAAATCGCCAACTGGGGAAGAGGGATATCGATGGCGGCATTACAGCTATGCGAGCGGCCGATTGTGCTGTTCGATTTTGACGGCACGGTGGCCGATACGGGTCGGGCGGTGATGACCTCGACGCACAAGACGCTTGCTGCGCGCGGGTTTTCGGAGGCGCAGATGGGTGACTTGCGCCGTATGATCGGGCCTCCGCTGTGGAAGAGCTTTCACGACTTTTATGGCTTTTCCCGCGAGGAGTCGCTTGTGGTGGCCGATGAGTACCGCGCCTTTTTTGATGAGCTGGGGCCGGAAGAGTACCCCGTGTTCGATGGGATCCCCGAGCTGCTGGATGGGTTGGCCGCCCAGGGCAAGCGTATGACCGTGGCGACGTCGCGCATGGAGGCGAAGTGCATCGACATGGTGCGTGAGCTGGGGCTTTGCCAGTTCGAAGCCGTGGTTGGCATGAATCCGCCGCTGGGACGCGAGACCAAGGCCGATTCGGTCCGCGATGCGCTGGCGGCTCTGGGCGCGACGGCCGACGAGGCCGTGATGGTCGGCGACCGCTTTAACGATGTGGAGGGCGCGCACGCGATGGGCGTGCCGTGCATCGGCATCTATTCGGGCGCGGCGGCGCCGGGGGAGCACGAGGCCGCGGGTGCCGATGCGGTGGTGCGCTCGGTGGCCGAGCTTGCTAAACTTTTCGCTATCTAATGACGTAATGTGAGGGGCGGGCACGCTCGCCGCTCATTGGTAAGGAGGTCGTCCATGAATCAGGTGGAGCAGAGCGTCGCTGAGTATGTCGACGAGGTCTGGGAAGATGTCGTCGCCGATATCGAGCAGCTGGTGAGCTATCCGTCCGTGGCAGTTTCTGCCGATGCGGAGCCCGGCGCGCCGTTTGGCCGCCCGGTCCGTGATGCGCTCGATTGCGCGCTCGGCATTGCGCAAAAGCTCGGCTACCAGACGAGCGACGACGAGGGCTATGTGGGCATTGCCGATATCCCTGGCCGCGGCGACAAGCAACTCGCGACCATCTGCCATGTGGACGTGGTGCCCGCCGGCCCGGGCTGGAATACCAATCCGTTTGCGATGGAGCGCCGCGAGGGCTGGCTGCTCGGTCGCGGCGTGATCGACGACAAGGGTCCGGCTGTGCTGTCGCTCTACGCCGGCGCCTATCTGCTCAAGCACGGCATCACCCCGCGCTATACCTTCCGCGCGCTGCTGGGCTGCGATGAGGAAGTGGGCATGTCCGACGTTCACCATTATCTGGAGAACTATGCAGACCCCGATTTCCTGTTTACGCCCGATGCCGAGTTCCCGGTCTGCAATGCCGAGAAGGGCCAGTTTGGGGCGACGTTCGTGAGCTCCAAGATTGACGGCGGGCGCATTGTGTCGTGGAGCGGTGCCGAGGCGAGCAACGCTATTCCGTCGCAGTCTATCTGTGAGCTTGCGATTGCCGCCGATGAGCTGCCGGCGCCCGTTGAGAACGCCGACCGCCTGGAGATTACGGCGCTCGAGAACGGCCATGCCCAGATTTTTGCGCACGGTATCGGTGGCCATGCCTCGATGCCCGAGGGGACGATCAACGCCGTCGGCCTGATCGTGACGTACCTGCGCGAGGCCGAGGACGCGTTTGGTGCGCGCGACGAGCGCCTGCTGACGCCTGCCGAGCACGAGTTTGTCAAGTTTCTGGCCTTTGTGCATGCGGACGCCTATGGCCGCGGCCTGGGTATCGACGCGACGAGCCCCGCGTTTGGCCCGCTCACGTGCAACCCCGGCGTCATCCGCGTGGTGGATGGCCACATTGAGCAGGTCATCGACGTGCGTTTCCCCGATAGCACCAGTGCCGATACCATCCGCGAGCAGCTCGAGCCGCTCGTGGGCCGCTTTGGCGTGTCGTGTCGTGTGGGTCGTGCAAAGGTGCCGTTCTCGGTGTCTGCCGACGATCCGGCCGTGAAGGCGCTTATCGATACCTATAACGAGTTTACGGGCAAGCATGCCGAGCCTTTTGCCATGGGCGGCGGCACGTACGCGCGCAACTTCGCCCGCGCCGTCTCGTTTGGCCCCGAGGAGACCGGCCTGGAGCTGCCCGCATGGGGCGGCCAGATGCACGGCCCCAACGAGTGCGCCAACGAAGAGCAACTCAAGCAAGCGCTCAAGATCTACATCGTGGCAATCCTCCGTTTGAATGAATTAGAACTTTAAGGTTACGCGCTTTCCCAATCTAAGTTGCGGTGGAATAGTTCCTAGAATGGGCCATTTGATGGCCAAGCAGGAACTATTTCACCGCAACTCTGTTTTTATTGGTGTAAAAAGCGTGCCATGCTTGGGTGGGGATTGTTATTCGTTTGTAAAGGCTGGGCCGCGCTTGCGGTAAGGGTCTATCAAATGACCGTAAGAAACCGCAGATAAGGCGGGCGTCGCCCGATCGGGGTCGTATCTTTCCAAACAGCAAAGCGGGCAGGGTGCCCGCGAGTTGCATGTATGAAAGGAAGATCATGCTCGATCAGGCTTATTCTCGTCGTCAGTTCCTCGGCCTCGCTGGTGGTCTTGCCAGCATCGTCGGCCTCGGCCTCGTTGGCTGCGGTGGCTCCAACGTCGCCAACACCGCTGCTGAGGGCAGCGCTGCTGCTGCCGAGTCCGTCTCGGGCGAGGTGACCTACGACGGCGCCTCTTCGTTCCAGGCTCTCGTCGAGGCCGCTGCCGAGAAGTTCATGGATGCCAACCCGGACGTCTCCGTCTCCGGCTCGGGTAACGGTTCGGGCAAGGGCCTGACCGCCGTTGCCGCCGGCACCGTCACCATCGGTAACTCCGACGTCTTTGCCGAGACCAAGCTCGAGGCCGACCAAGTCAAGAACCTTGTCGACCACGAGGTCGCCGTCGTGGGCATGGGCCCCGTCGTTTCCAAGAACGTCACGGTCGACGACCTGTCCCTCGAGCAGCTCAAGGGCATCTTCTCCGGCCAGATCACCAACTGGAAGGAGGTCGGCGGCGGCGACGCCAAGATCGTCGTCCTCAACCGCAAGGCCGGCTCCGGCACCCGCGCCACCTTCGAGGCCGCCGTCTTTGGCGACGAGGCCGTCGACTTTAAGGGCGACGCCGAGCTCGACAAGTCCGGCGACGTCCAGACTCAGATGGGCAGCACCGACAACGCCATCTCCTACCTCGACTTCTCGCACTTCGATGACTCCAAGTTCAACGCCATCAAGGTCGAGGGCGTGGAGCCCAAGAGCACAAATGTTGCCGACGACTCCTTCAAGATCTGGGCTACCGAGCACATGTACTGCGCGAAGGACGCCGACGAGGCCACCAAGGCCTTCCTGGAATTCATGCTTTCTGACGACGTCCAGGGCAAGCTCGTCGAGGAGCAGGGCTTTATCCCCGTCTCTGCCATGAAGGTCGTCAAGGACGCCAGCGGCAAGGTCTCTGCTAAATAAGCAATCGCCCCCGGAAAGGTTTGCAATGGCAAAACAGCTGCCGAAGCGCGACCTTGAGAACGTGGGCCTGGGCGTCACGGGTGCGTGCGTAGCGCTCGTGACGCTTGTCGTTGCCGCGCTCATCTTTATGGTCGCCCAAAAGGGCCTCTCGGCATTTATTAAGGACGACGTTTCGGTCGTCGAGTTTTTCACCGGCACCAAGTGGGACCTGGCCAACACAGCCGAAAACGGCCTGCCCTACACCGGCGCCCTGCCCCTGATTGTCACCTCGTTTGCGGTCATGGTGCTCTCCACGCTCATCGCGCTGCCCATCGCCATCGGCTCTGCCATCTTTGCGGTCGAGATCCAGCCTAAGTTTGGCTCCAAGGTCTTTCAGCCGCTCATTGAGCTTTTGACCGGCATTCCCTCGGTCGTTTTTGGCCTGATTGGCTTTCACGTAGTCGTCGGTTTTATGAAGAGCGTTTTCCACGTGAGCACGGGTCTGGGCATCTTGCCCGGCGCCATCGTGCTGGCCGTCATGATCCTGCCGACCATGACCACGCTTTCGGTCGATGGTCTGCGCGCCGTGCCCGATAGCTACCGCCAGGGTTCGCTCGCGCTGGGCTACACCCGCTGGCAGACCATCTGGCACGTGGTACTCAAGAGCGCTATGCCGTCACTCATGACCGCAATCATCCTGGGCATGACCCGCGCCTTTGGCGAAACGCTCGCCGTGCGCATGGTTATCGGCGGCATCGAGGCCATGCCGACGTCGCTGCTGTCGCCTGCCTCGACCATCACCACCACGCTCACCACGTCCATGGCGGTCTATGCCGAGGGCTCGGCCCAGGACGACGTCCTGTGGGCGCTCGGTCTGCTGCTGTTGGGCATGAGCCTCATCTTCATCCTGATCATCCACCTTATCGGCCGCAAGGGGGCGAAGACTCGTGGCTAGCACGCGCATCCATATCGACGAGGCGAGACTCGGGCGCGTCCAAAGGCAGGACCGCATCGCCACGGGCGTGTTGACGTCAATCGTCGCCATCGTCATGCTCATCGTCGTCTCCATGGTGGCCTATATTCTGTTCGAGGACATCTCGACGCTGTTCCAGCCGGGCTTTCTCACGCAGCCCGCACGCGCCAACGGAACACAGGGCGGCGTGCTCTACCAACTGTTCGACTCGTTCTATCTGCTGCTGATCACTCTGGTCATCTCGGTGCCCATCAGCCTGGGCGGAGCGGTCTTCCTGGTTGAGTACGCACCCGACGGCCCCATCCGCGACATTGCCTCCACCGCCATCGAGACACTGTCTTCGCTGCCCTCCATCGTCGTCGGCATGTTCGGCTTCCTGGTGTTCTCGGTGCAGCTGGGCTGGAAGTACTCCATCATCTCCGGCGCCGTCGCGCTCACTATGTTCAACATCCCCATCCTAGTGCGCGTGATTCAGCAGGCGCTCGAGGACGTGCCGCAGGCCCAGCGCGATGCGTGCCTGGCCATGGGCCTTACTCGCTGGGAGGCCACGCTGCACATCCTGATCCCCGAGGCCATGCCTGCCATCGTGACCGGCATCGTGCTTTCGGCCGGCCGTGTGTTTGGCGAGGCCGCGGCGCTGCTCTTTACCTCGGGCATGAGCTCGCCGGTGCGTCTGAACTTCTTGAGCTTTAACCTGTCGAGCCCTACCTGCGCCTGGAACGTGTTCCGTCCCGGTGAGTCGCTCGCCGTGCACATCTACAAGATTTACGGCGAGGGCAGCCCCGAGGCACAGCAGATCGTCTGGGGCACCGCCGCACTGCTGATGATCTGCGTGCTGCTGTTTAACGTAGTCGCCCGCATCGTGGGCAAGCAACTGGCAAGGAAGATGACGGCCGAATGAGCGAGATGAAAGCAATGCCCGCAACCGAAGCGGCCACGTCCGAGACCCAGGACTTTTTGTCGAGTGTGGGGGAGAGCGAAAAGCGCGTGCACGTGAGCGGCAAGGCCGTGAGCGACGAGGTCGTGCTCTCCACCAAGGACGTCAACGTGTACTATGGCGACCACCATGCGCTGCACGATACGTCGCTCGACTTTCACAAGGGCGAGATCACGGCGCTCATTGGGCCTTCGGGCTGCGGTAAGTCGACCTTCTTGCGCAGTCTCAACCTCATGAATCGAGAGATTCGCGGCTGCCGCGTGGAGGGCGAGATCAACTACCGCGGGCGCAACGTGAACACCAAGGCCGAGAACACCTATGAGCTGCGTCGCTCCATTGGCATGGTGTTCCAACAGCCCAACCCGTTCCGCAAGTCCATTCGCGACAACATTACGTTTGCGCCTAAGCGCCACGGCATCACCGACCGTGACGAGCTCGACCGCATGGTCGAGGAAAGTCTGCGCGGCGCGGCGCTGTGGGACGAGGTCAAGGACAAGCTCGACAAGAGCGCCTATGCGCTTTCGGGCGGCCAGCAGCAGCGCCTGTGCATCGCGCGCACGCTGGCGCTCAACCCCGACGTAATCCTGTTTGACGAGCCCTGCTCGGCGCTCGACCCCATCTCGACGCTGGCGATTGAGGACCTTATGTCATCGATCGTTGCCGACCGTGCCATCGTCATCGTGACGCACAACATGGAACAGGCGTCGCGCGTGTCCAACCGCACGGCGTTCTTCTACATGGGCGATATGGTCGAGTACGACGAGACTGACGAGATTTTCCAACGGCCCAAGGATAAGCGGCTGAATGATTACCTCACCGGCATGTTCTCCTAGTCCGGGACATGCTTGAGGCCCGCGGCGGCCATGGTTGCCGCGGGACTGATTGGAGGGGCGGGTCATCTCTTGCGGGAGATGGCCCGCCTTTTTGCTCTGCGACCGAAACGACCACCACAAAGGGGACAGGCTCCTTCGTGGTGGTTTGGGGTGGGGCTCGCTGCTATCATGGACAACGTTGAATTTCTACGAAGGAGCAGGGCATATGGCGATTCTTTTGGGATGCGATTCCGTCAGCCTAGAGTTTCCCACCAAGCATATTTTCGATAGCGTAACGCTCGGCGTGGGCGAGGGCGACCGTATTGGTATTGTCGGTAAAAACGGCGACGGCAAGTCGACGCTGCTGAGTGTACTCGCCGGCACGCTGGAACCCGACGACGGACGCGTGACGCACCGCCGCGGCACGACGATCGGATTGCTCGGCCAAAAGGACCAGCTTGTCGACACCGATACCGTGCATCATGCCGTTGTGGGCGACACGCCCGAGTACGAGTGGGCGTCGAGCCCCCGCACGCGCCAGATCCTTGCCGGCCTCATTAGCGATGTGCCCTGGGAGGGCACGGTGGGCGAGCTTTCGGGCGGTCAGCGCCGCCGCGTGGACCTCGCGCGCCTGCTGATCGGCGACTACGACGTGCTCATGCTCGACGAGCCCACCAACCACCTGGACATGCGCACCATCAACTGGCTCGCGCGTCACTTAAAGGCCCGCTGGCAGCGCGGCCAGGGCGCCATGCTCGTGGTCACGCACGACCGCTGGTTCTTGGACGAGGTCTGCACCAGCATGTGGGAGGTCCACGACGGCCAGGTCGATCCCTTCGAGGGCGGTTACTCGGCATACATCCTGCAGCGCGTAGAGCGCGACCGCATGGCCGCCGTCACCGAGGAGCGTCGTCGCAACATGGCGCGCAAGGAGCTCGCGTGGCTGAGCCGTGGCGCCCAAGCCCGTTCCACCAAGCCCAAGTTTCGCGTGGAGGCCGCCCGCGAGCTCATCGCCGACGTGCCGCCCGTGCGTGACGAGCTGGAGCTCAAGCGCCTGGCGGTGAGCCGCCTGGGCAAGCAGGTTATCGATGTCATCGACGTGGATGCCGGCTATGCGGATACCGATGGTGCACCCAAGCAGGTGCTCACCGATGTGACCTGGCTCATTGGTGCGGGCGACCGCTATGGTCTTTTGGGCGAGAACGGCGCCGGCAAGTCGACGCTACTCGACGTGATTCAGGGCAAGATCGCGCCCCTACGCGGCCGCGTGAAGATTGGCCAGACGGTGCGCTTTGGCGTGCTGTCGCAGCAGCTCGAGGAGCTCGAGCCCTACATGGGCGACACGATTCGCGAGGTGCTCAGCAACTACAAGAAGTACTACGTCATCGACGGCAAGGAGACCTCGCCCGAGAAGCTCTGCGAGCGCCTGGGCTTTACGACGCAGCAGCTCTGGAGCCGCATCGGCGATCTTTCGGGCGGCCAGCGCCGTCGCCTGTCGCTGCTGCTGACGATCCTGGACGAGCCCAACGTGCTTATCCTGGACGAGCCGGGCAACGACCTGGATACCGATATGCTGGCGATTGTCGAGGACCTGCTCGACGGCTGGCCCGGCACGCTGATTCTGGTGACGCACGACCGTTTCCTCATGGAGCGCGTGACCGACCAGCAGTGGGCGCTGCTTGACGGTCATCTGACGCATATGCCCGGCGGCGTTGACCAGTACCTGCGCCTGTGCAACGCTACGGCCGAGGGCGAGCCCGTGGGCGTGCCGAGCGCCAAGACCGGCACGTTCGACACCGGCGCCGCAGCGGTTGCGGATGAAAAGCCCAAGACGAGTGGGCAGCCCAACGGTCTTTCCAACGCCGAGCGCCAGAAGCTCCGCCGCGAGGTGAGCTCGCTCGAGCGCAAGATGGAGACGCAGCGCGCTCGCGTGGAGGAGGCCGAGGCCGCGATGGCTCAGGTCGATCCCACCAACTACACGGCGCTGGGCGAGCAGCAGGCAAAGATCGACGAGGCCCACGCCGCCATGGACGAGCTGGAGATGGCATGGCTCGAGGCGAGCGAAAAGCTCGAGGGCGAGGAGTAGACGAGGATGATCAAAGCCGCGTTTTTCGATATCGACGGCACGCTGCTGAGCTTTAAGACCCATCGGATTCCGGCTTCGGCGCAGCAGGTGCTCGGCAGCTTTCACGAGCGGGGGATTGCGTGCGTGATCGCCACGGGCCGTCCGACCTACCAGATGCCGGACTGGCTGTTCGACTTGGGCTGGGATGCGTACATTACGCTCTCGGGCCAGCACTGCTTTGATGCCGAGGGGGTTTACCGCAGCTGTCCGATTGATCCGGACGACGTCGCGGTGATTGTGGACCAGGTGGCGCAGGGGCGCTATGACTCGCTGTGCATGCAAGGCGAAAACTCGTTTGTGAACCGCCTGTCCGAGCGTGTGGTGACGGCCGGCAGCAACGCGGGAATCGTCTACCACGAGGAGCCGTTTGAGCATGCCTTCGATGCGCCGGTTTACCAGTTCTGCGCCTTTGTGGATCCGGCCGACGAGCATATCGTGACCGACGCCGTGTCGCATTCGCTCACCACGCGCTGGTGCGATCTGTTCTGCGACATTATTCCGGCCAACGGCGGCAAGGACCTGGGCGTGGCGGCGACGCTGGAGCGCCTGGGCATCGACGCGAGCGAGGCGATTGCCTTTGGCGACGGTGAGAACGACCTGTCGATGTTCTCGGCCGTGGGTACAAGTGTGGCCATGGGCAACGCGCAGGAGACCGTGAAGGCCGCAGCGACCTACGTTACAACCGCCGTAGACGACGATGGCATCTACAACGCCGCCAAGCACTTTGGGCTGGTGTAGCTGCAGATTCGGCACTTGGGGACGTTCCTTTTCTGCCGGCAGTCGGGGACACACCTTGCGCGGTTCGTGCCGTGTCGCCTTGTTTACCCCGCGCATTTTGTGAAGCACGGTTAACTTTTCAAACAATGTAGTAAGACATGGGCAACTTTTGCGGTAAAGTAAATCAAGCAAAAGTATCCAAAGGCTAACTAGAAGCCATCGCGAAAGGCGGCCCATGGCCCTGCGTGAATCCGGAGAAGACTATCTCGAATCGATCTACGTGCTGTCGCAGCGCCAAGGCACGGTGCGCTCAATCGACGTCGCCGAATACCTGGGCGTAACCAAGGCAAGCGTCTCTAAAGCCATGGCGACGCTGGAGAACAGCGGCTATGTCGCAATGGGTAAACGCGATGTGCATCTGACGGAGCGTGGTCTGGAGGTCGCTCGCCAAATGTGGGAGCGCCACTGCTTTTTCGTGGGGTTGCTGGAGGATGCAGGCGTTTCGGCTGAGGTTGCGTCGCAAGAGGGCTGCCACATGGAGCACTGCCTAAGTGAGGAGAGCTTCGAGAAGCTAAGGGCAATGCTGGGCCGGGACGGCACATCGGCCCCAACAATGACCGACTAACGTTCCCCCAGTAGCGCGCCGTTCGCGCAAAGCGCGAACCAGCGACCGGGACAGGAGGCCCTACCAACCAAGTCTAACTCAGCCAAGGAACCCCGCCAGCAAGCGATGCCCAAGAACCGTCAGCAACGTCACCGCAGGCCGGGGCCGGGCTTGGTTTTGAAAACATTCCGCAGACCAGAAGTGCCCCCGTTCGTAGCTCCGAAGGAGCAGAACGGGGGCACTTCATTGGTCGAGGACGTTTTCAAAACCAAGCCCGGCCCCGGCCGGAGGGACCACAGGCGCTACAGGTTCTTGACACCCATCGCGCGCATGGCGTTCAGGATGGCGATGATCGCCACACCCACGTCGCCAAAGACGGCAAGCCACATATTGGCGATGCCGAGCGCCGCAAGCACCAGAATCAGCAACTTAATGCCCAGCGCAAAGATGATGTTCTGCCAAACAATCGACATGGTCTTGCGCGCCACGCGGATCGCGCGGGAGATGTTGGACGGCTTGTCATCCATCAGCACGACGTCGGCCGCCTCGATCGCGGCGTCGGAGCCCATGGCGCCCATGGCAATGCCCACATCGGCACGGGTGAGCACGGGCGCATCGTTGATGCCGTCGCCGACAAAGGCGAGCTTGCCCTTGCCGCTTTCGGCCGCGAGCAGCGCTTCAACGCGCTCGACCTTGTCGTCCGGCAGCAGCTGCGCGTGGAACTCGTCGAGGCCGAGCTGCTTGGCCACCGCAGCAGCCGCTTCCTCGCGGTCGCCCGTGAGCATAACGGTGCGCTTGACGCCGGCGGCGTGCAGATCGCGGATCGTCTGCTCGGCATCGGCCTTAACGGTGTCTGCAATCACGATGTGGCCGGCGTACACGCCGTCAACAAGCACATGCAGAATCGTTCCGACGACCTCGCAATCGGGTGCTTCAGCGCCGGCCGCGGCGAGCATCTTGGCGTTGCCGACGACGACATGCTTGCCGTCGATGGTTGCCGTCACGCCGTGGCCCGCGTCGTTGGCGGAGTCGCTCACGCGCTTGGGGTCGACCTCGCCCTGGTAGGCGACGCGCACGGACTGCGCGATGGGGTGATCGGAGAACGACTCCGCAAGGGCTGCGACCTCGAGCAACGACTGCTCGGTATAGCCTGCCTCGGGGTGTACCGCCACGACCGAGAACGTGCCGTTGGTGAGGGTGCCCGTCTTGTCAAAGACGACAGTGTCCACGTCAGCGAGCGTCTCGAGGTAGTTAGAACCCTTGATGAGAACGCCCAGCTTGGACGCGCCGCCGATACCGCCAAAGAAGCTCAACGGTACACTGATCACGAGCGCGCACGGGCAGCTGACGACGAGGAAGGTCAGGCCGCGCAGGATCCAATCGGACCAGGCGCCGGTGACCAGGCCGCCGCCGAGCGCGAGCACCGCGGCCGCGCCGGTGACAGCGGGGGTGTAGACGCGAGCAAAGCGCGTGATGAAGTTCTCAGTGCGCGCCTTCTTTTCGCTGGCATTTTCCACGAGCTCTAGGACGCGTGCGACGGTGGACTCGCCAAAGGGCTTGGTGGTGCGCACGTGGATGAGGCCCGTCATGTTGATGCAGCCGCTGATGATATCGTCGCCGGACTTGGCGGGGCGGGGGACTGACTCGCCCGTGAGCGCGGCGGTGTCGAGCTGGGTTTCGCCCTCGACGATGACGCCGTCGATAGGCACGCGCTCGCCGGGCTTGACCACGATCAAGGTGCCGACGGCGATGTCATCGGGAAAGACCTGTTCGAGCGTGCCGTCGGCTTGCTCGACGTTGGCGTAGTCGGGCGCGATGTCCATCATGGCACTGATCGACTTGCGGCTCTTGCCCACGGCATATGCCTGGAACAGCTCGCCGACCTGGTAGAACAGCATGACGGCGGCGCCTTCGGCCATGTGCGGGTCGGTATCGGGGAAGAGCACCATGGCAAACGCGCCGATGGTTGCGACTGCCATAAGGAAACTCTCGTCGAAGGCCTTGCCGCGGCGGATGTTATTGAATGCCTTTTGCAGCACGTCGTAGCCGGCAATCAAAAACGGCACGAGGAACAGCACAAAGCTGGCGTAGATGTCGTCCGGGGTGCCGAATGCGGCGGCGAGTGGGCCGAGCTCATCGAGGGCGTACACCACGGCAAAAATACCCAGCGCTACCAGGATGCGGTTGCGCTTATGCTCGAGTGACTCTTTTTTCTTGCGCTTCTTCTTTTTCTTTTTGGGGTCGGCAGTGGCCATGACTCGTATCCTCCCAATTGAATGTATGAACACTCGCTCATATAATTTCGCGAGCAAAGGCCGCGGCAAGCGCGGCCTTGCAGGCTGGCGTAAACCTGGGCTAGAGAATGATCTCGCAGTCCGGCTCGGCGTCGGCGGTGAATTCCACGACGCGGTTGAGCACCTCGTCGAACTCGGCGTCATCGGCCTCGAGCGTCAGCTTCTGGGTCATAAAGTTGACGGACACGGATTTGACGCCCTCGAGCTTGGCCAGCTCGTCCTGAAGCTCGCGCGCACAGTTGGCGCAGTCGATCTCGTCGAGTTTGAACTGCTTTTTCATGGCGGGTTCCTTTCCTTGTTTTTGCGGCTTGGGTGCAGGCCGCGCTGGTACCGTGGTTGGTTGCTATTCGCAGATATGGCTCATGCCCTGGTTGAGCATGGTGTAGACGTGATCGTCGGCAAGCGAGTAGAGGATGTTGCGGCCGTCGCGGCGGAACTTGACCAGGTGCGACTGCTTAAGCGTGCGCAGCTGGTGCGATACTGCCGACTGCGAGGTTGCGGTCGCCTCGGCGATGTCGGCCACGCAGAGCTCGCGCCCCATGAGGGCATAGAGAATCTTGATGCGCGTGGTGTCGCTGAAGACCTTGAACAGGTCGGCGAGGTCGTAGAGAAGTTCCTCGTCGGGAAGGTCCTCGGGCGAGCAGGTGGTGGAGATCACGGGTTCGGTGGCCTCGATGTCGGGTTTCGTTTCATCATCGCGGATGCTCACTGCAATATCCTTTCATATGAACATGCGCTCATATAACTCACTTCCGATTATATGAGCGCATGTTCACATGTCAATACAATTTGCGATAATTTCGATGACTGTTTGCCGCCTCTGCGATTTTCTGTGGGTTAAGATGCATCGACGCAATGCTCGCCAACATATTTCGAGATGTTCGGCCAGCATGCTAAGAAAACCGCCTCGAGAAGCATTAGAGCTGTTCATATTTGTACTTTATCTTGTTAAATACCGTGAGAATCAGTTCTTTCTCTACGGGAGTTCCTGCAGAATCAGTTTTATCTAAAGTTATATTGAGCATTGCTGCGGCCAATCAGGCACATCGATGGCCGAATAAGTCGAAAAATGTAGGTGGACATCCGCAGAGACCGCCTTTAGAAGAGCGAATTCTCAATTAGATCAATAATCGTGTCGTCTTCCGTGCGGTTCTCATCGATTTTTACGGACATGTCGCATTCCCAAGGCCCATTGATTTCCTCAGCAAGGGCCCCAACGTGTTGCATGTCATCGGGTTCGGGCACATCGTTGATGCTCGGGTCATCAGCTTGCGGATATTGGCTTGCAATTTCGCGCTTGGTGGTCTCTTCTTCTTTGAGTGCCTCCAGGACGCGGCGACCGTATTCGAAGTAGCGCCGCAAGACAAATTGACGAAGAGTTTCTTGCAGGATGGCGAAGTTATCCGGTAGCCGACCGGGCCAGATCTTCTCGCGAATGCGAATCGCTTCCATGACTCGTCTAAAAGTGGACTGCTTGAAAAACGAATGACGACTAACTGTGATAACGGCATATCCCATGTTTCGCAGCGTGTTTCGGCGTTCCTCGTCAATTGATTGCTGCTCGGGCTCGTCGTGGTAAAAGCCGTTGTATTCGATATCGGTCATCGAATTTTCGAGCAGCGCGTCGAGGTAGAAAACCGTCCGTCGCGTTAGTGCGGCGTATCTTTTGGGGACTGGGATCGGATAATCCGTTTTGATGGCACGTATGGCTAAGCCACCCATTGACTTGGGCATTGTCAGCATCATGACAAACGCCGTTTCGAGTGGAGAGCGACAGCCTCCGCGTACATAAGAAAGTGCCTTAAGGGCTTTATTGGATCCACGATACCCCGATGCCTTTGAAAAGAAGGCTCTGAGCTCTTCAACGCTGGTTAGGGCTGGGCGCTCGCGATATTGAGTTTCGTCGGACGTTTCAAGCGCGTAGAAGCCGCAGATTTCAAAGTAATACTCAACGAGCTCAGTAAGGTTGAGGTCGGCTGTTGCTTCTAACGCGCACAGCTTGATATCGACGATGTAGACGTTCGGCTCGAGTTCTAGGTAGCTTTCTGCATTAAACGTATAGCGCGTGCAGTGGCAGATGCAGCCCTTACGGTGCCTTTTGGCATTATTGGAAAACGTCAGCACATGGATGCTTTCAGAATCGACATTCTTTCTGTTGAGCCATGCTCGCGCCGCTTCCAGGTCGGACGTGGTCGGCGCAGACACCCTGATCTTTTCCATAGGTAAGGGATCGATCGCGTAGCTTGCGAGTGAGTTGGCTGTTTGGTATACAGCGCGTGCCGTGGTATGTGACAGAACGATTCCCATACGCGCATGATGGCATAGCAGACGCCACATACGCTCGAAACTTCGGGCAACGGTATTGGGGCGCAGCTTATCTTCTGCAAACGGTGGACTTTTGAGCTGTCGTATCGAGGGAGCAGCTTCGGCTGGGGAGGTTTCTGCCAGCTGCGCTTTTTTTGGTGAACTTTAGTTGCGAATTCGTAGCCTCTAAGCGTTTTTGCCGACCGTCCAGATGCCTCACCAACATAATTTGAGTTATTCGGCCTTATCCTAAATGAATGGTGCGATCGCAACGTCTTATTCGAATTGATTCAGGTAGATTAATGGGGCTTGGTTGCGAAATTAAGGCGACTACAGCGCTCGATTGCGGTTCGAGGGGCCTTGACTAGTGGTTCAGCTGGCCGAACAACTCGAAAAATGTAGGTGGGCCAACCAGTCGACTGTGTGAAGCACGCGTATTTGCTCGTTTTGATGAAAACTAGGGTGCAGTCATAAGGCTGCGCCCTAGTTTACTGCGTGCCGGTGCGCCCAGACGGATTGTGCTGTGCCTGGCGGGCGCTCCCGCAGGTGGATCGGTTATTTCGCAAACAGGTTCTTGAGGTTGAACTCGGCCTGGACGGTACGGAGCATGAGGTCGGTGTCGTCGAGGCCCAGGTGCTGCTCGTTGGCGTCGGCGGCGAGGGTGCCACGGCGGCGCGCCCAGTTCTCGAGCGCAGCGGGCGCGGACTCGCGGGGGAGCGAGCGCACGTCGGCGTCCAGGCTGCGGCAGATCTGGCGCGAGTCGATGACGATGATCTTGCCTGCGCGGCGTGCCTCGGCGTAACCGTCCAGATGAATTTTGAACCAGCTGTCCTCGAAGGCGGCATTGTGTGCCATGTACGGGTACTTCTTCATGAGCTTGAGCAGCTGCTTCTGCAGCTCCTTGTTCTCGCGGAACGGCTTTTTGCCGTCGATGTCGTCCCAGGTGATGTGATGGATGTTCGATAGCGGCACATCCTCGCCGCGGTAGATGTCGGGCAGGCCGCAGTAGTGCGCCTCGGCGTCATGCGGCACGGCGTCGCTGGTGAGATCCATAATCTCCCAGCCCACGTTGATGATGTAGCCGCGCTCGGGCGCGCGACCGGTGGTCTCGATGTCGATGCCGAGCACCGTGCCCTGGATGGGCTTGCGGGCATAGGCCACGCCGAGTGCGTCGCGGTCACCGCGGATCTCGCGCATAACGGACGCGGCGGTGCGCTTTTGCATCTTGCCGATGGCGGCGCAGGTGTCGGCGTCGGACAGACCGCGCGAGAGCGTCGCGGGCGTCACGTTGCGCAGGCGCGCCTCGCCAATCTGGTCGCACAGGTCGCGGTTGCGGTCGGCCAGGTCGCGCACGGTGGCAAAGTCGAAGCCGGGGTCGCCCTCGGCAGTAAAGTACTCGGTCTCGAGCACCTTGAGGGCCTCCTCGCCCTTCTGGCGCTCGGACTCCATGGCGCCGTGATCGCCGTAGATAAACATGGGGATAAACGGCTGGCGCTCGTATTCGAGTGCTTGCGATACGTTCATATGCTGCTCCTTGGACGGGCCGCGTCGCGCGGCTCGGGGTTACTGAGTTGTGGCGAGATGATAGTTTACCATGGGCAACTATTGGCACCGCGCCCGGGACAACTACAATACCCTAGTTGACCGCTAGGACTTTTACAATGCTGCCGAAAGACACGAAAGGTTCCATCCGTCATGGATTTACTGATTGATATTCTGCTCGACGCCGGTAAGGACACGCTGTCGCTGGTGCCGTTTTTGTTGGTGACGTATTTGGCTCTTGAAACCCTTGAGCACGTTGCGGGCGATCGCGTCAACGGCGCTATCAAGCGCGCCGGCGCCGCGGGTCCCGTGGTTGGCTCGCTGCTGGGCATGGTGCCGCAGTGCGGCTTTTCGGCCATGGCAGCAACGCTGTACGCCGGCCGTGTCGTGACGCTGGGCACGCTGGTCGCCGTGTTCCTCTCGACCTCCGACGAGATGTTGCCGCTGTTGCTCGCCGAGCAAGTCCCCGTGCAGACCATGGCGATGCTTTTGGCTTCGAAGGCGCTGATCGCGCTGGTCACGGGCTTTATCGTGGATGCGGCTATCCGCGGCCTTCGTCGTAATGCCCGCGCGCATGCGGCGATCCGCCGTACCGTGCTGGGGACCGCGGTCAATCCGGCCCACGTGAACTGCGCGCACGATGACCACAGCGGTGGCGACATCATTGACGAGGTGGCCGAGGCGGGCGTGAGCGCCGATCACATCCACGAGCTGTGTGAGCGCGACCATTGCGGCTGCGATGAAGACGAGGGCGAACCCGACCACGGACACGGCCACGATCACGGTCATGGGGGCGAGCATGAACACCACCACGGCCACGATCACTCCCACTTACACGAAGGCGCGCCCGTCGTGTCGATTATCCGCAGCGCAATCTCGCACACCGTGCAGGTGTCGGTATTCATTTTCCTGGTGACGCTAATTCTGGTCGCCGTCCTTGAGACCTTTGGCGAGTCCGCAATCGAGCAGTTCCTGCGCGGCAATGAGACACTCGCCGTCCTGGGCTCGGCGCTTGTCGGTCTGATCCCCAACTGCTCGGCCAGCGTCGTTATTACGCAGTTGTACCTCGAAGGTGCGCTGCAGCTGGCGCCGATGCTCGCCGGCACGCTCATTTCCGCCGGCGTGGGCTACCTGGTGCTGTTCCGCACCAACCGCAGCGCCCGCGAAAACGTCCTGTTCCTGATCATGATGTACGTCATCGGTGCCGGCTGGGGCCTCGTTCTCTCCGCCTTTGGGCTCTAAGCCCAAAAATCTACCTTGTTTAGCGTAACAGCTCGGTGAGGTTGCGCTTAAAGCGGGCGCGGTCCTCGCTGGTGAAGGCTGCCGGACCGCGGGTGCGTCCCCCGGCGCGGCGCACCTTCTTTTCCTCGTGGCGAATAAACAGTTGCATGTCGATGGTCGCCTTATCGTAGACGCGCCCGCGCACGCCGATGGCGGCGGCATCGCGTCCGAGCACCATGCTCGCCAGGCCTATGTCCTGCGTCACGACCACGTCGCCAGCCTGCAGGCGCTCGACAATAGCAAAGTCGGCGCTATCGGCTCCCACACTCACATCGAGCGTCGTGACCCAAAAGCCCCGACGAGCGTGCTCGGCGTCGCGTGGATCGTCGCGGCGAATGTGGCGTTCCAGGTTCTGCGTGCTGTTGCCGGCGATAACGACGGCGACGCCCGCCCTCCGCGCGCAGTCGATCGACTCGCGCGTGACCGGGCAAGCGTCGGCATCAATAAAAAGCGTCTTTGGCATCTAGCGCACCAGTTTGCCAAATTGAATAGCGCGAACAATCAGCGTCACGCCAAACACCAGCAGCGCGGCGCCGCTAAAGATGACGAGCATCTTGGCCGACCACAGCGGATAGATAAACACGAACATGCCCGCGATGATGGAGAGTGCGCCGCTCAGGATGGCGAGGGCGCGGTTGGCGGAAAGCTCGGATTCCAGAATCGACATGACGCCCTCGACGATCCAGCCAAAGCCGGCGACGACCACTACAAGTGTGGTGAGCGTCGCGGTCGAGAAGGCCTGGTTGCGCAGGATTATGACGCCGCCCAGAATGATGAGCAGGTTGGAGATGATGCTCGTAACGCGCCAGCCGGTGGGCAGCAGCGGCTCGAAAACAGCGGTAAACAGCCTGATCGCGGCCGTGATCACAAAGTAGATGCCCAAGACGGTCGTCAGGAAGACGAGGGACTTGGCGGGCGCAAACAGCAGTGCGATGCCGGCGACGAGCGCCAAGACGCCCGTGATGGCGTAAATCCAGCGCACGGCCTTGACGGCCTTGCCTGCCATGCTTTTCTCGTCAAATCCAAACGCGCTCGATTGCTTGTCATCGTTCTTAAAGATGCCCATGATGTCTCCTTTCCGTGCAGCGTAAGCAGTAGCTCTTGCAACCAGTATCGCCCAAGGGCGCCGTCGTGTGGGGCGGGAAGGGCGAATGGGAGCCTCATCTTCCCGAATTGTTACCTTTGTTCCCGTTTGGATGTGGGATATTCAACAGGTGTAGAACATTATGCCGTTGAGTGTAATTGCCTACGTTTTAGGTTAGATTCTCCTAAGAACAATTGCCTTTTATTTGGGGGTTCCTATGAACGAAGCAGTTCCCGTGGTGCCGTTGAGCGCCGAGTCGATGGCAAGGCAGGGTTGCGAAAAGCTTGGCCTGGACACGTTTGACGCGCTGGTCCGCCGCGCCCGCACGTGCCGCCGATTTGACGAGTCCATGCGCGTACCGCGCGAGTTTTTGCTCGAGCTGGCGGAACTGGCGCACCTGGCTCCCTGCGGCGCCAATGCTCAGCGTCTGCGTTTTCATGTAGTGAGCGGTGCAGAGGACTGCGCGCGCGTATTTGATGAGCTCGCGTGGGCCGGTGCGCTTAAGGATTGGCCTGGTCCCGATGAGGGCGAGCGCCCGTCCGGCTACATCGCGATTCTTGCCGAGCGCGCTGTTCCGGGTAAGCCCGCCGCGCCCATCACCGAGGTCGACACCGGCATTGCCGCCCAGACGATGATGCTTGCCGCTCGCAGCGCCACGCCCGAGGTGGCGGCATGCATGTTCAAGGCCTTTACGCCCCGCGCAATCGATGCCATGGGGCTCGATAACGACAGATACGAGCTCAAGCTGATCATGGCTTTTGGCGTGCCATCCGAGACACAGGTGGTCGACGCGATCGACTCCAACCCGGATGGCTCTATCAATTACTGGCGCGATGAGGCGCAGGTGCATCACGTGCCCAAGCGTCCGCTTGCCGACGTGCTGCTGTAGTTGCGCGTCGTTGCGGCGCGATGTGGCGGCAAAACCACCACAAAGGCGCCTGTCACCTTTGTGGTGGTGCGAGGGGAGGGTGTGTGGCCGATTTGTATTTGGTGCGGCATGGACAGACCGAGCTCAATGTGAAGAACATTTTGCAGGGCTGGCACGATTCGCGACTTACGGCGCGCGGGCGCGAGCAAGCGCTGGCGACGCGTGCGACGTTCGGGGACCGCGGCGTGACCTTTGACCATGTGTATTCGTCTCCGTTGGGGCGGGCGCGGTGTACGGCCGAGCTTATCGTTGGCGAGGGTCGTTCCATAGAGCTGGTCGATGAACTGCGCGAGTGGCATTTGGGTTCGTTGGAGGGCACATCAAATCGCGAGATGCCTGCGCAGCCCTGGGGCGATTATCCGGTTGCCTTTGGCGGCGAGTCGGAAAGTGAGCTTCGCGCACGTATGGTCGCGGCACTGTCCCGCATCATGGCTCGGCCCCGGCACGACTGCGTGCTGGCCGTCTCCCACGGCTCAGCCTGTCAGGAGTTTCTTAGATGCGTGACTGGCGGGGGAGAGCAACCCGACAACGGTGCCGTGCTTCATTTTGGCTATTGCGACGGGGCGTTTTCGCTCTTGGGTTGGTAACAAACGAAAGGACCCCCTATGAATAAGGACCTGTATCTGGTCCGTCACGGACAGACGATATTTAACCTCAAGCGCATTATTCAGGGCTGGAGTGACTCGCCACTTACGCAGCTGGGATGCGACCAGGCGGCGCGTGCCGGCATGTTCTTGCGTGCGCGCGGCATTGAGCCCGATCATGCCTATACCTCGACACTTCATCGCACCGAGCAGACTATCGCCAACTTGTGGCCGGGCTTGGCGTACGAGCGCCTGGACGGCCTGCGCGAGTGGTTCTTTGGCGACTTTGAGGCCGAGCGCGTGATACTCATGCCCGAGCGCCCGTGGCGCGACTTCTATCGCCAGTTTGGCGGCGAGGGTCAGATGCAGGTGCGCGAGCGCATGGTGGCGACGTTGACCGAGCTTATGCAGCGTCCGGACCATACGTGCGTGCTCGCTGTAAGCCATGGCTCGGCTATCAAGGAGTTTATGGATCACGTGAAGGGCGCGGCGGCAGACGAGCGCGACCGTGTGCCGGGCAACTGCTCGGTACTGCATTTTGCGTTTGATGATGCGACGGATACGTTTGAACTGGTTGAGATCTTTACGCAGGAAGACTACGCGCGCGAGCTGGGGCTTGAGCCGCTCGTGGCGGCAGCAGGCCCGCAGCGCGGGTAGTGCGGGCATGGCGATGTGGATCGCCAACACCATTGCTCGATGTGAAAGGGGCGGGGATGCATGCGTATGCATCCCCGCCCCTTGTTTGTTGAGCTATCGAGTCTTTGTGCTGGGCGTTTAGACTCTGTTAGAACCGTGCGATCTGGTGGGTGAGCAAACCCGTCGGAACCTGCGGCGCGGCGCCGGCGACCTGCGCGGCGGGGAACAGTGCGGCAACGGTAAAGTTGAACGGCTCTTTGCCGGTGTACGTTCCGGCGGCGCGGGCCTCATCGGCCAGCAGCTGCGATGCCCCGGTCAGAGCGGTGGCGTAGGCGGGGTCGTCTGCCGGCGTCGGCTCCGGTGCCTGGTCGAGCATGGCTCGGATGGCGGCAACAGCGTCCTCGCGCTTGACTTCCCATACGCGATGCGTAATGCCGGTGGGGTCGGTGACGGCGTAGAGCGACGCACCCTCTTTGGCGCCACCCAGGATGATATCCATGACGGGCGAGGCCTCGTAAGCGAGCGACACGGGACGAGGCTGAACTTTGAGTTCGGCGATCGCGTGCGCAGCGGCGGCCACGTCAGCGCTGGCATCGCCCTTGCCGCCCGCAAATACACTCGTCGGGCAAATCGCCACGACGCCCGTCACACGACCCGGCTCACCCGAGCATTCGTACACGTAATACGCCGCGCCTGGATCCTTGAGCATTAGGCCGTCAGCAATGGCGCCGCGCAGGGCGTCGTTGCCGCTCAGGATACCGCCCATCTGCGGCAGCGCTTCGAGCACGCGGTCCTGAGCCGGGCGGATGCAGGGAAACGGAAGTGCTTTCATGGGCGGTCCTAACGCGCGAGTCGGTTTGTTCGCGGCCTATTATGCCCCAACTTGGCCATCTGCGCCCCAGAGCGTGTTGTCGGCGAGCGCGATGAGCACGTTTTGGCAGCGAACGATATCGGCATGGGGCACATATTCGTTGGGCTTGTGCGCGAGCGCGAGCGAGCCTGGGCCATAGCTCATGCAGTTGCGGTTACCCGTCTTGCCGGCAATGACGGCAGTGTCGGTGTAGCCGGTAAAGAAGCCGACGGCCGTGTCCATGCCCGTAACGCTGTCGGCGGCATGCTTGAGTGCAGCCAGAAGGGGAGAGTTCGGGTCGCGCTCGATGGCGGGGCGGTCGCCTGTCACGGTATAGCTGCCATGGCAGCCGGGGACCGCGGCCTCGGCGACGGCGATGGCCTGCTCTACCATGCGCGTCACGGTGGCCGTATCGGTCGGCGGGGTCAGGCGCATATCGACCCAGACCTTGGCGTGATCGGGCACGACATAGGGACGGTAGCCACCCTCGATCTGTCCAAACGTGATGGTCGATGGCCCCAGCTCATCGTGTACGGGCAGCGCCATGAACGCGCGGCGTAACGCGCAGACGACCTCGGCCATGGCGGCGACGGCATCCGCGCCCTTCCAGGGCTGGCTCGCATGCGCCGTCACGCCAGCCATTTCAATCTCGAACCACGTGCGCCCCTTGTGCGCTACCTGAATCTGTCTGTCGGTGGGCTCGGTATCCAGCACCCATTCGCGCGAGCATACCCATCCGGCATCGATGGCGGCCTCGGAGCCGCGCATAAAGTCCTCTTCGTCGACCGAGCAGATGAGCGAAAAGCCGCGGCGGGGCAGCGCGCCATCCGCCGCCACGCGCTCGAGCGTATGGACCAGTGCGGCAATGGCGCAGGCCAGGCCACCCTTCATGTCGCAGGCGCCCCGGCCATAGAGCTTGTCGTTGCGCACAACTGCCCCAAGCGGTGCGATGTCCGCGTCCCAGCCGTCGCCCAAGGTGACGGTATCCATGTGGCAGATGTAGACGAGCCGTGGCTCGTCGCTCAAACCGGGCACGGTGACCATGAGGTTGCGGCGTCCGGGGAGCACCTCGAGCTCCTCAACCCGTATGGCATCGAGTGTCGGGTGGTTCAACCGTGCCAGCCGTTCCTCAACCAGCGCTTTGATATACCGCTCAATTTCATCCTCATACGCGCCCGGGTCTGAGCTGTCAATCCGCACAAGCTCCTGCGCAAGCCGCCAGGCAAAGTCCTCATCAACCATATGCAACCTCACAATCAGTCTGCTTTCCAAACCGATTGTAAGCCTCCCGAGAGATTCGTGACATGCGCGCAGCAGTATTTACCGTTCGCAGGCCGAGCCAGCGCGTTTGCCGTCCGAGCGGGTTCACAAACGGCGCGGTGGGTACGTAGCCTTTATGGATGACATGTTGTGCGACATATCTGCCTTTCGGTATCACCGGATACCTCCACAGGTCTTGGCGATAATGCCGGACCTGCCCGATTCTGTAGACGATCCGCGCAGGGAGCATCTTTGTGAGCACCCGCTCGTCAAGCATTTCCTGGGCACCCCGTTACACGTGTTGGCGCAGGGCGGCTGCGGGCGTAAGGGCGATCGCATTGTCAGGCATGTTTGGAACGGGGAGAGGCCGTTTGATTCCGTGCGGCAGACAGAGTTTGGCCTCGATGTCGCGTCCCCACTCTTTACCCTGCTGTCCCTGGCTTCCTCGGTCTCAAACGAGCGTCTGATTATGTGCATGTATGAGATGTGCGGCACCTTTGCCGTGTGCAAGATTGCGCCTCAGGTAAAGTCGGCACTTGTGCAGGCATATGGGGGCCGGTGGGGTGGCGCACGGTTGGGCTGGGAAAACGTAAAGGATGTCTCGGGGAGTCCAACGGACTTGTGGAAACGACCGCCCTTGATCGAGCTCTCTGAGCTTGCAGAGTACGTCGATAAGATCCGGGGGCTCCGCGGCGCTAAATCGTTCATACGAGCCGCGAAATGCATTACGGGGGTGGTGGCATCGCCGCTCGAGGTCCAGGCATCGATGCTGTTTGGCCTTTCGAGGCTGCGCGGCGGCGAAGGGCTGCGCCTTACCAATAACGTTGAAATTCGTATGACGCGCAGCGCCCGCCTGATTTCGGGGCTTGATAGGCGCTATGCCGATATTTTGCTGGCAAATAAGGACGGTAGTCGAGAGTGTCTGGTTGAATGCCAAGGTAAAGCCATTCATGGATCCATAGAATCCAAGATTTCGGACTCCGACCGAACGACGGCGCTGCAAGCGATGGGATATCCCGTCGTTTTGATGACCTATGGTCAGCTGGCCGACTCCGATGCCTTCCGCGTGGTGATGGAGCTCATCATGTCCTATCTCGATGTGCCGCTGAAAGACAAGACACCGCGGCAGCAGGAGCTCGAACGGCGGCTTCGTGAGGAGATTTTTATCAATTGGGCGGAAATGTAGTCGCGCGGGTGGAAAACGGTCGCGTGAACTAGAGTTTTGGGCGCGAAAAAGGCTTCAGTTTCGCCTTGGAAGGGCTTTAAAAATACTATCCAAAACAAGTTGTTTCGGAAAATCGACAGTCAACTTGAATGTGATATATAGAGATCGATTTTTACCTACTAAAGCCCCTGATAAAGCTATTAATCAAGGCAGGTGTGCTCAGTGATTTGGGTGGGACTGTCGATTATCCGAAAAAACTTATTTTGGATAGCATTTTCAAAACTAGCCGGAGCAACGAAATCGGC
Organism: Collinsella sp. MSK.8.10; assembly: GCF_019041915.1. Lineage (GTDB taxonomy): Bacteria > Actinomycetota > Coriobacteriia > Coriobacteriales > Coriobacteriaceae > Collinsella. The sequence continues at coordinate 99,917 of NZ_JAHPYF010000002.1, read as the reverse complement.
CCCCGTTTCGTTAAAACGGGGGCCGAATGGGCTTCATGGACTGCCTCGCAGGCTTGGCGCCGGCGCTATTTGATCACGCGCACGCGATACATCGACGGAATCTGCTTGAGCGCCTCGATGGTGCTGCTGTCCAGGTGCTCGTCGGTGTCGAACATGGTGTAGGCGTTCTCGCCGGCAGACTCGTTGGTCATACGCTGCACGTTGGCGTTGTCCTTGGCCAGGATTGCCGTAATCTGGCCGATCATGTTGGGCACGTTGGCGTGCAGGCAGGCGATGCGGCTCGCGGCGCGCGCCTTGCCCATGCTGCAGGCGGGGTAGTTGACGCTGTGCGCGATGTTGCCGTTCTCCAGGTAATCCTTGAGCTCGCTGATGGCCATGTCGGCGCAGTTGGCCTCGGCCTCGCCGGTGCCGGCGCCCGAGTGCGTGGTGATAAACGTATTGGGCATCTTGACGGTCTTGGGCGTGGCAAAGTCGCAGCTAAACCAGCTGAGCTTGCCCTCGCGCAGGGCAGCGTCGACGGCGTCCTCGTCAATGATGGTTTCGCGCGCGTAGTTGATGAGGACGGCGTTGGGTGCCAGCAGGTTAATCTGCTCGGTGCTGATCATGCCGATGGTGTCGGCCTTGCTGGGCACGTGCACGGTGAGGTAGTCGCAGCCGCGGCAGAGGTCCTCGAGCGTGCCCACACGCTGCACTTCGCGGCTCAGCACCCACGCGTGTTCGACGGAAATGAACGGATCGTAGCCGTAGACATCCATGCCCAGATCGACGCAGGCGTTGGCGACCTTGGAGCCCACGTTGCCCAGACCGATGACGCCGATGCGCTTGCCCTTGAGCTCGCGGCCCACAAAGGCCTTCTTGGCTTTCTCGGCATCGACCTGGATTTCGGGATCGTCGGCGTTGTCGCGCACCCAGTTCATCGATTGCACTACGCCGCGGCTCGAAAGCACCAGCATGCCCAGGACAAGCTCCTTGACGGCGTTGCTGTTGGCGCCGGGGGAGTTAAAGACGACGACGCCTTTCTTGGCGTACTCCTCGATGGGGATGTTGTTGACGCCGGCGCCGCAGCGGGCGATGGCGCGGATGCCCTCGGGCAGCTCGTAGCCGTGCAGGTCGGTCGAGCGCATCAGGATGGCGTCGGCCTCCTCGGCGGTGCTTACAAACTCGTAGCCCTCGCCAAACTCGACTTTGCCGTCTTTAGTGATGTCGTCGATGGTCTTAATCTTACGCATGGAAAAACTCCTTAGCAGGTTTTGATCTAAGCAGGGTGGTCTGAGGTGGCTGGTCGGCCCGCGTGTTGCGGACTAGTTAGATCGCGGACTCAAACTATGCTGTGCTTCGAAGTCCTTCATGTACGAGGCCAGTGCCTGCACGTCTTCCATGGTTACGGCGTTGTAGACGCTGGCGCGCATGCCGCCCACCAGGCGATGGCCCTTGACGTTTTGAATCTGGTGCTCGGTCGCGCCTGCGACAAAGGCCGTATCGAACTCGGCGTCGCCGGTGCGGAAGGTGACGTTGGCGATGGAGCGGCTGTCGGCCTGCGCAGTGCCATGGAATAGCTCGCTGCGCTCGAGCAGGTCGTAGAGCAGGTTGGCCTTGGCCCAGTTGCGCTCGGCCATGGCGGCAAGTCCGCCGGTCTGCTCAACCCAACGGAACACCTTGCCGCACACGTAGATGCCAAAGGTGTTGGGCGTGTTGAGCATGGAGCCCTTGGCGGCCTGGGTCTTAAGGTCCATGTACTGCGGCGTCTGCGCAAAGGCCGGGCCGTCGGCGATCAGGTCGTCGCGCACGATGGCCACGGTCACGCCCGCAGCGCCGGCGTTTTTCTGCGCGCCGGCGTAGATGAGTCCGTAGCGCTCGACGTCGAGTGGCTGCGACAGGAAGCAGCTCGAGACATCGGCGACCAGTGGCACGTTGCCGCACTCGGGCAGCTCGTGGAACATGGTGCCAAAGATGGTGTTGTTCTGGCAGATGTAGACGTAGTCGAGCCCGTTGCCCGCGGCCTCGGCGGCAATGCGCGCGTTGATGTCGGCCATGTTGGGAATGCGGTCGAAGTTGGTGTCCTCGGAGCTCGCGAGCAGCACGGCCTCGCCGTACTTGGCGGCCTCCTTGTACGCTTTGTTGGCAAAGTTGCCGGTCACGACGTAGCCGGCGCGGCCGCGGCGCATGAGGTTCATGGGGATGCCCGCAAACTGCAGCGTGGCGCCGCCCTGCAAAAACAGGACGCGGTAGTTGTCGGGGATGCTCAGCAGGCGGCGCAGGGTTGCCTCGGCGTCGTCGATAATCTGCTGGTACATGCTAGATCGATGGCTCATCTCGAGCACGGACATGCCGCAACCGCGGTAGTCCATCATCTCGTCGGCGATCTCGGCGAGCACGCTTGTGGGCAGTGCAGCCGGGCCAGCTGAGAAGTTGTGCACACGTGCCATCTTCTAATCTCCCTCGTAGTCGTTTGAACGTTCGGGATACTTTAGCACAGTGGAGCGCCAGGCGCGACCGCATCACGGTAAAACCCGAGTGTGCCGCTATGATTTATAGGATGGTTACATGGGGGGGGGAGGCTACTTGAGTAGTTTGAATCTACTCAAAGGGTTCTTTCGATGGTCCTCGATTGCCAGGATGCTGATGTTTCGCTGCTCAACATCCACGTGGTAGTACACGCCGTAGTGCGCGCAAAAGAAGACCCTGCAGTCAATGGGCGGAAAGGCCGCCTGATAGTAGGGGTCGTATTCTTCGCCAAAATAAGGATGCTCGGCTAGAAAGTCGATGAGGTTGCCGATTCTGGCGTAGACTCGCTCCGAAGGAATTTCGGCATATGCATAGAGTGCCTCGTCAGTCATGACAACATCAAAAGGCTTATCAAGTTCGTCGAGCTCCGAGTAGAACTCGACGTCTGCGTTATCCAATTTCATGGCGAGCTGCCCTGATGCGATCCGCATCTGCCTTGGCCTGTTTCCAGGGCCGCACACGACCGTTCACTAAGTCGTCGTAGCCACGCATGATGGCTCGCTGGATGCGTTCTTCGCGCTCCTGAATGGCGGTTAGTGCGCGCGTCTGCTCGTCATAGGCCTCGGCATCCATGACGACAAGCGATGCCGACCCGTTTTTGGTTAGGTAGACGGGCTCTTTGGTTTGGTGGCAGCTATCTGCTATGGAACCAAAGTTGCGTTGCAGATCGGAAATAGGCTTTACGACAGGCATATGAAACTCCTTACATAGAATCATATGTACAGTTTTATGATGATTATAGCGCAAAGCCAAATGAGAACATGAGCGATCAGCCTTGCTTGTCCTATCTGATGGCAGAAAGACGTGTATGACGCGCGGCGTGACCGCGCGACAGGTCCATTTTAATTGCCTTGGTGCCAAGGAAAATGAAAGGGCCTTCAAGCGTGCGTGACTGCCGTTCACCGATTAAAACTACCGCTCATCTGCATATGCACAGTTGATTTGTTGCACAACAAAATGTTGCTAAACAAAAACACGCGCAAGTGGCGTATCAAGTAATCATTGGCATAGTTCTTCCTTATTTCCAATACGGCCAGTAGGTTGTTTGGGGAATCTTGGGGGTCGTTTCTGTATGAATAAAAATGCTACGAGCGCTGCAAATGATTCGATGGACGTAGTCGCGTACTACGAGTCACTTATTTTAGATGCGGTCGCGCAGGCCGATGCTCCGCTTCACGAAGCGTTGGTACGCTCGAGCGTGTATCGCACCATTAATGACTCATACGAGCGCGCGCTGGCCCAACTATATACATGGCGAACTTTTGTATGCCAACGGCGAGTACAGCATGGCGCCTGATGCGGCCGTGGAGGCAGCGGGGCCGGTGCCTTCGGATTTCGTCGAGTCCAACGCTGTCGAGCTTGAAGTCGTTGATACCGGAGATGTTGACGATGCTACTGTTGATGGCGAGGCCGCTGAGTCTGAAGCAATTGACAATGCCTTCGTTGATGACGAGGACACCGAGTCCGAAGAAGCTGTGCTTGAGGCTGCCGAAGGCGATGCGCTTGAGGTTGTCGAGGATACAGGCGAGCTAGAGGATTCCGAACACGTTCAGCCCGAAGCGGATGAAGTCGCAGAAATTGAATCCGTCGATGTGGATGTGCCGGAGCCGATGGACGCTCAGCCCGAGTTCGCGGAGCCTCCTGCCCCTGAGCCCCCTGCACCTATGGCTTGCGGCCCCATTTCGTTGCGCGCAGATTCGACCCTTGTGCAGTTGAAGGTTAATGGGCGCAGCTGGCCTATCCCCGTTGCCGTGGGCGTTTCGTATGACAAGAAGCCGGCCGACGGCCTGTCCCTAATGGGATACGAGCCGCCGACGGAGCCTGTGGCGACCGCCGAGCAGTCGGCTGAGCAGCAAGAGCCAGTGCAGGCAGAGCAAGGGGAGTCCATCCAGCCCGGACGTCCCGAACCCACGCTGTCTTCCGAGCCGCACCAGCTGTCCATTTCCTTCTCCGAAAGTATTGAGACCGCGAAGGCCGTTGCTGAGTCCGAACCGGTCGCCGAGCCTGCACCGGTCGCCGAGCCCGCACCCGCCGCCGAGCCTGAGCAGCCCGCGCTTGCGCTCGAGTGTGAACCCGAGCCTTCAAACGAACTCGCGTCCGTTGAAGAGCCTGAGCCCGAGCTTGAGGCCATGCCCACATCCGCGCTAGAGCCTTCCGAGGATGCCGTTAAAAAGCTCGAGCGTCCCAAGTACCTGAGCGGTTGGGATGACCCGCGTTGTGTGTTTGATACCGAGACCCAGGTTGCCTTCCTCAACAAGCAAGAGATTCACGATGTATTTGACCTCGTGCGCAAGTTGGGCAAGACTGAGGACGAGGCCTTACGCACTGCTTTCGAAAAGCATCTTACCGCCTATGCTTTGCCGCTTTCTCCGCAGTATCGCGCGCAGGTGCCGGAGCTCGGCAGACTATCGGGCAATGCGAGGCTGGTGTTTGACGTCTTTGGTAATTTGCGCAGCATTGAGCGCGATTGTCGTGCCTTCGCCAACGTCAAAGGACCGATTACCGAAACGCTCAGCACGGTGTATACGCGCGACGGCGCGCCGCTTTCGCTGTGGAACCTTTCGATTACTCCGGCAATTCAGCGCAAATTAAAATGGAACCTTAATATCTACGACTTGCCCGAGCTACTCACTTATAGCGCTTCTAGGCTGCGCTCGGGGGGCCTCGCTCCCGCCGAAGTGCGCTCGATTGTCGCTGCTTTGAAAGATTGGCCAGCGGGGAGTTTGCAACTGGCAAGAATCAAGTATGAGATGGAGCTTGCCCGTCAAGCGGCGATAGGAGGTTGGTATCCGTCGGTCAATACGCCCGTTGAACGTGCTATAGCTATAAACCGCCTTGCCGACGAAACAGTGCTTGAGTTGCGAAAAGAGCGCCTGTCCGTAAACGAGCCCTCTTTCCGCCTACTTTTCTGCACCAGATTGGCGGGTAAGCTTGCGGAGGGTTACAGCGAAAAGTATTCTGTCAAATTGACACTCAATGAGTTCAAAAACGAATACCCCGCCTTTAATGCGGCCGTAATAACGTTCAAGCGTCTGAACTTTGAGGCTCCTCATGATCGGGAAGATATTGATGCGGCCGATACTGACTCTGTCTGCACAGACGCTAATCCTGTGGATACCGTTATTGCACCGTCCAGCGTGACCCAACCGAGCAATCAGCCCGATGCCCAGGCCCAATCTCGCACGACGGCATCCTCTGGTGAGCTCAAGCGGCCGCAGGTTCAGAACCTTACGGTTGGGCAGGCGCTCAAGCTGGCCATCGACCCGGATGCTGCAAAGTTCAACAGGTGGTTCGCTGACCTTGCATACCAGGACCGCACCCTGATGGGCTATATGCTCATCGAGAACAATCCGGCTAAATGGGCCGGCAGCATCGGAAGGCCTTCCAGCTATATTGGGGTGCGTTACGATGCGCTCATGGAAGGTCGTCCAACGTTTGACGTCGATACATTTGGTCCGCTCTTCCATGTGTATAAGCTGACCGCCGAGGAGTTTTACGGCCTTACGCAAACCGCGCAGCCTGCATTCCTTTATATGAAGCGCATATACGGACAGGGCACCATCCCGCTTAAATATGCAAGGGTCGATAAGGACCTTGCGCCGTCTGTTTGCGATGTGGTTCGCGCGTACTTTGCGAGCATGGAAGCCGAAAACGCTGACGAGCCGGCTGGGGAGGGGACCGCGCCTGCGGAGCAGGCTATCGCGCCGACGCCCGAGCCCGAGGCCGAGGCTGAGACGGCCGTCGCACCCGAGCCCGAGCCTGCGACCGAGCCCGAGCCAGACCAGATGCCTGACCCTGCCGCTCCGGAGCCAACTTCCGCCCCGGCCCCACAACAGCCGGCAAAGCCCTTTACCAGCAAAATCGAAGACCTCACCGGCAAAGGCCCTATGTCTATCGAGGCGTGGCTGGCGGTGCTTCCCGCCGACGATGCCGACCTGCTGCGCTGGGTCTTTAGCGACAAGCCCCTTATGGATTACCCTCGCAAGCCGGCCGGACTCGGTTCTCTGCGTCGACGTCGTGATGACCTGATCAGCAGCCGTCCGCAATTGGACGAGGATCAATTTAGTTCGTTTTACACGTGTTACGACCTTACCGTGGAGACGTTTTGCGAGATAACACAGGCGTCTCCGATGGCCTTTGGCTATCTGAAGGCCATTAAAGTCTCGAACAGGTTTAGTCTTCGCCGCGCCGCCAATGATCCGACATTGCCGCAGGAGTGGCGTGATAGGATAGCGCAGCTGCACCGCCGTCCTGCCGCGGATACGCCTCGAGCGCCTGTAAACATCGAAAAGGACAACGCCTCTCGGCTCGAGCAGATTGCGCGTAAAAAGCTGGGCAGCTTCTCCACTCGCTGCGCCGCGCTGCGTGCCTTTGCCGAGACCGGAGCTGTTGAGGAATATCACACGCTCAAAGACATCCGCATCAAGTACCAGCGGTTTTTGAATGATAACAAGTGCGGCTTTAAACAGATGTTGGTGATGCCTTCCGAAGACACCAAGTGCCTTAACGAATTACGCGGCACCGGAAGTTTTTTGGTGGCGCATGGCAACAAGATACGCTCCTACAAGATTGACAACCGCCTTACGTCCGAGTTGCGTCGGGTCTTAACGCTCGCCGCCGGGCGCAATATCGAGTGCGGCGCGGGTCTTATCCTGCGCGAGAACAAGGAGTTGTGCGACCTATACGACGTGCGTGATGACGAGGAGCTCTACGAGATTATCCGCACGTACGTGCGCCCGGATACGGTGCACGGTTTGCGGACGGTTATGCCCCCCGTGATACGCTTGGGCGAGACGGATCGCAAGCGTCAGATGCTCGATGTGCTGCGCGACGCGGGCACCGAGCTGTCGCGCGAGGAGTTTGCCCAGCGCTACGCGGACAAGTACTGCATAGACACGAAGACGGTTCGCAGTAACTACCTGCGCGACATGAACGCATATCTGCGAAACGATCGCTACTCGTATGTCGATGTCGACCTTTCTGCCGAGCAGCAACAATTCATCAAGGACATGGTGACCGAAGACTATGTATCGCTGCCGTACGTCAGGGCGAGCTTTATTGCTAAGTTTGGCTCCACGTCCGGTCGTCTCATTAACGATCAGACGCTCGCGCCCCTGGGCTTGGAGGTCTCGAGGGACCTGATCGTTAAAAAGGGCGTTGACCTGCGGAAATCGTTTGAAAATCTGCTTATGTCGCGCGATAGCTTTGCCTATGGAGCGCCGGGGTTTGGCGATGAAGTCATTAACCACCAGGACTTTAGGCTGGCAATAGCTCAGCTGCTACGCAACTTCACCTTTATCGAGTGTAATCACGGTTCATTTATTTCGCTCAAGCACCTAGAGGAGTCGGTGGGAATTCGACGTACAGACCTAAGCTCATATGCATATGCCGTTTTTGGTCGTACGGAGCCGGGCGTGCCATTTACAGTGGCAAGCCTGCGCAAACAGGGCTTTGAGCACAAACTCGATACTGTGGCAGAGGAGTGTGGCTTTGACGATGCGTTTTTCGACTCGATTGTTGTGTACGGGCTGCCGCAAGAACAGATTAGGCGCACCCGCTTTGGCGGCACCTACATGTTCTGCCGAAAGGAAGGGAGTTTCTCCATTGCCGACGCGGTCGAATATGTCGCCAAGCAAAGGGGCCCCATTGGTGTAGACGACCTTATCGATGCGTTTCAGGACGATTACGGTGTGGTCGTTACCGCTTACGACATCAACAGGGCGGTCAAGGACAAAGACCTGTTCTACAACGAGGACCTTGACATGGTTATGCCCAACAAGGAAGCGAATGCAGCTTACCTGCGCGAACTGTATATCAAAAACAACCAATAGGAGGAAACAGACATGAACCTGCTCGAGATGATCGGCGACGGCGTCAACATTAAACCGACCGGCGCCAACCACAAGATTGTGATCGACGGCAAGCCCGAGATGTATCCCGTTTACAGCATTAAGCTCGAGTTCCTGCGCTACAACGTGCAGAACGACCGTATTGCCTCCTGGATTAGCCGCTACAAGGCCGAGCATGGCGAGAGTGCATTTAACGAGCTGGATGTTGCCGCCTGCAATGACATCATCGAGGGCTTTATCGTCGACAGCAACAAGGATGCCATCGAAAAGACGCAGCGTAGCATTGCCCTGCGTTCGCAAGAGCGTCCCGGCGTGGTGCTGGCCGACGGCCTGATCGTCGACGGCAACCGTCGCTTTACCTGCCTGCGTCGTCTTGCCGCCGAAAACCCAAGCTTTGGCTGGTTTGAGGCTGTTATTCTTCCCGAGAGCCTGGGTAACGATTCCAAGAAGATCAAGATGCTGGAGCTTTCGATCCAGCATGGCGAGGAAGAGAAGGTTGGCTACGACCCGGTCGACCGCCTGGTGGGCATCTACAACGACATCATCAGCTCCAACTTGCTCTCGAAGGAGGAATACGCCCAGTGCATTGGCGTTGAGCCCAAGGAGCTCGAGAAGGAGATTGTAAAAGCCCGCTATATGAACGAATTCCTGGAGTTTGCCAACGCCAAGGACCAGTTCCACCTGGCGCGCGAGCTCAAGGTTGCCGGCGTTATCAACGACCTGCAGGGCGTCCTAAAAAAGTGCAAGAGCGACGATCAGGAAGAGGACGTTAAGAACATCGTCTTTGCCAACATGATTGCCGAACCGCAGGGCGACATCGTGCGCTTTGTCCGCAAGATGAAGCCGATTCTGGAAGGCCCCGATGCGGACCGCTTTATCGAGCGCGAAAACGAGCTGGCCTTTGAGGTTGCCGAGCGCCTGAAGAACAAAGAGGTCGTGACCTCGACCGACATCGCCGAGATTCGCGACGATGTTCAGCTGGCGACGACCTTCCGTGAGGTTATGGAGTCGGCCGAGAACACCACCAAGATGAACAAGGCCCTCAAGTCGCCTTCGCTTTCGATTATCCGCGCCATCAAGGACCTCGATCAGGTGGAGGAGTCCACCTTTGGCCTGCTGCCTGCGGATGAGATCGCCAATATCGCTGCCGAGGTTGCCAAGCTCGAGGCCAGGGTGCATATGATCAAAGACAAGATTGCGTACAAGATGGGCGGCGAGGAAGCCTAAATGAAACTCCGCCTCTCGTATAGCGACGGCATTTCCGTCGTGCCGCTCGACATGACGGTTGAGCAGCTGCGCCGCGAGCCAGTCTGGAAGATTCGGCTTTCGGCGCTGCGCCGCTATGCGCCGAGCTATCGAGAGGCGGACGTGCTCTTTTCTCTGGGGATTGACGATCCAGGCGCCAGGCGCGTTGTTGAGCTGCTGCAACAGGCGGCAAACTTTGGCGTGGACTGCGAAATTGACCCCGACTTGTTGCGAGGCCTTACGGCGCGCGAGGACTATCTGCGTGAGAAGGCGCGCGTGGGCCTGCTGATCAAGGCGCACGACGCGTCGGTGGCCGATCGCTTTGATGAGTTCTGTCGCGCCGAGGATATCCTGATGCAGCGCCCGCTCAAGGATCGCCAGCTGTGGGACGCGTTCTTTATGAGCGCCATGGGCCGCAGCGCCAATTTCTCCGTTCCCGGTTCGGGCAAGACGGCTTCGGTCCTGGGCACGTATGCGTACCTGCGCGAGCGCGACCTGGTCGACCGCATCATCGTACTTTCGCCTAAGAATGCCTTTGGCTCGTGGCGTGATGAATGGGCGGCTTGCTTTGGAGCCGACCGCCCGTTGCGCTCGCTGTGCTTCCACGACCCCGAGTTTCGCGGTCGTTCCACGCGCGATAAGTGCAGCACCCTGCTGTTCGACTACAAGCGCTACGACATGATTTTGCTCAATTACGAGTCGGTCGCGCTGGGGGAGGCGGCCGCTCGCATTGCGGCCGATCGCGCCCTGGTGGTGTTTGACGAGGTGCATAAGGTGAAGCGCGTGGGCGGTAAGCGCGCGGCGAGTGCCGTGCAGATTGCCGCGGCGGCGCCGTACTTTATCGCGCTCACCGGTACGCCGATCCCCAACTCGTTTGAGGACCTATATAACCTGCTCCACTGTCTATGGCCGCGCGATTACAGCTGGTACTTTGGTTTGAGCGCCAATTCGCTCAGGTCGACGAGCGAGGACGACGTTGAGCATATCAACGAGTCCATCGCGCCGTTCTTTTGTCGCACCAACAAGTACCAGCTGGGCGTTCCTCAGGCCAACGAGGACCATTTGGTCGATGTGCCGGTGGACCGTTGGGAGCAGCAGCTGTTCCAAAAGGTGCTACGTACGCTTTCGGGCGAGCCGTTCGAGATGATTATTCGCCTGCTGCAGCTTTCGTCCGACCCGCGTATGCTGGCCGAGGACCTGAGTGCCGGCGACTATGCCGACCTGTTCGATGGCGAGGTGCTGGCGGGTGCGGGCAAGGCACTGGAAGGGCTGCAGGTGGATGACCGGCCCACAGCCAAGATGGTAGCCTGCCTGGACCTGGTCGAGTCCCTGGTAGCCCAGGGCAAGTCGGTCATCGTGTGGTGCATCTTTAAGCGCAGTATTCGCAAGGTGGTGCATGAGCTGCACGAGCGTGGCATTACGGCCCGCGCCATTAGCGGTGGCACCGACATGCCCGCGCGCGCCCGCGTCATCGATTCGTTTAAGGCGGGGGAGACGAGCGTGTTGGTTACCAACCCACATACGCTGGCAGAGTCGGTCTCGCTCCACAGCGTGTGCCACGACGCCGTCTACTTTGAGTGCAGCTACAACCTGGTGCACCTGCTGCAGTCCAAAGATCGCATTCACCGCTTGGGCCTGCCGCAAGAGCAATACACGCAGTATCACTACCTGCGCGCTGTGTACGAACGCCGCGGTGGGCCCTGGTCGCTCGACCGCAATATCTACGAGCGATTGCAGCACAAGGAACAGGTCATGCTCGACTCGATCGACCGCGGCACGTTGGAACCCGGCTATACCGACGAGCGAGATCTGGAGCTCGTGTTTAAGGGCCTGTTTGATGACGAAGAGCAGCGGAGCGAGGTCAACGACCAGGACGCCGCGGACGATACGCAAGAACGCAAGGAGATGTAAACGATGCAGAAAGCCTTTCCCATCTTTGCCATGGAGCTGTTTTGCGATGGCTGGCTGTTTTTGGAGCATTCGGATGTTACCTGGGACGGGTCGTCGCACGCTCTTAAGCGTGTTCGTATCAACGCGGACAAAAGCTTATGGCTCCTGAGCCATACGCGTGAGCATTTTAATGATGTTCCGAGCAACATCGATCTGTGCCAATACGTCGGTACCACGCTAGAAGAGCTCGAGAAGCATGCCGAGCCGGTTGTTCCCCGCGACGTTGTTTCGCCCCGTCTGCAGTTGCTGTTTGAGGGCGACTTGACGCCGATTACGCTGGTGCAGCTCATGTGTGTGGGCGACTGGCTTTCGGTACGTCAAGGCAATGAGGGCGAGATTCGCGTTACCTACGACGAACGTCTGGCTCAGCAGATTTCCGGGTTCGGCCTGTTTATGGCGAGCTTTGTCGAGTCGCTTTGCTCTCAGAGCACTATGTTGAGTGACGGATCGGTTGCCACGGTGTTTGAGGCAAGGCCGGCAACGGAGCCTGGCATATGCGCGTTTTTGGAGATGGATGATGCGGTTTCCGCGGAGCCCGAACCCGAGGATGCGCTCGGTGTTGAACGGGAGCCCGAGCCCGCGCTCGAAGCGACGCCTGAACCTAGCCCCGAGGTGTCGCCTGAGCAGGTGTCCGAGACGGCACCAGAGCTCGAGCCTGACATTGAGCCCGAGTCCGAGCTTGAGCCAGGGCCTGCATCGGAACCTGTCCCCGAGCCCTCTGCAAAAGAGCAGGAAAAGCAGCGCATCGCAAGGGAGGTAAAGGCAGCGCGCGACAAGATGGAGTTGCTGGACAAAGTACGAGGCAAGCTGCTCAACCGGCTGCTGGTGCTGCGCCGCGAGTATCCAGATCTTTCCAATCAGAGCGGTTCCAATCAGATTAAGGAATTGAGCGCGCAGGTGGATTGGCTCGACGACCAGCTCCGCGACGCGCGCCTTGCCTACGCCAAGACCAGCCACGCGTCCATACAAGCACTTAAGGAGCTGGGGCAGTAAGGCAGCAACAACCCCCACGGCCCGGTACTTAAACGGTATGATTGGAAGGCATGTTTGCATCGCCCCGATGCAAATAAAAAGGCCCGAACCCTTGGAGTGTGTCCTGTGGATAACACCGACAAAATATCGCTGGGAGGCGTGCTCACGCGCGAGCAGTTTTTACTGCCCGAGATGCGCATCGTCGCAGCATTGCGCCTGGAGGGCGTGAGCGACGACGAGATCATCGCGCGCGTTAAGCACGACAACCTGTTTCAGTATCCCACCGAGCGCATGCTGGCCGATCGCGCCCGCGTGTGCCTGCGCCGCTTCGATGCCGTAGCGCTCGACGAGGCGCAGTGCGCTGCCCGCAGCATCGACAAGGACACCGCCGACCAAGCGGCCACGCGCATCATGGACCTCATCGCCAACGGCATGCCCGACCAGGCAGCCCAGGCAAACCTATTTGCCATGATGTGCCGCTACGTCATGGTCCGCGAGTTCATCCAAGTGGAGATTGGCGAGCGTATGGCCAACTTCGACTACACCTTTACCGACGTTGACCTTAACGCGTTTCTCACCCGTTTTCAGGTTGAGCATGCCGAGGCCGTCAAATGGTCCGATGCCACGCTGGGCCGTATAAAAAGCACCCTGCGTCAGATTCTGCGCAGCGCCGGTTTTAAGGCATCGCAGCGCACCGACGCGCTCCAGCCCCTGCTGCTCGACCCCGACGTGGAACAGGCCATCCGCGACCTGGGAGACATGGACGCTCTGGCCGCTCTCGCCGGGCAGGTGATGTAGACATGGCAATAAACCAGCCGCACATTCGCCCGCGCAACCGCGCCGAGCGCATACATGAGGACTTTGACCATCGCCGCGAGGTGCTGCGCGAGCGTCTGCAAGATCAGGACTTCTTGGCCAACAAGGGCATTGGCAACGAGATCGGCTTCTACACGTTTTGCTACGACCCTTCGCTGGAGTTTGAGTGCCGCGCCTATGTGGACGAGCTCATGGCAGACGCCCAGGCTGGCAAGCTGCCGTGCAATCTGGAGATCTTTAACCTGTACGACGTGATGCTCGACATCTGCGAGCAGCGCCGCATCCTTCGTGCGATTCCCCGGCGTGAGGCAAAGGTCGGCTCGGAGGCCCAGATCAAAGAGCTTCAGAAGCCCTGCAGCTCCAAGAGCTTTGCCCAGTACCTCCTGGAGCATACCCAGCCACATCAGCCCGGCGACGTGATCTTGCTCACGGGCGTGGGCGAGGTCTTTCCGCTGCTGCGCGTGCATAACCTGCTCAACGACATGTTTGCCGATTTCGAAACCGTGCCCGTCGTCGTCATGTACCCCGGCAGCTTTGATGGCTACCAGCTCAAGTTGTTTAACAGAGAGAGCGCCAGTAACTATTACCGCGCGTTCGATATTTCTTAGGAGCGACAGATGATCATCCAAGACCTGTTTTCCAAGGACATCAACCGTTCCATCAACGGCGTCGTTAAGGTGCAAGATGCCAGCGACGACTCGGTTCGCCAAGAGCTCGACGAGTACGTGGTGACGCGCGAACTGCGGGGCCATTTCTCTCGCTTCTTTGACTCTTACGAGCGTGCAATTGACGAGCCCACCGATAAGATCGGCGTTTGGATTAGTGGCTTCTTTGGCTCAGGTAAATCGCATTTCCTTAAGATGCTCTCGTATTTGCTGCAAAACGATGAGGTCGCCGGTAAGCCCGCCATCGATTACTTCGAGGACAAGATTTCGGATCCCATGGTGGCCTCTAAGATGCGCCGCTGCTGCAACGTTCCTACCGAGGCAATTCTGTTTAACATTGACAGCAAGGGCGGCCATTGGAAAGAGGGCGATACCTTACGCACGGCTCTGCTGCGCACCTTTGAGCGTGTGTTCTTTGAGCATCTGGGCTTTTTTGGCGAGGATCTTAAGCTTGCGCGTCTAGAGCGACATATCGACAGCAAGGGCAAGACACAGGAGTTCCGCGCTGCCTACGAGCGCATCGGCCGTGGTAACTGGCTCGAGGACCGCGAGAGCTATAGCTACTTTGAGGACGCCATCGTCGAAGTCCTGCAAGAGGTCTTGGGCATGAGCGAACAGACCGCACGTCACTGGTTCGATGGTTCCGAGGATGACGTTATCGCTTCTGATGCCTTTGTTAACATGGTTAAGCAATATGTTGACAAGCGCGCTGCGGAATACGGTGGCGAGTTCCGTCTATTGTTTATGGTTGACGAAGTGGGTCAGTTTATTGGCTCCGATGCTGGTGTCAGCAAGGACCTCATGCTGTCACTGCAGACACTTGTGGAGGGCTTGGGCAATCGCTGCGGCGGTCGCGTGTGGGTCATGGTGACCAGCCAGGAAGCCATTGATGGAAACGCGATGTTCGTTGGCAGCGACTTTTCCACGATTCAAGGTCGTTTTAACACGCGTCTTTCGCTCTCCAGTTCCAGCGTGGACGAGGTTATCCAGCGCCGCGTGCTGCAAAAGAACGATGCCGCCTCGGCAAAGCTCCAGCAGGGCTACGATGCCCAGAGCGCCGTACTCAAAAATATATTTGCCTTCGACGGCTCGCGTAGCGACCTGATCGGCTACTCCAGTCGCAAAGACTTTACGGACAGCTATCCCTTTGTGAACTATCAGTT
Source organism: Collinsella sp. MSK.8.10 (assembly GCF_019041915.1). Classification (GTDB taxonomy): domain Bacteria; phylum Actinomycetota; class Coriobacteriia; order Coriobacteriales; family Coriobacteriaceae; genus Collinsella. The sequence continues at coordinate 84,752 of NZ_JAHPYF010000002.1, read as the reverse complement.
TAAGGTGATGCCCGACGTTATGACCGAGGTGCGCAAGCACGGCGTCAAGGCTAAGCACATGTCCACGGGCGAGCGCTCCATGCTCTCGGCCTTCCAGGAATCGGCCCAGGCTATCCAGGCCCAGGAGGTAGGCGCGCTGGTGCCCTTCTGGCGCTTCTTTGATACTATCGCCAAGGATTTGGAACATGGTGTGATTCAGACGGTGACGCGTGCCGAGCGTGCAGCGGAAGACGGTCTTGGCCTTCAGACCGAAGACGTCAAGATTCTTAAGCTGTTGTACTTGATCCGCTATATCGATTACATCAAGTCTAATATCGAGAATATTTCCATCCTTATGGTCGATCGTATGGACGTGGACAAGGTCGCTCTTAAGAGCTGCGTTAAAGATTCGCTCGACCGCCTGGTCCGCGAAAACTATGTGGCACGTCAGGGTGATACCTACAATTTCCTTACCGATGAGGAGCAGCGCATCTCGCGCATCATTAACGATACGTCGGTGGATGCGGCCCTGATTATCGAAGGTATTAAAAAGACAATCTTCGAAGGCGTCTATAAAGATAAAAAACTGCGCGTGGGAGCAAATGATTTCCCCTTTGATCGCTATGTGGACGATTCGGCCTATGGCGTGGTTCAAGGCGGTATGAAGCTTAACGTGGTCACAGTGGCAAACGACCTCTCACGTGCCGATGATGCCGAGCTTGCCGTTAAGTCTGCCAACATTGCGCTGGTGGTGCTTGCCGACGACGTGGACTACTTCGATGACCTGCAGAATGCGGCTAAGATTCGCAAGTACCGCAAGACCATCAATACCGAGGAGCTGCAGCCTTCGACCCAGCAGATTGTCCAGGCAAAGATGAAAGAGGCCTCGTACGCCGAGCGCGAGGCGACGGAGCTGCTGAAAGAGGCCGTGTTGCACGCCCGCGTGGCCGTAAACGGCTCCATGGTCAATATTCGCGCTACCAAGCCTGCTGACGTGTTCGAGCAGGCCTTGTCCAAACTGACGGATGCCATCTTTACCAAGGCCGACTGCATTGCCGACCCCGCCAAGACCGATGAGGACATTCGCGCCACGCTGCGCGGTGCCAACCAGGTGGCGCTCGACGGCCAGAGCTCCCAGAACGCCCGCGCCGAGAAGGAGGTCGCGGACTTTTTGCATCTTCAGACGCGTATGTCGCTTAACACGACCATGGGCGACCTGCAGCGCAAGTTCCAGAACGCTCCCTATGGCTGGCGCGAAATCGACATTGCCAACGTGGTGGCTCAGCTGGTGGTTTCGCAGCGCGCGACCATTACGGCTGCCGGCGCCAATGTTGCTCCTGCTGACCTGCGTATGGTAACCCTTCTGCGCAAGGATGCCGACAAGGCCCAGGTGCGCGAGCGCATTAAGATGAGCGATGAGCTCATCAAGAAGGTCAACAGAGTGCTGCGCGAGACCTTCGATGCCAAGCGTGACATTTCCAACGAGGACGAGCTTACCGCCACGGTGGTCGATACGCTTACGGGCTACAAGAACGAGTGCGTGGAGCTCACGAACAACAACTTTACGGGCCTGGCCCCGGCCTATCCGTATCCGGGCCTAAAGGTGCTGGAGGACGGCATTAAGCTGACCACGCGCCTGCTGGATAACCGGAACGACGCCCAGACGCTGTTCAACGCCTTTGTAAAAGCGCAAGACGATCTGGATGACTGGAAAGAGGACTACGACCAGGTCACGTTCTTCTTTGAGAGCCAAAAGCCCGTCTTTGATAAGGCTGTTGACTTTATGGGCCTTATGAAGGACGAGGGCTTCTACATGGACTCTAACGCCCAGGCGGTGGAGGCCAACAAGCGCATTGAGCAGATTCTTAAGAACCCGCGTCCGTACCGCGAGGTCCGCGAGCTCCATGAACTGATGAAACCGGTCATGGCTGCCCATAAGCAGATGGTCGATGCCAAGCGCAAGGAGATGCTGGACGACATTACCGCACAGATGGCCCAGGTGCACGAGTATGCCCAGAGCCAGGACGGCTATGCCAAACTGGCCGAGCACACCATCGAGGACGCCGGCCGCATGGCAAAGACGTTCGAAGGCCGTGCGCACGGCGCCACCAAGGCCAGTGAGCTTGCCGCGCTCAAGCAGCAGCTGATTGAGTATTGCGACCGCGCATGCGAAAAGATCGATACAGCCATCGAGGAGGAGAAGGCCCGCCAGCAGCGCGAGAGCCGCCGCAAGGAGGTCACGTCCACCGGCGAGATTGTTACCACGATCAAGGACAACGACAAGGATGCCCCGGCGACCGCGAAGCCCGAGCTTGCGCCCGCGCCCAGGATTAAAAAGCTGCGCCTGGCCGAACTGGGCGAGCGCAAAAAGCTAGAGAGTGAAAGCGACATCGACGCCTACCTTGGTCAGCTTCGCGCACGCCTGCTTGCCGAGTTGCAGGGCAACGACGCCATTCGTCTGAGCTAGCCAAGAACCACCGGGGAAGGGGAGACCGCCATGAACGATACCGCCATCAAGAACTACTGCATCTGGGCCCGCAACGAACTCATCGCCGGCGTCGAGGCCCGCATGAGGCTCTATGACGTTGCCGAGGGCGCCGAGCCCGTCGGCTCCGCGGCGGTGGGCGGGCGCGCCCTGTCCCCGGAGGAGACCGAGTGGCGCGACGCCCTACTGCGCGCCGGCGCCGAGGAGGGCCTGGAGCACCTGCGCGACCGCGCCGCCTACACCTGGTTCAACCGCATCGCCGCCGTGCGCTACATGGAGGTCCACGACTTCCTGCCCAGCCGCGTGCGCATGTTCACCCGCCCCGCGGCGGACGGCTCCTGGGAGCTGGGCAGCCAGGCCGTGGACGAGGCGCTCGACGTGGTGATCGAGGGCGCAGACCCGGTGCGCATCGCCGAACTCAAGCAGGCCGGCGAGGACGGGCCGCTGTTCCGCTATCTGTTCCTTGCCCAGTGCGCCGAGCTCTCCGGGTGCCTGCCCGGCGTGTTCCAGCCCGTGGACGCCTGCATGGCGCTCCTCCTGCCGGCCAACCTCATGGACCCCGACGGCGTCATCGGCCGCATGGTGGGCGACATCCCCGAGGAGGACTGGGAAAAGAACGTCCAGGTCCTGGGCTGGATGTACCAGTACTACAACTCTGAGGTCAAGGACGCTTTTTTTGCCTCCAAGGCAAAGGAGACTCCCGATACCATAGGCCCGGCCACCCAGCTGTTCACGCCCGACTGGATCGTGCGCTACATGGTGCAGAACTCGCTGGGGCGCCTGTGGATGCTCAACAACCCCGCAAGCCCGCTTCGCGCCGAGATGGAGTACTACATCGAGCCCGATGCGGAGCATGAGGACTTTATCAAGATCAACGGCCCCGAGGACATCTCCCTGTGCGACCCGGCCTGCGGCTCGGGCCACATCCTGGTCTACGCCTTCGAGCTGCTGTCAAAGATGTACCTGGAGCGCGGCTATCGCGAGCGCGAGATTCCCGAGCTCGTCTTGTCAAAGAACCTGCACGGCATGGAGATTGACCCCCGCGCCGCCCAGATCGCGCGCCTGGCGCTGGCCATGTGCGCCCGTGAGCTCGACCGCCGCTTCTTCGGCCGCGGCGTGCAGGCCGACATCGCCGTGCTCGCCCCGGTGGCGCTGGGGGAGGGCGACGTCCCGCAGGGGAGCGCCCTTGCCAAGAGGAAAGACCTCGTCGACGCCCTGGCGCACCTGGACGAGGTGGGCTCCCTGCTCGCTCCGGGCGAGGGCGACCTCGCCGCGATCCGCGAGGCGATGGCGCTCACCGGCGCCGATGGCCTGTTCGGCAGCAGCTTCAAGGAGAGGCTCCAGCGCGCCCTCGATACCTGCGAGGTACTTTCCCGCCGCCACGACTGCGTGGTGGCCAACCCGCCCTACATGGGCAGCTCCAGTTTCGGCCCCTTCATGTCCAAGTGGGTCAAGAAGAACTATCCCGACGTCAAGAGCGACCTGTGCGCGTGCTTCATCGAGCGCGGGTTCAACCTGGCGAAGGACCGCGGCTACGCGGCAATGATCACCATGCAGAGCTGGATGTTCCTGGGCAGCTTCGAGAAGATGCGCTCCGCGCTCATCGGGTCCAAGTCGATCCTGTCCATGCTGCACCTGGGCCCCCGCGCGTTCGACGCCATCGGCGGCGAGGTCGTCAACGTCACGGCCGACGTCGTCTACAACGGCCGCGCGGTATGCGAAGGCGCCTACGTGCGCCTCGTCGACATCAACGGCAGCGAGGCCAAGCGCCAGAAGGTCCTCGAGGCGATCGGCAACCCCGGCTGCGGATGGTTCTACCGCCGCGACGCCGAGACCTTCAAGCAGATCCCCGGCACCCCCATCGCCTACTGGCTTGGGAGTGGATTGTTGGCGGCGTTTAAAAATGGCTGCAGCTTCGATTCAGTGGCTCATCCCAAAGTTGGAATGCAGACGTCTAAAAATGAGAAGTACTTACGCTTGTGGCACGAATCGGACTTTCGTCCTTCTAGGAGTGATAAGAAGTGGATTAAGTATCTTAAAGGCGGCGACTATCGTAAGTGGTACGGAAATCTTGAATGGCTTCTTTTGTATAAAAATGATCCCACCTGGATTCTGCAACAGCCTCATGCTCGAGTCTTGAGTGAATCATTTCTCGAGAAAAGAAAGAACACGTGGACGGATTTAACCTCGGGTGCAAATAGCTTCAGGTTCGCTCCGCAAGATACCTTTTATGATATTTCGGGGCATTGTTATTTCCCTAGTTCGGATAATCAGCTAGAGCTTCTTGCGTATTCAAACTCGTCCCTATTTTCATTTGTCTTGCAGCTATTCAATTCTACGATGCACTGCCAAGTTGGTGATGTCGCCAGGGTTCCATATCTTGCGCCTGCAGCGGTAGATAAACAACGCATTTCGGATCTATCTCAGCGTTCGCTTGATGCCTCTAAGGCCGATTGGGATTCGCTTGAAACCTCCTGGGACTTCAAACGTCACCCCTTACTGTAGGAGTCATTGTGTGTAATCAGTTCTTGCATGAATGTACGGGCTTGCAGCTGGCTAGGGGCTTAGCTGAATTGCTCGAGCTGACTTTTCCAATCGATTCTGAAGTAGATGATGGGGACCACTTCGTTGTGACCGATGATCCAGTAACCGTGCATTGCACCGATGCCAATTTGGCATGGATACTCGATGCTGAAAAGAATGGGCTTTCGAAAGATGGCCCAGGTAATAGGATTCAGAAAAAGTGCCATTATGAGCAGATTCTGAAAGTCGCTCGAAGGTCTATACGTGACAATCGCCAAAGACGCTCTATTTCGGATGATATGCTGTTCCTACTATTCTCGTGCCTTCATGAGTTTGGCCATGCGACTGATTTGTCCACGATGAGCGAATCGGATCGCAATAGGCAAGCAAGAGCGAGAGAAGACGCGAAAGCTCGGGCCGCTCAATTATTTCAAAGTAAGGCCGACAATGGTATTGGCGAGCGTGGATACACGGTTCTTGCTGAAGAGAACGCCATTTCTTATAGGAGACTCCCGCTTGAGAAACAAGCGGATTCTATTGCTTCTGACTATTTGGTCCAGCTGTTGCAAATTGACCGTTTTAAAGAGAAGTTGATAGCAGCGTGCGTCGGAAAGGCGCGGTTTGGCGGGCAGGGTGCATGAGTAATAGGAAAAAGATGGCGAGGGGAACATTCACTAACATACTTGTCGTATTAGCGTTTATGCTATTCACTCCGATTGTCTTACAGGTTGTATATACGATTCCCCTGGTCGAGCCAAGGATTTCCGCAGATTCTGTACTGCAGTTTTGGGGAACTATTGCGGGCCTTTTTATTGGCGGAAAGGTACTTGGAGAAGCAAGGAGAAAGCTGGACTGGGAAACTAGGGCGGAGTGTTTTCCGCGATTTGAGGCTTCTGTTGAGTCGGCCAATGGTGCAAGTGTTCTGCAAATTGAAAACAAGGGTGCCTATCCGTTTATTGTTCTTTCTGTTTGCAACGTTCCTGTTAATTGGACAATTGCTCCCGGGGCGAAAGAATCTCTTTTGGTCCCGAAAGCTGCTCATCCTAAGCGCTTTATGTATAAAGATTATGCTAGGTCTGTCGGATTGTCGCATGGCGACTCATTGGAGTATTTGCTGACTACAAAAACCGGGGAATTTGTCGACGGTTTCTCTCTGTTCCAGGATGGAAGTACCGGAAAATGGACAGTTTCAGCCCTTTAGGCAATCGGGTTACTTTATTCTGCCTGCTGCATTCAATCCCCAACGGTCATAGCCAATACCTACCGCTCGCACTTGTTGCTCAACAAATGGCGAGGTTGATGGGCTAAGTTGATAGCAGTGTTCGGTCAAGGCGAGGGGATAGAGGGAATCGAAGCACTCATCGAAAGCGCCCCGAAGGAAGCCAAGTAGCTTCTGGAGCTAAAGCGAAAGGTTGATTGAGATGGATTTGGTGACTTCTTTTTTCCACCTTCTGTCCGATTATTGCGTTTGCTTTGACGATGGAATGATCACCTGGGATGGTCGTCATCACGCTGCGACCGGTCTGCATGTCGATAACGAAAAGGTTCCCGAGCTCACCGAGTTTGCCACGCGGGGCGGCTTTGATGATCTGAATGATTATCTCAACTGCTTTGTAGATGGCTTTCTGAATAACCTGGTTGAGGCCGATGAGGACCTTATTGTTCCCAGGAGCGCAATCCACGAGGCGCTTTACCCTATGCTTCGAGAAGGGGATTTGACGGGCCTTGTCTTGGCTGATTTCTGCGGCTGTAACAAGGCGCTCGTAATCGACAATCCGGCCCCCGATGCGTATTGCGTAATGTATGACACGCGAATCGCTCGCGGTATCCCCCAGTTCTTCAACTTGGTCACACGCATGCTTTGGGATATGCGCCAAGGGCTGCGTAGCCAGCAAGACGTTTCGTTTAAGGTGACGTTTGTTGCGGCGAAGAACGTCGATCTATCTATGCTGGTCGTAGACGACGTGACGGACGTTGTGGGTGTGCAGGAAAAGCCGGGAACGACGATGGTCTACTCTGCCCCGAAGATTCGGCTGGATGCTTGTAATGGATCGGAATTGGTATCGGCATCCGTCGCGCTAGAGAACGATGGCGATGCTCCCGGCAAAAAGAGCAGGGGCGCGGACGAGAAGCCTCAACCGTTTCAACCAAAGTCTTGGGCAGAGGACGAGACGAGGGATAGGGTCTACGCGCTTGCTGATCGATGCCTCGCTGACCAGGACGAATTAGATCAAGCCGAAGCGGAAAAGGCGCAACTTCAACGAAAGCTTGACTCGATTACTAAGGCTCTGGCCGAGGCAACCTCGACATACGATCACTTCCGGGACCTGGAGCGCAAGCGAGAGCAGCTGACAGAGCAGAGGAACAACCTTGATAATGAGGTTTCGAGCTGCGAGAAAGAGCTTCAGTCGTTTGGACTGTTTGACATTAGCAATAAGCGCCAAGTAAAGAAAAAGCTTTCGAATCTTGCCGGGCGCATAGAAAAGGTCGATTCCAGCCTCAAGTCTATTGGGATCGATCTCTTTGAAGGATCGAGTGAGCTTGCCAAAGTTGAGGTCGATAAGTTGCAGCAGCAAGAGGGCGATGCTCAACTGGCGCTTAAGGAGGCCGAGGCGAACTTTGAGCAGAAAGAGGCTACATGGAAAGAAGGCAAGGCTGAGCTTGAAGCGTTCTGCGCCAGCGTGCCAGATAATCCAAAAATGGATAGGTTTTGCTGGGATGCCGATTGGCGCATAAAACAGGCGCGTGATCGCAAAGAGCGGGCTGAATACCAGCAGAAAAAACGGCGTTTTGCAAAACAGTTTGCACAAACAGTCGAAGTTGGCGAAGAATTTGGTCTGCGAGATATGGTTGATGCGGTCGACGGAATAGACTCGGTTTCAACGGCTTCGATTATTGTTCAGAAATACTACGACAAGACCCATTCAGTAAAACGGGTCGCCCCGCTTTACAACCTCCCTGCCTATGTGTTTACCGACAAAAGGTTCATGGATTTATTGGACGATTGATTCTTGTTTAGGAGTCGGCTGTATTTTGCAGGGGGCATCTCTAGGGATGCCCCCCGTTTTTATGTCGAGCTTGCATTGGATCCAGGCATAAAAAATGCCGGGGGACATCCCCCGGCTCTTGCCGGAGGGAAGCCCCCGGCTCTTGGAGGTCCCTCTATTCGAGGGTACCGATATCTTTATACCAGAAGCTGCGCGCCGGGTCTACGCGAGACGTTTCGCCCGAATCTTTCTAAGGTGATTCTTTCTGAAATCACGGTAGTTTCCAAAAAAGATTTGCTCGGTATTTGATTGCTCGGAATTACCGTATTTAATCTCCGCCAGCTCGATTTCGCAAATATAGTCAGCAATTTGCTGAAGCCTGAAGTGCTTCGGATCACATTCTTTGTAAACCACAGCCTGTTTCCCAAGGACGTATTCGAATGCCGCATGGAGGACAGCTGTTACTTCGTCTTGTCCGTCGTCGTAATAAATCTTGATGACGCTATAGTCTTGAAAAGACTGAAGCCTGTCGAACAAAAAGAGGATCAAATCGCGACGCATCCTTGCGAACATTGCCGCATCGCTTTTAAATTTGTTTCTTTGGTAACTGAGCGTCATGTATGTAACGGGGCATTTGTTTGCAAATGTTGCAAAGCTCGCCAGAAGCCGATTGCGCAAGCGAGTGTCCATGGCTCCGTAGGATTCGTTGCCGTGCATCAGGGGGTTCATGTGTAGGGGAATATCGGGAAGTCCACGCGTTCTAAGCGTGTGTTTATAACGCTCGATAATTTCAGCAATTGATGCTGACTGGTCATGAAATACAAGCGTGACGAGATAGTACTTAGCACTTTGCCCTCCGTAGTTGCCGGATTCGTCGACGAAGACGGAAAGCTCCCTCATGATGCAGTCTCCCTAAAAACAAAAATGCCGGGGGGATCCCCCGGCCCTTGACTGCCCTCCATAAAGGAACGTAACCTTTTTATACCACGAGACGAGGAGTCTATTCAAGTAGAAATTATAATGACCAAACACATGTTCGTCAATCTGCCTGCGATTTTAGGATAACGACAGACTTTTGGCATGAGATGGTGGGGGCGCGCTCGTTCGTGTTGCTTTGAACCGGTTGCTGCGGTCGTGGCGTTATGGCTACCGCTCGCACTTGTTGCTCAACAAATGGTGGAGCTGGTGGAGTAAGTTAATACATATTGGCTGCAAAGCGGGGTCGGCCTGTAGTGGAAGTACTCTCAAAATGGTGCCTGCGAATGCTCTGCACGGGGCGCTATTAGCTTTGCTGTCGGGTAGACTTGTCTATGTTGACTTAGCTAGTTTTATTGGGCTTTTAATCGGTCCTGATTGGATGGGATAGAGATATGGCAACGTTGCTCGCCGATAAATACGAGGCTCGCAAGGCCGAGGTCAATGCTCGCTTTGAGAAGCTTCGCGCTAACGAGGAGGAGCTCAACCGAATCTTTGCCAAGATCTACAACATGGAGGGCGAGGTGCCCATCGAGGTCGAGGACAAGTATGTATCGGTTGCGCGCATCTTCGACACCGCCGACGAGATCCCCGAGAGCTATAAGGGCAACAAGTACGTGCGCACCAAGCGCGACGAGATCACCTCGCTCATAAGCTATGCCGTGGGCTGCATGTTTGGTCGCTATTCGCTGGACGTGGACGGTCTGGTCTTGGCCGACCAGGGCGCCACGGTCTCTGACTATCTGGCCAAGATGCCCGATCCCGATCACGTGACCTTTATGCCCGATGGCGACAACGTGCTGCCCATCACCGACGACGAGTACTTTGACGACGACATCGTGCGCTACTTTATCGACTTTGTGCGCACTGTGTATGGCGAGGAGACGCTCGAGCAGAACCTGGCCTTTATTGCCGAGGCGCTCGGCGGCAAGGGTACCTCGCGCGAGGTCATCCGCACCTACTTTTTGAAGGACTTCTTTAAGGACCACTGCCAGACCTACAAGAAACGCCCCATCTACTGGTTGTTCGACTCGGGCAAAAAGAACGGCTTTATGGCTCTGGTCTACATGCACCGCTATACTCCCGATCTGCTGGCGCGCATTCGTACCGACTACGTGCACGAGCAGCAGGAGCGCTATCGCTCGCAGATCGCCGATGCCGAGGATGCGCTGGCCACGGCCGAGCGCGGCGAGAAGGTCGCGCTGACCAAGCGCATCAAAAAGCTCAAGGACCAGCTGACCGAGACCGTTGCCTACGAGGAAAAGCTGCATCACCTGGCCGACCAGATGATCAAGATCGACCTGGACGACGGTGTTAAGGTCAACTATGCCAAGTTCCAGGATGTGCTGGCAAAGATAAAATAATGCACACGTGATTACGCGTTACGCGAATTGTTTTGACCGGTATGACAGTGGGATTGTTAGATGGCAAAGTTCGATGTAATTGAAGAGCTGGCGGCGCGCTTTGAACAGCCGTTGCCCGATTGCCGTGAGCGCCGCGTGGTGGTGTGGCACGACGCGGAGGGCGAGTTTGCCGCTACGTTTGCCGAGCTTGCCGAGGGCGGCTTTGGCGAAGCGGTAGAGCAGCGCCTGCCGCGTCCGGTGCGCTTTGTGGAGGCTTGCGACGGGCATATGTTTGAGGTCAAGCGCCTTATCGCCCGCGAGGACACCACGAGCGACATGCTGGTGTATCGCCAACATGGGCGCGGTAGCCTTGAGGGCGATTGGCTGGCCGATGTTGAGCTGTACGCCGATCAGTTCTCGGCGGACTATCTGTCACTGCTGGCCGATCAGCTGGGCGCCTCCAACGCGAGGGATATTCGCAAGGCTCTGCAGGCGCACAAGTCGTTCTTTGACGCCAAGGGTCGCGTCGCCAAGTTTTCCAAGTGCATGCCCGCGCCTGCGTGTGCGGCCGATGTTGAGCTGGGCCTGCTGGCTGCCATGTTTGGTGGCTCCGATCCCAGCGCTGCCACCATGCCGTTTATTGTGCGCGCGTGCCTGACCATGTTGCTGCACGATGGTCCGGAGGCGCTGTCGGAGCTGGCGCAAAAGTTTGAGGCCGCCGACAGTCTTGCTGCCTTTGTGCGTCAGCGCACCGGCTTTGAGGGCGCGCTGTTCGAGCGCGATTCGCTCCAGGATTTTGCCGCCCATGTGCTGCTGACGGCTGCGGCCTCGTTGGTGCCGGCCTCTGCGCTGCAAAAGCTCTCCAACCATATTGCGCCTGCCTACGCGCCGTATTGCATCGCGGTTGTCCGCGAATGGGCGGGCGATGCTGCGGCGTCTGATGACCTGCGCGAGATTTGCGAGCTGGTCCAGGACGCGTGCGGCCTGCGCCATGTGTTTGGCGCTCTGTCTACCGACGATCTGCTGCGCCTCGATGTGTTCCCGTGCGTTGACGAGGCCATTTTGAGCGACCTGCTCGCCTCACTGGCACAGGGGGCCGACCGCGTTGACGAGGCCCGTCGTGTTGCCGCGGCCCGTCGCGATCTGTGCTGGTACGACGATGTCGCCTGCTACTACCAGGTGCTTTTGGCACTGGCCGATATGGCAGCCTTTAAGCGCGACCATGCGGGCGGATTCCACATTGCCCAGGCGGCCGAGGTGTGGGAGGCCTATACCACAGATTGGTGGCGCATGGATGCGGCATATCGCGCACTGCGTCAGGCAGACGAACGCTGCAAGCTGCGTGGTGTCGACCTGCTGGAGGAACCCGAGCGCCGCGCGGTCGAGTGGGCCGAGAACAACTACGTTAACTGGTATCTGACCGAGAGCAACGCATGCTGGGCCAATGCCGCTCAGGCGCAGTGGCGCGATGCCGGCTATGTTGAGGGCGTCGCTCGCCAAGACCTGTTCTATTGGGAGACGCTGCCCACGTATGCTGGCAGTGCCAAGGCCAAGGTGGTCCTGATTAGCGATGCGCTGCGCTACGAGGTGGCGCAGGATGTGGCTGCCGCTTTGGAGCGCGAGCGCGGCGGCGAGGTGCGCATGGGTAGCATGCAGGCGATGTTCCCCTCTATTACCGAGATGGGCATGCCGGCGTTGTTGCCGCATCAGGGCATGACGCTTAACATGGAAACGGGCGCCGTGCAGCTCGATGGCATGCCCACGGGCTCTACGGTCGAGCGTCAAGCGGTGCTGCAGAAGGCCGCGCCTGTGGGTCGTGCCCTGAGTGCCGCGGCGTATCTGGACATGTCTGCCGCCGAACGCAAGGAGCTGCTCAAGTCCAGTGAGATCGTGTACCTGTATCACAACAAGATCGACGCGACGGGGGAGAAACTCGCCACCGAAAGCGACGTGTTCGATGCGTGCGCCGAGAGCGTGGACGAGCTGGTCTCGATCGCCAAGCGCGTGTGCACCGATGCGCCGGGCGCCCGCGTGACGATTACGTCCGACCATGGCTTTTTGTTCACGGCCAACGAGCTGCCGGAATGCCTGTTCCTGGGCAAGAATGACCTGCCCGACGATCCGGTGCTGTTTGGCAAGCGCCATGCGGTGGTCGCTCAGGGCGACGCCTTGGCCGATATCGCCAACGGTGCGGACGGTAGCCCGTATTTGGCCATGAACATGGACCATGTGGTGCCGGGCGGCGGCTATGTCGGCTTGGCCCCGCGCGGGATCGTGCACTATAAGCGACCCGGCGGAACCAAGCGCTACGTGCATGGCGGCGTGAGCTTGCAGGAGCTCGTGGTGCCGGTGGTCGGGTATCGTCGTCTGAGCGCTTCCTCAAAGGAATTTGTCGACACGCAAATGGCTCAGCTGCGCGTGCTGAGCGAGAGCCGTCGCGTTACCAACTCGCTGTTTGGCATTAAGTTGTTGCAGGAGGAGGCCGCTACGGGCAAGGTGTTGCCGTGCGAGTACGAGCTGGTGTTTACCGACGAGACTGGCAACGAGGTGAGCGACGTTGCCCGCGTGCATGCGGACATGACCTCGCCCAACCCGCAGGACCGCGTGGTCGAGGCTCGCTTTACGCTTAAGGCGGGCGTGTCGTTTGGGTCCGGCTCGTCCCATTTGCTGGTTTGTCGCGATGCGCAGACGGGCAAGATCGTTTGGCGCGAGACGTATACCATCGCCGTTTCGTTTGCCCCTGTTGCTGACTTTGGTTTTTAGGAGTGTGCCCTATGTTTGATAGCCATGACGACGGTCTGTGGGAAGTCCCCTCGATTGATGTGGATGTGCCTGCGGCGGCTGCGGCGCCTGCGGAGGCGCCGGCGGCTGAGGCTGCTGCGCCTGCCCCGGAGCCGGCGGCGGCCGCCGCGTCCGTTGAGGCCGCCGCGCCCGCCGAGGACGAGTCCTCGACCGATGGCTATGACCAGGCTGTGGCCGAGACTCCCGAGGACGACGGCTACGACATGGATGGGTTGGACGGCAAGCTGCTCGAGCACTTTGCCGGCAAGATCGTGCGCAAGGACCTGACGGCCCTTATGAAGCGTGGCGCCAACGTGCCGACCTTTGTGCTGGAGTATCTGCTGGGCATGTACTGCTCAACCGACGACGAGGATGCCGTGGCAGAGGGCCTGGACCGTATTCGCAGGATCCTCACCGATAATTACGTGCGCCCCGACGAGTCCGAGCGCATTAAGTCCAAGATTCGCGAACTGGGCCGCTTTACCATCATCGACAAGGTGACGGCCAAGCTCGACGAGTATAAAGACATTTACGTGGCATCGTTTGCCAATCTGACCATCGAGCCGTTTGTAATGCCGGCTGAGTACGTGCGCGACTATTCCAAAATTCTGCAAGGTGGCATTTGGTGCATTATGAGCATCGAGTATCGTCACCCCCTGGATGAGGAAGACGAGTTTGGTATGGAGGTCTTTGGCGATGATGCGCCACGCCGCTCCAAGGCCAAGCGCAAAAAGCGCGGACCCGAGGACTCTCCCTTTAGCGTGGCGTCGCTCACGCCCATCCAGATGCCCAATCTGGACCTGGATGCCATGGTCGACGAGCGCCAGTACTTTACGCGCGACGAGTGGCTCAATATGCTGCTGCGTTCGGCTGGCTATGAGCCCAGCGAGCTTTCCGAGAAAGAGCGTCTGCACTTTATCGAGCGCATGGTGCCGCTGATCGAGCGCAACTACAACCTGTGCGAGCTGGGTCCCCGCGGCACCGGTAAGAGTCACATCTACAAAGAGGTCTCGCCCTACGCCATCTTGCTTTCGGGCGGCCAGACCACCACGGCCAATCTGTTCGGCCGCATGAACTCCATGCGCGCCGATCGCGTGGGCTTGGTGGGCCACTGGGACTGCGTGACGTTCGACGAGGTCGCCGGCATGCGCTTTAAGGACACCAACGCCGTGCAGATCATGAAGGACTACATGGCGAGTGGCAGCTACGCGCGCGGCCGCGACCAGATTAACGCCGATGCCTCCATGGTCTTTGAGGGCAACATCAACGACACCGTGCAAAATGTCCTTAAGACCACGCACCTGTTTGATCCGTTCCCGCCGGAGTTTAACAACGATTCGGCTTTCTTCGACCGTATCCACTATTACCTGCCGGGTTGGGAGATTCCCAAGATGCGCTCGAGCCTGCTGACCGGGCATTATGGCCTGATCACCGACTGCCTGTCGGAGTTTTGCAAGGAGATGCGCCGCAAGGACTTTACGCACCATATCGACCGTTACTTCCGCTTTAACAGCGACTTTAACAAGCGTGACGAGATTGCCGTGCGCAAGACCTTTAGCGGCCTGGCCAAGCTGCTGTTTCCCGACGAGGCCATGGATAAGGACGACGTGCGCTGGCTGCTGGACTACGCCATCGAGGGCCGTCGCCGCGTAAAGGAGCAGCTCAAGATTATGGCGGGCGTCGAGTTTATCGACGTCAACCTGGGCTATATGGATGCCGACAACCCGCAGGACGTGCACGTGGTGCGCGTGCCCGAGCAGAGCGAGGACACCCTGATTCCCGACGGGCCGCTGCTGTCCGGCCACGTGTTTGGCGTGGGCAGGTCGCAGGGCGGCGAGGTTGCCGTGTACAAGCTGGAGAACAAGGCCGTTGCCGGCGAGTGCAAGTTTAAGCACGAGGGCGTTGCCTTTAACAAGCCGGTGCGCGATACGCTGGAAGCCGCGTTCGACAACTTTGTGAACCTGGCGAACCGCGTGGCGCCGGGCATGCACATTGGCTCCAAGGATTACCTGCTGTTCTACAACGACCTGCAGAGCAAGGGCCTGTCCGAAGAAGTTTCGCTCGCCGAGTTTGTGGGCCTGTGCTCCGCGGCGTGCAACCGCCCGGTGATGCCCGCGCTGGCGATTCCAGGAATCTTGCGCATGTCGGGCTCTATGGACGAGATCCGCGGGCTCGAGGACATTATGCGCGTGGCCAAAAACGCCGGCGCCAAGCGCGTGATTTTGCCGCTGAGCGCCATCGCGGGCCTGCAGAGTGTTTCGTCCGAGATTATCTCGGGCTTGAGCCCGGTGTTCTACATGGATGGCGATCCCGTCGACGCCGCGAAGAAGGCGCTGGATCTGTAGGAGTGCGGGCGTGCGGGCTTGCGTACGCGTGGGCCCGCGAGCGTGTTGGCGTGTTCGGGTAAGGAGGCCTTGCCATGGCGGACGAGCGTTGCGTTGGCGAGTTGCTCGACGAGCTGTTTGGCTTTGAGTCGGTGGCCAGGCGTCAGACGGCGCTTGAGCAGTACGATCGCGGAGAGTTGGTGCGCAAGGCGCGCTCTCGCGAGCTGCTGGGCGTGCTTAGGGGCGTCGAGGCTGCCGAGCACGCTGCGCGCGACTCTGCCGTGCGGGCTGTTGATACGTACGTGCGCCGTGTTGAGGGTGCGGCCCTTGCGCGCGCTCGCAAGCAGACAGGCGTTGTGGGTCCGCTGCAGATGGAGCGGCGCTATGCTGCCTTTTTGCGCATGGAAGACAAGGCTGAGCTGCTGGCGCGCCTGGAACAGACGCTTGCGTTTATCGAGGTTAAGCTGCGTGCGAATACGGCTGACAGGGTTCGTGCGGCGTACGAGGCTGCGGGGGCCTTGGTGTTGCGGGATGCGGCACGCCTGAGTGACGTGCGCGTTGTGGATGCCGTGCCCCTGGATGCCGATCTGCTGTGCACGCAGCTGGAGCAGTTGCGTTGTGCCGCCGATGCGACGGACCTTGCGGGTATGATCACAGCGACGTTTGAGTCCGAGCTGAGTGCGACAGGGTCGCAGGGCGCTGGCGGGTTTACGGGCGATTTGGCTGGCGATGTTGCTAGTGACGTGGCGTTGGGGCGTGAACTTACCAACGTGCGCGGCGCTGCGCAGCGAGCGCGCTTGGCGGCTCAGGCGTATCGGGCCGAGCGTGCCGCCCGCGTTACGGGGAGCACGGTGGAGCCGGTATCGTTGCCCGAGTCTGTGTGCGTTGCGTGTGAGACGGCGTGCGATGCCGGGGAGCTTTCCGAGTTGCTCGCTCAGGTTAAGAAGTCGTTTGAGACCTACCGTCGTGTTGTTGCCGACGGCGGGTTGTTCTGTGCGTTTGGCTCTGGCTCACCGCATGGGATTTGCCGGGGCTCGAGCTATTTAGACTACGATTCACGGCTTGACGAAGACGTGCTGGTGGGCGAGTACGACGGCGCTACCAGGCATGATGTTCGGCGTGAGGTCGCGATTCCCGAGCTTGTGGATGAGGCTTCGACTGATGGCGGCGACTCGCTCGAGGTTGCCGTGGCACGCATGCGCGAGTTCAATGAGCGTCGCTACGATGGTGTGCTGGATGAGGACCCTGCGCGCCATGTGAATGCGTTTTGGTATGGACTCAAAAAGCTCAGCCAGTATTGCGAGGCAGCCGTGCGTGTGGACGTGCGTGCTTGGGATTGCTTTATCGATAAGGTGCAGTTCGCCTACGATGAACCCGTGGGCCGTTTGGCCACGCAGATGGACGACAAGCAGGTTGAGGCTTTTGTCGCTGCCGTGGATGCGCTCGGCACTGACGAGTAAGGGCCTGGTTTGGCGGGAGGTTTCACCATGAAAATCGAAGTCGATGTCGATCAGCTGCGCGAGAGCCTACGCGACCGCGCGGGGAGTGCGGCGGGCGTGGGCTTTTCGGCCGCTATGCTCGACGTAGTGGATATCGAGGACGAGTCGCCCCAAGAGCTCCTAGCCCGAGCCGAACGCGAAGGCCTCGACCTCCGCGACTTTGCCGTCGACGATGACGCGGACGATGACTACGGCGCAGACGAGGACTGGTAGCCGCGATTGAACTTCAACTCCATCCCCTAAATAACTTGCGGTGAAATAGGGGCTGTTTAGGCTGTTAGAAGGCCTATTCAGTCCCTATTTCACCGCAACTTATGGGTGGGGATGGCTACGACGCCAGGGTGGCAATGACGGCTTCGTCGCCGGCGTATATGAGGGTGTTGCCGTCGGGGATGATCGTTTGACCTTCGCGCTTGAGCATCACGACGATAAAGGGGCGCTTGCCCTGCGGCACATCGCGCAGGCGCTGGCCGGCCAGGCGGCCGTGGGGTGTCACGGTGACCTCGCGCAGCGTAACCTCGGCACGCTCTTCAAACGTCGGCGCGGCCATAACCAGAAGGTCGCCTTCTTCAATTACGGTATCGCCGTTGGGCAGCACCGGGTGCGCACCGTCGCGCAGCACCAGGACCACCAGCATGTCCGTCGCGCTGCCAATATCCGCGAGCGAGCGACCGGCAAACGGATGGCCCGCACCCACCTTGAGCTTGACAAACGACATGCCGTCCTCGTCGCGGTAGTCGTTAAAGGTGCGGCGCACGTCGCCTTCCGCGTCGATCATGTCGAGTTTCTTCGCCACTGCCGGCAGCAGCGAGCCCTGCACCACAATGCTCGACACGGCGATCACAAACACCAGGTCAAATAGGTCGTGGCCACCGGGAACGCCGGACACCACGGCAAAGAGGCTAAAGACGACCGAAGCCGCGCCACGCAGGCCCGCCCAGCTTACGAGCGCGACCTGGCGAGGGGTCGTCTTAAAGGGCGGCAGTAGCATGCCAACGGCAATGGGGCGGCTCACAAAGAGCATAAACGCCATGAGCGCCAGGCCCGGCAGCAGCATTTGCGGCAGGCGTGCGGGCGTCACGAGCAGGCCGAGCAAGAAGAAGATGGTCATCTCGGCCATCTCGGTGAGGGTGTCGAAGAAGTGCGCCAGTTCGACCTTGCCGGTGATGTCGCTCGCGCCTAGCACAATGCCGGCAAGGTACACGGCTAAAAAGCCGTTGCCGCCCAGGTAGCTCGGCAGCGCGTAGGCGACGATTGCCACGGCGAACAAGAAGATGGTCTGCGCACCCTCGGCTGTTGCCTGCGCGCGTTCGATCAAGCGGCTGGATGTCCAGCCAATGGCAAGACCCAGCCCCACGCCTAGGATGATTTGCTTGGCCAGCAGCACGGGGATGTTAACGTCGCCGCCCGCCGCGAGGGTCGCGAGCACGGCGGTGAGCATGTAAGCGACGGGGTCGTTGGAGCCCGATTCGACCTCGAGCAGCGAGTCGGTGCCGCCTCTCAGCGAAAGGTTGTGCTCGCGCAGCACGCTAAAGACGCTGGCCGCGTCGGTGGATGCCACGACCGATCCCAGCAGCAGGCCGCCGATCCAGTCGAAGCCCAGTACAAAGTGCGCGAACACGCCGGTGATGCCAGCGGTGATGACGACACCGAGTGTGCTCAGCAGCACCGCGGGCACGGAGACGGGTCTGGCGCGGTCGATGTTGGTGTTAAAGCCGCCATAGAACATGATGAACAGCAGCGCCGTGCCGCAGACGGTTTCGGTGAGCGCGTAGTCGCTAAAGTCGATGCGCGCCGGGCCGTTGACGCCCAGCAGCATGCCGAGCACGATAAAGATGAGCAGGGTGGGGAAGGGGAGCTTTTTTCCGACAGGTTTGATGGTCAGGCACAGAATGATGACGAGGCCGATAAAGAGAAGGATCTGGTTCATGGATAGTGTCCGCTCCTGGGTGGTTGGCGTGGCACGGTCAGTTGTCTGCGGTTATTTGTACCCAAAGATGGTGGGTTTATGGGCTTGGATTGCTGGCATGCGCATTTTCGACACGAGGCTGCGGTGTGTGCGACGCTGGTCGGGGCGCTGTGTCAGACGGCGTGGCGTGAGCGGTGCGGGTTGGCAGGCGTGCGCCGGCGACCGTTGACGGTATGCAACCCTTTCCAGCTTTATTGCTACGGAGTACAATGGGTAACGTTTAAGTTCAACTTGAAGTTTTAGTTGCGGCTCCGGGCTTCGGCACCAATGTAAAGAGAGGCGTTTCATGGCGATCTATGTGACATCCGATGCTCACGGGCACGTGCGTGCGCTTGACGAGGCCCTGTCCAAGATTTCGCTGGCGTCCGACGATACGCTGTATTTGCTGGGCGACATGATCGATCGCGGGCCCGATCCGGTCGGCGTTATTAAGCTCGTGCGCTCGCTACCCAACGCTCGCGTGCTCAAGGGCAATCACGAGCAGATCATGCTCGACGCCATCATTGGCCAGGATCCGCTCGATGCCGAGACCTGGGATATCAACGGCGGTTGGACCACCCGTCAGCAGCTCAACGATATGGAATTCGAGGCGTACGAGGAGCTTGTGCGTTGGATGGCGACGCTGCCGCTCTACGCGGTGGCCGAGACTGACGAGCGTCCGTACCTGTTGGTACATGCCGGCATCCAAACCGAGGCGGCGCGGGCGTTTTTGCTTGAACACGGGGTTGATTGTGCCGATGGTGCGGGAGCGGTGGATGCCGATCGCGAGCTACTGCAGCAGATGCTTGCGGTGCAGTCGTCCGATGACCTGCTGTGGATTCGCCATGGTTATTGGGATGCGCCGACGGGGCTGCTTTCTGCCGAGGGCAAGGGCCCGGTCGTGGTGAGCGGCCACACGCCCACGGTGTCGCTTGGGCGTTATTGCGAGGTCGGCGGCCTGGCGGGGCTCGATGAGGAGTCCGGCCGTGGGCAGATTGTGCGCCTGGGCGGCGAGGATACCGCCGGCGTGCCCGATCGCATCGACATCGACTGCGCCGCCGCCACCGGCTCCGAGTTCGGCCGCGTTGGGATCCTGCGTCTGGATGACGGTGCGGAGTTCTATGCGAACATCAACCCGGGCGAATAACCTTGTTCCGCCGTTCTACCGAACGGCGGTCACGTTGACGCTGCGCAGCCCCGAAGCACCCCATCTTGTCGCTCAAACCGTCGCTCGCGTACAGAAGTACGCGTCGCTCCTCTTTCGCGCCAACCTGGGGCACTTCGAGACTGCTCGCTGTCGGTGCCAAAACATCGACGTTTCTTTTCTTCAAATTGATTCGAATTAGGCGCCGTATGGGTTGCGGTCGCGTTCGATGCGTTGGCGGATGTGGGCGTACTCGATAATCAGTAGCACCAGGAGTAGGGCCATGATGGCTAGGTAGCTCACCACAGCGCCCATCAGACCCAGCAGCTTAATCAGAATCACCGGCAGCACCACGCTTACGGCGAAGCAGATTAGGTAGATCCTGGTGACGTCGCCGGCGTGGCGCAACACCGTGATGATGGCGTAGATAAAGTCGATTGCCGCGGTGACGCCGCCGGCGACAACCATTAGCAGCGCCAGCGTGCGGTAGCGCTCAAAGTTAAGGCCGTACATAAAGCTCATGATGGGGATGCCGGGGCCTGCCATAAATGCGGCGCATGCTCCGGTAATGACCACGATCAGTGCCATAACGGCAACAATAATTAGGTCAAAGCGGCGACGCTTGCGCGGATTCGCCCAAATGCTCGACAGACGCAGGAGCTGCGGTTTGTAGATAAATCCGATGCTCAACAAAATGGCCTGCGCCGGAAAGAACAGGGCATTAAAGTACAGCTGATACTTGTAGGCCAGCGTGCCCTCCATCACGAACTTGGGCATGCTCTCGATAAGGTTGAACAGGAACAGCGCACCAAAGAGCGGGGCGCACTGGACAAACAGGTGGCCAGCCTCGCGCAGACTCACGCGGCGTGATTTTTCGGTTTCGAGCAGGGCGAGCGGCGCGGTGACCAGCACGAGCGAGGCGATGGCGGTGACACCCATGGCCATGGCCGCGATAGGCATGCTGCGCGTGAGGAACAGTGCCACGCTAAAGACCGCGATGACGCCGGCGGAGCGCAGCGTTTGGCTCATGCCGGCCAGGTAGAGCTTGTCGGCCTGCTGCAGGCGGCCCTCGTATACGTCGGCGATGCCGTCGATCACCTTATACAGGTAGACGCCCAGGCCGATCGTGGCCATCTGCGCGTCATAGCCGCGGGCGCTGCTGTATACCAGTCCGCATGCTAGCGCGAGCGCTCCGCAAAGCCAGCGGTTGAGCTGGTAGGAGGCGAAGGAGGTTTTTTCGTCGATGTCCGAGACCTGAAAGTTGCGCACGCCGTAGTTGCACGCGATCATGATGAGCGTGCCGGTGACAAAGGCGATGGAAAACTTGCCGGCTTCCTCGGCGCCCACGAGCTGTGTCGACACAATGGTGAGCAGCGGAAACGCCATGCCCCATACAGCGGTGCCCAGAGTATTCCAAAGGTAGTCGCGACGGGTGGCGTGATCTTCGTACTCGGCTTCTTGCATGGAGAAGCCGCCGCCGTAGACGGCTCCGAGCAGGCGGTTCCACCAGGCATTGACCATGCGGTGGATGGGGCCGGGCTGGCGATCGCGCTCGCGGCGACGGCGTGTGGCCTGGCTGCTGTCGGGACCGCCAGCGTTACGCTGGCTTAGCTCTTGGATTCGTGCGAGCTCCTCGGCGGTGTGCGATGCAGGGAACAGACCGTTCTCGATGCGTCCACCTTGCCCGTGCGCCCCGCCCGATACGGTGGGGTCGGTGACGCCGTTGCGGCGGGCGATGGTGCGGCGGATGCTATCGAGGGGCGTGATGCTCAAGACGATTCCTTTCTATTACTGTGCTCTAGTATAGACTCGACGGCGTTTGCTCGTGTTTTTGAACAGGTTGTTCAATAATTTCGGCGGCGCCATTCAGTGGTCGGCACTTTAGGAACGCCCCTAAGTACAGGCATCATGGAACACTCCTTGGCTGTTGCCTGTTCAAGAGCGTCCCCAATGACTAGTCGTTTAAGAACGTTCCCAATGACTAGGCCGCTTGCGTGCGATTTTTGACCGTTGAGCGGGCGCTTCGCTGTTGCCGCAAAAACGTTTTTGCATATCGGGTACAACGGGCTTTACGTGAGTAAAGTGCGCGCCGCGTCCACGTGTCGCGCTTTTAAAGGAGGCCCCATGCCAGGAGTTACCCCTGCAGAAGTTCTATCCAACTTTGGCATTACGCTGGTCGAAGACCCTGCCGAGAACCAGCCCCGCCTGCTGGTTGACCTGCCGGCAGCCGAGCTCGTCGAGCACGCCATCCGCCGCAACGAAGGCCGCATGGCCTCCAACGGCGCACTGGTGATCGAGACGGGGGAGCGTACCGGACGTTCGCCCAACGACCGCTTTATCGCCGACACGCCCGACGTGCACGACAAGATCGCCTGGGGCGCCGTCAACCGCCCGCTGCCTGTCGAGAGCTACGAGGCCATCAAGGCCGGCATCGTCGACTATCTCAACGAGCGCGATGTGTTCGTCACCCGCGGTATGGCCGGTGCCGACCGCAATCATACGCGTCGCCTGCTTGTCGCCTGCGAGCGTGCCAGCCAGGCGCTTTTTATTAAGCAGATGCTCGCCCGCCCGCTTGCCCGCGAAATCGCACGCACCGGTGAGCCGGACTTCTGCGTGCTCGCCGCGCCGGGCTACCAGTGCGATCCCGCCATCAAGGGCCTCAACTCCAGCGCCGCCGTGGTCATCAACTTTCAGGAGCGCGTGATTCTGGTCGCTGGCACCGGCTACTCCGGCGAGATCAAAAAGTCCATCTTCAGCGTCATGAACTATCTGCTGCCCGTCGAGGACGACGTGCTGCCCATGCATTGCTCGGCCAGTATGGACCCCGTCACGCATGAGACCGCCGTGTTCTTTGGCCTGTCCGGCACCGGCAAGACTACGCTTTCGGCCAACCCCACGCGCCTGCTGATCGGCGACGACGAACACGGTTGGTCCGACATGGGCATCTTCAACATCGAGGGCGGCTGCTACGCCAAGTGCGAGGGCCTGGACGCGTTCCACGAGCCCGAGATCTTCAACGCCGTTCGCTTTGGCGCCATCTGTGAAAACGTGGTACTCGATGAGAATCGCAAGCCTAACTACGACGACGTCTCGATCACGCACAATACGCGCGTGGCCTACCCCGTCGAGCATATCCCCAACGCGTGGACCAAGGGCATGGGCACCACCCCGAGCGTCGTGCTGTTTTTGACCTGCGACGCCTTTGGCGTGCTGCCGCCCATCTCGCGCCTGACGGCCGACGCCGCCATGTATCACTTTGTGACGGGCTTTACGGCCAAGATTCCCGGCACCGAGGTCGGCGTCACCGAGCCCACACCCACGTTCTCTTCGCTGTTTGGCGAGCCGTTTATGCCGCTCGACCCCATGGTCTACGCTAAGATGCTCGGCGAGCGCATCGCCGACGGTCGCACCCGCGTCTATCTGGTCAACACCGGCTGGATCGGCGGCGGTTATGGCGTGGGCCATCGCATCGAGCTTGCCTACACGCGCGCCCTGGTGGCCCGTGCCCTCGACGGTACCATCGAGGACAGCGAGTTCGTGCATGACGATATCTTTAACGTCGACATTCCCACCACGTGCCACGGTGTGCCCGACGGCATTCTGGTGCCGCGCCAGTACTGGCAGAGCACCGCTCGCTACGACGAGGCAGCGCACAACCTGGCCGTGATGTTCGAGGAGAACTTCGAGAAGAAGTACTCGCACCTGCCCGAGTCCGTCAAGGCCGCCGGCCCGCACGCCCAGGTGCCCGCTGAGGCCCGTCATCGCGGCCGCGGCCTGCTGGGACTTCGCCACTAGCTTCGCCGTGAGTCCATATCCACCACAAAGGGGACAGGCGCCTTTGTGGTGGTTTTGCTCGCGTGGATGACTCGGGTTACAATACGCCTGACATATCGTCCCCTTCTCCGGATGGGGACAGCGCAAGCGTTCTTGTGACGGCACCGTAGGACTTTGAAGGTGGCCGTCGTGAGGGCGCTTTTTGTTTAGGCGCCCTCACTCGGGCGCGCATAATGAAGGGAGAGCGTATGAAGAGCTTTATTGCCGAGGATTCATTCTGGGAGCTGTTTCCGCAGGCAGCGGTCGGTGTTGTGGTCGTGGAGGGCATGAAGCCCACGGCTCAGATTCCTCAAGAGGACGTGGATGCGATTGCGGCGTTGCTCGACCGCGCCAATATCGATGCGGAGCGTCATCTGACCAGCGACACTATCAGCGAGAACGCGCCGGTTAAGGCATGGCGCGAGGCGTATCGCCTGTTCAAGACCAAGAAGGGCGCGCGTTGCTCAGTTGAGAACCTGCTCAAGCGCGTGCTCAAAGGCAAGCCGGTCGGCCACATCACACCGGCGGTGGATATCTACAACACGATTTCGTTGACTTATGCGCTGCCCGTTGGCGGCGAGGACCTGCATGCGATTGAGGGAGATCTTCGCTTGAAGGTGACCGATGGTGGCGATGCGTTCTTGCCGCTTGGCGAGGAAGCGGATGACCCGACGCTGCCCGGCGAGCTGGCCTACATCGACGATGCGGGCGCCGTGTGCCGCTGCTGGAACTGGCGCGACGGCGTTCGAACGGCTCTGTCCGACGATTCGGCCGACGCGTTTTTGGCGATTGAATGTGTTGAGCCCGAGCGCATGGAGGACTGTCAGGCCGCCATCGATCGCTTGGCCGAGCTTCTTGAGCACTATTTGGGCGCCAACGTTCTTGTTAAGACGCTTGTGACTCGCGATAACCCGCGCGTAGAACTGTAACTCGGTCCAAACCACTACGCAAACCACCACAAAGGTGCCTGTCCCCTTTGTGGTGGTTTTTATGTTGATGGGTTAACAAATGGGGTATTTGGGTACGGGTGTCGCCTTATGCGACTAAGATGTTTACCCGTAAGCATTATGCAAGCGAAAGGCGGTCGTCTCCCATGCAGCAGAACGACGAGACACGTTTCGAGGACTTTGTCGGACTGATCAGCGGGCTCTACAAGGAGATTCAGCGCATCAAGACGTCCGAAGGTGCAAGGCTGGGCCTCAAGGGCTCCGACGTCATGTGCCTGTACTATCTTGAGCGCAGCAAGGACGGCCTGACTGGCGCCGACCTCGCCCGCATGGCCGGCGTTACCCGAGCCGCCGTTTCGCGCACACTGGCACATCTGGAGGAGGGCGGCTACGTCGAGGTCGATGACTCGGGTGATGCGGCCGTCAAGTACCGTGCCCCGGTGCGCCTGACTGCCCTGGGCGGCGAGAGCATGAGCGAGGCCGATCGCATCATTCGCGAAGTGCTCGACACCACCGGTAAGGCCATGGGCGTGGAGCAGCGCGAGCAGATGTACGCGTCGCTGCGCACGATTCTCAATACCTTGCGCGAGATCTAAGGCCGCCAAGGTATTTGCTTCCCATTAACAACTGCATAGTCCCGTTTGAGCGCGTATACCGTGCCGGGGCCTTGCTGTCAAAATTCCCTGCGCGGGACCTGCGCAAGAAAGGATTCGCTATGTCCGTCCGCATTATTACCGATTCCGCAAGCGATATGTCGCCGGCCGAGCACCCAGCACTGGCCGTTTTGCCGCTGTCCGTCACCTTTGGCACCGATGTGTACATGGATGGCATCGACATCGATCACCAGCGCTTTTACGAGATGCTCGTGGAGCGCGATGAGCTGCCCAAGACCGGCCAGGTCAACCCGTACGCGTTTTCGCAGGCCATCGCCGAGGCGCGTGAGGCCGGCGACGAGGCCGTGATTATTACCGTGGGCGCTAAGCTTTCGGGTACAAATCAGAGTGCCCGTACCGCACTTGCCGAGGCGCCGGGCGGCGACGTGTACGTGGTGGATAGCAATAACGTCACTCTGGGCGAGCGTGTCCTGGTCGAGTATGCCCTGCGCCTGGTGAACGAGGGCCGTAGTGCGGCCCAGATCGCGGCGGCCGTCGAGGCCGTCCGTGACCGCGTGGTCGTCATCGGCCTGCTCGAGACGCTGGAGTACCTGGTGCGCGGCGGTCGTCTGTCTGCTGCGGCCGGCGCCGTGGGCACGCTGCTCAACGTAAAGCCTGTGGTGGCTGTCGAGGACGGTCTGATCGTGCAGCTGGGCAAGGCGCGCGGTTCCAAGAACGGCCGCAACCTGCTGAACCAAAAGGTCGAAAAGGCGGGCGGCATCGACTTTTCCATGCCGCTGGCGCTCGGCTATACGGGTCTTTCGGATGCGGTGCTCAAGAAGTATATCGAGGACAGCGCGGCACTTTGGGCTGGCCACACCGAGGGCGAGTTGCCCGTTCACACCATCGGCGCCACCATCGGTACCCACGTAGGCCCTGGCGCCGTAGCCGTAGCCTTCTTCCAGCCCGCCAACTAACCGACCTGCCATAAACCACCACAAAGGTGCCTGTCCCCTTTGCGGTGGTTTATGCTTTTCAGGGTAGAAGGGAGCGAGCAATGGCGTCTGAGGGCTTTTTTGAACGGGTGTACGAGGTGGTCGAGCAGATCCCCGAGGGGATGGTCGCCACGTATGGTCAGGTGGCGCTGCTTGCCGGTCGACCACGAAGTGCGCGGTATGTGGGGTATGCCCTGCATAGCAATCCGCGCCCCGGCGAGATTCCCTGTCACCGCGTGGTGTTTGCCGACGGGCGCATATGCGAGGGTTTTGCTTTTGGCGGTCCCGATGCTCAACGTGAGCTTTTGCTAGGGGAGGGTGTGGCGTTTAAGGACGACATGCACGTCGACCTGGCCGTCTGTCGTTGGCCTGCCGGACTCTAACAGCTCTGCCGTGGCCAGAACCACCACAAAGGTGCCTGTCCCCTTTGTGGTGGTTTTCTGTTTCAGGTTTACCGGGGCTAACTTATGGAGAAGCTATGGCGGCGGATATTGATCCTGCAAAGTAAACCACGGTGAACTATATTGGTTTCAGCAACGGAGCAGGCAATAGGCGATGAAAAAGCCTGCCCTGTTGAGTTTGATTCGCATTCCTCCCCTCTGTGCGATTCAACGGTGTACTTCGGGAACGGGCCCGCCGGCAACTGACTGCCGGCGGGCCCGTTCCTGTTTATCGGGGGAGTGCAATGGGCGGAGCCGAAGCAGTCCGGCTCCGAAAAAGGCGGACGTCGTAGCGCCCGCCCTAAAGCAATCGAAAGCTCAAGCCAGCAAATCGGTCTAGTACACCATGCCCATGGCGTCCTGAACCTCTGCCAGGGTCTGATCGGCGATCTCGTTGGCGCGACGGTTGCCCTCGTGAAGGACGTCCTTCACATAGTCCAGATCGTTCTCGTAGCGCTGGCGACGCTCGCGGATCGGTGCGAAGTACTCGTTGACGGCCTCGGTCACGTACTTCTTGAGCTGGCCGGAGCCGCCCATGCCAATCTCCTCGGCAATCTCGACCTCGGAACGGCCGGTGCAGATGGCGGCCGTCGAAAGCAGGCCGGACACGCCGGGGCGGTTCTCGGGATCGAACGTGATCATGCGCTCGGAGTCGGTCTGGCTCTTCTTGATGCGCTTGGCCGTCTCCTCGGCGGTCATCGAGATGTTGATGGCGTTGCCGTAGCTCTTGCTCATCTTGCGACCGTCCAGGCCGGGCAGCAGCGGGGTCTCGGACAGCAGCGCGTCGACCTCGGGGAACACCTTGCCGTAGCGGTTGTTAAAGCGGCGGGCGATGGTGCGGGTGAGCTCGATGTGCGGCAGCTGGTCGCGGCCGACGGGCACCACATTGCCCTTGCAGAACAGGATGTCGCAGGCCTGGTGCACCGGGTAGGTGAGCAGAAGGCCGGTGAGCTCGTGCCCCGAGGCCTCCATCTCGGCCTTGACCGTGGGGTTGCGCGCCAGCTCGGCCTCGGACACCAGCGACAGGAACGGCAGCATGAGCTGGTTGGCGGCGGGCACGGCGGAGTGCGCGTAGATCATGGTCTTGTCGGGGTCGATGCCGCAGGCAAGGTAGTCCATGACCATGTTGTACACGTTGTCCTGGATGTGCTCGGTGGTGTCGCGGTCGGTGATGACCTGGTAGTCGGCGATGAGTACGTTGGTCCTGGCGCCCATGTTCTGCAGCTCCACGCGGCCCTTGAGGGTGCCAAAGTAGTGACCCAGGTGCAGACGGCCGGTGGGGCGGTCGCCGGTAAGCATGGTGAACTTCTCGGGCGTCTTGGTCAGGCCCTCGCGAATGGCGTTGCTCTTTTGCAGCGCGACTTCGTAGCTGTTCTCGTTTGGCATGATTGCTCCTAACGTTCGTTCGCAGGTTTTGATGATAGCGTGTTTATTGAGAGGGGTGGGCGTGAGTGGGTGAGGGACTGCCAGGGGCCGGCTTTCAAGTCCGCCGCGGCGTTCGCGCGAACGGCTGCCAACGCCTTGGCACATCCTCGGCAGCTTGCCCTAGAGCTTGTGGTGGCGCTCTTCCTTACGTTCCTCAGCTGCCTGCTCCTCCTGCTTAAAGGCGGGGTCGTCGGGGGTGACGAGCTCGTCCTCGTGCGTGCGCTTGTTGTAATGGTGGCGCAGCACGGGCTCAAACAGGTGCAGGTGCTTGGCGAAGGCCGCCGAGCCAATGGCGAGCACGGTAAAGATGAGCACGCGCATGGGCACCTCGACCTGGTTAATCGCGGCGGCGCCGGCCGAAAGCATGATGCACCAGGCATAGATGAGCAGCACAGCCTGTTTTTGGTTGTAGCCTTCTTGGATCAGGCGGTGGTGGATGTGGCCCTTGTCGGCCTGCCCGATGCTAATGTGGGCGCGCTTGCGGCGCACGATGGCGCTAAACGTGTCGATGATAGGCACGCCGGCAACGATGAGCGGGATGATAAGCGAGGTGAGTGCGGCGGTGCGGCTCACGTTGAGCAGCGAGATGGAGCCCAGCGCAAAGCCCAGAAGCAACGACCCCGAGTCGCCCAAGAAGATACTTGCGGGGTTGAAGTTGTAGCGCAAAAAGGCCAGACAGGCGCCAAAGAGCGCAATGGAGAGCGCGGCGGCGTCGATGCGGCCCGAGAGAACAGCCATCGAAAACATGGTGAACGATGCGATGCCGCAGATGCCCGTGGCCAAGCCGTCGAGGCCGTCGATGAGGTTAATGATGTTGGTGAATGCCACCAGATAGATCACGGTAATGGGGTAGGCGAGCCATCCGAGCATGATCTCGCCGGGAGCAAACGGGTTGACGATGACGCCGATCCGCAGGCCGCCCATGCAGGCGATAAGCGCGGCGAGGACCTGTCCGGCCAGCTTTTGCTTGGGCGTGAGCTGGAAGACGTCGTCGATGGCGCCGGTCGCAAAGATAACGGTAAAAGAAAGCGCAAGTATGGGGTAGCTGATGTGCAGACGGGGGTGGGGCACCAAAACGGGCGGCCAACCCAGGTACCAGGTGCCTAGGATTTGCACAGTGCAGGCGACGACCAGGCCCAAAAACACCGCCGTTCCGCCCAAACGCGGGATGGGCTTGGTGTTGATGCGGCGCTTAGAAGGATAGTCGACGGCGTCGAGCTTGATTGCCAGGCGCTTGACCAGGGGTACCGTGAGGAAGGTCGTGATAAAGGCCGCCGCTGCCACGCATAGGTACGGTATGTAGCTCGGGGATGAAGCCATGAATCTAAAAACCGCCAAGCGTCGAAGGAAAAGGTCAGAAGAACGCCATGCGCAAAGGGCATAGCCGAACCATAATACTCGACCAAGGGGGGTGCATGGAATTGCACGCAGCGATAATCACGCGCTTACCAGATATTGGGATGTTGTCGATGGCTTGTCGGGATGCCGGCGGGGATCCATATGGACTGTAATGGTGATTTTCGGCAAAAGAAAACCACCCCCCACGT
The DNA here is from genome assembly GCF_019041915.1 of Collinsella sp. MSK.8.10. GTDB lineage: Bacteria > Actinomycetota > Coriobacteriia > Coriobacteriales > Coriobacteriaceae > Collinsella. Next base: position 55,004 of record NZ_JAHPYF010000002.1, on the reverse strand, counting down.
TACGAAAATGAACCCACCTAAAACAGGTGGGTGCCCTCATCGACTGTTCCAGCGTCCTTAACAACGAAGGATACCTGTACTAGGTACGACTGTGTGGGCTCCCTAAATAAACGCGACGGTTCACCCAGTTGCTCCGCGGGGGGCGGAATACCTACATCATAAAGCGGCACTTTATCGATTCCAGTCTTGACATTACAAAAATCGTGTCGGACGATTACGGCGCCTTGGGCTCGAGCCGTCTGTGGGGTTGATCCCTTTACGTTTGAGCTGCTGAATCGTTGTTTTGGAGCATGGTTTTATGCCGACGTCGTTGACCGAACTTTTTTCGCCCGCCTGCCATTTGTGTCCGCGCCGTTGCGGTGCGGCGCGCGATGAGGGCGCGCACGGCGTCTGCGGTGCTAACGACACGCTCAAGGTGGCCCGCGCCGCGCTTCATATGTGGGAGGAGCCGCCTATCTCGGGCGAGGCCGGTTCGGGCACGATCTTCTTTAGCGGCTGCTCGCTCAAATGTATCTACTGCCAGAACCACGAGATCTCGACCGGCAATTTTGGCCTTGAGATTTCGCCTGAGCGCCTGGTCGAGATTATGCTGGAACTGCAGGACCAGGGTGCCAACAACATCAATTTGGTGACGGCGACGCACTATGCGCACCTGTTGCCTGCCGCGATTGCCGCGGCACGGGCGCGCGGACTGGTTATCCCAATCGTCTACAACACGAGTGGTTACGAGCGCGCGAGTGCCGTGGCGGCGCTGGGCGACCTGGTCGATGTGTGGCTCACCGACTTTAAATATGCCGATGCCGGGCTTGCGCAGTCGCTCTCCCATATAAAGGATTACCCGCGTGTGGCCGTGTCGGGTCTGGCCCAGATGGCGCGCGAGATCGAGCGCCGCGGGGGAGAGTTGGTGGACGAGGACGGGCTTATGAAGCGTGGCATGATCGTGCGTCACCTGGTGCTTCCGGGGCATGCAGACGATTCGTGTCGCGTGCTGGACCTGGTGTGGCAGACGGTGGGCGACGTGCCGATCTCGGTTATGAACCAGTACACGCCCAATGCGCTCATGCGCGAGCAGGGCGGCGACCTGGCACGCGCCGTGACGCGTGAGGAGTACGAGCAGGTGCTCGACCATGCCGACGACCTGGGTTTTACGACGATGTTCTGGCAAGAGGGCGGCGCGGTAGACGAGAGCTTCACCCCCGCCTTCGACACCACCGGCGTCCTCACCAGCGCAAAGTAGAGCGCACGCTGATGATTTTTCTGGGACGGGGATTAAAAAATCATCGAGAGGATCGCCTGTTCGAAAAGTTGTCAAAATAGCCGCGTCCCAAAAAGACTGGTTATTGGGCGTTGACAGTTGGCGAGCCGTAGGTAAAATATCGACTTGTCCTGGGGACGTAGCTCAGTTGGGAGAGCGCTGCCGTCGCATGGCAGAGGCCGAGGGTTCGACTCCCTTCGTCTCCACCCATGGATTTGATAAGCCGCTGACATTGTGTCGGCGGCTTTTTTTAAAAGAAAGGGCTATATCATGGCCGAGCTTGAGTCCCAACCATTGTCCGACGAGGAGCGCGCCGAGTTGGAAGAGCTCCGCGCTGAGAAGGCCCGCCGCGAGGCTCGGGAAGAGGCCCGTCGCGAGCGTGAGGAGCTGGCTGCCCTGCGTGCCGAGCGTGCGAAGGCCGAGGAGGCCGCCGCGAACGCCGCATCCGCATCGGCGCCCGCGCCCGCACCCAAGCCCGCTGCTGCGAAGCCTGCACCTGCCGCGCCCAAACCTCAGCCTAAAAAGGCCGCCCGTCCCAAGTCCGTCGAGCCCAAGCCGAGCCGTGACGAGATGACCTTTGCCCAGCGCATGGTTACCTCCAAGGAGCCTATGGGCGAGAACGAGATCCCTGGCATGGCGCCGGCTCAAAAAATCATCATTGTCCTTGCCCTCATCGCGTTTGTCATCTTTATGGGCTACACGATCCTGACCAGCATGGGCCTGCTCTAACCGACTCGCATCGGGCGTCATGTCCGCATGCTCTGCTCTCGTCCAACCCTCAAATTCTGCACCACACATCCGAAAGGTCGCCCCATGGCTTTGACCGACATCTCGCATCCCACCGACATTGCAATGCTCACCGATCTGTACGAGCTCACTATGGCCCAGGGCCTGTGGGAGAGCGGCAAGGCCAATGAGCAGGGTTGTTTTACCGCGTTTTACCGCGACCATCCCTTTGGCAGCGCCTATGCCGTCATGTGTGGCACCGCCGAGCTGCCCGAGCTCGTCGAGAACCTGCGCTTTACGCCCGAGGATATCGACTACCTCGCCTCGCTTGAGGCCCCTGCCGGCGGCGCGATGTTCAAGTCCGCATTCCTCGACTACCTGCGCGATTTTCGTGCGCATGTAAATATCGACGCCGTCCCCGAGGGCGAGCTCGTCTTTCCGCGCGAGCCCATGGTGCGCGTCACCGGTCCTGCGCTCGAGTGCCAGCTGCTTGAGACGGCGCTGCTCAACATCGTCGGGTTCCAGACGCTTGTCGCCACCAAGACGGCGCGCGTGGTGCTCGCCGCCGACGGTCGCCCCGTGGCGGAGTTTGGCCTGCGCCGCGCCCAGGGTCCCGATGGCGGCCTGGCCGTTGCGCGCGCGAGCTACGTTGCCGGCTGCTCCTCTACGTCCAATGTGCTCGCCGGCCGCCGCTATGGTATTCCCGTCTTTGGCACGCATGCGCACAGCTGGGTGATGAGCTTCGATTCCGAGCTCGAGGCCTTCCGCGCCTTTGCCAAGTCGAGCCCCAAGAACTGTACGCTGCTCATCGACACCTATGACGTGCGCGAGGGCTGCGAGCATGCCATTACGGTTGCCAAGGAGATGGAGGCGGTGGGCGAGCGTCTGTCGGCTATTCGCATCGACTCCGGCGACCTCGCCAAGCTCTCCAAGTATGTTCGCGGCCGTTTTGATGCCGAGGGCCTGCCCTATGTGGGGATCTCGGTTTCCAACGATCTTGACGAGTACACGATTCAGTCGCTGCTGGACCAGGGCGCGCCCATCGATAGCTTTGGCGTGGGTACCAAGCTCGCGACCTGCTATGACCAGCCGGCGCTGGGTGGCGTGTACAAGCTTTCCGCCCGCCGTGCGAGCGAGACAGATCCATGGACGCCGGTGGTCAAGCTCTCCGAGCAGCCCTATAAGCGCACGATCCCGGGCGTGCAACGCGTGCGCCGTTATTACGACGGCTTTGGCGGCCCGGTCTGCGACATGATCTACGACGAGGACCATCTGGCGGGGGAGGGCGCCGCGCGCGGCAATACCCTCGTGGCCGTGAATGATGCCGCCCTGGTGACCGACGTGTCCGAACTTGAGTATCGCGAGCTGCTGGTGCCGATCGTGCGCGATGGCAGTGCGGTGGCTCCGCGTGAGAGCATCCAGGACGCGCGCGAGCGCTGTGCTTGGGCGCTCGATCATCTGGACGCAGCTTTCAAGCGCTTCCTGTACCCGCAGACCTATGTGGTGGGCATGGAGCAGGGCCTGGCTCAGGTGCGCGACGAGCTCGTACGCAAGAACATGGCCGCGGCCTCTGCTTTTCCCTGGGCTCACTAATTCCTTGGGCGGTAGGGGCGAGTCACGCTCCCTTGGCCGCCAGCTCGGCCGTTCGCTGAACAGTTGATTGGTTTGACGTATGACGACTTCTTATAAAACGATGGTGGTAAAGATCGGTTCGTCCACGGTGGTGGGTGCCGATGGCAAGGTCAACCGCGCCTTTATCGGCGGACTTGCCGATCAGGCCGCAGCGCTGCGCAAGCTCGGCTGGCGTCTGGTCGTGGTGAGCTCGGGCGCTATCGCCTGTGGCTATCCCGTGCTGGGCTTCGAACGCAAGCCGGTCGGTGACCTGCCGAGCTTACAGGCTTGCGCCTCGGCCGGTCAGTGCATCATCTCGTCGGCCTACGACGAGGAGTTCCATGCGCGCGACCTGCTCACCTCGCTCGTACTGCTCACGCGCCACGACACGGCCCGCCGCACGTCCTACCTGCATGCGCGCGACGCCCTGCTGCGCCTCGTGGAGCTTGGCGTGGTGCCGGTCGTCAACGAGAACGATACCGTTACCGTCGATGAGATTAAGTTTGGCGACAACGACACACTGGCGGCGCTTGTGAGCTGCCTGGTTTCTGCCGATCTGTGCGTGACGCTCTCGGACATCGATGGTCTCTATACTGCCAATCCGCATGAGGACCCCACGGCCGAGTTTGTTCCTGTCGTGCATAAGATCGATGCCAAGATTATTGCCTCGGCGGGCGATTCTTCCACATCGGTGGGAACGGGCGGCATGATTACCAAGATCCGCGCGAGCCGCATCCTGATGACGGCGGGCATTCAGAGCGTGATTTGCTCGGGCGAGGAGCCCGATGCGCTCGTGCGCCTCGCCCGCGGCGAGAGCGTGGGCACGCTGTTCGATCCGCCGGCGGAGCGTCTGGACATCGCACCCCGCAAGCTGTGGATCGCGCTGGGTGACAAGGCGCATGGCTCGGTAACGGTCGATGACGGCGCCGCGAAGGCGCTGGTCAGCCGTGGCTCTTCCTTGCTTGCGGTGGGTATTCGCGAGGTCGATGGCCAGTTTGCCGAGGGCGATGTGCTCGATGTGTGCGATCCGAGCGGTATGGTCGTCGCCCGCGGTATCGCCGAGGCCGATTCGGACGTGCTGGAACTTGCCGCCGGCCGCCGCCAGGACCAGATCGCCAGCAACCGCCTGCTCGCTAACCTGGCCGAGAAGCCGGCGATACACAGGGATAACTTGATCGTATTTGCATAAAGAAAGACAGCGCTGCGGATCGTTTCCCGCAGCGCTGTCTTTCTCGTGCCGGCACTTGGGGACGTTCCTTTTGTGCCGGCAGGTGGGGACGCCCCTTTGCTAGAAGATCCGGCGCAGGTCTCCGCGGTTGAGGGCTTCGTCGAAGAGGTGCTTGAACACCACGCTGCCGTGCAGGCCGTCGTGCTCGAACTCGTTGGTCACCCAGGCATGCGAGTTGCCCACGCGGCTGAGCGTATCGAGCTGCAGGCTCGAATCCACGTACATGTCGTCGAAATACACCGCGGCCTGGAGCGGCACCTCGTTGCAGGCCAGGCGCTGCGGGTCGTAGATCTTGTCCCAGCTGGTGTCTTCCATCAGCAGGTCCATGGCGGGCTTAAACGGCTTAAGCTCGGGCATCTGCTCAAACATCCACGGGAACATGGCCTCGCCGGTAAACATGAGCGGGCGCGCGAGGGTGTCGAACTCGGCGCGGTGAGCCTTCTCTTCAGCCGCGGCCCAGCCAATGGGCATGGTGTCGCCGTCGGCGTAGATGAACTCCTGCAGTGTCCAGTACAGCGGGTTTGTACGCGTGTTGGTGCGCTCGAAGGCGCGCATCAAAAAGCTGTCAGATACCGAGGCGCCGCAGGTCGGCGTGCCGTCGCCGTCAACAAAAGCGTGATCGATAATCCAATGCATGCGCTCAAAGCTCGGCTTCATGCCAAAGTCGCTGCCCATGAGCTGAAGGCGCTCGACCGTCATCGGCGAGCCGTCGGGCAGCACGGGCTTCTGAGCCTCGAGCGCATCGGCCAGGGCTGCCACGCGTTCGACGTCAGCGGGGTAGCGGTCATAATACTGCTGCGTCTTGGCGGCCATGCGCGGGAAGGTATGCGCGTAGACCTCGCTTGCGCTCGCCGGCACGTGGGGGATTCCGCCGCAGGTAAAGCTCGCCGCCACGCCCTCGGGGAAGAGCGACAGATAGCTCAGCGTCAAAAAGCCGCCGTAGCTCTGGCCGAGTGTGACCCACGGCTTGCCGCCAAAGCCCACCAGTCGCAGGTATTCAAAATCGCGCACGATGGAGCTGGCGAGGTGGCGCTTGAGGAAGTCCGCCTGCGAGCGTGCTGTATCGGCGCCGGCGGCCGTTGCGCGATCACCCAGTGCCTTGATCGTGCGTCCGTCCACGCAGCTGCTGCGTCCGGTGCCGCGCTGGTCGGGAAGGACCACGCGGAAATGCTTGACGGCCTCCTCGATCCAGCCGTCGCTTGTGGGCGACAGCGGACGCGGGCTCTCGCCGCCGGGGCCGCCCTGCAAAAACAGGAGCAGCGGCAGATCGTCGTTGATGCGGTCGGGCGCGCAAACCACGCGGTAGAAGAGCTTGATGCTCTCGGGCGCGCCGGCGATTGGTGCCGGCATAGCGCCGCGGCGCATGGTGCTGCCGACGGCCAGGAGCATCGGCTCCAGGCCGCGCCAGTCAAGGGGGACGTCGATGCTGTGGTCCTCGACGTAAAGGCCGGGGACGTGGTACGAAGTGATGAGGGCCATGTGAGTCTTCCGTTCGTTGCGGTGTTTCGGGTTGACCAATTCTACCGCCGCGGGCGAGGCCATGTGCAAATCGGCTACCATGGTTGCAAACTTCTAGGAGAAAGGGCCGCCCATGTCGGTCGATATAGCCACGTATGTCCACGATCTTGCCGTTGCCGCCAAGGCAGCGTCGGCCTCGCTTGCCACGGCGAGCGATGAACAGCGCCAGGAGGCCGTGCGCGCCATGGCCGCAGCACTGCGCAACGGTGTCGACTCCATCGTCGCCGCCAACGAGCTCGATATGTCCGCCGCGCGCGATGCGGGTACCTCGGCCGGACTGCTCGATCGTCTGCTGCTGACGCCCGAGCGCGTCGAGGGCATGGCCGCCGGCCTGGAAAAGCTCGCCGAGCTGCCCGATCCCGTGGGCCGCGTGCTCGACCACCGCGTGCTTGCAAGCGGCGTGGACCTGACCCGTGTGAGTGTGCCGCTGGGCCTGGTCGCTATGGTCTACGAGGCGCGCCCCAACGTGACGGCCGACGCCGCGGGCATCTGCATCCGTACCGGCAACGCCTGCATTCTGCGCGGCGGCTCGCTGGCCTATCACTCGTGTGCCATGATCGCCGAGCTGCTGGCCGATGCGCTCGAGGCCAAGGGCTTCCCGCGCGAGGCCGTGTCGATGATCGAGTCCACCGACCGCGAGGCCACTGGCGAGCTCATGAAGCTCCGCGGTATTGTCGACGTACTCATTCCGCGCGGCGGTGCAGGCCTGATCCAGCGCTGCGTGCGTGAGTCGCTTGTGCCGGTGATCGAGACGGGCACGGGCAACTGCCACATCTACGTGCATGAATCCGCCGACTTTGATAAGGCGCTCAACATTATCGTTAATGCCAAGACCCAGCGCGTAGGCGTGTGCAATGCCGCCGAGTCGCTGCTGGTCGACCGTGCTGTGGCCGATGCGTTTTTGCCCGCAGTCGTGGCCGTGCTGCATGACCACGGCGCGCTCATTCACGGCGACGAGGCAACCTGCGCCGCATGCGCCGATGCCGGGCTTGCCGAGGGTGATGACTACGTCGCCGCGACTGAGGAGGACTGGGGTCGCGAGTACCTGGCGCTCGAGATGAGCGTGAAGGTCGTGGCAAGCGAGGACGAGGCCATCGCACACATCAACCGCTACGGCACGATGCACTCCGAGGCCATCGTTGCCGAGGACACGGATGCTTGCGAGCGCTTCCTGGATGCGGTCGATGCCTCGGCCGTGTACGCCAACGCCAGCACGCGCTTCACCGACGGCGGCGAGTTTGGCCTGGGCGCCGAGATCGGCATCTCGACCCAAAAGCTCCACGCCCGCGGCCCCTTCGCCGCCGAGGCCCTCACCACTTACAAATACAAGCTCCGAGGCACCGGCCAGGTCCGCCCCTAACGCCCGCGCAAACAAAAACCACCACAAAGGTGCCTGTCCCCTTTGTGGTGGTTTTAGGTGGCGTGGGCGATTAAGCCTGGAAGGTATCGCGGTCGGGGGCGAAGGACTGCATGGCCGCGATGGTGCGGTCAAAGAGCTCGGGGAGCTCCCAGCCCAGCATCTCGGCACCCTGCGTAATCACGTCACGCGAGCAGCCGGCGGCAAAGCGTTTGTCCTTGAACTTCTTCTTGAGCGACTTGGTCGTAAAGTCCATGACGCTCTTGCTCGGGCGCATGACGACGGCGGCTCCGATCAGGCCGGTGAGTTCGTCGCAGGCAAACAGGATCTTCTCCATCTGCAGCTCGGGCTTGGGCAGCGAGGTGTTGAAATCGGACGTGTGCGTCTGGATGGCGCGAATGAGATCGGGAGAGGCGCCCTCGCCTTCAAGGATCTCGGCCGCATAGATGGTGTGGTTCATGGGGTCGTCCTCATGCTCCTCCCAATCTAGGTCGTGCAGCAGACCGACGATGCCCCAAAACTCCTCGTTCTCGGGGTCGAACTCGCGCGCAAAGTAGCGCATGGTGCCCTCGACCGTTTCGCCGTGGGTGATGTGGAACGGGTCCTTATTGTGCTCGTTGAGCAGTTCGAACGCGCGGTCGCGGGTGATTCCGGCGGTAAGCGGCTCTGCCATAAGAGACTCCTTGTGCTCGTGGGTATCGATGAGAATGAATACTACTAGAACAAGAAAACCACCACAAAGGTGCCTGTCCCCTTTGTGGTGGTTTTTGGCGCGGTTGGGTTAGTTGAGGGCAGCTTGGGCTAGGCGGGCTTCAGCGTCCTCCTCGGTGACGCCCAAGGCCACAGCGAACTCCTCGATGGAGCGGCGCTTGGCTTCCTTGAGTACGCGCATGTAGTAGGAGCTGGGCTTTTTATCAGCTTCCTCGGCCTGGCGAATGCGGTGCATCATGGTCTTTGCCACGCGGACCGTCTCGGGCGCACCCAGCTTGAGCTGCTGCTTAAAGTGCGTCTCTTCAAGTGAGCTGTTGCGCTCGGTAAAGGTGTCGCACTCCAGCTCGTCGTAGTGGCTCAGCAGGTGCTCGGCATCTTGCTGAGAGATGGCGGCGTGCAAACGGTCGGCCTGCGCCACGGGGTACATGAGGATCGTCTGCGCGTGTCCCTGCTTGGTCTCGAGCAGCAGCATGGGCTGCGGTGTGTCGTCCCTAAAACCGACGACGGTGCAGACTCCCTGACCCGGATGAATGACGTGTTGACCGATTGAGAACATGCTACCTCCAACTTATACGAATTTACGTATGTCTAGAATAACACGCTGACGTGCGCAAATCCTCACTTTATGCAGGAAAAGCACACAACTCTGATAGGTAAGAGTATTCGATAAAAGACGCAGCTCATTCACACCTTTATGCATTTTCAACGCGTGCATAATTTGCAGGCAGACTGGCATCTTTGAGTGACTCCATACAAGCTGTAGTCAATTTTGTGCATATGCAATATCTATTAGCTTTACCCTGCGACAGTAGCTACCGCTTGTGATAGAGTGCTACAAACTCTGGCTTTTGCCCTACGAGTGACCAAGAGCTCGGGGGCTTTAACACAAGGAGGACCTATGCCCGAGAAGATTGAAGAGCTGGTACGCGCTGCGCTTGCTGCGGCCCAGGAGGCCGGCGACCTTTCCGCATTTGAACTTGACGATTGCGCCATCGAGCGACCGGCTGACACTTCTCATGGCGAGTGGACCTCCACCATGGCCCTGAAGTCCGCCAAGCTGGCTCACTGTGCCCCGCGCAAGATCGCCGAGGCCGTCGTTGCCCATATGCCCGAGGACCCCGCGATCGAGAAGGTCGAGATCGCAGGCCCCGGCTTCATCAACTTCTACCTCTCCGTCGCCGTCAAGAATGCCATCTTTGGCGAGGCCCGCGAGAAGGGCATGGACTTCGCTAAGTCCAACGTCGGTGGCGGCTTGAAGACCCAGGTCGAGTTCGTCTCTGCCAACCCCGTCGGCCCCATGCACATCGGCCACGGCCGCTGGGCCGCTCTGGGCGACTCGCTCTGCCGCGTCATGGACCACGCCGGTTACGACATCCAGCGTGAGTTCTACATCAACGACCACGGCTCTCAGATGAACACCTTCGGCAACTCCATCAGCACGCGCTATATGCAGCTTGCCGACATCATCGCCAAGCAGGGCGTGGATATCGACGAGGCTCACAAGATCTTGATCGCCGACCGCGACGCCTTTGTCGCCGACGAGAACGACGAGCATCCCGAGACCCATCCGTATCAGGACAACTTTGCCGAGACCCTGGGCAAGGACTCCTACGGCGGCGACTACATCATCGACGAGGCTGCTGAGTTCTGGCGCACCGACGGCGATAAGTGGGTCGACGCCGATCCTCAGGAGCGCATGGAGAGCTTCCGCGAGCGCGGCTACGTAAAGATGGTCGACAACATGCGCGACCTCTGCCATGCCGTCAACTGCGACTTCGATCGTTGGTACTCCGAGCGTTCGCTGTACGTGAAGGACACCGAGGGCGAGACCGCCGGCACCTCCGCCGTCGACCGCGCTTTTGAGAAGCTCGACAAGATGGGCTACCTCTACACCAAGGACGGCGCCCTGTGGTTCCGCTCCACCGACCTGGGCGATGACAAGGACCGCGTCCTGATCAAGTCCGACGGCGAGTACACCTACTTCGCCTCCGACGTTGCCTATCACTGGGATAAGTTCCAGCGCGTCGACCACGTCATCGACATCTGGGGTGCCGACCACCACGGCTACATCGAGCGCGTCCGCTGCGTCTGCGACGCTCTGGGTTACCCCGGCAAGTTTGAGGTTCTGCTGGGCCAGCTCGTCAACCTGCTGCGCAACGGCAAGCCCGTCCGTATGTCCAAGCGTAAGGGCACCATGGTGACCCTGCAGGAGCTCGTCGACGAGGTCGGCTCCGATGCCGCTCGCTACACGCTCATCTCCAAGAGCTCCAACCAGATGGTCGACTTCGATATTGAGGCCGTTAAGAAGCGCGACAACTCCAACCCGGTCTATTACGTGCAGTATGCTCACGCCCGCGTATGCTCCATCCTGCGCCGTGCCGCTGACGTTACGCCCGAGCAGGCTGACGAGATGGGCATGAAGGCCGTTGCCGCCAAGGCCATCGGTGAGAACGTCGATTACTCGCTGCTGACCGACCCGACCGAGCTCGCCCTTTCGCGTAAGCTCAACGAGCTCACCGACCTCATCGCCAGCTGCGCTCGCGACCGCGCCCCGTTCCGTCTGACGCACTTTGCCGAGGAACTCGCCGGCGACTTCCACAGCTTCTACGCTGCCTGTCAGGTGCTGCCGAGCGAGGGCCGTCCCGTCGACCCCGAGCTTTCGCGCGCCCGTCTGGCCGCTTGCGATGCCGTCCGCGTGACGCTCGCCCTGGTGCTCACCCTCGTTGGCGTTTCCGCTCCCGAGCAGATGTAAGCTACGGATCATTTGACCGTGTAGGTTCGGCTTTGCTGAGCCCTATAAGCCCGATCTCCATGCGGAGGTCGGGCTTTTTGCGTTTGGTGAGACTATTTGGTTTGCTGGGAAATGCTACCAAATCGCAACTATACCGGTTTACGGGACTGAATCGCTAACTGGCGACCATGGTGCCAATAGCAAAAGTAAACCCGCAGGTAGATGGCTTATTGTTTCTTGAAAATGCAGGGTATGGTTGGCTTGCAGCATTCTGGCCGCGTAATCCGGCGTAGTTTTGAAAATTGTCCCTTGGGGACGGAGGAAAATGGATCATTTTTGTCTCGCGGAGGGGTGGCGGGATACCGTCCGCCACGAATTGGGCTCATCTCCTACGTTTGGACGCATATCCCGAACCATGCCGAAAAGTACGATATTAAAACCGCAGGTAGCAGACTCGTTGTTTTTGAAAAAACAAGGGTATGGTCAGGGGCTCGGGGGCAAACGTAGTAGATGGGCGCGATTCGTGGCGCGGCTATTCCGGGTGCCACGGCTTCACTCCTCTGGCGCGACATCTCAAGGCGCTTTTGAGGAGGAGTGTCCCTTTTGACTAGTCGTTTAAGAACGTCCCCAATGACTAAGTTGCAGGTGGCGGCGGTTGTGTTACACTAACGCTGCGTATATGACGCAAATATCTCGATACAGATCAATGATGTCCGTCGGTATTTGACGGAGCTAGACTGTTTAGCCGCCCTGAAGGTTTATGCAGGGAGCATGTGATCACAGGGCTTGAAAAGAAAGTTGAGCAAACACTGTGTCTGATCAACAGCAAGAAAACGAAATAACGACGACGCAAGCCGCTCCCGCTGCACCGGTTGCGTCGGACCAGGTCGCGGCGCCCGCGCAAGCCTCGGCTCCTGAGACGTCTAAGGCTGCTTCGACGCCTACGCCTTCAGCGGCTGAGAAGGCCGTGCCTGCAACTGGTGAGGAGGCTGCTCCGGCAAAGCCCAAGCGCATGCGCCGCACGGCCAAGCCTGCCGCTGACGGCGAGGAGGTCACCAAGCCCAAGCGCCGTACCACGCGCACGACGCGCGCCAAGCGCACCGTTGCAGCTGACTCCTCGGCGTCGATTTCCGATGAGGTCGCGCAGGCACGTGCGTTGGCGCAGATTAGCGAGGCTCAGGTGGTGCGCGCCCGCCGTCGTGCTGCCGAGCGCGAGGCCGCGGCTCTGACCGAGCTTGCAGCTCCGTCTGTGCCCGAGACCCCTGCCGCCACCGAGACCCCTGCCGCCGACCTGCCGACCGAGAAGCCGGCAACGCGCACACGCCGTCGCACGGCTGTTAAGGCCGAGCAGGTTGCTGAACAGGTAACCCCCGAGCTCACTGAGGCTTCGGTCCGTTCCACGGCAGGGGAGGGCGCATCGCCTGCTGAGCACGCTGCGTCTGTCGAGGCCAGCGAAGTTCCCGTTGTCGATCCGGCTTTGCGCCCGCACCGTCGCGGTCGCAAGCCCAAGGCCTTCGTCGAGGCAGAGAAGGCCGCAGCCGCAGCCGCAGCTGCTCGGGATGCTGCGGCGACCGCCGAGTCTGCAACTGCTGTCGATGCACCCGTTCAGGATGCTACGACTTCCGAGGCCGCTCCCGCCGATGCCGAGCCCGCCGACGTCCGTCCTGGTCGCAGCCATCGTACTGCTGCTAAGCGCACGTCCAAGGCCAAGGCTGCCAAGAAGGGTGCGTCCGAGGATTCCGCCGAGACGACCGCCGATGCATCGACTGATGCCGCCGAGCCCCAAGACGTCGAACAGTCTGCGTCCGAGAAGCCCAAGCGCGGTCGTAAGAAGTCCGCTAAGGCCAAGGCGTCCGAGCAGCAGACTGATGCCGAAGCGCAGATTGATTCCGGCGCCGAGGCCAATGACGCCGCTGCGGCCAATGCCGGCGCCGCCGCAACCGATGGTGCCGCCCCCGCTGAGGGCGAAGACGGCACTCGTTCCAACCGTCGCCAGCACAAGCGCAACGAGGAGCGCAACGATCGCAAGGACGAGCGCAACAACGACCGTCGCAACCGTCAGCGCGATCGCAAACAGCGCAACAAGGAGCGCAACGCCGCCCCCACCGAGCCCACGCTTTCGCGCGAGGAGCTCGCTGCCATGAAGGTCGCCGAACTGCGCGAGAAGGCCAAGGAGTTCGAGATCGAGACGACCGGCAAGAAGAAAGCCGAGCTCGTCGAGGAGATCTACGTCACCGCCGCGAAGGCAGAGGGCTTCCGCGACATCAAGGGCATTCTGCAGATTCGCCCGGACAGCTCCGGCATCATCCACGCCCATGGCTACATGAAGTCCAACGACGACGCCTTCGTGCCCGCCCACCTCATCCGCTCAGCGCGCCTGCGCACGGGCGACGTCATCGAGGGCTCGCTGCGTCCTTCGCGCGGCGGCGACAAGCGCGCCGGCCTCGCCAAAATCACGACCGTCAACGGTCTGGACCCCGAGCAGATTCGCAACCGTCCCAAGTTCGGCGACCTCACCCCGGTCTATCCCAACGAGCCGCTGCGCATGGAGCACGGCAAGGACTCCATTACCGGTCGCGCCATCGACATCGTGTCGCCGATCGGCAAGGGTCAGCGTGGCCTGATCGTGTCCCCGCCCAAGGCCGGCAAGACCACGATCCTCAAGAAGATCTGCCAGTCTATCTCGATTAACAACCCCGAGGTGCACCTCATCTGCCTGCTCGTCGACGAGCGCCCCGAAGAGGTCACCGATATGCAGCGTTCCATCAAGGGCGAGGTTGTGGCGTCGACCTTCGATATGCCCGCCGACAACCACACTCGCGTGGCAGAGCTCGTCATCGAGCGCGCCAAGCGCATCGTGGAGCTGGGCGGCGATGTTGTGGTGGTGCTCGACTCCATCACGCGTCTTGCCCGCGCCTACAACTTGGCGGCGCCCGCCTCAGGCCGCATCCTTTCGGGCGGCGTCGATTCGGCGGCACTGTATCCTCCCAAGCGCTTCCTGGGCGCAGCCCGTAATATCGAGAACGGTGGCTCGCTCACCATCCTGGCCTCTGCCCTCATCGACACTGGTTCCAAGATGGACGAGGTCATCTTTGAGGAGTTCAAGGGCACCGGCAACATGGAGCTTAAGCTCGACCGCGACCTGGCCGACCGCCGTATCTTCCCGGCTATCGACCCCGTTGCCTCCGGTACGCGTAATGAGGACCTGTTGGTCGACGAGCAGATGCGTCCGTTTGTCTTTGGTCTGCGTCGCATTCTTGCCGGCATGAACAACACCGAGCGCGCGGCCGCATCGTTTATCAAGGGTCTTAAGGGCACCAATACCAACCAGGAGTTCTTGGTGCGTTCGGCCAAAAAGCACAGCGACTACGAGCAGACGTTCTAGGTTGTCATCCACACGCAGCGATAGTCATCAATGCAATAAAGGGTCGGGGCTTTGAGCCTCGGCCCTTTTCTATATCGCCGCTCCGCGCTTATTTTTGACCATAGGACTGGCAAGCAGCAGGTTTCCCGTTTCAATCCGACATCGTCGCTTGCAATCGACAGGGCGGTTTCGCATAATAGCGTTTAAGCTTCGCGACGGAAAACGCAGATGAAACGAACCATATACCGTTGCTTTGGGGCATAGCCCCGCTTCATCTTCTCTCGCGCAGCCAACTGAATGATGCGATTTGGGTGCTGGAAGATGGGGAGAGCTCATGGCTTCTTCTGATGCAACACAACGAGCAGTCCTTGCAGGACTTTCGTGCGGGATCGGCCTTGCCGCTCCCGTGGTTATGTATGCCGCGACGCTGCCGTTTTCGTCTGTGAACGAGACGGTCGTGGCGGGTGCGGTTCCCTTCGCCGTGGGCGCGGTGGCGGGCGTGGGTATCTATGCCGCCTCGCTGGGTATCTCCGAGTATCGTGCGCAGCGTGAAGAGCGTCTGTTCCAACCCGATGCCATGGGCGGTGCCGCCAATCTCAATCAGCATCAAAGCGAGTTCAAGACCGCCTCGATTCCAGCTCAGCAGCAGGATTCGACTCCTTACGCTGCGGCTTCTGCTTCTCAGGCTCAGGCGGAGCAGTCTACCTCGGCATTCCTTTCCGGCCTGACTGGTGCGTTCCAGCGCCGTCATGCCGATGATGGTGTTCCTACCATCGCTCGAGCCGCAGATGCTATGGACGAGGACGAGGCTTGGTCCATGATCGACAGTATGCTCGACGACGATTCGCCGGTGAGCTGCGACCCTGCACACTCGCGCGACGTCTATCAAGTCGCCATCGACGAGCTCACCAACGGCGGGCAGACCGGCTCCTTCAATCGCGACGACATCGCCGCCGCGGCACGCGCTGTGTCTGGTTCCCAGGCCGCCCCTGCGGGCAGCACGGCGGCTTTCGTGGCACTCGTTGCCAACGCGGCAGCCAATAACGCCTACAACGCTACCTCGGCGGACGCGAACGCTTCTGCCGACAATTCGTACGTTGATGAAGCCATGACTGCGGACGAGGAGGCCGTTGCCGCCCGCCGTGCCGCCGAAAGCTCGCTGTGGGGCGCTCCTGCCCAGCAGCAGGCGGCTGAGGCTGCGCCGTACAATGCAAACCTCGCCAGCATGCCTATCATCTCCGGTGCCGCGGACATCGATCTTGATGACCTCGATGAGCCTGCAGCCATCACCGCATCGATTGATGTCCAAGATCGCATCGACACCGGCGACCTTCCGGACGCCTCGCTCGAGGTTGATGTCCCCATGGCTGATTACTCGGGCCACGAGGACATGTGGGCCGCCGCCACCGCGATTCTGGATGAGATTGACGAGCCTGCTCCTGTTGCAGCCCCCGCTCCCGTCGCTGCCCCTCAGCCTGCTGCCCCCGCCTATGTCGGCCGTCACAGTGCTGTGTTCCCCGAGGATACTGCCCGTATCTCGCGCGAGAGCATCGAGCGGGCCGAGGCTATTGCCGCCGGCATTATGGAAAACCGTCGTCACGAGCGCGTCAATCAGATCCTCGAGGAAGAGATCGAGCGCCTGCAGTCCTCAACCGCCAAGCGTACGGGCCGTGCCTATCTGAGCGTTATCGAGGGCGGTACCGCCAGCTTCGCGCCGCTCCGCGCGGAGGCATAACTTCTACATGGTTAAGATCAATCGAAAATGGGCGGTTGTAACCTGCCTGATGGCGCTCTTGATCTGGGGCAATTCGCTGGTTCCCGGCTCGGGGTCGGGCTCGCTGAGCCTAACGGTCATGGAAGCTATCCGCGGTTTCCTGCACGGCGTGGGACTTCCATATGAATGGGTGACCAACTTTGTTGTTCGCAAGTGCGCGCATTTTACCGAGTATATGGTGCTCGGCATCCTGGCAACGCACGCCTTTGATTTTGAGGGCCGGCGCACCTTTGACGTGCTGCTGCCCACGGCGGTGTTCCTGCTGCTGATTCCTTCGATCGACGAGACGATTCAGCTCTTTGTGCCGGGACGCGCTGGAATGATCACCGATGTGATGATCGACTGCTGTGGAGCGGCAACGGGCGTTGTGCTCCGATATCTCTTACGGTCGCTGATGTGCGCCAAAAAGGCCGCCTAGGACGTATTGTTTGGTCCTAGGCGGCCTTTTTTATTTGAGGGCCTATATGAGGCGTGGTGGCGTCGTTCCGTAGGTCGGATTTGCCGGGCGTGCCACGCCCCGTGGGTGCGTCTGCTACTGAAGCGCCTGTGCGCCCAGGGCCAGGCAGCCCATGATGCCCTGCTTGCCCTCGAGGCTGTTGTTGACGATGTAGTTATCGATGTCGTTGACCTCGGGCGTGACGATATAGCCGTTGAGCATCTCGGCGCACTTCTTGCGCGCGAGCGGCACGATGGGGGTGTGGTCGGCCACGCCGCCGCCGATGATGATCTTTTGCGGCGCGTAGCACAGCGTGTAGGTCATGAGCGCCTGTGCCAGATAGCCGGCGAGCAGGTCCATGGCCTCCGGGTCATCGGCCATGTCTCCGGCGCTCTTGCCATCCCAGCGCTTTTTAACGCCGGGGCCGGCGATGAGGCCCTCGAGGCAGTTGTCGTGGAAGGGGCAGGCGCTATGCTCGCCGATGGTGTCGCGCGGGTCGCGCGTGACCAGGATGTGGCCGGCCTCGGGATGCATCATGCCGTGCACGAGCTTACCGCCCGAGAGCACGCCGGCGCCCACGCCGGTGCCGATGGTCAGGTAGACCACATCGGTAAGGCCCTTGGCGCAACCAAACGTGACCTCGCCTAGGCAGGCGACGTTGACGTCGGTATCGTAGCCGCAGGGGATATTGAGCTCGTTTTGGATAGTGCCCAGCAGGTCAAAGTAGCGCCATGCCGTTTTGGGCGTCTCCAGGATCTTGCCGTATTGGGGCGAGGCGGGGTTGACTGCGGTAGGGCCAAAGGCGCCAATGCCCAGCGCGGCGATGCCCTTGTCGGCAAACCACGCGTTGACGGCCTCGACGGTCTCCTGCGGGGTCGTGGTCGCAATCTGCTCACGCTCCAGGACCGTGCCGTCTGCATAGCCCGTGGCGCAGACCATCTTGGTGCCGCCGGCCTCGAGCGCTCCGATAAGCTGCTGCTCTGCCATAATATTCCTCTCTCTGGGACGAGTTGCTCCGTGACTAAAGTATAGAGTTCAAACCATTTAAGAAAGCGCTATAGAAAGAAGCCTCGCAACGCGGCGGGCGGTGCGAGGCTTCTTTGGTTGCTTTAGTTGCCGGGCCGTCCTTACCCGCGCGGCTTGATTTTATCACGTAGCGACTTGAGGTTCTCCAGTGCCGCGTTAAGCGTCTCGTCTCGCTTGGCAAAGTGGAAACGAATCAGATGGTTGACGGGCTCGCGGAAGAAGCTCGAGCCGGGCACTGCGCCCACGCCCACTTTAGACGCGAGGTCCTCACAGAATTCGAGGTCGCTGTCATAGCCAAACTCTGAGATGTCCATCATGACGTAGTAGGCGCCCTGCGGCACGTTATGCTCAAGACCGATACTGTCGAGTCCCTGGCAGAACAGGTCGCGTTTGGCGGTATAGAGGTCAAGGACCTCATCGTAATAGCTGTCGTCGAAGTTGAGGGCGGTGACGACAGCTTCCTGCAGGGGAGCGGCGGCGCCCACGGTGAGGAAGTCGTGGACCTTCTTGATGCGCTCGGTGATCTGGGCCGGGGCGATGGTGTAGCCCAAGCGCCAACCGGTGATGGAGTAGGTCTTAGACAGCGAGCTGCAACTAATGGTTCGTTCGAACATGCCGGGCAGCGTGGCCATATAGACGTGCTCGTGGGGCGCGTAGACGATGTGCTCGTATACTTCGTCGGTGATGCAGTAGGCGTCGTACTTTTTGCAGAGGTCGGCGATAAAGGTGAGCTCCTCGCGCGTAAAGACCTTGCCGCAGGGGTTGGAAGGGTTGCACAGGACGATGGCCTTGGGATCGTTGTCGCGGAAGGCCGCCTCCAGTGTCTCGCGGTCAAAGTCGAACGCAGGCGGGTTGAGCGGCACGTAGATGGGCTCGGCACCCGAAAGGATCGTGTCGGCGCCGTAGTTCTCGTAGAATGGCGAGAAGATGACGACCTTGTCGCCGGGGTTCGTGACCGTCATCATGGCGGCCATCATGGCCTCGGTGGAGCCGCAGGTGACTACGATATTCTCGTTGGGGTTCACCGGCATGCCCATAAAGTGCTCCTGTTTGGCAGCGAGCGCCTCGCGCATGGCCTGGGAGCCCCAGGTGATGGAGTACTGGTGATAGAGCGGCTTGGGGTCGCTGGCGATGGCGCTCAGGCTGTTGAGTAGCTGCGCTGGGGGATCGAAGTCAGGGAAGCCCTGCGACAGGTTGACGGCGTCATACTTGTTGGAGATGCGCGTCATACGGCGGATGACGGAATCGGTAAACGCTGCCGTACGGTTGGAGAGTTCTTTCATGCCGGTCCTTTCGAGCATTTGCAGTGGGGCAAGTTTACTCCTATGGAACCGGTAGGATTTGCCCGAAATGGATCTAAAAAACTCTTTTCAAAATTCTTGAAAATTGGGGCTTGCATCGCATGGCGTTCCTTGCAATAATAGTCGAGCGCGAAGCGCACAGGACACGGTGGGTGTAGCTCAGTTGGCTAGAGCGACGGGTTGTGGTCCCGTAGGTCGAGGGTTCGAGTCCCTTTACCCACCCCAGTTCTTGCTTCGTGTTGATATCGGGTCGTTAGCTCAGTTGGTAGAGCAGGGGACTCTTAATCCCAAGGTCCAGGGTTCGAACCCCTGACGGCCCACCACACGATATCTCCTCTAAAGTCCGCCACAACGGACTTTAGCTTTGGGTCGTTAGCTCAGTTGGTAGAGCAGGGGACTCTTAATCCCAAGGTCCAGGGTTCGACCCCCTGACGGCCCACCCAAAGCATGGTAAAGCGACTGGCTTAGGCTGGTCGCTTTTTTGTTAACCTCACATGGGGTCGAACCCGTCGGGGCGCGGAGCGCCGCAGCGACCGCCTGCGCAGCGGGCTGACCCCCTGACGGCCCACCCAAAGATTGTTAAAGCGACTGGCTCAGGCTGGTCGTTTTTTGTTGACCACGCATGGGGTCGAACCCGAAAGGGCGCGGAGCTGAGTAATCTGCACCGTGATTCCCTTAGGGAAACACGGCTAAAGCCCCGTAGGCGTGTTCTCCTTAGGGGAATCATGCTTACGGGGCTCGATGCATGTTGAGAAGTTGTGATCAAACTCAAAGTGAGAATCGATTTAGTCTGCTCGATAGTGCGAACCCAGGCTTTCAGTTCGCTTGCGCATGGCTTTGGCCATCTCCATCGCCAGCTGAATCTGCGACTGTGGGCGGGCGAGGGCAGCGATTTCGCTGTCGTTGGCATGTGGCTTATTTAGAGCCGTGGCTTCGTCTTGCAGGCTTTCAAGCTGTTGCAGGGCCTCGGATAGGCCTGTTTCGGTCCTGTTGATCATGCAATAGGTGCTCATCGTGTGCCTAAGGCTGTGTGTCAGGCGTTCGGCATCTGTTGTGGCAATGCCGTACTGGGGGAGGGTGATATCCGCCTTCAGGGCCGCCTCAGGCTCTTTCTGCGCTGTGAGGGCTGCCGATGCGCCCG
Organism: Collinsella sp. MSK.8.10; assembly: GCF_019041915.1. GTDB lineage: Bacteria > Actinomycetota > Coriobacteriia > Coriobacteriales > Coriobacteriaceae > Collinsella. Next base: position 34,825 of record NZ_JAHPYF010000002.1, on the reverse strand, counting down.
CGATACGTCCGAATACGATGCCGTTGGCGCATGACAAGCCACCAATGCGGTCGGCGCCGTGCATGCCGCCTGTCGCCTCGCCGCAAGCGTAGAGGCCCTCAACGCCCGTGTGCGCGGTCTTATCGATCTTGATGCCGCCGTTAGCGGCGTGGGCATACATCGCAACGCGCATCTCGTCAGTCGGGGCGATGCCGTGCTCGTCTTGCAGCCAGGTGGCAAAGGTCTGCACAAACTCTGGGACATCCTCGCGGGGGAAGTCGTAGTGGAGTGCCAGGCCTTCGGCACCTGCCTGATCGATGACGAGATCGATAGCGCGGGAGGCCAAGCATGACGTGAAGGGACCATATCCAGAGCGCTGCTCGAGCAGGTCGTCCAGCTTGTCGTCGGCAATATCTACCGGCTGGTCTACATGTACGTAGCGCCAGGTTTTCTCGTTGAAGACCAGGTTGCGCTTAGGCTCGATGAAGCCGGGCATCATCTGCATGAACTCTATATTAGTAAGTGTTGCGCCGTGCGCCAGCGCGATGGCCTGCGAGGAGCTGAGCACATCAGCCGACGTAAGGCTGCGCTCGAACAGGCCGCCTGTGCCACCGGCTGCGATGATCGTGGCCTTGGCAGCAAAGGGCACGATTCGATTTTCGGTGAGGTCGTAGAGTACGGTTCCGGTTATTCTGCCGTTCGTGTCCTCAACAAGGTCAATAAGCTCATGGCGGGGGAGCAGGCGAATGCCGAGCGACTCGATCCAGGTCGTCAGAGCGTCCTCAAGGGGCTTGCGGGTGAGGCCGCGCCACATGCGCGTCTTGTGGTCAAAGCAGGGGATAAACTGCTTTTGCTGAGCACTCTCGGCGCTTTGCGGACGCTGAAGCTCAACGCCCAGGTCTTGCTCGAGCCATTCAATTGCATGGGGAATGCCGTGGACAAACGTCTGGACAAGCTCGGGGTCGGCGACGCCGCCACCAACGGTCTGAATGGTGTCGATGAGGTCTTGTTCGTCGTCTTCGTTAACGGGTCCGATAAGCCCCAGGCCCCAGGTTCCGGGGAAGAAGCTCGATCCACTCATAGTCTTGCCGGCGCTTGCCACGGTGACGGTTGCGCCCGTGCGTGCCGCTTCGATGGCGGCGCAAAGGCCCGCAATGCCAGATCCAATTACCAGTACATCAGTCGATTCCATCGGATTCCTTTCTCGTCCGGCGCATTGTCGCACGGGTGATCGGCAATGGGGCCGCAAAGACCCGGCAAATCGGTAAAGGGCAAATATGGCAGGTGGGCGTCATGGACGCTCTGGCGCTCCATCTCTTCACATCTCGTATTTCGCCCCAGCTGATATATCGACATTAGCTACCCTGCGACAGCGCAAACAAAAAGAGCCGCTACCCGGGTGGGTAGCGGCTCCAAAGCTCAGCTATATGAGCATCGCGCGGGCGCGATTAGGCCTTGAGGGCCTCCTCGACGGCGACAGCGCAGGCGACGGTGGCACCGACCATGGGGTTGTTGCCCATGCCGATGAGACCCATCATGTCGACGTGCGCAGGCACGGAGGAAGAACCGGCGAACTGGGCGTCGGAGTGCATGCGGCCCATGGTGTCGGTCATGCCGTAAGAGGCAGGGCCGGCGCCCATGTTGTCCGGGTGCAGGGTACGGCCAGTGCCGCCACCAGAAGCGACGGAGAAGTACTTCTTGCCAGCCTCGAGGCGCTCCTTCTTGTAGGTGCCAGCGACGGGGTGCTGGAAGCGCGTGGGGTTGGTGGAGTTACCGGTGATCGAGATGTCGACGTTCTCGTGCCACATGATGGCAACGCCCTCGCGGACGTCGTCGGCGCCGTAGCAGTTGACGGCGGCGCGGGGACCATCGGAGTAGGGGATGGTCTCGACGACCTTGAGCTCGCCCGTGAAGTAGTCGAACTGGGTCTTCACATAGGTGAAGCCGTTGATGCGGGCGATGATCTGAGCAGCGTCCTTGCCCAGACCGTTGAGGATGACGCGCAGCGGCTTCTTACGAGCCTTGTTGGCGTTCAGAGCCAGGCCGATAGCGCCCTCAGCGGCAGCGAAGGACTCGTGACCGGCCAGGAAGGCGAAGCACTCGGTGTCGTCGGAGAGCAGCATAGCGCCCAGGTTGCCGTGGCCCAGACCGACCTTGCGGTCCTCGGCGACGGAGCCGGGAACGGTGAAGGCCTGGATGCCCTCGCCGATGATGGCGGCAGCCTCAGAAGCGGACTTGGCGCCACGCTTGACAGCGAGAGCGCAACCGAGGGTGTAGGCCCACTCGGCGTTCTGGAAGGCGATGGACTGGGTGTTGTTGACGATCTCACGCGGGTTGAAGCCCTTGTCGGTGCAGATCTGCAGAGCTTCCTCGAGGGAGGCGATGCCGTTGTCGGCGAGGCACTTGTTGATCTTGTCAGCGCGGCGCTCGTAACCTTCGAACGTAACAGTCATAGTTATTTCCCTCCCTTTCTACTCGTGAACCGGGAACACGCTGGCGACGGAGTGAGTCTCCTCGTCGGTGCGCGGGTCGATGTACTTGGCAGCGTTCTCCCACTGACCATAGTGGCCCATAGCGCCAGCGATGGCCTCCTCGGGGGTCTTGCCGGCCTTGACGGCGTCGGTGAACTTGCCGAGGTTCAGGAACTCGAATGCGATGATCTCGTTCTTGTCGTTGAGAGCCATGCGGGTGACGTAGCCCTGAGCGAGCTCGAGGTAACGAGCGCCCTTGGCCTTGGTGCCGAACATGGTGCCGACCTGAGAGCGAAGGCCCTTGCCGAGGTCGTCGAGGGAGGCGCCCACGGGCAGGCCGCCCTCGGAGAACGCGGTCTGGCTGCGGCCGTAAACGATCTGCAGGAAGATCTCGCGCATAGCAACGTTGATGGCGTCGCAGACGAGGTCGGTGTTGAGGGCCTCGAGGATGGTCTTACCGGGAAGGATCTCGGAAGCCATGGCGGCAGAGTGGGTCATGCCCGAGCAGCCGATGGTCTCAACGAGGGCCTCCTCGATGATGCCGTCCTTGACGTTCAGCGTGAGCTTGCAGGCGCCCTGCTGAGGTGCGCACCAACCCACACCGTGCGTAAGACCGGAGATGTCGGAAATCTCCTTAGCCTGGACCCACTTGCCCTCCTCGGGGATGGGTGCGGGGCCGTGGTATGCACCCTTGGCAACGGGGCACATGTTCTCCACTTCCTGTGAGTACTGCATGCCTCTCCTCTCTATCGTGTTGGCGTCCCGTCTGGGGGTCGTGGCTGGCGATTGCCGGGCGACCCTTCGAAAGGGACATGACATGCAGCCCCTATAATACCGCGAAATGCACGGAATATTCGGCGAACGGCTCAGTTTTCGTAGCGAGAAGTCCGGAAGTTTTAATTGAAACGGTTTAACCCTATGTTATGTGGTCGTGAACTTCCGTAGAGGGGGTCCTTCTTGGCAAGCTTTTGGTCAGCTCTTGTAAGCGTTACAGGGGTTGACCTGTTGCAACGGTGCCGTTCGCCGCCTGATTACTGCCTTTGGCCGCGCGAGTGTATTGTTTTGCGTGAATGTTTTGATGGCACGCTTCAATCGTGCTGTATTGGATGGCAAGCAGATCCCGGCGAAGGGAGCGCCATGCAGCGCGTTTGGAAAACGGTTACCGGCTTTTACCATGTCTGTGCCCGCGGTACGGGCAAGCAGCTCATCTTTGAGGGCGATGAAGACCGGTGGGAGTTTTTGGAGCTGATGCGCGAGTGCTGCTGCGAGGAGGGTGTGACGGTTATCGCCTGGTGCCTTATGGGCAATCACGTGCATTTGGTGCTTACAGATTACGAGGACAGGATGAGCGCGGCGATGCACCGGTTGCTTTTGACGTACGCGCGGCGGTTCAATAAACGCACGGGGCGCACAGGGCATCTGTTCCAGAACCGTTTTGACCGGCGCTCGCTCGATACCGACTGGCAGGTGATGGAGGCTATTCGCTCCGTACACGCCGATCCGCAGGAGGCGGGCGTTAGCCTAATCGAGCGTTATCCCTGGAGTAGCTTTGCGGAGCATTTGTGCGCTTACGACGGTGACGCGGCCGATGTCGTGAGGGGATTTTCTGATCCTTCTTGCGTGCTTGAGCTTTTTGGCTCTGCCGAGGGCTTTATTGCCTATTCGCTTTCGACGCCCGACGGCAGTGAGCCAGCTCTGTGCGATATGAAAGAGACGGAGTGGGAACGCCACGCCTTTGCCAACAAGTTGGCGAAGGAGCTAGGGGTTCCGCTTCGTGGGGTTAAAGTCGCACCGCCGGCGCAGCGCGATACCGTTATTTTTGGATTGCACGATGCCGGTTTTACGGTGCGCCAGATTGAGCGGTATACCGGGATTGGCAAAAGTACCGTCTCTCGTATCGTGCGCGCTTATGCGCGGGTGAAGGCACAGGCCGAGCTCTCGGAATAGAAAATGGCCGAACCACTCTTAGTCAAGCGATTCGGCCAACAAAATTCTTAAGATTTGGGACAAATACTACTGATTATTTTGTCCCGTGAGCATGCCGTCGAGGGTGCGCCAGGCGAGCTCGGCGCATTTGACGCGGGCGGGCATGTGCGAGATGTCCTGGAGCTGGGCGGCTTCGTCCAGGTCTTCCAGATCTTCCTCGGAGAGCTGCTCGCCGCGGATCATGGCGAGGAAGAGCTCTGCCAGGCGGTGAGCTTCCTCGACGGTCTCGCCGGTGATGAGGTCGGCCATGATGTCGGCGCTGGCCTGGCTGATGGCGCAGCCATGACCGGTAAAGGAGGCCTCCTCGATCACACCGTTCTCGACGCGCAGCTGCAAGGTGAGCTCGTCGCCACAGCTGGGGTTGATGCCGTCGTGCTCGTGCGTGGGGGCATCCATCTCGTACTTGTAGTCGGGGTGCGAGTTGTGCTCCATAAACGTGGTGGAGGTGTACAGATTACCCATTGAACGTGCTCCAAACGTGATGCAGGCCGGCGATGAACTTATCGATGTCGGCCTTGTCGTTGTAGAAGGCCACGCTGGCGCGGCAGCAGGCGAGGTTCTCGACGCCCAGCCAGGTAAGCAGCGGCTGCGCGCAGTGGTGACCGGCACGGATGCACACGCCGTCCATGTCCATGATGCTCGCGACGTCGTGCGGGTGGATACCCTTGACGTTAAAGCTGACGACGCCGTGATGGTTGTCCCAGTAGATGGAGCCGATGATCTGGACAAAGTCGAGCTGCATGAGTTCGCCCATCAGGTAGTGGACGAGTGCCTGCTCGCGTGCCTGGATGTTTTCGTAGCCAACCGTGTTGACGAGGTAGTCGAGTGCCGCACCCGTGGCGAATATGCCGGCGGCGTCCTGCGTGCCGGCCTCGAACTTCTCGGGGACGGGCGCCCAGACGGCGTCCTGCTCGGTGACCGAATCGATCATCTCGCCGCCGGTGAGCATGGGCGGCATGGCGTTGAGCAGGTCCATCTTGCCCCACAGCACGCCGATGCCCATGGGGCCCATGGCCTTGTGCGCGCTAAAGGCAAAGAAGTCGGCGCCCAGGTCGGCCACATCGACCGGCATGTGCGGCAGCGACTGCGCACCGTCGACGACCAGGTAGCCGCCGTACTTGTGCACGAGTTTGCCGAGGTTCTTGACCGGGTTCTCGACGCCCAGCACGTTAGAAACCTGACCCACGGCCAGAATTTTGGTCTTGGGACCCACCTTGGCAAGAACCTCCTCGGTGGTGAGCTGGCCGGTCTTGGTGGGGTAGAGGTAGACGAGCTTGGCGCCGGTCTCGCGGCAGACCTGCTGCCACGGAATCAGGTTGGAGTGGTGCTCCATGATGGTGATGACGACCTCGTCGCCCGGTTTGAGCACTGTGGGCGCAAAGCTCTTGGCGACCAGGTTGAGCGACTCGCTCGTGTTGCGGGTGAAGACGACCTCGTTGGCCTGTGAGGCGCCGATGAGGTCGGCGATCTGCTGGCGGACCTTCGCGATGGCGTCGGTTGCCTCGACGGACAGCGAGTACAGGCCGCGCAGGGGGTTGGCGTTCATGCGCTGGTAGAAGTCGCGTTCGGCGTCAAGCACGCAGGCGGGGCGCTGCGCGGTGGCGGCGCTATCGAGGAAGGCGATCTCGGGGTGCTGCTGGAAAAGCGGGAATTGCGCCTTGTAGGGATTGGTCTCGATGTCGACGGTAGGCCAGCCGCGCGAGGCCTCGTCGCTGGCGTCGAGCTCCATAGGCTCCGGTGCGGTACAGGTGTCGCATTTAACGTGCTCGGTGTCGATCATGCGAGCTCCTCTTCAAAGTTGTCGATCAGGTTGTTGCCCAGGCGGACGATGCCGGCGCGGGTGCGCTCGTCGGTGGCGGAAAGCGCGGCGTCCTCCAGCTTGGCGCGGATGAACAGGTCCTCGGCGGCGTTTTGGTCAAGACCGCGGCAGGCGAGGTAGAACAGCTGCTCGTCGCGGACGTGACCGATGGTGGCGCCGTGGTTGCCGGCGACGTCGTCCTCGTCGCAGAGAATGACGGGAATGGTCTTGTTGTCGACGCCCTTGTTGGCCAAAAGCACCGTCTCGCGCTCGGTGCCGGTTGCACCCTTGCAGCCGTGCACGAGGTCGATGGTGCCACGGTAGACCTTCTTGGACGTGCCGGTCAGCACGCCGTTGGCGTCGATCTCGCACTCGGTCTTGCGACCGCGGTGGCGCAGCTCGTAGTTAAAGTCGCGCACCTGCTCACGGGCGCCAAGGTAGTCAGTATCGATGGTGACCTTGGCGGTATCGCCCAGCAGGTCGCCGGCAAGGCCGGTGGCGCTGGCGCCGGCACCCAGGACGGTGTGTTGCACGTTGACGCGCGCGCCCTCGTCCAGGAACAGGCCGGTATCGTCGAGTGCGATCCAGCTATCGTCGAGCGTCTGCGTGCAGGCCACGTTGACGGTGGCGTACTCGTGGGCGCACACGCGCAGCACGGATCCCACGACGCCCTCGCCGGCAACGGGGGAGTCCAGGGTGATCTGCAGGTCGAGCGTCGACTGGGGACGGACGACGACGTCGATGGCGGCGATGGCCGCGGCGGCATCGACACCGCTCACACGCACGGTAACCGTGGCGTGCTTGTATGCGGGCACATCGATGACGACGCGCTTGGTGGCGTGGTCGGCCAGGTAGGTGTAGGCAGCCTCGCCCATGCCAGTCTCGAAGGCCTCAGCGGGGGAGAGCTCCTCCTCCAGCTTAATGGCACCGGCCTGGTAGACGGAGGTGGCGGGCACGTCGAGCTCGGTCTCGGGCGTGATGCGGGCGCGGTCGGCGGCATCGCCGGGCGCGGAGGCGCGGCGCTCGGGGAAGCGCTCGGCCATGGCGTCCATGGCGGCGTCGAACGCGTCTGCCACGCCAGCAAATTGCTCGTCCAAGCCCTCAACCTTAACGGTCTCGGCGGGAGCGGCGGCAAGCTCGTCAGAGAGCTCGAGCTTGGTCTGGTTCATCTTCAGCCAGCCCCATGTGGCAGCCGGCATCGCATTGACCTGCTCAAGGGTGGTAGCAGCGGTGTTCGTGGTCTGTTTCATTATCCGATCGCTCCTTCCATCTCGAGCTTGATCAGGTTGTTCATCTCGACGGCATACTCCAACGGCAGCTCCTTGGAGACCGGGTTGGCAAAGCCGTTGACGATCATGGTGCGGGCCTCTTCCTCCGAGATGCCGCGGCTCATCAGGTAGAACACCTTGTCGTCGCCGATGCGGCCGATGGTGGCCTCGTGGCCGATGTCGACGTTCTTGGCGCGGATGTCCATGGCCGGGATGGTGTCGGATCGGCTCTGGTCGTCGAGCATGAGCGACTGGCAGCTCACGGTTGCCTTGGAGCCCTCGGCCTTGGGCGTGGCCACGATGGAGCTGCGGAACGTCTGGATGCCGCCGCTCTTGGAGATACCCTTGGTCTCGACCGTTGCCGAGGTCTCAGGCGCGTTGAGCACGACCTTGCAGCCGGTGTCGAGGTTCTGACCGGCGCCGGCAAAGGTGATGCCGGTAAAGCTCGAGCGGGCGCGGCGGCCATTGAGCACGCTCATGGGGTAGAGGTAGCCCACGTGGCTGCCGAAGGAGCCGCTGATCCACTCGATGTCGCCGTCCTCGTCCACGCGCGCACGCTTGGTGTTGAGGTTGTACATGTTCTTGGACCAGTTCTCGATGGTCGAGTAGCGCAGGTGCGCACGCTTGCCCACAAAGAGCTCGACGGCGCCGGCGTGGAGGTTGGCCACGTTGTACTTGGGCGCGGAGCAACCCTCAATGAAGTGCAGGTCGGCATCGTCCTCGACGATGATGAGCGTGTGCTCAAACTGGCCGGCGCCCTTGGCGTTGAGGCGGAAGTAGCTCTGCAGCGGGAAGTCCAACTTGGTGCCCTTGGGAACGTAGACAAACGAGCCGCCCGACCACACGGCGCCGTGTAGGGCCGCAAACTTGTGGTCGGTGGGCGGGATGAGCGTCATGAACTTCTCGTGGATGAGCGGTTCCCACTGCGGGTCGTGCAGGGCTTCCTCAATACCGGAGTACACGATGCCCATCTTGGACGCGGTGTCCTGCATGTTGTGGTAGACGAGCTCGGAGTCGTACTGAGCACCGACGCCTGCCAGGTAGCTGCGCTCGGCCTCGGGGATGCCCAGGCGCTCAAAGGTGTTCTTGATGTCGTCGGGCACCGACTCCCAGTCGTGCTTTTGGTCGGTGTTGGGCTTGACGTAGGTGACGATGTTATCCATGTCCAGGCCCTCGATGGAGGGGCCCCACGTCGGATCCGGGAAGCGGTTGAAGATTTCGAGGGACTTTAAGCGCAGGTCGAGCATCCACTGCGGCTCGTCCTTTTTGGCGCTGATCTCGCGCACGATGTCGGGCGTGATGCCGGCGTCGAGGCGCTCGAATCCCTCCTCGCCATAGGTGAAGTCGTAGAGGCTGCGGTCGATGTCCGCGACCTCGGTGCGGTTCTTGGTCATTGCGTCGCCCCTTTACGCCTGCTGCTCGGCAGCGGCAGACTCGGCCTGGGCGCGCTGCTCGGCGGCCTCGCGCTCGAAGGTCTCAAAGCCGTTCTTGTCGATCCAGGGGATGAGCGAGGCGTCGTCCTCGCGCACGATGTGGCCCTTGACCATAACGTGGACGCGGTCGACATCCAGGTGCTCCAGGATGCGCGTGTTGTGTGTGATGATGAGCATGGAGCCGTCGCAGCTCTTGCGGTAGGCGTCCATGCCGTGGCTGACGGTGGACAGGGCGTCGACGTCCAGGCCGGAGTCGGTTTCGTCCAGGATGGCGAGCTTGGGCTGCAGCAGCAGGAGCTGGAGCATCTCGACCTTCTTCTTCTCGCCGCCCGAGAAGCCCACGCCCAGCTCGCGGTTGAGGTAGGCGGTGTCCATGTTGAGCTCGGCCGCGAGCTCCTTGACGCGACGGCGGAACTCCTTGCCCTTCATCTCCAGGCCGGGGCGGCCGGCGATGCTGGCGCGCAAAAAGCTCGACAGCGGCACGCCCGGGATCTCGACCGGAGCCTGGAAGCTCAGGAACAGGCCGGCGCGCGAACGCTTGTCGGTGGTGAGCTCGGTGATGTCTTGGCCGTCAAAGACGATGCGGCCGTCGTTGACCGTGTAAACGGGGTCGCCCATGACCAGGTGGCCGAGGGTGGACTTGCCGGCGCCGTTGGGTCCCATCAGCACGTGGGTCTCGCCGGCGGCGACGTTAAGGTTGACGTTGTGGAGGATGGTCTTCTCGTCCACGGAGGCGGTCAGACCTTCGATGGAAAGCAGCGGATTTGCGCTCATGCTGTCCCTCTCTGTATATGGTGTACTCATAGGTGTACTAAACCCTAGGAATCTTCTCGGAATAAAGTTACTATGGGTTCGGCGTTAGTCAAGGGAAAACCCGACTAATCCACTCGACTTTTTAGATGAGGGACATAAAATCAGGTTTGTTTGCCCCGCGTGCATAGGATTTGGGCAAACAAGCCTGGTTTTGTCCCAGTAACGATGGGAGGGTAGGTATGCTCATTTCTTCTAAGGGCCGCTATGCCCTCCGACTGATGATCTATATCGCGGCGCTGGGCGACGCCGAGGGCAAGATTGCCCTGCGCGAGGTTGCCGACCGCGAGCATATCTCGCAAAAGTATCTGGAGCAGCTGGTTCGTCCGCTTATGAAGGCGGGCCTGCTTAAGAGCGTGCGCGGCAAGGGCGGCGGCTACATGATGGCCAAGGACCCGGCCGAGGTGCGTGCCGGCGACATCCTGCGCGCCGTCGAGGGCAGCACGGCTCCGGTGGCGTGCGACGGCATCGACAACAGTTGCGCCCGCAGCGATCTGTGCTCGACCGTCAAGTTCTGGCGCGGTCTGGACGACGTGATCGAAAAGTACGTCGACGGCGTGACGTTGGCCGACTTGGCCGCCGTCCCCGAGATCAACTTTGACATTAAGCTGTAGGTTGAGCGCAATTCCTTAAGATTTCGCGGAAGGTTGTTGCCGTTTACCGAGGGGTTGTTGTGCAACAACGGACGAGCTGCAATACTGATTCTATCTTTGCAAACTGCACTTTAACTACACCAATGCAGGGAGGATCTTATGCAGCCCAAGCATTCTGCTATTGTCGCGGGTCTGACGCTGGCGCTTTCGTTTGGCGCCGTTTCCGCGCCGGCACCCGCCGCTGCCGAGGAGCCCACGCCAGGCGTTGCCTCGGATGCCACCGATATCGATAAGGGTCTCTACACCCAGCAGTCCTTCTCGGGCGTGCTGAGGTCGGTCCAGGGCGTTTCGTTTGTCAACGTGACTACCGAGATGAAGTACTTTACCAAGTACGAGAGCCATGGTAACTACAACCAGGGCTTTTCGTATGGTGACGGCTACAACGCGCTGGGCTATTACCAGTTCGACCGCCGTTGGTCGCTCATTCCGTTTATGAAGCAGGTCTACAACTACAGCCCCGAAAAATACAGCATGCTCAAGGATGCGATTGATCGCGGCAGCGAGATTTCCAACGCGAGCAATGCCATGTACGAGAACGACCAGCTTACCGAGCTGGGCCGTATTGCACAGGAGGCCTTCCAGGGTGCTTATAACACCGATCCTGCTGAGTTTTCGGCTCTGCAGGATGCGTATGCGTACAACTCGTACTATGCGGTGACCGAGGCGTGGCTTAAGAGCGCTCTTGGCATTGACATCTCCGGCCGCGCCGATTGCGTCAAGGGTATGGTGTGGAGCATCACCAACATGTGCGGTACCGGTGGCTGCAGAGACTTCTTCCGCTGGGCGAATCTTTCCAACGATATGTCCGACCGCGAGTTTGCGACGGCGCTCTCCAATAGCGTGGTCAACAATGTCGCCACCAAGTTTTCAAGTCAGCCCCAGTATCATGAGGGCTGGAAGAACCGCTACCGCAACGAGCTGAAGGACTGCTTGGTTTATATCGCCGAGGACGAGGCCGCTGCCGCTGCGACGCCCGTGCAGCCCGAGCCTGCGCCGGCGCCCTCGCCGACACCTGATTCGAATGACGGCTCGAGTGACGATGCCAACGATGACAGGATGGATGCGCCCTCGACCGATGCTGACGGTAATGGCTCTGCTGGTGGCACTACCAACGACGGCTCTACCTCGAACGGCTCCGATTCGAACGGCTCTGCTGCGAGCGATTCGCCTTCAAGCTCTGCCGGCAATACGGACAGCGACGCTTCTGGTTCGACCGACGCTGGCACCTCTAACTCATCTACCGGCTCGAGCGATTCGTCCGTTGACACCGGCTCTAACAACGGCTCCGGCTCTGACACGACCCCTGATTCCGATGCTTCCAAGGACGACTCGAATAAGGCGCCGGACGCTCCCGTTGCTTCGCCGGACAAGAAGCCTTCTTTCTCCGAGCAGCTTGGTTCTACGCTGGGTTCTTCGCTGATGGCTGGCGTCAATAACGGCTCGGCCCAGAACAAGGACAACTCTGATCAGGTTTCCACGGAAAAGACCGAAGCCGCAAAGGGCGACTCCAAGGACAAGGCTTCCGAGAAGGCTGAATCCGATAAGGGTCCTAGCTCTGATGAGAAGGGCGACAAGTCCGCTCAGAAGAAGGACGAGGATAAGAAGTCTGAATCTGAGAAGAAGGACGAGAGCAAGACCGAGGGCGAAAAGAAACAGTCCGAAGACGACGACAAGAGCGGCGCTGATAACCAGGTTCAGGAGCAAAATGACTCCAAGACGGTGACCACTACAACCACGACGACTACAACGACCAAGTCATCTGGCGGCAATATGCCCAAGACGGGCGACTTGATCGTGATGGCGAGCCTTGCCAGTGCGAGCTTGGCTACGCTGGGCGCTACGTCCATCGTGAGCGGTAAGCATAAGCTCGATCAGCAGAAGAAAGCTTCTGGGGAGGACAGCTCGGAGGAGTAGCCTCTCGGTTGCCAGATAACTAAAGAGTCGGAACGGGGTCCGGTGCGAATGCATCGGGCCCCGTTTTTTGTTGTGCAACGATTAGTTGTGCCCCCTCACACCTCTTGTTGCTACCGTTGCCCGATATGTTCGCGCGGCGACATCGGTACGCGCGAGGCGGTCATTACAATTGGCATCGTGCTGCGATTTAGGGGGGAACGTTTTGGTGTCTGAACAGGCAAATAATGGTTGTGCTGCCGGCTTTGGCGTGCGTTTGATCGGCTGTGATGACGATGCGATTTTGCCCATTGGCATGCACGACTATGCGGAAGCTCTTGGTTGCTGCATGCTGGTCGACAAGACCATGTTTATTGCCGATGTGTTGGACTGCGACGCGTCCGTTGTGGTGTGCTGTCGACCCGAGGGTTTTGGCAAGAGCATGAACTTGTCGATGCTCAGGGCTTTTCTGGAGCGTCCGGCGGTCAGTCGCGCTGGTCAGCGTTTGTTTGCCGATGCTCAGATTTGGGATGCAGACGGCGGGCGCTATCGGGATGAGTACGCTTGCTATCCGGTGATATCGCTGGACTTTTCTGGCGCTGCGAGGCGTGGCGCCGCTATTGCCGACGTCGTGCGCGATGCTCTTTCGGGCGAGTGCGCTCGTCTGCTGGCGCTTTTGGAGGCTCCGGATTTAGCTCGAGACAAGGTGCGTCACATCGAACGCGTTGCGCGTGGCGCGGCGAGCGAGGATGAGGTCGCCTCGGTGCTTGGCGTGCTCATAGAGCTGCTGGAGATTGCCTGCGATGAGCAGGTTGTATTGCTCGTTGATGGGTACGATGCGGCGTGGTCTCGCCGTGCGAGCGCGAGGGACGCTTCCGACGCCGATCCGGCAGAACTACTTGACCGTGCGCTGTTTGACGCCATTGCCACTGCGCGCGATTCGTTGCGGCTGACGTGTCTGATGGGGGAGTGTTCCGGTCCCGTCGAAGCGGCGCTTTCTTCGCGCGGCTGCTCGTATTGTCTGACGACGCCGCTGTCGGCGTGGTGTGACCGTTGGTTCGGTTTTTCGGATGCCGAGGTCGAGGCTCTGTTGAATCATGCTGGGCGCGAGGAATACCTGGATGATGCGCGTGAATGGCTCGAGGGATATCGGTTTGGCAGGGCCTATTGCTCGAGTCCAGAGCGTGTGATCGGTTTTCTGGGCCGAGGCTGCACGGCGCCTGTGCGTGCCGATCTGTATGGATATGCCGATTGTCTGAGTAGGGTAGTTGCCGGGTGGAATCTCGACCGCCTTTCGGTCTTGTTTGATTTGCTCGAGGCCCATGGGTGCGCTGAGGTCCCGCTTTGTTTGGGCACTGCAGAGCCAGATGTCTCGCCTGACGATGGCATGTGGACAGCGCTGTATCTGTCCGGTTTTCTCACGACGGATATGACTGAGGAGCCGGAGCATGGCGATCGCCTCCGTGCTTTGCGATTGCCCAATAACGAGCTTCGCCAGACCTTGCGTCTAGTGATTATTGAGTGGTTTGAGTGCGCTGCAGAAGACATTCGAGACGTCGATGCGTTTCGCGACGGGCTGTGCCATGGGAACGAGGATACCGTGAGGCGGGCGCTAAGCCGCATCTTAGGAGATGCGGGAATCGGTGCGACCGACCCAGATGCGCCACTGCCATATCATCTGCTCTTGCAGGGGCTCTGCTTTGGCTTGCCGGGCTATGCCAATCCTGCCTCGAGGCGAAAGTGTGGCGCGGGTCGCTGCGACATCCAGGTTTTTCCTACGGGCGCCGTGTTCGACATAGCCGATACGATCGGTATGCTCGATGAACGTCCGCTGATAACGATCAACATGATGTATGACCCCGGTGTGGATGCGCTGGGCCTGGAATTGCTGGCCGTGCAGGCGCTGCTCGACATAGAGCGCGACGGCATCGACGAAATCCGTGTGCCGCGCCCCGGCGTGGGTCGCATGCGCTGGGGGTTCGGTTTTGATGGGCAGCATGTGGCTACGGTGTGCCAGCGGCTTTAAGCGCCGAGGTGTTTCCGGCTTCCGTTACTCGGTGTCCTTCATGGGCGGCATGGGCTTCCAGTTGGGATCCTTGACGATCTTGCGGGCGTCCTTCATGCCTCGGCGCAGCGCCGGAATACCGGTCTTAAAGCACTTGTCAACGGCAGCCAGGCGAATGAACTCCTTGCAGAAGGTCGCGACGTTGCCCAGACGGAACAGCGCGGGGTGATAGTCGCCGTAAATCTGCATGTAGCGGGCCAGATAACCGCGGTTGCGCATGATGTAGTAGCGGTTGGTGTCGCTCGTAGAGTTGAGCTGGCGCTTGCCGGCGATATCCCAGTTAGAGACAGCGCGGGCACGCTTGAGCACCACGTCGGCAACAACGGCGGCGGGGAAGTGCTGGCTGGCCACGTAGCCGTAGCAGGCATCGTCGCCGTAGATGAAGAATCGCGCATCCGGCAGGCCGATCTTGTCGACCACGCGGCGCGAGAACAGGCCGCCTTCAAAGCACAACTGGTTCATGGCGCGGTAGCCCTTGGGGCCCAGGTCCCACTTAGCGATGGGGTTGGGGATACCAAGCGAAAGGATGAGCTGGTACTGCCAAAAGAAGGCGCCGCCGTCAAAGTCCAGGCGCGAACCCTGGATGACATCGTAGCGGTCGGTCCACTTGGCAAGACGCTCGATGCCTTCGGGGATGACGAGCACGTCGTCGTCCATCACCCAGAACCACTGGGCGCCCAGGTCGTAGGCGCATTTGGTGCCGGCGGAGAAGCCACCTGCACCGCCGCCGTTTTCGAGCTGTGGTGCGTAGATGACGCGGTCAGTGCCGCCCTTCGCGTCGGGCTGTTCGATGTCGGTGCCCCACAGGTTGGCCAGGCGCTCGTTGAATGCGGTGCACATGGCCTCGGTCTCACGCGAATTCTCGTTATCGACGATCACGATGCGCCAGGGCGCTGCCGTAAGCTCGGTCATGGAGTCGAACAAGTTGGCCAGGAGTTCCTGGCGCTTGTACGTAACGACGACAATGGCGAGCTTATCGATGGGAGCGGGAAGGGTTGAAGGCATGGGGCAATATATCCTTTCACGCGCGGCGGGTGAGTGCAGCGCGGAAGCTATCGAATACGTCCTTGGGACTGTCCTATTGTAAAGGCTCGGCGCACCTTGGCGGCAAGCTTTGAATAAAACGCAGGAACCTGCCATGGGCCCGCCGCATGACGTGGGGCCGCTTTGCCCGCAAGAGGCTCCATAGATTATATAAACGCCCGCTGGCGCGCTGACCCTTTGATACCATGAAACGACAGGTATTTCCTAAGGAGCACATTTGTCTACTAACGCCTCTGGCAGCCCTGTTCTGTCGCTGCTTATTCCCATTTACAATGTTCAGCGCTACCTGCGCGAGTGCCTCGATTCCGCCCTGGAGCAGACGCTCAAGGATATTGAGATCATCTGCATTAACGACGGGTCGACCGACAACTCGCCGGCGATAATCCGCGAGTATATGGAGCGCGATGGGCGCGTCAAGATGATCGACAAGGCCAACAGCGGCTACGGCGACTCGATGAACCACGGTCTGGAGATGGCGCGTGGCAAGTACGTTGGTATCTTGGAGTCCGATGACTTTATGGCGCCCGACGCACTCGAAAAGCTTGTCTCGGCCGCCGATAGCAATAATGCCGACTTTGCGAAGGCGAACTTTGATTTCTACTGGTCTAAGCCCGAGGAGCGCCGTTCGCTGCACGAGATGTTTAAAGCCAAGGACTGTGGCAAGCCAGTGCACCCGAGCGATACGACGCAGTTCTTTAAGCAAAAGCCGTCGATTTGGTCGGCCGTGTACCGTCGCGATTTTCTTGAGCGCAACGGCATTACGTTCCTGCCGACTCCGGGGGCATCCTTTCAGGACACGTCATTTGCCTTTAAGGTGATCGCGTGCGCCGATAAGGCTATTTACCTGCACGATGCCGTGTTGTCGTATCGCCAGGACAACGAGAATTCCTCGGTCAATTCTTCAGCTAAGGTCTTTTGCGTCAATACCGAGTATGCCGAGATTGAGCGTTGGATTCGAGAGGATTATGCCCGCGACCACGCAAGCGGCGATGTCGCGCGCATGCTCAAGTTCAACCAGCTCATTAAGTACGATTCATACATGTGGAACTACGTGCGCCTGGCGCCTAAGTTCTATAAGGAGTTCCTGGTTCAGATGGCTAAGGAATTTCAGGCGGCCTTGGACGCGGGGGACTTTTCGCTTGACGACCTCAAGCCGTGGAAGCGCGCAAATCTCGCTGTCATCCTCAAAGATCCTGAGGGCTGGGTTGACGAGCATCCGAGTTTTGCGACGGATGGTGCCTTGGGGCGTGCTAAGTATTACGCCTCGGTTGGAGGTCCAGGCGTGGTTGCTGCCTTCCTCATCGAATCGCTGAGGGGGTAGGTCGACATGGAAGAGACTTTGATTCCCAAAGCGACCATTGTCGTTCCCGTCTACAATTCGTCGCGCTCCATTCAGCGATGCCTCGATTCGCTGTTGGCCCAGTCCGAGCGCTCGATTCAGGTTGTCTGCGTCAACGACGGTTCGACTGATGATTCGTTGAACGTGTTGCGCCAGATCGCGCAGGCCGACGATCGCGTGCTGGTGATTGACCAGGAAAACGCGGGTGTCTCGTGTGCTCGAAATGCCGGTATCGATGTCGCCGAGGGCGAGACCGTCTTTTTTGTGGACGCCGACGATTACATCGATGCCCAGACGGTCGAGCGCGTGCTGCATGCCATGGAGTCATCAGATGCCGAGGCCGCCGTTTTTGGCGGCGTCTGTGAACCTGCCGATGCTGCCCCCAAACGCGTCCAGCAACTCATGAGCCCCAAAGCTGGTACCTTCGGCGCCCGCGATCCTCAGCTGCTGTTCCATTCGAATGCGCAGCCCTATGCCTGCCGTGCGGCTTTTTCGCGCGAGCTGCTCAATCGCGAAGGCATTCGCTTCGCCCCCGGTTTGGCTTTGGGCGAGGACGTCGTCTTCCAATTTGCGGCTTATGCGCTTGCCCGCAAGACCGTCGTCATGCCGGACAAGTTCTACCACTACGTGATGGAGAGCGAATCGGCGACGCACGAGTTCAACAGTGTCGAGGCTCGCGCTAAAAAGCTTGACGCCCACATGAGGATGCTCGAGGAGGTCTTGGAGGACTGGGCGGCCTACGGTCTTTTAGACCTGTGCCCCGGCGAGCTGATAACTTGGTTTTTGGACCTAACTGTGTTCGACCTGGCGCGCTTGGATGCCGATGACTTCCATCGCGTGGCGGCTCGCGTCAACATGGACCTCACGACGTTTTTGGGAACGGCGTGGGCGGATGTGCCTGCTAAGGGCGCCGTTCGCCGTGTTGCCCGCAAGCTCGTTGCGGCGACCTCGGGCGTTACGATGGCAGACGCCACGCTGTTCTATCTTTCGACTCGCGGTCTCAAAGCCTGCTTGGAGCACTTTATCTAATTCCAAGCGCTGCCGCCCGCCGCAACTCGGCTGCTAAAATAACCCTGTTACACGCTATTCAACAGGAGGTTCTCTTGCAGAACTCTGATACCCCTAAAGTTTCGCTGCTTGTCCCCATCTGCAATGTCGAACGCTACCTGCGCGAGTGCCTTGATTCCGCCGTGGCGCAGACGCTCAAAGACATCGAGATTATCTGTATCAACGACGGCTCCACCGATAGTTCGCCAGATATCATCCGCGAGTACATGGAGCGCGATTCCCGTGTAAAGATGATCGACAAAGCCAACAGCGGCTACGGCGACTCGATGAACCGTGGCCTGGAGATGGCGCGCGGTGAGTACGTGGGCATCCTTGAGTCCGACGACTTTATGTTTGAGGATTCGCTTCAAAAGCTGGTCGCCAAGGCCGATGCTGAGCATGCCGATGCGGTAAAGGGCGACTTTTATCTGTATTGGTCCACGCCCAGCGAGCGACGTGAGCTGTTTGGGATTATCGACGAGCATATGACGGGCGCCGCGTATCGCCCCGTCGATCGCCCGGGCATCTTCTACCGCAAACCTTCCATTTGGTCGGCTATCTATCGGCGCGCGTTCCTCAACGACAATCAGATTCGCTTCCTTCCCACGCCGGGCGCCTCGTATCAGGATGCGGGTTTTAACTTTAAGGTCTGGGCATGCGCCGAGCGTGCTGCGTTTATCGCGGACCCCATTTTGTGCTATCGCCAAGACAACGAGAAGAGCTCCGTTAATTCGCCCAACAAGGTATTTTGCGTGTGCGACGAATACGCCGAGATGCAGCGCTTTTTGGATGAACGCCCCGAGCTTAAGGCTCAGCTTCAGGGTATTTTAATGCGCATGAAGGTCGATACGTACCGTTGGAACGATGAGCGCCTGGTCGATGAACTGCGCGAGCAGTTTTGGAAGAAAGCCTCGTCCGAGCTCAAGGCCGACTGGGATGCCGGTCGCTTTGATCTGTCGCTGTTTGATCCGCGTGGCGAGACCGACTTGCGCCTGATGGTCAAGTCGCCCCGCGCCTATATCGATTCGCGCTTTGACTTTAAGAAGCCGGGCAAGCTCAATACGTTTAAGCATTACTTTAAGATTGGCGGCCTGCCGCTGGTCTGGCGTGTGCTGACGTATCAGTGCACCTACGGCGACAACCCGCACCCCGATGACGTTCCGGCCGCACAGTAGGAGCGAGTGACTATGGCTACCCCCAAGATTTCCGTTGTCGTTCCCATCTATAAAGTGGAGGAGTGCCTGGCCTGGTGCCTGGACTCCCTGCTTGCGCAGGACATGCCCGATTGGGAAGGCGTGCTGGTCAACGATGGCTCGCCGGACGGCTCGCGCGATATTGCGGCTGCCTATTGCGAAAAGGACGCGCGCTTTACGCTGGTCGATAAGGAGAACGGCGGCCTGTCGAGTGCGCGTAATGCAGGCATCGCCGCGTCCACGGCGCCTATCGTTGCGTTTTTGGATTCCGACGACCGATTTACGCCCGATGCATGCCGCGTGATCGTCGATGCCTTTGAGCGCGAGGACTGCGACGTTTTGACCTTTGGCGCGAATCCGTATCCGCTTGAGGCGGGGTATCCGTGGCTTAACTATGTGCTGAGCCCGCGCGATGTGTCGTTTGAAGGCTATAGCTCCGACCTACTGTTTAAGGAAGCATCTCGCCCGTTTGCATGGCGCACCGCCTGCAAGCGTGAGTTTTTGCTGGGCAACGGGATCGTGTTCGACGAAACCGTTAAGTATGGCGAGGACCAGGTCTTCGATTTTGCCGTGTACGGTCGTTCGCACAAGACCGCGCTTATCTCGAACAAGCTGTATGATTACCGCGTGGCGCGCAAGGGTTCGCTCATGGACACCATGCGCTACGACGACGAGACGCGTCTGCTGGAGCACGTGAAGATTTACTCTGCGGTGCTGGCTGACTGGCAGCGCGACGGTCTCGATGCTCAGCATGCCGATGACCTGGCGTACTTCCTCTGCGATCTGGTGCTGTACGATGCGCTCAGGCTGTTGAGTACGGATTGCGGCAAGGTGTTTGCTGCCGTTGCCACGGCGCTTGCCGGTTCTGCCGTGGGCAGCGATGCTGCGCTCGCACAATGCGCTCCTTCTGTTGCTGCTATGGTGCGTGCGGCGCTTACCAGCAAGGCCCCCAATGTCCGTGCGTGCAAAAAGCTCATGTTCGATTACGATGTCTTGAGGTTTGGGCGCCTGGGTGCCTGCAAGCGCGTGGCAGCGAACGCCCTGGGAAAGCGAGAAGTGTAGATGAGTATCAAGCGTTTGGCACTTTGCCGCAGCCAGGGCCGTCTTTTTGTGCTGCTTCGTTTTGCCGGTCAGGATGTCGCCGCGCTTATTGAGCGGGAGGCCTCTCAGGCGTTTGCCCATGCGACTACGAGCGGTTCTTGTTTGCCGTCACTGGTGCTCCCGGTCGATCATGGCCGTGTGCTGGCGCTATGCCCTTCTGTTTCCGATTACGAGCGCGAGCTCGCCGTTTTGGTGCTTCCGTTTTTGGATGGCTCGTCGATGGATGCCGTTTTTGCATCCGGTGGCCAAAGGTTGGGCTCTATTCGTCTCGATAGCCGCGTGGCCAAATTGGAATCCAAGATTAACTACAAAGCAAAGCCTGCGCTGTGCGCGCTTATCCGCGATGCGCAGCGTGGCGAACACTGCGGCCGCTACGAGATCGATGCCATTCGCTATTTGCCGGCAGACGTCGGCGCGGTGTGGCGCTATGAGGTTACCTGGGCGGGAGACCCCCAGTGCGCGCCTGAGCTCCAGATCTTCGATACGCATATGAATGCCATCGATGTTACCGTGCATGTGTTTGAATCGCAGGTCGATGTTCCGCAGCAGAACGGATGCCGCATCAATAAATCGTATCTGAGCGTTGAGATGCCTCAGGATATACGAGATTTTGTCGCGATCGTGAGCGATCCCACGGAGCAGATTCAGAGTGGTTTTTGCGCTATGGATGGCCGCCTGTACAACGGCATGGTCGACGACAGCTGGAACCGCATGAAAGACGCGCGTGCAGACGACGCGGCTTATCGACGTTGGTTTGAACAGCATCGCGCAAAGCCGGGCGATCTGGCGTGCCAGCGTGTCGCTTCGGCGACCTTTGCCTATAGGCCGCTCGTGAGCATTGTGGTGCCGTGCTACAAGACTGATCGGGTCTACCTGCGCGAGCTGCTGGAATCGGTGCTAGCCCAGAGCTATGACAACTGGGAGCTGCTCCTTATGGATGCCTCGCCTGAATGGGATGCGGTGGCCGACATTGCGGCGGATGCCAATGACGAGCGCATCCGTCGCATTGAGCTGCCCGGCAACGGCGGCATTGTGGTCAACACCAACGCTGGTATTGAGCAAGCGACGGGCGACTACATCGCGTTCTTGGACCATGACGACATTCTGGAACCGGACGCGTTATTCCGCTATGTTGCCGCGCTGAACAAGGCTGCCGAGGACGAGCGTCCCCAGGTCCTGTTCTGCGACGAGGACATGTTCCAGAAAACGGGGGAGTGGGGCCAGCCGGTCTTTAAGACCAAACTCAACGTCGACCTGCTCTATAGCCATAACTGCGTGACGCATTTCCTGATGGTGGAGAAGGCGCTCATCGACCGTATTGGCATGTCGCCGGAAGACGTCGCGGGCGCCCAAGATTACGACCTTACGCTTCGCTGCCTTGCGGCGGGCGCGCGGTTTGAGCATGTCGCGCACGTGCTGTATCACTGGCGCGTTCATCCGGGATCGACCGCCGATGGCTCTGCCGATAGCAAGCCGTATGCTATTGAAGCCGGGCGCCTTGCGCTTCAGCGTCACTTTGACGCGCTGGGCATTCACGGAACGGCCGAGGAGACCGAGACGCCGTTTGTCTACCGCATGCGCTATGCGCTGCCGGAGTCTGCGCCGCTGGTGAGCATTGTGATTCCCACCAAGGACCACGTTGAGACGCTCGATGCCTGTGTGATGTCGATCGCCCTGAAGGCCACGTATGCCAACTACGAGATCGTCTTGGTGGAGAACAACAGCGAAGCCCCGGAGACGTTTGCGTATTACGAAACCCTGCCAGAGCGCGTGGCTGCAGCATCCGAAGGCAAGGGCATCGCGCGCGTTGCGTATTGGCCGGGTGAGTTCAATTACTCCCAGATCATTAACTTTGGCGTGGAGCATGCCAAGGGTGATTACCTTCTGTTGCTGAACAACGATACCGAGGTCATAAGCCCGGACTTTATCGAAGAGATGATGGGCTATCTGCAGCGTCCCGATGCGGGCGTGGTGGGCGCCAAACTCTACTTTGCCGATCATCTGGTGCAACATGCCGGCATTTTGGTTGGCGTGCGTGGCGCACTTGCCCATGCCAGCCAGGACTTCTCGGCAAAGCGCGAGGGCTATCTTGCCCGCGCTGTGCGCCCCGGTAACTTCAGCGCCGTAACGGGTGCCTGCCAGATGGTCCGACGCGACGTATTTGAGCGGGTCGGCGGCTACAACGAGGAATTCGCCGTCGGTTTTAACGACGCTGACTTTTGCCTGCGCGTGTGGGAGGCCGGCTACCGCACCATCTTTACGCCCTATGCAGAGCTGTACCACTACGAGTTCACCTCGCGCGGCAGGGAAGAGGCCAACGAGGAAAAGCTGCGCCGCTGGAAGCGCGAGCAAGCACTGTTTATTCAGCGCTGGCCGGAGTTCTTCTTGACGGGCGATCCGTGGTTGGGGCCGAACTTATCCGCTGAAAGCGAGTATTTCTCGCTTTAGAAAATGGATTTTAGGAAGTCCTCAACTTACTTACGATATGAGCTTGGAATAAAGCAACGTTGGACTACTTGCTAAGATAAATTACGAAAGCTCGATACTTTCGCGATAAGTTTATACAGGCTTATATAACTCGATATTATCCGATATAAGTAGATATCGCACTTGCCTTTGCCGGCTTACCCGCCGGCGTTATGGATCTTATTAACGGCAAGGCGCTTACGTTCTTGCGTCATGCCCTCCCCGAAGATCTGGCACCTATCAACCAGGTGGAGGTAGCGCTCTCTATGGGCGATAGCTTTGTCGCGACTGGTTTGACCATAGAGGACAATCTTCTGTCGAGAGCCGCTAAGGCCACTAAGGGCTATGCCTATCTGGTGCAACTGGTCGGTTACTCCATTTGGCAACGCGCCAACTTGCATCGTGCCAAAAGTGCCATTGTGAGCGAGGGCGACGTCACCGAAGGCATTGCGCTGGCAGAGGCTCGTTTTCACGATGTTGTTCACGAGCCCGCGATTTCTGGACTTGGACTCAACGATATCAAATACCTTTTGGCCATGTGCGAGGATAAGCAGCAGTCCAAATCATCTGAGATTGCTAAACGCATGGGTAAAAAGACCAATGAGGTCAGCTCTATTAGGGCTAAGCTGCTTCAAAGAGAGGTTATTCAAGCTCCGCAGAGGGGCTACGTGCAGTTTGCCGTGCCGGACCTAGATATCTATCTGCGAGAGAACGCCGCGGAGATTCTCGAGCGGTTCTAAATCGAGGCATGAATAGCCGCCGGTTAACTGCCCTTGTCGACTTGGCTCGCGTCCCCCCAATCTAGTAGACTCTGAACCGTTGCTAGATTGGGGGGATTTTCCATGAAACGCTCCATGAAACGAGTTTCCGGGGCCGTTCGGATGCCGTGGCGCAGCAGGGACTTGAGCTTCTCGGCGAACACCTGCTCTTTCGAGTTCGCAAGCAGGCAGACGCCCTCCTGCCGGTGTGCCACGTCGAACCACAGCTCGTCCTGCTCCATCGCAGCGCTCGCGTGGACCCCCAGGTCGAGCTTCGTGTCGAACGTGCTGCGCCCGTCGCTGACCTTGAGGTTGACGCGCCTGCCCTTGTAGTCCTGCTGCGACAGCTCCTCTATCTCGCCGGCGATGCGGACGGTTACGCCGTCGCCGAGGTTCGAGAGGGCGGACACAAAGGAGCGAATGGAGGCGTCGGTCATCGGGTACCGCACGAAGTCGAGGTCTATGTCCTGGGTTGCGCGGCGCCCGCTCCCCGACAGCGCGCACATCAGGACCCCTCCCTTGACCGTCACTCGGTCGCGCATGCCGGATGCCGCCAGCTTTGAGAGGATCACGTCCTGGCAGACGCGCGCGGTCGCGTTGAGGCAGGAGTAGCCCTCCTCGCGCTCGTAGCGCGCCCTCATCTCGTTCAGGTCCATCAGAATACCTCCTCCATGGCGCGCTCGAGGTGTGCCTCGCCGTGCGGGATTGCCTCCGCGTAGTCCTGCAGCCTGTATATGTCCAGCCGCTCCGACCGCCTGCGGAACGAGGCGACGGCCTCCCGGTAGAGGTCGTAGGGCAGCTTGTTGCGCGAGCGCATGAGCTCGAGGAGCATGCGCTCGGGGTCGTAAGCGGCAAGCTCGGTCCCGTCCACCGAGACGGTCGACCTCCCGACGCCCAGCCATCCCTCCGGGATGAAGTGCTGGCGCACGGCGGCGTCGCGTATCTTGGTCCCACCGCGCTTCGTGGCCAGGTCGATCCGGTCGGGGGGCGCGGTCACGAGCCCGTGGGCGTAGAGCGCGGTCTGCCCGGTCAGGATGCCCCCGGGGTAGCGCTTCGCGATCACGGCGAGGGCGTCCTCGTCCCGGTTGGTCGAGTACATCCCTCGGCCGACGGGGTGGAGCGTCCCTTCCGACACCGCCTTGCGAACGCGGTACCTGCTCCCGAGTTCAGCCAGCGCCTCCCGGTAGGTGATCACCATGCCGACCTCCCCTCGAAAGCCATATAAGCCTACATCTGATGACAATTGTAGGCTTATATGGCTTTTCATGGAACGACTCATTGCGGCACCTCCCTCGCCATGACGGTGCCTTACTTTGATGGCCCTTTCCTCGTTTGCATCTGCTATATGAAGGAACGTCGATTCTGGTGCTCGGGCGAAGGCGCTACGCGATGAAATTCTCCACCAGCGTAACCATGGAGTCCTTCTCGCTTGGGTCAGAGAGGGCAATCATGAGCGTCATGGCCGCGAGCGCGTTGCCCTCCACGTGGAGTCTTTCGCCGTTGCGCAGTATCCCGTTCTTGTCGAGGAAGTGAATGAAGAGCGCCGCTGCAGAGCGCTTGTTGCCATCCAAGAATGGATGGTCCTTCACTACGAGGTAGAGAAGGTTGGCGGCCTTTGCTTGAACGGAGGGATATAGGTCTTGGTCGCCAAAGCCCTGATAGAGGGCGCTGATGATTCCGGCGAACTGGTTGTCCCGCTCTCGTCCGAACAGGGTGGACGACGAGTAGAACGGTAGACTGCGGACGACTTCGAGGGCTTCGGTGTAACCGAGCTCCCAGTTGGGCTCGTTGCCCTGGGGCGCCTTCATCCTTCCCGTGTCGTATTCATCGAGCAGAGTCAGGCTCGGAAGGTACTTCTGTAGAATTTCTGCCGCACCGGAGAGTTCCGGAGTACTCGACCTCTCGAGGACCTTGAAGACCGTTCCGAGCGCCTCGAGTCTCTTTTGGTTGATGGAGTATCCCTGGAGTAGATGCTGCTTGAGCACGCCATTTGCCCACCGGCGGAAGTACACGCCCTGCTGAGACTTCACGCGGTAGCCAACCGAGATGATCATGTCGAGGTTGTAGTGCTCGACCTGACGTTTGACCGTTCTTGTTCCCTCTAAGCGAACTATTTCAAAAAATGAAATAGTTCGAATTCCGGCAAGCTCTTCCTTTGCTGCGGAATGAATGTGCTTGGAGATAGTCGGCACTCCGCGCCCGAACAACGTCGCCATCTGCTGCTGGGTTAGCCAGACCGTATCGCCGTCGACGCGCACGTCAAGGTGGACTGCGTGGTCGGGGTCCTCGTACAAAGCGATCTGCTGGCTTGCGTTGGAATTGTCCATGATGTATGCCCCTTCGGTTTAGTCGACATGCTATGATCCGCACGCCGGAGGACGAGTGGTTTCAACATGCCGGTATTGCGTAGCTTCAACCGGCATCCCGCCGGTCAGTCGGCGTCGCGTGCGCCGGCTAAGCCAGGGTCGGGGCAGCGGGGATCCGCGGCGCCGGCGCTTCGTACCATTGGGGGCCTCCGAAGCGACTTTCACTCTGTCTTATTCTGGTAGATACAGTGTACCACGAAACGCGAACATGCGTACGTATTTCTGTTTAAATTTTAGCTGGACGCGGCGGTGTGTCGTCCTCTACCTTGTTCTCCGAAGCCAGCTGTATTCCGGGCCGCGGTTCTACAAGGCAGGGGGTAGTCAGATGGATAGGATTATCCTTCTCCTACTTCTCTTGACCTTCCTGGTCATCCTGAGCAAGTAATGGGCTTTAGTGGGTGCCAAGCTCTACTTTGCTGGCCATCTGGTTCAGCTAGCTGGCATTGTGGTCGGCGTGCGCGGCGCCCTTGCCCATGCCAACTGGGACTTTTCGGCAAAGCGCGAGGGATATCTTGCCCGTGCCGTGCACCCGGGCAACTTCAGCGCCGTTACGGGCGCCTGCCAGATGGTCCGTCGCGACGTTTATGAACGGGTTGAAGGCTGCGACGAGAAGTTTGCCGTCGGTTTTAACGATGCGGATTTTTGCCTGCGCGTATGGGGGCTACCGCACCATCTTTACACCTTATGCTGAGCTGCACCACTACGAGTTCACTTCGCGCAGCAGGGAAGAGGCCAGCGAGGAAAAGCTGCGCCGTTGGAAGCGCGAGCAGGCACTGTTTATGCAGCACTGGCTGGAGTTCTTCTTGACGGGTGATCCGTGGCTGGGGCCGAACCTTAGCAGCGAGTGCGTGTATGGTGCGCTGAAAATTACTGTGCTTGTTCTGGCTTGTTGCTAGGCGTAGCGCGCGTCCCGCCGGTTGAGAAGCTCGCAGTAGTTCGACACCGCCTCTACCTGCGGCGCCTGCTCCTGCGGCTTACCATCCTACTCACCCACGTATGACTCCCATGCCCCGAGCGGGCAAAAGGAAATGCCCACAACGTCTCCGTTGCGGGCATTCTCCGGGCCGGCCACAAATAGCTTTATCGAATCCGATTGCTCTTCATCATCCGGATCGTTGGCGTCTCGTCGGCAAAGTCATCGTCTATCTGTAGTTCAAGGGGCACCGTAATGGAGCTTCCCAGCGCGGTCGCGGTTCCCGGGGCGAATGCGGGAAGGCGCATGACCTGGCCATTTGATATGGAAGGGATATTGCGGCGAACGTAATCGAGGTCGTAAGAGTTCTGAATGCGGTGGATTATGAAGGTTCCCGTCTGAGAGAGCACGACGCGGGAAAGCTCACTGGGGATTTGGCTGATGGCGGTAAGGTAAATGCCAAACTTACGGCCCTCCCGTGCAATTCGATTGAACACTGAGTCGTCTGTCAGGTCTGCATCCCTGATATAGCGATGCGCCTCGTCAAAAATGAGATAGATGGGTGTCGAGGAGCCTCTTCCTGCATCTAGGCTAGCCTGAAAGAGGGTGCGCGCAACGTAGTGGGAAAACAACTTCAATCCTGACTCGTCGATTATCTGAGATACGTCTAGCACAAGAATGCCATGCCCCTTGTTTAAGAGGGCAGCAATTGACTCGCCCCGCTCAAGTGAGAAGAGGTCTTGCGAATACCTTTCCCTAAGGTTTCTAAGCTGAGTAACCAGCCCCTCTGAATACGACCTTATCTGACGGTTGCCCCGCACTTCTTCTTCGTCGAACACGAAGTCAAGCGCATCAACGACGTCAGAGATTGAGACCTCGCTTTTAGGTTTTTCGTACTCACATAAGATGCGTTCGATATTGGGAAGTCCATCGGACATGTATTCGTCCTCGATGAACTCCTTCAAAAGGGACTCAAGCCCTTCGACGACATCTTTCGATATGTTTCCGTATTCCAGGTTGAAAGACACTAACAGGTTATGAGCGGTCTGAGGGCGAGAGAAGGGTCCGGACTCGCGTTCGAGAATCTTGTTAAGTTCTCCCTCAATCGGCTGGTAATACTTTGAGACCTGAAACTTCCTCGCTGCGTGGCTATCGATGCTCGTGTCCCGAATTGCGGTATATGCAAAGGCAGCAAATAGCTTCTTCTTGCCCTCCTCGTTGAGGTGGGAGTATCTCACGGCCCTCTCAAACAGAGGTTTCTGGATGCGTCGCGAGGGGTCGAGAATAGCTGACCAGTCATCCATCGACAACTCTCCGGGCGCGAGGTGGTACTCATCAGCGCCGATTCGTCTCGTGCAGCCGTAACCGCCGCGCGTGAGAAAGTCATAATCGCCGTGCAGATCGAAGACGAAGAATCGGGGCTCTGCATCGAGCGCGTCCTCGGCATCTAAGAGCGATGCCGCCCTATCAAGCAGGAGCCGCGCGGTTGAGGACTTTCCCGAGCCGGTATTACCGAGAATAGCGAGATGACCAGAGAACAGGGAATCGATATCAAAAGTGGGTCTTACTGAATCGTACCCAGCGAGGGACCCAATCTCGACTCCTTCCCGCACGCAAAAGACCCTCTTGAGGATTGATTCATCGCAGGCATAGACATTGGAGCCGACCATGGGGAGGTCTACTACGCCGGGCACGTAGGAAGATCCTTCAATCTCTCCAATGGGGACGGCGGTGAAGATATAGCTCGTGCTAAACCTCGACGAAGGCTGGTCGGAATACGGCCTCTCGGCCTCTTCTACGGAAGTCACGCGAAAAATGATCTTTGTCGAGATAGAGAGATAGGAAAAGAGATATTGATTGAGC
The DNA here is from genome assembly GCF_019041915.1 of Collinsella sp. MSK.8.10. GTDB lineage: Bacteria > Actinomycetota > Coriobacteriia > Coriobacteriales > Coriobacteriaceae > Collinsella. Next base: position 6,382 of record NZ_JAHPYF010000002.1, on the reverse strand, counting down.
CCGTTTAGATGCCTTGGCTCGCCATCGAGCATCCGGTCTGAAAAGTCGGAACGTGATGCGCGTAGTCTTATCTTCTCCTGATCCATATAGCAGATGGTGCCGATGAGCCAACCCGGATTGGGAACCTCATTAGTCATTCTTGTCACCAAGCCCCAAAGATCCAGATGCCACATCGTCTCCGAAGGTGATCTCGGGCCCGATAAAGTCAGCAAATTCCGAGAAGTATAGCGGGCGCTTGCGGTCCAGTTCCCTTTCACTTGGATATACGAAATAGGTGTTCGCGCCACCTGCCTTATCGTAGAACACACGTGTAGGGGAACCGACATCTGCTTCTGCCGGGTTGCCGATAAAGGCGAGGAGCGTGAAATCGGGCCTCGCAAGAGCCTGGCTGATAAGGTTTGATATGTGAGAGTCCGCGAAGCTGAATCCACAAGTCAGAAGGACTGTGTTGGGGACGGCGAGGGCATTTACGAACTCGCGGAACATATCGCTATAGGGGGAGCCCTGGGTCAAGGCGTATTTGGAAGTCATCGGGGCGATAAGTTGTCTGTCGCCTTGGTACTCGTCGGTGATGTCGGGAAACCTGGGGACCCTTACGACGTTTCCGTCATAAATCCTCCAGTTGATGGACCCGTGCATCTTGTAAAGGCGAAAGAAGGGGTTCACCGGTTCGTAGTGATCCCTGAATCTCTCGTCGAGGTCAATCGGCCTGCGATGGTATTCCCGCGGGTTGAATGTGGGTATCAGCCCGTTCGAGAACCCGTCCACATAGGCGTAGCCGCTCGATTCAAGGGCCATCTCATGAAATAGGTCGTAGTTTGTTGTGAAGAGATTAACGACGTCGAAGGCAGCTTGACCACCGCGCGCAAGGATCTGTCGCGATACGCCAAGTCCCTGAACAAACTTACGATAGCTATCAAGGACGTCGGAGTGCTCCGCGCTGTATTTGATGTCGACGGACTCGAGAAAGGCCTTGCGAACTGCATCGGAAACCCTCTTGTCGTCATCGGCGCTATCTAGAGAGCCCTCGATGCGCTGACTCAGCCACGAGAGGAGGTTCTCTATGTTCGAGTACTTCGCAGGGTCTTCGTTATCTCGACAGGCAATTTTAGTTATCCGACTTTCCAGAAGGATAGATAGATCGGGATCGTTGAGCTTGAGGTCCGCTCGCAAGTTCCTGAAGGTTTCACCCATCAGGGGAATGGCCGGAGTAGATGCGCCAGAGCCGATAAGCGTGGCTAGGTTAATCGACCTGGAAAGAATGCCTTGAACAAAATGTCTGGCTTCTACCGCGTTTACCTCACGCCTTGTTGCACCCCTCTGCAAGGTAAAAAGGGGTTTGGAGGATTCTTTCTGCATATCGGAGGACACGTTGCCCGGTATGTTTATTGCGTTGTCAGACATGCATGCTCCCAATAAACTCAAGAACTCCTGCTCGAACGCGCCCGGGAACTGAAACATCCGCTCCTTGCCCCCGATGCTCACGTAGATCGAGCCGCCGTCTATCCTCGTCACGGTGCCGGCGCCCCATGCCTTGTGGCGCACCTTGCACCCGGCTCCCAGTGCGTTCAACTGGGCCTTGTTCGACGCCGGCCGCGCCGCTGTCGGCCGCGGTTTTCGGCTTCTCTGCGCCAGCCTTTCTCGCCGCGACGGCACCGTGTATGCAGTCGGTCGCGCTCTTGCGGTAGCGCGAGGCCACCACGGAAAGCTTGCGTCGCAGCACCTCAGCGAGGAAGTTGCCGTTGTCGTACGGCGGCTCCAGGAACCGGGAGTCGATGCGCTCCGTCTCGGATTTCACCATGTCAAGCATGGCGTTCACCTCGCACTCGTTGGTGAAGACCTCGCCAACGTCCTGAACGCGCTCCTTTGATTTACCCTGTACAGCCAAAAAACACCCCTTAGCCCATGCCGGCGGATCAGAAAACCGCAGCATAAAACACTAGTGAACAATTCTAACAGAAGGTGCGGACGCAATATTGCATCTGTTCCCAAGCGGAGCCTTTGCAGCAACCGCCACGGGACGCAGGCCAACCGTTCATTATTATGCCCATTACAGCGGAGCAACCACTGCCACGTGCTCGCCCGTCGGGGGCCGCCCGCGCCGAACTTGCGTTCGCTCCGGGTGCCGAGCTGGGTCGGTCGCGCCGCGGGCCGCCCATGCGCGTGGAATGGCCTCGTAGCCGAGTCCCAGGTACGCGAGCACCGGTGTCGCCGCCGCGCCCGCGATGCCCAGCCAGAACGCCAGCGGCTTCGTGCGGACCCTCCAGTTGATGCCCATAGGTCTTCTCCTTCCATGGGCAATTCAAAGGGGCTGGTCGCCTGCGCGCCGCGGAGGAGGCGCAGGTACAGCCCGTACGTGGGCGAGGTCTACGTGGCGCCTGGGAACACCTGCCTGGACGAGAGGGGCAGACACCGCTTCGCGGCCAGCCAAACGGGCTGTGGGTCACAGGCATCACGGAATTCCGCATCCCCGCCGGCAAGTGCACCTCTCGCCGGCGATCAATTGCTTCAACGGAATGCCCGTCGGCTGGTCCATCGGCACGCCCCCGAACGCGGTGCTTGCCAACTCATCGCTCCTGCGGGCCTGCTCGCAGCTTGCGTATGGTGAGCACCACTGGGTGCACTCCGACCGCGGCAGCCATTACCGGTGGCCCGGTTGGATCGCCATCTGCGATGGGCACGGCATCGTGCGCTCGATGACGAGGAAGGGGTGCTCACCCGACAATTCAAGGGCGGAGGGCTTCTTCGGCAGGCTGAAGGTGGAGTCCTTCCACGGAAGGGGCTGGGACGATGCTGGCATGGGGGAGTTCATGGAGATGCCGGACGCCTATCTGTTCTGGTACCGCGACAAGCGCCGCAAGAGCGACCTGGGCTATATGAGCCCGATGCAGTTCCGAAGAAGCCTAGGTCCTGTAGCGTAGGAACACAGTCCGGGGTTTCCACTGCAGTCCCCGGTGTTCAGTTTAGCCCTTGACAGAAGCAGTCCACCTGGAGCGCAACGTCGCGGAGTGGTGCCGCCACAAGCGCGTCGGGGGCGCCACCGTTGCCGCGCTGAAGGCCGCCTTCATGGACAAGCTCGGTAAGGTCGCGTAGGATATCGGCCGACAACGGCCCTGGAGGGGCTTACACCACTTTTCGTGACACAACTTGCCCTCCAGGTGTAATTGGCTAAATTGTTGGTATGCGGGATACGTTAGCGACTCATAAAAGTTGCACGGTTGATGGGGGAGAGTTTGGGACGTTCAAAAGGGCGCAATTCAAAGGTTGAGCTTCTGCGCATCATCTCGATGTGGTTCATAGTGGCTCATCATTTCGTGATTCATAATGCTGAGCCTATTTCCGTTTTCCCCGGGACCGTTGCACGCATGGTACTGCACGGCGTGTTGTACCCTTCGGGGCGTATTGCCGTTGCCGTGTTTTTTATCATTACGGTGTGGTATCTGGCCGACGCGCAACTGACACTTAAGGGTCAGCTGCGAAGGGCTTGGACCCTGCTGGGGCAGATGCTCTTTTACAGTGTGCCGCTCGTCCTGTACTTTGGCGTGTTTAATGCGGGGGATGGGCTGCAAGCTGGAGAGCTGATGGCTGCCGTCTTTGCTCCGCTCGCCTCGCTGTGGTGGTTTCCTACGGTGTATATTCTGCTGATTCTTGTGGCACCCTATCTGTTCGACGGGTTGCGTGCGTTGACGAGCCGGCGGCTGGGCGAGCTCTGTATGCTACTGGTCGTGCTATATGGGGTCTTGCCCGTTGTGCCGTATTCGACAATTGGTGGCTTTGTTTCCTCCCTGACGGGTCAGACGGTCGTGATCGCGTGCGTGACATGTTGGTTTAAGTGGCATTATTGCGGTGGGGCGGGTCCGAGGGTTTTGGTGCTGCCCGTTCTTTCGTACGTTGCTGTGTACGTTTGCTACTTTGTGGCTCAAAAGGACGTGCTCCTTTTGAGCGCTTTCGCTTCCAGCGTGTACGGATCGGTGGTGACTAATCCTGGAAGCCTTTTGTCGCTTGCGATCGCACTTCCGGTGTGCTTGTTTGTCTTTAATGCTCAACCTGCGCATTGGCCTGCTGTCAATTACTTGGCCACGTTGTCGTTTGGCGTGTACCTTGCCACGGACAGCGCGTACATGCAGGAGCTGCTGTGGAAGAACTTGCTTGTGTTCTCCCACTGCCACCCAGCGTGGGGGCTGCTGTCCGTAATGCTTGTAGTGACCGGCGTGTATGTTGTCGCGTCCTGCGTCGAGGCGATTCGACAGGTTCTGTATCGGGCGCTGTTCAAGCATCCGGGTAGGGTGTTTGATGTTTTGTGGGACAAGATTGCAGGGGTCTCTTTGCCAAGGTAGGCCATTGTTGGGCCAAGTCCCAAGCTGTGCACAAATTCGTAATCGCGTTTCTCCTACGCTGCCTTCCTCAGCTCGGTTCCGATAATGGTGTAAGGGCGAAATTGGGTTAACAGTAGGTCAAGTAATTCAGTTAGAATTGCTTGAGCTCTATTTTGTTTTGGTTAAAGTCTACTATTTAGATTTACGTAATTTATTGGGAGTGCATATATGAAAAAGGTTCGTTGCACAGTTGCTAATTTGGTTACCGCTGTTCTGGTTTCCTCTTCCTTCCTTGCTCCCGTTTCGTCGGCCTATGCACTTGAGTTTTCCTCGCTCTCAAATAATGAAGCCGAGACCTCTAGCTCCTCTTCACTTTCGGATTTCGTTTCCGAGGATACTGAGAAGACCGCCGAATCCGACTCTTGTGAGGATACTGAGGAGACCGCCGAAGCCGACTCTTGTAATTCGGAAGTCGAATCGGCCGCTCAGCCGGCCCAATCTCCCGATTCCTCTTCTGTCGATGCCTCTTTCCAATACTTGTACATTGCGCAGCCCTCTCTTTCTTTGGGTGCTATGCAAGAGGCGGCGTTCGCAACTGCATCTGATTCTGATGTTTTGACCTCTGCGTCCCTATCATTCGTCAGCAATTTTGGCGAAGAGCGCTCCGTTGAAGCTTCGGCTTTCTCTGGGAATGCTGCGGGCTTTACATTCGGACAAGATTTGTTGGTAGCGCGGTATTTTTTAACCGGTATTACGTATCAGGTGAAGGATTCGAACGCAGTCTATTCAGTGGACCTCTCGTCTGAGGATTACAGCTTTGACGTAGTCAGTTCGTCTTCTTCATCTGATCGCGTTGACAATTCCGATGATATGTCGGTCTACTATGCCGATGAGAACGGCAATCCTGTCGAGGCTTTCTCTATTGAAGAGGCGCTTTCCGGTTCTGAAGATGATGACGGCATTGCGGCTTATAGCATCGATTCCCGTTCAGCTCGTAAAAACGTTCGTGTGATTGCACTTGATGCCGGTCACGGTGGATCCGATTCTGGCGCTCAGGGCAATGGGAAGAGCGAAGCCGACTTAACTTGGAAGATTGTTAGCGCGTGTAAGACCAAGCTTGAGAATTACGGATTTAAGGTAATTCTCGCTCGTGAGCAGTCGGGCAGTTACGGAAACAACGACTTCCTTTACCGCGTTCAGCGTTGCGTCAAACAGGGCGCTCAGGCCTATATCAGTTTCCATATCAATTCGGGTTCGTCCGCAGCTCATGGTGCCGAGGTATATTCGCCTACCGTGAACGGGGCTGACTATACCCAGGTTTCGTACGAACTGGCCCAGAAGGTTCAGAACAATCTTGTTGCTCTCGGACTTACAAACCGTGGTGTCTTTCAGATGCAGGTAGGCGACGAATTCGCCGTTATTCGTTGTGCTCGTGAAGCTGGAATCCCCGGTATTTTGATTGAACACGGATTTATCTCCAATTGGGGCGATGCGAACAAGTACTTTAGTGATGCCGGGTGCAAACGTCTTGGAGAAGCTGATGCGGATGCCATCATCGCGCAGTTCCCCAAATCCTCTTGGCTTGATTATTCGTCTGTTTTCGATGCCGACTACTATCTCAATAAGTATCCAGATGTTAACGAATGGGCAAACGGAAGCAAAGATAAGGCCCTGGATCACTTCATCAACTACGGCATGTCGGAGGGCCGCCGCGGCTCCGAGGCGTTCGACGTGCAGAGCTACTACAATGAGTACCCCGATCTCCGCGCCGCCTTTGGCACCGACCTCGCCAGCTACTACTCGCACTACCTTATGTACGGCAAGAAGGAGGGGCGCCACGCCACCGGCTGCTCGAAGCTCAAGGGCGCCGCAACCAAGGCAGGCGGCGTGGACTACGCTCCCGTCTACGACCCCGAGTTCTACCTCTCCCGCAACCGCGACGTCGAGAAGGCCTTCACTAAGTCGACCTACGGCGGCGTGACTGTGGTCGACGACTCAGCCGTCCTGCGGCACTTCATCAACTACGGCATGTCGGAGGGCCGCCGCGGCTCCGAGGCGTTCGACGT
>NZ_JAHPYF010000021.1 GCF_019041915.1 Collinsella sp. MSK.8.10 | reverse complement strand
GGGCTACTACCTCGCCGACTGCTTCGGCCTGCGCCTGCTCAACCGCCGCGGCTGCTTCCCCAAGTTTGACCTGTTTATCGAGCAGACCAAGGACATCTGGAAGGACATGCTCGATATCCGCAAGCGCTTCGAGCCGCGCGCCGAGGAGCTCGCCAAGAAGTACGCCCTGGCCCCCTACACCATGTTCATCGGCTCCGGCGCCCTGTGGGGCGAGACCATCCTGTTCTCGATGTGCATCCTGGAGGAGATGCAGTGGAAGCGCACCCGCTACATCACCTCGGCCGACTTCTTCCACGGCACCCTCGAGCTCGTGGAGCCCGGCGTCCCCGTGTTCCTGTTCATGGGCGAGGACGAGAACCGCAAGCTCGACGAGCGCGTCCGCGCCTTCCTGACCCGCGGCGTGACCGGCGACACCGACATCAACATCATCGACACCGCCGAGTTCGCGATCCCCGGCCTTGACGACGAGTTCCGCGTCATCGTCTCCCCGTGGAT
>NZ_JAHPYF010000020.1 GCF_019041915.1 Collinsella sp. MSK.8.10 | reverse complement strand
GGGTCAGCCCGTGGGAGGCCAGGGCGCCGCTGACCGGTGGACGGCACCGAGCCGTACGCTTGAACTGAGAAGGGGGAGGCCTCGCGGCCTCCCCTTTTTTTGCGTTATATAAACCGACATTTACACTATCTGTTTTAGGTGTGTTCGGATTGGCTTTAGTCGAAGGCATCGTTGTCGTCCGCGGTGAGGTAGATCCGATCTTTTTGCTTATGTCGCTTTCTGGTGGCGCTCAGTCGGCTCCAGGGTTCTGTCGCCACGTTTATCCGGACGGATCTTTTGCTCCTTATTTCCGGTAAATCAATTAAGGGGCATTGTTTCAATCAAATTCACTCCGCCTGCGGGGGCTCTATCTAATTAGTGATAGAGCCCCCGCAGGCGTTTTATAGGTTTGTTAACGTTGTCCTTCAATTTATGACGGGTTAATTAGCGGAGACCAACGAGGGTATAAAGATGCTATGTCTACAGTGGACAGCAAGATTTCCGAGGTCATACGGTCTGTCCGAGGTTTATGACCATGTGTGTGACTCTGAGCAACTCGGAGCCCAGTTAATTCATTTGTGAACAAAATATGGAGTGCGCGATTCCCGCCCACGGCGCCCCTCCGGTCTGGCAATATATCTCCTTGCCGCGCGGCCCGGTCGGACCGGATCAGCCGCGGGGCGTGCACCTTGAGAACCGGATACTGCGAGGATGGACA
>NZ_JAHPYF010000019.1 GCF_019041915.1 Collinsella sp. MSK.8.10 | reverse complement strand
TGCACCCGTATACCATTGACGTCGACACCATCAGATGCGGACCGCGCGGTGACCCCACATTCCGCTGGCGCCCACGGGGCTGCCCTCGTTTCCTGACATGTCCCGCGCGGGCCGCGGCGAGCCGAGACCGCCGCATGACCTAATAGGAGCATGGAGCGATACCGCGGACCCGAACAACCGCATTCTATCGCGCCCCGTCAGTGTGCCGTCTGCCCGGTCCAGGCGAGCACGGAAAGAACGGAGCGAGACATGCAAAACGAATCGATACCCGGCGCCCGCGGGCCGGTCTTCTGCGGGGTCGACACCCACGCCGACTCGCACTGGCTGTGCGTCCTGGACTGGAGGGGCCGCAAGGTCCTGTCCCGCCGGTTCCCCGCCGACGCGGCGGGCTACGAGGCGCTCGCCGGGGCGATCGCCGCGGCCGGGGAGCCGGCCTGCGTCGCGATGGAGGGGACGTCGTCCTACGGGGCGGGCCTCACCAGGCACCTCGCGTCGCTGGGGATGCCCGTGCGCGAGGCGCTCTCCCCGGCGGGGACGCAGAGGAGGCGCCCGGGGCAGGGAAAGTGCGACGAGGCGGACGCGGAGAGGGCCGCCCGCGCGGCGATGTCCGGCTCAAGGCTCGGGACCCCCAAGAGCCAGGACGGGTGGGTCGACGGGGTGCGCTGCATGCTCGCGGCGCGCTCCGGGGCGGTGAAGGCGCGGACCTCGGCGATCAACACCGCGAGGTCGCTGTTCACCACCGCGCCGGAAGGGCTCAGGTCGAGGTTCCGCGGCATGGGAGGGCCGAGGCTGATGGAGGAGCTCCCCTCCGTGCGCGCCGAGGGCGCGCTGGGCGCCGCGCTCGGCGCGCTGGCGGACCTGTGGGCGGCGGCGCGCGACGCGGCGCTCGACATGGAGCGCGCGATCGAGGCGTCCCTGGAGGAGAACTGCCCCGCGCTGCTGGCGATGTACGGGTGCGGGCCCGTGAGCGCGGCCAAGCTCGCGGTCGCGGCCGGGGACAACCCGGGCAGGCTGCGCTCCGAGGCGTCGTTCGCGGCGATATGCGGCGCCTGCCCCATCCCCGCCTCGAGCGGCAAGACCGTGAGGCACAGGCTCAACAGGGGCGGCGACCGGCAGGCGAACAGCGCGCTGCACGAGATCGCGAGGCAGAGGGTCATGCGCGACCCCGAGACCGCCGAGTACGCCGAGAGGGCCAGGGGGCGGGGGAAGAGCGACAGGGAGGTCATGAGGTGCCTCAAGCGCTACGTGGCCAGGGAGGCGTACCGGGCGCTGATGCGCCCGCACGAGGTCAGGAGGCCCGAGGACGCCTCGGGGCTCGTGGCGGCCAGGCGCGCGGCGAGGGTCAGCCAGGTGAGGGCGGCGTCCATACTGGGCACCAGCGAGAAGTACATCTCGATGCTGGAGAGGGGCCAAAGGGAGCTCAAGCCCATAAGGAGGGCCTACGAGGCATGGGTCGAGGCCGGACTTCCGCTCGATTGGGACAGGCAGGCCTTCGAGGCCGAGCGCAAAATGGATTCTAAAAAACACCTTGCCAAATAGGAGC
>NZ_JAHPYF010000018.1 GCF_019041915.1 Collinsella sp. MSK.8.10 | reverse complement strand
TGTCTCTCTAAGAATGTATCTCCCTAGAAAGGAGGTGATCCAGCCGCACCTTCCGGTACGGCTACCTTGTTACGACTTCACCCCCCTCACCCTCCACACCTTCGGCGCCTCCCCCCTCTCGGTTGGGCCGGCGACTTCGGGTGCAGACGACTCGGGTGGTGTGACGGGCGGTGTGTACAAGGCCCGGGAACGCATTCACCGCGGCATGCTGATCCGCGATTACTAGCAACTCCGACTTCATGGGGGCGGGTTGCAGCCCCCAATCCGAACTGGGGCCGGCTTTCCGGGATCCGCTCCCCCTCGCGGGGTGGCATCCCTCTGTACCGGCCATTGTAGCACGTGTGCAGCCCAGGGCATAAGGGGCATGATGACTTGACGTCGTCCCCGCCCTCCTCCGCCTTGACGGCGGCGGTCCCGCGTGGGTTCCCGGCATCACCCGATGGCAACACGCGGCGGGGGTTGCGCTCGTTGCGGGACTTAACCCAACATCTCACGACACGAGCTGACGACAGCCATGCACCACCTGTATGGGCTCCTCTCGGCCACGGGGTCTCCCCCGCTTCACCCATATGTCAAGCCCTGGTAAGGTTCTTCGCGTTGCTTCGAATTAAGCCACATGCTCCGCTGCTTGTGCGGGCCCCCGTCAATTCCTTTGAGTTTTAGCCTTGCGGCCGTACTCCCCAGGCGGGACGCTTAATGCGTTGGCTGCGGCACGGGGGGATCGTCCCCCCACACCTAGCGTCCATCGTTTACGGCTGGGACTACCAGGGTATCTAATCCTGTTCGCTCCCCCAGCTTTCGCGCCTCAGCGTCGGTCTCGGCCCAGAGGGCCGCCTTCGCCACCGGTGTTCCACCCGATATCTGCGCATTCCACCGCTACACCGGGTGTTCCACCCTCCCCTACCGGACCCAAGCCGCGGAGGTTCCGGGGGCTTCGGGGGGTTGAGCCCCCCGCTTCGACCCCCGGCCTGCCGGGCCGCCTACGCGCGCTTTACGCCCAATGAATCCGGATAACGCTCGCCCCCTACGTATTACCGCGGCTGCTGGCACGTAGTTAGCCGGGGCTTCTTCTGCAGGTACAGTCTTGACTCTTCCCTGCTGAAAGCGGTTTACGACCCGAAGGCCTCCGTCCCGCACGCGGCGTCGCTGCGTCAGGGTTCCCCCCATTGCGCAAGATTCCCCACTGCTGCCTCCCGTAGGAGTCTGGGCCGTGTCTCAGTCCCAATCTGGCCGGTCGGTCTCTCAACCCGGCTACCCGTTGTCGGCACGGTGGGCCGTCACCCCGCCGTCTACCTGATGGGCCGCGGAGCCATCCCCTCCCGTCGGGGCTTTAGCCGGGGTGCCATGCGGCACCCCGGGGTATCCGGTATTACCCGTCCTTTCGGGCGGCTATCCCGGGGGAGGGGGCAGGTTCTCCACGTGTTACTCAGCCGTTCGCCACTCGCTTCTATCCGAAGATAGGTGCCGTTCGACTTGCATGTGTTAGGCGCGCCGCCAGCGTTCATCCTGAGCCAGGATCGAACTCTCCGTCCAAAATATATGGGCTTCGAGCCCGTCCGGTCCTCTCAGTTCATCGCTGATCGGTTCCGTTCGATTCATATGGTTTTAGTATAGGAAAAGGAATTTCTCGGGGCCGCCTCTCGGCGGCCTTGCGAAAAACAAATCCAAGTTAGACCATTTCAAATGGTTCGATGTCTGCCCGGATGCGACACAGCTTGTGTGTCCATCCTCGCAGTATCCGGTTCTCAAGGTGCACGCCCCGCGGCTCATCCGGT
>NZ_JAHPYF010000017.1 GCF_019041915.1 Collinsella sp. MSK.8.10 | reverse complement strand
CGTCGTTTAGGGTCTCTTGTCTTGAATCGCGGGCAGAAGAGGCCTGAGGCGCGTTTTGCCTATATCGACATCTCGTCGATTGACAATGTGAACCAAAAGCTCGGACAAGAAACTGTTATAAATGCAGCTGACGCGCCCTCACGAGCAAGAAAGCTAGTCGCAAAGAATGATGTGCTCTATGCGACCGTCCGCCCTTATTTGCATAATGCCTGTATCGTAGATAAGGATTTTAATATTAAGCCCATCGCAAGTACTGGGTTTGCTGTCCTTTCATGTCTTGACGGATTCCTTCCTAGTTTTCTTCTCTACTTTTTGGTTTCTCCTAGCTTTGACTCTTATGCAAATGCCAATGAGAACGCGAAGGGGGTTGCCTATCCGGCAATCAATGACAACAGGCTGTATCGCGCTCTAGTTCCTGTTCCCCCGGCCAGCGAGCAGAAACGAATTGTTTCTAGAGTCACCGAAGTATTTGCTCTTACCAATTGACTGCTTCATCAACCGCGGCGCGCTGTTCATCGGCAGTGCGCCGCAGATAGATTCGCGTTGTCTCAATGCTTTCGTGTCCCATAAGATCAGCAAGCAGTGAAATATCTGGGTTGCGGTTGATAAAGTTTTTTGCGAACAAGTGCCGAAATGAATGCGGGTATACGACGTCTTGGTCGACGCCATAGCGCAGTGCGGCACGCTTCAACCCTACGGATATGCCGCGCGAAGTAATCGCGTTGTCGTTTTTGCCTGGAAATAGAAGGCCATTCATTGGCTTGGCTTTCCATGTAAGACTTTCTTCACGCAAAGAGTCAGGTATCCAAATTCTCCTGAGCTTCTGGCCTTTTGAAACAATGTCCATATATCCAGCGGTAACGTGTTCTACTTTGAACTGTCTTAACTCACTTACTCTCGCACCCGTACAACCAAGAAAGCGAACGATGAAATACCAAAACCAATCACCGTCTTGCTTCAGGCCGCTGATTAACTGCATGTATTGTTCATTGCTGATGACATTGTCGAGAAACGGCTTCTGTTGAATTCGCACTCCTTTGAGTCGGATTCCATCGAAAGCGATGAAATCAAGGTAGGTGTTAATTGCGCCGATGCGGTTGTTAACCGTTTTCGGAGCGAATGAAGAAACCAGCCACTCTTTGTGCGCAAGAAGTGACTGGTTTGTTAGAGACTGAGTTTTATCGATAAGCTGGCATATTGCAAAGGAATAAGAATCAACAGTGTTTTCCGCATAACCCTTTTCCTGCAAGTATTGTACAAACATTCTCATGACATCTTCCTTTCGACGAGGTCATGAAAACAGTTAGACAAGTATTTTGAAAAGCCAGTCAACTTCATAAACGATGCGACGCTGCTCGGCGAGGGGCGGAACTGGGATTAGGTAGTTTCTGACCGTCTCCTGCGCAAGCTCTTTCTGCTTCGTGCTGCCGCTTGCCTGGTCTTCAATTTCAGACTGGACTGACGGCCCCGCGAAATAGGCGAAGGCAAACCGGTGATCAAGCCAATCTTCCCGCGTCCTGATCACCGTCACGTGGCTGTCGGCGACGGCCCAGCCGTATCTGTTTTTCGCCGAGTCATAGACCGCCATCCTGCCCAACGTGCCGAGGCCGGTCGAGTTCCAGAGAAGGTCACCATCCTTCAGAATCCGCTCATCCGCGTACTTGGATACGGTGGCTGGGTCGATGAACCTCGCCTTTTCCACGGAGAATCCGCTCCATTGGTTGCACTTTTGGGCGATCACGGGGTATTTCTCGACGGTCGAATACTTCGGCGACTTGCCCCTCTGGATGTAAGTGGTGACGCTCTCGAGCCTCGC
>NZ_JAHPYF010000001.1 GCF_019041915.1 Collinsella sp. MSK.8.10 | reverse complement strand
TGTCCATCCTCGCAGTATCCGGTTCTCAAGGTGCACGCCCCGCGGCTCATCCGGTCCGACCGGGCCGCGCGGCAAGGAGATATATTGCCAGACCGGAGGGGCGCCGGGAGCGGGAATAACGCACTCCATATTTTGTTCACAAATGAATAGGTCCCTCAGTCGCATCACTGGGGTTAAAACTGAAGCATTGGCTTCTGATATTGGCGATGACCAGCTGTTTTATGAGTATTGAGACATCGGTCATCTCTGGAGCGCTACTTTACCCCAAAGGCATCAGCTATTTGTTTCCCATCGGTAAAAGGCGGGTTTTGTTCGCCAAGCGTTCTTATATATAGATAGATACGGGTTCGAACCCGTGCACCGGCAACAAAAAAGACGGCCAACCGAAGTTGACCGTCTCAACAATCTTTGGGTGGGCCGTCAGGGGTTCAGCCTGCTTCGCAGGCGGCCGCTGCGGCGCTTTCGCGCCTTGCGCGCTGCGCTGGCAAACGCTCACGCGTTTCCTCAGCTCCGCGCCCTTTCGGGTTCGAACCCGTGCCGCGGCAACAAAAAAGCGGCCGGCATCCGCCAGTCGCTTTTCTATTCTATGGTGGGCCGTCAGGGGTTCGAACCCTGGACCTTGGGATTAAAAGTCCCCTGCTCTGCCAGCTGAGCTAACGGCCCGCGGGTGGCATTGTACCACGGTCTGGGACTATTCCCAACTCCATTGGCCGTTCTGGAAAATCACAACTTCACGTCCATCAGGCGTAATGCCCGTAATATCGATGTCGTCCGTGCCGATCATAAAATCAACGTGCGTGCTCGAGACGTTAACGCCATGCTCCAGGAGCTCTTCCTTGGACATGTCGTACCCACCCTCGATGCACTCGGGGAAGCCGACGCCCAGCGCAAGATGGCAGCTGGCGTTCTCGTCATAGAGAGTGTCATAGAACAGAACGCCGCTTTCGCGGATCGGAGTGTTCTTGGAAATGAGCGCGACCTCGCCCAGATGAGCGGCACCTTCATCGGTGTCAATAATGCTCGCAAGCGTCGCCTTGCCCACACGGGCATCGTAGTCCACTACGCGGCCGGCCTCGAACTTAATCCAAAAATCGTCAACCTTGTTACCGTGGTGAATGAGTGGCATGGCCGAGTACACGATACCGTCGGCACGCATACGATCAGGCGAGGTGAAGACCTCCTCGGTGGGGATGTTGGGGAAGAAGGGGTGTCCATCGGGCGTCTTACCCTTGCCGCCGGCCCACTCGTGACCCTTCGTCATGCCAATCGTCAGATCGGTTCCATTTGCTGCGGTGTAATGTAGGCGGTCAAAACGATTGTCGTTCAGGAAACGCAGGTTCTTTTCGAATGCCGCGTCATGAAGCTCCCAGTCGCTCTCCGGGTCCTGGCCATCGGCACGAGCGGTGTGCAGAATCGCATTCCACAGCTTATAGATTGCAACCTCATCGGCGTCTCCCGGGAACACCTCGCGCGCCCAAGCCACGACCGGAGCGCCGGCGATACACCACGGATTGATGTTGTAATCCAGTCCACGGCGGAAGACCTTGCACTGCGTGTTCCTTGCCTTAGAGGCTGCAGCGGGCTTGGCGGGATCGATACCCTTGAGGGCCGCAGGATCCGCACCCTCGATAAAGACAAAGCAGGCACCATCCTGGGCCAAGGAATCCAGCTGCATGCGCTTCCACTCGGGCGTCTGCTCAAAATAGCTTTTCTCGACATGCTCGTACGTGAGCCTCGTCACGGCATCATCGGCCCAAATGACCGTCACGTGGCCGGCGCCGGCAGCATAGGCCTCCGCGACCACCACGCGCGCAAACGGCGCGCACTCGACCGGAGACTGAACGACGACCTCCTGGCCGGGCTTGACGTTTACGCCCTTGCGGACGACCAGGCGCGCGTAGTTTTTAATCTTGGGCTCCAGGGCCTTCATGCCCTCCAGAGCCTCTTCGACCGTCAGGGCAGCTCGAATCATGTGCCACTCCATCTATCTATAGAACAGTAAAAAGGCGCGCCGCAAAAACGACGCGCCTTATATCTTAGCGATAAGTATGTATGCAAACGCTACTTCTTCTTGGAGTCCTTCTTGTCCTCCTCGGCAGCCGCGCGCTCAATAAGAGCATTGAGCTTGTTCTCGGACATGCCCTCGGCCTGCGCGCGGTACATGTTGCGCAAGGGACGAATACGAGCGAAGTCATAGATAAAGTCGCCCAAAATGATGACGTAGGACAAAACAATGCCGACCATCTGGACAGGGCTGGACACCATGCCAGCGGGAGCGAAGTACAGCGAGGCCCAAATTGCCACGACGAGCACCATGCCAATGGCGAGCACAATCCACCAGATGCGACGGCGCTTGGTGTAGTCCTCGTCCTGCTTGAGGAGGATATTCGACACCGTATAGATGCGGTCCTCCTTGGCGCGCTGCTTAGCCTTGCGGGCGCGCTTCTCCTCTTTAGAGAGGCCCTCGAGGTTCTCGCCCTTCTCGAGCTCTTTGCGGCGTGCCTTAGACGAAGCCGGCACGACGCGAACGGAGCTCGCTGCTTGGCGGGCGGGCTTAGCAGATGCGGCAGACTTGCGCGCAACCCCGGTAACTTCGTGGGATTGCGTGCGCTTGTTCGTGGCGCTACGGGTACTCACTTATGCGTTCTCCTTCATGCTTGTGAACTGGGAGCCCGTGATGATCTGGAAGGCCTCGCGATAGCGCTCGGACGTGCCATCGATGACCTCGGCGGGCAGGTGCGGGGTCTCCCCCGTCATATCCCAGTTGGCCTTGAGCCAATTGCGGACGAATTGCTTGTCGTAGCTAGGCTGGATCTTGCCCTCCTCGTAGCTGGCAGCAGGCCAGAAACGGCTGGAGTCGGGCGTGAGACACTCGTCGATCAGCGTGACCTTGCCATCAATAACACCAAACTCGAACTTGGTGTCGGCAATGATGATGCCACGGGTCGCGGCGTACTCGGCGGCAGCCTTGTAGATCTTGAGGGAAAGGTCACGAATCTGCGTGGCGATATCCTCGCCCACGATCTCGCAGCAACGCTCGAACGAGATGTTCTCGTCGTGGTCACCGATCTCGGCCTTCGTGGACGGCGTGAACAGCGGCTCGGGAAGCTTGGAAGCCTCGGTCAGGCCCTCAGGCAGCTGGATGCCGCAGACGGTGCCGTTCTCGTCGTAGGTCTTCTTGCCCGAACCGGTCAGATAGCCGCGGACGATGCACTCGATAGGAATCGTCTGGGCCTTCTTAACCAGCATGGCGCGGCCAGCGAGGTAGTCACGATACTCAGCAAACTCCTCGGGGAAATCCGCCGGGTCGATGGAAACGAGATGGTTGGGGACGATGTCGGCAAACTTATCGAACCAGAATGCCGAGATGCGATTGAGTACCTCTCCCTTAAACGGAATCTCGTCGGGAAGAATGAAGTCAAACGCAGAAATGCGGTCGGTGGCGACCATCAGCAGGTTTTCACCGGCATCGTAAATATCACGAACCTTGCCACGGGAATCCGGACGACGCTCCATCGTTGTCACGTGAGTCACTCCTTACCTAAATACGACAGAAATGCGGGTTCTTTCCCGCATGTTTTCGCAAACTCGGAGCGGCAGGGACGCGGCCCCTCCTTCACCGAATAACGAAAAGCTAGTGCTCCATTGTAGTAGATGCCGCGTCTGCCGTGTGCTCGCGGGGCAGATGAATTGTAAAAGTCGTACCCTTTCCAAGCTCCGACTCCACGGATATGTAGCCATGGTGACGCTCGACGATCTGCTTGGTCACGGCGAGGCCAACGCCCAGGCCGCCAGCTTCGCGGGCGCGGCTGGCATCGGCGCGCCAAAACCGCCCGAAGATGCGCGACAAATCGTCCTTGGCAATACCGATGCCGGTATCAGAAACGGCAATGCTGACGTGCTTGCGGTCACTGAGCACCGACACCACGACCCAACCGCCCTCGGGGGTGTAGCGCATGGCGTTGCTCATGAGGTTGATAACACATTGCGTGATCATGTCGGGATCGGCCTCGACGACATCGTCGTGACCCTGGGTCTCGTCCGCAAAACGCAGGCGCAGATCGCGGTCGACAAACAGGCGCTCCTGGGCATTAACGATGGAACGCACGAAAGGAACCATGTCCACCGGCTCAAGGTTGAGCGGAGCCGTGCTGTTTTCCATGCGCGACAGGTCGAGCATCTGCTGCACCAGACGAGCCAGGCGACGCGTCTCGGAAGCAACGGTTTCCAAATGCTCATCGTCGGTGGGATACACGCCATCCTGCATGGCCTCGACCGTTGCGAGCATGGCCATAAGCGGCGTGCGAAGCTCGTGTGCAACGTCTGAGGTCAGGCGCTTCTCGTGTTTCATATCCTTCTCGAGCGAAGTGGCCATCTCATCGAAGGTCTCACCCAGCTGATCGATCTCGTCATCACCGCGCAGTCCCGTGCGAGCCGACAGGTCGCCGTCACGGATTTGCTTTGCGGTACTGGTGATGCGATGAATCGGCTTGGTGAGCATGCGCGACACGAGCGATCCGATAACGACCGAAATGCAGATTGCAACAACCGCGGCGAGGGCCATGGCGTTAAAGGTCTTCTCCCTAAACGCAGAGTCCGCCTTGGTGAGCAGAGCGTCGGAGCCGATGGCCCACAGCTTTACCTGTCCGACATGCTCGCCGGAAGACGTTACAATCTCGACGTTAGCAACGCTATCGGAGTCGGTTGGAGCAGACGAGACCGGGCTATGCGATGCCCTCTTGCCGCTCGTGTCGTCGGTCGTAGCCTGGTTTTCGCGTACATCGGCGGTGGCGCTTGCCGAGGGCCAGGAATCGTCATAAACGATCACGCCCTTTTTATTGACGACCTGCATGCCCAGATCGTCGGAAACCAAACTCGACGTTGCGACCGTGCGCAGTTCTCCCGCGGTCCAAGAGCCGTTTTCCTCATATGAGGTTGCCAACTTCTCGGCAGCGGAATTTGCGATTTCGACGATATTGGAGCGTGTGTAATCCGAAAAGACCGTGCCCCACACAACAGAGACAACGCCCACCAGCACCAATACTGTCATGAGCGATGTCAGAGCAAAAGCAAGTGCCATGCGCGAGGGATAGCTCATCGTTGGCCGTGAATCGGAGCGAGGCGTGTTCCAACTAGCCTTGGAACCCGCCTCGCTCTCCTGCTTGTGCTTTTGTCCGATTTCAAAGCGCGCAGGTGTCATATGTGATTTCCCTATTTCTCGTCCGACTTATCGGTCTTGGCCGGAGCCTCGAAGCGATAGCCGACACCATGGACGGTGTAGAGCCACTTGGGCTTCTTGGGATCATCGCCCAGCTTGGCGCGAAGATTCTTCACGTGGCTATCGATAGTGCGCTCATAGCCCTCAAAGTCATACCCGAGCACTTTCTCGACCAGCTCCATGCGGTTATACACACGGCCGGGATGGCGGGCAAGCGTGGTGAGCAGCTTGAACTCGGAAGCCGTCAGATCGACTTCCTTGCCCTCGACCAAGATCTTGTGGCCCGAGATATCGATGACCAGATCGCCGAAGTCGAGTACCTCGACGGCGGGCTCGTCGGCCTGATGGGCACGGCGGAACAGAGCGCGAACGCGGGCGACGAGCTCGCGCGGCGAGAACGGCTTAATCAGATAGTCGTCGGCGCCGAGCTCAAGACCGATAATACGGTCCTCGATCTCGCCCTTAGCCGTCAGCATGATGATGGGGACATCCGAGGTATCGCGAATGGTGCGGCAAACGCGCTCGCCGGGGATCTTGGGGAGCATAAGGTCGAGCACGACCAGGTCGAACTGATGCTTCTCGAACTCCTCGATCGCGGACTGGCCGTCGCCGACGCCCACAACCCAGTAGCCTTCGCGCTCGAGATAGGCAGCGACGGCGTCACGGATTGCCTTCTCATCCTCGACCAGCAGAATCTTTTTTGCATCTGAAGCCATAACACGGCCCCCCTGTCTCAATTAGCTAAGAACAAGCCCATTTTAACGCACCTGAGCCCGCCAGATGCCGCTATGACGCGGCAGCTCGGCGGGCGGTACTCACAATTACAACGCGTTTATTCCCCTGTTGGCGCCTTTTTAACCCCTCTAAGCTTAAAGAGAGAATAGGCGTGCAGTGACTGTCTCTGGTATACCCTGGCTGTTGCGCACCGTGGCGTACGTAAGGAATGAGTCCGACTTTCCCGCCGTAGCTGGATAATCGCCATACTCCAAAGCGCGGTCGGGCGACAGCAGCGAGCCATAGGTCTTGGCAGAGGTGTCGATCAGGAAATGCGACGCCTGTACCTTAACAAGGTATTTATTCTTCTTGCCAGCCGCACATGCAAGCGGCTCGCGGGACAGGAAGAGATACGGCCCTCCCTCATTACCGATATACGTGCCCATGTTGCCCAGGCTGCCCACGCCACTATAGGCCGCCTCGATAGAAAACACGAAGGTATCGCCCATATATACGGCCTCGAAAGGCGAGACTGACGAGGGAAGAACTAGCTGGGCACGTTTGGTGTTGTTGCCGTCGGTCAGATCGATTGCCGTTATGCCGTAGTAGACGCCCTCGTCGTTGCGGACACGCGGCGAGATGGTCAAAATGCCGTCGCTCGCGCGCGGGGCCGATGCAAAGCGGCCCGTCGATTTCCAAATTACCTCGGCCTTGGATTCATCAAGCGAGCGACGATAGCAAAACGAATCACTACTCGTTTTATTGCCGCCTGCCGAAGGCATTTTATACCAGATGACCGATGACCCGAACGCCGTGAACAGGGGCGGATCATAGTCCTTGCCACCTCGATCGAGCTCAACCACGTCGCCAGAGAGCGAAGCGCCCGACAGATTTTGAGCGTAGAGCTTCCACGATGAATTGGCAAAGTTCATCTCAACCCACGCGAATACGCCGTCGCCGGCACGGACATCGTAGAATGCGTATCCCGTGCCCTCGATAGGATCCTCGATTAATGTGGTAAGCGAGCCATCGCCCAGGTTGAGCACACCGAGTGTGTTGGCGTGCAATGCCGATGCGGGCGCCATCATCGCCGCGGCGTAATCGCCGTCGCAGTAGTACAGCAGCGTACCCAGAGGCAGCGTCCACGACGCCGCCGGCTCAAGATCGATGTCGACTGCCTCGTACTCATCCGTAATCGAGATGATTTTGGAATCATCCTTGATAACCTGCGGCTCGCCGGCGGCATCATCGCTGGTACCCGTTTTTTTCGAGCATCCGGCAAGCACCGTGGCAGCGCCCGCAGCAACCCCACCGAGCACAAAGCCGCGACGCGATATTCCGTTCTTGATGTGATCGGCGATACCCATTAGGCGATCTCGGCGCGAGCGGCCTCGATAGCGCGTGTAAGCTGGTCGGCGCAGGAGGTCTTTTTCATACCGCAGGTATTACCGGCGAGAACCTCGATTACGCGATCGGCAGGAGCGCCCTCGACCAGCTTGGAGATAGCCTTGAGATTGCCGTCGCAGCCGCCGGTAAACTCAACGCCCATCACCTTGTTGCCGTCATCGGAAAGGTCAAGGTGAATATTGCGAGCACACACGCCCTGAGGCTTGTAATCAAACGAAATCATGCGATCCCCTCTCAGAATGTTATTCGAGACGACTATTATCCCCGTCTTTCCCTAAATGCAACGAGGCGCTTTGCCGGCAACACACATTACCAGCAAAGCGCCCTAAAAAGCTAACGTTATGCCCGAACCTACTCGAAGCTCAACTGCTCCAGACGATCAAAGACCGTGTCGATGCGGGTGAGGAAGTCCCACGGATCAAAGATCTCGTCGAGTTTCTCCTGGCTGACGGTGCAGCGCGGATCGGCCTCGAGACGTTCCTTAAAGGTGGGGCCGGAGACACAATCCTGCACCTCGTGCCAGGTGGCCATGGCGTTCTCTTGCACAATGGCGTACGCGTCCTCGCGGGTGATACCCGTATCGACGAGGGCCAGCAGGACCTTGGAGGAGAAGATGAGGCCGCGTGTCTTGTTGAGGTTGGTCATCATGCGAGCGGGATACAGCTGCAGGCCATCGATAACGCGGATGAGGCACTGGAACATGTGGTCGAGGGCGATGAAGCTATCGGCCTGAGCGACGCGCTCGGCAGAGGAGTGCGAAATGTCACGCTCGTGCCACAGGGCGACGTTATCGAAGGCAACCTGGGCGTTGGACTTCACGACGCGCGACAGACCGCAGACTTTCTCCATGGTGATGGGGTTGCGCTTGTGCGGCATGGCTGAGCTGCCCTTTTGGCCCTTACGGAACGGCTCCTCGGCCTCGAGCGTATCGGTCTTCTGTAGATTGCGAACCTCGGTAGCGATGCGCTCACAGGTGGCCGCTGTAGTGGCAAGCACGCCGGCAAGGTAGGCATGGTGATCGCGGCTGATGACCTGCGTGGACAGAGGATCGTGGACCAGGCCCAGGTGCTCGCAGACGTACTCCTCGACGAACGGCTCGATGGAGCTGTACGTGCCGACAGCGCCCGAGATGGCACCAAAGGCAACGTTCTTGCGGGCATCCTCAAGACGGTCCAGATCGCGCTTGAGCTCCCAGGCCCAAGAGCCAAACTTCATGCCAAAGGTCATCGGCTCGGCATGGATGCCATGAGTACGGCCGGCGCAGAGCGTGTTGCGCTCCTCAAAGGCGCGACGCTTGCAGATCTCGCCGAGTTTTTTGACGTCCTCGATGATCAGGTCGCAGGCCTGGGTGAGCTGGTAGCACAGGGCCGTGTCGCCCAGATCGGAGCTGGTCATGCCATAGTGAACCCAGCGGCTGGGCTTGGGGTCGTCCTCGGGAACATCGGCATCGATGTATTCCTTCATGTTGGTCAGGAAGGCAATGACGTCGTGGCGCGTGACTTCCTCGATCTCATCGACCTTCGCCTTCTCAAAGTTGGCATGGTCGCGGATCCACTGGGCCTCGTCTTTGGAAATACCGATCTTGCCGAGCTCCGCCTGGGCCTCGCAGGCCAGAACCTCGATCTCCTGCCAAATGGCGTACTTGTTCTCGAGGGAGAAGATGTGTCCCATCTCCGGGCGGGTATAGCGATCGATCATAGCGGCTCCTTTTTGGTTATTGGCACGTTGGTCGTAACCCATCCATTGTACCGTGCGCAGGTGCAAGTATGGGCAGCAGGCATTAACCTAACATTTTGGAATTGGAGCGGGCAACGGGACATCCGCGTATTTGCTTCGCAAATCCGCACCGGCTTCAGGCGAGCCCCTCAGCCTCACGAAGCCGCGGGGGAAGACTTTGTTGAATTGGCCGTCCCCATGTCTCCCGCACTCGATGGAGCGGGCAACGGGACATCCGCGTATTTGCTTCGCAAATCCGCACCGGCTTCAGGCGCCTGTCGGCGCCTTCGCCTGCTCGCTACAAACGCTTCGCGTTTGCTTTACGCTCGCACCCTGTCGGGTTCGAGTCCCGGCGCTTTATTGAAAAAAGCACGGCACCGTAATGGTGCCGTGCTTGTGCTTCTAGCTGGAGCGGGCAACGGGACTCGAACCCGCGAGTGTCAGCTTGGGAAGCTGATGCCTTACCACTTGGCGATGCCCGCATATGTGGGGGATAGTATAACGCGGTTGTCTTGTTCGATACAAGAGTGGCGATGCTTGTTTTAGCTGTGGAGATTCGTTTGAAAATCGCGTCAATTGTGGAGATGAGGACCTTTGACCTCCTGTTCTCCTTATCTTCTACCTGCGCTTTTGCTTGATTGTTGTATTTGAGCTCAATTTGTCAGGAATTGGGCAAGCTTTTGGTCAGGCTCCGGTACTTACCCGCATGAACCTCGGGGGTAGCCTCATCCTACGCGTCGCAGCCTCCCCGTGCGGCGCACGAGGGATAAGGAGCAGCCATGTCCAACGCACCCACGCACTCTGTCCACAGCGCAATCGCAACAGGTCCGCTGCTCCTGCTCCTCTTCCTACTTTTCGGCTGCCTGGCACCGGGAGCCGCATTTGCCGTCGATGGCTACGACCAGCTCGGCTTCCGCACTATTAGCGATGATTGTGGGCCCTTCTTCATCGGCAAGTATGAAGCTCAAGACACCTCGATTGCCTACTGCATGAACCAGGAGCGCCCCGGCCCCACCAAACCGGGCGGCCCATGGCTCAACTTTGATCAAGGCTGGGTGTGGCTCGACGACGAGTTCGCGGCAATCGTTTGTCACGGATATCCCACCGCCACGTCGTTTGGCGGTTACCATCTTTCACCCGATCGCGCCCGCGCCGCCACCCAGCTTGCCGTATGGATGCTCAACGGCACTACCCATGTCGACGGCACCTACTCCTACACGACCGCTCAGGGTAAAACCAAGAGCGGACACTTTACCGCCGACAATGAAGTCGTGGCGGCTGCGCGGTGGCTCCACGACAGCGCAAAATCAGGAAGCATCAAAGCCGCTCCGCACCGCGCGCGACGCTATCTAGGGGCCGTATCGGGCGGCAGCAAACGTCAAGACATGCTCTATGTACTGCCGGCGGTCTCTGTTTCCTTCCAAAAGCAGTCTGCTAACACCGTTATTACCAGCGGAAACAATACCTATCAGTTTACCGGGGCAACATTCGATATTTTTGAGAGCGCCAGCGGCGCGCGTGTCGGCACCATCAAGATGGACAGCAACGGTCGAGCGCAAGCAACACTTCTGCCCAACACGACATACTACCTAGTTGAAACGAAGGCGCCGGCCGGCTATGTCCCCCGCCACGATCGTATTGCCTTTACCACGGGGAATGACGGCGGGCGGGTCGCCATTGATGAACAGCCCGGCACCATCAACCTGCGTATCGTAAAACTCGATGCCGCGACGAATGCCGGCCCCCAGGTGGGATCTTCACTCGCAGGAGCAGAGTTCACGTGTGTGTCGCAATCAACCCCTGGATGGGCACAAATCCTCACGACCGACGAAAGCGGTCGGGCCGCCCTCGCCGATGTCCCCTTAGGAACCTTTACCATCTACGAATCAAAAGCCCCCGAGGGCTACCTGCCATCCAACGACAGCTGGACCTATACCGTTGGAGCCGACCAGCTCGGCGATTCAGGCGTGGTCGAGATCGAATCTCGCGTTTCCGATATCCCCATTGCGTTTGACCTTGAGATTTCCAAATTCAAGGATTACGGCAATAGCGACCAATCCGGCCTGGAGCAGCCGGCGGGTGGTGTTGTCTTTGAGGTTGTCAGCAACAGCTCTCAGCAGGTTGTTGGCACACTGACCACAAACATCTATGGCTTTGCCTCCACCAAAGACCAGCCCGAAGCATGGTTCGGCACAGGTAAGCGACCCGCCGGTGTCCACGGAGCCGTCCCATACGACCGTGCCGGCTACACGGTTCGCGAGGTTCCGGAAACCGTCCCCGAGGGTTTTAAACGTGCAGGGGAATGGACCGTCGGGGCCAATCAGATTTCCAACGGCGCCGAGCTTCAATATATCGTGGATAACCACGCTCTGTCGACGCACCTCCAGATTGTAAAACGCGACGCCCAAACAGGCGCTTCTGTTCCACTAGCCGGATTCACCTTCCAACTCCTCGACAGCAATCACGAACCTGTCTCACAAACTTGCTGGTATCCAGCACATAACGTAATGGACACCTTTACGACTGACGCGACCGGGACCGTCACACTGCCCGAATCGCTCGTGCCGGGCACCTATTATGTACGCGAAGCCTCGGCCAAAGAGCCCTATCTTGTCGGCGAAGAGATCGAGGTAAACATACCCGCCGACATGAACCTAACGCCCGTTGTAATCGCCTCGTATTATGACCACGCCGCGACCGGAAACATCAGGATCGTTAAAACCGATGCCGTAGACGGCAGCAGCCTCGCGGGCGCCGTCTTTGAGATCCGTGCCTCGGGTGATATCGTGCGCCCCGACGGTAGCATTGCCGCGCTCGACGGTGAGACTGTCGCTGCCGTCACGACGGATGAAACTGGAGAAGCACGCGCGGACGACCTCCCGCTGGGATCTGGCACCGCACGCTACGAGGTTGTCGAGACTCAAGCGCCGGCAGGCTTCTTACTCGATCGGACATCCCATATTGTCGACCTTACTTATGCCGACCAGAAAACACCCGTTGTAGAAGCACGGCTTAACGTATCCGACGATTACACCAAGGTAGATATCTCCAAGGTCGATGCAAGCGGCGAGCAGGAAGTGGAAGGCGCACAGCTCACCTTATATGGTCCCGATAAAACCGAAATAGACTCCTGGACCTCATCCGACAAGCCACACCGCGTCGAACATCTTGCACCCGGCACCTACTCGTTGCGCGAAATGATGTCTCCGCGGACCTATGACCTTGCCGAGGAGATAACGTTTGAAATAAAAGATACGGGAGAAGTCCAATCCGTCGCGATGAAGGATGCGCCCATCGAGATCAAGGGGCAGGTCGACAAGCGTCAGGAACTTGTCCAACCTATCGAAAAGGGCCTGTTGGCTAACGGCGATGGTAAAAACCGCGCCACGACGCAAACCAATAGTGATGGGCTTTTCTCCTATACCATCGATGCTCGAAACGATTCCGCTACTTGGGTTGATGAGTTTACGATTACCGATGATCTTGAGTGCGCCAAAGACGGCACGGCGAGATTCATCTCAATCGAAACCCCCGTCGCCATCGGCGACCTCAACGGTCTGTGCAACGTGTGGTATCGCACGACGCCGTTGGACTCGACAGACGTCGATGAACCGGCGAACGCGACACTTGACGATGGACACGAAAATCCTTGGCTTGAGTCCGACGAAGTAAAAGAGAGCCTTGGTGAGGACTGTCGCCTCGTCGATTACGACGGCTGGCGCCTCTGGAAGGCGGATGTCTCGACCACGGAATCCACCACACTCGAGGCGGAAGAGCTCGACCTTACACCCAATACCGTCGTAACGGGCATTCGAATTGAATACGGTGCGGTAGCCGCCGACTTTACGACTCGAAGCGATGCGGATTCTTGGACCCGCGATGATCTCAAAGATGAGCACGACGACCTTGACGATGCCAAAGCAATCCTTGGCACAGACGCTCGGGGCGCAATCGTGCACATGCAGGCGACGTCGGCTTATACGCCCCAAACCGCACTCACCAACAGCGCACGCGTCGATCTTTGCCGCAACGGCGGCGGCGATAAACTTGAGTCACATGACGAGGACCGTGTCATTCAACGCTGTACCCTACCGCAGGACCTACCGGCAACAGGATCAGTTCCCATCGCCGCTTGCATCACCGCGCTCCTGACCTCGGGTGCCGCAGCCCTATGGTTCGCTCGCCTTAGGTCGACCCCAAAGAAGCGCTAGCGCGATGAAAAAGCGGGCGAGCCAGTCCCCTGGCTCGCCCGCTTTCAATCATGTAAATCGCCGTATCTACTCTGCAGACGAAGATCCACCATCAACGATTGCCTGCTCGGACTCAGGAATCCCATCGGCACCCGTACTCTGTTCTTGCTCCACCTCTTCGCTGATTGCGGAGGCGGGGGTCGAGCCCTTTGCACCCACGATGTAGGCAGCCCCAAATCCTAACGCAATGGCAATCAAGGTCAAAATCACGTAGACAGGCCAATGGCGCTTAATATACGAAAACACGTTGACTCCTTAGAGCTCCGTCTACGAACGGCGGATAACCTCGGTCACGACCTCGGATACCGTGGCAATGTTCGTCGGGTTGACATTGTGGGGCAGGTCGTCCTCGGTACGAGCGCAAGCCAGACGCGTGCCGTCCACGCCGGCGATGGTGAGGGCTCGGCGGCTCGCCTCGAGCGCGGCATAGGCATCGGTCTTGGCATAGGGCATCTCGAGCGCGCCACAATCGACATGGAACGACTTGCACACCTTGCTGACCAGGTTCATGATGCGGCGATCGCCCTTGAGCAGCTGCTGTTCGCCCTCGACCGTCACCACCGAAAGCCTACCGGCGCCGACGGATTCAAGATTGATGAAGAATACGCCGCGGAGCTTATCGCGATGCGAAGCCAAGAAGGCCTTCATGCCGGCGCCATCACAATCCGAGGCGCCCGTTGCCACAAACCAGATATCGTGACCGAGCAGCTCATCATCGCCCATAGAGGCGACAGCCGAGAGCATATCTTCGGAAGAAGCGCCATCGGAAGACGTAGCGCCGCCCTTCCAGCCATCGTTATCGTCCTCGAAGTTATCCCACGAACCGATACCGCGACCGGACTTCTTGGCATCGTAATCGTCTTCGACGCCCAGCCAATCACTCATGCTGTCCTGCTCGTTTTTCCTTTTACGACCGAACAGGCCACCCAGGCCGCGTTTGCGAGACTTGGGTGCCGCCGGGGCGGGAGCCGAAATGGTCTCGATCGGCTGCGCGCCCGACGCAACGGGCATAGAAGGCGCAACGGGTGCCGATGTGGGTTCGGGACCCTGGGCAGTAGCAAAGGGGTCGTTGACCTGGGCAGAGGGATCGGGAAGGTCGAACAGCGACGTGCGAGACACAAAGTTTGCCTGCTTCATAGACGGCAGCGACGGATCGGGGACCGAAGCCAGCGGAGACGAGGAAGGTGCAGGCGACGGTGCCGACGCCGGATCGGGAACATTCATCTGCGGACGCGGCGATGCCTGGGAGGAAATCTGGGCCATAAGGGAATCGACCGTTTCGTCCTGGGTGGGAGCGACATTGGCAACCGTGGCACCGGAACCACTCGGGGTCGGCATGGTGAAAATCTGCGTGGAGTAAGGCCTCGACTCATCCGTCTCGGGAGTCTCGGAAACCGCAGGCACTTCCTCCTGCTCGACCTCGGTCGAATCACCTTGATCGGCTGCCGCGTATTGCTCTTCGTCAGAGTTGGCCTCGACGGACTCGTCCTCGGCGGCATCTTGGATTTCGGCAGCATCAATGGGCTCGTCATCGTCTGCCGCGTCGCCCTGCTCATCGGAAACAGGAAGGGGCTCGGCAATTGCGGTGCCTTGCTTTTCAAACGTTATCGTGGAATCGAACTGCGCGGCATCAAACGACATGGTGCTATCGACGTGCTGCTGAGCCTCGAAAGACATTGTTGCCTCAACAACATCCGCTGACGTCGGTTGCTGGGACTCAAAGGACGTCGTAGCTTCGGCAGCGTCGACGGGCCCGGACTGCATAGCCTCGTTCTGCTCGAACTCTTGCGCCGCGCGCTCACGTGCCGCCTCGGCTGCCTGCTGCTGAGCGATAGCCTCCTGCTCGGCAGCCTCGCGTGCGGCAGCGCGCTTCTCCTCGAAATCGTCGACAAATTTCCTGCCCTTTGCAAGCGCACCCTTAAAGAAGCTGGAAGCGCTGGCGCCAATCGAAGAGAACGCGGATGCAATATCGGCATGGGGCGTTGCCGCGGGAATCTCGGCCGAGAAATCAGTATCGCTCTCGTAAGACACGCGCCCCGGCTGTTCAACGTAATCGTCGTCAGACTCGTCCGCAACGTCTTGCGCCGGCGCGGCGGGAGCCAAAATGTCCAGTCCTGCCGCGGGATCGATCGCAGACACCGCCTCGGGCTCGGCAACGGTAACCGCGGCAGACTCATCATCCGCAGTGACAACGGGCGCAGGCTCGGGCTCAAACGTCGGCTCCTCGCCCTCCTCGTAATCGAGCGTGCAGGACTCGGGAAGCATTCCGAGCGCACGGATGGCATCCGAACCAAAGCGGATGTTGCCGGCGGCGTTGCGATAGAGCTTGGGCTCGGGCTCGGCCGCGGCAGGCTCCTCCGCCGGCTCAGCAGCGGGAACCTCGTCATTGAACTCTTCGGCCTGGACAGCCTGATTCTGATCCTCGGGCACGATGGCGCCAATCAGCGTCTCGTCGGCAGACGCACCCTCAAAGCCCTCGATCTGCTCGTCAAAAGCCTCGCCCTGTTCGGGCTCGGTTTGAGCGTCGGGAGCAATCGGCTGACCGAACTCGTCCTCGGCGTAGGTAGGCTCTTCGTACTCGATGGTGTTGCCGTAGTCGTTTTGCTGCTGGGCCGCGGCATACTCCGCCGCCGCGCGCGCCATTTCCTCGGCACGACGTTTCTGCTCCCCAAAATAGGTATCGAACGGAACATCGTCGGGAAACTCGTTCTCGCCCTGGAAGGGAGCAACGTTGTCCATAACGCCGAGCATAGCGGCGACAGAAGACTTGTTGCACACCGCGCCGGACGTATAGGGAAGAATGTGGCGGTTAGAGATGATGTTTGCCGCGTTGGCAAGTGCAACGAGGGAAGCGAGGATCGCGACAATCCACAGCAGAACCTTGAGCGCGCCGGGGAGCGGCAGGATACGCAGGATGGCAACGGCAGCAGGGGCAACCGTGGCAACGGGCAACAGCTTGGCGATGAGCGCACGATACGAAGCATAGGGCTCGCGGGCGAGCAGCTCAGCACGGGGAGAGTCGTAGTGTGCGACAACGACCACCGGGCGGTTGCGCGGAGACGCGAGCGGGCCCGAGGCCTTGTGGTAGGCGATGACATTTTGGCTCACGCCCGTCTTGCCCAGGCGCGAAACCACGGGGTGGCCCGTGCGCTCGAGCACGTAAAGAACGGCGCCGACGATTGCCAGCAAGGTGCCGACCAAGCCGATACCACCGCCGATGCCCATCAACAGGGCGCCGGCAAACGCAAGAATACCGGTAACGGCAAATGCCAACCTACTGGGCGCCGGGGCATTGAACTCCTGAACCTCGGGATCAAAGCCGTGGTTGCGGAAGATCTGAGCGATATCCTCGGCAGCCAAGCGCTCTTCTTCGCTGCATGCCGGCGTAATGCCGGTGTTCTGCAGCAGGTGGTTAATATAGTTCTGGGTGTTCGCCATGTGCGCTCCACATCCATAATCCGACAAATAGGCCCAATGCATGCACATTAGAACCGTATATAGTCGAAAGTATACCCCGAGCGAGCGCAAACGACCGAATTCGGGCCATCTTAACGCCCCGAGCGGACAAGGATATAGCCTAATCTCCATATCGGACTAAAATCATGGCAGCAAACTACCTTCTTATGCGAGGACTCTATGACGGCAAGCGACGCGACCGCGACAATTAAAAAGGGAAGTTCGGAGCCCAGTTTCGATAAAACGGCTCAGCGCATCCTCAACCTTTTCTTTGTGCTCAACAGCTCCCCCGAACCGCTGACGACCGAGCAGATTGTCTTGGATTCTGACCTAGGATATGGCTCGGGCAACATCGACTCGGATAAGCGCAAGTTTCGGCGCGATCGTGACAAACTGCTCGAGCGTGGCATCTTAATCAAGGAGGTTCGCCCCGCCGGTGCGCAGGAGACCGAGGAAAGCTCGTGGACAATCGACCGCGAGCACACGTTTGCTGCAGGCGGCCTCATCACCGCAGACGACGCCGACATCCTACTCAACGCCATCGACCAGACGCTAGCGGCCGGCTCTTCCACCTTTGCCGCGCCGCTTGCCGATATTCGCTCCAAAATTGCCTACCTCACCGGCATGTCGGCGGTGGACGAAGTACCGATCCGCCGCTCTCCCACCGTCGATGCGGTATGGAGCGCCTTTGCCGAGCGATGCGCGCTGCGATTTTTATATCAGAACGGACGCGGCGAGCAGAAAGAACGTACCGTCTGTGTCTACGGCATGTTCGAACGCGAGGGCGTGGCGTACTTCTGCGGCCTCGACAATGTCACCGACGACATCAGGACATTCCGCTGCGACCGTATCGTTCGCGCTTGGCGTCCTTCGAAGGCCTACGCCATCCCTGCGGACTTCAATCTCAACGACTATCTGTTCTTTGAATTCGATTTTGCCGACCGACCGCCCGTTGCAGCCACGTTCTCGTTCGCCCCTCAGACGCAGATCGATATGATCAACGGCCTCACGCGCGGGCGAGGTGAGCTCGCACACACCGATGCGGGATGGACCTGGACCGTTGACGTGCGTGACCTTGAAGCCGCCGCCTCATTTTGCATGGCCCACGCCGTGGACGGCATGAGGCCCGTGGCCCCCAAATCGCTCAAGCAGGCGTGGAACCGCCTCATTGAAAGGACGGTGCACGAGCATGCCCGTGCGTAAACTCACCAGCGAGCAGAGACTCTCGCGCGCCATCGACATTATGGAGGCCCTCTACGCCGCCGGCGAGAGCGGCATGACACGAGCCGAGATTTGCAGCCGCTTTGACATCACAGGGGTGTCGCTCGACGAGATTCTCGAGATCGTCTCGACGCTCGCGGACCGAGAATCGGGCGCGCGCATCATCTGCGAATGCCGCGGCGAGCGTGTGGCCCTCACCGGCGACGCCGGGCGTGTTCTACCGTTGCGCCTGAGTGCCGCCGAGGGCGCTGTGCTCAACCACGAACTTGAATCGTTGGGGATCGAGCCGCAGACGGCAGCCCGGATTCGGCATGCTCTTCTACCCGAAGAGCTCGGCTATAACCAGCGCGTCTTTGACACCGTCAACCACGGGTCGCACTGGCAGCAGCTGAGCTGCGCCATTCAGGACGGCGTTCGCTGCCGCATCTCGTATCGCTCGATGGACGATGCACGGCCACGCGAGCGTCTGGTCGACCCCTTGCGCATTACGGCAAACGGCGACCAAACATACTTGATTGCCTGGGACATCGCAGTCGATGAGCAGCGCACCTATCGCATGGATAAAATCGAGGGACTCACCTTGACGGAAGACTCCGTCGTGTCTCACGCACCGGACGTCGCATCCCTCCACGATTCCCTTGCCCGGACGCAGCACAGCGCAAAGCTCCTGATGCCATTCGATATGGCGGAGTATCTGGACTGGGCCGGCATCACCCTAATCGAGCGCAGCGGGGCAGACACGGCAACGGTAACCGTGCATTACGGCTCCGAGCGTTGGCTACTGAGCCAGATAATCGCAGCGGGCGGAGCCATCCGCATCTTGGATGACCCCGCCCTGTCAAAGCGTCTGTGCGATATGGCAAAAACCCTCGTCTGTCCGCTTTAGCGCCGCCGCTCGTGGCGTGCGCGCCACAGTTGCAGATAGTGCCCGATCTGCGCCGATTCGATGCGCTGGTAGGAGCTCGTGGGCAGCGACATTAAGAACTTCTTTCCGTAGCCCTTCGTCACCAGGCGCGGGTCGGCCAGAATCAGCACGCCGCAATCGGTCGACGAGCGGATAAGGCGGCCGGCCGCCTGCTTGACCTCGAGCACCGCCTCGGGCAGCGAATAGCGCGCCCAAGCGCGGTCTTCGCGCAAGTTGCGCTCGCACGAGAGCGGGTCCGTGGGGCTCGAGAACGGCAGCTTGGGAATGATGACGCAGCGCAGCGTCTCGCCGCTGGCGTCGAATCCCTCCCAGAAGGCCTTAAGCGCAAAAAGCGACGAGGTCGGCTCGTTGATAAACCGGTCGCGCAGGCGACGAGGAGATGAGTTGCGCTGCTGGCAGTTGAGTTCCAGACCCGCACGGGCCATCTTGGGCTCAACGCGGGTGTACAGGTCTTCCATGTCGCGCCGATTGGTGAACAGCGTGAGCACCGATCCGCCCATGGCAAGATGGGCGTCGACCAGCACGCGCTCGAGCGCCGTAAGATAGCTCTCACGATCGCGCGGATCGGGTATATCGCCCGCAACGACTACAGCCATGTTCGAATCGAAGTCGTAGCTCGAGTCCAAGTGCAGCGATGAGGATGTTGAAGCACCGATGCGATCGAGGCCGACCGCGTGGTTAAAGTGTTCAAAGCTTTTGGACACCGTCATGGTCGCCGAGGCAAAGATAGCCGTGTGAACCTCGGGCAGCCACTCGGTTGCCAAGGCCTCGCCAATGTCGATGCGCTCTGCGGTCATTGACTCTCCGCCGGCACGCAACCTGCGATTGACCTGCAGCGAATACACGTAGTGTTCATCGGTGCCGTCGATGATGAGTTTGAGGTTCTCGACCAGCTCGTGCAGGCGGCGCGAGGTATCGCCCAGGTCGACAACAACCTCGGGCTTGCCGGCGGCGACGGCCTGCACCAGCGCGTCGACGCTCTTGTCAGCTTGTTCCAATGCATCGATGGCAGCGTAGGCCGACTGTAAGAAATCATGCCAGTCGTCAGATTCGCGCAGCTCGGGGCCAATCCATAGATTCGCGTTGTCATAGCCCCCGCGGGCACGGCGGCCAAGCTCGCGCACGCCATCGAACACATCGGCAATCGCCATGCTCGCGCGGGCAACCGTCGACGCCGCTTTGGCGGTGAGTCCCAGGTAGAGCGTGGAGCCCTCGGAAGTAGCCAGGTCACGGGAAACCTGACTCAGCGCGCCGGCACTCGACCCACCCAAGCGCTCAAACAGCACGCGCGACTCATCTGCCGAAACCACACGCGCCCATTGGCGACGAGCCTCGCGCTCGATGGAATGGGCCTCGTCGACCACCCAGTGACGAATCGGAGGCAAAATCCTTCCCTCGGCGGCCACGTTGCGGAACAGCAGGGAATGGTTGGTGACCACCACGTCGGCATGTGCCGCACGACGACGCGCCCCGTGGACCAGGCATTTGTCGGGGAAGAACGGACACAGACGACGAGCACACTCGCGCGAAGCCGTCGTAAAGTCGGGGCGGTTGACGCTGCGCCAGCGAATGCCGAGCGAATCGAGGTCGCCATCGGCAGATTGGCACACATACGCCATGATCACCGCAACCGCCGTGAGCGTGTCAGCAGGATCGCGCTTGGTGGTAATCTCAACCTGACCACGGCTCATGCGCTCGAGCTTGCGCAGACACGGATAGTGGTCATAGCCCTTGAGTGCACAAAACGACAGGCCCCCGTCCAGCTGCTCGGCAAGTTTGGGCAGCTCGTGATACATGAGCTGGTCGGCAAGATTATTCGATTTGGTCGCGATACCAACCGTGATGTTGTTGCGGCGCGCGGCCTCGGCAAAAGGCACCAGATAGGCCATCGATTTGCCGACGCCCGTCCCCGCCTCGATCACGCGATGCGTTCCCGTAACGAGTGCGTCACGGACCTCGAGCGCCATCGCAATCTGCTCATCGCGCGGCTCGTACGTGGGATACATGCGATTAACCAGGCCGCCCGGGGCATAGTCCGCCTCGATTTCCTCGCGGCTCGGCATCTTGAGGACCGGCAGTTCGTCCGCATCAACGCGATCATCGGCCCGATCGGCCTTGAGTACGTCGGCGCGGGCTGCGCTGAGAGAGAAGATGGAACCGGGGTTCTGTCCCGCCAAGAAGGAGAAGATGGGGCGATAGGACCAGGGTACGTCGGGGTGCATGTCGGCCAGGCGCGCCATGAGGCCCTGAGGCAAGTCGGTGAGCGCCACGAGCAACACGCGCCACACACCACACAAGGCGTCGACATCGGCGTTGGCGCGGTGCGACACCGAGTCGCAGCCAAACAGGTCGGCCATGAAAGACAGCTTATGCGAGGCCAGGCGCGGAAGCGCGATGCGCGACAGTGCCAGCGAATCGATCCAGATGTCGCTGACGTTGACGCCGCCTTTGACCGACTCGATAAACGAACGGTCAAACGTGGCGTTATGTGCGATAACAGGACAACCGCCCACAAAGTCGGCGAGTGCCGCGACGGCCTCGACGGCCGACGGGGCATCTGCCACATCGGCATTTGTAATGCTCGTGAGCTCGGTAATCTCGGCGGGAATCAGCTGCTTGGGATGCACGAAGGTATCAAAGCGGTCAATGACCTCGCGGCCCGAAAGACGGGCCGCCGAGATCTCGATCAGCTCGTTGTCCTGCACCGAAAGACCTGTGGTCTCGGTATCGAGGACAATCACATCTTCCTCGATAAGGCCGAAGGACTGCGTTTTGGCGCGTTCGGCAAGCGTGGCATAGGAGTCGATGACAAACTGCGGCGTTCCTGACGAAACCGCGTCCTCGATTAGCATGCAATGCCCGCTCGACGAAGGCCCATACGGATCAGGCTGTCACAGACCTGCGGGAACGTCATGTCGTCGGTGTGGCGAATCTCATCCGGATACAGCGACGTATCGGTCATGCCGGGAATGGTATTGGTCTCGAGGATAACGGGGCCGTCCTCGCTCACGATAAAATCGCTGCGCGAGATACCCAGGCAACCGAGGGCCTTGTGAGCGGCGCAGGCAAGCTCCTGAGCGCGAGCGTAATTCTCGGGTGAAATCTGCGCCGGAATGCGATGAATGTCCGTAGGGTCGACATATTTCACGTCCAGATCGTAGAACTCGCAGTCCTCGGGCTTACGAATCTCGACAATCGGCAGAGCGCGCACGTCATCTTCGCCGTATACGCCGACGGTGATCTCGGTACCCTCGATGCACTTCTCGACCAGCACTTTGTCGCCGTACTCAAACGCCTTGGCGATTGCCGCGGGCAGCTCGGAGGGCTCATGGACCAGGGAAATGCCATAGCTGGAACCGTTGACGGCCGGCTTCACAAAGCAGCGCTCGCCACAAACCTCGACGATATGATCGATATCGACTTCATCGCCCACCTCGAGCGCAAGGCCGGGGGCAATGGGAATGCCCGCCTTGGCGTACAGGAGCTTAGAGACCTCCTTGTCGGCACCGCAGGCGCTGGCAAGCACGCCCGAAGCCGTGTAGGGGATACCCAGGGTCTCCATGGCGCCTTGCATGGCGCCATCCTCGCCGCCGGCACCGTGCATGGCGATAAACGCCACGTCAAAGCCGCCGGTCGCCATGGTTACCATAAAATCATCGGCAGCCGTGTCGAGCAGCTCCACCGAAGTGTAGCCGGCCTCCTTCAAGGCAACCACGACGTTCTTTCCCGAATTGAGCGAGATCTCGCGCTCAGCGGAATGACCGCCCGCCAAGACCGCTACGTGCATGTTCTCTAGGCTTTTACCCGGCATGGGCAGACTCCTCCTCTATAATTTCTGCAGCTGATACCATATTGTAGCGATACCCTCTACGTTTCCCCAAAATCGAAAGGCTTCCATGAATCCCAGGACTAAATCTCAGGACATTCGCGACTTGAGCCAAAACGATATTCGCGAGCTCGTGGCCGAGCTTGGCCAGCCCGCCTTCCGCGCGAAGCAGCTCATCGAATGGGTCTTTGAGAAGAACGTTTGTTCGTTTGACGATATGACCAACCTTCCCAAGGCTTTCCGCGAGCAGCTTAAAGAGGCTTTTGCCTTTGACACGCCGACTGAACTCACCAAGCAGGTTTCCAAAGATGGCTCTCGCAAGTATCTGCTCGAGTACCACGACGACGTTTCCGTCGAGACCGTCGGCATGCCCCGTCGTAACAAGCTTTCCGTCTGCGTTTCCACCCAGGCAGGCTGTGGCATGGGCTGTGCCTTTTGCGCTACCGGTCTCAACGGCCTCAAGCGCTCTCTGACCGCTCAAGAGATCGTCGACCAGGTACTTCATGTATCCAACGACTTTGGCGAGCGCGCCACGAGCGTTGTCTTCATGGGCCAGGGCGAGCCGTTTGCCAACTACGACGAGGTTCTCAAGGCGCTGCGAATCCTCAACGACCCCGATGGCATTGGTATCGGTGCTCGTCACCTCACCGTCTCCACCAGCGGCGTTATTCCCGGTATTCGCAAATTTGCCGATATCCCCGAGCAGTTCACGCTTGCCGTTTCTCTGCATTCCGCCATTCAGTCGACGCGCAATAAGCTCATGCCCGGTGTTAAGAAGTACACGCTGCTTCGCCTTCACGAGGCGCTTCAGCTCTACACCGAGAAGACTGGCCGCCGCCCGACCTATGAGTATGCCATGATCGAAGGCGTTAACGATACGAATCCCGAGATGCAGGCGCTCTGCGACTTCTGCGAGGGAACGCTGTGCCACGTTAACCTGATTCAGCTTAACGACATCGAGGGCAGCCCGCTCAAGCCGTCGCCGATTCATAAGGTTGAGGATCTTCAGCGTCGTCTTGAGTCCCGTGGCATCGAGACCACGATTCGTAACTCCCGTGGTAACGATATTGACGCCGCTTGCGGACAACTGAAGCAGCGCTTCAAAGTTCAGAAGAACGCATAGGGGAGTCGCACCCCAAAACGTTTCATGTGAAACATCGAACGACCCCGGTTACAGAATATGCAACCGGGGTCGTTTCATTTATTGACCTTTATTTTGAATCAGCTGCTACCTGTCCCATTTTTTACGGCCAAAATAAGGGGTCCTTGTCTCGTGAACCGGACAAGGACCCCTCAATATATGCTGAGTAATTGTTAGGTACCTAATAGCCTACATTTTCCCATTGGTTGCTAACCCAACCTTGATTAATCTTGGGATTCTTCGTTACCTGAGCAGTACGCATGGCAACATCTTCCGTCATAACATCCATTTTCTTTTTGGAAGTATCGACGATATCTTGCGCGCCACGAAGCAAACGACCTCGAAGTTCATCGTCTGTCGCGATCTTATAGCCAGCAAAGGTACCAGCCGCGACAGTCGTCACCAATGCAATCGCTGTTAAAATCTTATTCCTCATCTTGGCCTCCTTGATCGAACTGAATCATTTCGCCAAGAATACGAGAGAGCTCTTCCTCGTCTTTAAACTCAATCTCAATCTTATTCTTTCCACGCGAGCTCTTCACACGCACGTTGGTATTAAAAAACTGACGAAGCACACGGGCAGCCTTTTTAAAAGACTGAGGCGTTGCAGGCCTCGGAGTCTTAGGTGTCTCTCCGGCAGAAAACAACGGAGCAAGATTTTCTGTCGCTCTTACGGAAAGACCCTCTGCAACAACTTTCTCTGCAAGTCGAATTCGAGCATCCTCATAGGGAACCGCAAGAATTGCACGTGCATGACCAGCAGTAAGTTTGCCCTCAAAAATCATCTGCTGAACTACTTCGGGGAGATCGAGAAGACGCAGCGAGTTTGTAATTGCAGAGCGTGACTTGCTTACCGCCTTCGACAATGCCTCCTGGGTCATACCGCTGGCGTCGATGAGCTGGCGATAACCCTTAGCCTCTTCGACGGGATTCAGATCAGAACGCTGAAGGTTTTCGATAAGAGCAAGAGCCAGCATCTCTTCATCATTAACATCTTTAATGATGACAGGCAGCTCCTCAAGACCAGCAAGCTTTGACGCCTGATAACGACGCTCACCAGCGATGATCTCATAGCCGTTTCCATGCTTGCGAACCAAAAGCGGCTGCAAGACGCCATGTTCTTGGATTGACTCGCTCAACTCACGAAGTTCAGTTTCGTTAAAGTGAATTCGCGGCTGATTAGGGTTGGGAACGATATCCTCAATAGGTAGTTTTGTTTCAGATGCGACATTTGAACCCGATACAGCCGAACCACCGGTCTCATACTCGGCCTCTGAGACCAAAGCATTGAGTCCACGTCCCAATCCGCCACGTTTCTTTACACTAGGCACGCTTGATCACCTCTTTTGCAAGGTTCATATATGCTTTTGCACCCTTATTTTGAGGTGCATAGGTAATTACCGGTTCTCCAAAAGACGGAGCTTCGGAGATTTTAACCGTACGGGGTATCAACGTCTTAAACGCCTTATCACCAAAGTACGATTGAACCTCCTCAACAACCTGATTCGATAGAGAAGTACGCGAGTCATACATGGTCATAAGCACACCGTAGGTGTCTAAGCCCTTGTTCAGACGAGATTTGACCATCTTCATTGACTCAAGCAGCTTCGTAACGCCCTCGAGTGCGTAATACTCGCACTGGATCGGAATCAAAACGCTGTCTGCTGCGGTCAAAGCGTTGATAGTAAGCAGTCCGAGCGAAGGAGGGCAGTCAATGAAAATAAAATCGAACTCGTCCTGAATCGGCTCAAGCAAATCTTTGAGGCGGGTTTCACGAGCAATTGCGCTTACGAGCTCAATTTCGGCGCCTGCAAGCTGAATTGTAGCCGGAATTACGAATACCTTTTTGCAATTTGTATCAAGAACCAGCGATTCTGCCGGCACATCATTCAACAACGCATCATAGATGCAGTGATCAAGGTCTTCTTTTTCAATTCCGAATCCACTGGTGCTATTTCCTTGCGGATCAAAATCGACAATCAGTGTCTTACGACCCTGCTCACCCAGTGCTGCTGCAAGGTTTACAGCCGTCGTTGACTTACCGACGCCGCCTTTTTGATTGATGATTGCAATGATACGCGTGTCTTTTGCGCTCTTAGAACGCTTAACGTCGCGAAATCCCACGGTCCCTCCTGGTGTGTATTAAAGCTGTCAAACGGAGGATGTTTCACGTGAAACATTCCGATTCGATATCAACCGCCCTGTTTCACGTGAAACACTGCAAGTTGTTAGTATCCATTATGTTTCACGTGAAACATCTAGGCAAGCGGATTCTTCTTTGCCACGCCATTTGCACGAGGCAGTGAGACGGATGCTGGATGACTCTTCTTAAGAACAATGAACTCCCTGTGACCCAAGCCTTCAGGCAAATCAATTGCGTCATTCAGAAGCAAAGTGAAGCCGCAAATCTTAGCTGCTGACATGCCGGAAGCAAGCTCCTCAACCGAAGGATTGCCCTTGGTTATAACAAATAGCCCTCCATCCTTCAGATACGGAGCCGCATACTCAACAAGAATCGGTAGAGGGGCCAGTGCGCGGGCGGTTACAACAGAGAACTGCTTCTTATGGCTTCGAGCATATTCTTCAAGACGATCATGAACCGCATGAGCATGTTTCAATCCAAGAGCATGGACAAAGGAATTGACTGCATCAACCTTCTTACCAACAGAGTCAATATAAGTAGCTTTACGATGCGTGGTTATGGTTAATGGAATACCAGGGAAGCCCGCACCTGTTCCCATATCGAGCAAAGCTCCCTCAGGAGCCTTGTTGATATAGGGGAGCAAAACAAGTGAGTCGAGGATATGCAGTACTGCAGCATCTTCTACGTTAAGAATACGGGTGAGATTGGTTGTCTTATTTGTTTCTAGAACCAAATCCAAATGCTGAATACATTTCCTCAGCTCAACATCAGTTACGCTCAAGGAATACTCTTTGCAATAGGAAGTTAGACGACTCAACATCTCGTCAGCCTGCTGATCAGTAAGTACTAACAACGAAAGCTCCTTTCTGACAAAAATCAGTGTATCGAGAACTTTTGACAAAAAAAGGGGACGTGGAAACCACGTCCCCTTAGCATAAGCTCGAGAAGATTATCGAGCAACAATCACCACATGGCGATCAGGGTCAGAACCCTCAGAATGAGTATCGACGGCATCATTGCTACGAAGTGCAATGTGAACCAGTCGACGCTCGTAGGCATTCATGGGCGGAAGCGAAACACTCTTATGAGTGCGGATGGCACGCTCGGCAGCAGACTGAGCCATGGAAGCAACCTTGTCCTGACGGCGACTCTTGTATCCCTCTACGTCCACTACAACCGGATACCTAAAGCCAAGTTTGCGGCTCACCAGCAAAGAGAACATAACCTGAAGGGCATCAAGGGTGCGACCATGACGGCCAATGAGAACAGCAAGGTCGGGAGCCGTTACATCCAAAATCAGCTCACCCTCGTCGCCCTCATACTCATCGATAGGAGAGTTGGCGGCATCGAAGTGCGAAAGGATGGAACGCAGGATGGAAATCGCAACATCGGCAATGGTGTCGAGCTCCTCATCGGTCAGCTCTTCACCAGCCTTGTAGCGCTGTGCAATCTCGGGATAATCGCCCGCGACCTGCGGGGCAACCTCCTCAAGCATATCCTCGATGATCTCTTCAGACATAACGTACTCCAAAAGTTAGGTACCTAAATAAGATTGATATCCCACTACTTCTTCTTGTGCGGGCGCGGCTTCTTCTCTCGACGAGTGACCTCAACCTGCAGCGGAGTGTTCTTAAGACGCTCCTCCTCATCGGCCTTCGCCTTATCGATGACCTTCTGCGTCACAAAAATCTGCTGGATAACCTGCCAAGCAGACGAGACGTCGTAGTACAGCAGAACACCAACGGGAAGGCTCCAGCCCATCCAAAGCATCATGACCGTCATGACAACGGCCATCATACGCATGCTCTGAGCCTGCTGGCCGGTCTGGTTGCGCGACATATAGAGCTGCGGAATCAGGGTCAGGACGGCGAACAGGATCAGGCAAACCAGCGCAGGCAGTGCAACCATAAAGCCATCGGCAAAGGAAGCGCTCGGCGTGGTGGTCAGGTCGGGCAGGATGTTGAAGAACGAGAACGTGCCGTCGTTAAAGTACTGCGGCAGGTTGCGCAGCAATGTAAACAGGGCGAACAGGATAGGCATCTGAATCAGCAGCGGCAGACAGCCAGCCATGGGGTTGAACTTGTTCTCGCTGTAGAACTTCTGCATCTCCTCGGCCTGACGCTGGGGATCGTCGGCATAGCGCTCCTGGATCTCGAGCATCTTGGGCTGCAGCACCTGCATGCGAGCCGTCGACTTGGTCGACTTGAGCATGAGCGGCGTCAGCAGCAGACGGATGATGACCACCAGGATGATGATGGACAGGCCCCAGTCGACCGCAAAGGTCTGGATGAGCTTGAGCAGCTCGAAAAGGATGTTAACGATCCAATCCCACATGTAAGTTTTCCTCCGATAGCGAGTGCCCGCTAGGGCACAGGGTCATAACCGCCGACGTGCAGGGGATTGCAGCGAACGATGCGCCTCACGGCAAGCCAGCAGCCTCTCAAAACACCGTGCTTCTCAATCGCCTGGACGGCGTATTGCGAGCACGTTGGGTAATAAATGCAGGCGTCAGGCAATAAGGGCGAAATAACCTGTTGATATATGCGAATAGGAGCGATGGCAACACGTCGCAAAACGTGATTGCTCATCGCTCCTCCCCGGCAACGCCGGCGCGCTTCATAAGCGAACGCAACGCCTTGTCCATCTCCTGCGGCGAGGAAACCCTCGTCTTGGGAGTTGCAAACAAGATGATGTCATAACCCGCAACGGGAAATCCGCAGCTGCGGGCGGTCTCGCGCATCACACGCTTAGATCGGTTGCGCACGACGGCACAACCGAGTCGCTTAGCACCAACGAAGGCGACCCTTCCGGAGTCGCCTTCGCCAACCGATTCACATATGGTCATTCGAATCAGAGGGTGATTGAAACGACGCCCCTGACTGAACACATGCTCGAAATCTTGCCGAGACTTAATAGTCTTCATGCGAGATGTGTGTATCGCTGCTAGACAGTGAGACGCTTGCGGCCCTTGGCACGACGACGGGCGAGCACGGCACGACCACCCTTAGTGGCCATACGGGCACGGAAGCCATGGGTCTTGGCACGCTTACGCTTATTAGGCTGATACGTACGCTTCATCTTAAGTTCCTCCTGCTGCATTTCGAGTGTCCGCGGGGACGCGGACGCAGATATAGACACGTGAGCTTGAAGATTGTAGGGAAATCAATGTTCAAATGTCAAGAAATCAAAGGTAAAAGGTTGCGCAGTTCACACGGTTCCCCCATAAGCGCAACCGAAATTTGCGCCTCATGGCAACCTTTCACGATATTTCATCGAGTTTTCAACAGGTCATGTTGGCAATGTTGAGAACTTTTCGCCCGTTTTCCAAAGTTTTCAACAAGTTTTGAAAAGTTGTCGAAAGATGAGAAACGTTGCACGGTGAGCTACTATTTGTTCGAAACCTTTTGAAAGATTGCGAGCGGCATGTCTGACGACTTTTACACCATGGTCGATTCCGGAGACCCGGCACCCGACAACGAGCACATCACCGGCGTGCGCGAAGAGCGTGCGGAAGGCGAGCAGGCGACCACGCAGGCGCCAAAAGCCATGTACGCCGCGCGCATCGCCGTCTATGACGACATGCTGTCGACACCGCGGGTGATCGTCATTGATCCGCAAGATGTCCGCACGTATTTGGAAGAGACGACCAACACCGTCTACCAGTGCATGAAAGAACAAGGTGGCCATATCTCGCTCATGGTCATCCGCGAGATTGTCGAAAACTTTATCCACGCACACTTTGCCGAGCCCATCATCTCGATTCTGGACGACGGAGACACCATCCGCTTTGCCGATCAAGGACCCGGCATCGACGACAAGGAACGTGCTTTCGACTTTGGCGTTACCAGCGCAAACAGCAAGATGAAGCGCTATATCCGTGGAACCGGAGCAGGGTTTCCCATGGTGCAGGAGTATTTGGAAAACGCCGGCGGTGCCGTATCCATCGAGGACAACATGGGCAACGGCACCGTGGTTACGGTAAGCCTGAACCCTAAACGCGTGCAGGAAATCGAGCGTGCCGGCGGACGCGGCGCTGCCGTGCGGCCCGAGACGGAGCAGCCCACATATCCCCTGCCGGGAGCTTTTGCGCAGCAGCCCGTGGCAACGCAGCAGATGCAGCCCCCCGTGGGACAGATGCAGCAGCCCGGAATGCTTCCCACACAAGAACCCCAGGCGGCATCTATGTCGATGCCGCCAAACATGCCAGAGGCCATGCCGCTGGCTGATCAGGATGCAGCAGCAATGCAGCAGGCGACGGGGGCGCCGGGTGGCCAGCAAATGGGCTATCAGCCGTACCAACAGGGATATCCATATCAGCAGATGCCGCCACTGGGGTATGGCCAGCAGTTCCCGCAGCAGTACCAGCAGGGATATCAGCAGCCGTACCAGCAGATGCCGCAGCAGCAGTACAACCCCTGGGCCCAGCAGACGCCTCCGCAGCCTTACCAACAGTGGCCTCAAAGTTTTCAACAGCAAATGCCGCCGACGCAGAGTTCTCAACAACCAGCAGCTCAAATGATGTATCCTAATGCAGTAAATCAGTATGCACAGCCACAACCGGACGTGTTCGTAAGCGATCGCGGCAACGCCGCGCTGGGCTATCTGGCGCAAAATCAAGCGTGCGGCGCAACC
The DNA here is from genome assembly GCF_019041915.1 of Collinsella sp. MSK.8.10. GTDB lineage: Bacteria > Actinomycetota > Coriobacteriia > Coriobacteriales > Coriobacteriaceae > Collinsella. The sequence goes on along the minus strand of NZ_JAHPYF010000001.1, from coordinate 681,931 downwards.
GATCTTGCGAGGGCGTTTGGAAACTCGGCCCCCACTTGGTCACGCACGCTCAATGACTTGGCGCAGGCCGGCTTGGTCATCAAGCATGGCCAGAAATACCATCTGACCGAACTCGGCGCCGCTCGCGTGCGAGCTCAGAGCTAAAGAACGGGAGAGACAGTGGACGAGGAAGCAAGCATCATCCTGGGGGATGCCATCGCCTTTTGCCAGCGCGACGGCCAAGATGCACGCCTCATCAACATGCTGGGGCAATCGCGCGCCATAAGCCTGACCGAAGATACGCTCACGATCGAGGCCCCCTCGCGCTTTGCCATCGCGCAGCTCAAAAAGCATCAGCCGACTATTGAGGCCTATCTGGAAGAAATCGCCTTTGCACCGATTGCTCTCGACATCGTGGCACCGCAAGGCGCCGCGACGGAATCCGCTGCCGCCACGGCGCCCGCCACGGCTCCCGCTGCTTCCCCGGCGGTGCCGGCCTCCGCAGGCGATGTGCCGACAATCGAGCACCAGCACAGCGATGTTTCCCGTGAAACAATGGCACCGTTGACGAGCGCGGCGGCGACGTCAACGAACGCACCCGTCACGCACATGCCCATCGCTCACGACGCAGCGGCGGGCGCGGATTCGGGCATTGCAATCAAGAACACGCTCTCGGCCGACGATTTTCGTCGCATGATGAACCAGATGAAGGGCGGAGCGCCGACTAAATCCACGCAAGCTGCGGCCCCCGCTTCACCCATGCCAGCACCGACCGTGCCGGCCGAGCAGAATACGGATGGAGCCCCGCTCGCCGCGAACTCAAAATTTACCTTTGAGAACTTTGTCTACGGCCCCGAGAACAGCCATGCCTATCGCTCGGCACTCAAGTTTGCCGCCCTCGCGGACGAGCGCGGCACATGCACATCCCTGTTCATCTATGGCAAATCGGGGCTGGGCAAGACCCATCTGCTGCTCGCCATCAAAAACGAGCTCGCCGAGAAGTCGCCCGAGATCAAGGTCAAGTATGCCAACTCCCAGGCATATCTGGACGACCTGATGACCGAGTTCGACCGTCAAAAGAAGAGCAACGCCCCCATCATGCAGGCGTACCACGGCGTGGACGTGCTCATCATCGATGACATCCAAAACATCATCGGCAAGCGCGCGAGTGTGGACTACTTTTTCCAGCTCATGGACGAGTTCATCCGCAACAACAAGAAGGTCGTCATCGCGGCAGACCGCGCCCCCAAGGACCTGAGCATGGACGAGCGTCTGACCAGCCGCTTCAACGCCGGAATGCTCTGCCTGGTCGCAGAGCCCAGCTACGAGATGAAATACAAGATCTTGCAGCGCTATTACGAGAACACCATCGTCGCCGCTCCCGAGGCGGGCGACGACTCACTGCTGGCGGCCTATGGGGGCGACGGCGGGCACCTGACCGACGAGCACTTTAAACACATGGCCGAGGTCTCGGGCACCAACATCCGCGAACTCGAGAGCTTTTGCGAGCGCTGCGCCGGCGAGGCGGGCGACCGCGAGCGCGAGGGCGGAGAGCTCACCTTTGACGATATCGACGCCATCGCCAGCCAGTACTTCGACACATCGGCCAAAAAGATCAACGTCCAGACGGTTCAGTCCGTCATCGAAGAGCAGTACGGCGTGACACACGAGGAGCTCATCGGCCCGCGTCGCAACGCCAATATCGCCAAAGCACGCCATATCGCTATCTACCTGGCCATCGAGATGTGCGAAATGACGACCACGGCGGTGGGCGCCGAATTTGGCAACCGCAACCACTCGACCGTCAGCACGAGCTACAAAAAGGTCCAGAAGATGATCCAGGAAGACCGCACCGTCACCGAAGACCTCAAGTCGCTGCGCGATAAAATTACACTGCGCTCGTAGGGAAATAGAGACACCTGTTGAAAACTTGTCGAAACCACGGGCATAAGGTGTCTAAAACCCAACCCGCGGTGATGAAAAGTTTTGCGCAGGTTTTGAACGTGGAAAACCACCCCCGTTGCACACAGGTTGCTGTCGATTCTCTTTCTGGGTCTGACCTGCGTCTTTGGGAGTAATCAACAGTTTCGTCAGTGCTATTACTATTATTAAGATATTTATATCTATAGAAAGGTATTAAAAGATGAAGTTCACCGTCAGCCAGAGCTCGCTTACACAAGCCATCGGCGTCGTTATGAAGGGTGTCGCTTCGGCATCCACCCTTCCCATCCTGTCGGGCGTGCTCGTCAAGGCGCAAGACGGCATCTTGGAATTCCAGACCTCTAACTACACCATCTCGATCCGTCATCGCATCGCGGCGCATGTCGAAGAAGAGGGCGAGATGGTTATCCCCTGTAAGATGCTCTCCAATATCACCAAGACCCTCCCCGATGCCCCGGTCACCTTTGAGCTGTCCGAGCGCCAGGTGCTGATTGGTTGCGAGAAGAGCTCTTTTAGGCTGAACACGCTCGATGCCAATGACTTCCCCGAGTTTCCGGCCTATGCCATCGAGAGTGCCGTGGAGCTGCCGACCGATATCTTGTCCGAGATGGTCGGCCGCGTGTGGCGCGTCACCTCGACCGACAAGGCCCGCCCCATCCTGGGCGGCGTGCACATGAAGGTCGAGAACAACACCGTGCGCCTGGTAGCGACCGATTCCTTCCGTTTGGCCGTGTGCGATACGCAGGTCGAGACCTCGACCCTCGAAGGCTCCTTTGAGCTCAACGTTCCGGCCGACGCCTTTAACGACGCACTGAACATCATGGCCAGCCAGGCGACCATCATGATCGGGGCTACCGACACCCAGGTCGTCTTCGAGGCCGGCAACACCACCTACGTGTCGCGCCGCATCGAGGGCGTGTACCCCAACTACAAGCAGCTCATCCCCGATTCGTGCGTGACGAGCGTCAAGATCGACGTCGCCGCCTTTAACGCCGCCCTCAAGCGCGTGGCCGTTATCGCGAGCGCCAACCCCGCCGTCAAGTTCGAGATCGATGTCGAGAACGGGCAGATGGGCCTGTCCTCCATCTCCAATGACCAGGACCTTGCGCAGGAGACGATCGATGTCGAGGCCGAGGGCGAGTCGGGCACCATCGCCTTCAACTACCACTACATCTTCGGCTGCCTCAATGCCCTATCCAAGGAGAAGGAGATCACGCTGGAGCTCAAGAGCTACTCGCAGGCGGGCATCTTCAAGTCCTACGACAAGATCAACTACCTGTACCTGGTCATGCCGGTCCGCATCTAGCGCTGCGCTATGACCATGTTCGCCCGCGATCTTTCCGTCGCGCACTACCGCAGCTTCGATAGCTATCGTCTTGCCCTGGACGAGGGCGTGACGATACTTGCGGGACCCAACGCGGCGGGAAAGACCAATCTCATAGAGGCGCTGCAGCTGCTGACGAGCGGCGCCTCGTTTAGGCATCCGACCGCAGCCGAGCTCGTCCATGACGGCGTGGGCTCGTGCAAGGTCGAGCTGAGGCTCGAGGGCGACGGCCGCGTGCTTGATATGGGATTGAGCGCGGAGGACGGTAAGCGCTCGTTTAGCCGCAACGGCAAGAGATGCTCTGCCGCCGGTGTGCGCGGGGTTCTGCCGAGCGTGCTGTTTTGCCCCGACCATCTGGACATGGTTAAGCGAGGCGCCAGTGTGCGCCGCGCCGCCCTCGATGACTTTGGCATGCAACTGAGCGCACGCTATGCCGATCTTGCGAGCACCTATGCGCGCTGCGTGACCCAGCGTAACGCCTTGCTCAAGGAAACCTGGTGCTGCCGTGAGATGCTCGGCGCGTGGAACGATTCGATTGCCCGCGCGGGCTCGGCCCTGCTCGTGCACCGGTTGGCCCTGCTCGACCGGCTGGCGGGCCATGTGCGTACTGCCTACGGGCAAGTGGCGTCCGGTGAAGCCGCCAACGTGTCCTATGCGTCCACACTGGGGGATTTGCCCCAGGTCGAGGATCGCGAAGAGCTGAAGGGCTGGGCGTACGAGCGCATGCTGGCCGCCCTTGATGAGCACGCCGACGAGGAAATTCGCCGCGGCGTGACGTTGGTGGGACCGCATCGCGATGAGATTGAGTTTACCGTGGCGGGTCGCTCCGCTCGTTCATTTGCCAGCCAAGGACAGCAGCGAACGTTGGTGCTGTCCTGGAAGGTGGCCGAGGTGGCCGTGGCTCGCGATGTTCTGGGTACTGCTCCGCTGTTGCTTCTGGACGACGTGATGAGCGAGCTCGACGGCGAGCGTCGCGGTGCTTTTCTGCGGCTGATCGGCGATGATATCCAGACGGTCATAACCACGACCAACCTTGGGTATTTTACCGATGACCTGCTTGATCGAGCCAAGGTGGTGAGCATGGGTGAGACGTACTAATTACGAGCGCGAGAGCGAGACGGTCGCCTTCAGTGGGTTTTTAAACGCAGAGCGCCAGCGCATCCTGGCGGCTGCAACGCCTGAGCGCCGTGCACAGATGGAGGCTGCCGAGGAGTCGCGCGCGGTCTATCGCGCGTGGAACGCGGTGTGCTCGGGCACGCGCGAGGGGCGGCATGTGACGGGTCTGCGCTACCTGCCCGAGTCCAATGAGCTGCTGGTATATCTCGATTCGCCCTCGTGGACGCAGGAAATGACGCTGTTGCGTGAGATCATCCGCGCGCGCATGGAGCGCGCCGGTGCACATGTGGACGGCCTGGTGTTCAAAACCACCGCGCCCGGCCACACGCCACCCGCCGCCAGGGAGCGCCTGCGCCCGGCGACGACCGAGCGCCCGCCGGCTCCGCACGCCGACCTCAGTGAGGCCGAGCGCACCGAGATCGAGTGCCAAGTGGCGCCCATCGAAGACCAAAAACTGCGCGAGGCCCTCGAGAACGCCATGAGAGCCAGCGCCGAGTGGGCCAAGGGCGTGCAAAGCAAAAAAGAGCCTTAAATCGCATCTGGTGGCCTTGTAGAGCCAAACACCCTCGTTCCCGAGGGTATTTTTTTACGATAAACTAGTAAGGCTGTACACATTTTCTTGACTGAAGGAGGACGTGTGGCAAACGAAAACGATTACGATGGCGGCGAGATTAAGATTCTCGAAGGTCTCGAGGCCGTTCGTAAGCGCCCGGGCATGTATATCGGCTCGACGAGCGCCAGCGGTCTGCATCACCTGGTGTGGGAGATCGTTGACAACTCCGTCGACGAGGCCATGGCCGGTTTCTGCACCGAGATCCAGGTGACGGTCCACGCCGACAACTCCATCACGGTCGTCGACAACGGGCGCGGCATCCCCGTCGACGAGCACCCTGTTAAAAAGATTCCGACGCTCGAGGTCGTCATGACGATTTTGCACGCCGGCGGTAAGTTCGATAATTCGGCCTATAAGGTCTCGGGCGGCCTGCACGGCGTTGGCATCTCCGTCGTCAACGCACTGTCCAGGCGCGTGGTCGTTCAGGTTCGTCGCGACGGCAACATCTACGAGATGGAGTTCTCGCGCGGCAAGACCGTCAAGAAGATACAGGTCGTGGGCACCTCGGATTCGACGGGCACCACCGTCACCTTCTGGCCCGACGACGAGATCTTCGAGACCTGCATCTACGATTTCGATACGCTGCACAACCGTCTGCAGGAGACGGCGTTCCTCAATAAGAACCTCAAAATCGTGCTGACCGACGAGCGCGATGCGACTCCCCGTGTGGAGGAGTTTTGCTACGAGGGCGGCATCATCGACTTCGTCAAGTTCCTCAACGAGGGCAAGGACGTCCCCGAGGCCTTTAAGGAGCCCATCTACATCGAGGGCAAATCGGACCCGGACGCGCCTGTGGCCAAGATGGGCGAGGTCGAGGTTTCCCTGCAGTGGAATAGCGGCTACGGCGAGAACGTCATGTCGTTTGCCAACGACATCTACACCCCCGAAGGCGGCATGCACCTTGAGGGCTTCCGTACCGCGCTCACCCGCGTGATCAACGATTACGCGCGCAAGCAGAACCTGCTCAAGGAAAAAGACGCCAACCTGACCGGCGACGATGTGCGCGAGGGCCTTTCGGCCGTTATCTCGGTCAAGCTGCCCGACCCGCAGTTTGAGGGCCAGACCAAGGCCAAGCTCGGCAGCTCCTATATGCGCGCGCTCACGCTCAAGATCGTGACCGACGGCCTTGCCGATTACCTCGAGGAGCATCCCAAGCCCGCTCGCGAGATCGTCAAGAAGGCGCAACAGGCCTGCAAGGCGCGCAATGCCGCCCGCAAGGCGCGCGAGGCGACCCGCCGCAAGAGCCTGCTCGAGACAGCGTCCCTGCCCGGTAAGCTCGCCGACTGCTCGGTGCGCGATGCCGAGCTGACCGAGCTCTTTATCGTAGAGGGCGACTCGGCAGGCGGTTCGGCCAAGGACGGCCGTCGCCGAGACATCCAGGCGATTCTGCCCCTGCGCGGCAAGATTTTGAACGTCGAACGCGTTGGTGACCATCGCGCGTTCTCGAGTGACACCATCCAGTCGCTGATTACCGCGATCGGCTGCGGCGTCACGACGAGTGCCGGCGACGGCGGCGACTTCGATATCACCAAGGCGCGCTACCACAAGATCATCATCATGACCGATGCAGACGTCGACGGCGCGCATATCCGCATCCTGCTGCTGACGTTCTTCTACAAGTACATGCGTCCGCTGATCGATGCCGGCTACGTCTATGTTGCCTGCCCGCCCATCTTTGGCATTAAGGTTCGCAACAAGATCCACTACGTGTATCCCAACGGCCGCCAGCCCGAAGACGAGATCCTGCGCGACACCATTCAGAGCCTGGGTTTGAACCCCGACGATAACGACGAGGACGGCAAGGCCAAGGACGGCAAGATCACCAAAAAGCGCAAGGGCTATACCGTCCAGCGCTACAAGGGCCTGGGCGAGATGGACCCCAAGCAGCTTGCCTCGACGACGATGGACCCCAAGACCCGCATCCTGCAGCGTGTGTCGATCGAGGACGCCGTGGTGGCGGACCGCGCCGTGCGCGAGCTGATGGGTTCCGAGGTCGGCTATCGCCGCGAGTACATTGAAAAACATGCGCATGACGCGCGTTTCCTTGATGCTTAAGAGGAGGTAACGTGGCAGACGATATCAACAACAACGAGGGTATGGACGAGGCCGGCGACGCCGGTATGCCCGATGATCTGAAGCGCCTGCTCGCCCGCGCTGAGCAGGGCGAGGACGGCGATCCGGATTCCTATAACCCCGACGCCGAGGATGAAGAGGAAGAGGATGACGACGCCGAGCTCGAGGAGAGCTTCGGTGCGGTCGATCGCGGCGCCTCGGCCGGCGAGGATATTAACGGCGGTCAGCTCCAGATTTCGGAGTTCGGCCGCGAGATGAAGCAGTCGTTCATCGAGTACTCGATGTCGGTCATCACGGCGCGCGCCCTGCCGGACGTGCGCGACGGCCTAAAGCCGGTGCACCGCCGCATCCTGTACGCCATGAACGAGAGCGGCATCTACCCCAACCGCCCGCATAAGAAGTCGGCCTGGACGGTCGGCGAGGTTATCGGCAAGTACCATCCGCACGGCGACTTCGCGGTCTACGAGGCCATGGTTCGTCTGGCGCAGTGGTTCTCCATGCGCACGCCGCTCATCGACGGCCACGGTAACTTCGGCAATATCGACGGCGACGGCGCCGCCGCCATGCGTTATACCGAGAGCCGCCTGGCAAAGCCCGCCATGGAGCTGCTGCGCGACCTGCAAAAGGATACCGTCGACTGGCAGCCCAACTACGACGAGTCGCTCGCCGAGCCCGTGGCGCTGCCCGCGCGCTTCCCCAACCTGCTGGTCAACGGCAGCCAGGGCATCGCCGTCGGCATGGCCACCAATATCGCCCCGCACAACCTCACTGAGGCGATCGAGGCCACCTGCTACCTGATTGACAATCCCGATGCCACCGTCGACGAGCTTATGCAGATCATGCCCGGTCCGGACTTCCCCACCGGCGCCATCATCATGGGCAGCGCCGGCATTAGGCAGAGCTACGAGACCGGCCGCGGCTCCATTACCGTGCGCGCCAAGGCCCACGTGGAATCCACCAAGACCGGCCGCAGCCGCCTGGTCTTTACCGAGATTCCCTACATGGTCAACAAGGGCACCCTGCAGGAGAAGATCGCCCAGCTCGTAAACGACAAGCGCATCGAGGGCATCTCGGACATGCGCGACGAGTCCAACCAGAAGGGTATCCGTCTGGTCATCGAGCTCAAGAAGGGCGTTATTCCGCAGGTCGTGCTCAACAACCTGTATAAGTACACCTCGCTGCAGACGACCTTTGGTGCCAACAACCTGGCGCTCGTAAACGGCGTTCCCAAATGCCTGAGCCTGCGCGAGATGCTGCAACACTACATCGACCACCAGGTCGACGTCGTCACCCGCCGCACCCGCTTTGACCTTAAGAAGGCCCAGGCGCGCGCCCATATCCTCGAGGGCTACTTGATGGCTCTCGACCATATCGACGAGGTCATCAGCATTATCCGTTCCTCGCAGACCGACTCCGAGGCAAGCGGCCGCCTGATCGAGCGCTTTGGCTTTACGCCCGAGCAGACCACGGCCATCCTCGAGATGAAGCTGCGTCGTCTGACCGGCCTGGAGCGCGACAAGATCCAAGAAGAGCTGGACGGCCTGCGCCGCGCCATCGCCTACTACGAGGACCTGCTGGCGCATGAGGAGAAGATCCTGGGCGTCATCAAGGAGGAGATGCGCGAGATCTCGAAGAAGTTCGGCGACAAACGCCGCACCGAGATCAGCCATGTCGAGAAGGATCTGGATGTTGAGGACCTCATCGCCGACGAGGACATGGTCGTGACCATCACCCACACCGGCTACGTGAAGCGCATCCCGGTGGCTGCCTACCGCGCCCAGAAGCGCGGCGGCAAGGGCGTGTCGGGCGTCAACCTTAAAGAGGACGACGTCATCGACGAGATGTTTATCGCATCCACGCACGAATACGTGCTGTTCTTCTCGAGCAAGGGCAAGGTCTACCGCCTGAAGGTGCACGAGCTGCCGGTGGGTACGCGCCAGGCGCGCGGTACCGCGATCGTCAACCTGCTGCCCTTTGAGGAGGGCGAGAAGATCGCGAGCGTCATCAGCTGCCGCGAGTTCCCCGCCGACGAGTACCTGATGTTTGCCACCAAGAGCGGCATGGTTAAGAAGACCGTGATGAGCGCCTACGACCGCAGTCGCCGTGATGGCCTGATCGCCATTAACCTGAGGGACGACGACGCACTGCTCGCCGTGCGCCGTGTGCGCGAGGGCGACAAGATCATCCTGGCCACCACTGCGGGCAAGGCGATCATGTTCCCCGAGGACCAGGTTCGCGCCACGGGACGCGACACCAGCGGCGTTCGCGGCATCGGCATGAAAGACGGCGTGAGCGTTTTGGGTATGGAGGTTACCAACGGCAACGGTGACCTGTTTGTCATCACCGAGCGCGGCTACGGCAAGCGCACGCCGGTCGCGGACTATCCGGAGCAGAACCGCGGCGGTCAGGGCGTCTATACCATCCAGATGACCGAGCGCAAGGGCAACCTCGCGGCCATGAAGACGGTGGGCCCACAGCACGAGCTGTTCATCGTGACGGAAGGCGCGACGGTCATTCGCGTCAAGACCGACGAAATCAGCCAGACCGGCCGAGCCACCCAGGGCGTCAAGATGATGACCGTCGACGACAACGACCGCGTATGCGCTGTCGCCCGCATGACGGCAGCCAAGGAAAAACCCGAAGGCGAAGGCGCCGAGGCCGCAGCCGACACCGAAGAGGCCCCAGTCGACCTAGGCGACGGCAACGACATGCCAGAGGATCTCCTGGACGAGTAAGAGGCCCTAACTGGTAAAAATCATCAGACCCCTCATATCGGCGGTCGGCGCACCGCGCGCCGACCGCTTTTTTTGAAAACCTTGGGACTCGCGTTCGCCCCGGTCGCACGGCGGCATGTGAAGTCGATCGCGAGTTCCGCACGAGCCAGAGAGCACTTAATGTGCTCTCTGCGCGAGTCAGGACTGTCCGAGCAGGCGACTTCACATGCCGCCGTGCGACCGGGGCGGGCACCCTCCAAAGATTTTCAAAAAAGTTGTTGACGCGCGCGTAACGACTCGTCTAATATATCCCTTGCGCGATGGACCTGTAGCTCAGTTGGTTAGAGCGTCCGGCTGATAACCGGGAGGTCACAAGTTCGAATCTTGTCAGGTCCACCACTTTCTTTCGCAATAAACACCCCAGCGAGAGCCGAGTCGCCGCTGGGGTGTTTATTACTGTCTCCGTGGGGGTTTAGCTCAGCTGGGAGAGCGCGGGCTTTGCAAGCCTGAGGTCAGGGGTTCGATCCCCCTAACCTCCACCATGATGGACCTGTAGCTCAGTTGGTTAGAGCGTCCGGCTGATAACCGGGAGGTCACAAGTTCGAATCTTGTCAGGTCCACCATCAAAACTGTGAAGAGCCTCGAGGCATGGCCTCGGGGCTTTTTTCTTGTGTGCTATAAAACTCATTTTGGTTTTGTGTGCTGTGCGAAAGATTGGGTAGTATAGCTATTCAATGCGGCGAAGGCGCCGCGTGTTAACCGCTACGTACCGGAGGTGTTCCATGGTTCGTGTCGACATAGAGACCATCGTCATGGCCGCCGGTCCCGTGCCATCGCTTATCGTACTTCGCGAGCGCTGCAGCAAATCGGACTCCCCCGCGCCGCTGCGCTCCCTCTCTATCCAAACTGGTTCCTTTGAGGCTGCGGCTATTAGCCGTGGTATCGACAGCGGTCGTGCCGAGCGCCCGATTGCCCATGACCTGCTGCTCGACACGCTTGATGCCCTAGATGCAAAACTCGAGCGTATTGAGATTGTCCGTGCCGAGCCGCCCGTGTTCTACGCGACGGTCGTCGTTTTGGCCGGCGGCAGCGAACACGGCATCGATGCCCGTCCGAGCGACGCCATCGCCCTCGCCGTGCGTAGCAATGCCCCCATGTTTGTGGAGGACGACATCATGAACCGCCTGGGGACCGTCTCTCCGGTTGCCGAGGAAATCGATGACGAGCAGGAATTTGAGAAGTTCGACGAGTTCGTCCATACGCTCTCGCCCGATGATTTTTAAATGACGGGTAGCTATGAGACGGAGTGTACGCTGATGGAGCGTGGCGTCTCGGCCGAGGTCGCCGCCATCGCCCGCGAGGCCCAGATGCGCTCGGAGGCGTCCGAGGCCGCGCGCATCGCCTACGTGACGCAGGCCCGTACGCTTCGCGAGCGCCGTACCTCCTTTATCAAGATGGTTGCCGTCTCCGCACTTGTCGCGGCAATCTCATCGCGCCTTCGTGGTACAGTTGGTGCGCTTGGGTTTTCGATTTCGACGGGCTTGGTCATCTGGGGCGTAGTCGACGCCGTGATGCTGACCAACCAGATCAAGGTACTCGATAAGCGCGCGGCCGATATGATGCGCGCCCGCGACGCCGCCGCCAAGATCGCTGCCGAGGCACAAGAGATGTAACGACGCCGGACTCGATGGGAAGGTCTAAAAATGGCACAGGATATGCAGGACGCCGGAAACGTCTCCGCCGAGCTCGACGCCATGGTGTGCGACCTCATCGGGGCATTTTTAGACGATCTTGCCGCTGGTGAGAACCCCGGCGTTGTCGTTGCGATCGAAGACGCCGCGTCCAACCGCTATCTGGCGGCACTCGACGAGGACGGCGAGGAGGCATGCCTCGAGGCTGCCACCAACTTTATCTCCGAGCACAAGATGGGCCTTAAGGACGAGGGGCTGGGCCGCATCGCCCGTTACGCCATCGGCTACACCGGATGTGTCGAGATCGATGGCGGCTACCATGACGCCCTGCTCGTGAGTTTCTTTGAGACGACGCTCGAGAGCGGCTTTTCGGCATACGTACTGTACGAGGGCGTGGGCGCCGGCGATGGTTTTATGTGGAGCGACCCTGAACCTGCAGGCGAGGAAACCCCTCTTATCTAAAATCGCTAAAATAAACGAGTTTTCGGTAAAAGGCTCAATATTCCCGCCGAGCGTTGTGTTGCTGGGTGGGTCGCATACGCGTGCCGGTTGTATATAGATAGAAGATAGGGGAACTACATGCGCGTAGACAATCTGAGGAACATCGCCATCATCGCTCACGTCGACCACGGTAAGACGACGATGGTCGACAAGCTCCTGCGTGCCACGGACGCCTTCCGTGCCAACCAGCAGGTCGAGGACCGCGTCCTGGATTCTAACGACCAGGAGCGCGAGCGCGGCATTACGATTCTCGCCAAGAACATCTCTATCGAGTACAAGGACGTTAAGATCAACGTCATCGACACCCCGGGCCACGCCGACTTTGGCGGCGAGGTCGAGCGCGTGCTGCGTATGGCCGACGGCGCCCTGCTGCTGGTCGACGCTTTTGAGGGCCCCATGCCCCAGACCCGCTTCGTGCTGCGTCACGCCATCGACACCGGCCTCAAGATCATGATCGTCATCAACAAGATCGACCGTCCGGGCGCCAACCCCGAGAAGGCCTACAACGACTGCCTGGACCTGATGGCCGACCTGGGCGCCACCGACGACCAGCTTGAGTTCGCCATGGAGCATGTGGTTTACGCCAGCGCCATGAATGGCTTTGCCCGCCTCGACCCCAACGACGGCAACATGGACATGTATCCGCTGCTCGATATGATCATCGACGACATGCCCGCGCCCGAGGTTGACGAGAACGCCCCGCTCGCTATGCAGTGCGTGACCATCGACCACTCCAACTTCGTCGGCCGTATCGGCATCGGTCGCGTGTACTCCGGCACCATCCACCAGGGCGACCAGATCTTGGTCGTCAAGAACGACGGCTCCAGCGCTACCGCTACCGTCAAGCAGCTCTTTACCTTCGACTACCTGGGCCGCACCGAGTGCCAGGAAGTCGGCGCCGGTGACATCGCCGCCGTCGTGGGCATCGACCGCACCGATATCGGCGATGTCTACACCGATCCCGAGAACCCCGTCGAGCTCGAACCCATCGAGATCGACCCGCCGACCCTGTCCATCGTCTTTGAGGCCTCCACCTCCCCGCTCGTCGGCCGCGACGGCGATATCGTGGGCGCCCGTCAGCTCAAGGAGCGCCTGTTCAACGAGGCCGAGAACAACGTGACCATGAAGATCGAGGAGCTCGAGGACAAGAGCGGCATCGAGGTCTCGGGTCGCGGCATTCTGCACCTGTCCGTCCTGATGGAGTCTATGCGCCGCGAGGGCTTTGAGTTCCAGGTCGGTCGTCCCCGCGTTCTGTTTAAGAAGGACGAGAACGGCAACAAGATGGAGCCCGTCGAGCAGGCCGTCGTCGAGTGCCCGGACGAGTACTCGGGCAAGGTCGTTGAGGTCTTCGGCACCTCCGGCGGTATCATGACGAGCATGGATACCTCGGGCATCGTGACGCACCTCGAGTTTAAGATCCCGACCCGCGGCATCATGGGTCTTAAGAACCGCATCATGAACGTCACTCACGGCGAGGGTGTGTTCTACCATACCTTCCTGGAGTACGGCCCCTATGCCGGCGAGATCGGCAACCGCCAGAACGGCGCCATGATCTCCATGACCACCGAGAAGGCCGTTGCCTACGCCCTGGGTACGCTGCAGGAGCGCGGCCAACTGTTTGTTGAGCCGGGCACCGAGTGCTATGAGGGCATGATCGTGGGCGAGCGCAGCAAGGCAGGCGACATGGTCGTCAACATCGCCCGTACCAAGAACCTGGGCAACCAGCGTTCCTCGACCTCCGATATCTCCGTCCAGCTGGTGCCGCCCCGTACCTTCTCGCTGGAGGAGGCACTGGAGTACATCGCCGACGACGAGCTGGTGGAGATTACTCCCAAGAACATCCGCCTGCGCAAGCGTCTGCTCAATGCCACCGACCGCAAGAAGGCTGCCGTCCGCGCCGGTCAGGTCAACAAATAAGCGCTGGGCTTTATAACGTCTAACGAGAAAGGGCGTCGACCGCAATGGTCGGCGCCCTTTCTTTGGTTGCTTCAAGACTTTAGTCTGCTGGCCGCGCAGCGGCCAGCTTTAAACCACCCGCTACGCGGGTGGAGACGAACGGCTTTACAAAGCCACCCCTCCGACCGATATTGACGATTGTTCAGGCCGTCAAGAATTCGAGTCGAAGGGGTGGTCGCCATGGCCCAGAAGGCCTACAGCCTTTCCCACACGAAGTGGATGTGCAAGTACCACATCGTGTTCACGCCGAAGTATAGGCGCAAAGTGATCTACAACCAAATCAGGAGCGACATAGGGGAGATCCTCAGGAAGCTGTGCGAGTACAAGGGGATCGAGATAATCGAGGGGCACCTGATGCCCGACCACGTGCACGTGCTGCTGGCGATCCCGCCGAAGTACAGCGTCGCGAGCGTCATGGGCTACCTGAAGGGGAAGAGCTCGCTGATGATATTCGACAGGCACGCCAACCTCAAGTACAAGTTCGGCAACAGGAAGTTCTGGGCGGAGGGCTACTACGTGTCCACCGTCGGCCTGAACGAGGCGACGATCGCCAAGTACATCAGGGAGCAGGAGTCCCACGACATCGCGCTGGACAAGCTGAGCGTGAAGGAGTACGAGGACCCCTTCAAGAGGGGGTGATGCTGCCGGTTCGACCGGCGCGCCACGGGTCAAGATGCACTAGGCCTGGACGAAGTCCGGGCCCGCGCCTTTAGACGCGAGCCCGGGGCCCGTGGGTTATACCCTAAGAGCAAACCACCCTTTTTAAGGGTGGTTCTGATGTAAGGGGACGGGTTCGTTTGCACCACAGCTGGGGCGGCTATCCCCCCCAATCGGCTTTCCAACCAAAGTTAAGTTGTTTAAACATATACATAATTCCACTGAATATAGCCGGTATGATGCAAAACTGTTAACAGATAAATATCAACTGGTATTAAATTAAAAGACCTATTGACCTGCGGTTTACATGATTGGTATCTATATATTATTTTATGCATTGTGGCATAGACGAACCGTCTTAGAAGGTGCTCCCCAATGGGTTCTTGCAATGCGCTAGGTAGGTTCTCGTTGATGTTGGGGCTTGTGTTCGATCCGACGATTCGCCGTATTCCACACTGTGTTGTAGGAATTAGGGGACAACTATGGACGCACACCGCTCACGGTCGCTGGGTATGGCGGCCCTGATCTTTATTCTAATTAGCCTCACCGCCGCAGTTTTTCACGGCGCAGCCCCCGTGCGCGCCGAGGACGTGAGCACGCCGACGCCGATTGTGATTGATGGGACGACGGCGGACGTTACGGTTGGGCTGTTTACCGACGAGAGCCATACTCAAAAGCTCGATAGCGCTGTAACGTCTACTTCGAAGCTCTATGGAGCTTTCTCGGCAATGTTCAACACCGGCAAGGAGCCTAAGCCCGGGAATAACATCGCTGTCTATGAGTTTCTCGATACCATTGTCGTCGACGATAACGACGGTGGCGACCTCATGGAGGGTCCGGAGGCTACCGCCGCCAAGGCTGGCACATGGAAGATCAAGGGCAACAAGGTTATCTTTACGTTTGACGAGGCGTGGCTCTCGTCCAATCCCGCAGACGTTCATGTCGCGGCGAACTTCTCGTTCCAGCTTAAAAACAAGGATGTCGGTTCTGGTGGCAACGCATCTGTCGTGTTCCCCGGTATGGGAACGATCAATATCCCCACCAAGGACGGCAATGTCACGGGGGAGAAGTCGGGGGCCTTCTCCCAGGGCGCCGACGGCGTGGCCAAGGTGACCTGGACCGTTAAACTCACCGTCGAGTCATATGCCACGAATGTCAAGTTCACCGATACGCTGGGCGCCAACTTCGAATTTGTGAAAGACAGCTTTAAGCTCGATAACAAGACGATTGGATCGCAGCCAAAAATCGAAGGTCAGACCGCGACCATCGAGAACTTGGGCAGCCTTCCCCAAGGTGTCCATACGATTACGTATGAAACCAAGCTGAAGAGAGATATCTCCGCGAAAAACGGAGAGTTCATCCACAATCAACCTGCATCCAAAAACACAGCAGCCTGGGAGTGGGGCGTCGGCGATCGTCCTAGCGGCAAGATTGAGGGCGTCGCACCCAGCAGCTTCCGTTATGACATGATTCAGAAGACGGGCAAGGGCACCCCGTCCGACATCGCATGGACAGTCAAACTCAACCAAGGCGAGCTCAAGGCTGACATGAGTGGCTACAAGTTCACCGATAAGTTGGACGCTAAACAAACGTATACGGGGAGTTACATGGTTTACAAAGGTACGTCAGAATCGGATGGAGTCAAGATCTACGAGCGTGCTCTTGATTCGTCGAAAGATACCTTTTCCTATACGTTCCCGGACAACCTTAACGATAAATATGCCACCTACTGCATCGTTTATCACACCAAGATGAACGATACGAACTCGTACGACACCGTGCGCAACAGCGCGACCATCGAGCGCAAAGGTTCCGTTTCCGGTACGGATGATGGCAGTTTCACGCCGCAGCTGACGGGTGTTGTGCCGATCACCAAGAGGCTCGTGAGATACGATGAGGCGGCGACGACGGGCAGGGCGACGTGGGAGACGAGGGTCGCGCTGAAGGCGATCGTCAATGCGGCCCATCCAGGCGAGGTGACGGTGAAGGACACGTTTCAGTCGGCATGGTCGCAGAAACTTGGTGTCGACGAAAGCTCCATTACCATTAAAATCGGCAATACCGAGCTGGTTCCGGGCACCGACTGGAGACCAACGACCAGCTATCCGGGTAATGAAACAAAGAAAAACTACGACCTCAAAATCATCGTTACCGACAACGTGAAAGCCGCTCTCGAGAACGAGGACTACGCCGTTATCACCTATGACACCACATCAGAAGCGCTGTCGGGCTGGTACTCAAACTTCGCAGCGGTCGAAGCGCCGGGCCTGAGACTACAGTGGCCGTTCACCGAACCCATCAAGTACGTTGTCAACCGAGAAACGATGCCCGCGGTCGAGAAGCCGGAAGCGGAGTCGAAGGTGTCTTGGGTTGAGAACTTCGATTGGCATACCGTTGACGGCTCGGATGAGAAGGGCGCCTGGATCGTCGACTGGACGGTGTATGCAAACCGCCAAAAGGGTAATAAGGGCGCAAATGGCGAGTTCGAATACTATGGAGCTGGAAAGCTGGGCGGGAAACCGCTGAATATCGTTGATAGCCTTCCGGATGGTATGAGCTATGTTGCGAATTCCGCAAAGTATACGCTCGTGCAGAACCCCTATGATAAACATACGGGGCTTCATCGCGGAGGCGAGGCCAAGGAGGTCGTTACGGGTCGGACGCTCGCCGCCGACAACGTCAGCCGCAACGGCAATACGGTCACCTTCTCCATCCCCACGACTGAGCTTGAAAGCTATGCCGGCTACGCAAAGCTCACGTACAAGACGGCGGTCAAGCGCGGTGAGCTCGATACCTCCACAAACGAGGTGAAGTTCACCAACAAGGCCAGCGCGGGGTCAGGAGTTAAAAAGTTCGATTCCGGTAAAGGTGACGTCATCATTAAGAACAACGTCATCAAAAAGTCCGGCGAGCAGGTTGCCAATAGCAATCGCATCAAATACACCATTCTTGTTAACGAGTCTGCCGTTGCCCTTAAAAATGGCACCGACTTCCTTGAGCTCGTCGATACCATGGATGCCAAGTGCGCGCTGGTGCCGTCGACGTTTAAGGTCTATGAGCAGGTGAATGGTGCCTGGTCACCGCTGGCTGATAAGGACTATTCGTCGAAGATGGAGCAAGTCAAGGATGAATCTGGCTCGCGTACGAAGTTGACTCTTGAGGTGCCCGACGGGAAATACCTCAAGGTCGAGTATGAGGTTATCCCGACCGGAAACCCCGGCGAAGAGGTGTCCCTTTCCAACACCGCCGAGCTTGCGGGGGTGACGGAGGGTTCGGCGGTCGACGAGCAAAAATGGAAGATTCAAAATGCGTCCGCCAGCGCGGGCGGCAACGGCTACAGCATCACGATGACCAAGTACGACGCCCAGCAGGTCGGCGCGACGCTCGAGGGGGCGAAGTTCACACTCTACAGCGTGGATATGGGCCAGGTTGCGGATGACGGAAATGTAGAGAACGCCAGAACGCCGTTTGACGAGGCCGCGATCGACGTCCCCACCGACGCCAACGGCAAAATCTCGTTCGGCACAAGCGACAAGAAGATGAGTAATTGCGTGCTCTATCAGCTCGTGGAGACCAAGGCGCCTGTTGGCTATGCCAAGGCCGATCCCACGTGGATCATGCTCAAGGGCAGCGCGAGCGACAAGGATTATCAGGCTGCGCTAACTAAGGCAAAGGACATCGTCGACGGTGCGGAGATCATCGACGATACAAAGAAGGACGAGATCTGGGTCTACGACAACCGCATGACGGGCAAGGCGGTTATTAACGCAGAGAAGGTGCTCGCAGGCGGAACGTTCAAGGAAGGTCAGTTCTCGTTCGCGCTCAAGGATGACAAGGACAGGGTGCTCCAAACGGTGACCAACGATGCCATGGGCAACGTCTCCTTCAACGTCGACTACAACAAGGCCGATACCTATACTTATACCATCTCTGAGGTCGTCCCCGAGGGCGCCGAGAACAACGTCAAGGACCACATCACCTACGACAGGACCCAGCACAAGGTCACGGTTAAGGTGGACAACGGTGAGAGGAATCTCGTCGCCACCGTCACCTACGACAATGGCTCTTCGACCCCGCCGACTTTTACCAACAGATACTCGACCACGCTTCCCGAGGCAGGCGGTGCCGGCTTGACTATGACGTATCTGGCTGGCGCTTCGCTGCTGTGCTTTGCCGCGACATGGATGCATGCTCACCGCCATCGCGATCAAGATCGAGGTGGTCGCCGTGAGTAGGCTTTGGTGCCGCTTGTTGGCCGTCGCGACGATAGCTACGGTCGCTATGTTCTCTTTTGCGATGCTGCCCAGGACGGCTCGTGCTGCCGACACCGGTGCCATTACGGTGGACGGTACAGTCGCGACGCGGTATGACGCGTACCAGCTCTTTTCGGCGACAGTTATCGATGATGACGATGCTGGCCATAAAATTGCAACTGACGTAACGTGGGCGAATGGCGCGGTTCGTCAAGCCGTTCTTCCCGTGCTTCATGATGCGGGGCTTGATGGCTCGGCATCGGCGGCGCAAGAGACTGCCGAGTGGATGAATGCCGACGGGCATATGACGACCGCGCTGACGGCAAAGCTTGCCCGCGCGATTTGCAATGCCGACGCAACTTCCGTGGCCCTTAACGCGGGCACGGCGGCCGAGCTGCCCTGCGGCTACTGGCTCATCGTCGCCGACGGCGACGCCATCGCCCAGGGCGAGGCCGGCACCGCGCCGATCATGACCCTGGTCGGCGGCAGCGCCGTTACCGTCAAGCCTAAGGCGGCGACCCCCAAGGTCCAAAAACACGTGCTGGAGGACAGCACCGCCGCCTGGCAGAAGGCCGCCGACGTCACGGTTGCCGACGACCTGTACTGGCGCCTCTCGGCCACGGTCCCGGCGGGGCTCACGGCGTACGACACCTATACGGTACAGTTCGTCGACACCATGAGTGCGGGGCTCGACCCCTCCAAGGTGGCCGCGAGCGTGCGCGTGTACGTGGCGGCGGGCGCGGACGGCGGCTTCGACGCCGTCGCATGTGAGGGCGGCAACGCCAACTCGACGCCGGTTAAAGGGTGGACAGACATTACTTCACAGTGCAAGGTCTCGGTCGAGGGCAATGCCTTCACCGTGCGCACCGGCGACCTCATCGCCGCGCTCGGCGGGGCTGACGCCTTTGCCGCGGGCGCCCGCGTGGTTGCTGTCTACAATGCGCCGTTGGGGGCCAACTGCAATCGAGGCGCCACCAAGGGCAACCCCAACGAGGTCTACCTGCGTTACCCGCGCTCTCCCCTCGTCGACCAGTCCGGCGATGCCGGATTCACCCATACGCCGAGTGATGACGCCACGGCCTATACCTGGGGACTCAGCCTCATCAAGCGCTCGAGCTCGGACGATAAACCGCTCGCGAGTGCCAAACTGCGCATCATCGATGACCGCGGGCGCATCCTAACGACCGACGGCTCGTGGTCGACGGATGCTGACGCGTGCGTCACCACGGGCGCGGACGGCCACGCGGAATTGAGCGGTGTGGACGCGGGTGTCTACACCGTCGAGGAGGCCGCGGCTCCCAAGGGATACACCGCCTTTGAGGGCAAACGAACGGTAACGGTTACGTCTGAGGGATTGGACGCTAAGCAGGTGGCGGCCGCGAAGCTCAAGGTGACCGTGTCGGCCGAAAGCCCTCTGCGGGTTGATACCGCCGATGCCGGGACGGGTTCGATTGAGCTGTCGGTGCTCAACACCCCGAGCAAAGAAGCAAGTCGTGGCTTTATACCCTCGACGGGAGATAGAACGTTGGTGCTGGTGGCGGCTTTGGCTGCCATCGGAGTGGCGGCTATTGTTGTCGGGCTCGTCATCAAGCGGGGAGGCGGTCGTCGTGAAAAATAATTGCCTTTCATGCTCACTGGCGTACTGCCTCCGTAATGAGTGACGCGCAGGCCTACCGACCTGATGATCATTGGTTTTGAAAAAGTTACTAGAGAACCCTCCAAGAAAAGCGGGGCACCCGGTCGATATGACCGAGTGCCCCGCCTCGTTTGTTGTTGCAAAGTAACCTGACCCCTTTGCACCACCACAAAGGTGCCTGGCCCCTTTGTGGTGATCGGCTGCTAAGCGGTGGGAAGCTCTGGCGTGTTAGCCGGCTGCTGCGGCTTGAGGTGGGCGTTGTGCCAGATGATTTGGATGATGTAGCCGAGCATAAAGACAAAGGCCACGCCGCTGATGAAGCCGCCTACGAGGGGAAGCCCCGTGAGGGCGCCTGCGATTACGCCACCAGCGGCTGCCATGGCGTAGCGGTTCTGGCTGTGTCCGACCATGCGCGCGATCGCGCACCCTGCAAAGGCACTCGACACCAGCGCGATGCCAATAACACCGCACATGAGGGCTCCGGCAAGCGACAGACCAGCGATAGAGATAATTAGCAGTAGGACGGCGGGGACGATAGCAATCGTGCCCAGAAGACCGCTCACCCACAGGGGCATGGGGCGCTGGTGGAGCATACCGGCGGCGCTGGCAGTCGCACGCGGAAAGACGAGCTCGAGCAGCAGAGCGACAAAGCAGGTCGAGAGTGCCGCGGCGACGATACCGCCGATGACATCGTTAACGGTGGAAGTATCCTCGTTCTCGGTGCGGTCGATCTTGAGTGCGCCGACCTCGGCTCCCGCGGCGCGCTCGGGGTCCTCGGAGACGTGCGCGTTCACGGTGCCGGTGATATGGGCGTTCTTGCCCAGGATGAGCTTGTCGGCCCAAACCTCGACATCGCCCTCGACGGTGCCATCGATGGTCACCGTATCGCCCGCAAGCGCTGCCGACTTGGTGGAGCCTCGCAAGGCAACCGTCTCGCCTATCGCGTAGAAACAGTTGGCGGTGCTGTCGGAATTGAGAACGACATGCTGGCCAGCAACGGTCACGCTGCCATCAACCGTGGTCTGGGCGATATCAATCGTGCGCGCCGCAAGACGAATGGCGCCGCCCACTGTGCAGTCGCGAATTGAGAGGGTATCGCCCGCGGCGATGATATCGCGGTCGATGGACGTATCGTCCAAGTTGAGGGCCTGACCTGCCCAGTACAGGTCACCTTCGACGCCGGACGGATTGGCGTCATTGTCGGTCGCAAGTACGTTGCCTGCGGTGTCCGTGCTGGCGAACGACGCCGTGGGAAGCGCGGTGATCGCCAGAGCGATGAGTGCGAATGCCATAAGCAGGCAGCGACGCATCTTGTGTGACGGCGCCGCCGCGGTTTGATTGAAAGCCATGGTTGATCCTTTTGTTAGGTGTTCGGCATATACCTAACAGGGTACCCAACGTGCGGGCGCTCTAAAAGAACCTCTCGGTTGCATTTCGAAGGGTCGTGCCGTGCTGTCTACTTTTTACGGTGCAAGAAGCGCGCGATATCTTCTTCGGTGGGGCTTTTGATGTCAAAGCGCAGCGAGAGCCAGCGCAGACCCATGGTCACGACAACGCATACGACCAGCGCGGCGACATTGCTCATGATGCCGCTCATAACGAGACACACATAGCTTGTCGATCCGGCGATGGCGGCGATGGCATAAAAGTTAGTACGTTGGAAAATGCCCGGAACCACGCCCATAAAGCCGTCGCGCAACATGCCGCCGCCCACCGCGGTGAAAAAGCCCATCATGATGCACACCGCCGGCGCAAAGCCGTAGACCAGCGCCTTGTCTGCTCCAGTGGCGGCGTAGATGCCGACCGAGATGATGTCGAGCAGGGGAATGAGTTTTTCGGGTTTGTCGACGATTGCCGGGAAAATATAGATGATGGCTGCCGTGGCAATGGAAAGTGGCAGCGCCATCGGCTGGTTGAGGATGTAGACGTTGCCCACCTGCAGCGTCATATCGCGCAAAAGACCGCCGCCCAGACCGCAGACCACCGCGAGCGCGACCGCGCCCACCAGGTCGAGCTTGTGCTCGCGCGCAACCAGCACACCCGAGATCGATGCAGCGACAACAGCGAACATCTCGAGCCAAAACGGAATGGCGACCATGGCATCCGATGCATGTGAGGTAATGGTCATAGCGGCGACGACGGGCAAGATGGGGTCCTTCTGATTGTGGGTTTAGACAATGCCCGTACATAGTACATGGTTGGCGGGCGTGGCGACCCTATTGCTCGGTAAACGGTCGGGACCGGGTGCGGGCGCAGGTCCCATGTTTGGGGATCTGGGTTGATGCTGAACGCGATGGGGGTGTGGCTGAATAGGAGGGATGTCCAAATTTTGAGCTTTGCTCAAAATTTATCCGGTCGGCTTACGCCGACCGCGCTGCGCTAAAAACGCGCCACGGGCGCGTTTTCTTTACGCTCCGCGCCCGTGGCGGGTTCGAATCCCTCCTCCTCCACCGTATTTGCTTGTTAGGGACTCAAAACAAAAAAGCTCCCATTCTTGGGAGCCTTCTCAACCAAAATGGCGGAGGAGGAGGGATTCGAACCCTCGTGACCTTATACAGGCCAAACGGTTTTCGAGACCGCCGCATTCAACCACTCTGCCACCCCTCCGCGTGGGGTAAAAACAAAGCAGGCTCGAAGGCCTGCTTTGGAATTAACTGGCGGAGAGTCAGGGATTTGAACCCTGGAGACGCTTTTGACGCCTACACGATTTCCAATCGTGCTCCTTCGGCCACTCGGACAACTCTCCGTTAAATGCGAAAGTCAGTATACACGAGGAATCGCAAAGTGCAAACAGAAAAGTTGGCATTTTTTAAAACGCTTGGCTGCGCTTGTCGTTGCAGTGGGGTTTGAGGTGCCAAAAAACGGCTTCCGACCAGCGTGGTTGATTAACTCAATTGTTCAAAAGGGGTATTCATAAGCGACTTGGCAATGAATTTAAAAATCTTTGGGTGGTGCTGTGGACCACTGGTATGCATTTTGCGACCACGGCCTTGTGCCCGTTGACCTGCGGCTTGGCTCAGCTTGTCCCCGCGGCGTCGTATCTTGTCCACAAATCCGTCAAGCTCTTGGTCGGCATTTGGTTGGAATGCGCATGAAACGTGGTGCGAGCATTGGCATATGTGGAGGTCATGAGGTTGTAGCTGCATATTCTTGCGGCCTGGGAGGTTGAAAGATATTATTACCAAGTCTTTTCCTGCTTCAGGCGCACCTTCACGACCTGAAGCCACATTTGCCCAGAGGAGGTGACAATATGAAGGCTTATGAACTGCTGTTCTTTGTTGACCCGTCGCTCGACCCCGAGACTCGTCTCGCTGTTATGAAGCGTATCGATACCACGATCGCTGAGGGCGCTGGCAAGGTCGACTCCGTTGACGAGTGGGGCAAGCGCAAGCTCGCCTACGAGATCAACGACCTCACCGATGGTGACTACACCCTCATCAACTTCCACGCAGATCCTACCCAGATCGCCGAGCTTGATCGCGTCCTGCGCATCACCGACGCTGTGGTCCGCCACATGATCGTCCGTCGCGACGACCAGGAGTAAGACTGTCGTTTTGGACTGGGCTTGTGCCCCAAGAGGAAGTAGTGAGTTATGAGCATCAATCGAGTGAACATCACCGGTAACCTCACCCGCGATCCCGAGCTGCGCGCCACCGCCGGCGGAACCCAGGTTCTGTCCTTTGGCGTCGCCGTGAACGATCGTCGCCGCAACGCGCAGACTGGCGAGTGGGAGGACTATCCCAACTTTGTCGACTGCACTATGTTCGGCACCCGCGCCGAGGCCGTGAGCCGTTTCCTGGCAAAGGGAAACAAGGTCGCGATCGAGGGCAAGCTGCGCTACAGCTCTTGGGAGCGCGACGGCCAGCGCCGGAGCAAGCTTGAGGTCATCGTCGATGAGATCGAGTTTATGAGCTCCCGTGGTGGCCAGGGTGGCTACGACCAGGGCGGTTACGCCCCCGCAGCTCCCGCGCCCGCAGCACGTCCTGCCGCGCCGGTGGCTACGCCGCCCGCGGTCGACGTCTACGATGAGGACATCCCGTTCTAAGGGTTGTTCACCTATTTTTGAGTGAGAGGCGGCTTCGGTTCGCCGAAGTTGCCAAATGAAAGGTATTTTGACATGGCTAATGATTTTTCTGCACGTCAGCCGCGTCGTAAGTACTGCCAGTTCTGCAAGGAGAACACTGAGTTCATCGACTATAAGGATACTCAGCTTCTCCGTAAGTACATGACCGATCGTGGCAAGATTAAGCCCCGTCGTGTCACTGGCGCTTGCACGCAGCATCAGCATGACATCGCCAACGCCATCAAGCGCGCCCGCGAGATGGCTCTCCTGCCGTACACCGTCCCCGTGGTTTCCTCTCGTGGCAACCGCGACCGCGGCTAAGAAGGGAGACGCATCATGAAGGTTATTCTTCTCGATGAGATCAAGGGCAAGGGCGGCGAGGGTGACGTCGTAGAGGTCGCTCAGGGTTACGCTGAGAACTTCCTGTTCCCCAAGAAGCTCGCTGTTGCCGCCACCAAGGGCAACCTCAAGCAGCTTGACGAGCGTCGCAACAACATCGCCAAGCGCGAGGCCGTCCGTCTGGCTACCGCCAACGAGACCAAGGCTGCCTTCGAGGGCAAGACGGTCACCGTTGACGTCAAGGTCGGCGACGAGGGCATCCTCTTTGGCTCCGTTACTGCCGCTATGATCGCTGACGCCATCAAGGCTCAGCTCGGTATGGACATCGACCGCAAGCGCGTCGAGCTCGGTAAGCCCATCAAGGTTGCCGGTGCCCACACCGTTGCCATCTCGCTGTACCGCGAGATCAAGGCCGAGGTTGTCGTTCTCGTTGGCGTTACCGCCGAGGAGCTCGCTGCCGAGGCTGAGGTCGAGGAGGCCGCTGAGGTCGCCGAGGCCGAGACCGCCGAGGTCGAGACTGAGGCTGCTGCCGAGTAGCATTTGCTGCAACGCAACAATCTTGTTCTAAGAAGGGCGCTCTGGGAAACCAGGGCGCCCTTTTGTTTTTTTGCGCTGAGTGAGTGTCATGGTAAACGTTGCGTCGAAGTCCTATATACAGGACCGTTCATCCGTTTGGTTCGGTGATGATTGGCGGCGCGCGGCGCGTTTTGGGACCGTGGCTGATACTATGGATGCTCGCAAGCGATATGAATGAGGATGCTCATGGCATATGACGATAGGGAGACCGGGCTGACGGTCGAGGACCGCGGCTCAAAGTTGGGTCTTCCCCAAAACCAAGATGCAGAGGCCAATGTACTGGCCGCTATGCTGCTATCGCCCGAGGTGGTCGAAGAGGCCCAGGTCGAGCTGCAGCCCGATGACTTCTACCGGCCCATTCATAAGACCATCTATACCGCGATGGTCGATATGTACAACAGCCGCATTCCCATCGACTCCATCTCGCTGATCGATTACCTGCGAAGCATCAACAAACTCGATGCCGTGGGCGGCGAAGCGTACATTTTGGAGTTGATGGGTCAGACCCTGTCGCTCGTCAACTGGCAGCACCATGCCGCCATCGTTCGTCGCGATTCGATGCTGCGCGAGCTGATCGGCGCCACCAACGAGATCAACGCGCTGGCTTATAACGCCCCTACCGACACCAAAGAGGTCGTGGAGCTGGCCGAGAGCAAGCTGCTCAAGGTTACGGCGCGCGAGGTCAAGTCGAGCTACAAGACGCTGACCGAGTTTATGGTCGAGGCCTATAACGAGGCCGAGGAAGTGTGCCAGGCCGGTGGCCAGGCTGCGGGCGTGCCCACGGGCTTCCCGTCGCTCGACCGCATGCTCATGGGTTTTCGCGAGGGTCAGCTCATCATTATCGGCGCCCGTCCTGCCGTGGGTAAGACGTCGTTCGCTCTGAATCTGGCGCTCAACGCTGCCGCTGCCGGTTATACCGTCGGCTTCTTCTCTCTGGAGATGTCGGGCAAGGAAATTGCCCAGCGTCTGATTTGCGCCTACGCCATGATCTCGATCAGTGACTTCCGCATGGGTCGCATTAGCCCCGAGCAGTGGGCCAATATCAACGAGGCCACGCAGAC
This sequence comes from Collinsella sp. MSK.8.10, assembly GCF_019041915.1. Lineage (GTDB taxonomy): Bacteria > Actinomycetota > Coriobacteriia > Coriobacteriales > Coriobacteriaceae > Collinsella. The sequence goes on along the minus strand of NZ_JAHPYF010000001.1, from coordinate 655,438 downwards.
CTTGTCCAAGCTCGATATTCTGATTGACGATACGCCCGGCACCACAGTGACCGAGATTCGCGCCAAGAGCCGCCGCATGCTCCATAACAAGGAGAAGGCAATCATCATCCTGGACTACCTGCAGCTGGTGAGTCCTCCACCGGGACGCCGCTCCGAGAGCCGTACCGTCGAGGTTTCGGAGATGTCGCGTGGTCTTAAGATCATGGCCAAGGAGCTCAAGATCCCGCTCATCGCGCTGTCACAGCTCTCGCGTCAGGTCGAATCCCGTACCGGCAAGCGCCCGCAGCTTTCCGACCTTCGTGAATCGGGCTCCATCGAGCAAGACGCCGATATCGTTATGTTCTTGGACCGCTCCGCCGACGAGGCCGAAGCCTCGCGCGACGATCGACCCGACGAGGGCGTTACGCGTATCGTCGTGGCCAAGAACCGTTCGGGCCCGATCGGCGACGTCGACCTGATGTTCCTGCCGGCATCTACCAAGTTCTATGAGCTTGATGGGGCACATGCCGAGGAGTAGGACAGGCGCCCGTTGCACGGGTATACTGGGAATGTTTTGTGCTTCTGCGTGCCGGCGTGGCGCGCAGACAGTCCATGAATGTAAGGAGTAAACATGCCGTCAACCGTTTTGGTCGGTGCCCAGTGGGGCGATGAGGGCAAGGGTAAGATTTGCGACCTGGTCGCCGGCGACTTCGATGCCGTCGTGCGCTACTCGGGAGGCAACAACGCCGGCCACACCATCGTCGTCAACGGCAAGAAGTACGGCCTGCACCAGGTGCCCTCCGGCATCATGTATTCCGACCACGTGTCGGTGATCGGTAACGGCTGCGTCGTCAACCCCAAGGTTGTCCTTGAGGAGATCGACATGTTCGAGGCCGACGGCATCACCACCAAGAACCTCAAGATTAGCGGCAACGCGCATGTCATCATGCCGTACCACATTGATCTGGATGGCGCCTTTGAGCAGAAGCTCGGCAAGAAGAACATCGGTACCACCAAGCGTGGCATCGGTCCGTGCTATCAGGACAAGATGGCTCGCATTGGCCTGCGCATGCAGGACATGCTGGATGAGGCGCTGTTCCGCGACAAGCTGGAGACCGCTCTCGCTCGCGTGAACCCCGAGCTCGAGCTCATCTACAACCTGCCCACCTACACCGTGGACCAGATTTGCGACGAGTACCTGCCGATGGCCGAGCGCCTGCGCCCCTACATCACCGAGACGAGCCTGCTGCTCAACAACATGATCGATGAGGGCAAGAACCTGCTGTTTGAGGGCGCCCAGGCGACGCTGCTCGACATCGACCACGGCACCTATCCGTACGTGACGTCTTCCAACTGCACCGCCGGCGGCGCCATCACCGGCTCCGGCGTGGGCATGAAGAATGTCGACCGTGTGCTGGGCGTCATGAAGGCCTATATCACCCGCGTCGGTTCGGGCCCCATGCCCACCGAGCTTTCCTATGAGTCCGAGGCTGGCCACACGCTGACCGAGGAGGGCTATGAGTACGGCGTGACCACCGGTCGCCGTCGTCGTTGCGGCTGGTTTGACGGCCCTATCGCCAACTATGCCTCGCGCGTCAACGGCCTCACCGACATCGCCGTGACCAAGCTCGACGTGCTTTCGGCCTTCGACACCATCAAGGTATGCGTGGCCTACGACGTCGATGGCGAGCGCTACACCAGCGTGCCCGAGCATCAGGTGCGCTTTGAGCATGCCAAGCCCATCTACGAGGAGCTCCCTGGCTGGAAGTGCGACATCACCGGTTGCCGCAGCTTTGACGAGCTGCCGCAGGAGGCTCAGGACTACGTGGCGTTTATCGAGGATCTGGCACACACCCGCGTGACGTTCATTGGCGTTGGCGCTGGTCGCGAGCAGATCATCAACCGATTCTGGAAGTAATCGGGACTATTTGGTTATTGCGATATACCCCTTTGCAGCCCGGGCGGGCGGCCGAGGGGTATATTTGCTTGCAAGGGGCTCGCGCGGAGCGGGCCATTCATCCATAGAGGAGGCACCCTTGAAGGCGGACACTCAAACCATCGACATCCTGTTGTTGGGCAGCGGCGGCCGTGAGCATGCTTTGGCAGCCAAGCTCGCAGCATCACCGCGCGCCGGCAAGCTCTACATTGCGCCGGGCAACGGCGGCACCGCGAGCTGCGGCGAGAACGTTGTTCTCGACGACTGCGATCCTGCGGCCGTGGCGGCGTTTGCGCAGAGCCACGGATGCGGGCTCGTGGTAATTGGCCCCGAGGCTCCGCTCGTGGCGGGCGTGGCCGACGCCGTGCGCGCGGCGGGTATTCCCTGCTTTGGCCCGGGTGCCGAGGGCGCCCAGATGGAGGGCTCCAAGCTGTTCTCCAAGCAGCTCATGGAGCGTGCGGGCATTCCGACGGCAGCCTATGGTTCGTTTACCGACGAGGCTTCGGCTCTCGCCTACGTGCGCGAGCAGGGCGCCCCGCTGGTCGTCAAGGCCGACGGCCTTGCCGCGGGCAAGGGCGTTATCGTGGCGACCGAACTTGAGCAGGCCGAGGAGGCCGTGCGCGAGTGCTTTGGCGGCACCTTTGGTGATGCCGGCAACACCGTGGTTATCGAGGAGATGCTCGTTGGCCCCGAGTGCTCGCTGCTGGCCTTTACCGACGGCAAGACCGTGCGCCCCATGGCTACCTCGCAGGACCACAAGCGCGCGCTCGAGGGCGACAAGGGCCCCAACACCGGCGGCATGGGCGTCTACAGCCCGGTGCCCATCGTGACCGACGAGGAGCACGCCACCATGGTGAAGGTCATGGAACAGACCGTTGCCGAGCTTGCTGCCGAGGGCATCGACTACCGCGGCTGCCTGTACGGCGGCTTTATGCTCACGCCTGCCGGGCCCAAGGTGCTGGAGTTCAATGCCCGCTTTGGCGACCCCGAGACGCAGGTCGTGCTGCCGCGCCTTAAGAACGACCTGGTCGAGGTCATGCTCGCCTGCGCCAACTGCAAGCTCGATCAGATTGAGCTCGACTGGCGTGACGAGTGGGCCGTGGCCGTTGTCCTGACGAGCGCGGGCTACCCCGGCAGCTACGAGAAAGGCAAGGTCATCACCGGTATTGAGGATGCCGAGGCCATGGAGAACGTGACCGTGTACCACGCGGGCACTGCCGTGGTGGACGGCCAGCTCGTGACCAATGGTGGCCGCGTGCTTGCCGTGACCGCTCTGGGCGACACGTTCGAGAACGCTCGCAACCTTGCCTACGAGGCCTGCGAGAAGATTGATTTTGAGGGCAAGACCCTGCGTCACGACATCGGCCTGCGCGCGCTGCGCGGCCGCGACGCCTGGGATGCCTAAAATCCGAGAGGAATGAGACGGATGGACGAGAAGAACGAAGAGCTCGTGGACGCGCAGATCGTCGAAGAGGACAGCCGCATGTATGGGCACGCCGAGGGCGAGCCTGGTGGCGAGGTCGCTGACGAGCCGGCGCTGGTGCTGGGCGACGACGACCCGCACGATGCCGAGCTGCACGAGAAGATTCTTTCGGAGGAGTGTGCCTGGAAGGGCAAGATCCTCGACGTCCACCGTCTTGAGGTTGAGCTGCCCAACGGTCACCGCAGCGCCCGCGATATCGTTCGCCATCCGGGTGCGGCGGCCGTTGTGGCACTGACCGAGAGCGGCAAGATCGTACTGGTGCGTCAGTACCGCACCGCCATCGACCGCGTGACGGTCGAGATTCCTGCCGGCAAGCTCGATCCAGGCGAGGACCCGCTCGATTGCGCCAAGCGCGAACTGCATGAGGAGACGGGCTTTAGGGCTGGTCGTATTCGCTTTTTGACGTCGATTGTCACGTCCTGCGGTTTTTGCGATGAGATTATCCACATCTACTTGGCTACCAAGCTCGAGTTTGATGCGCCCAACCCCGATGATGACGAGTTTGTCAACGTGGACCTGGTGCCGCTGCACGAGCTGATCGACGCCGTACTCGACGGCAAGATCGAAGACGCCAAGACCGTCGTAGGCGCCTTAGCTTGCGACAGCATCGCGCACCGCTTGGGTGGTGCTGAACTGTAACGAGCGGGGATAGCCCTGGGGCAAGTACTACTGATTGCTTTGTCCCAGGGCCTTACGTTGCTGATATTTCTTTGAGGATCACATGCTGAAGAGGTTTCTTTCGTATTACGAGCCCCAGATGGGGCTTTTTGTTGCTGATACTGTTTGTGCTCTGGTGCTTGCCGCCATTGACCTGGCGTTCCCCATTATTCTGCGCAATTTGACCGGTGGGCTGTTTACTCAGGGTCAGGCTGCCATTATGCAGGCGCTCGGCATGATCGCGGTGGGCTTGGTGTTGATGTATGCCGTCCGCTGCGCCTGCCGCTACTTTGTGAGCTATTGGGGCCACGTGATGGGCGCGCGCATGGAGTCCAAGATGCGCGAGGACCTGTTCGACCAGTATGAGCGCTTTAGCTTTGCGTACTTCGACCGCAACAGCTCGGGCGACATGATGAGCCGCGTGGTCAACGACCTGTTCGATATCTGCGAGGCGGCGCACCACGTGCCCGAGTGGATCATCATCTGCGGCATCGAGATTATCGGCTCGTTTGTGATTCTCTTTACCATCGCCCCTGTGCTGGCGCTCGCCATGGCCGTGGTGACGGCGGCGTTTGCGGTCATCATGTTTTGGCAGAACATGCGCATGCGCGAGGTCTTTAGCGACAACCGCAAAAAAATCAGCGGCATCAATGCGCAGCTGCAGGATTCGCTGGCGGGCATGCGCGTGGTCAAGAGCTTTGCCAATGAGGAGACCGAACGCTTCAAGTTCCGCGCCTCCAACAATCGCTACCTTTCGTCCAAGGAGAACATGTATCACGCCATGGGCGTCTATACCGCGACGTATGGCCTGCTCTCGGGTGTGCTCTATGTGATCGTGGTGCTGCTGGGCGGCTGGCTGGTCGCCCAGGGACAGCTGCAGGCGGTCGATATGGCGACCTTCGCGCTCTACATTTCGCTGTTCTGCACGCCGCTCGAGACACTCGTCAATTCGGCCGAAACGTATCAGAAGGCTATCGCCGGCTTTAAGCGTATGGACGAGGTGCTCTCGACCGCGCCGGATATCCAGGACAAGCCGGGCGCCACGGATCTGCAGGTGACTGCCGGCGCCGTGGAGTATCACGACGTGTGCTTTAACTACGAGGATGTCGAGCTGGGCGAGGGCGATGCCGACGAGCGTCCCGTTATCGACCATATGGACCTGTCCATCAAACCCGGGCAGACCATCGCTTTGGTTGGCCCTTCGGGCGGTGGCAAGTCCACGACCTGTTCGCTGCTGCCGCGCTTTTATGACGTGGCTGCCGGATCCATTAGCATCGACGGCCAAGACGTGCGCGATGTGACGCAGCAGAGCCTGCGCCGTGCCATCGGCCTGGTGCAGCAGGATGTCTATCTGTTTGACGGTACGATTGGCGAGAACATCGCCTACGGCAAGCCGGGCGCTACAGCGGAAGAGATCGCCGGGGCCGCCCGTCGCGCCAACATCGATGCCTTTATCGAGTCGCTTCCACAGGGCTATGACACGGTCGTGGGCGAGCGCGGCAGCCGTCTTTCGGGCGGACAGAAGCAGCGCGTTGCCATCGCGCGCGTGTTTCTCAAGAACCCCAAGATCCTGATTTTGGACGAGGCGACGAGTGCTTTGGATAACGAGAGCGAGGAGGCAGTCCAGGAGTCGCTCGAAGAGCTGGCACGCGGCCGCACCACGATTATCATCGCCCACCGCCTCTCGACTATTAAACATGCCGATGAGATTGCGACCGTTGAGCATGGTCGCGTTGTGGAGCGTGGCACGCACGAGGAGCTTCTCGCCCGTGTCGGCACCTATGCCCGTTACTATCGAATGCAGTTCGAAGGTGCGCGTGCGCACGAGCTCGACTGATTGATATGACAGGAAGTTTATGGCTGACAAGAACCCTTTGACTCCGGAAGAAGTGACGGAGTTATTCTCCGAAATCGATGCATCCGGTGTCTTGGATCCCACGCTTGCCAAAAAGCGAACCGAGCGCATGCGTGAGAAGGAGGCTGCGGCCAAGCGCGGTGACAAAGCGGCGCTAGCGCAGCTGCGCAGCGAGGACCGCGCGAGCCAGGCAAAACATATCGACCCGCTGTCCGAGGACGATCCTTCGGGTTCGCAGGTGAGTCATACCATTACGAAGACCGCGATGGCCGTGGTCATCGGTATTTTGGTGTTGATCGTGGGCATGCAGGTCGGCTACGGCGTGATGCGTCGTCTGAACACCGCCAACCTGTCCGAGAGCGTTTCGGTCGATACCGTTTCGACGGCGCTGAAGGGCGGCCTTGAGTGGGGCAACGGCTTTACGCAGTTCCCACTCGACTTTACCGTCGATGAAGCCGATGAACGTACGGGCACGGTCGAGGTGACGGTGTTGGACACATCGTCTACCAACGAGCTCGAGCTGCTGTCCAATGGCCAGATCCAGGCCGCGGCGCTTGCGACCAACGCGCTGCTCAACGATAAGATCGACCGCGTGGTGTATAACGTTCACGCCTATATCGACGAGGATAGCAACATTCAGCACGATTCCTTCTTTGGCATGTTTCCCGCCCACGGCCACCAGAGCGCCATCCTGACGTTCGTGTGGACCAAGAGCTCATCCAACGCCACGAATATCGACTGGAAGATGCGCATCGTGAGTATGGATGACACCATCGCCGAGCGCATTCAAAAACAGGTGAACTCGGTGTCGTCGTTGATTGAGGACCCGGTGGTGAGCCAGACCAAGATTGACGAGGAAAAGACCGAACGTGACCTGGAGCATCGTCTGCATGGCCGCGAGATTTTCCGCGGCGGCAAGCCCGATCGCTCACCGTCCGATCTGCTGGAACAGGACAAGAAAAAGTAAGACGCCATCATCCCGCGTGAGCCACAAGCCCCGCGGGATGATTTTTCTGGGACGGGGATTAAAAAACATTATGCATAGAAAGTCATAATTATCATTTCGTAAACATTTCGATGAAATTAACGCCATGAGGCATGCTTGCGGTTACAATACCGCGAGGCCTAACTACACACCTTTAAGCCGGTCCTGTGAGACCGGGAAGGAGAATTATGGCGAACAACCATACCGCGGGCGCTGCCGCCCGCACCTTCGCGCCCAGCGAGCTTTGCCAGCGTATGCTGGCCAAAACCAGCAAGGGCACCTGCGGTCCCTGCATCCTGTATCTTGAGGATGGGACCATTTTTTATGGACGTGCATGCGGCGCCGCGGGCACCGCGACCGGCGAAGTCTGCTTCAACACCTCGCTCGAGGGCTACTTTGAGGTCATGACCGACCCGAGTTATGCCGGCCAAATCGTAACCATGACCTATCCGCAGATCGGCAACTACGGTATCGACGAGACCGACGTCCAGTCGGCCTTCCCCGGCGACGCCGTGCGCCCTGCGAGCGCTCCGGCTATGCGCGGCATGATCGCTCGCGATATGTGCGCCACGCCTTCTAACTGGCGCTCGGCCGTCAGCGTGCCGGAGTACCTGCGCGCTCACGGCATCGTCGCTATCGAGGGTGTCGACACCCGCGCTCTGGTGCGCCATCTGCGCGACAATGGTTCCAAGATGGGCATTGTCTCGACCGAGATCTTCGATGTCGATGAGCTTGCCGAGCGTTTGGCCGCAGCGCCGACGCTGGTGGGCGAGAATTTGGTCAAGACCGTGAGCTGCCCCGCGCCTCACGAGTTTGTGGCCGCCGACCTGCCTGCCACGCATGACTTTGCACTTGCTGCTGCCGCTCCTGCCCGTCACAAAGTGGTCGCCTACGACTGCGGTGTGAAGCGCGGCATTCTGGAGGGCCTGGTCCGCGCCGGCTGCGACCTTACCGTCGTGCCGTGGGATACGCCCGCTCAGCAGGTGCTCGACATGAATCCCGACGGCGTCTTTTTGTCCAATGGCCCCGGCGACCCCGACGCCGTGGTGGAGACCTACGAGCAGGTGCAGCAGCTGATCGGCAAGGTGCCGGTCTTTGGTATTTGTCTTGGTCACCAGATGATCAGCCTGGCCTGCGGCGCCCAGATGGAAAAGCTTAAGTTCGGTCACCGCGGTGGCAACCAGCCGGTCATGAACCTGGTAAGCCGTCGCGTGGAGATCACCGCGCAAAACCATGGCTTTGGCCTGCTGTTCCCCAGCTTGGGCAAGCTTGTCCCCGAGCTTTCCGGCGGCGAGACCGAGCATGCGGCCGATGGAGATCTGCGCGTCTGGGTGCGCCGCGGAATCGCGCCGGTCGTGATGAACGAGCGCTTTGGCCGCATTCGCCTAACACATGTGAACCTCAACGACGGCACCGCCGAGGGCATCCAACTGCTCGACGCCCCGTGCTTTTCGGTCCAGTACCACCCCGAGGCTTCGCCTGGCCCCACCGATGCCCACTATCTCTTTACCGCCTTTACGCGACTCATGGACGGCGAGGAGAACTACCTGGACATCGACACCGCGAAGGACCGCCTGGCTGGCTGGAATTTCGCCGAGACCGCCGCGACCGAGACCGAGGAGAACTAACATGCCGAAACGTACTGACATCAAGCGCATCCTTGTCATTGGTTCGGGCCCCATCGTTATTGGCCAGGCATGTGAGTTCGACTACTCCGGCGCCCAGGCCTGCAAGGTGCTCAAGGAGGATGGCTTTGAGGTCATCCTGGTCAACTCCAATCCGGCGACCATCATGACCGACCCGGGTCTTGCCGACCGCACCTATGTCGAGCCCATCACCGCCGAGTTTATCGAGCGCGTAATCAAGAAAGAGCGCCCGGACGCGCTGCTGCCCACATTGGGCGGCCAGACCGGTCTGAACGCCGCCGTCGAGCTGGCAAAGGACGGTACGCTCGACAAGTATGGCGTCGAGATGATCGGCTGCGACCTTGCCGCCATCGAGCGCGGTGAGGATCGCAAGCTCTTTAACGAGGCCATGGCCGAGATCGGCCTGGAGGTCGCGCGCTCGGGCTATGCCTACAGCGTGGCCGACGCCGAGGCCATCGCCGAGCGCGTGGGCTATCCCTGCGTACTGCGCCCGAGCTTTACCCTCGGCGGCGCCGGCGGCGGCATCGCTCACACCCACGAGGAGCTCGTCTCCATCGTGAGCCAGGGCCTGGAACTCTCGCCCGCCCACGAGGTGCTGGTCGAGGAGTCCATCGAGGGTTGGAAAGAGTACGAGATGGAGGTCATGCGTGACCACGCCGGCAACGGCATCATCGTGTGCTCCATCGAGAACCTCGACCCCATGGGCGTGCATACCGGCGACTCCATCACCGTGGCGCCGGCGCAGACGCTCTCCGACCTTGAGTATCAGCGCATGCGCGTGGCCTCGCTCGCCATTCTGGAGAAGATCGGCGTCGAGACCGGCGGCTCCAACGTGCAGTTTGCCGTGAACCCCAACACCGGCCGCCTGATCGTCATCGAGATGAACCCGCGCGTGAGCCGTTCGTCCGCGCTGGCCTCCAAGGCCACGGGTTTCCCCATTGCCAAGGCCGCCGCGCGCCTGGCTGTGGGCTACACGCTCGACGAGATCGTCAACGACATCACCAAGGCAACGCCCGCCTGCTTTGAGCCCACGATCGACTACTGCGTGGTCAAGGTGCCGCGCTTTGCCTTCGAGAAGTTCAAGGGTACTGATCCTACGCTCACCACGCGCATGAAGGCCGTGGGCGAGATTATGGCGATCGGCCGCACCTTTGAGGAGGCCTTTGGCAAGGCCATGCGCTCGCTGGAGGACGGTCACCAGGGCATCTGCGCCGGTGGCAAGGAGGGTGCTGACAAGCTGAGCGACGACGAGCTTGCTCAGGCCGTGGCAACCCCGACCGAGCATCGCATCTTCTTTGTGGTCGAGGCCCTGCGCCGTGGCTGGGACATCGCTCGCATCCATGCCATCTGCGGCATCGATCCGTGGTACCTCAACCGTATCAACGATATGGTGCAGGTCCAGGAGAGCATCCGCGGCCTGCGTGTGGAGGATATCGACGCCGACGCGATGCGCCTGCTCAAGCAGTACGGTACGAGCGACGCCGAGATCGCCGCGCTGACCGGCTCGGACGAGCGCTTTGTGCGCGCCTATCGCAAGGGTCTGGGCGTGGTTCCCAGCATGAAGACGGTCGATACCTGCGCTGCGGAGTTCTCGAGCGCCACGGAGTACCACTACAAGACGTACGAGAACATCTACCGCACGAGCCCGGATGCCAAGAAGTGCGTGGCTCCCGACGAGACCACGCCGGCGGACAAGCCCAAGGCGATGATCCTGGGCGCCGGCCCCAACCGTATCGGCCAGGGCATCGAGTTCGATTACTGCTGCGTGCACGCGAGCTACGCGCTGGCGGCCCGCGGCTTCGAGACCATCATGGTCAACTGCAATCCCGAGACCGTCTCGACCGACTATGACACGTCCGACCGCCTGTACTTTGAGCCGCTCACCTACGAGGACGTCATGGACGTTATCGATGTTGAGCGCCCCGACGGCGTCGTGGTGACGCTCGGCGGCCAGACCCCGCTTAAGCTGGCGCGCATGCTCGAGGAGAGCGGCGTGAACATCATGGGCACCAAGCCCGATGCCATCGACTTTGCCGAGGACCGCGAGCGCTTCGCCGCCCTGCTCGACAAGCTGGGCATCATGTATCCGCCGGCGGGCCAGGCCACCTCGTTTGAGGAGGCCGAGGCCGTTGCCGCACACATCGGCTACCCGCTGCTGGTGCGTCCGAGCTACGTGCTGGGCGGCCGCGGCATGATGATCGCCTACGATGCCGAGCATCTGCGCGATTACATGGCCGAGGCTGCGCGCATTAGCCCCGACTACCCGGTGTACCTCGATCGCTTCCTGGAGGGCGCGATCGAGTCCGATGTCGACGCCCTGTGCGATGGCGAAGAGGTCTACATCGGCGGCATTCTGGAGCATATCGAGGAGGCCGGTATTCACTCCGGCGACTCTGCGACCTGCATCCCGCCGTTCAGCTTTAGCGAGAGCCTGCAGGCAAAGCTTCGCGAGACCACACGCCGCATCGCGATGGCGCTGGGCGTACGCGGCCTGGTCAACGTGCAGTATGCCATCAAGGGCGAGACCGTCTACGTGATCGAGGCCAACCCGCGTGCCAGCCGTACCGTGCCGTTCATCTCCAAGGCCACCGGCGTACCGCTGGCCAAGTGCGCGGCGCGTATCATGGCGGGCGATTCCATCGCGAGCCTGGGCCTGCCGAGCGACGAGCGTCAGCTGGACTGGTTCTGCATGAAGGAAGCCGTTATGCCCTGGGGTCGTTTCCCCGGTGCCGACGTTATCCTGGGGCCCGAGATGAAGTCGACGGGCGAGGTCATGGGTATCGCCAAGAGCTATCCCGAGGCATACGCAAAGACGCAGCTGGCGATTGACTACAAGCTGCCCGACCCGAGCGCCGGCAAGGTGTTCATCAGCGTGTGCGACCGTGACAAGCGCCACATCCTTTCGGTCGCGCGTATCCTGCGCTACCTGGGCTTTGATATCTGCTCCACCGAGGGCACGGCGCGCGTGCTGCGCGGCGGCAACGTGACCTGCGAGGTCGTGGAGAAGATTAGCGGCCCGCACGACGGCGAGCGTCCCAACATCGGTGACCTGATCGCCGATGGCAAGATTGCGGTAATCATCAACACGCCGTACGGCCCGGGTTCGCGTGGCGACGGCTATCTGTTGCGTACCGAGGCGGTGCGCCGCGGCGTGACCTGCGTGACGGCGATGTCTGCGGCCAACACGTACGTGAGTGCCATCGAGGCCGTGCGCGAGGACCAGCAGGGTCACGGCAGCGCCAACGACATGGGCATGGACGTCATCGCCCTGCAGGACCTGCCACAGCACACGGTGTAGGTCGAGCTGTCCGGCCGGGGCGGGAGGGGCCGAGTTTCCCCCTTTCGCTCCGGCTGCAAGCAGAGTCGCTCAGGAGGAAACTCGGCCCCTCTCGCCCCGACGCACTGTGTCTAGACGGATTGCACCTCCTGTTTTTAGAGATAAATACCATTTAGCGGTGATATTCAACCGTTCAAGATATTATGTAATGGCATATTACGTCATATGACGTAATATGCCATTAGCAGTCAAGGATGATTGTCTGTGTTCAAGTCGAGAAAGGGGCAAAATGATTAAACTGTGTCGCGTCGATAGCCGGTTAGTGCATGGGCAGACCGTGTTCTCTTGGTATCCAACGCTTGAAGCAAACGCTATTCTTGTGGTTTCAGATGAGTACGCCGCAAGCAAAGAGCGAATTCAAGCACTGCGAATTGCAAAACCCGCTGATGCCAAATTGGTTGTCAAAAGTGTAGAAGATTCCATCGTGGCCCTTAACGGAAGCGCGGTGGATAAATACGAGCTAATTGTTGTTGCGGGAAATGTACATGACGCCTGTGAAGTTGCGCGTGCGTGTCCAAAAATAACGTCTGTGAATTTAGGCGGCGCTCGACCGTTGGGGGATAGCGTAAAGGAGCTTGGCCCTGCTGTGCGCCTTTCCCAATCCGATATTAATGAAATTAAGAAAGCCATGGCTGATGGAATCGAGTTCGAGGTAAGGCAGGTTGCTAGCGAGAAAAAACGCATCGTAACAAGTTTTGATTTGTAGGAAGAGGGAGAAATATGCTGCTTCAGGCTTTTCTGGTTGGTCTTGCCGCTGCGATAGGTCAATCGGATTATTTACTCGGTACTGCGATGGTCGAGCGGCCGATTGTCCTCGGAGCGATCGTCGGTATTTTTTTGGGTGATATTCCGACTGGCGTTATTGTTGGTTTCCAGCTCGAACTCGCGTTTATGGGGGTCTGGCAGGTTGGTGCTGCCGTGCCGCCCAACGTAATTGTTGGTTCAGTTTTGGGAACAGCCTTTGCGATTACTATGGGTGCGGGTCCCGAGACCGCTCTGACTATTGCTATGCCCACTGCGGTGCTTGCCGGCATGTTTGACAGCCTTATGTATAGCGTTGTTACGCCTCCTATGGCTGTCTGGGCTGATCGTGGTGCCGAAAAAGACGACCCCAAAACGATTGCAGCCGCTATGTGGACCAATGGAATTCTCTACATCATTGCGCTTGGCTTGATTTGCGGCGTGGCTTTTTACGTTGGAAATGATGCTGTTCAGGCACTGATTGACGCCATTCCTGATTGGCTTACGAATGGGCTTACGATCGCAACGGGTATTCTGCCCGCGCTTGGATTTGCGCAGCTTATGTCAATCCTGTCCACCAAGGAGCTGAGCTTCCTATTCTTTGGAGGCTTCTTGCTGAGTGCCTATCTAAACATTCCGACGATCGGTATCGTGGCGTTTTCGCTGATCCTGATTGGGATTCTCAATATGGCTCACATTTTTATGCCTGCCAGTGCGGCGGTCGCTAAGGAGGTTGACGATGACAACGAATTCTAATGATGTTCTTGAGCTCTCGCCGGAGTCAAATAAATCGACCGATAAGAGAATAACCAAGAAAGACTTAAAGGCGTTATTTTGGCGCAGCTTTCCACTCAACATCATGTGGAGCTTTGACCGACAAATGAACGTTGGTTTCTGCTACGACATGATTCCGGTAATCAAGCGGTTATACGATAAGCCTGAAGACCGGATCGAGGCATATAAGCGTCATCTTGAGTTCTACAATATTCAAGTTACGTTTAATCCTCTGGTCGCCGGCATTGTGGCCTCCATGGAGGAGGAGAACGCCAACAATCAGGACTTTGACACCGCCTCAATTAACGCCATGAAAGCATCGCTTATGGCTCCGCTTTCCGGTATTGGAGATTCACTGATTGCCAGTACGCTTCGCATGATTGCGACGGGCGTTGTGACAGGACTTTGCCTTTCGGGCAGTCTGCTCGGCCCAATCCTGTTCCTGCTTCTTTATAATGTCCCAACGATCCTGATCCGCTGGTTTGGGCTTCAGTATGGTTATTCGCTTGGCAGTGGCATGATTTCGAAGCTGAACGATTCTGATGTAATGCACAAAGTTACGTCCGGCCTGGCGATTGTGGGACTAATGGTAGTTGGTGGAATGGTGGCGACCACCGTTGCAGTTACCACTCCGCTCGCTCTTAACTTCGGCGACACCGCGTTTAAGTTGCAGGAAACGCTCGATGGGATATTCCCGGCTCTTTTGCCGCTCTGCGCGTTCGGGATCATGTGTCTTTGCAATAAGAAACAGGTCAAAATTATTTGGCAGATTGTGGGCATTCTCGCTGCGGGTATTGTGCTCGGCGTCCTGGGGATTTTGGGCTAGAGAAGGCGTCCATCTTTTGAGATGCTGAACTCGAAGGACGATGCGTCTGCTCGCCAAACGGTTTTCGAATAGTGGAGCGGCATTTCATTGCAGGCATATGTGACGTGCTCGACAACGCTCACGGGGGCTCCAACGATATAACCGAGAAGGTTTGCTTCTTGGAGCCCCGCTATTCCTGCGGTGATTTTGAGTTTCTCAATACCGGTTGCGATGCTGTAATGGTTGGCGATCAGGTCGAAAAGACTGGCATTGTCTGTGAGAAGCTCCAGTAGTCCGGGTAGAGTGCCCTGCGTTGCATAAATGGTGTCGATGGCGCAGGGGGCATTTTCGATATAAACCAAGCGCGCAACTCGTTGCACTACGGTTCCGTTGTCAATTTTGAGCTCCCGTGCAATGTGGGCATCAGCCTTGATCAAGCCTGTTTCCAAGATGGACTTGGTTGTTTTATCGCCGTATTGGGGGTCGGAGCTCAAATTGAAAATGGTGCTTGTTCCTCGTTTCAGGGTGAGCTTCGATGGGTTTACGAATGTCCCCTTGCCTCGCAGGCGGTAGAGCAAGTTTTGGTCAATGAGATTCTGTACGGCGCGTCTTACGGTGATCCTGCTTACTTTGTATTGCTTGCAAAGCTCGGTTTCGGTGGGAATCTGACTGCCGCCGGGGAGTTCGCCAGAAACTATTTTCTTGAGGATATCGTTTTCAACGGTCTGATAGAGAAGCTCTGGCTGAGTGAGCTCGTCTTTTGCTGCAGGCATGGTGGACCCCTTGGTCTTCAGTTTCTTTAGTACATAGATATACGACAACTGAGGACATCATAAGCCGTTATCTCAAAAGTTATGGAAATATCGATTTGGCGTTATCGCCGAGAGGGGATTTAAGATGGGCAGACAATACGACGAGGCGTTGATTGGCGCCATCTCCGGTCGCTCGTTTATAACCGAGAAGAGGGGACTCGAGGTTCAAATTCGTCCGGTTCCTGATGATGAAAGAGAGCATGTGCTTGACCCACGAATTCTCGAGGTATCCCGCAAGAAGATGCGGAATGTTAGCATGTCTCCGAGCTGGACGAGCCTTATTGGAATGCGTCATCGCCCGGATAAGCCGACATACCGCCTACTCGATGGTGAGGTTCAGCGCGATGAGGTCCTCATGGAGGCAGCCGATCGCTATATAGATTTATTCGTCTGGACGCCACCAAATCATAAGGAGGCAAGTCCAGCGCTAGTTTACCTGCATGGCGGCGCGTTTATGGCGGGGAATGTTCTGCAATTTGAACATCAGCTCGAGTTCATCGCCGAAAAGTCTGGTGCAGTGGTGGTTTATCCGGAATACCGCTTGGCGCCGGAGACGGCATTTCCCGGGCAGATCGAGGATTGCGTTCTTGCTCTTGATTATGTGCGCGAGCATGCCGGGGATCTCGGAATCGATCCTCATAAAATAATGGTCGCCGGCGACTCTGCGGGAGGAAGCCTTACTAATGCGTGTGTTCAGCTCAGGGGTGCTGGAGCTGTAGCCCACGCCTTCGAAATCTATCCTGAAGTCGACCTTGCGGGCGAACAGGGCGAGGGATATGAGGATTTTCCTGCGATAGCCGATCAAGAGGACGTTGCGCGTTTTCGCATCGACCATCTTCGCGATTCGGACGGCCCGATGGTCGAACTTTGTGCACACGGAAAAATGTCTCCTCATGACCCGTTGATTTCTGCGCTAATGCTTGAGGACTGCACTGATTTCCCCCCGGTGACTATCGTGACATCCGAATACGATCCGCTTCGTATCCCCGATGAAAAATGGGCTACAAAATTACGGTCTTCAGGAATCGATGTCGAGGTCATCGAATATGCCGGATGTGACCATGGTTTCTTCGATCATTTTGGCGTGTACCCGCAATCGGAAGACGTGTGTTTGTTGATGGCTGAGAAGCTTAAAGAAATGGCTGCACAATAACGTCTCTCGGCGATAAGGGACTGAAGTCGCCTGTGTTTCTGCATTCGTGGTTCTCAGTCTGATTAAAAATGAGGCTTGCTCCTTGCCCGAGTGGGTGGGGAGCAGTTTGTTTTTTGTAGCGATGCGAGGCGAGTGCCGCGCACTTTAGATCGCCATTTTGCTTCGCTGTATACCACTTGACGTAATAAAAGAGGCAAGGGCGGTGCGAGGGCCAACAGTCATTCTAAGCTCGGATTCGTATTCTAAAAGGTTGTTTCGGTTGCGCGGTACAATATAGCAAAAAAGAATGATAAAATGAATTCGAAAAAGAATTCATTTTTAGGAGGTATGTATGCCTGCTTTGCAGATGCTCGACAACCTTGTTCCAATTAGCGATTTCAGCCACGGTAAGGGCTCGGCTGCATTTTCGAAGGTTGGGGACGACAATCCTGTTGTGGTTCTCAAACACAACAAGCCAGCGTTTGTGATTGTGACACCCGATGAATATAGGGAAGCGAAGCAAGCGGAGGAGGACCTCACCTTGTTAACGTTGGCGCTTAAGAGAATGGCTGTGGCAAGTGACGATGCGCTTGTTTCCCTGTCTGATGTTATGGAAGAGCTGGGTGTGAGCCAGGACGAACTCGATCAGATGGATGAGGTCGAGTTTGAATGAGTGGGTACGAAGTCGCTTTCTACCCGGATGCTCTCAAGGATATTAAGCGTCTGGACGGCTCCCAACGAAAGATCGTCCTTAAGGCTATAGAAAAAATCAGAACGAACCCATTGCCGCAGAACGAAGGTGGATTCGGCAAGCCTCTTGGAAACAAGGCAGGTACGGATTTGACTGGCTTTATGAAGATCAAGCTCAGGGGAAGTGGCATTCGAATCGTGTACCGCCTCATCAGAATTAAAGAAAAGATGGCCATCGTAGTGGTAGGCGCTCGCGAAGACATGGAAGTCTACCGAACTGCTCAGAGACGAGAACTCGATTTCGAGAAATGGGCGGAAGAGAATATCTAGCTTTAATGATGAACGACGAGTGAGTGTTGGTGGGGCCCTGACGAATTAGATTCGTCAGGGTTTTTCGCTGAACCAATTGCCTTCAGCCTCCGTTGACCTTTCCTTCCAATTCATCAGCAAACGTACGTCATAGCAATTCCCGGTAGGTCGCAGGGCGCTTCGCGGGCGGGCCAGGCTTTATCTGAACGACTTTGCGAAGCAACCGGAGTGAAGATGAAAACACCAGACCGCCGCGGGGCACTCGCAGACCGCAGGGACGGGAGCAGCTATACTACTCTCAGTAGTTAAGGGTCGCGGATCCGCCGCGTCGCCGCTCTCAACAGGAGGTCTTTGTTTATGGCAGATCAAAAGCCGGTCGTCGGGATCATCATGGGTTCCAAGTCCGATCTGGGCGTTATGGAAGGTTGCACCGCCGAGCTCGAGGCGCTGGGCGTGCCCTATGAGCTTGTCATTGCGAGCGCACACCGCACACCGGCGAAGGTCCACGAGTGGGCTTCGACTGCCGCCGATCGCGGCATCAAGGTGATTATCGCCGCCGCCGGCAAGGCCGCTCACCTGGGTGGTGTCGTGGCTGCCTTTACGCCGCTGCCGGTCATCGGTGTGCCTATGAAGACGAGTGACCTGGGCGGCATGGATTCGCTGCTGTCGATGGTGCAGATGCCTTCGGGCGTGCCCGTGGCCTGCGTTGCCATCAACGGCGCCAAGAACGCCGCCATTTACGCCACGCAGATTCTGGGCGCATGCGACCCCGAGTACCGCAAGGTTATCGAGAAGATGAAGCAGGAGATGGCCGACGCCTAGGCGTTCCGCCGTTTCACCGCAGTATAAGGAGAGCCATGTCCGACTATCAGGGAAAACGATTCAAGGCTTCTCAGATTCCCGATCCGTCGAAGCCGGGTGCTGCCCATGTGGCACAGCAGGGTCGGGCATCCTCTCCTCAGCAGCCGCGCGCGCCGCGCCCCGTGACACCGGCGACGCATCGTCGACAGGACGCGCCGGCCGCATATCGACCTTCATCTTATAGCACCGCTAAGAAGCCGCCCCGGTCTTCATCGCATGCCACGCCGTCGGATTACACCGAGCCGCCGCGTAAAAAGCGCCGCTCCATCATTCCTATTCTGCTCATCATCGTGGGCATCGGTCTGATTGTTGCCGCCGCTGCCATCTTTATCAATGCCCAGATTGGCTATAAGCAGGCGAGCGATTCGTATCAGAAAATCGAGAAGCAATATATAAGCGATAAGGACGCCAGCGGCGTGCCGATTATCGACTTCGATGCGCTTGCTCAGACAAACCCCGAGATTGTGGGTTGGATTTATGTGCCGGGAACCAACATCAACTATCCCGTGGTGCAGACCAACAACAACTCCAAATACCTCAACACACTGTTCGACGGTACGGCCAATGCATCTGGGGCCATTTTCCTGGATAGCGATGACACCGCGCCGGGAATGGTCGACCAGCAGACCACGATTTACGGCCACCATATGAACGACGGATCGATGTTCAATGTGATTTCGGACACCACCGACCAGGCGACGTTCGATAGCATCGAGTTCGTGTATTACATCACACGGGATGCTACGTATAAGCTGCGACCACTGGCGACCAAAGTTGTCGAGGACACGTATGCCAAGGCGCGCACGCCCAATTTTGAGGGCGACGACGGGCTCAGGAACTACCTGTCCGAGATGCTCGACGGTGCCTCTGCCGTGGCGAGCGATGCCACCGATCGCGCCGCCTCGGCAACCAAGGTCGTAACGCTTGTTACCTGTCGTTCGTTATCGCTGAGCAACACGCGTGCCGTCATGGTGCTCACGTCGGTCGAGGAATAAGTTGTTCGAGAGTAGCTAAAAAAGCCCCGTTCCAAATTGGCTACTCGATGACGGTAAGGGAGAAATGATGCTTGAGAACGGCAAAACGATGCCTTCGATTGATGCTTGGCTGCGCGAGGCCAAGGTCGATTCGTCGGCACCTGCGTGCGGTATGTATCTGACACATAACGGTGTGGTGCGCGCGACGCCCAAGGCCGAGGCGCGCGGTGTCGAGACCGATGGCGTGGCGCCGGGCCACAAGGTGGGCGGCATGGTGTTCGGCTACGACGCCAGCAAGGTGCAGGCTGCTATCGAGGCCACGCGCGCGATGCCGGGTATCGGCTATGTGCGCGTGTGGCTGGCAAGCGGCGAGCTTGCCGTAGGTGACGACATCATGCTCGTGCTCATTGGCGGGGACATTCGCCCGCACGTGGTCGATGCGCTGCAGGCGCTCGTCGGCACCATCAAGAATGAATGCGTGAGTGAGGTCGAGCGCGAGGCGTAGAGACTTGCGTCGATAGAAGGCTCGTTTATAAAAATGCCCGCCGGTACGTGTGATACCGGCGGGCATTTTGCGTTTTGGGCGCGGTTGGCGCTACACGCGCGTCGCATCCTTGGGGCTCATGGTCATGCTCTGGAAGCGATTCTCCATAAAGCCATTATCGAAGTACTTGCCGTAGAACTGCGCAACGGGAATATCCGGTTCCGTGCCGTTGACGCGCTGATACCAATAATCGAGCGACTGCAGCGTCATAACGCCATCGACCAGCATAATGATGGTGAAGATGACGGTAGCGGAGTAGCGGCTCTTCCACGGAATCATGTTGATAAGCTTGAGCAGCCTCGGCAGCAGCAGCTTGATCCAGATGAGGCCACCCAGGCCCCACAGGCAGGCGAAGCCCGTGCAGGTACGTCCGCCGGTAAAGACGGCGAGCGGATCGGGCATGCCAAAGAGCTTCATATGCGAGTAGCTCCACGAGACCACGCCAAACGAGGTCTGCATAAACCAGCCCACGAACACCTCAAAGCTTGCACCGAGCAGCGCACTCACCAAAAAGATAATGATGGGGTTCTTTTTATAGAAGCGGTTGAGCACCATGGTCATGAGCACGGCGCCAAATCCGTAGATGGGGCTAAAGGGGCCAAACAGCATGCCGGCGCGGTTCTGGTAGACGCCCGGGTCGTCGACCGTCATGTGCCAGATGTCCTCGGCGATCAGGCCGAGTATGCAGCAGACAAAGAATACCCAGAACAGGTTGAAGTAGTTGAGCTTGATGTAGCCTTCGCCGGTTTCATCGCGCCCGAGCATGCCCTCGGCGGCGGCGTCGCGATCGAGCATTTCCTGCAGGCGGCGCTGCAGCTCGCGCTCTTGGCGCAGCGTGGGGTCGACGGTGGCCGAAAGCGCGACGAGGATGCCGAGCTGGATGGCAGGGCGCAGCAAGAAGGGCCCGATACCCTGGAGCATCACGTCGACCAAAAGCTCGACGACGGTAAACGCGATAAGGATGTAGGACAGGCGAGCGGCGTTGCGGCGCTGGTTTTTGATAAGGTCCAGGCCAAAGATGATCAGGATGACGGCGCTTGCCGCAGAGAGCATGATGCCGGCGACGATAAGGCCGACCGCGACGAGCGTGTTGTCGCCGAGCTTGGCGGCGGCGTTGCCGTTGATGAGCGCGGTGATGACCTGCCACATAAAGGCGCCGACCGAAGGGAGCGTGCCCACGCCGGACAGGATGCACAGGGCGGCGTATACCTTAATGATGAGGGGGATCTTCTTGACCTCCGTGGCGCTGGGGACGCTGGGGTCGAGTTCGTTTCGATCCATACATAACCTTTCTCGTTTTGCTGTAGGTACAAGGATACGCCGCCGACCTGCCAAAAGACAGGACGAACGTCCCAATTGCAACAATGTAACCCTCAACGGTGAGCGAGGCGCGTCGCAACGGAAACATGCGGGATCGTCGACCCCGAGGCGGTTGCCCAATAAAATGTTTGGCTGCAAAACGGATTATAAGCTCGGTGGGCTTTTAAAAAGCGCTGTTCATGCGCGGGAGTGCTTGTCTTGCCGTGCGTATAATAGGGCAGGTAACGCCAAATAACGAGGCTCTGAGGGGATGCCATGTCTCAAGAAACCATCCACGCGGCCGAGCGCGCCGCGGGACAGGTGAAGACCATGTCGACGTATGATCCGGACTCCGACCAGCTGCATGAGGAATGCGGCATTTTTGGTGTGTGGGCACCCGATCGCGATGTGGCTCGACTGACGTACTTTGGTCTGCGCGCGCTGCAGCATCGCGGCCAGGAATCGGCGGGAATCGCCGTGGGTGATGGCGGCACGGTTATGGTTCGCAAAGACCTGGGACTGCTCGATCGCGTGTTCTCCAACGCCGACCTGTCGACGCTCTCCGGCCAGCTGGCCGTGGGCCACGTGCGCTATGGCACCGCCGGCGCCAAGAGCTGGGAAGCCTCTCAGCCGCATCTTTCTACCATCAACAGCGTCATCATCGCGCTTGCTCACAACGGCACTCTGGTCAACACCGACGAGCTGCGCCGCCAGCTGATCGAGCTGGGCGTGCCGTTCCTCTCCAATTCGGATTCCGAGGTCGCGACCAAGCTTATCGGCTACTTTACCCAGCGTACAGGCCATCTGCGTGAGGGCATTCGCAAGACCATGGAGCTCGTGCGCGGCGGCTACGCGATGACGCTCATCAACGAGCAGGCGCTCTATGCATTCCGCGATCCGCACGGCATTCGCCCGCTCGTGCTGGGCAAGCTGGTGGACGAGGGTCTGGACCAGGCCGATGCCGCATCCGTTTCGCAGCTGCCGTCGCAGGACGGCGCCGCGACGGTCGACGCCACCACCCATGTCACCCGCGCCGGCGGCTGGGTCGTTGCCTCCGAGACCTGCGCACTCGACATCGTGGGTGCCGAGTACGTCCGTGACGTCCGTCCCGGCGAGATCTTGCGCATCAGTGCCGAGGGTCTGGTATCCGAGCAGGGCGTGCCTGCAGCCGAAGAGCCCGCCAACTGCATCTTTGAGCAGGTCTACTTTGCCCGCCCCGACTCCATCATGAACGGCAAGAGCGTCTATGCCTGCCGTTACGACATGGGTCGTCAGCTGGCACACGAGGAGCCCGTCGAGGCCGACCTGGTCATTGGCGTGCCCGACTCCGGCCTGCCGCCCGCGGAGGGGTATTCGCACGAGAGCGGTATTCCCTTTGGCGAGGGCCTCATCAAGAACCGCTACGTGGGCCGTACGTTTATCGAGCCCACGCAGGAGCTGCGCGCCATGGGCGTGCGCATGAAACTCAACCCGCTGCGCGACAACATCGAGGGCAAGCGCCTGGTCGTCATCGACGACTCCATCGTGCGCGGCACCACCATGGTGCAGCTCGTCAAGATGCTGCGCAACGCTGGCGCCAAGGAGATTCATATCCGCATCAACTCGCCCGAGGTCATCTGGCCGTGTTTCTACGGTATCGATACCGACGTGCAGTCGCAGCTTATCAGCGCCAACAAGACGGTCGACGAGATTTGCGAGTATATCGGCGCCGATTCGCTGGCCTTCCTTTCGGTCGAGGGCCTGCTGAAGGTCATGCCCAAGGGCGGTTACTGCGATGCGTGCTTTACCGGCCGCTACCCCGTAGCGATTCCCGAGAGCTTTGGCCGCGATAAGTTTATGGAGGGCTTTAAGCCCCGCAACCTGGATAAGCCGCTGCATTTTGACGACGACGCCGTGGTCGAGAAATACGACGACCGCAGCTGGGAAGAGAAGCACGGCGAGGCCTAAAACCTGCCATGTAGGGACAGGTTCATTTTGGTAGGTTTTACCTGCTGTTTTGTTGATATGACGGCGCGTGCTGTTATGGCGCGCGCCGAAATGAACGCAACTATGAGCACCGTTTGGCGCCCGCGCGGCGCCACGGTAGTGGGAGAGGAAGGCTCAGATGAGCGACAGCAAGCATGTGACGTATGAGGATGCCGGCGTCGATACCGCTGAGGGCGGCCGCGCCGTTGACGCTATTAAGCAGATGGTCAAGGACACCAACCGACCCGAGGTTATCGGCGGCATCGGTGGCTTCGGTGGCCTGTTCTCGGCCGCCGCGCTTAAGGATATGGAAGATCCGATCCTGATCAGCGGCACCGACGGCGTGGGCACCAAGCTCGTGCTCGCCCAGATCATGGACCGTCACGAGACGGTGGGCCAGGACCTGGTCGCCATGTGCGTCAATGACATTTTGGCTTCGGGCGCCGAGCCGCTGTTCTTCCTGGACTACGTTGCCATCGGTCACATCGAGGCCGAGCACATGGCAAAGATCATTAAGGGCGTGGCCGACGGCTGCAAGTTCGCGGGCTGCGCGCTCGTGGGCGGCGAGATGGCCGAGCACCCTGGCGTCATGGCTCCTGCCGACTACGACCTCGCCGGCTTTACCGTGGGTGTCGTCGATCGCCCCAAGATGCTCGACCCCGCGAACGTCCGCCCCGGCGACGTGATTCTGGGCCTGCCTTCCACCGGCGTGCACTCCAACGGCTACTCGCTCGTGCGTAAGGTCATCGGCGTCGACGGCATTAAGCCGGGCACGCCCGGGGCCGCCGCTAAGGCCGAGGAACTGAGCCGTCCGCTCGAGGAACTCGGCGGCGCATCGCTGGCAGACGCCCTGTTGGCCCCCACGCGCATCTACGTCAAGCCGATTCTAGAGCTGCTGCGCGGCGGCGCCAACGTGCACGCCATCGCCCACATCACTGGCGGCGGTATTACCGAGAACCTCAACCGCGCGCTCGCCGACGACGTCGACGCCGTGGTCACCCGCAACGGTGTCGAGATGGGCTGGGACGTTCCGCCCGTCATCACCTACGTGTCGCGCCAGGCCGAGCTTGCGCCCAACGAGGCATGCAAGACCTTCAACATGGGCGTTGGCCTGTGCCTGATCGTCGCCCCCGAGGACGAGGCCGCGGTTACCGAGGCCCTGGTCGCGCTGGGCGAGAAGCCGTTCCGCGTGGGCGAGTGCGTCGAGGGTTCCGGTAGGGTCGTGTACTCCGATGAGCGCTAACGAGCAGATGGCTGCTGCCGAGAGCCTGGGCTTTGTGCCCTACACCCGTCCGACCGGCACCGATACGGCTGAGCCGCTCAAGCTCGGTGTGCTCATCAGCGGTTCGGGTACCAACCTGCAGGCGCTGATCGATCTGATCGCCGCTGGTAAGCTCAATGCGTCGATTGAGCTTGTGGTGTCGAGCCGTCCTTCGGCTAAGGGTTTGCAGCGCGCTGAGCGCGCGGGCATCCAGACGCTCACACTGTCCAAGGATGTCTATGCCGACCCTATTGCCGCCGACGAGATCATCGCGCACGAGCTTCTCGAGCGCGGCTGCGAGTATGTGGCCATGGCCGGCTACATGCGCATGGTGCACACGCCTCTGTTGGCGGCGTTTCCCAACCGCGTGGTCAACTTGCATCCGGCGCTGCTGCCGAGCTTTACCGGTGCGCATGCGATTGGCGACGCCTTTGCGCGCGGCGTCAAGGTAACTGGCGTGACCGTGCATTTTGCCAACGAGATCTACGACAACGGTCCCATCATCGCCCAGCGTGCGCTGGCTGTTGAGGAGGGCTGGGATGTCGACACGCTCGAGGAGCACATCCACGCGATTGAGCACGTGCTGTATCCCGAGGTCGTGCAAATGCTCGCCGACGGCCGCGTCCACGTGCTGGAGAGCGGCAAGGTCGCAATTGACGCGCCTCGCGGCTAGCGGCGCACAGTACAATTTAGCCGAGTAGTCAGGGTGGTCATTGGCGCCAAGGCGCGCGTGGCCACCTTTTGTTTTTGGGTAGTCATCGGGGACGGTCTTTAACGACTAGTCATTCAAGAACGTCGCAGGTGACTAGGTGAGAGAGGTGAGCGCATGGCGGATAACGAAGCTCTGTTTACGCCTGAGCTGGTGTTTTTTGATTGGGAGTGTGCGACGCCGGATGAGGTGTTTGCGCGGCTCGAGGGCGAGCTTGCACCACGTGGCTACATTGCCGACGGTTGGCTCGACGCCGTTCGCACGCGCGAGGATGCCTATCCCACGGGTCTTGCCATGCCGGCGGCAAACATTGCCATTCCGCATACCGATCCGGGGTTTGTGGCCAAGCCCTATATCGCGGTGGTGAAGCCCGCCACGTCCGTGACATTTAACGCTATGGCTGGCATGGGCGCTCCGGTGCCGGCGCAGATCGTCATCAATCTGGGTATTGCCGAGCCGGGCGGCCAGGTCGAGGCCCTGCAGGCGCTCATGAACATCTTTATGGACGCCGATGCCGCAGCCGACGTACTCGGCCAGACCACGCCCCAGGGCATGGTCGACGCCATCCGCCGCCACTTCTAAGGTGGGGCTGAGTCGGCACTTGGGGACTGTCCCTAACTGCCGGCTGCCAGAGCTGTCCCCTTTGCACCAAAATGGTGCAAATTAACCTGTCCCCAATGCACCAAGCGTGCCGCGGGGGCTGCGTTGTGACACAATGGCGTTTGTTCGATTCGTTATGCGAAAGGCCAACTATGGCAAATAAGAAAAAGAACTCCGAGGCCGCGCCGACGCCCGAGCAGCAGGCCCGCGCTGCCTCCAGCTCTCGCAAGAAGCAGCGCAAGACGTACGTGTCTAAGACCGTCAAGATCGTCCTGGTGGTCATCGGCGTGCTGGCGATGCTGCTTTCCGTCTCGGCGATGGCGTGCTCCGGCCTTATGTCGCAGGCCGAGGACACCTCGGGCTACAAGCTGACCGGCGGTGTTGCTGCAACTATCAACGGCACCAACCTCACCGAGGACACCGTGACCAAGCAGATCATGAGCATGCGCACGTCCTACGGCTACACCAAGGACAAGGACTGGGCGCAGTATCTGGTTGACAACGACCTCACGCCCAAGAAGTACCGCAAGCAACTTATCGACTCCTACACGCAGCAGATTCTGCTTCAACAGGCACAGAAGGAGAACGGCGTGACGGTGTCGGACGAGGAGGTCGAGAAGGCCTGGAAGGACGCGTGCAAGAGCGCGGGCGGTGCCAAGGCCTTTAAGAAGACCCTCAAGACCTACGGCTATACCGAGGACACCTACAAGGATTCGCTCAAGGAGAGCCTGGCGCAGCAGAAACTCAAGGATGCCGTCGCGCCCACGAGCAAGCCCAAGGACAGCGAGATCGTCGATTACATCAACGAGAACCTGTCTAACTACAACGATGCCCGCCGCTCGTCGAACATCCTGATCAAGGTTGATTCCGATGCTTCCGACGAGGACAAGGCTGCCGCCAAGGCCAAGGCACAGGAGTGCCTGGACAAGATCAACTCCGGCGAGCTGAGCTTTGAGGATGCCGTGGAGCAGTACTCCGACGACACCGGCTCCAAGGAGAAGAAGGGCGATGTGGGTTGGGATAAGCTCACTACCTTCGTCGACAGCTACCAGACGGCGCTCGAGGGGCTCAACAAGGGCGACGTGAGCGAAGTCGTCGAGTCGACCTATGGCTACCACGTCATCAAGTGCACCGACTACTTCCATGTCGATAATCAGGTTGATGACATCAACCAGGTGCCCAAGGCCATCAAGAAATACGTTTCCAACGTGGTGAAGACGCAGGCGGCCAGCACCGCGTACAGCGAGTGGCTGGAGCAGTACAAGAAGGACGCCGACATTACCGTCAACCCCATGCCCAAGGACGTGCCCTATAACGTGAGCCTGAAGGGCGTCACCAAGAGCTCGACCGACGATTCGTCGACGACTGAGTAATCATGGGGCGGTGCTCGCACGAGTGCCGCCCACGCTATTAGAGAGGATTTGCAGATGACCAACGAAGAGCTGCAGAAGGAAATGATCGCGGCCATGAAGGCCAAGGACAAGGTTCGCCTGTCCATCATTCGCCAGGTTAAGGCCGAGGTGAAGAATATCGAGGTTAACGAGCGCCGCGATGTGACCGAGGAAGACGTCAACAGCATGATCAAGCGTCTGATCAAGCAGACGAGCGAGACGCTGGAGATGTCCATCAAGGCCGGCACCGACCAGGAGCGTACCGACAACCTGACCGAGCAGGTCAAGATTCTGGAGAGCCTGCTGCCCGCGCAGGTTTCGGGCGAGGAGCTCGAGGCTCTGATCGAGCAGGTCATCGCCGAGCTGGGCGCCACGTCCAAGAAGCAGATGGGCCAGGTTATGGGCGCACTCGGCAAGGCCACCGGCGGCAACTTCGACAAGCCGGCCGCGGCAAAGATCGTCGGAGCAAAGCTTGCGTAAGGGCCGAGCGGTACACAGTTGAGGCTGAGGGGGCGTGACCATTGCGGTCGCGCCCCTTTTTGCTGGGCGGTGCTCATTGGGGACAGACTTAAATGAGTGCCCAATGAGCGGGCACTCATTTAAGTCTGTCCCCAATGAGTGGGTTAAAGGTTGCGGGTTCTTTACGGGAATGTAGTGTGGGCTGCGGAAACGTGGTTCTTTCCGTACAATAGTTCAACTCGTGTAAACGCAGGGAAGGGACATTCATGGCAGACATGATCGAGATCAAGCATCTCAACAAGTACTTTGGCGACCTGCATGTGCTCAAAGATATCAATCTCACCGTCAAGCGCGGCGAGAAGCTCGTAATGATCGGGCCTTCCGGTTCGGGTAAGTCGACGCTCATCCGTTGCGTCGATTATCTGGAGGAGCCCACGTCGGGCGAGGTCGTCATCGACGGTACGCCGCTCACCAAAAAGAATCACCTGGAGATGGCTCGCAAGTATAGTTCCATGGTGTTTCAGCAGTTCAACCTGTATCCCAACATGACGGTGCTCGGCAACCTGACGCTCGCGCCCATCAAGCTGCAAAAGAAGAGCAAGGAGGAGGCGACCGAGATCGCCATCGCTGCGCTCAAGCGCGTCGGCATGGCGCATAAGGCCGGCGAGTATCCGCAGAATCTCTCGGGTGGTCAGCAACAGCGCATCGCCATCGCCCGTGCCCTGTGCACCAAGCAGCCCATCATCCTGTTTGACGAGCCGACCTCGGCGCTCGACCCAGAGATGGTCCAGGAAGTCCTGGACGTTATGATTGAGCTCGCGCAGGAGGATATCACCATGATCTGCGTGACGCATGAGATGGGCTTTGCGCGCCAGGTGGCCGACCGCGTCATCTTTATGGAGGACGGCCGCATCCTGGAGGAGGGCACGCCCGAGCACTTCTTCGATAACCCCGAGAACCCGCGCTGCCGCGAGTTCCTGTCCAAGATTCTGCACTAGGTGCGGTGATGGACATGACGGATATGACGAGGGCGGCCGTGTCGCGCCGTCACTTTTTGCAGCTGGCGGGCGCCGGTGTGCTTACGCTGACGGGGGCCGCGCTTACCGGTTGCGGCAACTCCACCAGCGGCGAGGGCTCCGACAAGGGGTCCAAGCTTGCGGCCATTAAGTCGCGTGGCCATCTGAATGCCGGCGTTAAGAAGGACGTTCCCGGTTACGGCTATTACGACACCGCCAAGGGCCGCTTTGAGGGCATGGAAGTCGATTTGTGCTACCAGATCGCCGCTGCCGTCTTTGGCGTGAGCTACAAGGATGCCCGCGCCCAGGAGCTTGTCGAGTTTACCGATGTAACGCCCAAGACGCGCGGCCCGCTGATCGATAACGGCCAGCTTGACGTGGTCGCGGCGACCTACACCATCACCGACGAGCGCAAGAAGAGTTGGGATTTCTCGACACCGTACCGCACCGACTACGTGGGACTCATGGTCAAGAAGCGTTCGGGCTTTACCTCGATTGAGGACTTGGACGGCAAGGTTATTGGCGTGAGCCAGGGCGCTACCACGCAGGGCCTGATCGAGCAGATGATCAAGGACAACGGCTTTAGCTGTAAGCCCGAGTTTAGGGCCTTTAGCGGCTACCCCATCATCAAGAGTTCGCTCGACGCCGGCAATATCGACGTCTTTGCCATGGACCGCTCCACGCTGGCCGGTTACATGAACGAGACCGTTGAGCTGCTGCAGCCCGAGGTCAAGTTTGGCGAGCAGGGCTACGGCGTGGCGACCAAGAAGGGCTGCGACCTTTCGGCCGTGGTCGATCAGGTGATTTGCGATCGCCTGGCCGACGGCTGGCTCGACCAAGAGGTCAAGACCTGGGGTCTTGTATAGGCGCATCGTCCAAGGAAGGAATCGAATGCTCGAAGGATTATTTGACGCCGACCGTTGGTCGACGACATTTCAAAACATGGGGCCCTTCTGGGAGGGCTTTGGCGTGACGCTGCAGGTGGTCGTTGCCGGTCTGCTGCTGTCGCTGGTGCTGGGCACGCTGCTGGGCGTGTTCTCTACCACCCGTTCGCGCGTGCTGCGCGCCATAAGCCGCGTGTACGTGGAGTTTTACCAGAACACCCCGTTGCCCGTGCAGGTGCTCTTTATGTACATGGCCGGTCCGCAGTTTTTGCAGGCCATAACCGGTGCCGACCAGCCGGTGCGCATCGCGCCGTTCGTGCTGGGCTTCTTGGGCGTGGGCCTGTATCACGCGGCCTACATTTCGGAGGTCATCCGCACTGGTATCGAGGCGGTTCCGCGCGGTCAGATGGAGGCGGCCCAGAGCCAGGGCTTCACCCGTGCGCAGGCATACTGGTACATCGTGCTGCCCCAGACGTTCAAGATCATTCTGCCGCCGCTGTGTAACCAGGCGCTCAACCTGGTCAAGAACACGTCGGTGCTGGCGCTTGTGGCCGGCGGCGACCTTATGTACCGTTCCGACAACTTTGTGAGTCTGTACGGTTACCTGCAGGGATATATCGTCTGCTGCCTTATGTACTTCATCATCTGCTTTCCGCTCGCCATGCTGGTGCAGTGGCTCGAGCGCCGCTCCAAGGAGCGTCCGCGCGGCGTGAGCCTGGCCGAGCTGGGGCTCGACAACGTAGAGGAGGCCTAGCGCATGGAAATCTTCAACGCGACCAACCTGCTCTACATTTGGGGCGGCTTTGTTAAGACGATCGAGATCTCGGCGCTGTCGATCTTTTTCTCGCTCATCTTTGGCACGGTGCTGGCGCTCGTTAAGAGCTATGCGCCCCGCCCGTTCCGTATTTTGGTGAGCGCCTATATCGAGCTGTTCCGCTGCACGCCAAACCTGCTGTGGATCCTGTTTATCTACTTTACGGTGCAGGGTTTGGACATTGTGATTTCGACCATCGCCTTTACGCTGTTTACCAGCGCTGTTATGGCCGAGATTGTGCGCGGCGGCCTTAACTCGATTCCGCGCGGCCAGTTTGAGGCGGCACAGAGCCAGGGCTTTGGCTTCTTTGCCACCATGCGCTACATCATTTTGCCGCAGACGTTTAAGACGATCATTCCGGCGCTGTTTAGCCAGTGCACGACCGTCATCAAGGACAGCTCGTATCTTTCGGGCATTAACGTGGCTGAGCTCATGTACACGGCCAACGTTGTGATGGCCCACGCGATCGATCTGTCGCAGGTGCTTATGCTCTACGGCCTGGTGTTTGCGATGTACTTTGTGCTCAACTTTGGTATCTCGCTGCTGGTCCGAGCCTATCAGCGCCGCATCGTGGCCGCATAGTCCTGCTTCCCCAAGCACGGCACCTTGCCCCTCAATCGTCGCTTGCGTACATTTAGTACGCGGCGCTCCTCTTTCGGGGCAATCTGCCGCACTTGGGAAACCAGGACGGTCGTAAGTGACAAAATGGGAATCAGGAATCGCCTATTTCTCATTTGCTAGAAAGGAATCGCGATGAGCGATCTGGAGAATAAGAAGAATCCTGTGGTCATTACCATCGCGCGCGACTTTGGCGCCGAGGGCCACGAGATTGGTCGCATGCTTGCCGACGAGTTGGGGATTCCGCTGTACGATAACGAGCTGCTGGTGCGCGCATCGCTGCGCGCGGGCGAGTCGCTCGATAAGATGGCCGCCTACGACGAGCGTCTGGCCGTGGAGAACATGGCGTTCCTACCCGACCGCTACGATGCGCGTTCGTACTCGGATAAGTTGTTCCAAAAGATGAGCCAGGTGATTTTGGATCTGGGCGAGACCGAGAGCTGCATTATCGAGGGTCGTCTGTCCGATTATCTGCTGCGCAACAACCCCAACCACATTGCCGTGCTGGTGACAGCCCCCTTTGAGGACCGCGTCGAGATTGTGCGCAAAAAGCGTGGCCTTAACAAAAAGAAGGGCGCCAAGCTGGTCAAACAGCAGCAGAAGGCGCGCGAGGCGTTCTATAAGCGCTACAGTGCCGGCAAATGGAAGATGACGAGCGGTAAGGATATCGTAGTCAACCGCGCCAAGCTGGGCCGCGAAGGCTGCAAGGACGTCATCGCCGCGGCCTACCGCTACAAGGTGGCCCAACTCGAAGGCTAACCGACCAAAACCACCACAAAGGGGACAGGCACCTTTGTGGTGGTGGGACGGCCGGCATAGAAAAAGTCCCCGCCGAGCGTGTGCTCGACAGGGACTTTGCCGTTTAATGGCTAGCGCTGAGGGTGATTACTCGCCCAGCAGGCTCTTGGTGATGGAAGTGGCGGCCTTCTTGCCAGCGCCCATCGCCAGAATGACCGTAGCGGCACCGGTGACGATGTCGCCGCCGGCCCAGATGCGGGGATCGGTGGTCTGGCCGGTCTCCTCGTCGGCGACGATGTAGCCCCACTTGTTGAGCTCCATCTTGCCGCCGATCTTCTTTGCGAAGGGGTTGGCGTTGGTGCCGATAGCCGAGATCGCGACGTCGCAGGGGATCTCCTCGATGGCGCCCTCGATGGGCACCGGGCGACGACGGCCGGACTCGTCGGGCTCGCCGAGCTCCATCTTCTGGACCTTGACGGCGCACACGGAGCCGTCTTCGCCAGCGACAAACTCGAGCGGGGAAACGAGCGGCAGAACCTCGACGCCCTCGGCCTTGGCGTGGTGCAGCTCGGCACGACGGCAGGGCATCTCGTCCTCGGTACGGCGGTAAGCGATGATGGCGTGCTCGGCGCCCAGACGCTTGGCGGTACGGACGGCGTCCATAGCCACGTTGCCGCCGCCAAAGACAACGACGTTCTTGCCGTGCTTGGTGGGGGTGTCGTACTCGGGGAACTTGTTGGCCTTCATCAGGTTCACGCGGGTGAGGTACTCGTTTGCGAAGAAGACGTTGGGCAGGTTCTCGCCGGGGACGTTGAGGAACTTGGGCAGGCCAGCGCCGGTCGCCACGTAGATGGCGTCGAAGCCCTGCTCGAACAGCTCCTCGGCCGTGGCCATGTTGCCCACGACGGAGTTGTACTCAAACTTGACGCCCATGTCCTCCAGGCCGTCAATCTCGCGCTTGACGACCGCCTTGGGCAGACGGAACTCGGGGATGCCGTAGACCAGCACGCCGCCGCCGGTGAAGAAGGCCTCGAAGACGGTAACGTCAAAGCCGTTACGGGCGAGCTCGCCGGCGCAGGTGATGCCGGACGGGCCGGAGCCGACGACGGCGACCTTCTTGCCGTTCTTGGGGGCCATCTTGGGCGTGGAGGCGAGCTCGGGGCGATCACCCAGGAAGCGCTCGAGCTGGCCGATGGCCACGGGCTCGGACTTCTTACCACGGATGCACTTGCCCTCGCACTGGTTCTCCTGCGGGCAGACGCGGCCGCAGATGGCGGGAAGCATGGAGTCCTCGCGGATGGTATCGAGAGCGCCGCCGAAGTCCTTCGCGCGGATCTGCTCGATAAAGCGGGGAATGTTGATGTTGACGGGGCAGCCCTCAACACAGAACGGCTTCTTGCAGTTGAGGCAGCGCTCGGCCTCGGCCAGCGCCATCTCCTCGGTGAAGCCCTTGTCGACGGGGCGGAAGTCGCAGGCGCGCTCGGCAGCCGGCTCCTCGTTATCGGGGGTGCGGGGCGACTTCATATCGGCAACGAAACGACCGTTAACTAGTGGCATGCGCAGCTCTTTTCCTCATAGGCCTTGAGGGACTCGCCCTCTTCGGAACGGTAAGCGGCCTGGCGGGCACGAAGGTCATCCCAGTCGACCAGGGTGGCATCGAAGTCGGGGCCGTCGACGCAAGCGAACTTGGTCACGCCGCCCACCTCGACGCGGCAGCAGCCGCACATACCGGTGCCGTCAACCATGATGGGGTTGAGCGACGCGGTGATGGGGGTATCGTACTTCTGGGCGGTGAGGGTCGAGAACTTCATCATCGGAACGGGGCCGACGCAGAAGACCTGGCTCACGGCCTTGTCCTGCAGCAGGCGCTCCAGCGGAGCGGTGACAACGCCCTGCTCTCCGTAGGAACCGTCGTCGGTGGTGATATGGATGTGGTCCTCGTCGAGGAGCTCGCGGAACTGGTCCTCCATGAGCAGGAGGTCCTTGGTGCGGGCGCCCATGATGGCGTGCACCTCGTGACCGGTCTCGACCAGGTGCTTGGCGACCGGGAAGGCAATTGCCAGGCCGACGCCGCCGCCAATGACGGCGCAGGGGCCCTCGGCCATCTCGGTGGGAACGCCCAGCGGGCCCACGACGTCGCGCAGCGACTCGCCGGCTTCGTAAGTGGACAGCATCTCGGTGGTCTTGCCGATCACCATGAAGATGAACTCGACCCAGCCCTCGTCACCGTTCCAGCCGGCCAGGGTAAACGGGACGCGCTCGCCCGTCTCGTTGGCGCGGACCATGAGGAACTGTCCAGCGTGCGCATGCTTGGCGATTGCGGGCGCCTCGATGCGGAACTTGAACACCTTCTCCGAGAACTGCGTCTTCTCCAGGATCTTATACATAGAACCCCTCTCTTGTTAGGGCCGCCGAACCGTGCCTCCACGGAAATGGACGGTAGCCCGAATAAAACCGTACGCGCACAGGCGTTGTGCAGACATACGGTGCAAATTATACCCTCATGGACATGTCACTTACGTGTGTCTTCGGCGGTTGGGAGCAGGGTTTATCCACTTCGACCTGCCAAAGGGGGAGAGGTTTATTTTGGCAGGTTTTATCAGGCAAAACGGCAAAGGGGGCCGGCCTCGCGCTTCGGTGAGGCCGGCCCCCTTTGGAGCGTTGCATATGTATAGCGGCACAGGGTTTATTGCGACGCAGCCGCCGCGGCGTTTCCGCAGATGAAACCTGCCAAAATAAACATCTCTAAATGGTAGGTTTTAGTGCTTGCCGTTGGCGGAAGCGGCGCCGTTTACGTGATCGCGGGCGTAGATTACGCCGTGGACGATGGCCAGACCGGCGGCATCTGCGGCGCGGGCGCAGGTGTCCTGGAAATCCTCGGCTTCGCGGGCGCGCAGCTGCTTGAGCACGTAGTCTGCCACGGCCATCTTGCCGGGAGGGTTGCCGATGCCGGTGCGGATACGGCTAAAGTCGCGGCTGCCCATCTTGTCGATGATGGAGCGCAGGCCGTTGTGACCGGCATGGCCTCCGCCCACCTTAACACGCACGTCGCCGGCGGGAATATCGAGCTCGTCGTGGATGACGAGCAGCTCCTCGGCCTTGATCTTGTACTCGCGGCAGAGCTTGGAGATGGGCCCGCCCGAGGTGTTCATGTACGACTGCGGCTTGACCAGTACAATCTGGCGCTTGCCGTTCTCTTCCTCGGCATCGTTGATGTTGATGAGCGCGACCTCGGCGCCTGCTTGGTTTTTCCAGTACGTGACGCCGGCCTGACGGGCCAGCTCGTCGATCGCCTTAAAACCGGCGTTGTGGCGGGTCTCGGCATACTCATCGCCAGGGTTGCCAAGTCCGGCAACCATGCGAATCTTAAGCGGCTGTGCAGCTGCCATGTTCATCCTTTCGTTGATTTGTCGCCTGCTATGGTGAGCGACCCTGTTGCCGCTGTCAAATGGAGGGCAATTGAGGTTGTTTGGGGGCGTTTGGACGGCCGTCAAAATCCGAGGTGGACAGTTAGTTCAGATACGTATAAGTTCTGAGGACTCGAATTGCTCAATTCAATGCCGATACGTTGTTTTGGAACTTTAGTTAGTCCATATGACGCTGTTTTGAAGTCTACCCCGCTTTCAAATAGGGCGAATGGTATAGAGATAGCTGCAAAACAGCCTAATTCAATGTGTCTATTTATACGTATTTGAACTAACTGTCCAGCCCTGTTCGACGGCGCACGGGTGATTCGCCGTTTAGACCGGCGCAAGGCCGATTCCGGCCCGCAGAGCGTTGAGCCAAGCGGCCTGACGCTTGCGATAGCCCTTGATGCGATATCGGAATCGGACTCCTGCGAGTCGATGCATCGTTTGGGCGAAGGCTTCGAGTGCAACAAGGTCTTTCATTTGGTCGCGATTGATAACCAGGACGTGGATGCCCATTGCCTTGAGGCCATTATTTCGATTGCCATCGTGGATGCGAGCGTTTTGAAGCTCATGCCCAATTCCGTTGTATTCGTTGTCGACTCCGGCGGCCGGGCAATATAGGTCGCAGATGGCGTAAGGGATGCCGGAGGACATGTTAACCGCAAGAGTGTCGAAGTCGATTCGATAGTTGAGTAGCAGGCCTCCCATGGGCAGGCTGCAACATCCGAATCCGCCAAAGCGCATGGGCGCTCCGAGAACGGCTAACATTAGGGATTCGGCTGGGGATGCAGATCCGGGTCGGGCAAGCTTGACTGCCGTGCGAAACGAGGTGTATGAGCTACTTTTGGCGAAGCGCGCGACCGCCTCGAGATCTTCGATGGTCGTGGCGGGCTCGCATTTGTAGTGCGCCTGTTCGTAGCGGGTTTCGTTCTGCTGTTTGGCTGCCGACTGGCCGCCCAGGCAATCAAGATCGCCCGTCGCTGCGCAGCTATCGCCCTTGGGCCAGATGTCGTCATAGGCGATGGGGTAGGTTGCCTCGGGCGGAAGGGAGTAGGTTCCGAGCAGCTCCATAAGGAGCATCAAGGTTTTGGCGACCGATTCATTTTTAGAACAAAGCATGGCTGTCATGGCAGGAGACGTTGCGTAGATGTCGGCCTCGACGTGCATAATTGCACCTTCAGGAAGCGGAGCGGAGAGAATATGCTGAAGAAGTCGCTTGTCGGGGCGTCTGTTGTCTTCGTTTGAAACGAGAAGATCGAGTAGTTCGGAATCATCTTCATTCCAGGCGTCGAGTATCGAAAGTGCGCCAAAGTCTATCGCGTCATTATTGGGAATGCAGCTAGCCAAGGCCTGTGCTTGCTGTTCACTATCAACGGAGTCCCAGGGTAGGGCAGAGTACGCCCGTCGTGCGCGACGAATTGCGCGGAGGGCGGAGAAATGTGAAATCACGGTCGTCATAGCTATAACGTACTAAGTTGGCGGCAGAATGCGACCGCCATACCGTTCTTTTCGCTCAGCGGGGCGCTGTGCGCCATGAACGGCTGGGTGTTATGAAATCGGTGGAATCGGTTGAGGGGATTGCAGGAAATTGAGCTCTGCCGCGAAGGTTGACGATAGCTACTGGACAGTTAGTTCAGATACGTATAAGGCGACGGGCATTCGAGGCGTTTCTAAGGGCCTTCGAGGGTGATTTGAGGGTAAATATGCGGCGGTTGTACTCGAAAACGATGAGCTTTGGGCGGCATGGCATCCGCCGGGGAGCTCAGAAGGCTCCGAACGGCCCTTTGGGGCTTTAAAAAATACGTATCTGAACCAATTGTCCAGGGAAGGTTGGCGAGGGATAGAAAAAGGGCCGGAAGCGAGCTTCCGACCCTTTAAAAGCATCAAAGATGATGCGATGCGCGTTGGACTACAGCGCGAAGTCGCCGCCGACGAGCGTGGAGACGGGCTCCTCGTGGTAAACGGCGGAGATGGCCTGAGCGAACTCCTCGGCGACCGAGATGGTCTTGATCTTGCCGCCGACCTCGACGGGAATGGCGTCGGTGACGAGGCACTCGACGATCGGGGCGTCGTTCAGACGCTCGATGGCCGGACCGGAGAAGATGCCGTGGGTGGCGCAGACGTAGATGTCGCCAGCGCCCATAGCCTTGAGCTCCTTGACGTTGGCGCACAGGGTGCCAGCGGTGTCGATCATGTCGTCGTTGATGATGCAGGTCTTGCCCTTGATGTCACCGATGATGCCCATGACCTCGGCGGCGTTGTGGCGCGGACGGCCCTTGTGGGCGATGGCCAGGTCGCAGCCGAGCATGTCGGACAGCTTCTTGGCGGCCTTGGCGCGGCCCACGTCGGGGGAGACGACAACCAGGTTGTCGGTGTCGAAGTTCATGGCGTTGTAGTACTGGCCAAACAGCGGCAGTGCGGACAGGTGGTTGACCGGGATATCAAAGAAGCCCTGGATCTGACCCTGGTGCAGGTCGAGGGTGATGATGCGGTCGACGCCGGCGCGCTCGAGCAGGTTGGCGACGAGGCGGGCGGTGATGGGCTCGCGCGGGCCGGCCTTGCGGTCCTGGCGGGCATAGCCGTAGTGGGTGATAACGGCGGTGATGGAGCGGGCGGATGCGCGCTTGGCAGCGTCGGTGGCGATGAGCAGCTCCATGAGCATGTCGTTGACGTTGCCGCCGGCCACGGACTGAATCAGGAAGACGTCGGCGCCGCGGACGGTCTCGTCGTAGCGGGCGTAAATCTCACCGTTGGCGAACTGCTTTAGCGTAAGGCCCGAAAGCTCGACCCCAAGGTACTCAGCGATCTTCTGAGCGAGGGGACGGTTGGAGGAACCGGAATACACGCGGATGGACTTGCGCATATTCTCCGACTTCTCGGGATCATTAATCGGCATTACCCTTCTCCTTTATACATCGAATGCCATATAGATGCCTTTTTGCATTGTAACCGTGCGGCGGGGTTAATCGGGTCTTGATAACGTCTTTACCGTCAACGGACACGAACCGACCACTCATCCGGCCGCGCAGGTCACGATAGAAAAAGGAGCCGTCCCCAGGGAACAGCTCCTTTTGTGCTTGGCGAAACGTTATGCCTCGTCGTCCTCGTGCAGACGGCGGCGATAATCGGCGGCCCAGCCCTCAATATTTACCTGACGGGCGCGGCCCAGACCGAGTGCGTCGGCCGGGACCGGCTCGGTGATGACGGAGCCGGCGGCCACGAGTGCGCCGTCGCCAATCTGGGCGGGCGCGACCATCATGGTGTCAGAACCGATGAAGGCATCCTTGCCGATGACGGTCTTGTGCTTGTGGACGCCGTCGTAGTTGCAGGTGATGGAGCCCGCGCCGACATTGACGCCGGAGCCCATGGTCGTGTCGCCGATGTAGGACAGGTGCGGCACCTTGGAGCCCTCGCCGATCGTGGACTTCTTGATCTCCACATGCGTGCCGGCCTTGGAGCCGTCGAGCATGTGGGTGCCCGGGCGCAGGTAGGCGCGCGGGCCGCAGTCGACGCCGTTCTCGATGACGGCCTCGATGGCGATGGTCTCATCGATGATGCAGCCGCTGCCGACGGTGGTGTCGGTGAGGCGGCTGTTGGGGCCGAGCTGGCACTCCTCGCCCACGGTGACGTGGCCGATCAGGTGCGTCTGCGGCCACACGACGGTGTCGCGGCCGATGGTGGCATCGGGGCCGATCCAGGCCTGCGTGGGGTCGATGAAGGTAACGCCCTCGGCCATCCAGTGCTCGTTGATGCGGTCGCGCGCGATAGCGGTGAGCTGCGCGAGCTGGATACGGCTGTTGACGCCCAGGCCATCGCGGTAGTCATCGCAGTGGAAGATGGAGACAGCCTGGCCGTGGCTTTTGAGAATCTCGAGCATGTCGGGCAGGTAGTACTCGGATTGCGCGTTGTCGTTGCCGATCTCGTTAATGTGGGCGGCGAGCTGCGCGCCGTCGAAGGCGTAGCAGCCGGCGTTGCACTCGAGCAGCGTGGCGGCCTGCTCGGGCGTGCAGTCCTTCTGCTCGATGATGCGTTCGATCTGGCCGTCGGCGCCCAGCTTGATGCGGCCGTAGCCGAAGGGGTCGGGCGGGGTCATGGTCATGACGGTGCAGGCGAGCTCGCCGGTAGCGACGGTCTGCGCGAACTTGGCGACGGTGTCGGCGGTGATGAGCGGCAGGTCGCCGTTGAGCACGACGACGGGGCCTTGCGTGATGCCGCAGGCCTCGAGCGCGACCTTTACGGCGTGGCCGGTGCCCAGGCGCTCGGTCTGCTCGACGCACTCGACCTTGGTGGCGCTGTTGGCGTAGGCGCCGTCGATCAGGGCGCGCATCTCGTCGGCGTGGCTGCCGATGACGACCACGACGCGGCTGCAGCCGGCCTTGATGGTAGCGTCGACGATCCACTGGACCATGGGCTTGCCCAGGATCTTGTGCGAAACCTTGCAGTGGTTCGACTTCATGCGGGTGCCCTCGCCGGCAGCGAGGATAATTGCGGTTGCGTCCATGTGATCTCCTGTTACGTTATAGAGACGTGTGTTTGGAAACGATACACGGCGCAATATGATACCGCAGGCATATGATGAGCGCGTAACGATTGGTTTGCGGCGGTTGAGGCTTGCGCCGCCGGCATGGCGTTTGCACTGCTTGCGTGCGGCGTTGGCGGTGCTGCGGAGCTGTCGTTTGAGCGAGGGGACGGGGGTGCCCGTGGACAACATACGAGAGGAGTTTGGCGGCGAGCCCGTCGCGGCGTTCTCGATGTCGCATCCGGCGGTGCCGGCACTCTATATAGTGCTGACGCTGGGGCTCACCATGTTCTCGATGCAGCCGGTGCTGATTGCGCTGTCACTTGCGGGCGGGCTGGCGTATGGATTTGCG
Organism: Collinsella sp. MSK.8.10; assembly: GCF_019041915.1. Classification (GTDB taxonomy): domain Bacteria; phylum Actinomycetota; class Coriobacteriia; order Coriobacteriales; family Coriobacteriaceae; genus Collinsella. The sequence goes on along the minus strand of NZ_JAHPYF010000001.1, from coordinate 615,883 downwards.
ACGCGTGGGGCTGCCCGCACGCTGGGCGCACTCCGCTGGCAGCTGCCGGTGATTTTGATTATCGCGCTGGTCAATCCACTGTTTAGCGCCTCGGGCTCGACGGAGGTGTTTCGTATTGGCATGCGTGCGGTGTATCTGGAGAGTATGGTATACGGCCTGTGCATGGGCGGGTTGTTTGTGGCGAGCGTACTGTGGTTTGAGGCTGCGGCGTCGATGCTTGGCTACGACAAGGTGCTTGCGCTTCTGGGTAACGCCGCACCGGTGATCGCGCTCATGATTTCGATGTGCATGCGGCTTATCCCACAGTTTTTGCGCCGCGGTCGTACGGTACTGGCGGTGCAGGATGCGATTGATGTGCCGGGTCGCGCGCCGGCCGATCCCGTGCGTTCGCGCCTACGGGCATCGAGCGTGTTGATGGGCTGGGGCATGGAAGATTCGCTGGAGCGCGCGGACACGATGCGCTCGCGCGGGTGGGGTGCCGCGACGCGTCGTACGACGTATGCGCGGTATCGACTGGGGCACAGCGACGTTGCCGCGCTGGTGGGGCTTGCGCTGTTTGGCGCCGCTGCGGTTGCGGCGGCGTGGGCCGCGACAACGCAGTATTCGTTTTACCCTCAGCTTTCGGTGCCGGCGCCGTGGCCTGGCTATATTGTGTACGCGGCTTGGATGGTGTTGCCCTGTGTGTTGCACGCGATTGACGAGAAGAGGTTTGGCTGATGACCCGGTTGGATAGCTGCTCGGTAACGGGCGGGGCGTGCGGCTCTGATGTGCCTGCGATTGAGGTACGGGGTCTGAGCTTTACCTACCCCGGGGCTGAGGCTGCGGTGCTCGAGGGGCTCGACTGGTCTGTTCCCCAAGGTGCATTTGCGCTGCTTGTTGGCGGTACCGGATCGGGTAAGTCGACGCTGCTGTCGCTGCTCAAGCCCGAGATCGCTCCGGCGGGCGAGCGCACTGGCGAACTGCGCGTGCTGGGCGAGCCCGTCGCCGACATGGATGTGCGGGCATCGGCGGAGCGCGTGGGCTATGTGTTCCAGGATCCCGAGAACCAGATCGTGTGCGAAACCGTGTGGCACGAGATGGCGTTTGGCCTGGAAAACTTGGGGCTAGCGCGTGATGAGATGCGCCGTCGCGTATCTGAGACCAGCTATTTCTTTGGGCTGGAAGATTGGCTTCACCGCGATACTGACACGCTTTCGGGCGGTCGCAAACAGTTGCTGTCGTTGGCGGCCGTTCTGACGCTGCGCCCGCGCGTGCTGCTGCTCGACGAGCCCACGTCTCAGCTTGATCCGGTTGCGGAGAAGAATTTCCTGCACGCGCTGTTTCGTGTGAATCGCGAGCTGGGCTGCACGGTTGCTGTGGCGACGCATCAGCCGCGCCCAATGCTCGAATACGCGACGTGTGCGTACCGGATTGAGGACGGTCGCGTGCGCGAGCTGGCGGATATGGCTTCTTTGGGACGCCGAGAATCGCTGTTTTCCGATGACATGTTGGGGTGGGGTGCCATCCGATGTGCAAATAAAGGAGTATTCAGCAGGCGTGAGGACAATTTGGGCTCTCTGGAGCCGCCCGGGGACGTATCGAGCGCGAAAAAAAGTTCGGAATTGGACAAATCGTCCGAATTTGTGGCGCAAACGTCGCTCGAGAACGGCTCGGAAGCCTTCCCGCGCACGGATGGAAGCAGAATACTCCAAAAAATGCACGGCGGGTCGGCTACCACCCTGTCGGAAGGCTGGTTTCGCTACGATCGAGCGTCCGGCTGGGTGCTGCGCGGGCTCGATGCGTCGTTTTCGGCTGGCGCGGTGCATGCGGTTGTGGGCGGTAACGGCTGCGGCAAGTCGACGATGCTTTCGGTGCTGGCCAAGACTGCCAAGCTGCAGCGTGGTCGTATGGTGCGCGGGGCGGCCTCGGCTGCGCTGCTGCCGCAGAACCCCAAGGCCCTGCTGGTTGCCGAGACGGTGCGCGACGAGCTGATGGAATGGGCCTCGACCTGCGGATATGACGAGAACTTGGCGCGGGAGCGTGCGGCGAGCTTGGGGCTGTCGGGTCTGGATGGGCGCCATCCGTACGATCTTTCGGGCGGGCAGCGTCAACTGCTTGCATTGGCAAAACTGCTGCTAATCGGCCCCGAACTGCTATTGCTCGATGAGCCCACCAAGGGTCTAGACCTGTTCAGCCGCCGCATTATCGCCCGCGCCCTGCGTGACCATGCGAAGGCTGGCGGCACCGTCATCATGGCTACGCACGATTTGGACTTTGCCGAGCAGGTAGCCGACGACGTCGCCATGATGTTTGACGGCGAGATTGCCTGCATGGAGCCCCCGGCCGACTTCTTTGCCGACAACGTGTTCTATAGGGCGTGATGGGATGACAGACTGTCGTTTCTCGCGCTTGCTTGCAAAACTGGAGGTCCCGCTGTTGTTGGCAGTGCCGGCAGTGATGGCTGCGGCGTTGCTGGTGGGCATTGAGCAGGCGGCGCTTGCCATGCTGGTTGTAGTGGCGCTGGTGCTTGCGCTGTTCTTTGCGGGTTACGAGGCATCTCGTCCGGGTTTGCGCCAGATTATGCCCACGCTGGTGCTGGCGTCGCTGGCGGCGGCGGGGCGCATCCTGTTTGGGCCCATTCCCGACTTTAAACCGGTGAGCGCCATCGCCATTATCGCGGGGGCGACGCTTGGCCGTCGCAATGGTTTTATGGTTGGCGCGCTGGCGGCGCTGACCAGCAATTTCTTTTTTGGACAGGGCATGTGGACGCCGTGGCAGATGTATGCTTGGGGGCTCGTGGGATACGTTGGCGGTGCGCTGACGTATGCGGGTGCGTTCGACCGCGCCGACGGCACCGTGCGCATGCCAGCACTGCTGGCGTACGGCTTTGCGTCGGGCCTGCTCTATGGCGTCGTGATCAACGCGTATGACATCATTGGTTTTGTACAGCCGCTTACCTGGGCGGGTACCGTGGCGCGTCTTGCCACGGCGGTGCCGTTCGATATCACACACGGCCTCGCGACCTGCGTGTTCTTGGTCGCCCTGTACAAGCCCTGGTGTCGCCGCATTAACCGTGTCGTCGTGAAATACGGGCTGTAAGGCTGGCTGCGTCGGAGCGGGAATCAATACTGCCGAAGTGCCATTTTAAAACTATGCCGGTTTACGGGGCTAGATTGGCGCAGGCCGACCATACCGGCTTTTTTCAAAATAGAGCAAGCCGTTTACCTGCGGTTTTATTATTACGGAATTGCGCATGGCTGGGGGTTCGCGATTCAGCCCCGTAAACCGGCATAGTTTTGGAATGGCCGGCTGATACGACGGGCATCGTGGCCCCTAGAGAGCCAAATTGATCCATTTTCTTCCGTCTCCAGATGTCCCCAGGAAATCAGTTGACGGCGCTTGCCACGAAACTGGCCCATCTACTACGTTTAGCTTGATACCCCCGACCATGACCGCGTTTTATGAAAAACCGCAGGCTTTCTACCTGCGGTTTTCTTTTTGCGTTGTTCGCTGTGGTTGAGGGTAGTGGCTTAAACGTAGTAGATGGGCTGGTTTCGTGGCGGACGGGGTCACGCGGGCGCCCTTGCGCGGGCAAAAGTGATCTGTATTCCTTCGTCCCCGGGGGATCATTTGGGGGCTAGAGCTCTAGCGTGAGGGTGACAGGGCAGTGGTCGCTGCCGAAGATGTCGCCACGGATACCGGTGTCGCGTACGTTGTCGGCGATTGCGTCGCTTACCAGGAAGTAGTCGATGCGCCAGCCTGCGTTGTTCTTGCGGGCATTAAAGCGGTAGCTCCACCAGCTGTAGACGCCCTCGACGTCGGGGTTTGCCGCGCGCCAGGTATCGGTAAACCCGGCGTTGAGCAGATCGGTAAACTTGCCGCGCTCTTCGTCCGAAAAGCCTGCGTTGCCGCGGTTGGACTTGGGGTTCTTAAGGTCGATCTCTTCGTGCGCCACGTTAAAGTCGCCGCAGGTTACGACGGGCTTGCCGGTTTCGTGCTCAAGCGTGCTCAAAAAGCCGCGATAGGCATCATCCCAGGCCATGCGCACATCGATGCGCGCGAGCTCATTTTGGGCGTTGGGCGTATAGACGTCGACAAACCAAAACTTGTCGAACTCGAGTGCGCAGACGCGGCCCTCGGTTACGGCTTGGGCGACGAGTACGGCCGCCTCGCCCTCGCCGGCGTAGGGTAGCAGCGCGTCGGCGTGCAGCACGCGCTGCGGTTCCTGGCGGCTAAAGACCGCGGTGCCCGAATAGCCTTTACGCTCGGCGTAGCTCCAGGTTTGGTGATAGCCGGGCAGGTCAATATCAACCTGGCCTTCTTGCAACTTGGTTTCTTGCAGCGCCAGGACATCGACATCGAGTTCCTGCGCGATTTGAATAAAGCTCGGGTCCTTTTTGAGCACGGCGCGCAGGCCGTTAACGTTCCACGAGGCAAAGGTGTAAGTCTGAGGCATGGTGTCCTTTCGACGGGGTTGGCAGGCTTAAGATTAACGCAACAAGGGCGGGGTGGGCTCCGTGCATGCTGACTTAAAGGCCGCATGCTGGGACGTCGCCCAACGCTACCCGACCAACAAGGACGGAGAACTCATATGACGCAGGCAATAACGGATCCCAAGCAGGCCTCCGCCGCGCTGGCGGAGCTGTTCGGCACCCACAAGCGCGTGGTCTTCTTTGGCGGCGCGGGTGTTTCCACGGCAAGTGGCATCCCCGATTTCCGCAGCATGGACGGCCTGTATCACCAGCAGTTTGCCTATCCGCCCGAGACCATGCTGTCGCATAGCTTTTACGAGGCGCATCCGGCCGAGTTCTTCGACTTTTACCGCACCAAGATGATCTCGCTTGGCGCCAAGCCCAACCGCTGCCACACCAAGCTGGCCGAGCTGGAGCGCGCCGGTAAGCTTGATGCCGTGGTGACGCAAAATATCGACGGCCTGCATCAGATGGCCGGCTCACAGCGCGTGTTCGAGCTGCACGGATCGGTCCATCGCAACATTTGCCAGTCGTGCGGCGCGGTCTATAGCGCCGAGTGGATTTGCTCGCGCGAGCACGAGGATGCCGCGGGCGTGCCTGCGTGCCCCGCGTGCGGCGGCCGCATCAAGCCCGATGTAGTGCTCTACGAAGAGCCGCTTGACGAGCATGTGTTGACCGGTGCCGTTGCCGCCATCGCCGCGGCCGATGCCCTCATTGTGGGCGGGACCTCGCTCGTGGTGTATCCGGCGGCAGGCCTTACGCGATACTTTACCGGCGATACGCTGGCCATATGCAACCTTGCTCCCACCGATCAGGATGCAAATGCCGACCTGCTGATTTCTTGCGACATCGCGGCCGCGTTTGCGTTCTAGCCCGCGCGCGCGGATACAATAGAAAGACTGAGTGCAAAGCGACCCCGCCGCCAGCTCCCCAAGCTCGGCGGCGTGGGCATTTTAGGAGGATGTTCATGGCGAACGACAGCAAGACATGGCGGTGCGGAAAGTACGAGCTCAGCTTTGACCGTCCGCGCATCATGGGCGTCCTCAACGTGACGCCCGATTCGTTTAGCGATGGCGGGGAGCACTTCGACCCCGATGCCGCCATCGAGTACGGCCTGGCGATGCTCGACGCCGGCGCCGACATCATCGACGTGGGCGGCGAGTCCACGCGCCCTGGTTTTACCCCGGTCAACCCCGACGAGGAGGCTCGCCGCGTGCTGCCCGTGGTGCGCGCGCTGGCCAAGGAGGGCGCCATCGTCTCGATCGACACGCGTCATGTGGCGGTTGCCAAGGCGGCCGTGCGCTGCGGCGCCTCGATCGTCAACGACGTGACCGGCTTCACCGATCCCAAGATGGTCGAGTTCGTTAAGACGAGCACCTGCGGCGTCATCGTGATGCATGCCGGCGAGGTCGCCGCGCCCGCACGCACGCACGCAACGGTGCAGCTCGATACCTCGGCAGCGGCGTTTGTTGCCGAGAAGGCGCGCGAGGCGGCTGCCGAGGCCGCGCGTGAGGCCGAGAAGCCGGCTCGCCGCCGTCGCGGCAAGTTGCTGGGCGAGCCTAAGCCGGAGGCCAAGCTTCCGGGCGGCGTGGTGCAGCCCTCGTTGCCGTTTGGCGAACCGGAGCCCACGTCCGAGCCTTCAAGCGAGCAGGAGACGCCGGCCGCCGAGCAGGCTACTGCCGCCGAGACCGTCGCGCCCGCGCCCGAGGCCACGCCCGCAGCCACCGAGGCCGCATCGGAGTCCAATGACCGCCTGGCCGCCATGATGCGCCGCAGCGCCCGCCGCGAGGAAGCCTACGTGCCCACCTCGCAGCTCCGCCGCTTCACCCTGCCCGATTCGGCGCCCATCATGCGCCGCGTCATGGGCTTTCTGTCCGACCAGGCCCGCACGCTCATCCATGCCGGCGTGTCGCGCGACCGCATCTGCATCGATCCTGGCCCGGGCTTTGGTAAGTCGGCTAACGAAGACATCGTCATCCAGCGCGAGACTGCCAAGATGGCGTCACTGGGCTATCCGCTCATGTGCGCCGTGTCGCGCAAGCGCTTTGTGGGCGCCGTCTCGGGCGTGACCGAGGCCGCCGAGCGCGATGCCGCTACGTTTGGCGTGTGCCTGGGCGCCATCCAGGCCGGTGCCAACATCGTGCGCGTGCACGACGCCGCGGGTTTTGCGCAGTTCCTGAACGGCTACTGGGCGGTTGCCAAGCCGCAGCCGCGCCGCGCGTTTGTGGCCGTGGGCTCCAACCTGGGGCATCGCTGCGACAACATCCGCGCCGCACGCGAGATGATCGCCGAGATTCCACTCACCTGCGTGTCTAACTCCTCCAAGATTTACGAGAGCGAGCCGGCCTACGAGACGCGCCAGGACGCGTTTGCCAACGCCGTCATCGAGATCAAGACCGAGCTGGCGCCGCTGGTGCTGCTCGATGAACTCATGAAGATCGAGGCCGAGCTGGGGCGCGACCGCTCCAAAAAGGCCAAGGCCAACGGTCCGCGCACCATCGACCTGGACCTGCTGTGGATGGATGGCGAGACCCACGGCGGCAAAAAGCTGCGCCTGCCGCATCCTCTCATTGGCGAGCGCGACTTTGTGCTGGTGCCGCTCGAGGACCTGATGCACGACCCGGCGCGGTTCTTCCGCTACAACGGTGTCGAGGTCAAGGAGCCCGAGGACCGCGTGGGCCATATCGTGGGCGAATTGGGGCGTATGTAGATGGTCGAGATGAATGCTGTTGTCGCCGGCACCGAGCTCGACGCGGCGCGCGACGCGGGCCGCGAGGGCGTGTCCGCGGGCTGGTGCGCGTGGAGCGCGGGCGATGCTTCGCTGACGTTTTCGCTGGTTGTGCGCCCCGATGTGAACATGCATGCCTTCCACGGCCTGCCGTTTGTGGCCGCGATGGGCATGATGGACGCGCTCGTGGGCACGGCATCGACGCCGGGGTTGGGCCTTGCCGGTAAGGTGGGTATCCAGTGGCCGAGCGACATTGTGTGCGGCGCGCCCGCATTTGAGACGTCGTTCGCGCGCGTTACCGTGAACGGCGGTGCCGGTGCCGCGGGCATGTTCGGTGCCGTGACGGTGGATATTGAGCTTTCGGCGTTGAGCGAGCTCGGTGTGGATGCGGCCGACGAAGCGCTGGTCGAGGAGTTGGCCGCCGCCGTGCTGACCCGTGTGGACACCTGGGCGGTTGTTGCCAACACGCCGCAGGGCGCTGCCGGTCCGCTGGCTCCCGTGCTGGGCGAGTACTTCGACATGGTGCCGCTGCTGGGCCGCCAAGTTGCGGCGGTGTCGCCCAACGGCTTGCCGCTTGCGGTCGGTGTGTTTGCGGGCCTGGACATCTGGGGTCGTGCGACCATCAAGACCGATGCCGGCGAGCAAGAGTTTCCGCCCGAGGTCGTACGGATTCGCGGGCTGTAACGCGAGGCGCCAGCGCTCAAAGACAACGATGACAACAAGACCCTCCTCGGCAGTGCCGGGGAGGGTTTCGCCTATCTGAGGAATAGGCTTGGCGAACGTTTGCGGGGGAGCTGTGTCATCGGGTGTACTCGACTTAAGCCCCTGCTCTATCCCAGCTCCTGCATGCGGCGGTAGATTTCGCAGATACCCTTGATGGTGAGCTGTCCGTCGACTACGTCGAAGGCATCGGTCGAATCGGCGACGATGCCGGCGAGACCGCCCGTGGCGATAACGGTGGCATCCTCGCGGCCCAGCTCGCGCTTCATGCGCGCGACCAGGCCCTCGGCCATGGCGGCGGCGCCCATCACGGCGCCGACCTTGATGCACTCCTCGGTATCGCGGCCGATGGCGTGCTCGGGCGCCTCGAGCGGCACGCTGGCGAGCTTGGCGGCTCGGGCGGCGAGCGCGTCCATCGAAATGCGGATGCCCGGCGCAATCGCTCCACCAATGTAATAACCGTCCTCATCGATGACGTCGATATTGGTCGCGGTGCCAAAGTCCACCACGATTGCCGGCGCGCCGTAGAAAGTTTCGGCCGCAACGGCGTTAGCGACGCGGTCGGCACCTACGGCCTGGGGACGCGCCGCGCGCAGCTTGGTCACCGCGGCCGTCTGCGGTCCGATGACGATGGCATCTGCGGCAATGCGGTCGGCCACGGCGTGCCATTCGCGCGAGAGCTGCGGCACCACGCCCGCAAAGGCGATCGCGTCGACCGCGTCGAGCGAAAGGCCGTACATCTTAAAGAAACCCATCAGGCGCACATGGATCTCGTCGGCGGTATAAGAGCGGTCGGTGGGCATGCGCCACGACTGCACCAGCTCGTCTCCGTCAAACAGGCCCATGGCCGTCTGCGTGTTTCCCATATCGATAGCGAGCAGCATGTCTACTCCCAGTGTTGGCATAAAAGGACGCGCACCATTGTATACGCGCCGCCGACGGCTCTCGGCTGCGATTCGTTTACGGTGATAGGGGCTGAGGGGTTTAAATATGAAGGAATTATGCTCCACGAGATTTTCCTTGCCGTTTACCGAACTCCCGCGTAATATTCTTTCTTGCGCACATGAGGCGCCCAGACATTGCGGGGTGGAGCAGTCTGGTAGCTCGCCGGGCTCATAACCCGGAGGTCGTAGGTTCAAATCCTGCCCCCGCGACCAAGAACTTGCAGCTCGTCGGCCTAGCCGGCGAGCTTTTTTGTTATTTCGGGACCGTGTTTTCGGTCCAATTCTCGGCCTCTCAAACAAAATCTCGATCTGTAACATCTAGACCCGATTTGGGCGGCTAGGTGTTACAGATCGAGAAAAACCTGTTGTTGGGCTCATCCCATCCGCCTGCCGCTACCTGCTGTCCGCCGATTTCCGTTGCGCTGCTGTATTCCCATGCCATATCCTCTAGACAACTACGCGGCATCATCGCCGCCGCGCCTACAAGAGAGGAATGTCCATGACCGCACCTGCATCCAAGCTGCTCCAGCCCATTACGGTTGGCCCCCTTGAGCTCAAGAACCGCATTATGTTCCCGCCGCTGACCACCGGCTACGAGGAGCGCGACGGCTCCATTGGCGAGCGCAGCCTGGCTTTTTACGAGCGCCTGGCCCGTGGCGGCGTGAGCTACATCGTCATCGGCGACGTTGCTCCCGTCATGACCGCGAGCCCCACGCCCAAGCTGGCGACCGACGCCCAGATCCCCACGTTTAAGGCCCTGGCCGACGCCGTCCACAAGCACGGTGCCAAGGTTGCGCTGCAGCTGTTCCACCCCGAGTACGACGTGCCCGGTGTCGGCCGCATGGTCATGGGATCCATGGCTGCCGCCAAGGCCGCGCAGGAGGCCAAGGCCGCCGGCGACGAGGAGACCTTTGCCGCCAAGATGGCCGAGTCCAACGAGATCCGCAACCAGGCCTACGCCAAGCTGCATCACGACATGCAGCACTTTGTGAACGAGGCGAGCGTAGAGCAGCTCACCCAGATCAAGGAGGCCATCGCTGCCTCGGCCGCTCGCGCGCAGCAGGCCGGCATCGACGCCATCGAGGTCCACGGCGACCGCTTGGTGGGTTCGCTGTGCTCGGCCATCCTCAACCAGCGCACCGACGAGTACGGCGGCTCGTTCGAGAACCGCGTTCGCTACGCGCTGGAGGTCGTCGCTGCCATTAAAGAAGCCGCGCCGCAGCTGATGGTGGAGTACAAGCTCCCCGTGATCATGGAGAACCCCGACGGCACGCCGCGCGGCAAGGGTGGCCTGCAGCCCGACGAGGCCTGCGAGTTTGCCAAGCTGCTCGAGGGCGCGGGCATCGACATGATCCAGGTCGCGCAGGCCAACCACACCGGCAACATGGGCGACACCATTCCGCCCATGGGCGCCATGCCCTACAACTGGACGCTGTCCGTGGCCGAGCGCGTCAAGGCCCTGGTCTCCGTGCCGGTGGCAACCGTGGGCCGTGTTGTCTCGGTCGAGGCCGGCGAGAAGATTCTGGAAGACGGCGCCGCCGACGTCATCGCCTATGGCCGCTCGCTCATGTGCGACCCCGATATTGCGCTGAAGGCCGCCACGGGTGAGCCCATCCGCGAGTGCCTCAACTGCAACAAGGGCTGCGTCGATGCGATTCAAAACCGCAAGTACATCTCGTGCGTGCTCAACGCGGAGAACGGCGACGAGGCGACCATCGCCATTAAACCGGGCGAGGGCGACAAGAAGATCGCCGTGGTGGGCGGCGGCATCGCCGGCCTGGAGGCCGCACGCGTGGCGGCCAAGCGCGGCTACGACGTGACCATCTACGAGGCGAGCGATCATTTGGGCGGCCAGATTGTGCTGGCGGCTGCGCCTCCGCGCAAGGACGAGATCATGCGCTCGGTCGAGTACTACGAGAAGATTCTGCCTGGCCTGGGCGTGAAGGTTGAGCTCAGCCATGCCGCTACCGCTGAGGACCTCAACGCCGCCGACGCCGCGATTGTGGCCGTGGGCGCGCACGACGTGGTCATCCCCGTTCCGGGCGCCGACTCGGAGAAGGTCGTCTCGAGCTGGGACGTGCTGGCCGGCAAGGTGGAGCTCAGCGGGCGCGTCGCCGTCATTGGCGGTGGCCTGGTGGGCACCGAGACTGCCGAGTACCTGCTGCAGCACGGCTGCGAGGTGGCGATTGTCGAGATGCTCGACAAGATTGCCGCGGGCGAGTCCGAGACCATTCTGCCGCTGATTATGAGCGACTTTGCAGAGCACAACGTGGAGCAGCACGTGAAGACCCGCCTGACCGCCATTACCGACGAGGGCGTGGAGGCTGTTCGCACCACCGAGGACGGCGCCGAGGAGCCGGTGAAGATCGCCTGCGATTACGTGGTGATGGCCGTGGGCTCCAAGGCCAACGCGTTTGACTTGGATGGCGTGACGGTGCCCGTGACCCGCGTGGGCGACTGCTCGGGCGAGCGCACCGCCGACATTGCGAGCGCCATTCGCACGGCATATCACGCGGCCAACGAGCTGTAGTTGAACATCGCGGCCAGGCGGGGCGGTAGCACGGATCCGTCTCGCCCGGCTGTGTCCCGTCGGGTGTCAACCGGTGCGGGGCCTGCAAGCGCAGCAGGTCCCGCCCTTTTTGTTTTGCTCCGGTGGATGGCAATGCGCGGTAATCATGAGGAGTGAGGACGTCTACTGTCCTGCAGATCACTCAAAATTATTGGGGGAGGGGTTAATAACTATATCCTCTATACCAAAGGACATAAAGAGATGCCAATTTTGTTGACAAGCGAATGACGATTAGCTGCGAGTCAGCTACCAGCGTAAATAATCGATAAAGAAATGTCGTAATTTGGTGCCAAATGCCCAGATAACGCCGCGTCTATTTTAATTAACTGCTTTGAGCAAACGCTAAAATGCTACTATCTAACTTGCACGTAAGAAAGCAGATTAACGGTTAAGGCTAAGAAGTGGCAGGTATGTCGGAAGCAACTAGGACTCGCACGCATGCGCCCGAGGTTAGGCAGCGCGCCGTCGAGATCCTTCAAGAGGGGGTCGGTCATCGCGCCCTCGCCGCGGAGCTTGGCATTCCCCAGGCCACGGCTCGTCAGTGGGCCCGCGCGTATGCCGTGGGCGGTGCCGACGCCGTTCTCAATGCCGGTTCGCATCATCACACCTATTCGTACGACGTAAAGCTCGCTGTGGTTAAGGACCGTCTGGAAAACGGCTTGACGGTTCGCGAGGCCATGATCAAGCACAAGATTCCCAGCGAGTCTTCGGTCAAGGCTTGGTGCCGTCAGTACCGCGAGGGCGGTGAGGCCGCACTGGTCGATAAGCCGCGCGGTCGCAAGCCGCGCGTTAAAAAGGCGGAATAGCAAACGGGATGGTGCGCCCATAGGGGCGCATTTTTCTTGCCGCGCCAACTTTTTGGACCGGCGCGAGCCTGTCGGGACATCCTCCAAAGTGGCCAATAAACCGCGCGCAGTGGCCCGCGCGCCTGTCGCTGCGATAGGGGAGCGTCGCCCCACTGCTCCAAAGCGGACGTGCCCTTACCCCGTACGCCTAAAACTCCCCAGTTGACCGAAAACCTGCCGCCGCTGCTCCTCAATTGAGCTATAACGTTAAACAATTGCAGCGTTTTTGCATGGGGGAGTGATGGTATGACGCTACTGTATTTCCTTACCCTGTTTCCGCTGGTACCGGCGCTGGGCATGCTGCTCGCGCGCGGTGACCGCGCCCGCGATGCGGTGGGGCTCATAGGTTCCGGCATTATTATGGCGGTGACAGTTGTAGTCGCCGTCATGTTTTTTGGCACGGGTCCGCAGAGCTTTGAGGTTGCCCCCGGCACCTCGCATGTGCTCTCGATCATCAGCTCCGCCATCGATGTCATCCTGTGCGCCGTCATCCTGTACAACGCGTACAAATATAGGAACGCGCTCACCACGGTGCTCGGCATAGTCCAGCTGGTGGGCTCGCTCGCCTTTGCAGCCATGACGCTGCCCGCGGCCGAAGCCGTCACGGCGACGCCGCTCTACCTGGACTACATGAGCGTGATCATGGTCCTCGCCGTCGGCATTGTCGGCAGCCTAATCTGCGTGTATGCCCTGGGCTACATGAAGGACTTCCAGGCCCATGACGAGCACGAGGCCGCGCTGCGCGGGCAGACCGCGCCCGACCGTCGCCCGCAGTTCCTGGCGCTTATGTTCCTGTTCCTCTCGGCCATGTTCGTCATCGTGACGAGCGATAACCTTGAGTGGCTGTTCTGCGGCTGGGAAATCACCACCGTGTGCTCGTTCCTCATGATTGGCTACACGCGCACGCCCGAGGCCATCAAGAACGCCTTCACCCAGATCATCCTCAACATGCTGGGCGGCATCGCGTTTTTGGCCGGACTCATGTACCTGCACGTTAACGGCATGCCGCTGACCATCTCGGGCATGATCGAGCTTTCCGGCGCCGGCACCGCGCAGTCCGCGCTGCTGGTGATGCCGGTCATCTTGCTATCGCTCGCCGCCCTTACCAAGGCCGCACAGATGCCGTTCCACACTTGGCTGCTTGGCGCCATGGTTGCCCCCACGCCCACGAGCGCCCTGCTGCACTCGTCAACCATGGTCAAGGCCGGCGTGTTCCTGATGGTCAAGCTGAGCCCGCTCTATGCCATCTATCCCGTGACCGGCTTTATGGTCACGAGTGTGGGTGCCATCACGTTTTTGCTCGCTGCCCTCATGGCCATCTCGCAGAGCAACGCTAAGCGTGTGCTCGCGTACTCCACCATTTCCAACTTGGGCCTCATCAGTGCCTGCTTGGGTGTCGGCGCGCCCGAGGCCGTATGGGCGGCCATCTTCCTGATCCTGTTCCACACGGTGGCCAAGTCGCTGCTGTTCCTGTGCGTGGGCACGGCCGAGCACCATATCGGCAGCCGCAATATCGAGGACATGGACGGCATGTTCAGCCGCATGCCGCACCTGACGCGTCTGATGATGCTGGGCATTATGGGCATGTTTGTGGCGCCGTTTGGCATGCTCGTGTCCAAGTGGGGTGCCCTGGTGGCGTTTGCGCAGACTGGCAACGTGCTCATGATCATGGTGCTGGCCTTTGGCTCGGCCACGACGTTCTTCTTCTGGGGCAAGTGGCTTGCCAAGCTTTCGGGCGTCGACCCCACGGCTCAAAACGTTGAGGTCAATGTCCATAAGACCGAATGGATGGCCCTCAACACCATCGCCGCGCTGCTGATTCTGTGCTGCGTGGCGTTTCCGGTTATCTCGAGCGGTCTGGTGTCGCCTTACTTGGCCATGGTGTTTGGCCGCGTGCCGTACGTTATTGGCAAGGACGCCATGTATCTGATGGTGGTTATCGTGGCTTTTATCGCCGTGGTGCTGCTGACTTCATTCCGCGTGAGCAACAAGCCGCACGTCAACGTGTACCTTTCGGGTGTGGGAACCGACAAATATCGCCATTTCCGCGGCTCGATGGGACACGAGGTGAAGGCCGAAAAGCGCAATTGGTACTCGGAGGACGCCCTTGGCGAGAAGCGTATTGGCCCCGCGGGCAGCGTCGTGTGCTGCAGCATTATCTTGTTTGCGCTGCTGTGTTGCGCGTGGATTGGGCCCGAGCGGCTTGCCATGAGCGCGCCCTCGGTGCTGCGCGGTAAGTATTTCGAAGGCTCGGGTGTCGTGGGCATATTTATTGGTACCGTGGTGTTTGCCCTGCTGGCGCCGCTTGTGGGCGGCCTGATCGACGGTCTTGACCGTAAGCTTTCGGCTCGCATGCAGGGCCGCGTGGGCCCGCGCCTGCTGCAACCCTTCTACGACGTTGCCAAGCTGCTGCGCAAAGCCCCTGCCAGCGTAAACACCATGGACGATACCTACATGGCGTGCGCGCTCATCTTCACCGTCGTGGGCGGCGGCATCTTTGTGTCGGGCTCCAACACGCTGCTGTGCGCTTTTATGGTGACGCTCGCCGCGATCTTTGTGGTGTTGGCGTCCGCCTCGACGCAAAGCCCGTTTGCCCAGGTCGGCGCCGACCGTGAGTTGCTGCAGGTTATGAGTTACGAGCCCGCCGTTCTGCTGATGAGCGTGGGCCTGTACCTTGCCACCGACAGCTTCGATTCCATCGCCGTGACGGGGCAGTCGGCCCCCATCATCGTGTACAGCGCACCCATTTTCCTCGCGTTGCTCGCGGTGCTCACCATCAAGCTGCGCAAGTCGCCGTTCGATCTTTCGTACTCGCATCACGCGCATCAGGAGATTGTCCAGGGCGTCGCCACCGAGATGAGCGGCGGCACGCTGGCCAAGATGACCCTTATGCACTGGTGCGAGACCGTGCTGTTTTTGATGTGGGTGGGCATGTTCTTTGTCTGGGACAACCCGGTGAGCTGGGTGGTCGCCCTGGTCGTGATGGTCGCGACGTATTTTGTCGAGGTCCTGATCGACAACACCTTCGCACGCAGCACCTGGCGCAGCTGCTTTAGGCTCGGATGGGGCGTGGCGCTGGTGTTTGGCCTGCTCAACCTTATGCCCATCCTCGTCGACGTATTTATTTAGGAGGCGGCATCCATGGATCATAAAATGTCGCGCTCGCCGTGGGTTATTCATTACGACGGTTCGAGCTGCAACGGATGCGATATCGAGGTGCTGGCCTCGCTCACGCCGCTGTTCGATGCGGAGCGCTTTGGCGTGGTCAACACCGGCAACCCCAAGCATGCGGATATCTTTTTGGTGACGGGGTCGGTCAATGCCCAGAACCTGCCTGTCGTGCGCCAGATCTACAACCAGATGCTCGAGCCCAAGTGCGTGGTGGCGTGCGGCATCTGCGCGTGTTCGGGCGGCGTGTTCCGCGATGCCTACAACGTGATCGGCGGCGTGGACCGCGCGATTCCCGTGGACGTGTACGCGCCCGGGTGCGCCATTCGCCCCGAGACGGTGATCGATGCCATCGTGGAGGCGTGTGGCATCCTGGACCAGAAGGAGGCCGTGATGCGCGCCGGCGGCGATCCGCTCACCGTGGGCGGTGCCGCTACTTGGGACGGTGGCGTTGAGCTGGGCGAGGACGGGTTTGTGGCTGCTGCGGAGGCCGGCGACGCGACCGCCGCTGCAAAGGAGGCCGAGTAATGCAAAAGGCTATCTATACCACCGTCGGGATCGACGAGCTGTTGCCGCATGTTCAGGCGCTCAAGGGCGTCGGCGCGCGCTTTGTGCAAATGCACGCCGAGCGCAACGTCGACGACGGCACGTATCGCTTGGTCTATACGTTTATCAACGTTCGTGCTGCTCAGGAGCATATCGCGCAGGACGGCAGCTATGCGATCGAGAACCTGGTGATTGAGGGAATTAATCAGTACCAGGAGATTCCGTCCATCAGCTCGTACTATCCGGCAGTATTCCCGTTTGAAAACGAAGCGCACGACCTGTTTGGTCTTGCCATCACCGACATGCAGGTCGACTTTAAGGGCTTTTTCTACCAGGTTTCGACTGGCGAGCCCATGAGCGTCATCACGCCCGAGGTGAAGGCCGCGCGCGAGAAAGCCATGAAGGTCCGTGCCGCTGCCGAGGCCAAGGCGCGCAAGGCCGCGGCCGAAAAGGCCGCCGCTGCGGCTGCTGCAGGGGAGGGCGCTGCGGGCGCTGCCGTCGCTCAGCCCGCTGCGGCTGCCGGCTCCGATGCCCAGCATGACGATGCCGCTGCCAAGGCCGCGCTCAAGGCTGCCGAGATGGAGGCAAAGCTCGCTGCCATGGATCCCGAGAAAGCGGCCAAGGTCCGCGCGGCGCTTGCCGCCAAGGCCGCCCGCGACAAGCAGAAAAAGGAGGCGTAAGGTCCATGGCTCATCGCTCCGTAATTCCGTTTGGCCCGCAGCACCCGGTGCTGCCCGAGCCGCTTCATCTGGACCTGGTGATCGAGGACGACCGCGTCATCGAAGCAATTCCGCAGATCGGCTTTGTGCACCGCGGACTCGAGAAGCTCACCGAAAAGCGCGATATGCATCAGTTTGGCTACATCGCCGAGCGCATCTGCGGCATCTGCGCCGTGGGCCATAGCTGTGGCTACGCCAGCGCCTGCGAGCGCATGCTCGGCATCGAGGTGCCTGGTCGCGTGCAGTATATCCGCACCATTCTGCATGAGCTTTCGCGCATTCACTCGCACCTGCTGTGGCTGGGCCTGCTCGCCGATGCCTTTGGCTTTGAGGCGCTGTTCTATCGTTCGTGGACGCTGCGCGAGCAGATTCTCAAGATCTTTGAGAGCACTTGCGGCGGTCGCGTGATTCTGTCGATTAACGAGATTGGCGGCCTTAAACACGACATTGAGGATTCCGAGCTGGCGGGTATTGTCCAGACGCTCGACGCTATGCGCCCTGACTACGAGGCCGTGGTGCATACATTTTTGGACGACAATAGCTGCGGCGAGCGCCTGCATAGCGTGGGCGTGATCAGCAAGAAGGACGCGCTGGATCTGTCGATGGTCGGCCCGTTCGGTCGCGCCTCGGGCGTGGATTATGACGTGCGCATGTTCGGTGACGGTGCCTATGCGGACTTGGCTGCGTTTGAGCCGATTGTTGCCACCGATGGCGACTGTTATGCCCGCTGCCAGGTGCGTTGTGCCGAGGTTACGCAGGCCATGGACATTATCAAGGAGCTTGTCGGCAAGATTCCGCACGACGGTATCGGCGGGCGTACCAAGCTCACGCCGGCCGACGGCGCGCGCGGCGAGGTTGTGATTGAACAGCCGCGCGGCGAGGCATATTACTATGTGCGCGGTAACGGCACCAAGAACCTGGACCGTTTCCGCGTGCGCACGCCGACGTCGCAGAACCTGGCGGGTCTGACGCATGCGCTGCAGGGCGTGCTCCTTGCCAACGTGCCCATGATTATCCTGACCATCGACCCCTGCATTAGCTGCACGGAAAGGTAGGCGCGGCATGAGTTTACTGACATTTGCCAAGACGGCCTTGGGCTCTATGGTCAAGCAGCCGGTAACGGTGTGCTATCCGCAGGAGAAGCTCGCGGCACCCGAGCGCCTGCGCGGGCATATCGTTAACGACATGAACGTGTGCATCTGCTGTGGCATGTGCGCGCGCCGCTGCCCGGCGGGCGCACTCGCGGTCGATCGCAAGGGCGGAACGTGGTCGATCGACCCGTATGCCTGTGTGGTGTGCGGCGAGTGCATCGAAAGCTGTCCTAAACACTGCCTGAGCATGGACACCGCCCGCACTCCGGTTGCGGCGGACAAGACTCTCACGGTAGAAACCAAGCCGGAGTAGCGTTTGGATGGGGCCGGTGGGGCAAAAATGCCCCACCGGCCCCGCGCGTGAACGCGCGGTTGGGCCGCCACGAACAAAACTATGCCGGTTTACGGAGCTGGATAGCGAACCTCCGACCATACGGAAAATCCCAAAAACAAAACCGCAGGTAGAACGCCTGCGGTTTTTCATAAAACGCGGTTGTGGTCGGGGGTATCGGGTCAAACGTAGTAGATGGGCCAGTTTCGTGGCGAGCGGTTCCGGCTGATCCCTTGGGGGCGGAGGAAAACGGATCATTTTGGTCCCGTGAGGCTGGCGGAGGCACTCGTGCAGGGCCGCCCGAACAAAACTATGCCGGTTTACGGGGCTGAATCACGAGTCCCCAACCATGCCGATATTCGTGAAAATAAAACCGCAGGTAGACGAGCCGTCATTTTGCAGAAAACGTGGGTATGGATGGGGGCCCTGAGTTTAGCCCCGTAATCCGGCATGGTTTTGAAATGGCATTAAATCGATAACGGCCATTTTGCTATGCCGGGGCGGTCGGTCGTCGGATAATTACCCTCGCAGGTAGGCGATGGCGATCTGCGTGCGGTTACGCAGGCCCATTTTGGCAAGGATTGAGCTGATGTGGTTGCGCACGGTGCCTTCGCCCATGTAGGCGGTGGCGGCAATCTCCTTGTTGTCGAGGCCGCGGGCGATGAGCTCTGTGACTTCGAACTCGCGGTCGGTCAGGCTGGCAAAGGCAGCGGGCCGGCGAGGCGTGTCGGCCTCGGACCCCGCCCCATCAAAGTCGATATCCTCGATCGCCTTGCCCTCGAGTACGCGTTTGCCGTCCATGACCTGCGCCAACGCTGGAGGAATGGCGGCGACATCGGTTTTAATCAGATAGCCGCGGGCGCCCAGTTTAAGCGCCGACACAATGTACTCGTCATCCGAGAATGTCGTCAGAAACACCACGTGCGCCGTGGGGTCGCGCTCAAGGATTTCGCGTGCCGCCGAAAGGCCGTCGCGTCCCGGCATCTGAATGTCGAGCAGCGCGATATCGGGTGCGTGCTCGGCGTAAAGCGCCACCGCATCGTTGCCGTTGGCACCGGTGTCCACCACTTCGATCTGCGGCTGGGCGCCCAGGATAATCTTGAGCGAATCGACCACCAAGCGGTCGTCGTCGACAACGATGAGCCTCATCAGCCCTCATCTCCTTGCTGTTTGGGAACGGTGGCAAACACGCGCCAGCCGGGGGAGCCGGCACGCGGGCCGGCGGAGAAGGTGCCGCCAAGCGCCTCGATGCGCTCGCGCATGGAGGCAAGCCCCATGCCCTCCGCGGCGCCGCGGCTGCTTGCTTGGACCCCGCCCGCGCCATCGTCGGTAACGATGAGCTGGTAAAACGACGGATGCTCCATGCATCGTACAGTGACGGTCTGGGCGCAAGCGTGGCGCATGGTGTTGGAGAGCGCCTCGCGCAGGACCGCCGCAAAGCAGTTGGCGACGTTTGCGGGCGCATGCTCGGTCATAACTTCAAGCTTAATCTGCGGACCGCCGTCCGAGCGCGCGCCTTCAACGATGCGCTCGAGCTGCACGGAAAGCTCGACGGCGTTGTCGTTGAGCGCGTGGACGCTGGTGCGCACAAGCTGGAGCGCCTCGTCAACCGTGCGTTTGACGTCGGCGAAATCGGCGGCAACCCCGGGCTCGTCGGCGTGGACCACGCGTAGGGCTTCGGCCTGCAGTGAAGCGCGCGTGAGCTGGTGCCCGACGTTATCGTGGATCTCGCGCGCGATGCGGGCGCGTTCGGCGAGCGTCGCGAGCTCGACTTCGTAGTCCTGGCGGTCGGCGAGGTCGCGGTTGCGCGCTTCGAGCGCGAGGGCTCGTTCTTGCAGCCCGTCGCGGGTACGGCGCATGCGCTGTTGCTCGCGCTCCAGCTGGGCGGTACGTAGCGATAGCAAGGTGGCGGCAACCGAAAGGATGGCGGTCAGCAGGAGCGTTCGGGTGGTGAGCGCGCCGCCGCGAAGGTCCGCGACGAGTGCAAAGACAAAGGTGGCGCCAATGCCCAGCGCGACCCAGGCGTGCTCACGGCGCACCCGCCGCGCGATGTCATAGAGGGCGAGAGGCGCAAACGGCACAAACGGCGGCACGAAGACAGCCGCGATGATGTAAGCGTAACTTGCGGCCTCGCATATGCGGCGCGTACGTTCCTCCTGTGTGACCTCGGCCAGCGAGGTGGCAATAACGCCAAGGCAAAACGCCGCGACCAGATGAGCGTCCACGGCAAGACCCATGGCGGCCGCAATACAGCACGCCAGCACGATCGATTTGTCGAATAGCCTGTTCATACGGGTATTGTACGCGATGCCGCGCATGGGGGAGGCGCCACCCGGAGCAATCGTGACATTCCTCCCACGCGCCGGGGCGGTCGCGTCGGCGGGCCGCGCGACCAAGCTCCGCACTCGTGACAAAGCTCACTGGTGCGCGCCGTCCGCTCCTGCGATGATGCAATCGTACCGGGCCACGACCAACAGAAGGGCCGCCTCATGACAGACATCGTCCACGTCGAAAACCTCGTCAAGCGCTATGACGATCTTATCGCGCTCGACCACTTTAACCTGAGCATCGCCCCCGGCGAGATCTTTGGCCTGCTGGGTCCCAACGGCTCGGGCAAGACCACGTCCATCAACTGTATCCTGCAGCTGCTTGCCTACGACAAAGGCACCATCGAGCTCTTTGGCGAGCCCATGACGCCCGCTCGCTACGACCTCAAGCGCCGCATCGGCGTGGTGCCGCAACAGGTGGCGGTGTTCGACGAGCTCACCGTGCGCGAGAACATCGACTATTTCTGCAGCCTTTACGTTAGCGACCGCAAGCGCCGCCGCGCGCTGGTGGACGAGGCGATCGACTTTGTCGGCTTGGGCGACTTTACCAAGTTTCGCCCCGGCAAGCTCTCGGGCGGCCTGGCGCGTCGCCTCAACATCGCCTGCGGCATCGCGCACAAGCCCGAGCTCATCTTCTTTGACGAGCCCACGGTGGCGGTCGACCCGCAGAGTCGCAACGCCATCCTGGAGGGCATCTGCCGCCTGCGCGACGAGGGCGCCACGGTGGTGTATACCAGCCATTATATGGAGGAAGTCGAGCAGATCTGCAGCCGCATCATGATCATGGACGGCGGGCGCGTGCTGGCGCAGGGCACCAACGACGAACTCAAGCGCATGATTCAGATGGGCGAGAAGATCGTGATCGAGGTCGGCGAGGTGCCGAGCGCGGCGCTCGGTGCCGTCGCGAGCCTGCCGCATGTCCTGGACCTGTCGGCGACGGCGGGCCAGCTCACGTTTTCGTGCGAGGCGAGCCCGCATAACCTGACGGACATTCTCGATGCGCTGCGCTCGCATGACGTGGCGCTTGGCCGCATTTATTCCGAGCCGCCGACCCTCAACGACGTGTTCCTCGAGATCACCGGCCGCGAGCTGCGCGACTAGGGGGCAGCCATGTTCAACACCATTATCATTACGGTCAAGACGCTGCTGCGCCGACCGAGTACGTGGGTCTGGGGCGCTCTCTTTCCCATCGCGCTTTCCACGATGTTCATGTTTATGTTTGCGAATCTGAGCTCCGACGGCACGGTCGACCCGGTGCCGGTTGCCGTCATAGCGGACGAGGCCTGGGACGCCTCGACCTTTAAGGACGTGGCGACGTCGCTTGCCCAGGAAGGCGACGACCGGCTGCTCGAGATCCACGAGTGCGATGACGCAGCCGATGCGAACCGTGCGCTTAAGGCCGGCGAGGTCGCGGGCATCTATACGGTCGACGATGCGGGCACGCCCAAGCTCACGCTGCTATCGAGCTACGACAGCTCGCGTGCCTCATCGGTGCTCACCGACCGCAGCATCCTGGAGACGGTGGCAAGCTCGTATACGCAAAATGCCGAGCTCATGCGCCAGATTTCCCAGGACAACCCGGCGGCGCTCGCCGACCCGGAGGCGGTTGCGCGCGCCCTGTCGCTCGAGGGCGGCACCCGCCGCGTAAGCCTGACACGCACCACGCCCGATGGCACGGTCATCTACTACTACGCGCTCTTTGGTCTGGTGGCGATGATGTCTGCCGAGTTTGCCGCCTTGAGCGTCGTCGATTTGCAGCCCAATCTGTCGGGCCTTGGGGCGCGCCGCTGCGTGGGCGGTCTTTCCAAGACGGCGTTGCTGGCCGGTATCTTTGTGGGCTCGTGGCTGGTCTCCTTTGCCTCGATGACGATCGCGATCGGCTACGTGCGCCTGGTGGTCGGCTTCGACTTTGGCGGGCGCGAGGGGCTGTGTTTGGTGGGCGGCGCCGCTTCCGCGCTTGCCGCCACGGGCTTGGGACTCTTTGTGGGCACGCTGCCCGTTAAGGGCGGCAAGGCGTCCAAGTCGGGCATCCTCACGGGCTTTGCCACCACGTGCGCCCTGTTCGCCGGCCTCTACGGCGAGCCGGCGATGGCGCTTGCCGACGACGTCGCCCGCGCCTGCCCGGCCGAGTGCTGGCTCAACCCCGTCAAGCTCATCTGCGACATGTTCAACCGCCTGTATTTCTTTGAGGACCTGGGCCCCTTTGTCGTTCGCGCCGGCGCACTGGTCCTTATGGCGCTGCTGTTCGTTGCCGCCGCCACGCTGATCTTTGGAAGGAGCCGCTATGAGCACCTTTAAGACCGCACTTCGCATGGCGCTCGCGCACCCGTTCTACCTGCTTATCTACACGGTGTTCATTTCGCTGATGGGTGTGTTTATCGCGGCATCGGTGAGCTGGAACTCGTCGCAGCTCACCGAGTACAAGCCCTACGATGCCAACGTGATCGTGGTCGACCGCGACGACAGCGACCTTTCGCGTGCGCTTACCAAGCATCTGGGTTCGCGTTTTGAGCTGGTCACGGGCATCGGCGACGATACGTACGACCTTGCGGACGCGCTCTCCAAGAGCAACAGCGCCAAGGGCAGCGCCGACTGCGTGTTCTTTATCCCGGAGGAGTTTGAGGACGACCTCGTTGCGGCTGCCCGCGCGGGGGAGGCCCTGCCCAAGCTCGACGTGACCTACGGTTCCGGCACCATGGCGGCGGCGCTTTCGTCTGCCGAGGCCTCGCGCTGGATCTCGCTCGCGGGCGCTGCGGCGGCGCTTGAGCCCGCTGCTTCTAACGGCGACGTTGCCAAGGCCGCCGAGCATGCCGCTGCAAAGCGCGCGGAGGTCCAGATCGAGCAGGTCAAGGTCGACTCGACGGCTGCCGCCACGCTCGAGTCGTATTTCAACTTTGGCGCGTACGCGATTATCTCGTCGGTCATCGTATCGGTGGGGTTGGTGTTCTCGGGCATGAACGAGCCCGAGCGCGTGCGTCGTATGGATGCCGGCCCGGTCTCCGAGCGCCAGCGCTCGCTTGCCGTGTTCGCGGCTGCCGCAGTGCTCACCGTCTGCATCTGGTTTGTGTCGAGCATGATGGGCGTCGTGGGCTTTGCCGGCGCGGTTGCCGAGGTCGGCGTGGGTCGTGTGTGCCTGGCGCTGGCGGCGACGTTTGCCCTGGCGTGCACGCCTCTGGCCGTTGGCTTTGCCCTTTCGAGCCTGGGTGCGCGTGAGGAGCTGCTCAACGGTGTGGGCAACCTGCTCGGCATGCTCATGACGTTTTTGGGCGGCGCTTGGATGCCGCTGTCGCTCATGGGCTCGGCCGTGCAGACGGTGGCGCACTTTGTGCCGACGTATTGGGTGAACGACGCGATCGGCAAGGCGCTTGCTTCGGACCTGACGTCTGCCGTGTTGGGCGACATCGCCTGCGACCTGGGCGTCACCGTGCTCTTCGCCGCCGCCATTGCCGCCGTAGGCCTGGCTCTCGCACGCGCCAAATCCCGCGCCTAGTCTGAAATAAATCCTAGGCCTCGCCCCAAAATAGTTCGCCAAGGTTTACTATTACGTTCATAAAGTAGTACGAGGCTAACAATGGGGGGATACCATGGCAACGCAGGAAGCCTATGTCCAGGTCAAGGATCTCAAAAAGCACTACGGCGACGGTGATGCGCGCCTGACGGTACTCGATGGCATCGACACGTCCATCAATCGCGGCGAGATCTGCGTCATGCTGGGACCCTCGGGCTCGGGCAAGTCGACCTTTCTCAACCTGATCGGCGGCCTGGAGGATGCCGACGGCGGCTCCATCATGGTGGACGGCTGCGACCTCACGGTGCTCAAGCCTGCCGACCTGGGCGAGTATCGCCGCCGTGAGCTGGGCTTTGTCTTCCAGTTCTACAACCTGGTGCCCGACCTCACCATCAAGGAGAACATCGAGGTCACGGCGCACCTGTCCAAAAACCCGCTCAATGTCGACAACCTGCTGCGTTCGCTGGGCCTTTACGAGCACCGCAACAAGTTCCCGCGCCAGGTCTCGGGCGGCCAACAGCAGCGCTGCGCCATCGGCCGTGCGCTCGTCAAAAACCCGGGCCTGCTGCTGTGCGACGAGCCCACGGGCGCGCTTGACTATAAGACGTCCAAGGAAATCTTGCAGCTCATGGAGGATGTCAACCGCACCTACGGCTGCACCATCATCATTGTCACCCACAATGCCGCCATCGCGCGCATGGCCAATCGCGTGCTGCGCCTGCGCGACGGGCACATCGTCGAGGATGAGCTCAACGAGTCGCCCGTCGCGGCCGCCGAACTCGATTGGTAGGCGGCGCCATGACACCTCTCGCAAAACGTCTCCCGCGCGAGCTGCGCCGCAATATCGGCAAGTACCTGGGCATCTTTTTGCTTATGTGCGGAAGCATCGCTCTCACCTCGGGCTTTTTGCTCGCAGCGCATTCCATCGGCTGCCTTATCGACGACATGCGCGATGCGTACACGATTGAGGACGGCCGCGTGACCACCTCCTTCGAGGTCACCAAAGACCAGCTCAAGGCCGCCGAGGACGCGGCCGACGACGTCGGCGGCGTCACGCTCTACAAGAATTTTTCCATCGACGCCATCATCAAAAAGACCGCCGGCGACGACGGCACCAAGCGCACGCTGCGCACCTATGCGCACCGCACCAAGGTCGATATCGCGTCCTACTGTGAGGGCAGGGAACCCAAGGCGGACGACGAGGTGGCCATCGACCGTGTCTTTGCCACCAATAACAACCTGTCCGTGGGCGATAAGGTCGAGCTTGAGGGCCGCACCTATACCATCTGCGGCATCATGACCCAGCCCGATAGCCAGGCGCTGTTCCTCAACAATTCGGACTTTACGGTGAACACCATCACCTATGGCGTGGCCGAGGTCACCGACGCCGGCTTTGCCGCGCTCGAGGATGCCGGCGGCGCGCCTGCCTACACCTACTCCTTTACCTTTACCGATCGCGACCTCCCCACCGCGGATCGCATCGATGCGGAGCAGGATATGGTCGAGGCGCTGACCGATGCCGATGCGCGCGTGGACGATCTGGTCGATGCCGATTCCAATCAGGGCATTGGCTATGCGCGCGATGACGTGGACGGCGACTCCATGATGTGGATGACGCTGCTCGACATCATCATCGTGATCATGGCGTTTGTCTTTGTGGTCCTTACCGACGCCACCATCGAGGAGGAGAGCGCCATCATCGGCACGCTGCTCGCCAGCGGCTATCGTCGACGCGAGATCGTGCTGCACTACCTTGCGCTTCCCGCCATCGTGGGCGTGGTCGCGGCGCTTTTGGGCACTGCGCTCGGCGTTGTGTTCTTTACCGAGCCCATGCGCAGCCTCTATTACGGTTCGTATAGCCTGCCGCCCTTCCAGGTGTACTGGAGCTGGGAGATCTTTGTGAAGTGCGCCGTGGTTCCCGCCGCCGCGCTCATCCTCATCACGCTGGTGGGCCTGCTTCGCAAGATGGGCAAGACGCCGTTGCAGTTCCTTCGTCACGAGGCGAGCGGCAAATCGGGCACCAAGCGCGGCTTGCAGCTGCCGGAGCGCATGGGTTTTGTTTCCCGCTTCCGCCTGCGTATCTTCCTGCGCAACCTGGGCAACTTCGCCACACTCTTCGTGGGCATTGCGTTTGCGTCGCTGCTGCTGCTCTTTGGCCTGGCGATTCTGCCCACGATGACGCACTATGCGGACAACCTCGAGACAGGCCTGGTCGCCGAGCACCAGTACACGCTCAAGGCGCCGCTGGAGCTCGAGGGCACTGCCGAGGAGCGCGAGCAGTGGTCGGCACTCGAGCACTTGCAGTCGGTTGACGGCGCACTGCTTTCTGCCGCCCAGGATGCCGATGACGAGCTTGACGACGCGGCCGATGCTGCGCAGGCGGCAGCCGATGCCGCGACCGCATCTCCGTCTGCCGAGAGCCTGACCGCAGCGCAGGATGCGCTTGCCAAGGTCCAGGACAAGAAGGGTGCGCTCTACGCGCGCCTCGATGACCTTGCCGATGCCCTCGGCTGCGACCGCGACGAGGCTATCGACCTGATTGACAAGGCCTCTAAGATCGACACTGACAACGATGATATCCACCCGGTCAACACGACCGACAACGGCGCGGGCGCAATCGCACAGGCCGAGAAATATGCCGTTTACCAGCTGCAATACGACCGCGGCGATGGTAATGGCGAGGAGACGATTTCCGTCTACGGCATCTCGCCCGATTCGCGCTATTGGAAAGATCTCAACGTCGGCGATGGGCGCGTTGTCTTTGGCGGCGGTCTGCTCGATAAGTTTGGCTGGAGCGAGGGTCAGAAGGTCACGCTCAGCGACAAGTACGAGGGCGAGCATTATTCCCTTGAGTACGCGGGCAAGGACTGTGCCTGGGGCTCCAAGTCGGACATGAATATCTATATGAGTATCGACGACTTTAACGAGCTGTTCGGCAACGACGCCGCCTACTTTAACGGCTATGTGAGCGACGAGAAGCTCGACCTCGATGCTCGTTACTTTGCCGGCGACACCACGCCCGACGACATGCGGGCCGTGGGCGACCAGTTCATCGGCATGATGAGCAAAATGATCGGAATGATGATCGGGCTCGCGGTGTTTATCTTCCTGCTGTTTATGTACCTGCTGACCAAGGCGGTGATCGACCACAGCGCCCGTTCGATCAGCTACATGAAAGTCTTTGGCTATCGCGATAGCGAGATCTCGCATCTGTACATCCGCTCGATCACGCTGTGCGTGGCGGCGTCGCTCGTGCTGAGCCTGCCCGTGATCATTAGTTCGCTCACGGCCATCTTCCGCTCGATGCTGCTCGCCTACAACGGCAATATCGAGATCTATGTGCCCGCTTGGTCTATGGCTGCATGCGTTGGCATTGGCTTCGCGACCTACCTGGTCGTGGCGCTGCTGCACACGCGCTCCATCAAGCGTGTGAGCCTGGCCGAAGCTCTCAAGGTGCAGGAGTAGTCATCGGGGACAGTCTTTGCCGATTCGCCGGTTCGCCGGCCGTGCTGGCAAGGACTGTCCCCAGCTGCCGGCAGGAAAGGAACGTCCCTGGCTGTCAGGTGGCGAGGCACTCATTTAAGTCCGTCCCCAATGAGTGGTTTCAGTCATTTAAGTCTGTCCCCAATGACTAGGTGCCGTACTTGACTTTAACTCTGCTTTAACTGGTACCATCCTCTATGTCTGTAACGCCATATAGACCGAGGGGATATATCTATGACCGCAACTACACCCGCAGCACCCGCCAAGGTGTACTTCACCAACCTGCGCACGCATGCTCGTGAGAGCCAGCTCGACAAGCTCAAGCGCCTCATCCGTCACGCCGGTATCGAGCAGATCGACTTTGAGAACAAGTTCGTCGCCATCAAGATTCACTTTGGCGAGCTGGGCAACCTGAGCTTTTTGCGCCCCAACTACGCCCGCGCCGTCGTGGATGTCGTGAAGGAGCTGGGCGGCAAGCCCTTCCTCACTGACTGCAATACGCTCTATGTCGGTAGCCGCAAAAACGCGCTCGAGCACATCGACACCGCCTACCAGAACGGCTTTACCCCGTATGCCACGGGTTGCCAGATCATCATCGCCGACGGCCTCAAAGGCACCGACGAGGCGCTCGTCCCGGTCGAGGGCGGAGAGTACGTGCACGAGGCTAAGATCGGTCAGGCGCTCATGGATGCCGATATCGTGATTAGCCTCACCCACTTTAAGGGCCATGAGCAGGCCGGCTTTGGCGGTGCCATGAAGAACCTGGGCATGGGAGGCGGCAGCCGTGCCGGCAAGATGGAGCAGCATGCCGCCGGCAAGCCGAACGTCGCGACCGAGCACTGCATTGGCTGCCATGCCTGCGAAAAGATCTGCGCGCACAACGCCATCTCGTTTGACGACATCCGCGAGCGCGAGCTTGCCAACGGTAACACCCGCACGGTTCACGTCGCCGCTATCGACCACGATCGCTGCGTGGGCTGCGGCCGCTGCATTGCGGCATGCAACCAGGACTGTATCAAGCCCGGCTATGACGCTGCGGCCGACGTGCTCAACTGCAAGATCGCCGAGTACACCAAGGCCGTCGTCGACGGCCGCCCGAGCTTCCATATCTCGCTTGCCATGGATATCAGCCCCAACTGCGATTGCCATCCCGAAAACGACACGCCTATCGTCAACGACATCGGCATGTTTGCGAGCTTCGACCCGGTCGCCATCGACCAGGCCTGCGCCGATGCCGTCATGGCATCCGAGCCGCTGCCCAACACCGAGCTTACCGATAGTGCTGCCAAGATGGAGCACAATCACGAGCATCTGGAGGGCGAGCAGGCCAAGGACCCCTTCTGCATCACGCATCCCGACACCGACTGGCGCGCGTGCATCGCGCATGCCGAGAAGATCGGCCTGGGCACGAGCAAGTACGAGCTCATCGAGGTCAAGTAGCGCCTAGCTATTGGACAAATCAAGCGCCTTTGTAGCGTAAGCTGAGCAAAAGCCGCCCGTGAGCACAGTGCCCACGGGCGGCTTTTTGGAAGTGCTAGGGGGTTAGATAGACCAGTAAACCGTACTATTTGCCTAAAAATACTCGTCGAGGAAGTCGTCGACCGTATTCCAGTAAAGCTCTGGGTCAACTTGCGCACTCTTGGCGTGGGTGGCGCCATGGATAGTGAGCTTTTGCTTGACCTTGCTGGCGCACGCGTCGTAGTTTTGGTCGAGCATGTCGTACGGTACAAAGGTGTCCTGGTCGCCGTGGATAAACAGCATGGGAACCGTCGCGTGTTTGAGTTGCTCCACACTGCTCGCCTTATGAAAGTCGTAGCCCGCGCGCACGTTGCACACCAAGTTTGCTACATCGAGCAAGGGAAAGCTGGGCAGGCCGAACACGTCCTTGAGCTGCAGGGAAAACTCGTCCCAAACACTCGTATAACCGCAGTCCTCGATAATGCATTTTACGTTTGCAGGCAGAAATTCCCCCGCGACGTTCATAGCGGTTGCTGCACCCATCGATTCGCCAAAGACCAGGATGCGCGCC
The DNA here is from genome assembly GCF_019041915.1 of Collinsella sp. MSK.8.10. Taxonomy (GTDB): domain Bacteria; phylum Actinomycetota; class Coriobacteriia; order Coriobacteriales; family Coriobacteriaceae; genus Collinsella. The sequence continues at coordinate 586,424 of NZ_JAHPYF010000001.1, read as the reverse complement.
TGGGGGTCAGCCTGAACGATCCGCCCAATCCATGCAACGACATCGAGCCGCTCGGGCCAGCCCATGCCGATATAGTCGCCGCCGGAGCGCTCGTGGGCGCGGGCGGCGGGTGCGAGTACGTTCATGCCGCGGTCGTGGAATCGCTTGACGTATCGGGCCATACCGATGGGCTCGTTGGTATATCCATGCAGGCAGACGGCGTAGTCGTGCGTGCTCTCCGACGCAGCAAAATACCAGGCGGCAAGCTCGGTCCCGTCGTCCGCGGTGAGGCTGCTGCTCTCGCGGTTCTCTTTAAACCACGCCCGCGCCTCGGTTTCCTCGGCATCCATCTGCTCGCCCTTTTCGGCGTCCTTGCCGTCCTGCATCATCTTCATGGTGTAGGACGCTTGGGGATTCAGGGCAAAGTCGAACAAGAAGTTGCCGGCAAACCCCAGCAGCGCGATAACGAGCACCAGCGCAACGACGCCAGCTATCTTGAGCTTTCGATGGGAACGTGCGTTTTGAGACATAAGAAGCTTTCCTATAAGATGTTAATACATCAACATTTAATGCAAGCGCATTATGGACGTTCGCCGTTGATGCGTCAACAGACAAAGAATGGGTAAACAAAGGGTCACGTATGGTGCAAATTTCGCACGTACCTAGACGCTTTGATATAGTGTTGAGAACTCTTTACGTTGGAGGATGTAACCGGCATGTCCGATTCGAGCGACAGTTCTAAGCCGCGACCCAAGATCGCGGCCGTTCCACACTACACGGTGGGTGAGGAGATCATGAACTCCGTCACCCATGGTGTCGGCTGCCTGCTGGGTATCGCGGGCCTGGTGCTCCTGATCGTATTCGCTGCCCTGCGCGGCGGAGGCCCGGCCCACATGGCCGCGGCAATTGTCTATGGCGTCAGCATTATCCTCGAATACCTAGCCTCCACGCTCTACCACGCGATTCAGCCCGCGCGCGCCAAGCGCGTGTTTCGCATCATCGACCACAGCTGCATCTACCTGCTCATAGCCGGCAGCTATACGCCGTTTTGCCTCATCACGCTCGCAAACGACGGCGGCGCTGTGCTGTTCTTTGCCGTATGGGCCATCGCCATCATCGGCATCGCCCTCGAGTGCTTCCTACGCGAGCGCCAGCCGCATTGGGTAAGCGGCCTGGTCTATCTGCTGATGGGCTGGCTCGTCGTCTTTAAGCTGCCCGAGCTCGTGTCGCTGCTCAACCCCGTGGCACTCGCCCTGCTCGCCGTCGGCGGCGTGTGCTACACCGTGGGCGTGCCGTTCTATATCGCCAAAAACGTGCGCTACCTGCACAGCGTGTTCCACCTGTGGGTACTCGCCGGCAGCATCTTCCAGTTCATGGCGGTGATCCTCTTCGTAATCTAGCGATCGCGCCTGCGCCCGCGGGCCCGTCCGGGTGCCCGCCTGGTGCAACTGCCCTATCCGCCATCAACGTTTTGACCTGACGTCCCGAATCTTGGAGGTTCGAGAAACTCCCGATGGACATAACCATCTCCCTTATCACCACCCTCGTTTTGACCCTCATCAACGGCTACTTCTCTATGTCCGAGATGGCGCTCACCACGGCCAAGCGCGCCGTGCTGGAGCACGAGGCCGAGGAAGGCGACAAGCGCGCCGAGCGTGCCATTAAGCTAGCTGCCGACTCCGACCAGCTGCTCGCCACCATCCAGGTTGCCATTACGCTCGTGGGCTTCGCCTCGTCCGCCGTCGCCTCGACGAGTCTGTCCGACCCGCTCGCCACGTGGCTCATGAGCTTTGGCATCGCGCCGCTCTCCGCCATCGCGCGCGGCCTGGCGCCGGTCATCATTACCGTCGCGGTCGCCTTCGTATCCATCGTGATCGGCGAGCTCGTCCCCAAGCGCATCGGCCTGGCCAATGCCGAGGGCGTGTCCAAGCAGGTCGTGGGCCCGCTTTCCGTGTTCCAGAAGATCGCCCGTCCGCTCGTGTGGCTGACTGGCGCTTGCTCCGATGGCCTGGCCCGCATCCTGCGCATCAAGAGTGCCGACGACCGCCAGAACGTCTCGGAAGAAGAGATCAAGTACATGGTCTCGGAGCAGGACGACCTGCTCGACGAGGAAAAGCGCATGATCCACGAGATCTTCGACCTGGGCGACACCGTTGCCCGCGAGGTCATGGTGCCGCGCGTGGACACCACCATGTGTGAGGACGACGAGACGGTCGCCGACGTGTTGTCCACCATGCGCCAGACCGGCTTTAGCCGCATCCCCGTCTATCACGAGGATCCCGACAACGTCGCCGGCATTGCGCACATCAAGGACCTGATTCAGCCCGCGCTCGACGGCAAGGGCGACCAGCCCATCGCCGGTTTTTTGCGCGACGCCACTTTTGTGCCCGACACCAAGGACATCCTGCCGCTGCTGTCCGAGATGCAGACCTCTCACGACCAGATCGTGGTGGTCGTGGACGAGTACGGCGGTACGGCCGGCATTATCACCATCGAGGACATCGTCGAGGAGATCGTCGGCGAGATCGAGGACGAGTTCGACCCCGACAACAAGTATCTCACGCGCCTTTCGCGCCGCGAGTGGCTCGTTGATGGGCGTTTTTCGTGCGATGACGCGATTGAGCTTGGTTGGCCGCTCGAGGAAAGCGATGATTATGAGACCATCGCCGGCTGGATTTTGGAGCTTTGCGACTCGGTGCCCGACATCGGAGAGGTGTTTGAGGTCGCGGGGTACAAGTTTAAAGTGCAGTCGATGCGTGGCCAGCGCATCTCGCTCATTCGCGTGATCGCTCCGGCCGAAACCGATAAGAAGGATTCCGAGTCTTCGGCAGAGAAGCCGGCGGCGTCGGGTGCGGGCTCTGTGGATCCGCACGATGGCGACGAGTAGGGCAAGGAAGAGTAGGGGAGAGTTATGGCAGGCCTGTTCAACATCCTTAAGGTCACCGTCAGCGAGGACAAGATCTGCGCGCATGTGCTGGTGAACCCCGGCATGCCGCTCATGACCTCGGAGGATATCGAGGCCACGGCGCGCGTGTATTACCTGGTGCCGGCGATTGCCAAGCACCTGTGCCTGGGTGATTCCGGTCGCGAGTTCCAGGACTGCATGGGCCAGACCGAGCTCTGCCACCTGCTGGAGCACGTGACGGTTGAGCTCATGAACGAGACCGGGCTTGCCGGCAGCATCTCGTGCGGCCGCACGCGCGTAAGCGAGCACGACGAGCGCGTTTTTGAGGTTGAGCTTTCGTGCCCCGACGACGCGCTGGCCATCGGCGCGCTGTCTTCGGCCACCTTTATGATGGACTGGGCGTACCTGCACGCCGACCAGCCTGCCCCCGACGTGGAGGGCACGGTCGCGGGCCTGCGCAACCTGGTGCTGGGCATGCGCGCCGGGGCCGAGGGCAAGGATCCTCACGAGGCCGTCGCCGCTGCGAACGGCGAAGATGCTGCCGAGGACGAGGGCGCTGACGAGGGCGATGCGCCGGTCGACGCCGAGCCCGTTTCCGATGCGACCGCCGAGCCCGTTCCCACCGAGCCCCAGGGTGTCCCCAACTTTGACGACGAGCCCCAGGTGGCGATTGATACCGAGGGCGCGGTTGCCGAGAACCACGAGGCCTCCGCTGCCGTCTTTGGCGGTGCTGCGACGGTTCCGGCAGGACCTGCGCATGAGGGCAGCCTGCCGCTCGTGGACGGCGCCGGCGAGGACCCGGGTGCCACGGTGGCCATGCCGGCTATGCCTCAGGAGTAGGCCTACGCGTTTATCACCATCACGTACCTGCGCCTTTGCCGTACGCAGATGAGCGGAGCGGCAAGTGATGCGCTGCGGGTATAATGGACAGCATTCAAACGGTGGGCACCGACGTGCCCGCAGGAGAGGAATGATCATGGGTAAGACTTTCAGCTTTGTCTCCGGCGCACTTTTTGGTGCCGCTGCCGGCGCTATTGTCGGCGTTGCTCTGGCCCCGCGCTCGGGCGCCGAGACCCGCGCCATGGCTGCCGATATCGCCAACGACGCCTGGGACAATATGCGCGACACCTACGAGCACAGCGCCGAGGAGGCCCGTGCTGCGGTGAATGACTTTGGCCCGATGGTCGACGCCAAGACCGACGACCTGCGCGCCAAGGTCGACCTGGCCCGCGAGCGCATGGACCAGCTGCGCGAGCAGCTCAACGACGCCATTTCGGGCGGCAACGTGACGCCTGCCGCCGACGTCGTGGTCGAGAACGCCGTCGAGGCTGATACCGAGGCTGCGGAGCCCTCGACCGAGGCATAATGCGCGCCGGGGATTTTGTCGGCGCCAAGATCTATCGCAAGCCTACCGAGGACAAGCGCACCAAAAAGGACGGCACACCGCGCAGCCCTAAAAAGCTCGGAAAGATTCACTTTCCGGTCTTTACCCCGGGCGGTACGCGCGTGGTCGGCTTTATGGTCCGCCAGTCCGATATCGCGGGCATGATCGAGCGTCCCGACCGATTCGTAGCGCTCGACGCCATTGGTGTCTACGAGGGCGCCATTGCGGTCGATGACGTCAAGGACACGTACGATTCCGCCGCCGCTAAGCGCCTCGACATCAACTTGGACGATTGCATCATCTGGGTCGGTATGGACGTGCGCACGGAATCGGGCGACGTCGTGGGCTATTGCTCGGACGTTGAGTTCAAGCCACGCTCGGGCATCGTGCAGGCATTCTATGTGACCGCCGGTGCTGCTTCGAGTGTTTTGGTTGGTGACACGCAGGTGCCGCCGACGATGCTGCGCGGCTACGAGAACGGTGCGATGGTCGTCTCGGACGAGGTCAAGTCGCTCGGGTATTCGGGCGGTGCGGCCGCCAAGGCCGCCGAGGCCAGCGTCGTGGTGGGCGACAAGGTCAAAAAGGGTGCCAAGGTACTCGACGACAAGGGATCGGTTGCCGTGGACAAGGGCAGTCGCGCACTGGGCAAGCAGCTCGGCAAGACGCGCGGCATGTTCAAGGCCTTTAAGGACGAATACCAAAAGGCGAGCGGAGGCTCGTCAAAAGCTACAAAATAGCGACGTACCAAATGATGGGAGGCAAGCCGGAGACCTGTTGCTCCGGCTTGCTGTGTTTATGGGGGAGGGCACATGCACCAAAACGGATCCAACTTAAACGGGCGTTCGGGTGCGCATCCGACAGCGCGCCGCGACCTGGGGCAGCTGCCCAGCGGTCAGCGCCGCCGTCACCGTAAGCCCGGCGCGATGTATCTCAACCATAGCCGCGGCTTTAGCGATCGCAGCGCGCGCATCGGCAACAGCCGCACACCCCGTCGTTCGTCTCGCCTGCCCTATGCGCTGATCGCCGTGGGTTGCGCGCTCGTGCTGTTTATCGCTGCCGTCGTGGGCTACGTCAACCGCAGCGTGGACGTGGAGCTCAACGGCCAGAAGACCGCGGTGCGCGTGGGCTCTACGCTGCAGAATCTCATCGACGAACAGGATTTGACTGACACCTACGACGCAGGCGACCTGCTAGCCGTCGATGACAGCGTGCTCAAGCGCCATGGGGGCGAAAAGCTGTCGGTGAAGGTCGACGGCAAGCGCGTGAAGCAGGGCAAATGGGATAGCCGCGAACTCGAGGGCGGCGAGAAGGTGACGGTCAAGGATGGCCGTAACACTTACGAGAAGCACGAGGTTCAGGCTACGGTTATCGAGCCCAAGCTCAAGGTCGAGGGCACGGGCGCTATCGAGTATGTGCAGACATGGGGTGTCCAGGGCCGATCCGAGGTGTGGGTTGGTGAGCGGTCAGGCAAGACGCAAGACCGCGGCGAGGTTGTGCCCGCCACCGATTGCGTTGTTGCGTGCGCCAGCGTGGCGCCCAAGGGCAACAAAAAGTACGTGGCGCTGACGTTTGACGAGGGTCCGAGCGGCGCCACCAAACAGATCTTGCAGGTGCTCAAGGAAAAGGGCGTCACCGCGACGTTCTTCCTTTCGGGCGATGCGGTCGAGGCCTCGCCTGCCACGGCCAAGGCGATTGTCGATGCCGGGTGCGAGATCGGATCCAACAGCTACAGCGACGATTCGCTCAAGGGTCAGGACCGTGAGGCGGTACGCGAACAGATCACGAAAGGCACCGACGCGATTAAGTCGGCGACCGGCGTGAAGACGATGCTGCTGCGTGCTCCCTACGCTGCCTTTGACGAGCAAAACTGGATTGATGCGATGGACCTGGTCTCCGCCGTGGTCTCGTGGAATATTGACTCGGGCGACTGGCTGCTCAACGGTGCCGACGAGCAGGTCTCGACGGTGCTCGATTCGGTGACGCCGGGCAATATCGTGCTGCTCACCGATAGAGACGAATGCGCCGAGCAGATGCTCGAGGCGCTGCCGCAGATTATCGACGGCCTCATTGCCGACGGCTACAAGATCGTGACGCTCAGCGACCTGGTCAAGACGGACACGTCGCTGAGCAAAAAGCTCACCTCGCTGACGAAGGTCACCATGCCCAAGGACGCCGTGTTCCCCCAGCTTGCCGAGGACGAAGATACCACAGAGTAGTCATTGGGTAGTCATTTAAGAACGTCCCCAATGACTATGTCACGGATGCGTCAGCGTTTGGTATGCCTGCAATGTGCAGCGCATAAATTCGATGCCGCAGGGCGATGCTGATGCTATAGTTACTGCGGTTAATGAGGGTCAAGAGAAAGGTTACAGGTGAAATCCAAACCTCGACCATACAGTCGATGACCCCATGCAGGTGCTTTTTGCGCATGCACGGGGTGTAAGCGTCGAGCGGCGTGCCGCCCGCGCATGCGTATACATATCCAGAAGCCCCCGGACGTCGCACATGCGGCCGCGTCCGGAGGAATAATGATGGGGAGCACCATTGAATTATCTGAGTGAGATGCTCAAATTGCCGGTCTTGGACGTCGATGGAGAAAAGCTCGGCGTGGTGAACGATTTTGGTATTGCTACCGGCGAAGTTTTTCCGCACGTGACGTCGCTCGCGTTCCGCGGTCCCGGCAAGACGCCGTTTATGATCAGCTGGCGCAAATGGGTCGACCGTATCGACGAGACGGGTGTACACCTTAAGACGTCGGCCACCGAAATCCGTTTTTCGTACCTGCAGCCGACCGAACTCTTGCTTGCCCGCGACGTGCTCAACAAGCAGATTGTCGACACGCAGGGCATGAAAGTCGTGCGCGTAAACGACATCAAGTTTTCCATGTCGGGCGAAAATCAGCTGCGCCTGCTGGGCGCCGAAGTGGGCGCCCGCGGTCTGCTACGCGCGATCAGCCCCGCACTCGAGCATATCGTCGAAGGCTTTATGAAGCACCTGGGCAAGCCGCTCAGTGAGGACATCATCGCTTGGTCCTACATGGACCTGCTCGATCGCTCGACCAAGAACATTCAACTCTCGGTGTCGCATAAGACGCTCGGCGAGCTGCACCCTGCCGACATCGCCGACATTATCGAGCAGCTCGACCCGCGCCTGCGTGCGCAGGTGTTTGCACAGCTCGATACTGCCCAGGCCGCCGAGGCCATCTCGGAGTTCGATGACGACGAGCTTATGACCGAGATGCTCGAGGGCCTGTCCGACACGGACGCATCGTCGATGCTGGCCATGATGGACCCGGACGACGCCGCCGACCTGATCGACGAGCTCGATTACGAGAAGGCCGAGAAGCTCCTGCGCCTGATGGGCGTCAAGGAGGAGAAGGCGATTCGTAACCTGCTGGGCTATGAGGACAACACCGCCGGCCGCATCATGACCTCGGAGTTTGTCTCGCTGCCCGCCACGGCGACGGTCGGCGATGCCATCGAGGCGATTCGCAAACTCGATGAGGACTTCGAGAGTGTCTATTACGTCTATACCGAGGATCCGAGCGGCATGCTCACCGGCGTGCTCTCGCTGCGCACGTTGATCGTGGCCGACCGCGATGCCACGCTGGGCCAGCTCGCCTATCGCGACCTGGTCTACGTGTCGCCCGACGAGGACCAGGAAGACGTGACGGACGAGATGACCAAGTACGACCTGGTTGCCATCCCTGTCTGCGACGAGAACCGTCATATCCTGGGCATCGTGACCTTCGACGACGCCATGGACGTTATCGCCGAGGAGCATCAGGAGGACCTGCAGATCGCCGGTGTCGGCTCGGGCGATAGCGCGTCGGACGACTCGACGAACGTGCTCAGCTGGTTTGTGCATCGCCAGTACTGGGTTGTCGTGTGGGGCATTGCCTCGTGCATCATGGCAACGGTGCTGGGGACGGCGCTCGGCTCCGCGCATCTGGTGGTGTTCCCCATGTGCGCCATGCCGCTCGTGCTGCTTGCTGCCTCGCGCATGGTGTCGTTCGTCAAGAACTACTTCTTGGAGTATGACGGTCACGACGACGAGCCCAAGCCGTATCTGGGGTTCTTCTTCCAGAGCACGGGCATGGGCCTGATTCTGTCACTCGTGACCTACCTGTGCGCCCAGCTGGTGCGCACCGCCGCGTTCCCCGATGCGCCCATGTTTGAGGAGCAACTCTTTACCGGGTCCTTTAATATCGCTGCCATCATTTGCCTGGTTGGCAACATGAGCGCCGTGATTTACCTGATGGTGCTGTTCTGGCGTGACGAGCATGACCTCAACACGTCGGGCACCGCCATGAACGTTATTGCCGTCATGATCTCGTGCGTAGCGTACTGCGCCGCTGCGGTGCTGCTCACCATGTCGGTCATTGGCTAGGTGGTCGCGTGCAAAATACCAAGCAAAAGTCGGGCACCAAGCAAAAGTTGACCATCGCGGCCATCTTTGGCGCTATGGGCCCCGGTCTGCTGGCGGCGCTTTCGGGCAATGACGCCGGCGGCATTGCAACGTATTCCAGTGCGGGCGCCAGCTATGGCTACAAGATGCTCTGGATGCTTCCCGTCATGACTGTGCTGCTCATCGTGACGCAGGAGACCGCGGCGCGCTGCGGCTGCGTCACGGGCAAGGGCCTGGCATCGCTCATCCGCGAGCGCTTTGGCGTGCGCAAGAGTGTACTTGCTATGGCGGCGCTGTTGATCGCCAACACGGCTGTGACCATTTCGGAGTTTGCGGGTATCGCCAGCGGCCTTGCTCTCTTTGGCGTGCCGGCGAGCATCTCGGTGCCGTTGGTGGCGCTGCTGGTGTGGATGCTTACCATGTCGGGTAGTTTCCAGCGCATCGAGAAGATTCTGCTGCTGGTAAGCTGCGTCTTCGTGACCTATATTGTCGCCGCGTTTATGGCTGGCCCCAACTGGGGTGAGGTCGCGGTCGACCTGGTCGTGCCTAACATTCAAAATGACCCCAGCTACGTGTCGCTCGTGGTCGCAACGATCGGTACCACCATCGCGCCGTGGATGATTTTCTTGGCGCAGAACAACGTGGTCGACAAGAACGCGGGCGAGGACGATATCGTGCTGCAGCGCATCGATACCGTGAGCGGCTCGCTTGCCGCCGATGTCATTGCCGGCTTTATTATCATCACGACCGGTACGGTGTTGTTCCCGGCGGGCATTCAGATTAGCGATGCTGCCGATGCTGCCCGTGCGCTGGAGCCTATTGCGGGTCAGTGGTCCACGGTACTGTTTGCCTCGGGCCTGGTCGCGGCGAGCTTCTTGGCTGCCTGCGTGCTGCCGGGCGTTACGTCGAGCGCTATCTGCGAGGCATTTGGCTGGGAGCGCGGTGCCGACCGCAGCTGGGACGAGGCCCCGGTCTATCGCGGCATCATTACGGCCATCATCGGTATCTCTGCCGTGCTGGTGCTTATGCCCGGCGTCGATCTGTTCCAGATTATGATGACCTCGCAGGTCATCAATGGCGTGCTACTGCCCGTGGTTCTGGTGTTCCAGGTGGTTATTGCCGCTGACCGTCACATTATGGGCACTAACCGCAACGGCCGCGTGTGGAATGTGCTCACTTGGGCGACTATCGGTGTGATTACGGTGCTCACGGTCGTCATGTTTGTTCTGCAGGCGATGGGTTACAGCGCTTAGCGCCTCTTTTGGACTCCAAACAGGCCGCAGCGATGGGCTGCGGGCTGTTTTTGTCTGCTATAGGGTGTTAGTTATATGGCAGTGGGCAAAAAATGCCAAATATGAGTACTGTTGCTAAGTGAATAGCATTTACATTCAAGAAGATAATAAACATAACCTATAGTATGTTCATTAAAATTGGCTCCAATACGCCTTAAACCAGTCAGGTTGGCTGCTTTAGGGGGTTGTAGGGTTCGCTCGGACGTCATTTTGGGTGGTTTTGCCTGCTACTAAAATGGTAACAGTACTCATATTTGCCCTTTTTTGCCCACAGACCTTTGAGGGTGCGGCGAAAAGGGCTTGTTTTGATTGTTTGGGGCAGGCGCGAGGCGCGGAAACGATGTCTGGAGCGACGGAGCGGCCTGGAATTCATCCGTAGAGGTCTTCATTGGCTGCGCCAGGAGTGTCCCTAGGTACCGGTACATAAGGAACGTCCCTAACTGCCGGAGGGGGCGTCTGCCGTGGCAGACGCCCCCTCCGGATGTGGGAAGTTTGCGCTGCAGGTTACTTGTCGGTGCCCAACTTGTGCGGCTTGAAGGCAAGCGCATTGATGAGTGCGTCGGTGGCAGACTTGACGGCTGCCGGCTGCGGATCGTTGACGTGATCCTCGGGATGCACGGGCAGGTCCTTCTTGACTGCGTCGTGGATCAAGTTGAGGTACTCAGTCACGCCAGTGGTCGATAGGTGCGTGCCATCGCCATCGAACAGGTCGTTGCGGTTGGCGCTGTATCCGTACCAGTCGATAACGCGCACGTTCTTGTAGCGCGTGGCGGCGTTGGCGATGGCCTGGTTGGTAGAGCCAACCCACGGCTGCGGGCTGCGCGTGTTCACAAACACCACAATACGCTTATCTCCCGCATCGGCCATGATGGCGTCGATCTGGTCGTCGGTTACCAAGCCGTTGGTGCCCAGGGCAAAGACCACGATCTTGTCGGCAAGGTTCTGCTGGATATAGCCCTCAAATGTCGCGCGCCCCGCATCAAACTGGCGGCCCTTTTCGGCATCGATATGGCTGTGCGGGAACACGCCGTCAAAGGTGTCTACGGCACGCAGCGACACGGAGTCGCCGATCATAAGCAGATCGTAGGAGCCATCGGGGAAGCCGTCGTTGTCCTTGTCGGTGTCGTCGGCCGCCTGCTGGTCGGTGGGCGCGGTGTTCTTGGCTTCCTTGTTCAGAACTTCGGCGCCCTCGCCGCTCAGCGCAGACGTCTCGGGCACAAAGATCAGGCCGCCCAGTGCAACGACCAACACGACAGCGTAGGCTGCGCAGACAGGGATGTGCGTGCGTGCCCAGTTGGCGGGCGTGGTGGTGCCATCGCGGAATTCGGCGACGGTGCGCCCAAAGGCGCCCTTCCTAAACGGAGTCTCGATAAAGCGATAGCAGCACTCTGCCACGGCGACCACCAACAACACCTGCAAAATGTACTGCCACCACGGCGTATCGTTGATGTTGGCGACCGGGTTCATGAGGAGCAGCAGCGGATAGTGCCACAGGTAGATGCTGTAGGAGCGCTTGCCAACCCACACGAGTGGCTCGGCGGATAGCGCGCGGGCAACCATTCCCTGGGGCTGCACGCAGGCCGCGATGACCATGAGTGTGAGGATCGAGCACAGCAGCGTGCCTCCGCGATACTGGAAGGCGGTGTAGCCGTTGGTGAGCGCGACCATGGCGGCAAGGCCAACCAGACCCACGACGCCCAACACATCGATGGATGCGGGCGAGGACCAAAAACGCACGAGGGCGCTCGGCTGTGCCGGGGCGGTCTCGGCTGCTTCGTCGGCCTTCTCGCCAGGCTTGCCCTCGGCGTTCTTGCCGTGCTTGGCGGCGCCAGCTAGGCGATTGAGCCCCAAACGACGAGCGAGACGCACCGGCGCCAGGTCGCGATCGGGGATAAAGGCCATCCAGGCACCCAGCAGCAGCGAGAACACACGGGTGTCGGTGCCGTAGTACACGCGGCTGGGGTCGGCGGCGGGGTTATAGAGCACCATCATGGCGAGGGCAGATACCGCGGCAAGGCCCAGAACCACGCGGCGCGTGTTGGGTTTGCTCACATGCATGGATACCATGGCAAACAGCAGTGGCGGCCAAATCAGGTAGAACTGTTCCTCGATGGCAAGCGACCAAAAGTGCGTGAGCGGCGAGGGGTCGCCCAGAGCATTGAAGTACGAGACGTTTTGGGCAATCTGCCACCAGTTGTTGAAGAACAACAGCGACGGCAGGATGTCGGGGCGCATCTTGGTGAGCATCACGTGGTTGAAGACGGTGCACAGAGCACAGGTCACCACCACGACGGTCACCACGGCGGGGACCAGGCGACGGATGCGGCGGATCCAGAAGCTCTTGAGGTCGATGCGGCCGGTCTTAGCGACTTCGTTGAGCAGCAAGCGCGTGATCAGATAGCCCGAAAGCACAAAGAAGATCGTGACGCCGAGCAGGCCGCCCTGAGCCCACGTGAGGTTAAGGTGATAGAGCACCACCGCGACGACGGCGAGCGTACGCAGGCCGTCGAGTGCAGGGATGTAGCGGGACTTGGGGCGAGCAGGCGTCTGCTCCGCGGCGGGAGTGTTGGCGCGGCCCGCGTTGTTGGCAGAAGCGCGATGGGGGCTCGTGGTGCGTCGCGGCTCGTTGGCACGGCGTTCGCTCTTCACGCGTTCGTGCGGCGCCGGCTCGTTGCCCGTGCGGCGTCGACCGCGCGAGCCCGATTGCGAGAATTGTTCCATAAAACATCATCCAATGACGAGAATAATCAGCACGTATTCATTGTAGCTGCCTGCTCCTGTGAATGCTTGCTGCTGGCGCAACCTCAAGCGCGCGTCCACATCAAAGTGAACTAAAGTTATAGGGGGTGCGAGAGTGCACGATCGACGGCCGACGGTGGGCATAAGGCCCGCAGATGAGGAGGTTTCCATGGCAGATCGCGGCATCGTTGCGGTGTTCGGCAGCATGAACATGGACCTTTCGGTGGCGTGCGAGCGCATACCGCGTGCGGGCGAGACCGTCGGCGGCAGCGGGTTTATCACCAACGCCGGCGGCAAGGGCGCCAATCAGGCCGTAGCTGCCGCGCGTATGGGCGCGTGCACGCACATGATCGGCGCGGTCGGTCGCGACGCGTTCGGCGCATCGCTCGTGGTGGGGCTCCAAGACACCGGCGTGGACTGTGACTTTGTAGTGCATCGCGATGACGTGGAGACGGGAACGGCGACCATCATTCGCTGCGAGGGCGACAACCGCATCGTACTGTCACCGGGCGCCAACCATGCGCTTGCGGGCGCGGACGTTGCCCGCGCGCTGAGGCGTCTGGTGGCCCATGAGCTCGACGGCGACGCCAGCGAGATTGCCCCGGCTGCCGGAAGCGTCTTTATCGCCCAAGGCGAATGTGACCTTGCGGCGACGGCCGAGGCGCTTGTTTGTGCTCACGAGCTGGGGTTCTATACGGTCTTTAATCCAGCGCCTGCCTGCGAGCTGCCTGCGGAGGTCTGGCCTGCGGTCGACCTGGTCTGCCCCAACGAGACCGAGTGCCAGGTTCTGACGGGCATTCTGCCCACGGATGATGCAAGCTGCGTCGCGGCGCTCAATGCGCTGCTCGACAAGGGTGCCGGGGCTGCGGTCATCACGTTGGGCGGTGCCGGCTCGGTTACGCTCGGCGATGGCGGTGAGCTGCTGCGCATGCCGGCACTTTCGAGTACGGTAGTCGATACCACGGCCGCCGGCGATACGTTTATCGGCGCGTTGGCGGCGGCTCGCCTAGAGGGCCTGCCGCTCTTTGAGTGCATGGCCGCGGGTGCTCGCGCCTCGGCAGTGACGGTGTCGCGCCTGGGCGCTCAGCAATCGATTCCCACGCGCGCCGAAGTTGAACATTGGTTTGGTTAAACGATAAAGACGGAGAAGCGGAGTAGAACAATGACAACCAAGAAGCTGATCCTTGATCTGGATATGGGTGTGGACGATGCGATGGCGCTGGCCTATGCCATCGCGAGCCCCGAGGTGGAGCTCGTGGGCATCACCACGTGCTTTGGCAACGTGCGCGTCGAGCAATCGGCGCACAACTGCCTTGCGGTGCTCGATCTGCTGGGTCGCCCCGAGGTTCCGGTGTACCTGGGTGCCGACCGTCCTCTGCAGGCGACTGAGCCCTATACGCCGCCGGCGTCCACCGCGCTCATTCACGGCAAGAACGGCATCGGCGGCGCGAGCGTGCCCGCGTCGCCCTACGAGCCGGTGGGGGCGACCTCGGCCGACGGCAACGCTGCGGTCGATTATCTGATCGATGCCGCGCGCACCTATGGTCCCGATCTGGTCTACGTAGCGACTGGCCCGCTCTCCAACCTGGCGCTCGCCCTGGAGCGCGATGCGGCGGCGATGATGTCCATCGGCCGCGTGGCCGTGATGGGCGGCGCCCTTACCGTGCCCGGCAACGTGAGCGCGGGCGCCGAGGCCAATATGGCGAGCGACCCCGAGGCAGCCGACGCGGTGCTGCGCTCGGGCCGTAAGCTCACCATGGTGGGTCTGGACGTGACGCATCGCGTGGTGCTCACACGCCGCGACATTGCCGGCTGGACGGGCTCGGGCACCATGGCGGGCTGCGCATTTGCGAGCATGGTCGAGCACTACATTGGCTCGTACGAGATGAACGCACCCTACCTGGGTGGTTGTGCGCTGCACGATCCGCTGGCCGTTGCCGTGGCGATCGACCCCACGCTCGTAGGTGCGCTCGGCTGCAACCTGCGTGTTGATCTGCTGGGCGAGTACCGCGGTCGCACCATCTGCGATGAGCGCCGCCTGTCCGATCCGGACAAGAGCGCGCTTGTGGCACTGACCGTGGATGCTCCGCGCTTCCTGTCCGAGTTCAAGACGCGTATGGCCCGTGTCCTTGGCTAAGTTGTCTTTTTGGACGGGGCTTTTTTGACTGGTATGATTGGTACGACCATTCGAACCAGCTAAAAGAGCCCCGTCCCAATTTGACTATCGAGAGGATCTGCCATGGAGCGCATCGCCAGCTTTTCCGTTGATCATCTGCTGCTTGAGCCCGGCGTGTATGTGAGCCGCATCGACCGCGATCCGGCGACCGGTGCTGCCGTCACCACGTTTGACCTGCGCCTGACCACGCCCAACAAGGAGCCGGTCATGAACACCGCCGAGTGCCACACCATCGAGCACCTGGGTGCAACGTTCTTGCGCAATCATGCCGAGTGGTCGGGCCGCATTGTCTACTTTGGCCCCATGGGCTGCCGCACGGGCTTTTACCTCGTTGTGTTTGGCGAGGTGACGAGCGAGGAGATCCTGCCGCTCGTGCGTGAGCTGTTCGAGTTTGTCGCCGACTTTGAGGGCGATGTCCCCGGTGCCGCTCCCGAGGAGTGCGGCAACTACCTGGACCAGAACCTTCCCATGGCTAACTGGCTCGCGCGCCGTTACCTCGACCGCGACCTGGCCGATATCGACGAGAAGCACCTGCACTATCAGCAGGCATAAGGGCTTTATCGCCCAAAACGCGCGCATTGGGCGCCTTCGCTTATGCGGGGGCGCCTTTTTGTTGATTGGTCGGGACGAGCGTTCAAAATCGCTCATGTTTGTTCTAGAATGTTCGTATAGTCACATTTACGAACAGGAGTGAACATGCATATCTGCTCTGTCAACGATCCCGAGTTCAAATCCTATGGCAACGTTTGGAATAACGTTCCGTCCGAGCTCACGTCGCCCGTGCTCGAGGCGCTTTCTGCCACGTCCATTCCCGAGGGCAGCAAGTACGTAGCAAGTGCGCCGGAGCTCGAGGGCGTCAAGGATGCCGATAAACTGGGCTTTCTCATGTTTGGCGGCCGACCCTTCCAGCTGGGCTGGTGCAATGGCCACAACACGCAGCTCAACTGCCTGGAGTATCACCGCGCCAGCGAGTTCAACCTGGGCGCGCGCGACTTTATCCTGCTCGTGGCGCATCGCTGGGAGATCGAGGACGGTAAGCTCGACACCGCGTGCGTCAAGGCGTTCCGCGTGCCGGCGGGTACGGTCGTCGAAGTCTTCAACACCACGCTCCACTACACGCCCTGCATGGTCGATGACGGCGGCTTCCAGGTGATGGTGGCGCTGCCGGCGGGCACCAACGGCCCGCGCCCCGAGGCTGCATCCGACATGCCTGCTGCCGGCGACAGCTACTGCTACTGGAAGGCCGACAAGTGGGTCCTCTGCCACGCCGACAGCCCCAAGGCAGCCGAAGGCGGCTACGTAGGCCTCATCGGCAAAAATCTCGACATCACCGTGGACTAGCGCATCGCCCCAAACCACCACAAAGGTGCCTGTCTCCTTTGCGGTGGTTTGGGGCGGGCAGATATCGGGAAGTGCCAGACGGGGGAGGCTGCCGGGCGCCTTGCCGTCTGCGGATTTTGGGACATGTGGCCCGCTTTTTGAGCCTGCCTGTCGGTACACTAAAAGCACTATGGGTACCCGCGAGCGACATATCGGCAACGCGGCCGCCCGATCCGCACCCGTGGCGGATCCCAGGGGCGGCAGGCTCTTCGCCATGCCGCGATTCCTTGTTGGCATAACACATCAGGTGTACCGCCACCGCGTCTTTGCTATCGCCGGTGTCATCACCGCGATGTTCCTCATGCTTTTGGCAGTCTTGCCGGCGCTGTTCGCCTTCGACCCCAAACTTTCTAACGCCGTGCCCGCCTATAGCGAGGTGTCCGAAGAGGTCGTGGATGCGCTCGTCCATTCGAGCTCTCTGCCGTTGCTTGTTGCCGCAATTGCATTTTCGATCTGGGGCGTATCGGTCTATCTGCGCTGTTTGGACTATGTGTTGCGCCGCCGTCTTGTTGCCATCGCCACCATCTGCGCCCTGTGGATGATCGAAGTCATTCTCAAGTACAAGTCGTTCACGCCGTTCTATGCCACCGTGCTGTGGTACCTGTACTACGTGCCCATGACGCTCATTCCGCTGCTCTACCAGTTGTGTGGTCTGCGCCTTGCGGGCCTGGAGCAACACCGCCTGGGTCGCCGCTACTGCGCTGCGCTGTGGATTATGGCTATCCTGCTTATCGGATTTGTGCTCACCAACGATTTTCACCAGCAGGTCTTCCACTTTGACCGTACAAGCGACACCTGGAGCAACGATTACACGTACGGCTGGGGTTATTTCGCCGTCCTCGTGTGGACGGCCTTTAACTTTGTGGCCTTTTTTATCCTGGTGGGCCGGTCCTCGTCCTTTCGCATCCAACGTTTCTCGGGCACGGCGGCGCTCGTGCTGCTGGGCGGCGCGTTCTTTGCCATCTCATATGCGTTGCGCGTGCCTTGGGCATGGAGGCTCAACTTCTCGCTCGTCTATTGCGTCTTGTGCGTGGTGGCGATGGAAATCTGTCTCGATTGCGGTGTCGTTCCGTCATATCACGACATCGCCGGCATTTTCGACACCTTGCCGCTTGACCTCAAAGTTCTAACGCGCGACCTGCAGGAAGTCTATGCCACGCCAGTGTCAAAGCCAATGCCGGTGGGCGTGCGCGAGGAGTTGCGGACCCAGGCGCACAGCCGCGCCCATGCCTTTGCCGTGGCGTCCGATCCCGATGTGATGTGCCGTGCCTTTCCACTGCTGGGCGGATCGGCCCTGCTTGCCCAAGACGTGTCGGATCTCAACGAGCTTAACCGTGAACTGGCACATCGTCGTATGGAGCTGCAGCGTCAAAATGAGCTGCTCGCCGCCGACTACGACCTTAAGACGCACCTGGCAGACCAAGAGGCCGAGACCTTGCTGGTCCAAGACGTGGACCAGGCGCTTGCCCGCGCGCTCGAAGGGATGTACGACCTGCTGAGCTCGCTGCCGCCGTTGACCGATGAATCGTCTTCGCACGAGCGTTACCGCATGCTGCAGCGCGCCAAGATGCTCGTCGCCTATTGCAAGCGCAAGGGGTCGCTCACGTTGGCACAGCACGGGGAGAGCGGTTTTGATTGCGACCGCATTCAGCTCATTGCCAACGAGCTCGCAAGCGACCTGCGCACCATCGATATCGATTGCGCCTCGATTATCGCCATACGGCGCCCGATGCACGCCAGTACGGTAAGCGCCCTGTACGACTGCGTGTATGACTTTGCGTTTTTTGCCTACACCACCGACCATCCGGCGCTTATGTATCACTTGGGCGATCATGACCGATGCAGTGTCGAGCTGCGTGCCGCGCTTTTTTCCAACGATGATGCAGATCTTTCGCAGACGCCCGCTGCGCAAGAGCTCGAAAGCGCTCTGCAAGGGCGCAACGTGGCATACCGCCTTGAGGGCGAGCCCGGCCAGCTGCGCATGATCGTCTTGATGCCGAGGGCGGGTGAGTGACGATGCAGATTTCGCTCATTCTTCCCCAAATCGTTGCGCTCGATGTTGTCTTTGCCCTGGCTGCGTGTCTGCAGACGATCCACGTCCCGCTCATCGCATCGCGCCGCTCGTCCTATAACCGTAAGGTGATTTGTGCCTACGAGGCGAGCCTTGTGCTTCACCTAATTATTTCGGTGCTCATCTTGTTCGCGTCGTCTGGCTCATATCTGGTGGCGCCGCTTGACGTTTGCGCCAGGGCAATGGGCGGAGCGTTGTGGCTCAATGCCGTGATCTTTGCCTACGGCATGGTGCTTATGGTGCACTATCGTCGCCCCGTCATGCTGGCCGAACTGTTGCTCGTTGCCGCCGTGACACCGCCGGTGGTTTTTGCCATGGGCTCGGCGTGGACCACGGTCCTTATCGCAGAGGGAGCGTTTTTCCTGTTCCGCTCCATTGCGGCGCTCTTGATGGATGTCCGCAACCGCCAGGAGGATATCACCGCGTTCTCGACGATCGAAACCATCAACGTGATTCCCGTGGGCATCCTGTATCTGGACCCGAGGGGCCGTCCGCTGCTCATGAACCGCTGCATGCGAAAAAACCTGGTGGAGCTTCATATGCCCACCGACCTAGGCGATATGAGCGGTACATGGAACGACCTGCGCAAACTCAGCATGCAAATGCCCGAAAGCAGCCAGAACCGCGTGCAGATTAATCTGGACCGCTTTGGTGAGGCGCGCGTTGTGGTCGAGGTTTCTCCCGCCGAGATTCGCTTGTTCGTGCACGATGACGTTATGGTTTCGGGCCGCCTCTTCGAGCGCATTATCGGTCTGGATGTAACAGAGTATGCGCATGCCCATGATCGCCTAGCGCAAGCCAACCACCTGCTTGAGCTTGCGGGCCAAGAGCTCCAAGCCCAGATCGAAGAAGTCAAAAAAGTTGCTGACAATGCGGCCTATCTGCGTATGCGCGCTCGCGTGCACGACGTGATCGGGCAGCGCCTGTCCATTCTCCATCGTTATCTGGAGGAAGGGCGCCTGGATGACGAGTCACTCGAGCAGATCGACCCGCTGCTGCGCTCAATCGCTGCCGATCTGCGCAGCGGGGGCGACAGCGAACCGGCAGAGCAACTGGGCGATATCGTCCATGCCTTTGGCCTGGTGAGCGTGCAGATCGATGTGGAGGGCGAGCTGCCAAACGACGCGCGTGTCGCCGCAGCATTTTTGCAGATTATCCGCGAAGCCTCGACCAATGCCACCAAGCATGCACAGGCCCATCAGGTCCATGTGCGCCTGTGGCAGGAGGGGACAGAAGACGGCGCTGTCGCGCGGATGGTCGTTTCTAACGACGGCGCGCCTGCACCCGTATCGTATCGCGAGGGAACGGGTATCCCAGGTATGAGGCATGTCGCACAGAATCTGGGCGGCAGCCTGGAAGTCCACACCGCCCCGCCCTTCACGCTTACGGTGTCCATTCCGCTCGCCTCCAGCGCCACGGCCCAAAGGAGAAGTTCATGATTCGCGTGTTAATCGTCGAAGACCAGGCCATCCTGCGCGAGAGCCTCGCGCGCTCCGTCGGTGACCAGCCCGATATGACCGTCGTCGCCGCGATCGCCGATGCCTCCGAGGCCTTGGGTGTCGCGCTCAAGGAGCGCCCGGACATGATACTGATGGATGTGTGCACCGAGCACGATTCCAACGGCATCGTGGCGGCGGCGCACATCAAAGAACAACTGCCCGAGTGCCGCGTCATTATCATGACGGGTATGCCCGAGATCACATTTGTGGACCAGGCACGCGAGGCGGGCGTCGACAGCTTTGTGTACAAGAACGTCGGTATCGACGAGCTTTTCGCCGTGATGCGCTCCACGCTGGCGGGTTACTGCACGTTTCCCAAGCCGCCCGAGAGCATCTTCTCGGGCACGGCGGCCCTCGACGATGTCGAGCTGTCGATCTTGCGCCTTGCCTGCGAGGGCAAAAGCCGTCGCGAGATCGCGGCCGAGCTGTTTATGAGCGAGGGCACCATCAAGCGTCGCATCTCGGAGATCCTGAGCAAGACCGGCTACGACAACATCATGCGCCTGGCCGTGCACGCGGTGACCGAGGGCAGCATCGTTCCCAACATGGAGCGCTAAAGCTCGTCGCGCATCGGCATAAAAACGACGGGGCCGCAGGATCAACTCCTGCGGCCCCGCCTGGTGTGCGCGGATATGTCCGCCAATCCGCGGCTGTCGGTGTCTGTCGCTACGCGATGGTCGCGGTGTAGGAAGCGACGTCCTCGTAGGAATCGGTCAGGTAGGCGTCGATGCCGATGGTCGTGTTGACCAGGTCGTCAAGGCTGTCAAGCTCGCCGCTCGAGAACGTGAACTCCTCGGTGGCGTTGGTGCCGGGCATCAGGTGAGCCGAGAACCAGGGTTCCTTCATGGTGCCGTTGACGTTGGTCTTGCCGGAAGGAGCGTAGAAGGTCAGGTCCTTGTCGCTCTTGTTGGTGATGTTGACGACAAAGCCGATATCGCCCCAGTCGTCCTTGAACTTCTCGGTGATGGTGATGGTGCACAGATCGTCATCGGCGACGGTGACGGCGGGGGAGATTTCGACGTTCTGGACATCGTCGTCTTCGACGGCCTCATCGATCTCCTCTTCCTTCTCGGCCGCCTCGCGATCCTTCTTCACCGTGCCGGACAGGTCCTTGTCGGACTTGGTAAAGACAAGATTTCCGTCATCTTCTTCGAGGATGAGTTTGCCGTCCTTGAGCTTCATGTCATACGACTCGTCTTCGGCGGTGAGGGTTACGGTGGTGGCGTCCTTTGCCTCCCATTTAAGGTCGACGACTTCAAGGAACAGGTCGAGGGCACCTGTACCGTCCTCATCGAGAATCAGGACGCAGTGGACACCCCAATCCTCGAGCATCTTCATGTACTCATCGGTTAGCTCTTCGCCATCCACGGTTCCACCCGAGAGTTCCCAGCTGCCGACGAAGTTGGCCTTGGGGTCTTTGCCGCCGCCGCTGCAGCCCGTCAGGGCAAAGGCGAGCGCCAGGACGCATGTCAGAAATGCGAGTGCGGACTTTTTGAACGTTGTCTTCATGGTGTCCTCCTTTATCGAACGAAACCCATAGAAGCAAATGCGGGGGTGGCGGACCTCCCCGCCAATTACCGGATAGAGGGGCTAGGGCCTGGGCGTTCCGCAGTTGCTGCAGAACTTGCCGCCGTTTTCGCTGCCGCAGTTGGGGCAGAACCACTTGGCCGGTGCCGGGGCGGGTGCGGGACTACCGCACTCGGAGCAGAACTTGCCGGTGTTGGTGGCGCCGCAGCTGCAGGTCCACGTGCCGGCCGCAGGTGCGGCGACAGGAGCCGGGGCGGGTGCCGGAGCCGGCTGCGGGGCAGCCTGTTGCTGTGCCTGACCGGCGGCGAACAGCTGGCTAGCGTTCATGCCGCCCATGCCACCTGCCATGCCCATGCCCATAAAGCCTGCCATCGCGCCGTTGGGGTTGGCGGCTGCCGCGCGCATCGCATCGCTCTGGGCGCTGGCGATGTTGGCTGCCGCCATGGTGGGATCGCGCATGACCGCGGCTTTCTGCAGGTCCTTGATCATCTGCTCGTCTTCTTGCGAGGCGGCGATGGAGTTGACGCCAAAGCTTACGATCTCAACGCCGCGCAGGTCACGCCAGTCGGCAGAGAGGACCTCGTTGAGCGCGCGGGCGAGCTCGGTGGTGTGGCCGGGGATGGCGCTGTAGCGGATGCCCATCTCCGAGATCTTGGCAAAGGCGGGCTGCAGGGCGGTGAGCAGCTCGGACTTAAGCTGGCTGTCGATCTTGTCGCGCGTATAGCTATCGGTCACGTTGCCGCACACATTGGTGTAGAACAGCAGCGGGTTGGTGATACGGTACGAATACTCGCCGTTGCAGCGAACGGAGATGTCGACATCCAGACCGATATTGTTGTCGACTACGCGGAAGGGCACGGGAGAGGCGGTGCCGTACTTGTTGCCGATGATCTCCTTGGTGTTGATGAAGTAGACGCGCTGGTCCTTGCCCGCGTCGCCGCCAAAGGTAAAGCGGCTGCCGATATTGGCGAAGGTCTCCTTGATGGAGTCGCCCAGGTTGCCGCTAAAGACGCTCGGCTCGCTGCCGGTGTCAAAGACGAACTCACCGGGCTCCAGCGCGACTTCGATGATCTTGCCGTTTTGCACCACGAGCATGCCCTGGCCGTCGTTGACGGCGATGACCGAGCCGTTGGAGATGACGTTGTCCTCGCCGCGCGTGTTGGAGCTGCGGCCGCCGGTGCGCTTGCTGCCCTTGCAGGCCAAGACGTCAGCGGGCATCGATTCGCAGTAGATAAATTCCTTCCACTGGTCGGCCATGACGCCGCCGGCAGCACCCAATCCAGCTTTCAAGAGTCCCATGGTGATCTCCCTTTCTCGTCAAAGGCCGGGTGGTATTGGTCAGGATGGTTAATCGTCCTTGTCGTCCTTCATGACAACGGTGGTCTCGGTGTGGCTGAAGGTGTCGTGCTTCTCGGTCAGGTCGAGCTCGCCACAGTAGCAATCGGCGTGGGTGGCCTCGTTGGCCGTCTTGAGCTGGCCCACCAGCAGCACGTCTGCGATGACCACGATGATCAGCGGCGCGACGATGTTGATGAGGATGCCCTCGATATCAAAGGTGAGGTAATCCGGATCGAAGGCGTTCTCACCCATGAAGAGGATCTGGGAGAGGACAAATCCGATCACAAAGAACAGCGCCGAGGCGATAGCGAGCTTGGGCTTGGAGCAAGGAAGCTCGCCGACCATACGGCCGGTTTGGCCGTTCATGGCAAACAGGTAGCTCTTGCCGTTCCACGAGGTGGAAAGCATCCACACGGGGAACAGGGCATAGTCGCTGTCTTCCCAGGTGTAGTCGAGCTGCTTGCTTTCGACCGTGGCATCGTCATATTCGTCGACGACGGTTTCGCGCAGGGCCGAGATCGTGCTTTCCTCCATGCGGCGTTCGGCGCGCGCCTTGCAGGTTTCGCAGTCCTCGTCGTAGCGGTTGGCGATGTAGCCGGGCATATACGCGACCGAAAACGGGCGCAGGGCATCGTAGTCAAACGGCTCGATGGCGTCCATGTGGCCGTCGGGCATCTTGGACGATCCGTCGACGGGCACGCGCTTAAACGAGATGTTTCCCTTGCGGTAGGCGTCGTAGTGGTCGGTGGTCGTGACGGTGCGGTCGGATTCCTCGGTCACGGTCTCGTTGGTCGCATCGAAGCACACTTCGCCGTCCACGCGGGCGCCGTAAAGCCAAAACGGCACGTAAACGCCTTGGACTTCGTCGATGTGGTTGCCGGTGACAAAGCTCTTGGGCAGCAGGATCTTGCCCTTGTAGTGCTCTTTGAGCGCGGCCATAACGTCGTCGCGGCCGAGCTTAAACGGAATTACCAGGTCGGGCGAGAAGTCGCCCGAGAGCTGGCCGGGTGCCACGGCGGGGTTGCCGCAGTACGGGCAGGTGGTAACGGCGACGGTGCCATCCGAGATTAGCTCGGCGCCGCACGACGAGCAGATATAGCCGGCGTTTTGGGCGAGCTCCTGCACCGCAGCGTCGGTCGCGGGCTTGGGCGTTGCGGCTGCCGCATCGGCTTTGGCATCGGCCTTGTCCTGGCGCTCGCGATAGAGGGCCTCGACTTCTTCGACTTCAAAGCGCGAGTCACAGTAGTCGCAGACGAGCTTTTGCTCGGCGCTTGCAAAATGCAAGGGGCCACCGCAGGCAGGGCACTGATAGTTAACGCTCTCGAAGGCCATGATCGGTCCTTTCCGTGCCGGGGGCTATGCGCCGATGGCGCCGCCGCAGTATTCGCAGCGCCCGCTGGCATCGGGAATGGTGGTGGCTCCGCAGAAGGGGCAGGTCACCGCGGTCTTGGGGGCCTTGGCGGCCACGACGCTGTCGCGCGTCTCCTGGCGCAGCTGCACCAGCGCATCGCGGACTTCGGTTGCCTGGCGCTTGGCCTCGCGGTATTCGATGGAGCCGCGCTGATCGATGGTGGAGTCGTTCACGCGCAGGTTGATCTCGGTAAAGTACGGCGTGTTGACGTGGATGGTCAGATTAAAGTCGTAATCCAGGTCGTAGCGCGGCGGGTTGTAGCTCTCGCGCTCGCCGTCCTTGGTCTCGCGATAGATCTCGGTGCGCTGCTCGTCGATATCCATATCGCAGCCGAGTACCTGCGAGAACTCGATGATGTCGGGATTGGCGTCGCGCCAGCGGCTCTGCGAAGTGATGATCAGCAGGCCCGCGTCCTCATCGAGCATAATATTGGTGCGCCCGGCAGAAAGCGTGCGCGTGGGGTTGAACGAAGACAGGCGCTCGGCGTTGGCCTCGCGGTAGGCGAGTTGCTCACGGATATCGTCCGCGGTGCTGGAGCGATAGCCGTGAAAGTAGGGGGAGAGCTTGCCGGCGCACTCTTTGCACAGGTAGCCTTCATTGATTTTTGTCTTACCTAGAAGTCCCAGCTCGGTACCGCAAATCGCGCACTCTTTCTTCTCGAACATCTTGTCAAAGAAGCCCATGGCTGCCTCCCATCAACTGGTAGCGTGTGTCACTTTTGATGATGGGGGAGTGCGCGATCCTTCGCGATACCCAGACGGCTCAAGGAGTCTCCACAACTGGGACACATGGCCCATTTTTGACTAGTCGTTGGGGACGTTCTTCGGCCACTCATTGGGGACGTACTTAAATGAGCGGTAGTTGGAGACACTCCTTGTCGAGCTAGAGGTCGCGCGTGTCCCTTCTGGTCCATGCGGCTAAAAATCGCGGCGTGATGTGAACGGCTGGGGTCAAATTTGCAGCATTTCGAGCTCGGCTTCGATATTGAGATTGGTTCTTTATTAAAATGGAATTCCAGACAATTGAGCGGCCGGGGGTTAACCATGAGGGGCATGGGAGACACAACCGCATATCTGCGTCGGGGCATTCGGGAGATTATATGCCTGGCGCTGTTCTCCTTCACGTTTTTGGCGTGCGAGTATCTCTTTGATGTGCGCATGGCCGAGTTCGTGTCTCCGAACGAGGTCGTTATTTATGAGAGCCTTGTCCTCGGCGCGAGCGTGATTGGCTTTTTGTGCGTCCCATTCTGTATTATCACCGTTCCCATGCCATCGACGCAACGAGTGACGTCACGGGCGTTTTGCTGGTGGCGGCATTGCTGCTGTTGATTATGGCGGTTCAGGTTGAGGTAATAATTGCCGGAGGTTTGGTGGCGTGCTGCGCGCTGGGCTACTGCGGATCGACTGCTCACGCAAACTTTGCGCGGCGCTTTGCGCGGACGCCTTGCTTGGCGCGCGCCGCAGCACTTTCCTATGCCATGGGCGTTCTGGTACAGGTGTTCAACCACATGGTGATGCCTGTCGGTATTCCTCAGCAGGCTGTTCTGGTTGTCTGTGCGATCGTGCAGGTGGCGTTGCTCCACGGTGCCCGACGCGCCAAACTGCGCGACGAGTCCGATCCCAACTTTGAACCCAGCGTTGCCGGACTTTCGGTAGATGCTTTGGAATATGGCGCCAAGTGGCAAGACGATCCCAAGGCAAAGGCGGCATTCCGCCGCGCCGTAGTTCGCCTGACCGTGGCGACGGTGTATCTTTCCGGCGTATTCGCCGCTCTCAACGCTGGCCTCACGACCTTGCATGCTGTCGGAGCCGTTGATTTGGGTGACTGGCCGCGCCTACTGCTTGTCGTGAGCTCGTTGGCCGCTGGCGTCCTATTTGACCTGCACGGTCGTTCGTATATGAATATCGGCATGACATGCGCCGCCATGTTGTCCACGCTTTCGTTCTTTGTGCTCATCGTCGATGGCAATGGCGGCAACGAGCTTGCTGCCACGATCATCTTTTATCTGGGCTCAGGCTTCTTTGTGGTGTTCTTTACCACAAAATATGCCGCCGTCTCGCTTTATGCGCGCTGGTCATATTTTTGGCCGTGCATGGGTCGCGTCGTCAACAACGTGTGCTCGATGTTCGTGACGGCGCCGGCAGTGGCGATCATCTCGAGTCAAAACGTGCTGGCTGCGGTCGGCGCGGCGCTCGTGATGTTTGTGGGCATTGCGATTACGCTGCTGGGACAGTTGGGGCAACGAGCCGATGACGCCGTGATACGGGGCGAGCTGGCACCTGCCACCGATGATCTTGGTGGGGATCTTGCGCCCACGTGCTCCGACTCCGTGCCCGTGGAGGCAGCGGAGCTCACGTCAGATGAGCGCCTCGATGCTTTCGTCGTCACCTTTGGGCTTACAGAGCGCGAGCGCGATATTCTTGAGGTCTTGGTCGTTTCGGACCAGAGCGTTCAGGACATCGCCACAACGCTCTTCCTTTCGCGCTCCACGCTCTATCGCCACATTTCTTCGATCAACAAAAAGGCCGGTACCGCCTCGCGTGTAGCCCTTATCAACTTCTTCTGGTCCTGGACGCCCAAGGACTAGCTAATCCTCCAATTAGTTGCGGTGGAATAGTCCCTAAATTAAAGTCACGGGGCTTTAAACAGGAACTATTTCACCGCAACTGCTGGGGGGATAGACTGCGGCGGCGGCAGCTGTGGTAGTGGCAACGGCAGCTGGCAGGGTGTTTTCCGTCTACTTGCTACAGCAGCTCGCCGTGGCGGGCAATGTAGCGGCGCTTTGCCAGCTGGGTGAGCGCGATATAGGCGGTAACGATGCCAATGAGCAGCCCAAAAAAGCTCGTGGGCAGCGGCATGAGGCCGAGCGCATCGGCGATGGGGCTTGCCGGCAGCCAGGTGACGAGCGCCAGGCCCAGCACGGTAAGAACGCACAATGCGGGCGCGGCGTGGTCGCGCGGGCTCGGCAGATGCGGGGAGCGCAACATGTGGACCACGAGTGTCTGCGACCACATGGACTCGACAAACCAGCCGCTCTGGAAGAGCGCAGCAAAGGTCGCCATACCCGCGACGTCGCCCGCGGCGGCAAGCTCGGACCAGCTTGCGTCCACGGCGGCGGGGCACACGACAAAGAAGAGCGCGGCGAAGGTCACGATGTCAAACAGCGAGCTCACGGGGCCCAGCTCGAGCATAAAGCCCTTGATGGACGCGGCGTCCCAGGCACGCGGGCGGGCAGTCCAGGCGTCATCGACGGTGTCCCACGGCAGTGCGATGCACACGATCTCGTAGACCAGCGACAGCAGAACCAGCTGCAGGGCGCTCATGGGCAAAAACGGCAAGAACAGGCTCGCGACGGTCACGGACAGCACATTGCCAAAGTTGGAGCTCACCGTGGTCTTGAGGTACTTGAGCAGGTTGCCGTAAGTGCGGCGGCCTTCGATGATGCCGCGCTCGAGCACGCCCAGGTCCTTCTGAAGCAAGATGATATCGGCGGATTCCTTGGCAATGTCGACGGCCGAATCGACCGAGATGCCGCAATCGCTCGCACGCATGGCGGCGGCGTCGTTGATGCCGTCGACCATAAAGCCCACGGTGTGGCCGAGCATCTCGCGCATGACACGTACCAGGCGCGCCTTCTGCAGCGGCGAGAGCTTGGCGAAGAGGTGGGTTTTCTCGGCGCGCTCGGCAAGTTCGGCGTCATCGAGCGCATCGATCTCGGAGCCGAGCAAGACGTTGCTCGCATCGATACCAATCTGCTCGCAGACGGTGGCGGCGACGCGGTCGTTGTCGCCGGTTAGGACCTTGACCGCCACGCCCTTGGCCTCGAGGGTGGCGACGGCGCCCGCGGCACTTGCTTTGGGCGGATCGAGGAAGGCCAAAAAGCCCATCAGCACCATGTCGCACTCGTCGGCGATGCCAAACTCGCCCACGCAGCGCGGATTGGTCTTCTGCGCCACGGCAATTACGCGTAGGCCCTCGGCGTTAAGTCCGGCGATCTGCTTGCGAATCTGGGCGAGCTTCTCGTCGGTGAGCGGCTGAGCGATGCCATCGATCTCGACAAAGGAGCAGATCTCGAGCATTTCCTCGGCGGCGCCCTTGGTAACCATCTGGGTTTTGCCTTGGGCGTCGGCGACAACTACGCTCAGGCGACGGCGCGAGAAATCGAAGGGAACCTCGTCGACCTTGGTGTAGCGGTCGCGCAGGCTCTGGCCCAGCATGGAATCGGGTGCGACGGTCGAGGGTGTCACATCGGCACGGTCGATTACGGCCAGGTCGATAAGATTTTTGAGGCCGGTCTGGAAGAAGCTGTTCAAAAACGCATGGCGCAGCACGCGCGCGTCCTCGTTGCCATCGGTGTTGAGGTAGCGCTCGAGCACGATGCGGTCTTCGGTGAGGGTGCCGGTCTTGTCGCAGCACAGGACGTCCATCGCTCCGAGGTTTTGAATCGCCGGCAGCTCCTTGACGATAACCTGGCGACGGGCGAGGTCCTTGGCGCCCTGCGACAGGCTCGTGGTCACGATGACGGGAAGCATCTGCGGCGTGATGCCCACGGCCACGCTCGTGGCGAACAGCAGCGCGTCGATGACGTTGCCCTTGGTGGCGGCGTTGATGGCAAAGACGGCCGGCGCCATAACGAGCATCAGGCGCACCAGCAGCATGGAGACGCTCGAGACGCCGCGGTCAAACGCGCTTTTTTCGCCGCGCCCGTTGAGCATCTTGGCGATGCCGCCCAGGTAGGTGTCCGAGTCGGTGGCAACGACAAGCGCCATGGCGGCGCCGTTTTGCACGGAGGTGCCGGTAAAGACGATGTTCTTGCAGGCAGAGAGTGGCAGTGCGGAGCCGTCGGCGCCCTCGACGACGGTGACGGCGGTGGTCTTCTCGACGGCCTCGCTCTCGCCGGTGAGTGCGGACTCGATCACAAACAGGTCGCGCGCGGTGATGATGCGGGCATCTGCCGGCACCATATCGCCGGCAGAGAGACGGATTACATCGCCGGGGACGAGCTCGTCGAAGGGGATCTCGATGCGCTCGCCGTCGCGCAGGGCGGTGCAAGTGTTGGAGACCAGGTCCTTGAGGGCCTCGGCCGCATTGCCGCTGCGGGCTTCCTGGATAAACTTCATGCCGCCCGATACCAGCAGCATGGTGCCGATGACGATGACCGTGGAGGGGTCGCGCTGCGGTTCGGGCACGGCGAGCACGTCGATGTAGAGCGAGACCAGTGCGAGCGCGGCGAGGATGCCGGCGAAGGGATCGATGAACGCGTCGGCGATGCGGCGGGCGAGCGTTTTGGTCGTTGCCTCGATGGCGTTGGGGCCGACGGCGTTCAGGCGCTCAGTTGCCTGCTCGACGGTGAGGCCGTTTGCCGTGGCGTCAAGCAGTACGAGGGCGTCCTCGGCACTATGGGTGGCGGCGAATATGGTGTTCTTGGACAGGCCGGTATGAGCGGCAGGGCGCGCCGTGCGGCGGCGCTTGGAGATGGCTTCGAGTACCGTGACGGTTTTGAGCATCAGCATAGGGTCCTCCTTGTTGAGGGGAGTTAGCGTACGTGTCGTATTTGCTTCAAAAAACCTAGATGTCGCTCACGTCAAGCTCTTGAGCCCACAAAGGGTGCAGCGCGCCTTTGCGGTGGTTTTGGCGATCTGCCGGTGGCGTTTATGCGTGTGCGGAGTCCTCGCGGCGTGCCGAGGGCGACATGCAGGTTTTTCGACTAGGACTGCCTTCCATGGCACACCTCCTAAAGGCTGAGCGCAGCGCGCTTTGGGTATCTCGTACCCCTTTTTAATCCGCCCGTATTCTTGATGAGGGGGTTTGACATGTCAACCCCATTGTTCGGAAAACCATTCCCCCTGACAAAGCCTTTACAGAATGCCGTGGCCCCAAAGCGCGCCCGCATCGACGCTTCGCCTGCGCTAAACTGGAAGGCACGTACGCGATTACGAGAGGAGCCCGCATGGAGGCTTACAAGCAAGAGTTCATCAAGTTTATGGTCGAGTCCGACGTCCTTAAGTTCGGCAGCTTTACGCTCAAGAGCGGCCGTCAGTCCCCGTTCTTTATGAACGCCGGCGCTTACGTGACGGGCTATCAGCTCAAGAAGCTGGGCGAGTATTACGCCCAGGCCATCCACGATAACTTTGGCGACGACTTTGATGTGCTGTTTGGACCGGCCTACAAGGGTATTCCGCTGGCCGTCGTGACCGCAATTGCCTACCACGAGCTGTACGGCAAGGAGGTCAAGTACTGCTGCGACCGCAAGGAGGCCAAGGACCACGGTGCCGATAAGGGCAACCTGCTGGGTTATGAGCCCAAGGACGGCGACCGTGTGGTCATGGTCGAGGACGTTACCACCAGCGGCAAGTCCATCGACGAGACCTATCCCAAGGTCAAGGCTGCTGCCGATGTCGAGATCAAGGGCCTGATCGTGTCCCTCAACCGCATGGAGGTCGGCAAGGGCGGTGTGACCACCGCGCAGAAGGAGATCGAGGCCAAGTACGGTTTCCCCGTCGCGAGCATCGTCTCCATGGCTGAGGTCGTCGAGACCCTCTACAACCACGAGATCGACGGCAAGGTTGTCATCGACGACGAGCTCAAGACCGCCATCGACGCCTACTACGAGCAGTACGGAGCACGTTAGTTACGGCGTTTTACCAAACGCCGTAACTGCTCGACGCTGCGCGGGCCGCATTTGGACAATCTGACGTTCAACTTCAAGGGCGCGACCAGAAGGTCAGCGCCCTTTCGTTTCACGTCACCTTGTCTCAAATGCGACCCGCTCGCTGTCCGTTCTCTACCTGCGGCGTCGTCTTGCTCCGAATGCGGCTCGCTCGCTGTCGTTGCCGAAACATCGGCGTTGCCGGACTAGTCATTGGGGACGTTCATAAATGACTACTCAGGAATGAGCGTGGATAATCTCCCGTTTTTGGCCTGTGTGCAGGCTCAAAGTGGGAGATTATCCACGCTCGCTTTAATTTGCCTGGGTTGCGATGCCTATCTAATCGGCTCGGCGTCTTCCCTGAGAATCGAAAGATACTCTTCATACCCGTACTGCCGGTATCTCTGTCTTGACTCGTCGAGCGGACGGAGGATACCCAATTCTTCAAATGATTTGACGAGCGAGCTCGCGGTACTCCTGCCGATATCGAGTTGGGCAGCGATGAATGCGGTGTCGACGATGGGGTGCTCTTCAAGAATGCCCAACAGCCTTTGCCCGTTTGCAGCAGTCCTTCCGAGATTTTCGGTAATGGTTGCTGTGGAACGGTTATGGAGGTCAACAAGGTTTTTTAAAGACCCTACCGAGTCCTCCGCACTCTCGAGAAGACTGTTGCAGAAAAACTCTATCCATTCCTCGTAAGTGCCTCTCTCCCTTACGGATGTGAGTTGCCGGTAGTACTCGCTTCGATTTTTCTTGAACTGGAACGATGGATAGAACAAGCAAGAATGAAGAACGCCATCATTGATGAGCATAAGTGTAATGAGAAGCCTGCCCAGGCGACCGTTTCCGTCTAGGAATGGATGGGCAATTTCAAATTGGTAATGGACGAGCGCCGCCCGCACAATCGGATCCATTTCGACTTGAGGCTCATTGATAAAGCGTTCGAGGTCCTGGAGCGTGTTACTCAAATCTTCAATGTTTGGAGGGACAAACGATGCGGTTGCAATGGTGCAGCCTGAGGGGCCAATCCAGTTTTGTGAGGAGCGCAGTTCGCCTAGATTCTTCTCCGTTCCGCGCACTCCGTCCAGCAAGACCGCATGAACTTGCCTAAGAAGTCTCGTGCACAAGGGCATCTTTTTGAGCAGTTCTACGCCGCGGTCGACAGCACGGACGTAATTCACGACGTCTGCGACATCTTTATGATGGAGTTGTGTTTGCGATGGACTAAGTAGGTCGTCAAACGTGCACTGGGTTCCCTCAATTTGCGAAGAAAGGAGTGCTTCTTTGCGCACGTACATTGTCAGATACATGTCGGCGTTGGGAACAAAGTAGAGCATGCCTTCAAGCTCTCCAAGCTTTCGTGAGCATGCGGAAAGCGTGCGATAGGTTTCCTCGGTGAGGTTTAGCTGCCTCAATGATTGCAAGGGCGTTGGAAAAAACGAATAGTAAGCCAATTTCCCCGATAGATTATTGCGGAGCGTTCCCTGGCCGTTCTCCTCGATTTGCATCGCGCCCTCCATATCTTTAGTGCCGGAAACTCGTTATTAGGCTAATCATATCAATTCTAATAACGAGTTTAAGGATTAAATAGTTATTAGAATTCATGTAAACAATCTAATGATGAGAAGTCGTTATTACTTGACCATGGAGCTCGGCTTGGTACAAGGGGGTCATCCAAAATGAACGTGGATAATCTCCCGTTTTTGGCTCGGTGACGGCCTCAAAGTCAAAGTGGGAGATTATCCACGCTCGTTAGTTAAGCGTCCGAAAATCCACACTCGCCAAACCTACCAAAAAGGGACGGGTTTATTTTGGCACGTTTCGGTCGGTATCAGGAAGTGTCAGGGACGGGGCGGCGGCAGGACTCGAGAGCGAAAAGAAGTATCGGGTTTGGTGCGCCCGCTTCTGCCCGTCCCGTGTGCAGGCGATACTCGGCTTATCGACCCGCGATGCAAAGGAGATGCTCGCCCCACGAACACTACCGGGAAGGGCTCGCGATTCGAGTCCCCACCTTAGCATTTGAACCATTTGGCACTATAATTACCGTAGGCATGCGCACAACGTTGCGCTTAATCAAGAGGAGAAAACATATGGGTCTGTTTGACATGTTCAAGAAGAAGGCTGAGCCCGCGGCTGCCGCTGCTCCGGCCTCCATCTCTGCTTCTGCTGGCGCCGACGTGCTGTGCTCGCCCGTCAAGGGCAAGGTCATCAAGATGGCCGACGTGCCCGATCCCGTCTTTGGTGGCGAGGTTCTGGGCAAGGGCTGTGCCGTGTGGCCCGAGGACGATCTGGTCTACGCTCCCTGCGACGGTAAGGTGACCGTCACCATGGGTCACGCCGTGGGTCTGCAGTCCGATAGCGGCATCGAGGTTCTGGTGCACGTTGGCGTCGATACCGTCAACATGAACGGCGATGGCTTCGAGGGCTTCGTCAAGGCCGACGACGTTGTGAAGGCTGGCCAGCCCATACTCAAGATCGACCGCGCCAAGATCGCCGCTGCCGGTTACAAGGACTGCGTCGTCGTGGCCGTGTCCAACACCGCCGAGTTTGCCGATGTCGAGCTCACCGTTGAGGCAGAGTCCGCCGTCGCCGCCGGTGACGCCATCGTCAAGGTCGTCCGCAAGTAAACTGCGGCGTCCAAAGGATGTGCAAGGGTGGTCGGGTTTTCCGGCCACCTTTTTTATTGCACCGTGGGGAAGCGTTTTATTGCACGTTGGGCGGGCTTGCAAACCGTTCGGACGCTAAAACGAACCGACCACGCCTTCGCGTTGCCGAGGGTGTTCATAAGTGGATAGTATGGGCTTACTTATTACAACGTGTGCCGCGTCCGGGAAGCGCGGTGCCGCTCATTGGGAGGAACAACATGAAAAAGAAGCTGCTGCTTGCGCCCCTCATGGCCGTCTTGGTTGCATGCGTGGTCGTGCTTTCCGGCTGTGGAGGTCCTTCGGTTGAGGAGCTCATCACCGAGGATCTTACGACGCAGTTTGACGAGGTCAAGAACGGTGGCGACGACTTCCTCTCTGGTCTGGAGGAGGCTTCGGGCGACGAGTTCGAGCAGCTGGGTATCGATCCCAAGGAGTATGCCAAGACCTATCTCGAGGGCTTTGACTACAAGATCGGCGACGTGACGGTCGACGAAGACAAGGGTGTCGCGACCGCCGAGGTCTCCATCACCTGCAAGTCCATGAACAAGATCGTCGAGGACTTCTCCACCCAGTATCAGGAGAAGGTTGCCGCGCTTGACACGGTTCCTTCCGATGACGAGCTGTACAAGATGGCCGGTCAGGTTATGGTCGATGTGACCAAGGCCACCGAGCCCAGGAAGACCACGGTTATCTTCAAGTACACCTGCAACGACGACGGTGAGTGGTCTGCCGACGACTCCGTCAACTCCGAGATGATGGATGCAATGCTGAGCTAGTTCGTTGCGGCGTTTTACCAAACGCCGCAACTGCTCGACGCTGCGCGGTCACCAGAGCGACAACTTGTCATTCAAAGAGGACGGCATGACCAGAAGGTCAATGCCGCCCTCTTTTCATGCCAATTTGTTCGCTCTGGTGACCGCTCGCTGTCGTTGCCAAAACATCGGCGTTGTCATGGCAGTCATTGGGGATGTTCTTAAATGACTAGTCGTTGGTGACGTTCTTGTTTGACTAGTCGTTTAAGAACGTCCCCAACGACTACTTTCCGCGCAACGGTATTGCGACGGCTGGGTTGAGCAGCACCAGCGTTACTCGCCCAGAATCAGCGCCGCGAGCTCTGCCTGGGTGTCCACCACGTAGTCGGCGCCGGCGGCTTCCAGCTCTGCGCGGCCGCGGAAGCCCCAGCTGACGCCCGCGCTCTTAAGGCCGGCGTTGTGGCCGGTCAGGATATCGACATTGGAATCGCCCACATAGAGCGTGGTTGCCGGATTGGCGCCCAGCTTTTCCATCACATGTAGCGTAACGGGTGCTTCGGGCTTGGGCGGAAACGCATCGACACGGCCCTGTACCAGCGCAAAGCGCTCGGAACCAAAATACTTCTCGATAAGCGGAGCCGCCGAGACGTGGTCCTTGTTGGTGAGCACGGCAAGCTGAACGCCCGCGGCGCGTAGGCGGTCGAGCATCTCGATTGTACCGGCATAGGGGGCGGTGTGGTCCTCCTTGTGCTCGCCGTAGTAAGCCCTAAACTCGGCAAGCGTCTGCTCAAACATGCGACCGTCGCCCGCATATTCGGCAGGCATAAAGCGTTCGACGAGCTTGAGCATGCCGTTTCCCACCTTGTAGCGGTACTCGTCGACGGCAAACGTGGGCCAGCCGTGCATCTCGCAGGTATGGTTGCCGGCGGCCGCCAGGTCCTCGAGCGTGTTGAGGATGGTGCCGTCCAGGTCAAAGATCACATGGGAAAAAGCTGCTGCCATGAAAGCTCCCGTCATTGGGTTCCAAAACGCACCCCATGATACTGGGCATGCGTGCCGGGCATGTTTGGAATCTGAATATCTTTAATAGCCCTGAGCCTTTGTCGCTAGCAAATCCTCGGCAGCTGCTCTCCCACGAGCATGTCGAGGATGCGGGTCGAGCCCCAGCCGGTGCGCACGCGCACGGCGGGACGGGCATCCTCGGCAAGTGGCAGCACGCGACCGATGATGGCGGCATTCTCGCCGTAGCGGGCGGCGCGCATGGCGGCTAGCGCGGCATCGGCTTGCTCGGCCGGCACGACGGCAACCATCTTGCCCTCGTTTGCCACCTGCAGCACATCGTAGCCGAGCATCTCGCAGGCGGCCTGCACGTCGGGACGCACGGGCACGGCATCTTCGTCGACCTCCATGGCAACATTGCTGGCCTGGGCAAACTCGTTGAGTGTGGACGCCAGGCCACCGCGCGTGGGGTCGCGAAAGCAACGCGTGCCGGGCGCTGCGGCCAGAACGTCGGCAATCAGGTGGTTGAGCGGCGCGGCATCGCTTTCGATCGTGCTCGAAAACGCCAGGCCCTCGCGTTGGCTCATGATGGCGATACCGTGGTCACCCAGTGTGCCCGACACCAGGATAACGTCGCCGGGCTGGCAGTTGGCGCCGCTGAGCGCCACGCCCGTGGGAACCTCGCCCACGCCGGCGGTATTGATGTAGACGCCGTCGGCCCCGCCGCGCTCGACCACCTTGGTGTCGCCCGTGATTATGGACACGCCCGCCTCACGTGCTGTCTCGGCCATCGTCTGCACAATCTGGTGGAGCTTATCCATGGGATAGCCCTCTTCGAGGATAAAGCCACACGACAGGTAGCGCACGTTGGCGCCCGAGGTCGCGACGTCGTTAACGGTTCCGCACACGGCGAGGCGGCCGATGTTGCCACCGGGGAAGAACTGCGGCGAGACTACAAAGCTGTCAGTCGACATGGCTATGCGCCCGCTCGCGGGCAGCGCGGCGACGCCGGCGTCGTTGCCTTCGAGCAGCTCGGGCGACCCAAATGCATCCAGAAAGACCTCATCGATGATGCGTTTCATCATCTGACCGCCAGAGCCGTGGCCCAACAGGACGGTGCTATCGGTGGCAGTACGGGACATATCGAAAACTCCAATCGTGGGTGGTGCCGGTGTGTGGGTGTGTCCGGGCTAGTCGCGGTAGCGGTAGTACGCCGCGCAGCTGCCCTCGGAGCTCACCATGCACGGGCCGACGGGGTGCTCGGGCGTGCAGGTGCGGCCAAAGAGCGGGCAGCTGCTCGGCGCAATGGCCCCGCGCAGCACGTCGCCGCAGCGGCACCCGCGCGGCTCGACCGTCGCCTCAACGGGCACGTCAAAGCGAGCACGGGCATCAAAGCGCGAGAACTCGGGGCGGATGGAAAGACCCGAGTTGGCAATCAGCCCCAGCCCGCGCCATGTGGTATCGCACGGCTCAAATACCTGCTCGACCAGCTGGCGCGCCACGGGATTGCCGTCGGCATTGACGCCGCGACGGTAGGCGTTGTCGATTGCGGGCCTGTCCTCGACAACCATCTGGACCAGCATACAGATGCCCTGCAGGATATCGACCGGTTCAAATCCTGTGACCACGCCCGGGGTATTGAACTCGTCGACCAAAAAGCCAAAGGGGGCTAAGCCCGTGATGGTGGCGACGTGTCCCGGCAGGATAAAGCCGTCGATGGCGGTCTCGGGATCGTTGGCGATGGCGCGCAGCGCCGGCGGCGTGGTCTTGTGGGCGCAATAGACCGAGAAGTTCAAAAGCCCGCGCGCTTCGGCCTCCAAGATGGCGGCGGCGATGGTGGGCGTTGTGGTCTCAAAGCCCACGCCCATAAAAATGACCGGGCGATCGGGGTTTTGCTCGGCAATGTCGAGCGCGTCGAGCGGGGAGTAGACGATGCGAATGTCACGCCCTGCCGCTTTTTGCGCAGCGAGCGAGGTGGATGATCCGGGCACGCGCATCATGTCGCCAAAGGTGGTGATGATGGCGCCGTCTATGTTGGCGAGCGCGATTGCGTGGTCGATGTCGCGGTTGGCGGTGACGCAGACGGGGC
Source organism: Collinsella sp. MSK.8.10 (assembly GCF_019041915.1). Lineage (GTDB taxonomy): Bacteria > Actinomycetota > Coriobacteriia > Coriobacteriales > Coriobacteriaceae > Collinsella. Next base: position 549,182 of record NZ_JAHPYF010000001.1, on the reverse strand, counting down.
AGCCCGGGCCGCTCAGCAGCTTGAGCCCGGCCGGCATAATGGAGCGAAAGCCATAGCGCCCGATGCTCACGGTATGCGTGCCGCAGACTTCCATAAGGTTGATGGCGCGGTCGCCGACAAGCTCATGAATGCGCTCGATGAGCTCGCGAGCCAGCTTGGGATTGCGGAATGCCGAGAAGTCGATACCGGAGCGAGCCGGTTGTTCGGGCGCCACTAGTAAGCCTCCGCCGGGTTGGTGGCAAGCTGGTCTTCTTCGACCAGCTCGGACATGGCATTAACAAGCTCGAGCGTTTCCTGTGCTTCCTGCTCGTCGACGATCTGGATGCCAAAGCCGGCGTGTACGAGAATATAGTCGCCAACCTGCGCCGTCGGCACGAGTCGCAGCGACACGGGGCGCTCGATGCCCATCATGTCGACGGTGGCCTTGAGGTCGTCGTCGCGTTTGACTACTTTACCGGGAACGGCAAGGCACATATTGTTCCCCTTTTATACGCTTTGCGCTGGACGGGCGCTCAATAATCCATCAGTTGATGGTAGCGCTCGCGGGCGCTGCGGGCAAACGCGCTACACCTGTGAGACGGCGGCTTGCGGGCTGGCCGAACAGCCTATTGCGGTGCGACCTGTGCGAGGCGAGTGCGTGCGACTGCCGCCTGACCGTAGGCGATGCAGCCGTCGTTAACGGGCACGGTTTGGGGAATCAAGACCGTAAGGCCTGCGTCTTTAAGCTTGCGGGTGAGGAACTGAAGCAAAAGTCGGTTCATGAACACGCCGCCCGAGAGCGCGACGGTATCGATGCCCTCGTGCACGCAGATATCGCTGGCGATGCGCGCCGAGGAGCGCGCGACGGCGACATGGAAGTCGAGTGCGAGCCTGTCGGCGGGCGCTCCGGCTTCAATTCCTCCCAAAAGTGCCTCAAAGAGTGCTTTCTGGTCCAGAACATAGGGGCCGTCTAGCCACGATGGGCCAGATGCGAAATAGCCGGCGTTGTCGTCGGGAAAATGGGCGATTTCGTTGTCGAGCGCGCGCCAGGCGGCGGCCTCAAGCTCGATGGCGGGTTCGCCCTCGTAGGTTGCCTTGTCGCAGATGCCCAGAATTGCTGCTGCGGCATCAAAGAGACGCCCCATGCTGCTGGTACGCGGGCTGTTGATGTCGCGCTCGATCATGGTGGCTGTCACGCTGCGCGTTTGCTCGTCGAGGCTGTCCAAAAGTCGAGCGGCACCTGGGTGCTCGAGCAGGCCGAGCTCACTGAGCAGGGCAAAGGCGTTGCGGCGGGCGTCGCGCACGGAGGCCGCCCCGCCGGGGAGCGCCCAGGTGCGCAAATGCGCGGCGCGCTCAAAGCCGCCAAGGCCGGCGACAAGAAACTCGCCGCCCCAAATGGTCCCATCGGTGCCGGCGCCGGTGCCGTCAAAGGCGATGCCAAGGACGCGCGCGTCGGTTGTAAGCTGGCCCGCGGCGATGGCCTCGGCCATTACGCTCGCGATATGCGCATGATGGTGCTGCACCTCGACGAGCGGCAGATTGCATTTTCGCGCCTGCTCGCGCGCCCACTGGCCCGATAGATAGCTGGGGTGTACATCGCAGGCCAAGGCGGCGGGCGCCAAGTCAAAGAGATCTTCCAAGCGCGTGCGCGCGGCGTTCCAGGCATCGAAGGTCCCGCCGTTTTCAACATCGCCGATATGCTGCGACACAAAACAGGTTGCCTCGCCGTTCGTCCCTTCGCGCGTGAGCGCAATCGTGGCCTTTTGTTGTGGCCCGCAGGCGAGCACGCAGGACGGAGCGCCGTCGAGCGCCGGCAACGGCAGCGGCTGGGGTGCATATCCGCGAGCGCGGCGCACGGGCATAACGGCGCCGCCGACCACGCGCACTACAGAGTCGTCGTAGCGCGAGAGGATCGCGCGGTCGTTACCGAGCAACGCGTCGGCGATGCCGGCGGCAACGAGGTGTTCCCAGGCAAGATCGTCATCGGTCTCGATGGGCTCTTCGCTCAGGTTGCCGCTGGTCATGACGAGCGCGTGCATACCGCAGGCTTCTGCCACGGCAAGCAACAGATGTTGAAGCGGCGTATAGGGGAGCATGACGCCGAGCTCGGGCAAGTCGTGCGCGACAGATGGCGCGAGGGCGAGGATGTCGGGGGAACCGCCGTTGCCCTCGCCAGCAGTGCGCTGGCGCAGCAGCACAATGGGGCGGATACTGCCGGCGAGCAGATCGCGTTCAGCATCGTCGATATGACACAGGCGCCCGGCATCGGCAAGACTGCGCACCATGACGGCAAGCGGCTTATTGCTGCGGCGTTTGCGACGGCGCAACTCGGCCACCGCCTGCTCGTTGGCAGCGTCACAGGCTAGATGGAATCCGCCCAGGCCCTTGATGGCGACGATGCCACCGCTGGCCAGCAGCTCAACGCAGCGCTCGATGATAGCGTCGCTGGCCTCGCGTGTGGTGCCGACGGCCGGTGTCGCGGACGAATTCCCGCACGCATCGCCGTTCACAGCCTCGCGCCACGTAATATGCGGCCCGCAATCAAAGCAGGCATCGGGCTGTGCGTGAAAGCGACGGTCGAGTGGATTGGCATACTCTGCGGCGCAGGCGGGGCACATGGGGAAACGGTCCATCGAGGTAGCCGCTCGGTCATACGGCAGCGACCGGATGATGGTAAAGCGTGGGCCGCAGTTGGTGCAGTTGATAAAAGGGTAGTGATAGCGCTGATCGGCGGGGTCGAACAGCTCGCGCAGGCAATCGTCACAGGTGGCGATATCGGGCGAGACGAGAGTCGTGTGCGCGGTCTGATCCTGCGACGCTACGATGCGAAAGCCCTGCTCATTGGCAGTGCTCCAGCCGCTAGGCTCCAAATCCGCAATATCGACTCGCTCAACGTGAGCTGCCGCAGGCGCATGCTCAGAAAGCGCGGCAACAAAAGCATCGAGCGCATCGGCCGGAGCGTGCGCCTCGATATGCACGCCGTCGCCCGCGTTGAGCACCCATCCGCAAATGCCATGCGCCATGGCCTCGCGATACACAAACGGTCGCATGCCAACGCCCTGCACAATGCCCGTCACATGAATATGCACATGCCGCATGCGACACCCCTCATCAAAACCGACCAAAAAGGGACAGGTTTATTTTGGTAGGTAAAACTTCTAAACCTGCCAAAACAAACCTGTCCCTTTTTGGCAGGTGCGCTGCGGGAAATCCCGCTACAGCCCCAGGCTCTGCTTGGTGGCGGCGCACGTGAGCTCGCCGTGCTTAACGCCGCGCAGGCCCAGCAGGCGGTCGGACAGTTCGTAGACGCGCTCGCCGCGACCCTTGAGCGCCAGGATCTCCAAGCAGTTGTGGTGATCCAGATGTACGTGCATGGTCGATACGATCTCGTCGGTGTAGTCGTGCTGCACTTCGTCCAGACGGCGCGTCAGGTCGCCGGTATGGTGGTCGTAGATCATGGTGAGCGACCCGATAACATGCTCATCGGGCGTGCGCATCTGCTCTTTGGCGATCGAGGCGCGAATCAGGTCGCGCACGGCCTCGGAGCGGTTGGCCACGTCGCCGCGGCGCGCGATCTGTTCGTCAAAACGGCGCAGCAGGTCGTCCGGTGCGGTAACCGAAAAGCGGACCAGCTCGGAGCCGGAGCCACTACAGTGGCAGCCTGCGTCACCGTCCGCCCCGTGCGGATGCTCGTGCTCGTACCCGCAGCCGTGCTCATGTTCGGCCACGTTACACCAGCTTCACGGAGCCGACGGAGTTGTGGTCGGCCTCGATGGCTTCCTCGTAGCCCTCGAGCGCGTCATGCGCCTCGTGCAGCGCGGCCATGGCGGCCTCGAGCTTGGCGCCGATGCGCTCCATGTCAAAATTCTCGGTCGCATGCAGCAGCTGATGGCTCCACTCATGAGCGAGCTCGATGGTGTCGTCGACCTGTTTGACGCTCATGGCAAGCTGACTCATGTTCATTCCAACATCATGCATGGGAAATCTCCTTTTGTATGGGGCAGTTCAGTGGTTCAGATTTTACTACGCCCGCTCTGCGCGCAGTTGCATAAGAAAACGGGTACGAGTCTGTGCGACCCGCACCCGTTCACTGGGGGCTGTTTGTGACTACCATACTATCCGTGGTTGCACTCGGTGCATCCAGAAGTCCGGCGAGCGGTGCAAAAGCGCTCATAGACGGCGAGTAAGTAACAAGCGTATTACAGATGCTTCTCCAGCAGCGCCTGCAGCCTCGCCTTGGGTAGAGCGCCAACCGAGCGGTCAATCTCCTCGCCGTTCTTAAACACAATCAGCGTGGGGATGCTCATGACGCCATACTTCATGGCCAGGTCCTGGTTGTCGTCGACATTGCATTTGGCAACGGCAAGCTTGCCCGCCAGCTCATCGGCAACCTCGTCAACGATGGGCGAGAGGGATCGACAGGGACCGCACCACGGTGCCCAAAAATCAACCAGCACGGGCAGGCTGTCGTTAACGATGGAATCGAAGTTCTCGGGGGTAATCTGATTAATGCCAGCCATGGTGACCTCCATAATGCGACGCGGCTCGGCCGCGTAAAACTCAGTACGACCGTGCTTATACCCAGCCGCCCGCAAAGCAACCACTCGCGGGCAGCTCTTTTATATAATGGTGGGCACGCAAACGATTGGAGAGCGCATGTCCACGTCACAAAGCCAGAAAAAAGAAGCCATCGCCCAGGCGGCCGAGCAGGAGCTCACATCGCTTGCGGTCCGTGGCGTGCGTATCGCGGGCAACGCGTGCTCGCCGATCGTTCTGGTCAAAGGCGATTTGGACGACGCCGAGCGTTCGGGTGGCGAGCTTGCTGCCGGCCCGGATGGCACGGCGTTGCGCAAGGCGCTTGGGGCCATCGGCTACGCGCCCGAGGATTTTTGCGTGCTGGCAAGCGTCGCCGGCGTGGGTGACGGAGCGGTCGCGGTGGGCGAGACTCTGCCGTGCGAGCTGTTCCGCGAGGCGCTTGAGGCTTTGGATCCCGAGGCGGTGCTACTGCTCGACAACAACGCGGCTGACGCCATGCGCGAGACCTACGCCGATATGCTCGTGGCGATCGATGACTTCGACACCGCCATGCTCAAGCCCGGCTTGGTCGCCCATGTGCAGGGTCGCCGCGTGCTCGCGCTCGACGGTTTTGAGGCGGCGCTAACTGACAAAGCCGCCAAGCAGCGCATGTGGGCATACATCAAGCAGCTGACCCCGGCGGCCGCTCCGCTGTAGCGGATTAGCGCCGGCGAGCGATTGTCTGGCGGGCAAGGCACGCCTCGAGATCGGCGCCGCACTTCTACATCACAGCGCGCAGCTCAAACCGATCGCCGTTAATGCGGAACTGGCAGTTGCCGTTCATGCGTTCGACGGCAAGCTTAATGCTCTTGGTTCCAAAGCCGTGTCCGGTGTGCCCGGCTACGGGCATGCCGTCGACCATGCGCGGCGCGCGGTCAAACGTGTTGGAAACTAACAGCAGCAGCTGGCCGTCCTCTAATCGCAGGTCAAAGTCGACGAATCGCTTTCCTTGGGGTGCGGCGCTTGCAGCGGTGATAGCGTTTTCCAAGGCATTTGAGAGCACGCTAAACAGGTCGGCGTCACCTACGTGGATGGTTTCGGGTACGGCGGCGCGCAGGTTGGCGGTAATGCCGTTTCTATTGATATCCGAGTTAAATGACGAAAGCGCGATGTTTACGGTCTCGTTGGCGCAGAAGCGGCGTACGGCGGTGCGATCGCCGACTTCGCAGAGTTCATCGATGCGTTTGAGCGCCTCGTCGGTGTGGCCCTCCTCAATTAAAGCGGCCAGGCCGCGTAGGAAGTGGCGCATATCGTGGCGAAGAATCGACAGCTCGCGCCCAGATTGACGCCAAGCCTCGAGCTCTTTGATGGCGGCGCTGTCGCGGGTTTCGAGCATCCAGCGCTCTCGCTCGGCGGTTTCCTTTTCTTCGTATTCGCGCAGGTAAACGGCAAGAAACATAAGATAGAAGGCACAGAGCGCAAATGCCAAAAACTCAACCGTCACCACCGAGCCCGAGTGGAACAGCGTGGTGTAGACGTTGGTGGCATAGTCAAAGACGTAATAGACGAGCGGCAGGATTAAAAGGATGCCCAGCTCGGTGGTGCTTTTAATCGCCAAGCGCGGACCGATGTCGCCGGCCCAATGCAACAGGACGGCAAAGACGGCGAGTGTGGTCGCGATGCGCGCCAGATAGTACGCGATCTGAGAATCGGTTGCGGCAAATGCGGCAATGCCCATCCAATTGCTGAACTGGCAGCTCAGATAGGCACTCGTAATGCCGAGTACGGCAAGCAGCGGGCTCAGGCGGTAGCGCGCGCACAAATAGATGACGAGCGGCAGATGCACGACGAGTGGATATACCTGGCGGGCGAAAAGCTCGCCGCCGACGGCATTGGCGAGGCCAAATGCGCATCCAGTTACGGCACCGACCAGCACCAGTTCAAGCGCATGACGCCGGTTGATCTCGACACCGCACAGCGCCGCCGAGGCAAAGACGCCAAAGAGCAGCGTCGTGGCGTGGTGGATTGCCCAAAGGATCATTTCGACCGTGGAGACCATCAGTGTCTCCCACCCTCAAAGCGCACCGCAAAGTAGGCGTCTTGGAATCCCTGCTTGCAGCTGCGCGAAAGCGGGATGCACGCGCCCGAGCGCATGACGATGTCCGTGCGGTCAAAGTGATCGATATTGCGCAGGTTGACCTGGTAGCTGCGGTGGCATTTAAAGAAGGTGGCATTTTGCGCCAAACGGTCTTCGACGCTGCGGAACGACTCAAGTGCCTCGATATCGCGTCCGTCGCGCAGGTGGAAGACCACGTGCTTGTTGCGCGCCTCGGCATATTCGATGTCGGACAGGCGCAGGGCGTGGTAGCCAAAGGAAGTTTTGATCACGAGCTCGTCGGTTGCCGCCGGGCGCATGCTCGAAAGCTCGTCGAGCAACTGCGCTAGGCGTTCGTAAGCCACGGGCTTGAGCAGATAATCGAAGGCGCGGACCTCGTAGGACTCCAGTGCAAACTCGGGCGATGAGGTGAGAAACACCAGACGCACGGCGGTATCGGCCTGGCGCAATTCGCGCGCGGTGTCCATGCCGTTGACGAGCGGCATGATCATATCGAGCAAGATGATGTCGGCGCGCGATGCGGCATGGCGGGCCAGCAGGTCCTCGCCGCGCGTGACGAGCGCAACATCGACCGCCGTGCCCGTCTCGCTCGACCAACGGTCGATCATCCGGTGCAGTCTATCTAGAAAAGCGACGTCGTCGTCGCAGGCAATAATCTTGAGCATTCTGAGCCCCCTTAGTAGTTCGATTTTGCCACATTGGGTGCGGACCGCTCGCGGAGGCGTGTCCCATTTGCGCCCCACGTCGCGCAACTCGCGCCGAGCGGTATTGCGGTGGCGAAAGATGCCTCCTGCGCTATCGAGAGCTCGGCTATCCTCAGCTTGCCAGTTCGAAAATGGACCTGCCGCATGATTGAATCTTTATTTCAACTTTACACCTAGGTTTACAGCTGTCTTGTCAGCTGTAAACCTAGGTGTCATACTAAAGCCCCAAGATTCGCCAAAAGAGAGGGGCCTTGATGGCACAGAGCGCGAACATGGATGCGTCGGAGCTTGCACGCGATATCGCGGCCGGCCTAGCATCGGCAACGACGGCAACGGAGCGCGCGGCACTGGTGCCCGCAGAGCTTGTCGAGGCCATTCAACAACTAAAAACCCAACGTGACGCGGTGATCCTAGCGCACTATTACGTGGCGCCCGAGGTACAGGCCGTGGCTGATTACGTCGGCGACAGCTTTTACCTGGCAAAGCTTGCCAAGAGCCTGCCGCAGCAGACCATCGTGCTGTGCGGCGTGGAGTTTATGGGCGAGAGTGCCAAGCTGCTCAGCCCCACCAAGACCGTGCTGCTGCCCGAGCCGGGCGCGGACTGCCCCATGGCGCACATGGTCAAGCGTGAGACGGTCGACGCGGCGCGCGCCGAGTACGGTGACGACCTTGCCGTGGTCTGCTACGTCAACTCCACGGTCGAGATCAAGAGCTGGAGCGACGTGTGCGTCACCAGTTCCAACGCCGTTAAGATCGTGTCCGAGCTGCCGCAGCAGCATATCCTGTTCATTCCCGACCAAAACCTGGGACGCTTCGTAGCCGAGCAGGTGCCGCAAAAGCACGTCATCCTCAACAACGGCTACTGCCCACGCCATCACATCATCACCGTCGAGCAGATCGTCGACGCGACGGAGGCCCACCCCGACGCGCTCGTGCTGGCGCACCCCGAGTGCAAGGCCGACGTTCTGGCCGAGGCCGACTACATCGGCTCCACCGCCGGCATCATCAGGTATGCCGAGGAGTCCGACGCGAGCGAGTTCATTATCGTGACGGTCCGCGGCGTGCTCTACGAGCTCGAGCGCCGCTGCCGGGGCACCGGCAAGAAGTTCTACTTCCCCGCGGTGCAGCCCACCTGCGTCAACATGGATCTCATCACGCTCGAAAAGCTCGTGCGCTGCCTGGAGACGGGCGAGGGCGAGGTGCAGATCGGCGTGTCGGACGAGGCTGCCGACCAGGCCAAACTCACGCTCGACCGCATGCTCGAGTACGCAGCGCGCTAGAACAATGTGACAAAGGGACAGTCCCTTTGTCACATTCAAGGGAAAGGATTCCTGTGGAAACCAAGCAATACCCCGATATGGAGTGCGACGTCGTCATTGCCGGCTGCGGCGTGGCAGGCCTGTACGCGGCCCTCAATCTGCCGACGAGCACGCGTGTGATCATGCTCTCCAAGGGCGCTGTCGACGAGTGCGATTCGATGCTCGCGCAGGGCGGCATCTGCGTGCTGCCTGAGGGATCGGACTACGATGCCTTCTTTGAGGACACCATGCACGCCGGTCATTACGAGAATCGCCGTGAGAGCGTCGACATCATGATCCGCTCGAGCCGTTCGGTCATCAACGACCTGCTAGCGCTGGGCGTGGATTTTGAGCGCAAGGCCGACGGCAGCCTCGACTTTACCCGCGAGGGCGCGCACAGCCGTCCGCGCATTGCCTTCCATGCCGATATCACCGGCAAGGAGATTACGACCAAGCTGCTCCAGGCCGTTCGCAAGCTGGATAACGTGCAGATTTTGGAGCACGTGGCCATGACCGATATCCTGACGGGCGAGCGTGACGGCGCCACGGTGTGTGCCGGTGTCGTCGCCGTTTCCGTGGACGAGGCCAACTCGGTTCGTCCTGCCGACGAGCTGGCAAATGCTGCCGAGGGCGTGCATGCCGGCGAGCCGTTTAAGATCCATGCCCGCCACACGCTGTGGGCGACGGGCGGCATCGGTGGCGTATACGACCACTCGACCAACTATCCGCAGCTCACGGGCGATGCCTGCTACATCGCTCAGGAGCATGGCATTAAGATGGAGCACCTGGACTACGTGCAGATCCACCCCACGGGACTGTTCTCGCCGCAGCCGGGCCGCACCTTCCTGATCAGCGAGAGCTGCCGCGGCGAGGGCGCGATTTTGCTCAACGCCGCCGGCGAGCGCTTTACCGACGAGCTTCAGCCGCGTGATGTGGTCGCCGCCGCTATTCGCGAGCAGATGAAGCAGGACGGTACCGAGCACGAGTGGCTGAGCTTCGCCCCCGTCGAACGCGATGTGGTGACCGGGCATTTTGCCAACATTCGCGCGCGCTGCCTTGAGGACGGCCGCGACATCTTGGACGAGCCCATCCCCGTTACGCCCACGCAGCACTACTTTATGGGTGGCGTATGGGTCGATAAGGACGGCCGCACCTCGATGCCCGAGCTCTACGCCGCGGGCGAGACGGCCTGCAACGGCGTTCACGGCAAGAATCGCCTTGCATCAAACAGCCTGCTCGAAGCGCTGGTCTGGGGTCGTCGCGCCGCGTGGTATATGCGTACCGGCGAGTCACTGGCCGTGGAGCAGGCGGGCGATCCCGCGCTCGATGGCCGTCATCGCGCCCTGAGCGCCGACATCCTGGCAATCGATGATTTGGCCCGTGCCGCCGGCACGCAGGCCGTGGAGGAGTAGACCATGAATCCCATTACCATGAAGCTCGTCGTCGATGATCTGATTTTGCAGGCTCTGCGCGAGGACATCACGTTTGAGGACGTGAGCACGGCGAGCGTGTGCCCCACGGCGCGTCCCGCTACCGTTGAGCTTATCGCCAAGGCCGACGGCATCATCGCCGGCTTGGATGTGTTCGCCCGCACCTTTGAGCTGTTGGATTCGCAGAGCTCGGTGCTGTTCGACGTTGCCGGCGGTGACGAGGTGCACGCCGGCGACCATGTGGGTCAGGTGCGCGGCGATGCGCGCGTGCTGCTTTCGGGCGAGCGCGTGGCGCTCAACTACCTGCAGCGCATGAGCGGCATCGCTACCTACACGCACAGCATGGCCGCGGCGCTCGAGGGCACCAAGACCGTGCTCGTCGACACGCGCAAGACCACGCCGGGCATGCGCGTGTTTGAGAAGGCGGCGGTCGAGATCGGCGGCGGCAGCAACCACCGCTACAACCTGTCGACGGCCGTCATGCTCAAGGACAACCACATCGATGCCGCCGGTGGCGTGACGCGTGCGATCGAGATGGCGCGCGCCCATGCATCGTTTACCACGACGGTCGAGATCGAGTGCGAGAACCTGGACATGGTGCGCGAGGCTGTGGAGGCCGGCGCCGATATCATCATGTTCGACAACATGACCCATGACGACATGGCCGCCGCCATAGAGCTTATCGCCGGTCGCGCCAAGACCGAGTGCTCGGGCAATGTGGATGCCAGCAATATCCGCGCCCTGGCTGATCTGGGCGTCGACTACATTAGCTCGGGGGCATTGACGCACTCTGCGCCGATTCTCGACCTCTCGCTTAAGCACCTGCGTCTGCTGGACGGTAAATAATGGACGCCCGCGAGCGTCGCCGTGCCATCATGGCCGTGCTCGAGGGAGCCAAGGGGCCAGTTTCGGGCAGCGCGCTTGCCCGCGAGGTGGGTGTGAGCCGCCAGGTCGTGGTGCAGGACATCGCCCTGCTGCGCGCCGATGGGCACGATATCGTGGCGACCAACCGCGGCTACGTGCTGCAGGAGGCCCCCAGCAGCCCCGCCGTGCCCACGCGCTTGGTCAAGGTTCGCCACAGCGTGGAGCAGGCAGGCGATGAGCTCACGAGTATCGTCGACGCCGGAGGCGCCGTGCTCAACGTGATCGTCAATCACCGCGTGTACGGTAAGATCACGGCCGACCTGGACATCCGCAATCGTCGCGATGTTGAGCGCTATCTGCGCGATATCGAGAGCGGCAAGAGCTTCCCGCTGCTGACGGTGACCAGCGGCTACCACTTCCATCGCATTGCGGCGGAGGACGAACAGACCCTCGACGAGATCGAGGCGATGCTCAAGGAAAAAGGCTACCTAGCAGACCTGATGCCCTACGAAGACGATCTCTCTTAGCCGACGCTGCAAACGCCCCTAAGCGGCAATCTGACGTTCAATCGTCGGTCGCGTACCCAAAGTACGCTTCCCTCCTCTTTCACGTCACCTTGCTCGCTTAGGGACGTTTTCGCTGACGTGGGCTCAACCTGCGACGGTGCCAAATTAGTTATCCGCACAAAAAGGAGGCCTCCGCGGCGATGCGGAGGCCTCCTTTTTGTGCACGGTGTACTTTTGAGTGTGCAAGTGGGGGAGTTGTTACTCCTCGACGATCTCGGTGATCGCGCCAGCGGGGCAAGCGTCCTGGCAAGCGCCACAGGCGACGCAGGAGTCCTCGTCAGCGACGGTAGCGACGTCCTGGAGCTCCAGAACGCCAGCGGGGCAGGAGTCGACGCAAACGCCACAAGCGATGCACTCGTCGGCATCAATTACGGGATGAGCCATGGTAGTTTCCTCTCTGTTGACCGACGCTACAGGCGATGCGCGCCGGTTTGATTCGGGCAAAAACATACCACGGGAGCGACCGTTTGCAATACCCTCTGACCGGCATCTTCATACCGTTCGCCGAGTATGCCAAGGTTTACTAAAAAATGCGCAGGTGGGGCCGTTGAGCTGCGCAAATGTTAGCTAAAGGTGACTTGAAATATCGAGCTATTGAGCGCGCCTGCGGAAAGGGCATCCCGTTATTTGGCCGAAAACCGGGTCGTAGTTTCCGGTTGGGCCCGCTAGCGGAAACTGCGACCCGGTATCAGCTCTCAAAACGGGACGAGCTTTCCGCAAGGCAGCCCCAGGCACCCTCGGACCCAAGCCTCAGCCATCTCTACATAGATCTCGATAGATTTGCCGAGAACTCAATCAGCGCATCTACCTGCACATTTAAGAACCTAAACTCTCAGCAATAAGAAATCTTATATGAATTGACTTAGATTTTGTATATTCCGGCCCATAAGGGGATACACTACATCCTGAAAGACAAGCCGAAACACCGCTCGGCAGACCGCCGAGTCGGTGCAAACGCACAAGAGAGAGGGAATTTCTAATGGGCAAGATTCTTGGTATCGACCTTGGTACTACCAACTCCGCTATGGCCGTCCTCGAGGGCGGTTCTCCGACCATCATCGTGAACGCCGAGGGCGACCGCACCACCCCGTCTGTCGTGGGCTTCCGTGCCGACGGCGACCGCGTCGTGGGCAAGGCCGCTAAGAACCAGGCTGTCACCAACCCCAAGAACACCGTGTTCTCCATCAAGCGCTTCATGGGCCGCAAGTATTCCGAGTGCACCTCCGAGATCAAGACCGTGCCGTATGAGGTCAAGGAGGGCCAGGGTGGCCGTGCCGTCGTCGACATCGAGGGCAAGGATTACACCGCCGAGCAGGTGAGCGCCATGACGCTCGCCAAGATGAAGGCCGACGCCGAGAAGTATCTGGGCGAGACCGTCACCGACGCCGTCATCACCGTCCCGGCCTACTTCAACGACGCCCAGCGTCAGGCCACCAAGGACGCCGGTAAGATCGCCGGCCTCAACGTCAAGCGTATCGTCAACGAGCCGACCGCTGCTGCTCTGGCCTATGGCCTGGACAAGCAGGGCACCGACCAGCGCATCCTGGTCTTTGACCTGGGCGGCGGTACCTTCGACGTCTCCATCCTCGACCTCGCCGACGGCGTGTTTGAGGTTCTGTCCACCTCGGGCGACAACCACCTGGGCGGCGACGACTGGGATCAGCGCGTCATCGATTGGATGGCCGATAAGTTCCAGCAGGAGAACGGTGTCGACCTGCGTCAGGACCCCATGGCCCTGCAGCGTCTGAAGGAGGCCGCCGAGAACGCCAAGAAGGAGCTCTCCGCCGCCCAGCAGACCACCATCAACCTGCCGTTCATTACCATGAACCAGTCCGGCCCGCTGCACCTCAACTACACGCTGACCCGCGCCGAGTTCGAGAAGATCACCCGCGACCTGCTCGAGCGCTGCAAGCAGCCTGTCACCAACGCCCTGCGCGACGCCAAGCTTAAGCTCTCCGATCTGACCGAGGTCATCCTCGTCGGCGGCTCCACCCGTATGCCCGCCGTCCAGGAGCTCGTCAAGACTATGACCGGCAAGCAGCCCAACATGTCCGTGAACCCCGACGAGGTCGTTGCCGACGGCGCCGCCGTCCAGGGCGGCGTGCTCACCGGCGACGTCGAGGGCATCCTGCTGCTCGACGTTACCCCGCTGTCGCTGGGTGTCGAGACCATGGGCGGCATCATGACCAAGATGATCGACCGCAACACCACGATCCCGACCTCCAAGACCGAGGTCTACTCCACCGCTGCCGACAACCAGACCAGCGTCGAGATCAACGTGCTCCAGGGCGAGCGCGAGCTTGCCCGCGACAACAAGTCGCTCGGTAAGTTCCAGCTGACCGGTATCCCGGCTGCCCGCCGCGGCGTGCCGCAGATCGAGGTCACCTTCGACATCGACGCCAACGGCATCGTCAAGGTCTCTGCTAAGGACAAGGGCACCGGCAAGGAGCAGCAGATCACCATTTCCGGTTCCACCGCGCTTTCCGACGACGAAGTCGATCGTATGGTCAAGGACGCCGAGGCTCATGCCGAGGAGGACAAGAAGCAGAAGGAAGAGGTCGAGGTCCGCAACCAGACCGACAGCCTGTGCTACTCCACCGAGCAGACCCTCAACGAGCTGGGCGACAAGGTTTCCGCCGACGTGAAGTCCAAGGCCGAGGCCGCTATCGCCGACGCCAAGAAGGCGCTCGAGGGCTCTGACGTCGAGGCCATCAAGGCCGCCGGCGAGTCCCTGCAGTCCGTGGCCTACGAGCTGGCCCAGGTTGTCTACGCCGACGCTCAGCAGCAGACCGACGGTGCCGCCGGCGCCCAGCCTGCCGACGATGACGTTGTCGACGCCGACTACGAGGTTGTGGACGACGAGGACAAGTAATCATGTCCGCCCGTAAAGCTCGCACGGAGGCGGCCGCCGTTGGTGCCGCCCCCGTTGACTCTGAGGAGAAGGACGTGAAGATTCCCGTAGAGGCCGTCGACGATACCGAGGCCAACGAGGCCGCGGCCGCCGAGGCTGCCGAGAACCAGGTAGAGGATTCCAACAAGGAGGCGACGATGACCGAGGACGAGATGGTGGAAGCCGCTATCCGCGCCGGTGAGGAAGCCGCCGACAACGACTTTAAGCTCAAGTTCGAGCAGGCCCAAAAGGAGCTCGCCGACGTGCGCAATGAGCTCGATGCTGCGGCAGAGGCTCAGAAGGCCGCCGAGGACAAGGCAAAGGACGCCACTGAGCGTACCGCCCGTCTTCAGGCCGACTGGGAGAACTTCCGTCGCCGCACCGCCAATGAGCGTATCGCCGAGCGCGAGCGCGCGACCGAGAAGCTCGTCACCGCGCTGCTGCCGGTGGTCGATGATATCGAGCGTGCGATCGACCATGCCCGCAGCCAGGAGCTTGCCGACGACTTTAAGCAGTTCGTCGACGGCGTCGACGCGGTGCATGCCAAGCTGCTCGATGTGTTTGCGCACGAGGGCGTTGAGCCCATCGACCCCAAGGGCGAGGCGTTCGATCCGCTCGAGCACCAGGCCGTGGGTCGCGTCGAGGACGCGTCGCAGTACGACGAGACCGTCAACGACGTGTACCAGAAGGGCTACCGCATGGCGGACCGCATCCTGCGTTCCGCGATGGTGACGGTGACCTACGGTGGCGAGAAGCGCCCCGCACCGGAGCCCGAAGCGGCGCCCGAGGATGCTGCGGCCGATACGGCCGAGAGCACCGAGGAGTAATTGAGAAGGGCCCCGGGGCAACACCCGGGGCCCTTTCTGGCCTAGTGCCATATGAAAGCATGAGCCGTCGTCTGCATGGACGGCGGACGTAACAGGAGAGGAGCTACGATGGCTGCAGGCAAAACCTTCTATGACATCCTGGGCGTATCCAAGAGCGCCTCCGACAAAGAGATCAAGAGCGCGTTTCGCAAGCTCGCGCAAAAATATCACCCCGATGCCGGCGGCGACGAGGCCAAGTTTAAGGAGATCAGCGAGGCCTATGAGACGCTTTCGGACGAGAAGAAGCGCAAAGAGTACGACCAGATGCTCATGTTTGGCGGTATGCCGGGCGCGGGCGGCGCGTATGGCGGCGGCTACGGTGCCGGCGCGGGTGCCAGCGGCTGGGGCGACATCTTCGACAGCATCTTTAGCGGCAACGGCGCCTGGGGCAGCGATTGGGGCTCGGGCTTTGCCGGGGCTGCGGGCGCTGCCGGTGCCGGCGCTGGCCGCAGCCGTGCTCGCAAGGGCGGCGACCTGTCGCTGACCGTCGATGTGACGGCCGAGGACGCGTTTCGCGGTGTGACGCACAAGGTCACCTATCGCATTCCCTCGACAGGTGAGCAGCAGACCATTACGGTCTCGGTGCCTGCGGGTGCGGTCGACGGCGGCAAGCTGCGCTACAAGCGTCGCGGCGAGTATGGCGTTGCGGGTGGCGAGCGCGGCGACCTGGTCGTGACCACGCATGTGGAGGAGCACCCGCTGTTTAAGCGCAAAGGTGCCGACGTGACCATGGAGGTACCGGTCTCGGTCTACGAGGCGGCGCTCGGCTGCACGGTGGACGTGCCGACGCCCGGCGGTGCGACGGTTCGTCTGAAGGTGCCCGCGGGTACCCAGACGGGCAAGAAGTTCCGCTTTAAGGAAATGGGGGCGCCCGACGTTAAGCACCGTGGCCGCACAGGCGCGCTGCTCGTCGAGATCAAGGTGCAGGTCCCCACGAACCTATCCGATGACGAGCGCGATGCCATGACCAAGCTGCGCGAGACCGACACACGCGACTATCGCGAGAAGGTCAACCGTTACAAGGCGACGTACTAGGGCGGTCGCGGCGCACGCCCGCGCCCACGGGCTTATGATGGACGATAACGAGACGGAAAGGGGTCAGGTAGCATGGCCGAGGACAATAGGAACAAACCGCTGTACATGATCAGCGTGGCGGCCGAGCTGACCGGCATGCACCCGCAGACTCTGCGCGTCTACGAGTCCAAAGGCTTGGTGAATCCCCAGCGCTCGGGCGGCAACACGCGTCTGTATTCGCGTGCCGATATCGAGCGCCTGGAGCTCATCAACCAACTGACCGACGAGGGCATCAACCTCGCCGGCGTGGTGCGCATCCTCGATATGAAGGAGCGTGCCGAGGAGCGCGAACGCGAGAACGAGAAGCTCCGCGCCCGCGTACGCCAGCTCGAGGACGAGCTGCACGAGTACAAGATGCAAAAGAAGATCACCGCCCTGGCCCCGCGCGACGGCTCAGTTAACCCCGAGCAAGTCATGCGCAAGCTGCTGGGCGCCGGCGGGGATTTGTAGTTACGCGGTTTTACCAAACCGCGTAACGGGCCGACGCTGCTCGACGTCCAGAGCGACAATTTGTCATTCAAAAGGCAAGGCATGACCAGAAGGTCTATGCCTTGCCTTTTTCATGCCAACTTGTTCGCTCTGGACGTCGCTCGCTGTCCGTCCTCTACCTGCGGCGTTGCCTTGCTCCGGATACGGCAGGGTAGTCATTGGGGACGTTCTTAAATGACTAGTCAAAGGGGACATTCTTGCGGCATTTGGCACTTGGGGACGTTCCTTTTGTGCCGGCACTTTGGGACACTCCTTGTTAGGAGAGTGATGCAAGGGGCTCGTCCTTTACTTTACCGAGATAAAGTGAACGTGCAGATTCGCAACCCACTCGCAACTGTTCTATGGCACGATATTGAATGAATGTATGCTATGCGCCCGAGCCTTTCGGGCAGAGTGGGAGACAGTATGGTCAAGCTGTACGAGGACGGCATCTACCTGCGCGGCGGCAGCGAGGTTGTGCCTGCGGCCGAGGCTGCCGAGCGCGGTATTACGCAGACGCCCGAGGATGCCAAGCGTGGCACCATCGCGTATTCGATCCTCCAGGCACACAATACGTCCGGAGATCCCGAGGCGCTCAAGATCCGCTTCGACGCCATGGCGAGCCACGACATCACCTTTGTCGGCATCATCCAAACGGCGCGTGCCTCGGGCATGGAGCAGTTCCCGCTGCCCTACGTGCTCACCAACTGCCATAACTCGCTGTGCGCCGTGGGCGGCACCATCAACGAGGACGACCACGTCTTTGGCCTTTCCGCTGCTAAGAAGTACGGCGGCATCTTCGTTCCGCCCCATATTGCGGTCATCCACTCCTTTATGCGTGAGAACTTCGCCGGCTGCGGCAAGATGATCTTGGGCTCCGACTCGCACACCCGCTACGGCGCCCTGGGCACCATGGCCGTGGGCGAGGGCGGCGGCGAGCTGGCAAAGCAGCTGCTGCGCGACACCTACGATGTCGCCTATCCCGGCGTCGTCGCCATCTACCTCACGGGCGCTCCGCGCCCCGGCGTCGGCCCGCACGATGTGGCGCTCGCCATCATCCGCGCCGTCTTTGCCAAGGGCTACGTCAAGAACAAGGTCATGGAGTTCGTGGGCCCCGGCATCGCGAGCATGACGACTGACTATCGCAACGGCGTCGACGTCATGACCACCGAGACCACCTGCCTTTCCTCCATCTGGGCCACCGACGAGGACACACACGCGTTTTTGGCCATGCACGGCCGCGGCGACGACTACCGCGAGCTCAAGCCCGCCGATGTCGCCTACTACGACGGCTGCGTCGAGGTCGATCTGTCGAGCATCAAGCCCATGATCGCGCTGCCGTTCCATCCTTCCAACGGCTTTGAGATTGACGAGCTCAACGAGAACCTCGAGGACATCCTGCACGAGGTGGAGCTCGAGGCCGCCAAGATCGGCGAGGGCAAGACGCACTTTAGCCTGCTCGACAAGATCGTCGACGGCAAGCTGCACGTGCAGCAGGGCGTTATCGCCGGCTGCTCGGGCGGCAACTACGACTCCGTGGTCCAGGCTGCCCGCGTGCTCAAGGGCGCCAACACCGGCTGCGGCGAGTTCTCGCTGTCGGTCTATCCCACGAGCCAGCCCGTGGCACTCGAGCTTACACGCCGCGGCTACATCTACGACCTCATGGAGGCCGGCGCGATCGTGCGCACGGCGTTCTGCGGCCCGTGCTTCGGCGCCGGCGACACGCCCGCCAACAACGGCCTTTCGATCCGCCACACTACGCGCAACTTCCCCAACCGCGAGGGTTCCAAGCCGGGCAATGGCCAGCTGAGCGCCGTGGCCCTGATGGACGCCCGCTCCATTGCGGCGACGGCTGCCAACGGCGGCGTCCTGACGCCGGCGACCGACCTGCCCGAGGAGACTTGGGACGAGGCCTGCGAGTACACCTTTGACGACGCGCCGTACAAAAAGCGCGTGTACTGGGGCTTTGGCAAGGCGGAGCCTGCCGACGAGCTGGTCGAGGGTCCCAACATCAAGCCGTGGCCCGCGATGGAGCCGCTCGGCGACGATATCCTGCTCAAGGTGTGCTCCAAGATCATGGATCCGGTCACCACGACCGACGAGCTCATTCCTTCGGGCGAGACGAGCTCCTTCCGCTCCAACCCGCTGGGCCTGGCCGAGTTTACGCTCAGCCGTCGCGATCCGGCCTACGTGGGTCGCTCCAAGGAGGTCGACGCCGTGGAGAAGCGCCGCGTTGCCGGCGAGGCAGCAGGCGATCTGGCGGCACTCGATGCCGAGCTTGCGGGCGTGTTTGAGGCGCTGGTCGGCGCGGGTGTCGCGGCCGATGCCAAGGCGACTGAGTACGGCTCCATGCTCTATGCCAAGAAGCCCGGTGACGGTTCCGCCCGCGAGCAGGCCGCGAGCTGTCAGCGCGTGATCGGCGGTCTGGCCAACATCGTCCACGAGTACGCCACCAAGCGCTATCGCTCCAACGTGATGAACTGGGGTATGGTGCCCTTCCAGATGGAGGCCGAGCCCAGCTTTGAGGTGGGCGACTATGTCTTTGTGCCGGGTATCCGTGCCGCGCTCGACGGTGACCTAAAGGACATCGCCGCCTACGTGGTGCGCGCCGACGGTGCGGTCGAGCAGATTGAGCTCTACATTGCCGATATGACGGCAGAGGAGCGTGCCATCGTCAAGGCCGGCTGCCTGATCAACTACAACAAGTTCAAGGCCGCTGCCGAGTAACGCACTTAATTGTCCGCCCGGGGCTTACCCTTTCCCGCCCGCTCACGCGCTTCGCGAGGGTCGCGTTCGGGAAAGGGTAAGCCCCGGGCTACATTTCTGCGTTCTCGTTGGGTCTTGAGGGACGCTAATAAATAGACTTGCTTGATGCCGCCTCTGTTATCGGGGCGGCTTCTTTTGTCGAAAACCACCATGAAGGGGTAGGCGCCTTTGCGGTGGTTCCGTTTGTCTCGACCTGTAACATCTGGGCCCCTATTTGACGAGCGGTTGTTACAGATTGAGACAAACGATCGCCGCCGATCATTTCATCTCAATCTGTAACATCTAGGATCGAAAAGGGCCGCTAGATGTTACAGATCGAGACAGTGGAACATCGGAGCCGAAACCACCACAAAGGTGCCTGCCCGGCGGGTCCTTATTTCGATGGGGTCCAGGTTATTTCATCGTCAAATAGCCAAGTGCGTGCCGAGCCACTGTTGCGCGCTGTCTGCGGATCGGGCTCGCAGGTTTGTTCGTAGGCATCCTCGGTACACCGATCCATAAAATCGACGACTGCCGTCTGGTCGCCCTCCATGACGTAGATTACGTCGCCATCCGAGATATAGACCCCCGGTCCTTCATTGTCCACGCAGCCGGGGTCGTATGAGACGTTGCACAATTTGCTCCCGTTTGCCGCATCGAGCTCAAGGGTCGAATGATACCCGCCAACCATTTGGCCGTTCTTGGCTCGATATGTTGCGGCGCCGTACCACCGCTTAAACGTCTTGCCTTTGAGTAAACTGGTTGCCTTACCGATAAGCTGCTCATCTTGGGTATAGCGCGTGGCTCCAAGTTCGATTCGGGGATAGTTACTGACCCCAAGCGCTGCGGGCGTACCGTCGAAATCGACGGTGATCGAATCGGGTTTGACGATATCGGTGAGGATTTCGATGGGGTAGCTTACGGTTTCAACCGCCGCCTGCGTTGCCGAGGCAGGGAGAAATGCGAGATAGATAATTCCTACGCCGACTGCGGTAATCGCAAACGCTAAGACGAGCAGGCCGATATAGGTGGAGCGTTTCACGGCGGGTACCTCGCAAACAGTATGCATTCATTAAGATAAGTGATACCAGCTTACGACAATATTCAAAAGAAAGCGATCGGTCGAAATGACGGGGCGAAAAGGCCCTATTGGGCTTCGATTTGACCTCTAATAGGAATATTTGCCCCACTCATTCTGGGCGAGAGGTCAATAATTCAGTTCACGAGTCTTGAGCGATACTATTCTCACTAAACTCACTATTTTCACAGTAAGCACTATAAATACGATAGGGAGGACGACGAGAACGTTGTGACGTGCGATAGCTAAGCCGTTTAAGCCGGACTCTGACCTTGAATCTCCGCCTCTATCTGTGCGAACGGGCTATTGTCGGTTCTCGATTCCATCGCTGCGTTTTCGTTGGGTCTTGAGGGACGCTAATAAATAGGCTTGCTTGATGCCGCCTCTGTTATCGGGGCGGCTTCTTTTTGTCGAAAACCGCCACAAAGGGGACAGGCACCTTTGTGGCGGTGGGGACGAGCTCGATGTTGTTGTGATCGTTGAGCGGCATGTTAATGGGCACCTCTACAGAATTTCATCTGGGCTGGCGGGTTTGGTTGTTTTGGGGATGCCGAGTTTGGATGACGCGAAATCGTCAACATTGTCCTTAATTCCGTCTTTGGTGTAGACAGTGACCATATAGGTGCTGTGTCCGAATTCGCCCTTGTCGCGTGTTGCCCAGGCATCCCAGTAGGCGGCCCCGTTTCGCCCTTTGATTTTTCCGACACGGCGGAGTTCTGTTCGCTTTAATTTCTGGTTGCTATAGATGGTTCGACCGGCTTCCGCGGTGAGCCCGCACTGTCCAAGCAGCTTGTCGAGGACTTGGTTCATGTGGCGCTCATCGGTGTTTGGTGCGTAGTCGTAGGCGAGGGTGATGGAGTCAAGGGGCTGGTCGTCGATCAGATAATTCATTGTCTGAGGTTCGAGGCAGAAATAAGGAGAGCATCCGTCGACCTTGCCGAGCAACGGTAACTTGGACTGCCAACTTCCGGTGGGAATTGCATATTCGTAGAACACGCCACGGCAGACAAAGGAGAGCGAGGTGGCACGCGAGCCGGCGTCGATCATCCCGCAAAGATCGAAGGGCGAGGCGATACCAAAAGAAAAGGGCGTGATGACGATAAGGAAGAGCATCACGATGGGTATGGCGAGAATGGCGATGACGTTGCGACCGGTGGAATGAGACGGCTTCATATGCGCTCCTCGAGACAAAGAGCTGTTGAGGATAGGCAGAAATGGATATGTTCAGAGAACAATTCAAGTTTAATCTCATGGCGTGAGATGGTCGACCGTTAGCGTCGAAAACCACCACAAAGGTGCCTGTCCCCTTTGTGGTGGTGGGGAGCGCGCGGCTTCTTTTGGTGATAGTGTTAGCCGGCGGTATCATTAGGACAAATGGCGCGGGTTTGCATTGTGAGGTGCTTTGCTGTGAGAAGTCCTGCCCGTATTGGATTGATTGTCTTGGCGCTTGCGATCGCTGTGGTTGGCGCGGGCGCTGTCGGTATGGCATTTCTACCTGCTGCGGTGACGGAGCCGGTGGTCAAGCCTGTGACTCAATCTGTCGAACTTCTGACCGGCGACGACAAGCCTGAGACCATTACCGTTGATTTTGATGAGCAACCGGCTGCGCTGGGCATTAGTAATTATCCACGCATTCAGCTTGGGGCTATGCGCTATACCACGGATTCTGGTCTGATCGACAGGGCGTCCGAGCTGCTCAAGGGCAAAATCTTTAAGCGCTGGTATGGATATGCGTCCTATCGGGCAAAAGCGAACGACATGGTTGGCGGATGCCACTCTTCCATCGAGCTGGACACTGCAAACGGCGCAAAGTTATGTGATGTCTCGTACGATCCGGGCTACGAGGACAATGAGGGTCCGGGCATCTACATCATGGACGGCGATGTCGCCTATGTCATGGAGGGCGACCAGACCGAGCTCAACGATTTTATGGGCCAGTGTATCCAAGATGCCTATAAACAGACCTGCTTGCCTGACCCGCAGGCTGCACGCGATAGTGGGTCTGCCCGTACATGGCTGTTCGAGGATGAGATGCCCTGGACCGTCGAATCGGGAAGTACGGGTCCGGCGAAGAAGTAGAGACCGCGACCACCACAAAGGTGTCTGTCCCCTTTGTGGTGGTTTGCATGTCGTGGGAACACTCAGAAAATCTTATATATAGAGACTTAGATTTATGTATAAGATCGCACAAAGCTGGCAACAATACTTCTCGAACAACGTGAAGCCGCCCCGTAGGGCGGCCGCCCCAAGAGAGGTGATTCCATGAGAATCGATAAGCTAGCAATGACGTCGCGCGAGGCGTTGCAGACCGCCATGAGCACGGCTGCCGATGCGCAGGCCGGCGCGGTGGAGCCGATTCACCTGCTGTCTGCCCTGCTCGGTGCCGGCGAGCGCAATATCTCCGTGATCATCGAGCGCATCGGCGCTGATCCGGCCCAGCTCGCACGCTCCACGCAGGATGCCGTCGACCGCGCGCCCAAGGTTTCGGGCGAGGGTCAGCAGATGGGCCTGTCCAACGAGCTCGTCCGCGTCATCGAGAAGGCCGAGAAGAAGGCCACCAAGATGGGCGACAGCTTTGTGGTGACCGAGCATCTGCTGATGGCGCTTGCCGAGGACAAGGGCGAGGCGGGCCGTGTGCTGCGCGACGCCGGCGTCACCAAGGAGCGCATCGAGCAGGTCTACGAGGAGCTGCGCGGCGATGACCGCGTGACGTCCGCCGAGGACAAGACCCAGTTTGAGGCGCTGGAACAGTACGGCCGCAATATCTGCGACCTTGCCCGCGCCGGCAAGCTCGACCCGGTCATTGGCCGTACCGACGAGATCCGTCGCACCATTCAGGTCCTGTCCCGCCGCACCAAGAACAACCCCGTGCTCATCGGCGAGCCGGGTGTCGGCAAGACGGCCATCGTCGAGGGCATCGCCCAGCGTATCGTGGCCGGCGACGTGCCGAGTACCCTGCGCGACCGCGACCTTATCGAGCTCGACATGAGCGCGCTGGTCGCCGGCGCTAAGTACCGCGGCGAGTTCGAGGACCGCTTGAAGGCTGTGCTCAAGGAGGTACAGAAGTCCGAAGGCAAGGTCATCCTGTTCATCGATGAGCTCCACACCATCGTGGGCGCTGGTGCCACCGAGGGCTCCATGGACGCCGGCAACATCCTCAAGCCGGCGCTTGCCCGTGGCGACTTGCACGCGATCGGCGCGACCACGCTCGACGAGTATCGCAAGTACATCGAGAAGGACGCGGCGCTCGCCCGTCGTTTCCAGACCGTTATGGTGAGCGAGCCTACCGTCGAGGACACCATCTCGATCCTGCGTGGCCTCAAGGAGAAGTACGAGATCTTCCACGGTGTGCACATCACCGATAGCGCGCTCGTGGCCGCTGCTGACCTCTCCGATCGCTATATCGCCGACCGCTTTCTGCCCGACAAGGCCATCGACCTGGTCGATGAGGCCGCAAGCCGCCTGCGCATGGAACTCGACAGCATGCCGGTCGAGATTGACGCCACCACGCGTCAGCTCACCCAGCTGCAGATCGAGGAGCAGGCGCTCATGAAGGAGACCGACGACGCCTCCAAGGAGCGTCTGGAGGCCCTGCGCCAAGAGATCGCCGAGGTCCAAGAAAAGCTCAACGTGCAAAAGGCCGGCTGGCTCAACCAGAAGAACGCCATCGACCACGTGCAGGAGCTTAAGGGACAGCTCGACGAGGCCAGAAGCGAAGAGGAGCGCGCGACGCGCAACGGCGACCTGGGCCGTGCGTCCGAGCTGCGCTACTCCGTGATTCCGGGTCTGCAGCAGCAGATTCAGGATTCCGAGGCTGCGCTCGAGGCACAAAAGCAGAAGGACGGCGAGGGTCTCAACGAGCAGGTGACCTCCGATGAGATCGCCGAGGTCGTGAGTGCCTGGACCGGCGTGCCCGTGTCCAAGATGATGCAGGGCGAGCTCG
The DNA here is from genome assembly GCF_019041915.1 of Collinsella sp. MSK.8.10. Lineage (GTDB taxonomy): Bacteria > Actinomycetota > Coriobacteriia > Coriobacteriales > Coriobacteriaceae > Collinsella. The sequence goes on along the minus strand of NZ_JAHPYF010000001.1, from coordinate 524,646 downwards.
ACAAGCTGAAGGGCCTGGAGGGTGAGCTGCATAAGCGCGTCATCGGCCAGGACGAGGCCGTCTCCGCCGTCGCCGCGGCTGTGCGCCGCAGCCGTGCGGGCCTCTCCGATCCGGACAAGCCCATCGGCAGCTTCTTCTTCCTGGGCCCCACCGGCGTGGGCAAGACCGAGCTCGCCAAGGCACTTGCCGAGTGCCTGTTCGACGACGAGCGCGCGCTCGTACGTATCGACATGTCCGAGTACATGGAGAAGTTCAGCGTCCAGCGTCTGATCGGTGCGCCCCCAGGATACGTGGGTTACGACGAGGGCGGCCAGCTCACTGAGGCCGTGCGCCGTCGTCCGTACTCCGTGATCTTGCTCGACGAGATGGAGAAGGCTCATCCTGATGTCTTCAACGTGCTGCTGCAGGTGCTCGACGACGGCCGTCTGACCGATGGCCAGGGTCGCCAGGTGTCCTTCAAGAACACGATTATCATCATGACGTCCAACGTGGGCTCCAAGGCCATCGCCGATCTGTCCGGTAAGGACGAGGAGGAGATGCGCCATCAGGTCGACGCCGCCATGGCTCAGACCTTCCGCCCCGAGTTCCTCAACCGTATCGACGATATCGTGGTGTTCCATCCGCTCGGCATGGCGCAGATCGAGAAGATTGTCGACATCCAGCTTGCCGACGTTCGCGCACGCCTGGCCAAGGAGCGCATGACGCTTGCCATCACCCCGGCGGCCAAGCAGATGCTCGCCGTGGGTGGCCTGGACCCCGTGTTCGGTGCCCGTCCGCTCAAGCGCCTGGTTCAGCGCGAGGTCGTGGATGCCATCGCCGCCGCTATCATCGACGGCACGGTGCGCGAGGGCGATCAGGTGACGGTCGATGCCGACAAGGACGGCGGCTTTACCGTCGTGTGCGACAACACGCCGGCGGCCACCTACGAGGTCCCCGACGCCGAGTAGGTTTTGGGCCATGCCTTAAAATCTACCAGCCGTCTCTAAACGCCAAGGGCGGCGGATCCAATTGGGTCCGCCGCCCTTTTTCGTGCGACAATCGATGATATTGAACGGATGCGATGCGAGGAGCTATGCAGATGAAAGACGAGATCAAGACAAGCGCGCCGGCGACCGATGCCGCACCCGCCGCACCCAAGCCTGTGCCTAAGCCGGCGCCCAAGCCGCGCGACCCCTACATCCGTGCCGAGAACGAGGACGATGACGGCTACGATCCCTACAGCGATCGCCGCCCCGAGCGCGAGCCGCTGTTCGAAGCCGACCCCTGGCGCTAGTTGCATCAAGTAGCTAATTTGGCGATGATTTCCTGGGACGGGGTAGTCAAAAAAGTCCCGTCCCAAATCGACTGTCCAGGGAGTCGCATTCGAGCTTGGTTGCCCTCTCAGCCACTCGGCATCCTTCGAGCAGTAATAGTGAAAAAACTTGCTTAAGTGTTAATCAAGTCAGACATAATCTTGATCTCTAATTAATCAAGAATCGCTATAATTTTGATTAGCTAGAGAGCAAGATTGGAGAATCATGGCATTCAACGACTTGATCGCCCAGAAAATAAAGGACTTTGAACAGCAGGGGGTTCCGCAGGTCTTTGAGCGAGACCTTGATCTAGGAAACCCACAGGAGCCAAAGCGCGACAACATCGTAAATGTGATTGTGGGGGCCCGCCGTTGTGGAAAGACGTATCGCCTGTATCAGGAGATGCGGCGGCTTCAGAGCCGGGGCGTCGAGCTTGACCGGATGCTTTACTTCAATTTTGAGGATGAGCGCTTGCGCCCGTATGAGCCATCGCTGCTGGCGGACGTGCTCGACACGTTCTATGCGCTGTATCCTGTTGCTCGAACCGAGGGCGCTTACATTTTCTTTGACGAGATCCAGGAAATTCCCGAATGGGGTGCGTTTCTGCGGCGTGTAGTCGATACGGAGAAAGCGACCGTCTATGTGACGGGATCTTCTTCTAAGATGCTGTCCTCAGAACTTAAGAGCGAGTTCAGGGGTCGTTCTCTTGTGCGAGAGCTTTTTCCGTTGAGTTTTTCGGAATACGTTCGATATAAGACGGGGAGCGTTCTCGAGTCAGATGCGACCTTTTCCCCGAGCGATGCAGCGCTGCTTCGACATCATCTGATCGGGTATCTTGAACGAGGGGGATTCATCGCGACACTTGAGCAGACGCCTGCAGACGCGATTCAGCTGCTACAGGAATATGCTTCGCGAACGGTCGCCATGGACGTCGTTGAACGTTACGACGTCAAGAACCCTCGCCTGGCATCGCTGTTCTTGACGCGGTGTATGGCATCTTCGGGACGAGAGCTGTCAGTGAACAAAGTGTACAACGAGTTCAAGAGCAGACAGATACCCGTCAGTCGTAATTCGCTCAGCGACTTACTTGAGTATTATGAGGACGCCTACCTGTTATTTTCTGTGCCGGAGTTCACGCGTTCACTGGCAAATAACATGCGGTCTGCGTCTAAGGTCTACGCTGTCGACCCTGCGATGTTTGGAGCATTCTCTCCCGCATCGGCATTGGACCAGGGCCAGAGGCTCGAGACCGCAGTGTTCAATGCGCTAAGAAGAAGGACTCCCGCGGTGAGGACCGGCTCGGTCTGCCGCCTGCTAATCAAAGAGAAGAGCAAAAGCCATGAGGTGGACTTTGTGGCTGGGGATGCGCTTCTCATGCGGGCTTATAGCCTGATTCAGGTGAGTGCGGATATGGCAAGTGAGAAAACGCGCGAGCGCGAAATCGCCGCGCTTGATGCCTCGATGGCCCAGTTTGATCTTGGCGAGTCGGCAATCGTTACCATGGATGAACAGACCGATATTCCATGCGAGCACGGTGTGGTACACGTTATGCCCGCATGGAAGTGGCTCCTTGCCTAATCATCTATGGGCCTGTGGGGTCAGGACCTCCTGGCTCCTTCATCACGGTTGGGGAGCACCTTGCTGCGCCAGGCTAGTCCTGGGCTTTGATACTCGGCAGCAGGATCTGCGCGAGGTAGTCGGTTTCGAGCTTAGTGGCACCATCGGCCTTGCCGTCTTTACCCACCAGGTCGTTCTTGATCTGGCTATACGTATAGCGGTTGCCGGTCGTCAGCTCGACAAGCTCAATGGCCGTATCCATGGGGTAGGTCGACACGGGATTCTGCGTCCGCCCGTTGATGGTCTGGGGCACCACGTACGGATAGACGGGGCCGCTGGCGTAGACGGTATAACCGTTGCCTAGATTGGCCGCACCCAAAACCGTATCGCCTTCATCGGGCGTAAAGCTCTCGCCCTCGCGCACCGCGACGAGCGTCACGAGCGGCGTATTGGCGTCGTCGCCCAGATAGATGCATAGCGTGCTTCCGTTTTGCCAAGTTGCGACCTTGCCGTACCACTCGACGGGAATATCGAGCTGGTAGAGGTCGGTTGCCTTGTGGCGAGCGTCAGCATCACGGGACGCCTGTGCCTTTTGCGCGCTCACGGCATTGACGGCGGCGTCGCGCCGCGCGGTTGCTGCCTGCTGGAGCACTTTGGCAGCCGCGGCGGAGCTCGCACCGCCCTCCTCGGCATACTTGGCGGCGGCATCGATCTGGTCGTCAGTCACCGTGTCGGCCGAAGGCACCTTGAGCTTAAAGGTGGCCTGGGCACTTAAATCCTGTCCATCGCTCTTAACGGTGACCTGCGTCTTGGTGGTCGGGACGGTATAGATGGTGCCGTCGGCCGCGATGGGGGAGGCAGCGATGGAGAGCGTGTAATCGCCGGGCAGCAGTTTGATGCCGCGGCCGTGCTCGTCAACATAGAGCGTTTCGCTCACGGAGGAGCCGTCAGAATCCTGACCGCTCACCTGTACGGGAATCTTGGAGCCAGTGGAACAGTCGAGGCCCGCGGCATGCATGCCAATCTGCACCGACATCATCGTGTGGGCATTGGCGGCGACAGCGGCAGCCTGCTCTTGCTGATATCCGTTCCAGGCAGCATAGCCTGCACCGCCGGCGACGAGCGCGACGGCCACGACACCGGCGACCATCAGATTGCGGCGCTTGGGCGACATCTTGCGATGGCGGACCTCGGCCTCGCGTGCCGAGGGAACGGACGGCAGGGGTATATCGCCCATGGCGATGGTCTCGTCCACGGCTGGTGCGGAACCCAGGCCAGGAAGCTCGCGAGTCAGCGAATCCTCGGCCGGCAAGCTGTCGAGCAAGACGGTTTCCTCGCCCGTGTCGGATTCGGGCTGGTTGCCGGCCTCGCTTTCGGTGCCTTCGTGATCTGCCTCATCCTCGGCAGGCTCAACGTCGCCTGCATCCTGATTATCGGATTGCGCCTCGGTTTCCGGCTCATCCTGCACATCAACGCCCGAATCGTCAAACGCAATCTCATCGAGTGAAATCCGGTCTAAGCTCTCCAAGGCCTCAGCGCAAGCTTCTGCATCTTGGGCCGCATCCTCTTGGCCCATCGTCTCATCATTCATACATCCCCCAAGCTCAATATCGGGACAACACTGTACCCAAAAATGGAGCCATATAAAGCGCGTGCGAAATATAAGATCCGATTTAACCTGAGCGCATCGTTCGGCCGCATCCTCGCGGCGGCAAAAGGCCCCCGGAACGCGAACGAATCACATTCCGGGGGCTCTACAATGCGTTGAGTTGCGCGGAGCCGGCTATGCTGCTTCGTGCTCAAGCGATGTCTGCGCCGGGCGCGTTACTCGGCGTGTGCGTAATCCACCTTGGCGCGGCGAGCGGTAGCCTTCTCCCAATCGCTGGTGCCCTCAAAGACATCCTGCTTGTAGGGATTGCGGCCGAGCTTCTTGGCGCGGTAGGCGATGTAGATGATCGCGGCGACGTTGGCGACCAGTGCGGCGATCGAGACCGCGGTAGCGGCGCCGGGGTCGAGCGTGGAGTGGGTCACAAAGATGGACTCCTCCTGGAAGTAGGGGAATACCTGGGCAAACATGCACCAAATAGCCAGCGTAAAGGCGCGGTTCTGGATCCAGCCGCCCTTGTTCCAGATAAAGGCGGCGACGGTGGGCGCCAGCAGCAGCGCAAAGCCGCAGAACCAGGAGTGGGTGGGCAGGCAGTTGTAGGTGTAGCAGAAGTTCCAGATATCGTAGGCGATGATGTAGACCCAGGTCATGTCGGGCCACAGCATATCGGTCTGATCCTCGGAGGCGTAGACGCTCCACCAACCGGTCATGCAGAAGATGTTGATGAGACCGGCGATGCCGTTGAACACGTTGTTCCAGCCGGCCAGCTGCGTAGCACCTTCGGAGGTGACCCAGGTGGACTCGCCCAGGACAAAGAAGTGATAGGCGCTCTCAAAGTCGGATACGACGGCGATCATGATGTTGATGGCGACGATCACAAACGGCCAAGCGCGGAACCAATGCGCCTTGCCGATCTTTCCCCACTGGTACTTAATGGCAATGAAGCCCCAGCAACCGGCGAGCGCCGCGTATACCTTGGCGTAGTGGAACCAGCTGTTCTGGTACACATGGGTGGGGTTGGTGAGCGCCCACTCGGCGCCTTGCGAAACGCCCACGGCGATGGCGACGCAGTAGATGGTCATGGCCAGCGGAGCCACGCCAAAGATGATTGCCGCGCCCAGCTTGGTGCGGCGGCCGACTTCGTTGAGCACGATCAGGCCAATAAAGACCATGGCCCAGCCGGCCCAGTGGATAAGGGTATCGCTACCCCAAACATCGAACAGCATGCTGCTCTCCTTTCACACGCCCGCGGCCCCTCTTCTGATCGCGGGCAGTTTGGCCAAATGTCGTCAGTTCTGGGGCTTGCGCTCCGGATACTTGGCGGTATAGCCCTCGATGTGGAGTGTCGAGGCGATGATTTCCTTGACCGTCTCGTCGGGCACATCGGGGTGCGTGCGGATATACATCAACAACCCCATGATGAGGGTGTAGAACGTCTCGTAGACATGGTCGATGCGTAGCTCATGATGGGCGACAAAGTCCACCACGGTGGTGTCGCAGATATACTGCGCCACGCGCTGGACCACGTTGTGCAAAAAGCCGCCGTAGAGCGCGCCGCTGCTTGAAGTGAGCGTGCTCGGCAGCTCGTGGCCGCTGGCGACCAGGCGCTTAAAGAGCGGGGCGACGGTGTCGAGCGCGCCCTCGATATCACCGACGGTGCGGTCGGCGTTCCACTGCTCGAGCTCGGAGATAAAGCCGTCGATCGCCTCGTCCATAACAGCGGTGACGGCGGCGTCCATGTCGGCGAAGTAGTGGTAGAACAATGAACGCGTGCAGCCGGCTCGCTTGGTCACGGCCGATACCGATAGGTGGGACACGCCCAGCTCGGAGCTTACGGTGCGCACGGCATCGAGGATCTCGCGACGGCGTTCGTCGCCCGTCAGGCGCTTTGCCGCGCTATCGGATGCGGGAACGGTATCGACCACAGAGGTATCTGCTGTGTTGTTGCCCATGTTTTTGCCGCCTTTCATCCTCTTTTGCCTGACCGTTCGCCTAACAGTCTTGAATATTGTTGACGGTTCGTCAATACTATTTTTGACACAATGTCAACAATGGCGGGTGAACGGCATGGGGGCATGCCCGGCCTGCAAAAAAAAGAGGGGCGCCGCGGTCCCGCCGGGCTGTGGCAAGAGAAGGGACAACCATGATTCTCAACGGACCGGGGATTAGCTACACCGAGCCCGACATCGGTTCGGAGTTCGTGCCGCCGCTGCCGGAGCATCCGCGCGAGGCCATCGTCAAGCTGTGCGAGCACTGCACCAACCGTCTGCTGCATCGCGATGAGCTGCTGGGCTACGAGTACTGGTCGTTTGCCGAGGCCGCGACTGACGAGCAGGCCGAAGTGCTCTGCAAGATGAAGATGCGCCGTCCCTATACGCTGCCCGAGATGGTCAAGCTCACCGGCATGCCCGAAGCCGATATCGAGAAGATGCTCGACGACATGAGCTACACGGGTCTGCTCGAGTACAACTGGGAAAACCCCGAGCGCGCCAAGCAGTGGGTGCTGCCCATGCTGGTGCCGGGTTCCGCCGAGTTCCTCAACATGCGCGTGAGCCAGCTCGAGGAGCACCCGGTCTATGCCAAGTTCTTTGAGCAGGCGTCCAAGGGACCGCTGTCCAAGGCCACGCCGATGGTGCCGCCCGGTGGTGCCGGCATCGGCATGCATGTCATTCCGGTCGAGAAGGCTATCGATGCCGCGAGCACGTCGGTGCCTATTGAGCATATCGAGCACTGGCTCGACAAATACGAGGGTAAGTATGCCGCCAGCACCTGCAGCTGCCGCGCGAGCCGTCGCGTGATGGGTGAGGGCTGCGCCGACGACCCGGCCGATTGGTGCATCGCCGTGGGCGATATGGCCGACTACGTGGTCGAGACCGATCGCGGCCATTACGTGACCCGCGACGAGGTCTACGACATCCTGCGCCAGGCCGAGGACAACGGCTTTGTGCACCAGATCACCAACATCGACGGCGAGAACAAGATCTTCGCCATCTGCAACTGCAACGTCAACGTGTGCTACGCCCTGCGCACCTCGCAGCTGTTCAACACGCCCAACCTGTCGCGCTCGGCCTATGTCGCCAAGGTCGAGAAGGACAAGTGCGTGGCCTGCGGTCGCTGCGTTGAGGTGTGTCCGGCCGGCGCCGCCAAACTGGGCCAGAAGCTCTGTAGCAAAAAGGCCGGTGGACAGGTGCCCGAGTATCCGCGCCAGGAGCTGCCCGATGCCACCAAGTGGGACCACACCAAGTGGTCGCCCAACTACCGCAACGACAACCGCATCGAGACGCACGAGTCCGGCACCGCTCCCTGCAAGACGGCCTGCCCCGCGCACGTTGCCGTTCAGGGCTATTTGAAGCTCGCGGCGCAGGGTCGCTATGACGAGGCCCTAGCACTCATTAAGCGCGAGAACCCGCTGCCCGCTATCTGCGGCCGTGTGTGCAACCGCCGCTGTGAGGATGCCTGCACCCGCGGCCGTGTGGACGCCGCCGTGGCCATCGACGAGGTCAAGAAGTTCATCGCCCAGCGCGATCTGGATGCCGCGACCCGCTATGTCCCACCTGTGGTGACCCCGACGCGTGCCGGCGGCTTCGACCAGAAGATCGCCATCATCGGCGCCGGTCCGGCCGGTCTGTCCTGCGCCTTTTATCTGGCCGAGAAGGGCTACAGGCCCGTCGTGTTCGAGAAGAACGAGCACCCGGGCGGCATGCTTACCTACGGCATTCCCAGCTTTAAGCTGCAGAAGGATGTTATCGAGGCCGAGGTCGAGGTCATTCGCCTGATGGGTGCCGAGTTCCGCTATGGCGTGGAAGTCGGTCGCGACGTGACGCTCGACGAGCTGCGCGCGCAGGGCTTTAAGGCCTTCTACGTTGCCATTGGCTGCCAGGGCGGCCGCCTTGCCGGCATTCCGGGCGAGGATGCCGAGGACGTGACCGTAGCCGTCGACTTCCTTCGCGAGGTCAACAGTGGCAAGATCGACGCGTTGCCCGGCCGCACCATTGTGGTGGGCGGCGGCAACGTGGCTATCGACGTTGCCCGCAACGCCTGCCGTCTGGGCTCTGAGCATGTTGAGATGTTCTGCCTGGAGAGCGAGGCTCAGATGCCCGCCAGCGAGGAGGAGCGTCGCGAGGCCGTTGAGGACGGCGCGCACATCAGCTGCGGCTGGGGCCCCAAGGAGATTCACTTGGACGAGGCCGGTCGTGTCTGCGGTATCACCTTCAAGCGCTGCACGCGTGTCTTTGACGACGAGGGCCGTTTTGCGCCCGAGTACGACGAGAACGACCTGCGCCGTGTCGATGCCGACCGTGTCGTCATGTCGATTGGCCAGTCCATTGTGTGGGGCGACCTGCTGGCTGGCTCCAAAGTGGAGCTCGGCCGCGGCCAGGGTGCCCTTGCCGATCCCCAGACCTATCAGACTGCCGAGCCCGACATCTTTGTGGGCGGCGACGTCTACACCGGCCCCAGCTTTGCCATCGACGCCATCGCCGCCGGCCACGAGGCCGCGGTGTCCATCCATCGCTTTGTGCAGCCGGGCTCCACGCTCACCATCGGCCGCAACCAGCGCCGCTACACCTCGCTCGACCGCGACGACGTTGTGCTCGAGAGCTACGACAACGCGAGCCGCGAGGTTGCCCACGTGGACCGCGAGCGCGAGAAGGCTGCACCGTTTAGCGAGTATGTTGAGACCTTTTCCGAGGAGCAGGTGCGCGCCGAGACCGCCCGCTGCCTGGGCTGCGGCGCCTCGATCGTCGACCCCAACAAGTGCATCGGCTGTGGCCTGTGCACCACCAAGTGCGCGTTCGACGCCATCCATCTGGATCGCGACCGCCCCGAGTGCTCCACGATGGTCAAATACGAGCAAAAGCTCCCAAGCCTCGGCAAGTACGCGCTCAAGCGCGCCATCAAGATTAAGTTCGGTCGCAAGTAAGTAGCCATAACGGGAACGGCGGAAGAAAAAGTGCATGAATTGGGGATCGTTTACCACATCATTCGCGATGTCGAGAACGTGGCGCGCGCTCATGGCGTGCGTCGCGTTTCGAGCGTGACGTTGCTGTTGGGCGAGGTCTCGGGCGTCGTTCCCGACTTGCTGCTCGACGCTTGGCGCTGGGCAGCAGATAAAAAGCCTATCGCGCAGGGCGCGGAGCTTATCGTGGAGCCCGTCGAGGCCGTGACACATTGCGAGGCGTGCGGCTGCGACTACGCGACGGTCGAGCACGGCAAGACCTGTCCCCATTGCGGTAGCGGCGAGACCTATTTGCTGCAGGGCCAAGAGGTCATGATCAAACAGATCGAGACCCCCGACGAGGACCCGGCAGGCGCTGCTCCTGATGGCCTCTCCGACGCCCCCGACGCCGTCGACGCCGCCAACCCCCTCCACATCGCCTAGGATTCCCTATAAGTTGCGGTGAAATAGTTCCTAAATTCAGCCTTCTGGCTCTTAAACAAGAACTATTCCACCGCAACTATTTTGAGTGGTTTCATAGACCATAAGTCACGAAAATAGTCAAGCCATGTCTGTTTAAACAAAATAGCGGCAGTACAAGCGCATTCGCGCTTGCCTAAAATCGATATTAATGAACAGCCTGCTTGTATCTGTAAAATGCATGGCTTGATGAGCGACGCCTTGTCGTGTAATGAGTCAAAAAGCAGTAACGTAATCAACTTGTAACAAACTTAGACGTTTAAACAAATAATCCAACCTTTTGCGAATTTAGCTATAATTCCACAATCCAAACAGGTATACTCCTTTCATGTCGTGTAGGAAATACGTAGACAAAAAGGAGGTTATGTGATGGTAAGTATTGTTCTTGCTAGCCACGGGGACTTGGCAGCTGGAATCAAGCAGACGGGCTCGATGGTCTTTGGCGATCAGCCGTCTGTTGCCGTGGTCTCGCTCGAGCCGAGCATGGGCCCCGACGACTTCCGTGCCAAGGTCGAGGAAGCAGTCGCTTCCTTCGAGGACCAGGAGCAGGTGCTCTTCCTCGTTGATCTGTGGGGCGGCACGCCGTTCAACCAGATCAGCGGGCTCATCGAGGGCCACGATTCCTGGGCTATCGTCACCGGTGTCAACCTGCCTATGCTCATCGAGGCATATTCGCAGCGCTTTGACGCAAAGAACACTGCACATGCGATCGCAAAACATCTCGTGACTGAGGCTAAGGCTGGCGTGCGCGTCAAGCCCGAGTCTCTGGAGCCCGAGGAGAAGAAGCCGGCTGCGGCCGCCGCTGCTCCTGCAGGCGCCATTCCTCCGGGAACGGTCATCGGCGACGGGCACATCAAGATTGCCCACGTCCGTATCGACACCCGTCTGCTTCATGGTCAGGTGGCCACCACGTGGACCAAGCAGATCAACCCCAACCGCATCATCGTGGTTTCCGACGGCGTTGCTCACGACGAGCTCCGCAAGACCATGATCGAGCAGGCTGCCCCTCCGGGAGTCCATGCCAACGTCGTGCCCATCAAGAAGATGGCCGAGGTCGTCAAGGACACGCGCTTTGGTGACACCAAGGCCATGCTGCTCTTCGAGAACCCGCAGGATCTGCTCAAGGCCATCGAGGCCGGCGTCGACATCAAGGAAGTCAACATCGGTTCCATGGCTCACTCCAAGGGCAAGGTCGTCGTCACCAACGCCGTCGCCATGGGCGATGACGACGTCAAGACTCTCGAGGCTCTCAAGGCCAAGGGCGTCAAGTTCGAGGTCCGCAAGGTTCCTTCGGATTCCTCCGAGGATCTCGACGCCATGTTGAAGAAAGCTAAGGCCGAACTGGCCGCTCAAGCATAGTAAAGGAGGGTCCGATACATGTCTGCAATCACTATTCTGCTTGTTGCGATTGTCGCGTTGCTTGCCGGTATGGAAGGCATTCTGGATGAGTTCCAGTTCCATCAGCCGCTCGTGGCATGCACGCTTATCGGTCTCGTAACCGGTCACCTTCAGGAGGGCATCCTCCTGGGCGGTTCGCTCCAGATGATGGCCCTTGGCTGGGCTAACGTCGGCGCCGCTGTCGCGCCTGACGCCGCTCTGGCCTCGGTCGCTTCTTCGATCATCATGGTGCTCGCCCTCAACGGCGGCGCCACTGATTCGGCCAAGGCCGTTACCGCGGCCATCGCCGTCGCCGTCCCGCTGTCGGTCGCTGGTCTGTTCCTGACCATGATCTGCCGTACCATTGCTACCGCTATCGCTCACGCCATGGACGGTTGCGCCGAGAAGGGCGACTTCTCCGGCATCGAGCGCTGGCAGTACGCTGCCATCCTCATGCAGGGCCTTCGTATCGCCATCCCGGCAGTGCTTCTGTGCGTCATCCCGGCCGAGGCCGTTACCAACGCGCTTAACGCTATGCCCGACTGGCTGTCCGGCGGCATGGCTGTCGGCGGCGGCATGGTCGCTTCCGTCGGTTACGCCATGGTCATCAACATGATGGCCACCAAGGAGACCTGGCCGTTCTTCGTCCTCGGCTTTGTCCTTGCTGCCATCCCTCAGCTCACGCTGATCGCCCTTGGTCTCATCGGCATCTCCCTTGCCCTCATCTACCTTGGCCTTAAGGATCTGGCCAAGCAGGGTGGCGGCATGGGCGGTGGCTCCGGCGACCCGCTCGGCGACATTCTGAACGATTACGAGTAGGAGGGGAGTGATACATATGGCAGAGAACAAGATTCAGCTCACCAAGGCTGACCGCAAGAAGGTTTGCTTCCGTCATCAGTTCCTTCAGGGCTCGTGGAACTACGAGCGTATGCAGAACGGCGGCTGGTGCTTCGCAATGATCCCTGCGATCAAGAAGCTCTACACCAGCAAGGATGACCAGATTGCCGCTCTTAAGCGCCACCTGGAGTTCTATAACACCCACCCCTATGTTTCCGCCCCCGTCATTGGCGTTACCCTCGCCCTCGAGGAGGAGCGCGCCAACGGTGCTCCGATCGATGACGTCGCCATTCAGGGCGTCAAGGTCGGTATGATGGGCCCGCTCGCCGGTGTCGGCGACCCCGTCTTCTGGTTCACCCTTCGCCCGATTCTGGGTGCTCTGGGCGCTTCCCTGGCCCTGTCCGGTAGCATCGCCGGTCCGCTGCTGTTCTTCTTCGCGTGGAACATCATCCGTTACGCCTTCCTGTGGTACACGCAGGAGTTTGGCTACAAGGTCGGCTCCTCCATCGCCAAGGACCTCTCCGGCGGTCTGATGGGCAAGGTTACCGAGGGCGCTTCCATCCTGGGTATGTTCATCATCGGCGCCTTGGTCGAGCGCTGGGTGTCCATTTCCTTCACCCCGATCGTCTCCACGGTCAAGCAGTCTGCTGGCGCCTTTATCGACTGGGCTAGCCTGCCCTCCGGTTCCGAGGGTATCAAGGAAGCGCTGACGATGTATAACTCCATCGGTGCTACCGCCCTTGATCAGATGAAGGTCACCACGCTTCAGGCCAACCTCGATCAGCTCATCCCCGGCCTTGCCGCCGTGTGCCTGACCCTGCTGGTCTGCAAGCTCCTCAAGAAGAAGGTCAGCCCGATCGTCATCATCCTGGCTCTCTTCGCCGTCGGCATCATCGGTCGCTTCTGCGGCTTCATGTAAGCATGTTTCGGCTTAAGACCGAGAGTTGCTAGGTAAGGGCTTTTGAGCCATTGAAACGGACCGCACCCGGTGGGTACACTGGATGCGGTCCGATTGTTTTATTTGGAGGGCGAGGCGCGCATGGCGCAATCTCAGAACAGCACGGTCGATCTGGCAACGCCGGCAACCTGCCTGATGGGGCTTACCAGCCACGGTAACGTGATGGTGGGCAATAAGGCGTTTGAGTACTATAACGAGCGCAATCCCGAGGATTATATTCAGATCCCGTGGGACGAGGTCGACTATATTGCCGCCGAGGTTTTGCGCGGCACCAAGAAGATTACGCGTTTTGCCATCTTCACCAAGGATAACGGTCACTTTACGTTTTCGACGCGCGACGACAAAGAGACGCTTCGTGCGGTCCGCAAGTACGTCGACGAGGATAAGCTCGTGCGTTCGCCCGACTTTATCGATGTGACTGCCAAGGGCGCCAAGAGCATCCCCTCCGTTATCAAAAACCTCTTCCACAAAGGTAACTAGCTCCTCATAAGTTGCGGTGAAATAGTTCCTAAATACGGCTTTAGATGCTTCAGACAGGAACTATTCCACCGCAACTTCGAAGTCTAGTCATGCGACGTATTGCGATGCAGTAAATCTGCTACACTAGTGCAACATGCCTCCGTAGCTCAGGGGATAGAGCACCGCTCTCCTAAAGCGGGTGTCGACGGTTCGAATCCGCCCGGGGGCACCATTCCAATTTTGCTCGAACCCGCTGGATGTCCAATCTGGCGGGTTCGCCCTTTTTGTCGTAGTTCAGCGTGACCAGTATCTCGTCCTCCGAGACGACAGCCTGCCACACGAACGCCTTCAGCAGCGTCGCGTCGTCGAGCGTCGTCCCGCACTGCAGGAAGTCGGCGAAGCGCTCCGGGTCAATCCGCTCGTCCGTGATGGCCTCGAGGTCGTACCTCGCGCGCGCCTGCTGCTCTTCCAGCTCGGCTATGCGCTCGTTCACGCCCGGCGCTATCACGCCCTGCTCGATGGCGTTGAGGATGTTCCTCAGGCCCCTCTCCGCGGCCCTGAGCGAGTCCTCGGCCTGCCTGCGGCGCGCCCGCACCTCGGCCGTGTCCGCGCGCTCCGCTACCATGTTGGCTATCTGCAGCGCCTCGCCGCGGTCGCCGAGCAGCCCGCGCAGCGCCGAGGCTATGGAGCCCTCGAGCTCCTCGCGCCTGATGTTGCGGACGCACGACCCCGGGCAGCTGTAGTACTCGTACTTCACGTTGTTGCGGCCCCTGCCGCTCACGCCCTGCAGGTTCCTGCCGCATTCCGCGCACAGTGCCGTTCCCGCGAGGGCGAAGTCGCCCCAGTTCTCGCTCGAGCGCTGCTTGCGGCACTTGATTCCCTGGACCTCCATGAACGTCACCTCGTCCACTATCGCCGGCATCCCGCCCTCGCGGACGATGCCTCCCCACTCGTACCTGCCCGTGTACCTGCGGTCGCGCAGCATCTGCTGCACCATCGCCTGGCCGCACGGGTTGCCCTTGCGCGTCCTGAGGCCGCGCCGAGCGAACTCGCGCGCTATCGCGTTCATGGACATGCGCTCAAGCCTCAGCGCGAAGGCCTCGCGCACCCACGCCGCCTGCGCCTCGTCGACCTCGTACTCGTCATCCCCGTTCCTGCGGTATCCGAAGATGCGCACGCCGTTGGTCTTGCACTTGAGGGCGTTGCCCTCCATTCCGCGCTTGGTCCTGATGGCGGTCTTCCTCGACTCGCAGGCGGCGAGCCCCTCGAGCAGCTTCTCGTAGATGATGCCCTCAGGGCTGTCGGGTATCTGCTCGAGCGCCGAGACCAGCTTGACCCCGTGCGTGGCGAGCTCGCGCTTGTATATCGGCGCGTCGTACTCGCCGCGGCTGAAGCGGTCCATCATGTAGACGAGGACGATCTCGCTCTCGCCGGCGTTGGCTATCATCCGCTGGAACTCGGGGCGGTCGTCGGTGCGCCCCGACACGGCGCGGTCGCAGTACTCCGCCGCGACCTCGTAGCCCTCGCGCGCGCACCACTCGCGGCAGACGCGCAGCTGGTCCTCGATTGAGGCCTCGCGCTGCCTGTTGCACGAGAACCTCGCGTATATCACTGCCTTCTTTGGCATAATGTGTATGTCACCCTTCCTTCAAGTTGAGTTTGCATGGGTGCACTGGTTGGATGCCCCGTCGGCTAAAGCGGTACCAGCGCTGCCGTCGGGGCTCTTTTTATATATATGCGCCATAAGGTGCGACGCAAATGCTGTAACTGTCGCTAATGGTGAAGCCGCGCGCGTAATCGCGGCACGGCGGCATGGAGAACGCCCGATATGTCCGATTGAACATGAAGCCGTGCTTCTCCATTTTCTCTGCGCTGACTGTGCCCAGCAAGACACCGCTTTCGTCCAGTATCACCGCGGCTCCGTTCTCGACCTCCCAGTTCTGGGGCATGTTCCTTTTTGTCTGCCGCTTGAGCTTGACCGAGAACGGTATGAAGGGTTGGTGCGTGGCGAGAACATCTTGGAATGCCGAATAGCTGTGGATGTAAAGGCTGTCTCTTGCGAGCATCCAGATAGCGAACGGAACGTTCATTGGTGGTTGCTCCGTGCTTTGCTGAGCGTTTGCCTTTGGTTTCCCCGTTAGTTGATTAAACAGGCCCATAAAGTTATTCGCCGTCCTCGTATGATTCCGCGCGCTCGAGTAGCTCGTCGACCGTGATACCCATCGCGTGCGCGATCTTGTAGACAATGCTGGCCTTGGGGTCTTTTATTTTCCCGCTGAAAATCTGGGAGACGTGGGCGTCGGACAGCCCCGAAGCCCTGCAAACGTCGGCCTGCTTCATGCCGCGCTCGCCAAGATAGTCAATCAATGCGCGTGAGAGCTGCATTTGTAGCTCCTCTCCATCTAAAGACTGTACGAGTAAATCCTAACAGAAATTAGGAAAACTTCAACATTCTATTGATTCCTAATGCGCATTAGGTTACTGTATCCAATGTACCTAATGCAGATTAGGAAGGAGGTACGGATGAACAGCCTTCAAGGTCTGGTGGCAGCCCGAGTTGCGGAGCTGAACATTACCAAGCAGAGTCTTGCCGACGCCGTCGGGGTATCGCTCGTCACCTTCAACAAGAAGGTGTGTGGCGAGTCCGACATCACCATCACAGAGGCGCGAAAGCTCGCAAAGGCTATCGAGGTGAGCAGTGATGAAGTCTGCCGACTCGCACCCTAGCGAAAGTAAGCCCAAGACCCCGCGCGAGATAGCGCTCGACACCATGTGCTCGACGCTTCGGGCGGCGTACCGGGAATGGGAGAGGAAGGAGGGGAGCAAGAGACAGTGAGGCCATGGTCGACACGTGAGATCCGGTACCTGAGGGAGCACGCCGGCGACGGAGCCAGGGAGATAGCCAAGGCGCTTGGCCGCAGCACCGACGCGGTCAAGTGGCAGGCGCGCAGATGCGGAATATCGCTCCGCCAGCGCTGGATGTGCCCGAAGTGCGGGCGCACGACGTTCAAGCCGCTGAACAAGGCGAACGGCTGGTGCGCGGAGTGCACCAAGGAGGGCCACGTGGCAGACCTCAGGGAGCAGGCCAACGCGATGCGCGAGGAGGCGGCGAGGGCCAAGCGGAACGACAGGGAGCGGCAGAGGTGCTACAGCGCCAAGAGCCGCGCCAAAAAAGTCTCAAAATAGCCACCCTAAAAGCCACACCTGCATCTACCTGCGGAAACATCAGAAGGGAACACAAGATGTACACATACAAAGAAGCGAGCGCCCCCAGCTACCAACTTGCGAGCACTCGCCGAAACAGCCCCAGACATGAGGCTCAGACCATCATAGCACCCAAGTCATATCGACCGACCGTTCGCGAGCAGCTCGACTCCGATGCGTTCAGGGCGGGGGCCATGGTCGGCTTCATCGCCGCCGCGGTCCTGTTCGCGGCGATCCTGACCGTCTTCGTCCTCCCGACGATGGACGGCGCGGTCCAGGCGGCCAAGGCCGCATGCGCGGCGGGGGCCGTCAATGCGTAACGACGAGAGATACCGCCAGAAGCCGATGAGCAACCAGCTCGAGATATTCGGCCTCGGCGCGGACGGCGAGCAGGACATGGCCGAGGCGCGCGCATGGATAGGCGAGCACCCGCGGGCGTGGGACTTCATGGTCGAGCAGGCCACCCGCCTCAACCGCAAGGGCTACGTCTCGATCAACTACCTCATCCACATGGTGCGCAACGAGCTGCACGTCGGCGTGAAGAACGGCCTCGCGCCGAGCCTCGCCCGCATCATGGAGGCGCGCTACCCGCACCTGAGGCACGCATTCAACAAGCACCGCTCGAAATCGGACGGTTTCGTCGATGAGTAGGAGCAGGAGGACCGCCAAGGACGCGGGCACGAGGTTCGAGCGCCTGGTCGCCGACTACCTCGCCGGGAGGCTGGGGGCCGACATCGACAGGCAGGTCAAGACCGGCTCGCACGACACGGGCGACATCCGCGGCGTGTCGATGGCCGGGCGGGGCATCGCAATCGAGTGCAAGGACTACCAGGGAAGGCACGAGCTGCCCAAGTGGCTGCGCGAGGCGGAAACCGAGCGCAGGAACCGCGGGGCCGACTACGGCGTGGTCGTCTGGAAGCGCCGCGGGACCGCCATCCCCGGCGAGCAGTTCGTGACCATGACATTGGAGACGTTCGCGGCGATGCTCGCGGGCGCAGGCAGGGAGGAATAGCAATGGAGAGCACAAACATACCGATGGAGATCGAGGCCAAGTTCAAGCAGGCCACCGTTAAGGGCGGCGTCGCCGTCCTGCAGTTCGAGGTCGACACGGAGGACAGCGCGGCGTTCGACGCCATCCGCAAGAGCGGCGAGGAGGTCTGGCTGTCCATCCAGAGCAAGCAGCCGCAGATCCTGTTCGTTAGCCACGACGGGGAGGTGACCGAGTGATGGAGGACTACAAGGGGATGCTCGCCGAGCTGGCCGAGCTCGCCACGGAGGAGCAGGCGATGTTCACCATCTATGGCATAACCAAGTCCGACGAGGCGTTCGACAGGTTCTTGGACGCGCGCGAGAGGCTGTCCAAGTGGATCGTCGAGCACGCCGCCGTCATCGACGAGGCGATAACCGAGAGGAAGTACAACCGGATGCTCAACGAGGAGGTCAGGTAATGTCCGAGAAGAACAGGGCCGAGGAGGTCGTGGCGGAGGTCGTCGAGGAGCAGGAGGCGTCGTCGCTCATCGTGACCTATGCGCCCTCGTCCATCGAGGCGAACTTCGACGCCCTCGAGAAGCGCGTGCGCAAGACCGTCGAGCTCTACAAGGGCGCGACCTACGACCTCACCAAGGCCGACAAGATCAAGGAGGCCAAGAACGACCGCTCCTACCTCAACGGCCTGAAGAACGAGATAGAGGAGCGCCGAAAGGCCGTGAAGCGCGAGTACAACAAGCCGCTCGCCGCCTTCGAGAAGCGCTGCAAGGAGATCACGTCCATCATCGACGGCGCGTCGGACGGCATCAAGGCACAGCTCGACGAGGCGGAGGAGAGGCGCAGGGCGGGGGCGAGGGCCGCGCTCGAGGCCCACTACAGGGAGTTCGCCGAACTCCTCGCGCCGGTCGTGCCCTACGAGCGCCTGCACGACGACAAGTGGCTCAACAAGTCCTTCGGCGAGGTCAAGGCGAAGAAGGCCCTCGAGGAGAAGGTCTCCGCCGTCGCGCGCGACTGGGACACGCTCAAGGCGCAGCGCGACTCCATGGCCCACTACGAGGTCGCCGAGCGCGAGCTGTTCCGCACGCTCGACCTGGGCTCGGCGCTCAACGCCGCCCGCGCCGCCGACGAGGAGGACGCCCGCATCGCCGCCATGCGCGAGGCGGTCGAGTCCAAGCCCGCGCCGCGTCCCGTACCGAGGCGCCGGGCGGAACCCGCCGCCGCGGCGCGCCCCGAGCTGTCCTGCGCGTGGACGGTCGAGATCCCGTCCGCGACCCGCTCGCAGATGGAGCTGCTCGCCGCGGCGCTGCGCGAGCGCGGCATCACCGGCACCATCAAGTGCAAGGGGGTGTGCTAGATGGACGACGAGAAGATGACGCTCTCCCAGGCGATAGCCAAGGTGCAGCGCTCCGTGACCGTCCCCAAGGCGCGCTACAACGCCTTCGCGAAATTCAGCTACCGCTCGTTCGAGGACATCGTCGCCGCGCTCAAGGAGCCCTGCAAGGAGGCCGGCGTGGCGTTCACGCTCCATGACAGCATCTGCAAGGTGGGCGAGCGCTACTACGTCGAGGCCACGTGCACTCTGTTCTTCGTGGACGGGCACGGCGAGAAGAAGGAGTTCAAGGCCTACGCCCGCGAGGCGGAGCACAAGAGTGGCTCCGACGACGCTCAGGTGACCGGGATGGCGTCGAGCTACGCGCGCAAGTACGCGCTCTGCGGCCTGTTCGCCATCGACGGGCAGAGCGACCCGGACGCGCTCTCGGACAGGCCCGAGAAGAAGCCGCCCGAGAGCGGCGGCTTCACGGCGAAGTGCAAGGCCTGCGGCACGGCCTACGCCTTCGAGTCGAAAGAGCAGTACGAGGAGTTCAAGAAGCACCCCGGCTGCTGCGCCACGCCTACGTGGCGCGTCCTGTAGGCCATGCAGGACATGTACGCGCAGCGCGAGGAGCTGTTCGAGCGCCTCATGGCGGAGCTGGACACGCTCAGGCGGACGGGCCAGCAGTACGCCGAGAACGAGGCGGACTACCGAAAGGCGCTGCGCATCGCCATCCTCGAGGAGCGCTCCAAGGGCACGCCGGTGACCATCATCGGCGACCTGTGCCGGGGGCGCGAGGAGATAGCCGAGAAGAAGCAGCTGCGTGACTGCGCCGAAGCTCTCTACAAGGCATCGAGCGAGGCGATCATGGCGCTGAAGCTGCGAATCAAGACAGTGGACGCCGACATCCAGAGGACATGGACGAGCGGCGGAGAGGAGACATACAGATGAGCATCAACAGAGTGGTCGTGTCGGGCAATCTGACCCGAGACCCCGAGCTGCGCGTCACGCCGGGCGGCACGCAGGTACTGGGCTTCGGCGTGGCCGTCAACGACCGCCGCCGCAACCAGCAGACGGGGGAGTGGGAGGACTACCCCAACTTCATCGACTGCACTATGTTCGGCAACCGCGCCGAGGCGCTCTCGCGCATCCTGCGCAAGGGCATGAAGGTCGCCATCGAGGGGAAGCTTCGCTACAGCTCCTGGGAGGACAAGAACGGGGGCTGCAGGCGCTCGAAGGTCGAGATCATCCCCGACGAGGTCGTCCTCATGAGCCAGAACCCCAACGGGCAGCAGGCGCCTCAGCAGTACGCGCCGCAGGGCTACCAGCAGCAGGCGTACCCGCCCCGACAGGCGCCGCAGCCCGCGCCGCAGGCGTACGCCCCGCATCCGGCGCCCCAGCAGCCCGCGCCGCAGTGGAACGCCCAGCAGGCCTACCAGCAGGCCCCGCAGGCGGCGCCGCAGCCGGCACCGCAGCAGCCCGCCCAGCAGCAGCTGGACGTGTACGACGAGGACATCCCGTTCTGATGGGGCGCTTGCTCGACACCATCCGCGACCACTGGGAGGCGGTCCTGTTCGCCGCCTCCTTCTCCGCGGGTTTCCTGTTCTTCTCTTCGCTTCTTTGGGGGTGGTTCTGATGGCAAGCAAGTTCACGTGGTTCCCGAAGCTCACCGCCGCCCTCGAGCGCGTGCCGGATGGGCCGCGCGGGGAGCTGTGCTGGGCCATCATCCAGTACGGCACCAACGGCGTCGAGCCGGAGTTCGCCGACTGGGCGCTTTCCGCCGTGTTCGAGAGCCTGCGAGAGGACATCGACAACAGTCTCGCCGCCCGCAACAAGAACAAGGGCGGCAGACCGCGCAAGGACTCCAAGGGCGAAACGGGGGTTTCGGAGGATACGGAAACCTCGGAAACGGGGGTTTCGGAAAACGGAAACGGGGGTTTCGGGGTTTCGGAAACTACCGAAACGGGGGTTTCGGAACCTGAAAACCCCTCCTTATATACCAATCCATACCAGTCCATACCAAGCCAGGCCATCCCAGTGCAGGGCAGTGCGGACGCGTGCGCAGCGCCCGAGGGCTTCGAGCCGCCGACCGCCGAGGAGGTCGCCGCGTACTTCGGGGCCAACTGCCTGAACGGCGACCCGCAGGCTTTCTTCGACTTCTACGCGTCGCAGGGCTGGCGCAAGTCCAACGGCATGCCGATCTCGGACTGGCAGCCGCAGGCCCGGCAGTGGCACCGCCGCCAGCGCGAGCTCGACGCCGAGGCCCGCAGCCGCGGCAAGCCCACCGCCTCGGAGGTCGAGGCCGCCACGTTCAGGCTCACGAGGACGCCCGAGGAGGCGCTGGCCGAGCAGGAGCGCCGGTGGGCGTCCGAGCACCCGGGCATCGACCCGGCGAAGGTCGAGGCCCCGCGGGGCACGACCGCTAGCAGGGACCGGTTCGGGCTGTACCAGGACGCTCAGAGACTGCTGGCCGCACGCGCCGCGTGCGAGGGGAGGCCCCGATGACGGTCGACGCGGGAGTCCTCAGGAGCTGGTCCAAGGAGCGCGCCGAGCTGTACGGCAAGCCCCACCTCGGGGCGAGGTACACGCACGGCGCGGCATACGAGCCGACGCAGGCCCGGTGCGCTGTGTGCGGCCGGCGAGCCTGCAACTGCCACCACGTCGCGAGGCGCTCGTGGGGGAAGACGTTCAGGCTCGTCACGCCAAACGGGGTGTGGGAGCTGCGCAGCCCGCTGTTCGCCCTGTGCGGCTCCGGCACGACCGGGTGCCACGGGAAGTTCCACGACGGCGGACTGCACGCCGAGTGGGTATGGCGCACCGGGGCGGCCGAGGAGGCATGGTGGTCCGGCACGCTGCTCAGGGAGTACCCGCCGCACAGCCCCGACCTCTACATGTTCGGCTACTGGGCCATCACCGACCGATACGGCAACGAGATCATCCGAGAGGTGAAATGACGATGGAGATCACCAACTGCGAGCAGTACGTGCTCGCCGAGCTCGACTACGAGCAGCGCCGCAACGAGCGCCTCGTGGCCGAGAACAACAAGCTGGCCAAGCAGCTCGACGCCATGACAAAGATGGCGAACGGCTACAGACAGATCATCAGCCGGCCCAAGACGCCCGTCGAGGCGCTCGGGGACAGGGTCATGCGCGAGGAGATGCTGACCCGCTTCACATACGCCGAGGTCACGGACGTCAAGAGCGCGTTCAGCGGAAGGCTGCTCGACTTCGACGAATGGTGCCACGATGCGATATGTGGCGCTGGCGGACGACGTCGGCGAGGAGGAGTTCACCCGGTTCATGCGCCGGGACCTCAAGAAGATCTACGACAAGAAGGTGGCCAAGCGTGCCGAGAAGAGGCCGCCGTGCCCGACAGGAGCGGCAGGGCGGGCCGATGAATGACGAGAAGGCCATCGCCGCGGCCATCCACGCCGGGCTCCAGAGCGACGACGTGACCGACCTGTACTCGGGCGACTGCAGGGGCTGCGGCGAGTGCTGCTCGCGCTTCCTGCCCGTGAGCCCGTTCGACCGGGTGCGCCTCGAGCTGTACGTGCGCCGGAACGGGATCGAGCCCGCCGAGCCCAGGGCGGAGTACGACCTGCTGTGCCCTTACCTCACGGACGGGCGCGAGTGCGCGGTCTACGCCGCGAGGCCCGAGATCTGCCGCGCCTACCGGTGCGACAGGCACAAGAGGAGCGAGCTCGGAATGTTCTTCGGCGCGGAGTGCGCCGAGGTGACCGACATGCGCGAGCTCGCGGAATCAATGGCCAGCGACGTCTACAGGAAGGAGCAGGGGAATGGCTAGGAACGTCTACGGCGGCTACTGCCGCGAGTGCGGCAGGTGGACGCCTCCCGGGTTCGGGCACTTCGAGCGCTACCGCGGCGGCTGGCGCGTCCACTGCGTCGAGTGCGCGAGCGGGCGGAAGCTGCCGCCCGAGGGAGACCAGGCGGCGCAGGACATGCGGCGCCACGTAAGGAACATGGTGAACGACGGAAGGTACGGGAAGAGGGGATACAGATGACGGGGAACGAGAGGCCGGACATCTATGCGGACGGACTCCGGGAGGAGCGCTGTGAGAACTGTCTGCACTGCTGCGCGACGGTGCTGCGCACCGTCCACGGCGTGGAGCGCACCGAGTACGAGTGCGGGCGGCGCCCGGAGTTCGTGCACCGCACGCAGGGGCTCGCCAGGTGCAACTACTGGACCGACGCGAGCTACGAGACCGGGGAGGACTAATGGCAATTATCGAAATGCCCAAGGGCGTGACCCCATCCACGATCCCCGAGTATGCAACGCCCAACGAATGGGCCGAGGCTTTCAACGTGAGCCTGAGGACCGTCTACAGGATGTGCAAGGACGGGGAGCTAATGACCGTGAGGACGCCCGGCAGCATCCGCATCTGCCGCGACATGTCCTTTGTACTGCTGGGGCTAGATAGGTGATGGCAATGTTGAATATCGAGTTACCAAAAGATGCCGAGGGCCGCGAGATTCCGCTGGACACCAAGGTGCTGTACAACAACATAGGCGTCGGGTACGAGGTGAACAGGTTCACGTTCGGATTCGATGTGATCACACACGAGGTCGAATGGACAGCCGAGTCCTACGGGACTGGGTACATGGTGTACCACTTACCTGCCAACTCCATGTACCTCGAGAAGCCGGACAGCCTCAAGCAGCTCGCGGAAGACCTCAACCGTGTGTGGGATGTGCACGGCAAAGGCTGCAGGGACATGCCGTGCCACTACGACAAGGACCGTGGCGAGTACTGCAACGATTGTCGGCTGTGCAGCCACGGGAAGATGGATTGCCTCGATGCCATGATGGCCGACATCGTATCGCGTGTGAACCGTCTTTCCGGTGATTCCGAATGATTGAGCTACCGAGGGACGCCGAAGGGCGTGAGATTCCGCTGAACACGAAGAGGTTATACGACGCCGGCGGTGTCCCGGTCAGCATTCGAGCGTTCCGCTACAACCCGAATGAATGCTTCTGGAGAGTCGAGCGTTTAGACGGGTTGGGAACCCCAATGACGACAGCGCTAAGATTCACCCAGCCAGACAGCTGGGAGAAGCTCGAAGAGGACTTGGACAAATGCGTCGCAGAAGGCACCGCTTGCACGTACTTCAGCAAGGATGGAACCTGTCAAAGTTGTTCTCTCAGCAATATAACAACTGGTTGCTCTCCGAAAGTGATTGAGGACATCGTATCCCGCATCCGCAAGCTGAGGGGTGAGGCCTGATGGCGACGCACAGGCTCAAGATTCAAGAGCAATACGCCGACGCCGTCCTGAACGGCACCAAGACGTTCGAGATTCGCAAGAACGACCGGGGTTACAAGGTCGGCGATGAGATCGTATTCGACGTTGTCACGAACGAAGGCTACGCCGTCGGGGAAGCAGCCAGGCATCCGCTCAACGGTGAAGTCTACCGAATCGACTACATCCTCGACGACTTCGAGGGCCTTGCCCAGAAATACGTGGCGCTGGCCATATCCAAGGTGGACGAATGATTACCGATGAAAAGCGCCGCGAGGCGGCGGCGAAGGAGGTATAGCCATGGCATACAGCGACTACGGCGCGTTCGTGTACCTCAACGGCGAGCGCAGAACCGACAAGGAGGACGTAGGCGTATACGACACCGACGAGGGTTCCCTGCCTACTGGACTCCGCGTGTACGCGAACATCATGAAGCACCATGACGGATTCGAGTGGTTCGAGTTCTCGCACCATGGAGTCATGGGCGACGGCAATGTCCGCGTCGGGTGCTACAAGCAGGGTTGGCCGGAGGTCTACGAGTGGGAGGACGGCGAGGACAAGCCGACCATATACACGTTCGATGACCTTTCCCGCAAGTTCGGGTGGGACGGTTACGAGGAGTACGGCGACACGAGGTACGCCGCAGACGAGTACGACGAGGAGTTCGACTTCCTTGGATGGTACTTCCGCTTCTGGGGCGACGATACCGGCGGTACTCCGAGGTACGGGGCGACCATGAGCCGCGACGGAGAGACCTGGGAGTGCGACTACGACTGTATGTTTGGAGCTGGTTTCGATGACATTCACTAGCGAAGAGCGACGCGAGATGGCTGAGAACCTGCGACACCTGACCATCGGCCACTCCATCCAGTACAAGGAGCAGTTCTTCGACGAGCTTGCCGAGGTGGTGGTCGGCTTCGAGGACTACCATGACTTCGATGTTGTCCTCGATAAGCTCGCTGATCTCATTGACCCGGAAGGGGGAGACGATGATTAACGACGAGGAGCGCAAGCGAGCGGTGGCTGAGTTGCGCGAAGCATC
Source organism: Collinsella sp. MSK.8.10 (assembly GCF_019041915.1). Classification (GTDB taxonomy): domain Bacteria; phylum Actinomycetota; class Coriobacteriia; order Coriobacteriales; family Coriobacteriaceae; genus Collinsella. The sequence goes on along the minus strand of NZ_JAHPYF010000001.1, from coordinate 499,343 downwards.
GACCGGGGCATACCGCCACGTTGATTCACTCGACGTGATTGCAAACTCAATCGGCGTCGAGGTGGACGGCAAGTTCATTCACGAGGTTGAGAACGAGACGTACGCGGCCCTTGCAGACCTAATCGACCGTCCGACATGTCACAACGTCGCCGACTACACCAAGGAATCATTCAAGTGCTCAGAGTGCGGGTGCCGCGTGCTGGTGCCCGGCGACAGGCCGGACGGTGTGCTCGTCGTGACCTCCGAGGCGTTCCCAGTCGACTGGTACTCATGCCCGGTCTGCGGGGCGGTGGTGGTGGAAGATGAAGCGTATTAAGTTCGCAAGGCCGGTCGATTGCCCGACGTGCGGTGCGACCCCGTCGCACCAGAAGTGGAAGCCGCGCAAGCTGGTCTACACCAACGAGATGGTCGCGATAGGGGACGTCGACCCAGTCGACGCCGTCCACTGCCCTAGGTGCGACCTCGTCTTCGGCGTCGTGCATTACGAGCATGACGACACGTACATCACGAGCTGGACCGAGTTCGAGACTGTCCCACGGTATTGCCCGTGGTGTGGGGAGGATTTGACTGATGATTAGCGACGAGCAGCGCCGCGAGGCGGCGGCGAGCCTGCGCGGGTCGAGGGGCTTCTTCAACAGCCTGCCGAGGACCGTCCTCGAGCCGTTCATATTCGACATCTTCGAGCGCGTGCTCGAGTGCGTCGGCTATACGGAGGGCAACGTATTCGACTATCTCGCCGACCTCGTCGACCGCGGCGAGTGCGAGAACGTCTACGACGGGAGCGTCCAGGACTCGTGCGACAACGGCTTCCTGTGCTCGGTCTGCGGCTGCAAGGTCGAGGACGAGGAGCACTACCGCGTGAGCGGCGTCTGGAACTATTGCCCGCAGTGCGGGAGGAAGGTGCGGCATGGCTGACGAGATGAGGCCGGCGCCGTCGCCGTCCGTCGACCTGCGGAGACCGGATGGCCCCGCCGCGAGGGCCGCGGCCGCCATCATGGCCAACGCGGTGGCGAGCTTCAACGAGGCCCTCGTGCCCGTGCTGCGCGGCGTGAGGCGCGAGGCGAGGGCGCTCTGCAAGAGGCTCGACCCGAAATGGAGGCGCGCCCGGATTCGCGCGCTCAAGAGGTCCCGCCGCAACGTGGAGACGCTCAAGCGCGAGGGGAGGTGCAGGTGATGGCGACCGAGTACGTTCTGGACGCCGACAAGATCGCCCATTGGCGCATCGACAACCACGTCCCGCTGAAGCAGCTGGCGCGCGCCGCCGGGGTGAACCTCAGCAGCCTGAGCCATGCCATCAGCAACGGCAGGGAAGTGAAGATGAACCTGCTGCTCAATCTGGCGGAGGCGATGGGCGAAGACCCGCGCGACATCGTGAGGAAGAAGGTGGAGAGATGAGATTCGAGATAATCGAGCGCCACATCATCGACGTGCCTGACAGCGAGCTCACGGACGGCGAGCGCCCCTTGGGCAAGATGGCGCTCGTTGAGGTTCTCGACGTCATCGCGGAGAACCCGCACAGGTTCATCGAACGGTACGAGATGTACCGCGAGGAGGTGATCCGCCTTGGGGGCAAGCTGTGATCCGGGCTACAACCTCCCGGACGGATGCACCGGCGCGGCAATCGACAGGCACTTCGGCGAGGGCAAGCCCACTTGCGCCGAGTGCATCAAGATGTACGAGTGCTGCTGCGACTACGGCATCTGCGAGGTGGAGTTCGACGACGCCTTCCGGGAGAAGTTCGACGGGGCGGACGCGGAGCCGGGCGACGTCGCCTATTGGGCGCTCCCGTGGATAGCGGACCACATGAGGGACATGCAGGAGGAAGCGTGCGCCATGTTCTGTGGCTGATGCCGCTGGCGGCGCTCACCGCGCTGCTGGCGTGGGCGGCGAGGTCCGCATGGGCGCTCGTCGTGGTTCTGACCGTTCTCGTGCGCATGGCGTGCGGGTGGGATTGGAGGATTGAATGGACGAGATTGGAAGGCTGATCGGCAGGCTCATCGGGTGCCTCATCATGACGGTGCTCGTGTTGCTGTGCGTCGCCGCAGTGCTGTGGTGCATGCAGCTGGTCGTGGGGCTGGTCGCATGAGTGCGGGCGAGAGGGTGGCGCGGCAGCTCCGCGACGCCGCGGCCCTGCTGGAGTCCATGGCGGAAGACGTGGCGGGGGACATCGACGAGAGGTTCGTGCTGCCGCCCATAACGCTCACCATCAAGATAGGAAGCACCGACGAGACCCCGACCCTGTCGGTGAAGAAGGACTACCTCGTGAGGAAGCGCCTGGCATGACGTGGAGCTCCAACGGCAACGCCGAGCGCAAGCTCAAGGCGAGGCTCCGCGCCGAGGGCAGGCCGTGCCACATATGCGGACAGCCCATAGACTACAGCCTGCCGCCCGGCACGCCGTGGAGCTTCGAGGCCGACCACGTGGTGCCGAGGGCGAGGGGCGGCGCGGTGCTGGACTACGCGAACCTCGACGCGGCGCACCGCATCTGCAACCAGAGGAAGGGCAAGCACATGCCGGGCGACGCGAGGCCCGTCGAGATAAGGCGCACGAGGCTGTTCTGAACGTTATGGACAACTGAATAGGCGAGGCTGAAAAGCCTAATTGGAGGCGCGGTCGTTTGCTCGGCTGCGCCTCACTGCTTTTCTGGGGCGCTGAGCCGCAGATGGCGGGGGCATCGCCCCTCCCCGGGGGTGCACGGACACCCAACGCTGCCAGTACCGATTTCCCCCCGCCCCATGGCCCCAGGGCGGGGGTAGGCCGCGAATCTCACCCGCATCGCACAATGCGGGCACGAGAAAGGAGGCCGTGATGCCGGAGATGCCGGAATCGGTCGCATCCGACGACTATCAATCGCAGATCTGGGCGAGCGTCACCGCATCGGGGCGCTTCTCCGACGAGGACGCGCCGAACCTCGCACTGCTGTGCTACTGGCACGCCGTGGCGAAGGCCGCGGAGGATGCCATGAGCAAGGGCAAGTCCGTGAAGGTGCTCGACCCCGTCGGCTACAAGCCCGTCAAGGCGAAGAACGGCAGGCACGCCATCATGGAGCGCCCGCACCCCGCCGTGTCCGTGCTCAAGCAGGCGACCGCCGAGATACGCGCGCTCAACGAGCTGCTCGGGCTGTCGCGCAAGGCGGTGCCCATCCAGGTGCAGCAGGCGCGTCCGCAGAGCGATGGCGCTAGGGTGCTGAGCCTCATGTTCGCCGACCGCGAGCGCAAGGCCAAGGCGGCGGGCGCCTGATGGAGCCCAGGCAGACGCCGACATACGAGGCTAACGTCCCGGAGGATCTCAGCGGCGACGGCGAGATGGCCTGCGAGCTCGCGACCGCGTACTTCGGCGACCCGCTCCCGTGGCAGCCGTACCTGCTCGACGCGATGCTGGCCCGCGACGCGCGCGACAAGTACCTGCTGCGCACGCTGGGCATCTCCGTCCCGCGCCAGAACGGAAAGAGCTGGGTCGTGCGCGCAAGGTGCTTCTACGGCGCGCTCAACGGCGAGAAGATCCTGTACACCTGCCAGCACGGCGACACCTCCGACCAGATGTTCCAGGAGCTGTCCCAGCCATTCGAGGACGAGGACAACGAGGAGCTGCACGACCTGCTGCTCGCCGTGCGCAAGACCAACGGCCAGCAGGCCATCAGGCTCAGGAACGGCGGCCTCATCCGCTTCACGACGCGCACCGACTCGCTCGCGCGAGGCAAGACCTACGACGTGCTCATCTACGACGAGGCGCAGGAGCTGACCGAGAAGCAGCAGGCGGCATCGCTGCCCGCCATCTCCGCCAGCGCCACGCACAACCCGCAGACCATCTACCTCGGAACGCCGCCAGGCCCCGACAACGTCGGCACGGTGTTCCGCGACCTCCACGACGGCGTGCACGGCGGCGAGTCCGAGATGGCGTGGATAGAGTGGGGCGCGGACGAGATAGGCGACGTCCACGACGAGTCCCGCTGGTACGAGTACAACCCGTCCATGGGCACCGTGCTCAACTACGAGGCAGTCAAGGGCGAGTCCGAGCAGATGCAGCCTGACGTGTTCGCGCGCGAGCGACTCGGATGGTGGGCGAAGACGGGAGGCTCGCTCCTCTACGCCCTGTCCTCCAAGAAGTGGGACGGGTGCCGGCGCGACTCAGCGCCCACTGACGGAAAGCTCGCCTTCGGCGTGAAGTTCTCCGTGGACGGCTCCCGCGCCGCGGTGTCCTGGGCGCTCGCCGACAGGGACGGACCGTCCTACGTCGAGCTGTACGACGTGATGGGCGCTTCGGGCGGAACGGTCGCGATCTCGGACATGCTCCTGCGCAACCGAGACGAGATCGCGTGCGTCTGCATCGACGGCAAGTCCGGAGCGGACGCGCTCAAGCGGCGAATGCTCGACGGCGGCTTCAGCAAGTGCGCACTCGAGATGGGAACCCCGGCAATCGTGCAGGCTGCGGCGTCGATGCTCAAAGACGAGGTCGACTCGGGCACGCTCTCGCACATCGAGTCGCCGGCTCTCGACGACTCGGCGCGCAAGTCGCTCAAGCGCGACATCGGCAGGGACGGCTGGGGCTTCGCGGACGGCCCCGACTCCATCGCAGCCCCCATCGAGTCCGCATCGCTCGCCCTCTGGGCGGCTAGAACAACGAAACGAGACCCGCGAAGGGAACAGGAGGCCAGCTTCTGATGGCAGCAGTGAACATGGAACTGGCGGGGCAGGTAGCATCCGCCGCAGGCTTGGAGCCGGGGGACGCGGCGCTCGTCCGCGAGCTCATGACCGTTTGGCGCGAGCACAGAACGAGCAACCTCGAGCGCGAGGACTACTACCTCGGTCACGTGTCGGTGAAGGACCTCGGCATCGCCATGCCGGCGAGCCTCGCCAAGAAGATCAACCCACGCGTGGACTGGCCCCGCAAGGCCGTGCATGCACTCGCCGACCGCTCCATCTTCAACGGTTACACGTGCGCGGACGAGCAGACGAGCAAGGCCCTCCGCGCCATCTGCGAGTCGAACCAGCTGGAGCGCCTCTACCGCAAGAACCTCATCGGCGAGCTGAAGCACTGCTGCGGCTTCTGGACCGTGACGGACGGCGGCGGCTACCCGGTCATCTCGGCGTACCCCGCCACCGCGGCGGCGGCGCTCTGGGACGACGCTCGCAAGGCCATCAGGGCGGGCCTCGTCGTGGCTGAGTCCAAGAAGATGCCCGGCGACGCCGAGCGCGTGCCGACCGTGGTGCACCTGCTCACCGACGACAGCCTCGTGGTGCTCACGCGCGACGGCGGCTCGTGGGTAGCCGAGTACCGCGAGCACTCGATGGGACGCTGCCTCATGGAGCCGATGGCACACGGCGCGACGCTCGAGCGCCCCTTCGGCACCTCGCGCATCAGCCGCTCCGTCATGAGCATCACCGACGACGCCATCCGGCAGCGCGCCCGCATGGAGGTCGCCGCCGAGGCCGCGACCCTGCCGCAGACTTGGCTCTTGGGCACCTATAAGAAGATGCTCAACGACGGCAACAAGTACGACGCCTCGATGGGCGCGGTCAACGAGATCACCAAAGACCCCGACGGCGACAAGCCCACGGTCTGGCAGTCCGCGCAGCTCCAGATGGCCCCGCTCACAGAGTACCTGCGCCAACTCGCCTGCCAGATGTCGGCCGTGACCAACGTGCCGGTGAGCTTCTTCGGCGTGTCCAACGACAACCCGTCCTCCTCGGACGCTATCGCCGCGTCCCTGGAGCCCCTGGTCATCGACGCCAAGAACCTCAACCGCGACAACGGCACGGCGCTGCGCAACGTGGCCTACATGGCCCTCGCAGTGGCGAACGGCACCGACTTCGCGACCGAGCGCGACGCAGGGCATGAGATCAACCCGCGATTCCTCAGCCCGGCGTACCCGTCCACGGTGAGCCTGTCCGACGCGCTGCTCAAGCAGGTGCAGGCGCTCCCGAAGCTCGCCAACTCCACGGTGGCCTACGAGATGCTCGACTACACGGACGAGCAGATCCAGCGCATCGAGTCGGATGCCAAGAAGGCGCAGGCGAGCGCGGCTATCGCATCGCTGTTCGAGCCGAAGGAGGGCGAGAATGGCGGCGGTGCCGACTAGCCTGCTGGACGAGCTGACCGATGAGGTGAACGCGCTTTCGGCAGACGCCCAGGCGAAGGTGAGGCCGGCGCTCGAGTCCCTGCTATCGAGCTGGGAGCGCGGCGGTGGCGGCGATGTCGCCGCTCTCCGCGAGAGGGCGTACGAGACGATCGAGGCGGTGCTCGGGTACTACGCCGACACGTGCGCCGCCGCCAGGGCAGCCGAATACTACGACGCGGTCAGGGCGTCGCAGGGCTTCCCCGGGAAGTATCGGGCGGTCGCCGAGTCCATGCGAGACCCGGACGCCACGCTCGGCGCGGTGAGGTATTTCATCGGCAAGGTCGTCGAGGGCGCCCCCGAGGTGTTCGTCTCGCGGTGCGTCACGAGGGTCGACGAGGAGATCAGGCGTGCCGCCAACAGGTGCGTCGCCCACAACGCGCGCAAAGACCCGGCGAAGCCGTGGTACGCCCGCGTTCCCCGAGGCGAGACGTGCGGGTTCTGCCTCATGCTCGCGTCGTTCGGCTTCTACGCCAAGACCGAGGAGGCGGCCGAGCACTCGCACGCGCACTGCGACTGCCGAATCGTTCCCGGCTTCGACGGGGTGACGACGGTCAAGGGGTACGACCCTGACGGGATGTACGAGAGGTATAACGACTGCCTGGCCGCGCTCGGAGGCCGCGACGGCATCGCCTCCGATTGGTACGCAATGCCGGAGGACGAACGCGAAGCGCTCGTGAGGCGCCACGGCAACAAGGAGGGGAAGGCGTACACCGCCTACCTCAACAACCGCGTCGCATCCGAGATAGAGCTGCGCGACCCGTCTTGGTACGCCGGCGGCGAGCATAAGGGCATAACGTTCACGGACGATGCGGTGAGACGCGACAAGGTGAAGAGATGGAGGGTAGACCCCGGAGAGAGGAGAACCGCAGAGAAGCTGGCGACTCTGGGCTACAAGACCGAGTTCTGGGAAGACGAGGTGCACCTGAAGAGCGAGAACGCACAGGGAAAAACGACCGTAAGCCGCGCCGACCTGTCCACGGGCATCGAAATCAAGACCGTGTACACGTCGAAATCGGAGAACACGTTCAAGTCGCACATGAAGTCCGTGGCCAACAAGAGCGGAGTGCGGTTTGTCGTCTTCGACGTCAGCGAGAACAAGTCTGTCACCGACAGCCAAGCCGAAGCGTGGATACGCAAGTACATGAAGAGGTACGGAATCTCTGAAGTGCGGATGCTGGGGCACGACGGATCGCTCCAAACGATAAAAAAATAGGCGGGAGCTGCATGTCTCAATAGGTGAGTCAAACAGCTTCCGCCTGACCTCATCATACCGCATGGCCGCCCACGGGCGGCTTTTTTCATGCCGAAAAACGTCAAACAGGCCAAATCTCACGCCCGTAGGACACTGCCGCGCGACAGGGCCGCACGGCCCGAAACGCACATCTAAGGGGTTCGGCCGCACGGCTGGCCCGACGGGCCGCACGGTCCGGGAAAGGACGCGACATGGCAGAAGAGAACAACACGGAGCCCACGGGCGGTACGGAGCCCACGGGCGGTACGGAGCCGACCGGGGGCAAGGAGCCCGACTACAAGGCGCTCTACGAGGCCGAGAAGGCGCACTCCCGCAAGTGGGAGAAGCAGGCCAAGGCCAACAAGGGCGCGGCGAGCGCACTCGACGAGGCCAACCAAGCGAAGAAGACCGCCGACGAGAAGGTCGCGGAGCTCGAGAAGCGCCTGGACGCCAAGGAGAAGGCCGAGGCGCGAGCCAAGACCGCCGCCAAGGTCGCGCAGGAGAAGGGAGTCCCCGCGGACCTCATCGTCGGCGAGGACGAGGAGAGCATGGCCGCATGGTGCGACAAGATGCTCGCCGCATTCAAGACAAAGCCCGCGCCGCGAGTGGAGAAGCCCGGCAGCTTCGACAAGGGCGGCAAGGGCGGGGACGAGGCGCTGCGAGACTTCGCCAAGCGCCTCCTGAAGTAAGCCAAACCCGAAGAAAGGCACAGAAATGGCTGCAAACGACACCCAGAAAATCAAGCTGCCGTCCAGCGTGGTCTCCACCATCATCGGCAAGGTGAAGGACACCTCCACCATCGCCACGCTGAGCCCCAGCACGCCGCAGAAGTTCGCCGACACGACCTATCTCGTGTTCAACCCGACCGCAGAGGCCGAGGTCGTCGCCGAGGGCGGCAAGAAGTCCGGCTCCGAGATCTCCACCGACCCCGTGGTCGCAAAGCGCGCCAAGATCGTCACGACCACGCGCGTCTCCGACGAGCTGAAGTGGGCCGACGAGGACAACCAGCTGGAGATCATCTCCAACATCATCGCCGACCAGACCGCCGCCGCGGGCCGCGCGCTCGACTACATCATCTACCACGCCATCAACCCCAAGACGGGCCTCGCCCTCAGCGGCTACACCGCCCTGACCGCTGACAAGGACGTCCACAGCGTCGCCAAGACCGACTCCCCGGTCGACGACATCGACTCCCTCTCCGACGCCCTGCTCGACTACGGCATCAACGGCATCGCCATGAGCCGCCAGTTCGCCTCCGAGCTGCGCAAGCTGCGCGTCCCGGCCACCGGACAGCGCCTGTACCCCGAGGTGCCGCTGTCCCTCAACGTGGGCAACCTCGACGGCATCCCCGCCTCCGTGTCCGGCACCGTGAACGGCCGTCTCGCCAAGACCCCGACCAAGGTCTCCGCGATCATGGGCGACTTCTCCGCCATCAAGTGGGGCATGGTCCGCGACATCACCGCCGAGGTCATCGAGTACGGCGACCCCGACAACACCGGTCAAGACCTGAAGGGCTACAACCAGATCGCCTACCGCACCGAGGCCGTCCTTGCATACGCGGTACTCGACCCGAAGGCCTTCGCCGTCCTCAAGAGCGCCTAGGGGGTACCGAGATGGCTCATCTAGTCCAGAAGTTCATCGTGGAGGACGCGGGCAAGGCGTCCAGCATCCTCCCGCAGCACGTTGCGCTCGTGTCCCCCGACGGCAAGCCGCTCGTGCTGCCCAAGAAGGTCGCCAACCCCGGCGCCAGTCCGACCGTCGCGAAGGTCGTGCAGGCCCTCATCGACGCCGGGATCATGGAGGCCGAGTAGCCATGGCCGCGCTCGCCAGCGTGGACGACTACAAGGCCCGCTACGGCGAGCCCGCGGACTCGGCGCGCACCGAGGCGCTGCTGCAGGACGCATCCGACCTGTTGCTCGCGGCATTCGAGGACCGAATCGGCGAGTACGCCGAGGGGGCGTGCCCGGCGTTCGACCGCGCCGCCCCCGCCGTGTGCTGCCTGCTCGTCAACCGCGTGCTCTCGGCACCGTCCGCGATGGCCGGCGCCACGCAGTACAGCCAGGGGGCCGGAATCTACACCGCATCGGTGACCTACGGCTCGGCGCTCGGCGAGATGTACCTAGGCAAGAGCGACCTCAGGCGCCTCGGCCTCACCGGTCAGGCGCTCGGGTCGCTCACGCCGCTGGAGAGGGGAGGGGTGACCGAATGATGTGCCTCATCTCCGGCGAGACCGTGACCGTGCGTAATGCAGCCCAGTCATTCGACGAGCTTGGCGAGCCTACCGGCGAGACGGTGTCCGAGGAGGCGGTCGACAACGTCGTGGTGTGCCCCGGCGCGACCGCCGACCTCGACTCGACGCGCCCGAACGGCGTGACGGTCGCCTACACGCTCTGCTTCCCGAAGGGCGCGGACGTTGACCTCAAGGACGCGACGGTCACGGTGCGCGGCACCGACTACAAGGTGGTCGGCGACCCCAAGCGATACACCGCGGCCAATTCTCCCGGTCCCTGGGACCTCACCTGCGAGGTGACCCGAACCGATGGCTAAGGCGAAGTGCGAGGTCAAGATCAAGTGGAGGGGCTGGAACCGCGGCGGATACGCCGAGGTCATGAACGGTGGGGGCGTGCAGGCCATGCTCACCGAGAAGGCCAACGCCGCCGCTGCCGCATGCAACTCCACGTTCACGCCGAAGTACGGCGAGAGCGGTTACAGCACCGCGACCATAGGCGGCTCGCTTGCGAGAGGCCGCGTCGTCTACACGGACAGCAAACACGCCAACGTGAGCGAGCGCAGGCATAACCGACTGCAATCGGCATTCGGAGGTGACTGATGGACATCGAGAGGGTGGTCGCCAAGCGACTCATGGACGCGACCGGAATCAAGTGCGTGCCCGACGTGCCGCGCGAGAGACCGGATGAGTTCGTCCAGGTCACCCTTGCCGCCACGAGCGCGACACGGTTCATCCAGTCCCCGCGAGTGCTCGCCACGTCGTGGGCGAAGACCCGCAGGCGCGCACGCGAAATCGCCGAGGCCGTCGAGCGGGCGTGCGCCGCCATCGAGGACGAGCCGAACGTGTTCTCGGCCGTTCCCGACGGCACGTACCGATGGGACGACCCTGACACGGGGACTCCCAGATACCAGACGAACATCAACCTGACCATCTGCGAATAAGGAGCAATCATGGCAGAAAGCAACAAGAACAACGTCGCCAACGTCTCCAGCGCCAAGGGAGTAAAGGGCGGCTACATCTTCACCGCGCCCGCCGAAACGGCGCTGCCGACCGACTACAGGACCGCGCTGCCCGAGGCGTGGAAATGCCTCGGCTACATCAGCGAGGACGGCTACGTCGAGACGCTCGACAGCGACTCCGAGGACATCAAGGACATGAACGGCGACCTCATGGCGTCGCCGCAGACCTCCCGCGTCGAGAGCGCGCAGCTCACGCTCGCCGAGATCAAGGCCGTGACCCTCAAGGTCATGTACGGCTCCGGCAACGTCAAGGACGAGGCCGGCATGATCACCGTCAAGCACAACGGCGACTCCACTGAGACATGGCCCGCCGTGCTCGAGCTCGTGCTCAAGGACGGCCGCCGCTGGCGCAAGGTCGTGCCGCTCGCCCAGTCCTCCGAGCTGGACGACCTCACCCTCGCCGTGGGCGAGCTCGCCGCGCGCGCCCTCACGGTCAAGTACCTCACCGACGATGCCGGCAACACCTGCTACGACTACATCCAGTCCACCGAGACCTCGGAGGGCAAGTAATGACCGAGCTCACGTTCACCATCCCCGGTATCGACGGCGAGTTCACCGCCGACCTCGACGAGCTGCTCAGCTACAAGACGAACAAGCAGTTCGCCAAGAGCGAGACCGAGCCGGGCGGGATGTTCGAGGCCTTCGAGCGCGTCTTCGCGGGCCGCGACGAGGAGTACATGGAGCGCCTCGGCGGCTCCGTCGAGTCCACGGGCGTGCTCATGCAGGCCGCATTCGAGGCGGCGAAGGCAAAAAACTCCCAGGATTCGTCCTCGAGCTCGAAGGGCACCGTGCAGAAGTCGTAGCGGATTTCCGCCAGTACTACGGCATCGACCTCCCGCTCGAGGGCGGACCGGACGACCTCCGGCGCGCCGCCCTCCTGTGGGAGCAGCTGCCGGAGGAGTCGAGGTGCGCGTGCCGCATGTACCCGGAGCTCAAGTGGAGCGAGGAGACGTACATGCTCTGGCGCATCGAGCACCAGCTCAGGAGCCTCGCGTGGGGGCTGAGCGACAAGAAGCACCGGCCGCCGCAGGAACCGCAGCCGCTCAAGACGCCCGGGCAGCTCGCGGAGCTCAAGAGGCACCAGCGCAACGCCCTCGCGAACAGGGCGGAAATCGACGAGATTTTAGGATTAGGAGGACGGGATGGCGACTAGCGTAGGCTCGGCATGCATCACGCTCATGCCGTCCATGAAGGGCTTCGCCGGCAGCATCTGCTCGGAGTTCGGCGACACGGGCTCCAAGGCCGGAAAGTCATTCGGCGACTCGATGGCCTCCGGCGTGGACGGCGGGGTCAAGCGCTCGGGCGGGCTGCTGAGCGGGCTCGGCACCGTCGCAAGGGGCGTGGGCACCGTCGCCGCGGCTGGCATGGGCGCGCTCACCACGGCGGTGACCGCAATCGGCGGCGCTGCGGTATCCGCATACGCCGACTACGAGCAGCTGGTCGGTGGCGTCGATACGCTCTTCGGCTCCGCGTCCGGCAAACTGCAGGGATACGCCGCGGATGCGTACAAGACGTGCGGCATGAGCGCAAACCAATACATGACCCAGGCGACCAGCTTCGCCGCATCGCTCGTGAGCTCGTGCGGCGGCGACGTGGCGAAGGCCGCCGAGTCCGCCAACACGGCGATGGGCGACATGGCGGACAACGTCAACAAGATGGGCTCGGACATGGCCGACGTCCAGAACGCCTACCAAGGTTTTGCCAAGCAAAACTACACGATGCTGGACAACCTGAAGCTGGGCTACGGCGGCACGAAGTCCGAGATGGAGCGACTCATCGCGGACGCCAACAAGCTGCGCGCGGCGCAGGGCAAGACCGCCGACCTCACCATCGACAGCTACGCCGACGTGGTCGAGGCCATCCACACCGTGCAGTCCGAGATGGGCATCACCGGCACGACCTCCAAGGAGGCCGCGACGACCATCTCCGGCTCCATCGGCATGGCCAAGGCATCATGGGAGAACTTCCTCACCGGTCTGGGCCGAGACGACGTGGACTTCTCGCAGCTCACCGAGCAGCTGCTCACGTCCGTCGGCGCGGTCGCCAAGAACATCGCGCCGCGCGTTGCGCAGATCGGGCAGGGCATCATCAAGGCGCTCCCCGCGGCGCTCTCCGGCATCGCGTCGGTGCTCACGCCCATCGTGTCCGAGGCGCTCGCCACGGCGTGGAACATCGCCGTCGGGGCGCTCGCCGGCATCGGGATCAAGCTGCCGAAGGTGGACTCCTCGCAGATCTGCTCGGCGCTTCAGGCCATCCTCGGCGTGGCCACGTCCGTCGGTAACGGCATCAAGGCGGCAATCGGGTTCATCGCGCCGCTCATCGCGCCAATCGGCACGGCGCTGCTCAACATCGCGCAGGCCGTGCTGCCGGTGCTTTCCACCGGCATACAGGTGGTGCTCGGCATCGTGCAGGCGCTGTCGCCGGTCATCGGCTTCCTGGTCGGTGTTATCGCGGACGTAATGACGACCGTCTCGCAGCTCGTCGCCATCGCCATGCCCGCCGTGCAGTCCGTGCTGTCCGCCGTGCTGGCGGCGATGCCGCTCATCCAGGGCGCGATTCAGGTGGCGATGGGCATCATCTCCGCCGTCTGGAACGCGGTCTGGCCGGTGATCTCCGCTGTCCTGACTGGCGTGATGGACGCAATCTCTACTGCCGTCCAGGTCGCGATGGCCGTGGTGCAGACAGTCATCTCCACGGTGACCGCCGCGATAAGCGGCGACTGGGACACGGTCTGGAACACCATCAAATCGGTAGCCGAGCTCGTCTGGTCTCAGATTGAGTTCGCCGTTCGAGCGGCCATCGGGGTCGTCGAGTCCGTGATAACGTCAACGCTCGATGGAATCAGCTCGATTTGGTCGAGCGTGTGGGACACCGTCCGCGACTTCGCCGAGGTGGTCTGGGGACGCATCAAGTTCGCCGTCAACTCGGCGATAAATCAGGTCAGCGGCGTGATCAGCTCCGTGCTCAACAGCATCAGCTCCACGTGGTCGAGCATGTGGGGGAGCATCAAGAGCGCCTGCTCGTCCATCTGGGAGGGCATCAAGAGCGCGGCGTCCAACGGAATCAACTCCGTCTACAGGACCGTCACGAGCATCAAGGGCAAGATCACCGGGTTCTTCTCGGGTGCGCGCAACTGGCTCTTCAACTCCGGCAAGTCGATACTCAACGGCCTGAAGGACGGCATCATGTCCGCTATCGGCTCGGTGACCTCAGCGGTCTCAGGTGCAGTCTCAAGAATCCGCTCCTTCTTCCCGTTCTCGCCGGCAAAGGTCGGCCCCTTCTCCGGGCACGGCTACACGACCTTCTCGGGCAAGGCCCTCATGCAGGGCTGGGCGCAGGGCATCGGCTCCGGCACCGGCACCGTGGTCTCCGCCATCAGCGGCGCCATGGACACCGCGCAGGGGATGCTCTCGACGGGCCTGACCGTCGCGCCGTCCGCTGTCTACACTCCGGCGCGTCCCGAGGAGGATTCCGACGACGCCCTCGCCGGCATCCTGTCCGTCCTCGAGCAGATCCGGGACAAGGACGGAAACCTGTACATCGACTCGGAGCGCGTCTCCTCCGCCATCGCGATGCGCGGCAGGCACACGCTCGCCGCAAGGGGGTTCGCATGATATTCGGCGGAATCGACCTAACGCCGTACCTGCTGGTGACCAAGGTCACGAGACCGATTGTCCCCAAGGTGCGGCTCGATGAGACCGAGGTCCCCGGCATGGACGGCACACACGTCCGCGCCACGGGCCTCGAGCCCGTCGAGATAGCGGTCGACTGCAACATCGTCGGCGGCTCCCTCGACGAGGTCGCCGAGGCAAGGGCCGTGCTCGCCTCGGCGCTGTCCGGCGGCGAGAAGGCCCTCGTGCTCGACGACGCTCCCGAGCGCTACATGCTCGCGCGCTACAGGGGAGGGGCGGAGCAGGGGCGCAACGCGCACATGCCGAATCTCACGCTCGGGTTCTACTGTGCAGACCCCGCCGCCTACGGGCAGCGGCGCTCCGAGCAGGTGTCGGCATCCCAGCGCGCCGTCGCCGCCGGGGGCAACTACAGGGCCTACCCTACGGTCACGTGCAAGCCACCGGCAGGCTCGAGCTGGACAATCACCAACGTCTCGACCGGGCAGTTCGTCCGCGTCGAGGCGTCGTTCACGGGCGCACAGACCGTCGTGCTGGACATGCGCGCCGAGCGCTGCACAGTCAACGGCGCGGACTGGCCCGTGACCGTCGCGAGCGACTTCTTCTCGCTCGACGGCGTGCAGCTGATCAAGACGAGCGGCGGCACCGCGACGCTCGAATGGGAGGAGAGGTGGCTCTAGGTGCGAATTGACGTGTACACGTGGCAGGACGCCTATGTATCGACAATCGGCCCCGATGAGCTGCTCGCCCTCACCCATACCGACGAGCTCAACGGCGAGGACAGCGTGGACATCGCCACGACCTTCGCGCTCAAGCAGGGCTACCGCCTCGTGTGGGCCGACCGCCTCGGAGAGGTCCACGAGCACGTCTGCCAAGACCCCAAGGGCCTCCACGCCGGAGGCGATACGGTCTACACGGACACAGCGATCAACTCCATCTGCGAGACGTACGGCGACTACATCGAGGACAAGAGGCCCTACGGCTACGGCTTCCTCCAGGCGCTGAACGTCTGCCTGGAGCCGACCCGCTGGACCGCCGGAACTGTCGACCAGCCCGGTACCGTCGACAAGGGCCTGACCTTCTACCATACCAACTCACGCGAGTCGCTCAAGTCCATCCTGGAGTGCGGCGGCGAGCTGGAGACGGAGATCGCGGTATCCGGCGGCAAGGTGTCCTCTCGCAAGGTGGGCATCCGCTCGCATCGCGGCGCGAAGGGCGGTCACCGCAGATTCACCTACACCAAGGACCTCGCGTCAGTCTCGCGCACCGAGCACTACGGCGCGATAACAGCCTGCTACGGCTACGGCAAGGGAATTGAGACGGATACTGGCGGCTACGGCCGCAAGCTGACCTTCGGCGAAATCAACAACGGCAAGAACTACGTGGAGGACGCGACCGCGCTCAAGCTCTACGGTCGACCCGACGGCAGGGGCGGTCACGCCCACGTCTTCGGGCAGTATGAGAACTCGAACTGCGAGGACGCGGCGACCCTGCTCGCCGAGACCCGCGCATATCTCGACTCCCATAAGGAGCCGGGAATGACCTACGAGGCCGACGCCGTCGACCTCGTGCAGTTCGGGCGCGAGTGGGAGGGCGTCGCCGTGGGCGACGACGTCCAGATCGTCGACACGTGCTTCAGCCCGGCGCTGCGCTGCGAGGGCCGCGTGACCAAGCTCGTCACCGACGAGCTGGGCGGCTCCATGCGCGTGACGCTCGGGAACGTGACCGAGACAATCACGGACATGTTGCTGGCGCAGCAGCAGAAAGTGTCCAGCCTGTCGAAGCGCTCGTCCAGCTGGGACGTGGCGGCATCGACGCCGCCGTCGTACCTCCAGCAGGTCATGGACGCGATGAACACACAGTTCAACATGTCCGGCAGCAGCTACACCTTCACCAGCTTCGAGCAGGGGACAATCTACGCATCCGTGCCCATGGACGCAAACGGCCGCTCGACCACGGGCAAGGGCAGCGCCATGCAGCTGTGCTCCCAGGGCTTCCGCATCGCCTCCGGCTGCAAGGCCGACGGCTCGTGGGACTGGCGCACCTTCGGCACCGGCGCGGGCTTCACCGCCGACCTCATCACGGTCGGCACGCTCATGGGCGACCTGATCAAGGCCGGCACCATCCAGGACAGGAGCGGCAAGAACTACTGGAACCTCGACGAGAGCGAAGTCCATCTAGGCCCCGGCGCCAAGCTCGACGGCAAGGACATCGCCGTCGCCGATGCCGTGATCGCGTCGGTGGATGTGGAGTACGCCCAGGGCGCATCGCGCGTCACCGAGCCGCAGAGCGGTTGGCAGACCACCGCTCCTCAATGGGTTTCAGGAAAATACATCTGGACGCGCACAAAGACCACCATGCAGTCGGGCGACATCGAGTACAGCGAGCCCGTATGCATCAGTGGTCGTGACGGCGTTGACGGCGCGAACGGTGCCGACGGCAAGGACGGCGCGCGCGGTCCTGCAGGAAAGGACGGCGTGTCGACTTATTTCCATCGTGCATACGCCACGAGCGCCGACGGCAGGCAGGGATTCAGCACCTCCTACGGCTCCGGAAAGACTTACCTCGGCACCTACGTCGACAGCGTCAAGGCCGACTCGACCGATCCGGCGAAGTACCAGTGGTCGCTCATTAAGGGTGCCGACGGCGAGGACGGCGTCCCCGGCAAGAACGGTACCGACGGCAAGACCTACTACCTGCACATCGCCTATGCGACCAATGCGGACGGCAAGCAGGGCTTCAGCGTCTCCTACGGCGCTGGCAAGACCTATATCGGCCAGTGCGTCGACCTTAACGTTAAAGACCCGACAGACCCGTCTGCCTACACCTGGTCGAAGATTAAGGGCGAGACGGGTACCGGCGTGAGCGGCATCGTGGAGCAGTACTACCTGTCAACGAGCTCCACGGCGCAGTCCGGCGGCAGCTGGTCGGAGGCGCAGCCTGCGTGGAGTAAGGGCAAGTACATCTGGACGCGAAGCAAGGTCGCGTGGACGGACGGCTCGACCACCTACACCGCGCCGTGCCTCGCCAAGGCCATCAACGGCAGCAACCAGATGGCCGGCAGCGCCATCGCGGCGCGCGTGAAGCTCTACGCCAAGAATCAATCGGACAGCGTGCCGCCGATTAATGCGCAGAACCCAGAGCTGGGATGGTCCGAGGACCTCCCGCAATGGTCGAACGGATACTTCGTCTGGTCGATGGAGCGCGTCACCTACGGCGACGGCAGCGTCACCCACACGGCGCCGGTGCTGGAGGCCGCGTACAACAAGGCCTACCAGAGCGCGCACGACCTCACGGGCTCGCTCAATGGCCTCGACACGACGGTGCAGGACCTCGCAAGGGACGGCGTTGTGACCGAGGCCGAGGCGGCGGCGGTCAAGAAGGCCAAGCAGGACGTGGACAAGGAGCGCGAGGAGCTCACGAGCCAATACAACGCTCTGAAGTCCAACAAGGCGCTCAGCGCGCAGTTCCTCTCGTCCGTCCTCGGCCCCCGCTACACCAAGGCCTTCGGCACGACCGATGAGGGCGGCACGTACGGCGCCTACACCGACAAGGTCGACAAGGTGCTCATGTGCAAGACCGCCGAGGAGCTCAAGGACGCCATGTACGAGTACGACGCGGCCTACGGCGCCTACTCGACCGCCGTGAAGGACTACGCCGATGCCGCGACCGGGGCGCGCCACGCCATCGAGCAGAAGAACGCGTCGGACTACGCCGACGGCATCCTGAGCGCCTACGACGAGCAGATGGACCAGAAGGCCCTCTTCGACCGCCTGACAAAAGGCGGCACCGAGCAGGGCATCTACATGCAGAACGACAGGGTGTACATCAACGCCTCGTACATGGCCACCGGCACCATCGCGGACGCCAAGGGCCGCAGCTCGTGGAACCTCAAGGAGGGCGTGCTGAACACCAACTACATGACCGCGAAGAACATCACGGCGAGCGGCACCTTCTCGTGCGGTGGGAGCTCGTACTACACGAAGCTGAACAACGTCGGTCAGATGGAGGGGTACCGCACGAAAGGCGGGGCCTCGTCCACCTCGCGGGTCGGCTACATCGACTTCTCGTCGTCCATGTACGACAAGTCCGACGGAACGACGAGATACGGCCTCCAGCTCCAGGCGGAAGGCTCGGTTCGCATCAGCTCCCCGAAAATCTCCGTCAGGGCCACGAGCGACACGTCGGTGACCACATTCCACGGCTCGACCGGGAAGTACTACCCGGTCGGCTTCACCTACCCACCGGGTGAAGGGTGGGATACCGCGAACCTCGTGTCGATGGAGACTGAGTTCATCAACGGAATCTGCATACGCAACTTGGGATAGGAGGAAGAAATGACCGATGAGATGGAGAAGGCGACGAACCGCATCGTCGCCTACCTGCTGCACGACCCGATCGGCAACTGCGAGGGGTACGTCTCGGACTACGACACCGACCTGCTCGCAAAGGCGCAGGAGGGCGGCATGATCGTCATAGCCGAGCACGAGGACGGAAGGCGCGAGGTCGTCGACGCGAAGGACGTCAAGGAGCCCAATCCGGCAATCAACGGCGTCGCGGTGGTACTCCCGCCCTACGTCGACAAGCGCACGGCGGCCACGGTGGCGTGCTTCGATGCGCTCTCGGCCATCGTCGACCCGCAGCCGGTCACGGCCGACGAGACGGGGGAGGGAGCCGAGGCCGTCGACCCGGTCGAGGCCTTCAGGGCCGCGCTCGCCGCGCTCAAGGCGTTGGAGGCCAAGGAATGATCACACATGCTATAGCGCTCGACATGCGCAAGCGCCCGGGCACCGTCCCGCAGCGCGTCACCGTGCGCCGGGGCGAGACCCAGACCCAGCGGGTGACCGCGACACTCACCACGGACGGCGCCGCCTACAGCCCGGCATACCAGTCCGCGCGCCTGTGCGTGCTCCACGCCGACGGCACGTGGGCTCGCTGCGCGGCGACCGTGGGCACGGCCTCGGTGAGCGCCACGCTGGCGCCGGAGGCCGTCAACGGCACCGGCAAATGCCGCCTGGCCTACTTCGAGTTCTACGCCAACGGGGCCTCCGAGACTACCGAGGACTTCGCGCTCGTCATCCTGGGAAATGTGGACGGGACAACAGGGCCTGCCGTCAGCTACGACCAGGAGCTCGACGAGCTCTACAGGAAGTGGAGCACTGAACTATCTCGGCTCGGTCAATCCGCGTTCGATGCGGCATCCGCCGCTAGCGGTGCGGCGTCGAGGGCCGATGCGGCGGCAAGCGCGGCATTGCAGATCGCGAACGCGGCGGCGCAAGGCGCCGCCGGCGAGTCCGACATCGCCGAGCTGCGCCGCCAGAACGGCCAGCTCGCGACGATGCTCGCCGACGCGACAGACAAGTTCATCTACATGGACGGCACGGTCTACTGCCCTGCCGGCAAGGCGTCGGTATCCGGGGACACGGTGACGTTCGGCAGCACGTGCTCGGTATCGGGCGGCACGGTAACCCTTTCCTAAGGAGGATAAATGGCAAATGCAAAGACGCTGGTCGTAGGAGGCCAGCCGCTCAACGTCATCGACGATACCGCGCGCAGCAACGCGCAGACGGCGCTCAACAACGCCGAGTACAACCGCCAGGGCCAAATCGGCAAGTACGGCGGGCAGAACATCGCCGCCATCCTGGCGGGAGAGATCGGCAGCGGCAGCGTGTACGACGCGCTGCATAAGCGCATCGCCGCCGCGAACTTCGCGGGCCTGCGCGTGGGCGACTACCTGGACGTGCCGCTTGTGAGCGCATCCGCCGTCACCACACAGCAATCTGTGCGGTTCCTGCTTGCCCACATCGACCCGTACCTATACTGCGGCGACAACAGCAAGGGACACCACATCGCCTTCGTGGCCTCCGCGCCCATCGCCGTGGCCAAGACCGTGACCGGCGTTGCCAACGACAGCTTCCTGATGTGGAACACCACCAACACGAACCAGGGCACCGCCGACCGGAAATGCCCCTACCCCAACAGCAACCTCAAGGCGTGGGAGACGGCCTTCGAGGCGTGCCTGCCCGAGGGGCTGACCAAGTACCTGCTTACCCAGCGCGTGCTGCTTGAGGAGCGGTACAGCGCCAGCGGCGCGCTCAACGACTCCAACTCGTGGAGCTGGCAGGATATCGGCAAGGTGTTCTCGCTGTCGGAGATGGAGGTGTACGGCTGCCCCGTGTGGGGGACGAAAGGCTACAGCGTGGGCTTCGACTGCCAGTTTGACCTGTTCCGAGACACGGCGCACCGAGTCAACGGAAATCGGTACGATTGGTGGCTGCGTTCCGTTGCGTCGGGCTCCGCGTCCGACGTGTGCTATGTCTACAGCTACGGCACTGCCTACTGCGCCTCGGCGGCGGACGTCTGGGTTCGCCCCCGCCCCGGCTTCCTCGTCGGCTAGCCAGCCGAGTGCTCTATACTCTGCTTTTAGGCGACCGCCTTGCGCGGTCGCCTCCTGCCCGCGTAGCGGGCCGTTTTTTCGACAGTTTCCCCAGGAGGTGCACGTGAGCGGCGTCTACCAGCGCAACCGCGAGGTGTCCGAGTACAAGTTCTTCACACAGGCCATCGCCATCCGCGTGGAGGTTAATAAGCTGATGGCGTCCTCCTCAGTAGTGCCCAAGGCCTACAGGCTGCTGAACGCGGTGCCGACCGTGGAGACGGCGCGCAGCATCGTGTACAACGTCAACCGCGCCGACTGCTTCTATCCCAACAGCTCGTTCAACGCGCTGGAGAGAAAACGCTACCTGACGCTGGCCATAGCGGACTGCGAGCAGCTTATGCTGGACATGCAGTGCCTCATGGATATCGGCCTGCCCGTGAACGCCAACCGCTTCGAGGAGCTGGCGGCCATGGTCGAGGAGGAGATCAAGCTGCTAAAGGGCGCGCGCAAGAACGTGCGCGTCACCGGCAAGAAGTCCACCGAGGAGCGCATAGCCGAGGCCGAGGCCGAGCTAGAGCGCCTGCGTTCGCTATAATGGACGGCGGTCGCGCCTTGTTTATCGGTACAATTGGTGGCTGCGTTCCGTTGCGTCGGGCTCCGCGTCCAACGTGTGCTATGTCAACAACAACGGCAATGCCAACTACAACTCGGCGACGAACGTCTGGGTTCGCCCCCGCCCCGGATTCCCTTATTGCCAGACCGAGTAGGCCCCAGGGCCGAAAGCAGAGCGCGAAGAGGAAGGAAGGCGCGACCGTCGGGCATGCGCCCGTAAATACGCACCCCGCGAGGGTGGCCGGACGCTGCTTGCATGGCGCGGCGCTCCGTGGCTTCGCCGCGTTTCATGGCCATACCTCAAGCGGCTGCCAGAGCCACATTGCAAGCCGCGCGGGGTGCCTCCTGTGAACTCCGAGCAAAGGCGGGCGGCGCGCCGCAAGCGCCGCGAGGAGAAGCGCGCGCAGGCCAAGGCCGAGCGCGTCAAGGCGTGCACGCTTGATACCGTGGCCGACCTCAACAGCCTGTGCAAGGCATCGAAGCAGGCCGCGCGCGGCGTGATGTGGAAGGCATCCACGCAGCGATACATGAAAAGCTACCTGCGCAACGCCGTCCTGTCCCGTCGCGACCTTTTGGAGGGGCGCGACATATGCCGGGGCTTCATACGGTTCGACCTGTGGGAGCGCGGAAAGCTGCGCCATATCAGCGCCGTACACTTCCCCGAGCGCGTTGTGCAGAAGTCGCTGTCGCAGAACGCGCTCGTTCCCGCCATAGTCCCCACTCTCATAGCCGCCAACTCCGCGAACATAAAGGGGCGCGGCACCGACTACGCCCTGAAGCTGCTCAAGCGCCACCTGGCCGACAACTGGAGGAGGCACGGCGGCGATGGCTACATACTGCTCGGCGACTTCTCCGACTACTTCGCCCGCATAGCGCACGGCCCCGTCAAGGAGCAGGTGGCTGCCGCGCTGCTCGATCCGCGGGTAATCGACCTTGAGCACCGTCTGATTGACGCGCAGGGCGAGGTGGGCCTGGGGCTGGGCAGCGAGCCGAACCAGATATGCGCGGTGGCGCACCCCAACCGCATCGACCACTACGTGACCGAGATGCTGCGCCCCGAGGCGTACGGGCGGTACATGGACGACTTCTACCTCATACACGAGAGCAAGGAGTACCTGCAGGTGTGCCTGCTGCTGATAGGGCGCAAGTGCGCCGAGCTGGGCATAGAGCTGAACCCGCGCAAGACCCGCATGGTGAAGCTGTCGCGCGGCTTCACGTGGCTGAAGAAGCGCATCTTCTACACGGAGACGGGCCGCATAGTCGTGAAGCCGTGCCGAGACTCCATAACGCGGGAGCGCCGCAAGCTCAAGAAGATGGCCCGCATGGTCGCCGATGGCGTCATGACCCCCGAGCAGGTGGAGCAGAGCTACCAGAGCTGGCGCGGCGGCATGAAACGGCTGGACGCGCACCGCAGCGTGCGGGCCATGGACGCGCTGTACCGCAGCCTGTTCGGAAATCTCGCGCAGGGGGGGGGTGCTCCATGCAGGCCAACCAGAGGGACGATTCAAACGGAAGCAAGCCCTAGCAATAGCGGAGAACCGGCAACTCAAAGCAGCGGCCTAAGCGAAGCGGCTGCGAAATAACAGAAGCATCGAAGGCGTGCTGCGGCGCGCCTTCTTCCTTTGCGCCCATCAAAGCGGCTCGCCAATCTCACGGCGCTAATACGATGGCGGCACATTCCCCGACAAGAGAGGAGTCCGCATGGACACTGAGGAAGACACGCCGCGCCCCAACGAGCTTCAAGATGGCACCATGGCCGAGGTCAACGCCCTGCGCGATCTGCTGTCGCAGATCGGCGACCCCGACGCGGCGCACGACGCGGGCGTTATCGACGATGACGAGTACGCTGAGCGGAAGGCGCGAAAGCTCGCTTACACCGCGGCGCTCGCCGCCTACGACAGCGGCGAGACGCCCGACGTGTCGGCGCTGTTCGACCAGATGCGCGAGCAGGCGTCGCAGCCGACGCAGACCGAGCAGAACACTGCAAACATCGACTACCTGCTCATGACGGTCGGAGGTGACCAGTAATGCCGACGAAGAAGACCGACGAGCACTCCAAGCACTTCGCGCTCGTCAAGAAGTACTACGACCGACCTCTTTGGAGCAAGGCACGAGTGCATAAGGCAGTCGAGTGCAAGTGGATTACCGCCGACGAGTACAAGGAGATCACCGGCGAGGAGTACACGGCCGAATAGGCGGAAGGAGGTCGCTCAGGATGGAAGTGCTCAAGCTCTTTGCGCCATATGGGCCGGGATGGCTCGGTGGCGTCCTTCTCGGCCTCATAGCGTTCTACTTCGGCCGCCAGTTTTTGGATGAATACAAAAGGCAGAACGAACGCAAGGCCGGCATCGACCTGAAGCGCGAGGAGCGCAAGCAGGCGGAGGTCGACGAGCGCGCGCAGCGCGACCGCGAGCGATCCGAGATGGAGGGCCGCATCGCCGCGCAGATGGAGCGCAGCAACAGCCTCATGGAGGCGATGAAGACGCTCATGGAGTCAGTCGTCACGTCGAACGAGGTGCTGCACGCCGACTTGGCGCACAGCCAGGCGAGGAGCCAGGGCATGGCGGAGAAGGTCGACCACATCTGCGACCGCGTCGACCTGATCTACAGCAAGGAATCCGACAGATAGGAGCAATCGAATGAATGAGATCCAGGCGGGGCTCACGGTGTGCACGGTGCTGGTCGTGCCGTACATCGTGCAGGCCATCAAGACGAAGGCGATGACGGGCAATGTCGCCCGCTGGACGGCCATCGCCGTCTCGGCGGGATGTGGCGCCCTCACGGCCATGTCGGGCGGCGTCCCGACCGAACCCTCGGCATGGGTTACGTCCATCTTCGCCGCTGTCGGCGGCGTACAGGTGGCCTATGCGGCCTTCAAATCAGTCGGCATCACGGACAAATGGCTGGACGCCCTGCTGGCGCTCGGCGACATCAAGGAGGACTAACATGGCAGACTTTGCGAACGTCCAGCCGGACGAGTACAAGCTTCTGGGGCGCAACTTCTCCGCAGGTCGCCCGTTCGGCATCAAGGGCGTCACGATCCACCACATGGCCGGCGACCTCAACGCCAGCCAGTGCAACGGCACCTGGGGCGCCAACGGCTGTTCTGCCCACTACTCGGTTGACCGCAACGGCTACATCGTGCAGCACGTCAACGACACCGACCGCGCCTACGCCTGCGGCGACGGAATTGGCACCGGGCGCGGCAACGACACCACCATCAGCATCGAGCACGCGAACAGCGGCAGCAACCCGTGGACGGTTCACGAGAAGGCAATCGAGAGCGGCGCGCACCTCGTCGCTGCCCTGTGCCTGTACTACAACCTCGGTCGCCCCGAGTGGTGCAAGAACGTGTTCCCGCACCGCTATTGGAGTGCCACGGCTTGCCCCGGCGAGCTTGCGGGCTCCCAGCGCGACCATTACATGCAGCGCGCTCAGGCGTGGTACGACGCGATGAAGGGCGGCAAGGCACCCGCCCCCTCCACCACCGCTAAGCCTGTCACAGCAAAGCCCGCTCAGGCGGCATCTGGCGGCTTCTCAAAAGCATCTGGCAAGCGTATCCCCGTCCATTACTCCCTCCACCTCAAGGGCGGCGGCTGGCTGGACGAGGTGACCGACTTCGGCGCTGGGGACAACGGCTTTGCAGGGTATCCGTGCCGACAGCACGACTTGCTGTGCGCACGCGTCGACCGCGGCACGCTGAAGTACCAGGTGCATACCATCGAGGACGGCTGGCTCGACTGGGTCGCCAAGGGCGACCGCAATGACACCGTGAACGGCTGTGCTGGCATCGCCGGCCACACCATCGACGGCGTGCGCATGTACTACGTGACCCCGGGCGGCGAGGAGTACAAGCAGGCGTGGTATCGCTCACAGACCACCGCACGTGCCGGATGGCTCGATACCGTGTGCGACGACGGCTCCACCTACGGCGGCGACGACTACGCCGGTTTCTACGGCGAGCCGCTCGACCGACTCCAGGTCTGCGTCACCGACGGCAACCCGTACTAGCATGATTGCGTTGGCATTCGTGCTCGGCTCGCTCTTCGGCGGCGCCGTGGCGACAATCGGCCTGTGTCTCGTGAGCATAAACCGGCATTAGCCGCAGCCCGCTCGGGTTATCCCGGGCGGGTTTTTCTCGAGAAAAGGTGTCGCTACGCCGCCCGTGGTATCCTGAGCAGCACGACGGTCCCAACGGCGCAGATCTCGGTTCTAGAATCTATGCAGACGGGGCACCAGAGAAATATCGAGCCCGGTACCGCTACGGTGCCGGGCTCTTCTGGTCTAAGGGCAGGATTCGAGCCGTCGACACCCGCGTCACTCATTTCCCCGCGGGGGAGTTTTCGAATCCGCCCGGGGGCACCAGAGGAATATCGAGCCCGGTACCGCTACGGTGCCGGGTTCTTCTGGTTCAATGCCATGTCAAAAACGAAGCGCCCGCTTGCTGGGGGAGCAAGCGGGCGCCTGTGAGCGAATATGTTTGCGGCGAGAGCCGTGATGAGCGGTGGGGTGGCGACTAGTTGGTCGTACCGGAATCGTCACCCGTGCCCGAGCCAGAGCCCGAACCCGAGCCAGAAAGTGCGACCGTCAGCGTAATCGTGCTGTCGGTGGACTGCTTGCCAGTGGGGGAGACGCCCGTAACGGTGGCATCCTCGTTACCGCTTACGGGATTGCCGTTCTGGTCACAGAAGCCGATGTTATAGAAACCGGCGTTGTTGAGCGCGGTGACGGCGGCGGAGATGCTCTTGCCGTACAGGTTGCCCGGAACACTGGCCTTGCCGGACTTCTTGGCAATGACGACGGTAATCGTGGCGCCGGGCTTCTGCTTGCCACTGGGGTTCCAGCTGATCACGGTGCCCTCGGTAACCGAGTCGTTCTCCTGGTAGCTAACGTCGACGCCAAAGCCTGCCATATCGAGGGCGTTGCGCGCCTGGGCCTCGGTCATGTCGGTCAGATCGGGGACGGACGTGGTATCCGGGCCGCTCGAGACCTTGTACGAGATGGTCGTGCCCTTCGCGACTTCCTTACCGGCTTCGGTGCCCTGCTCAAAGACCTGGCCCTCATCGGCCTCGTTGGCCTCCTCGGAGGCGTTGCCCTTCAGGCCAACGCTTGCCAGCGCGGCCTCGGCCTGGTCCTTGGTCAGGCCGACAAGCCGGGGAACCTCAACCTTCTCGGAGGGCTTGGGACCCTTGGAGATTACCAGGTTCACCTTGGTGCCCTTGGCCTTCTTGGTGTTGCCGTTGGGCGTCTGCTCGGCGACCTTGCCCTCGTCGACATCGTCGTTGTAGCTTTGGTCGATGGTGCCGACCTCGAGGCCGGCTTCCTTGATCAGCTCGACGGCAGTCTGCTGGTCCTTGCCCAGCACATCGGGCACGGTGACCTGCTCGCCGCCAAAGAGTCCTGTGGCAAAGGCCACCACGATGCCGATGACGGCAACGGCTGCCACCACGGCGGCGATGATCTTGTTCTTGTTGGATTTGGGCTTTTCGACCTCGTAGGAGCCGGTGGAGCCCGAAACCGAGCTACGGGCGGTATTCTGGCCGCTCACGCCCGAGACGGGACGCACCATGGCGCGCGTCTGATCGGAAAGCACGCGAGTCTTGGTGGCGCCCAGCTCACCGGGGGCACCGATGATGCGCGTGGGCTCCGAGACGTTGACGGCACGGCCCGACAGGTAGCTGTTGAGCACCTGACGAAGCTCGTCGGCGGTCTGGAAGCGGTTTGCCGGGTCCTTCTCCATGCACTTGAGGATGATGCGCTCAAGGTCGGCGTCGACACCGGAGTTGATCTGGCTCGGCGGAATAGGCAGCTCGTTGACTTGCTTGAGTGCGACCGAGATGGCGTCGTCACCGTCAAAGGGAACGCGGCCGGTGGCGCACTCGTACATCACGACGCCCAGCGAGTAGATATCCGAGGTGGGGCCGAGGTCCTGACCGCGGGTCTGCTCGGGGCTGACGTAGTGGGCGGTTCCCAGCACGTTGTTGTCTTGCGTGAGGTGGCTGTTCTTGGCGCGCGCGATGCCAAAGTCCATCACCTTGATGTTGCCGTCGGGCAGCACCATGATGTTCTGCGGCTTAATGTCGCGGTGGATGATCTCGTGCTTGTGGGCGACCGAAAGCGCGGAGCTGATCTGCGAGCCGATCTGGGCGACCTTCTTGGGGTCGAGGGCGCCGTGGCTCTTGATGCCGCTCTTAAGGTCGGTGCCGCGCAGGTACTCCATGACGATGTAATAGGTGTCGCCGTCCTTGCCCCAATCGTAGACGCCCACGATATAGGGGGAGGAGAGACCGGCTGCTGCCTGGGCCTCCTGCTTAAAGCGTGCGGCGAAGGTTGCGTCGCCAGCATACTGCGGCAGCATGATCTTGACGGCAACCGTGCGGTCGAGGACCTGGTCCTGTGCACGGTAGACGGTCGCCATGCCGCCTGTTCCCACCTTATCCTTGAGGAGGTATCTTCCCCCGAGGACCCTCTGTTCCATTCCTGCTCCTAACATAACTATTCGCTCAACGATGTGTGTAGTACCTACGATGTGGCCGCTGGGGCCGTGTGGCGCGTTGCCGCTAACTCTTCGGCCGCGGCGCGCCTCGGGTGTCCGATTCGATCATGGGCATCACGCTCCCTGTGCGGCAAGCGCCGCGGTCAGGACGATACCGGCGATCTTGGCGGCCTTGACGTCATGCTTGTCGAAATCCTCCAAGGCCACCGAGATGGCGACTGTGGGTGAATCGTAAGGTGCAAAGCCAACGAACATCGAGTTGACGTTGGTGCCGCCGGTCTCGGCCGAGCCGGTCTTGCCGGCGACCTTGACGCCGGGGATCTGGGCATCGGTGCCGGTGCCGGACTGGACGACGGCAAGCATGGCCTGCTTGACCTGGTCGGCCGTGGCGGAGCTGACGGCCTGACCCAGCGAGCGGGACTGCGTGGTCTTGACCACGGTTCCGTCCGGGGCGAGTACCTGGGCTACAAAGTACGGGTCCATGACCACGCCGCTGTTAGCGATGGCGGCGGCAATCACGGCGTTTTGCATGACGGTGGTCTGCGGGCCGGGCGTGTGGTCCATGCCGACAGGCTGGCCGGCGCCGGCCCAGGCGGTCTCCCACTCGGTCATGAGCGACGGGTCGGCCATGATGGAGGCCGCGGAGGTCAGGTCCTGGCCGAGCTTTTGGCCGTAGCCAAAGGCGTTGGCAAACTGTACGAGCGTGTTTGCGCCAACTTCGTTTGCCACCTGGCCAAAGACGACGTTGGAGGACACGGCAAAGGCCTGCTGCAGGCTGATGGTGCCGTAGCTCTCGTTGGCATAGTTGGTGACCGGTGCGTTGCCGATGTCCATGGAGCCGGGCGCCTGGTAGGTGCTGGTAAGGCTGGCGGCACCGGTCTCGAGTGCCGCGGAAAGCGTAACGACCTTAAACGTTGAGCCCGGCGTGTACAGCGCGTCCATGGCGCGATTGTACATGGAGCCGTCCTCGCCGCCGCCCGTCTGCAGCAGGGCATCGATGTTGGTGTTGTCGTAGGTGGGCGAGCTGGCACATGCGAGCACCGCGCCGGTACGCGGGTCGATGACCACTACAGCGCCCTTAAAGCCCTTGAGTGCCTGCTCGGCAGCCGTCTGGATGCGCGAGTCGATGGTGAGCTTGGCGGTGTTGCCCGGCTGGGTCTGGCCCGCGAGCGACGCGATGGCGTTGTTCCAGCTGGAGTAATCCTTAGAGCCGGTGAGCGTGTCGTTCATGACGCTCTCGATGGCGGTGGTGCCATACTGCTGGCTCACGTAGCCAACCACGTGCGCTGCCAGGTTACCGTTGGGGTAGGAGCGTACGTAGGTGCCGTCCTCCTGTTGCAGCGACTCGGCCAGCGTCACGCCGTCGGACGTGATGATGGAACCGCGCTGGATGTACTTGGAGCGGGCGATGGTGTGGTTGTTGGTCGGCATGTCCTGATAGTCCTTGGCCTTGATGACCTGGACATAGGTGAGGTTGCCGATAAGGATGGCGAACAGCGCCGTAAAGGCGAGCACCGCGCGGGTTAGACGGTTGGCGAGCGCCACGCGGCCGAGCACACCGGATTCAGGTGTGTCGAGCAGGCGACGGCGCATGCGCGAGCCGACGGAATGGCTGCCGCTGCCGTAGGAAGACGAGGTGGCAAAGCGCGTGCCCGTCGGGGCGGCGGCAGATGCGACCTGATCATCGGTGATGGCGGCCATGGTGCCGGTGCCGGTAAGCTCGGCCTCGCGTCCGGTCGCCTCGTCACCGGCGCGCAGCAGGAGCGCGACGATGATAAAGCTCGCCAGCAGCGAGGAGCCGCCCTGGCTCATAAAGGGCAAGGTGACGCCGGTCAGCGGGATCAGGCGGGTAACGCCGCCAACGATCAAGAAGGCCTGGAAGCTGATGGCGGCCGTAAGGCCCGTGGCGCTAAAGGCGGCGAGGTCGGATTTAGCGCGGGCAGCCGTGGTGAGGCCACGCACGGCAAAGAGCATAAACAGGATGAGCACGGCGCCGCCGCCCAAAAGACCCATCTCCTCGCCGATGGCCGAGAAGATAAAGTCGGACTCGACGACGGGGATGTTGTTGGCCATCCCGTTGCCGATGCCAACGCCGACCAGACCGCCGTCGGCAAGCGAGAAGAGCGACTGGACGATCTGGTAGCCCTGGCCCTGGGCGTCCTTAAACGGATCGACCCAAACCTGGAAACGCACCTGAACGTGCGACAGGAACTTGTAGGCGCCCACGGCTCCAACGGCTAAGAGCGCAAGGCCGATAACGACATACGAAAAGCGCCCCGTGGCAACGTAGAGCATCAGCAAGAAGATGGTGTAGAACAGCACGGCCGAACCCAGGTCGCGTTCGAAGACGACGACGAGCAGGCACACACCCCACACGGCAAACAGCGGCAGCAGCAGTCGCAGGCGAGGGATCTTAAAGCCCAGGATCTTGCGGTTGGAGATGGAGAGTAGCTCGCGGTTCTCGGCCAGGTACCCGGCCAGGAACAGCACGATAAAGACCTTGGCGAACTCGCCAGGCTGGATGGTAAAGCCCGCGATGCGAATCCACAGCTTGGAGCCCGAGATCGTGGTGCCGATAAAGATAGGCAGCATCAGCAGAATGATGCCGATGATGCCAAAGGTGTACTTGTAGCGCATGACCACGTCGAGGTTTTTGACTAGTGCAAGCGTTCCCACCATGAGCGCCACCGAGACAAACAGGATGATGAGCTGTGAGATGGCGAGAGCGGGGGCGAGACGCGTCACGAACGTGATGCCGATGCCCGAAAGTATAAATACGATGGGCAGGATGGCGGGGTCGGCACCGGGCGCCAAGATGCGCACGGCAATGTGGGCCGCGGCAAAGGCGGCAAAGAGGCCGATCGGTACGGCGAGCGTCTCAAAGGAGATGGCAGCGCCCGCGGTGAGGACGTACATCGCATACAGCAGGATGACGGGGAACGCCGAGGCGATGAGCAAGAGCAGCTCGGTGTTGCGGCGACTCATAAGCGGCACTCCCTTTCTAATTCTTATCGGAGGCTTCGGCCTCGGCGGACTGTTCGGCGGTTTTCTCGGAATCTGATTTGGAGGTCGATCCCTGATTGGTGTTGTCGCGAATCGTTTGCGCGTCGATCACCTGGCGGGTCTGCTCCTCGTCGATCTGGTGGCGGTACTTGGATATCGTGTCCTGCGCATCGTCGACACTTGTTTGCGGAATGCCCGCCTTGAGGCGGTTTTGCGTGTCTTCGGGCAGGTCGGACAGCTTGATGCTGGTTTCGCTTTCGAGCCAGTGGAGCTTGAGTCCGAGTGGCTTGCCGGGCAGGCCGCGCCAGACGGCGACATTGCCCTGGTAGGTACCCAGGTAGTACGAGCCGGTGACACCCGTGTAGGCCCAGATGCCAGCTGCCAGCACAAAGACGAGGGCCAGGATGGCGGCGATAGTAACGTTGCGGCGACGCACGCGTTGCGCCTCGCGCATGACGCCATCGTCAACCAGGTCAACGACTACTACGGTCACGTTGTCGTGGCCGCCGGCGGCAAGCGCCGCGTCCACTAGGTTGTCGACGCAGATTTGCGCGGTTGAGGACTGCGTGGCGATGTTCTCGATATCGCTATCGGGAATCATGCTCGAAAGGCCGTCGGAGCACAGGATCAGGCGGTCGCCTTCCTCGATATGCAGAGTGAAGTGGTCGGCATACATGGCGGGGTCCGAGCCCAGTGCGCGGGTGATGACCGAACGGTTGGGGTGGACGCGAGCCTCGTCTGCCGTGATCTCGCCGGCGTCCACGAGCTCCTCCACGTAGGAGTGGTCGCGGGTCACGCGGATGAGCGTGCCCTCGTGGAGCAGGTAGGCGCGCGAGTCGCCCACGTGGGCGATGGCGAGCGTATCGTTTTCGATATAGGCGCAGGTGGCTGTGCAGCCCATGCCGGGCTTGCCCAGGCCGTTCAGGGCCGCCTCGATTACGGCGGCGTTGGCTGCCTCGACGGCTGCGGCCAGGCGTGCTGCGTCGGCGGACTGTGGGGCCGTCTTGGCTATAGTCTCGACAGCGATAGAAGAGGCTACCTCGCCGGCGGCGTGACCACCCATGCCGTCGCATACGCAAAAGAGCGGCGACTGCACCAGGTAGGAATCCTCATTGTGCGGGCGCACACAGCCAACGTCGGAGCGGGCGCCCCACATGAGTTGCGTGGTGGTACCGGCATCATAGGTCGAGTCGGTCTCGATGCGCTCCTCGGTCAGGGGCTCAAAGCTCATGGTCGAGCCGGGGTCTTTGAGCTTGGCCTCAACGGCAGCAACGTCGATCTCGGCGGTGTCACCGGGAGAGACGGTGTCGGTCTCGGCGTTTGATTCGGAATTGTCGGTGTCCGGGGAGTCGGGCTCCTCGGACACGCGGGCGGTCGACTCGTCGTCTTGCGGGCTGACGTCTATAGGCTCGGGCGCCGGCGTAGACGCGGGCGCAACCTCGGATGCCGGGGCTATGGGAAACGCCGGCGCGGCGGGCTCGGGTGCCGCAAACACCGCAGCGCTCTCGTTGATTGCCGCGGCGACGGGCTCTGCAAAGTGAGCCGGCGCCGGGGTTGCTTCGGGCGCTGTGGGCTGTTCCGCAGCATGTGCGCCGATGGGCACCGCTACGGCATCCGCTTCGTCCTCGTTATCGGCGAGATCCGAAATATCATGCGTTACATGCGAAAGAGGCAGGGAGAACACGGTGTCCTCGGGCTCCACGGGTGCGGAGCCTGCCGGAGCGGCGTGGGCCGGCGCAGCTGTGGTGGCGGCCGGTGCCTCGGTCATAGTTGCGGACTTGTTCTCCTCGTCGATCATCGACGGTTCACCTTCATGACCACGTCGCCAATCTGGACTTCGTCGCCCTCGCGCAGCGTTGCGGGCTCCACGAGCTGGCGGCCGTTGACGAGCGTGCCGTTAAGCGAGTTGAGGTCCTCGATGATGAGTGCCGGGCCCTGCAGCGAAAAGCGCGCATGCGAGGCCGAGACGAACGGTTCGTTGATGCAGATGTCCGAAGATGGCGAGCGACCGACGATGACGGGGCCGAGCATGTCTACGTGGATGCCGCGGATACCGCGCGGACCCTTGTCCACATCGATCGTCCAGATAGCCGAGTCGCGGCGCTGCCCGCGCACAAGTCCCACGCCGGTCTTCATGACGGCGAACAAGAAGATATAGAGCAGGGCGACCAGGACGATGCGGCCTGCAAAAAGGACGATATCGATGTTCATAAGCGACTATCCCCTAAATTCAAAGGTACTCAGGCCAAACGTCAGCAGATCGCCGTTGCGCAGCGGGCAGCGCGTAATGCGGCGGTTGTTGACGAGCGTGCCGTTGGTGGAATTGAGGTCCTCGATCGACCAATCCGAGCCCGTAAAGGTGAGCTGGGCGTGGCGGCGCGACACGTTGGGGTCGCGCAGGGCAATGTCGGAAACTGAGCGCTCGCGACCGATGGTCACCTGTGCGGAGGTGATGCTATGGCTCTCGCCGCTCACGACGTCGACGAGCTGGGCGAGCGGGCGCTGCGGGGCGCGAGTGCTCGCCATGTTGGAGGCGATGCCGGCTGCGGCGCCTAGGCCCACGGCGGCACCGGTCGCGGCGGCTCCGCCCATGCCGGCAAGCGCGTCGCGCGAGACGGTCTGCGGCACCGGGATGGGTGCGGCGGCGGGGTCGGGGACGCTAGGCGCGAAGGGGTCTGCCACGGCAAGCGGGTCGGGAGCGGCGGCGCGAGGCGTCGGCTGCTGCTGGGGCATGGCGGCGGGGCGCTGCTGCTGCGGGGCGGCAAACTGCTGCTGGCCGGCGCGCGGGGCGCTGGCGGCACGGCTTGCCGCGGAGTTGTTCTGGCCCAGGCCGTTCTGATAGGCGCGCTCTTCTTCGTACAGGCGGCCGAGCGTGGGGGCATCGACGTTCTCGGCAAAGACCGAGAACTTGCCGGCGCGCAGCTGCGGATCGATCATAAAGCGCACGAGGGGCTCGCCGACAAAGACATAGCGGCGCTTTTCGGCCTGCGCCTTCACGAACTCGCGGACCTCGCGCGAAAGCTCGGGGTAGAACGGGGCGAGCATGGGATCGTCGTCGGCGGCGATAAGGATGGTATAGAGTGCCGGCGCCGTGTTGACGCCGTTAATCACCAGAGTCTGATCCTCCATGTCGCGAGCGGCCTGCTTGGCAAGCTTCTTAAAGGAGAACGGGGCACGGGTGGCACCGAAGATGCCGGCCACGTGGTCCTCGAAGATGTTCAGGAAGTTCACGAAAGATCACTCTCCGTATAGGTTCTTTGGTATCCGAGCAAATATAGGCATATCCCAACGATTATAGAGGATAGGATTCCCGCAACCGCCGCCTTGGCGATGACCGCGGCTGCAAGGCTGGCAATTTCCATATGGTGTGCAAGACAGGACGCCGCTGCGCAGCCGATGCCGGTGACAGCGATGGCGGCGATTGCGGCAAGGTTTGAGCCCTGATTGGCACGCTTGGCATGGACATTGAGCAGCGCAGATGACGCCGCGGCAGTTGCCGCGACCAGCACAAAGGCAGCCCAAAGGAGCGGGTCTCCCAGCGCTGCGGCAACGTTACCGAGCCCCAGCACGCCTTCGGCTGAAAGCGCGACCGTGGCCAGACGGGCAAAAAGCGCGCCCATGCCCGTTGCCGCGGCGGCGCTTGCCGGGCCGAGCCAAAATGACGCGACGCCGGCGGCGACCCCAGCTGCCAGGAAGGTATTGCCGGTCAGACAGCCAAGCGCGAGTGCACAGGTGAGCGTGGCGCTCGCGGCAGTCTCGGTGCGACCCCAGGCGATCCACCAACCGGACATGGCAGCGGCAAAGATCACCGCGACGGGCAGCATCGACAGGATGCCCTGTGCCTGCATGGTGGCGTTGGCCATGAGCACCAAAAAGCCCACAGCCGAGATGGCCGAGCCAATCTGGGGGGCCAGGCCAGCCGCCGCTCCGATCGCGATGGCCGCAATGACCAGGCCGGGAAGCGTCGCGACCCCGGCCGTTTGCATCAGCAAAAAGCTAAAGGTGCCGCACGTTAGCGCCGAGATAGTGCGCATGGTGTAGTCGCGCGCATGGCTCCAGCGCGTGCCCGCCCAGCCGAGTGCGGGGTCGACCTCAATGGCGTCGTCCTCGTAGTGCGACGGCTCGATATCGTCGAGCTCCTGCTCGTCATCCGAAAGTTCGCCAACCATTTGCTCCAGGCTGCGACGGCCCTCGCGCACGCTGCCCAGACCGGCAAGGAGCTGGTCGCAAAATGCCTCGATGCTGTTGGGGCGGTCCTGCGGCATGGGGGAGAGCGCGCTCATGAGCGCGGCCTCGGCTCCCGGGGGAAAGTGTGGTATCAGCTCGCCGGGATAGGTGGCGCCGCCGATGATGCGGTCGAGCGAGTCGGCGGGCGTGGCCGCCATAAAGGGAGCGCTGCCGCACAGGCCCTCGTAGATCACACAGGCGAGGGCAAAGATATCGGCGCGCTCATCGACCGTGCCGGTCTCGATATCGAGCTGCTCGGGCGGCATGTAGCCGATGGTGCCGCCGCGCGAGCCGCCAAAGCCACCGGCGGACGACAGTCGCGCCATGCCAAAGTCGGTGAGCTTTACATTGCCCGAGTGGTCGATGAGCACGTTGGCGGGCTTAATGTCCAGGTGGAGCACGCCATTACTATGGGCGAAGGTGAGCGCCTGGCCCAGGGCATCGGCAATGGCCGCGGCCTCGTCAAAGGTAAGTGAGTGGCCGTCCACGCGATGCAAAAATTCGGCCAGCGACATGCCATCGACATATTCCATAACCAGGTAGGCATAGGCTGTGTCGTGCGTAAAGTCGATGACCTGCACGATATTGGGATGTTGAAGCATGGCGGCGGTGTGCGCCTCGCGCAGGACATCCATGATGTCGCTGGCGGGCATGCCGGCACCGTTGATAAGGGGGATGCGCTTAATGGCGACGCGGCGGCGCAGGTGCGTGTCGCGGCAGATCTCGATGGAGCCAAAACCGCCGGTCGTAAGTGTCTCGAGCGGCTGGTACCGCTTGAGCAGCTCGCGAGAGCTGGTGCCCTCCAAAGGAACGTCCGGCGAGAACCGGGCGGTATGTTGCGAGAAAAGCGGCATGGCCAACCCTCGTGCGTTTAAAGTTCGTTTGCGAGCGGCGGGCGCGGGGCCGAGCCATTCGCGGTGGCATAGATGCTGCTAGTGTAGCACGCTCGGGCGGATGGCGAGGATAACGGGATGCGAGGCTGCCTGTCTGTCTTGGCCTTAGCGCTTATTCTTGTTCTTCTTCTGCTTGCGCTGCTTGCCCTTGGTCTCCTGGGGCTTGTCGCCCTGCTTGGCCTCGGCGGCGGCCTTTTCAGCCTTCATCTTCTTGCGCTTGGTCTCGATGCGGAGTTTTTTGTTGATGCGCGCCTTAAGGAAGGTGCCAAACTGCTCGGCATCGCCGCGAATAAAGGTTTCCTTAGGGATCGTCACGCCCTGGTCGGCGAACATGGCCACAAAGATGCGCTCGCCGTCGAGCACGTGGTCGAGCTTCTCAAACGGGAAAAACTGCGACTTGCCGCTCTTGCCCCAAACCATCAGGCCGTCCTCGTTGGCGGCGACGCGGCGATAGCGGCCACCCATGGACTCGTCGGCCTCGACGGAATCGATAAAGTCGCGGGCGAGGGTGTGGTGCAGGTTTTTGCTCCACCAGGCCAAAAAGGCGCCGAACACGATCAACACGACGCCAAACTTGATCCAGTTGCCGCCGGCCACCAGCATGCCGATGCCGATGAGCGCGGCAATTGCCGCGGCGACATACAGCGAGCCGCGACGCCTGGGCGAGGCGACCAGGCGGGCGAAGTCGGTGACCAGGTCGTTTTCGTACTGGTACTCGTTGAGGTACAGGATGCCGTCATCGGCTGCGGCCTGCTCCTCGAGCGCGACCTCGACCTGGTCGGCTGCTTCGGAGGGAACGAGGTTGCTCTCTGCGTCTGCCATGCTCTTTGGACTCCTATCGCGGCGGGCTCGCCGTACGGGTTATTATGAATGCAGTATGCCGTGCGACCGCATGGCCGTCGCGGCAACAAGACTCAGTATACCCGGGGGAGCACCCATGGAATCGTTGTACCGAAAGTATCGCCCGCTCACCTTCGAATCCGTGGTGGGCCAGCAGCATATCGTCTCGACGCTCGAGCACGCCATCACCGAGGGACGCCTGTCCCACGCGTACCTGTTCTGCGGACCGCGCGGCACGGGCAAGACCACCATGGCGCGCATTCTGGCCAAGGCGCTGCTGTGCCGTAATGCCGAGGCAGCGCGCGCCGAGGGTGCAAGCGGCTGCATGCCCGACGGTACTTGCGAGGAGTGCGAGCTCATTGCCGAGGGCAACCACCCGGATGTCTACGAGCTCGATGCCGCCTCCCGCACGGGCGTGGACAATGTGCGCGAGGAAATCATCAACTCCGTCAACTTTGCCCCGGTGCGCGGCAAGTACAAGATTTATATCATCGACGAGGTCCACATGCTCACAACGGCGGCGTTTAACGCGCTGCTCAAGACGCTCGAGGAGCCGCCGGCACACGTGATCTTTGTGTTGTGCACCACCGACCCGCAAAAGATTCTGGAGACCATTCTCTCACGCTGCCAGCGCTTCGATTTCCACCGCATCGGCAACGAGGATATCGAGCATCGCCTGTCTTACGTGTGCGAGCAGGAGGGCTTCGATTACGACGACGAGGCACTCGCCATTGTGGCGCGCCATGCCAAGGGCGGTATGCGCGACGCGCTTTCCACGCTGGAGCAGCTGAGCGTCTTTGGCAACGGTTCTGTGCATGCGGACGACGCCCGCTCGCTTTTGGGCGAGGTTTCGGACCAGATCCTGGGCGAGTTTTCCCGCGCCATTGCCGATCGCGATGTTGCCGAGCTCTATGGACTGATCCGTGCGCAGGTCGAGGAGGGCAATGACCTGCTGGAGCTGACGCGCGACCTGGTGGCGCATGTGCGCGACGTGTACGTTGCCTGCGTTGCCGGTGCCCGTGCCGAGCTGTTTGAGGGCGGCTCCGAGCAGGCCGAGGCGCTTGCTGCCGAGGCCGCTGCCTTTGGCGAGCATCCTGCCGACCGCCTGGCCCGCGTGCTGACGGTGCTCGACGATGCCGCACTGGAGATGAGGGGCGCGAGCGACGTGCGCCTGGTGCTCGAGATTGCCTGCACGCGTCTGGCGCGTCCCGAGGCCGATTTAACGATTGAGGCATTGGCCGAGCGCGTGGCACGCCTGGAGGCCATGATTGCCAACGGCGCCGTGCCGGCGAGCGTGGCTGCTGCTCAGGCCGCCGCGCCTGCAGCATCCGTACCCGCTGCTGCCCAACAGCCGACGCTCATTTCGGGCGCTCGTGCTGCCGCTCCGGCGGCATCCGCTGCCCCCGCTGCTACGTCCGCGCGCCAGGGCGGTATGCCTTGGGACCGCGGCGCTGCTGTTCCGGCTGCCCAGCCTGCGACCAAGTCCGCGGCTCCTGCGCCGGCGCCCAGACCTGTAACGCCTGCACCTCAGCCCGTTGCGGCTCCGGCTTCCGCGCCTGCTGCATCGACCGTGTCGGTGTCCAAGCCCAACAACGCCGCCCAGGTTGCCACCGCCGGTGCTGCCGAGACCCCCGCGGTTGAGGACGCCGGCGAGCTCCAGCGCAAATGGGCCGAGGTCGTCGAGCGCGTCAAGGCTCGTCAGGCCTCCTACGCAGGGCTTTTGCTCAACGCCCGCGCCACGGCCGACGACGGCTCCAAGCTCACGGTCTCGTTCCCCGCGGGTTCGACTTTTGCCATCAAGATGCTCGGTCGCGCCGATACGCAGTCGGTGGTCCTGCCGACGGTCTGCGCGGTCTTCGGTCGTCGTACCGTCGACTATGTCCTGGATGGGGGTGGCACGCCGGCTCCTCAACATGAGGAGCATTCTCCATCTGCACGGGCTGCGGTATCTGCGGACCCGCAACCCGTGTCCTCGGTGCCCCCTGCATCCTCGAGCGCCAGCGCGACGCAGCCAAAAGCGGCGCCGGTAGCGGCACCGACCCCGTCGGCGCCTGAACCCGCTGCGCCCAAACCGGCTGCTCCGATCCCCGCGCCCAAGTCCGCTGCCGCGCCTGCGCCCAAGTCATCCGACCTGGCCAAGGCCCCTTGGCTGCGCTCCGACAACCCTGCCGGTGCTCCTGCCACGGGCAAGCTCCCGACCGAGCCCGCGCCCCGAGCGCCCGAGCGCGCGTCCGTCCCCATGGCTCAGCCGCCTGCGCAGGCTGCGCCATGGGAATCCGAGCAGGTGCCCTACGACGATGCTATGGTCGGTGGTTTTGCTGCCGATGCCGGCGGGGACAATCTGCCCCCGTTCGACGTGCCGGGTGCGGCGTCCGCGACCAAGGCCGCTGCTGTGGCACCCGCAGCCTCTGCAAACGACGACGTCCCCGCCGCTCCCTGGGAATCCAATCCCGGTGCTGGCAGCCCCTTCGGCCATCAGGGCGCAGCCCCGAGCATCCCGCAGACCGAGGACGAGGCCAAGGCCCTCATCCGCAGCGTCTTCGGTCAGTCCACCATCTTCAAGCCGGTGGAGTAACCGTGCGGGCGGGTATGCTGCTCAAGAAGAGATCTCTTTGCCCGGGCGCATCTGTATTTCGGACATGTGCAACGTGGTGCCGCGTATGTCGCATTTGAGCAGACAGGTGCGTGACGGTCGGCCTAGGATGCTGAGGTCGATACGATACGTCGCATGGCTGTCCGTGTACTCGACTTGCTCGGCGTTAATGGTTGCTCCGATTGCCAAATAAACGCCTAGCTCGGCATCGACAATCTTGAAGTCCTTTATCTTGACCTTGAACTCTTGATAGAGGGACGGGCTGTTGTAGTAGACGGTTCGGGTTCCGTCGGTGCACTCATCGGTCGTCTCCCATTTGACGACGGGCTGGTCCGAGCTGGCTATCAGCAGTTCTGCTCCAAAAGCTATGGCATGGGTGATGACAACCAGCAATGCCCAGCCGACAAAGAGATAGAGAACCACATATGCAACGGGGTGTTTTGAGCGGATGTTTTGGAGCGCGTTGGGGGCATTCATGGGGCACCTCCAAATTACTATCTATGGCAATCAAATTATACCTCGCCGTCATGAGCGCCGCCTCGAGTAGTGGCTCGGCATTTAGCCATTTAGTGGTACGCATTAAATGTCGGATTCCGGCTCTACAAGATTTAGCTTTAAATATTATGCAGATGCGAATTATTCAACTTTGCATAATCTATGGGTGCGGCTTGCGCTCCAGGACATGTATATCGACTGAGGTAACACGTCCGCCCCGCTCGCTGGCCTCGCGCCGTGGTACGATTTTTGAGTTTGAAAGTCCCGCCGTGCTCCGGCTGCCCTTGCAGCTCGGCGTGCGGCCGCACGTAAAGGAGCCATCATGGCCGGTATGAACATGCAGCAGATGATGAAGCAGGCTCGCAAGATGCAGGAGCAGCTTGCCGCCGCGCAGGAGAACCTCAAGTCCCAGACCGTCGACGCCTCTGCCGGCGGCGGCATGGTCAAGGTGACCGTTAACGGCGAGATGGAGCTCGTCAACCTCACCATCGATCCCGATGCGCTCGATCCCGAGGACGTCGATATGCTGCAGGATATGATCATGGCTGCCGTCAACGAGGCCGTCCGCGGCGTCAACGAGCTCGCCAACAAGCAGATGGGCGCCATCACCGGCGGCCTCAACATCCCGGGCATGCCGTTCTAAGACACGCATATATATGAGTGCCAACCACAGTCTGCAAAAACTGCTCGATGAGCTGGGCCGTCTGCCGGGCATTGGTCCCAAGTCGGCCCAGCGCATCGCCTATTACCTGTTGGAGGCCGACGCCGAGGAGGCGCGCCGCCTGGCCGAGGCCATCCTGGAGGTCAAGCAGGAGGTCCACTTTTGCAGCCGCTGCTTTAACTACGCCACGGCCGACGAGTGCTCCATCTGCCAGGACCCGATGCGCGATACCACTCGCATTTGCGTGGTGGGCGAGCCGCGCGATGTCCAGGCGATCGAGCGCACGGGCAGCTACCACGGCCTCTACCACGTATTGGGCGGCGTGATCAGTCCCATGGACAAGATTGGCCCCGAGCAGCTGCACATTCGAGAGCTGCTGGCACGCTTGGGCCACGAGGACATCCACGAGGTCATCATCGCCACCAACCCCAATATTGAGGGCGAGACCACGGCGAGCTATCTGGCCCGTACCATCAAGCCGTTGGGCGTCGAGGTGTCGCGTCTGGCAAGCGGCCTTCCCGTGGGCGGCGACTTGGAGTATGCCGACGAGCTTACGCTTGGCCGCGCCATCGAGGCCCGCCGCGCGATTTAGGTGGCGAGCCTGCTCCTGCCGTATGTTTTCCTCGCGACGCACGGGGTAGTCATAATTTCCCCGTGCGACTGTGAGTTTGTTGTGCAACAAAGATGCTTCGTATCCGCTTATCGCATGGACGCTTCCGCTCGCATCCTTAATTTGTCCATTCGTTGCGCAACCTTTTTGGTTCGCTGATACACTCAAATATGGATTCGAATGAATGCGCCGCTCCCGAGCGGCGTGTTTTTGTTGGAGGAGAACGCATGCGGCCCGGTGGCACTCAGACAAAGCGCGGCGCCGCGGTGCGCATACGACGCCGACTGGGCTTGGCGCCGCGGGCGTACGCACTGCTATCGTGCTCGCTGGTGCTGGTCATAGCTGGCGTTTCTGCCTATGGCATGACCGTGCCGTCCATGATGCAGGCGCATGCCGCACGCGAACCGCGCGTGGGGCATGAGGTCAAAAGCGATCTGGGCACCACGACTGGATATGCTTGGGCAAGTGTGGTCGGGCATATTGTGTTTGGCACCGACGATGCGGACGGCGCCGAGGCCCCGGACAACGAAGTCACGCTTGCCAATGGCAAAACCATCGTGCTCACCAACACCAAGATCATCGATCGATTGTCCAACAATAGCGTGGCGGCAACGGTGAATAAGGTCGAGCAGCAAAAGGAGCAGGACGCCCAGCAGTCCGGAAAGCCCGGTAGCTCGGATACTTCT
Organism: Collinsella sp. MSK.8.10; assembly: GCF_019041915.1. Lineage (GTDB taxonomy): Bacteria > Actinomycetota > Coriobacteriia > Coriobacteriales > Coriobacteriaceae > Collinsella. Next base: position 457,624 of record NZ_JAHPYF010000001.1, on the reverse strand, counting down.
GGCTCCGGCTCGGATTCATCGAGTTCGGGCGGCGGCTCTGGGTCGGGTTCCTCTACCGGAGGGCCTGGAAACGGCGGCTCGACGGGCGGCAACACTGACAACGATGCAAACTCCGGCGGCCTTTCCGCTGCTGAGGAAGAGAGCATTCACAGTTGGCTTGTGACCAAGTACAACATGCTCGACGGCTATGTTTCTCGTGCCAATGATGTGGTCTCGACCTATAACTCTACGGGAGATCCTAGGCCGTGCGACAGCCTGGTCGGGGAGATGTTTGTCATTCGAGCCGAGTTCGGTCGTCAGACATTCTCGCCCCGGTCAAAGTGGTATCAGCAGTATGCCAATCTGTGGGGCTGTTACACCAACCTATGTCAATGGGTCGGCCATTACGGCGATGATGACGTCGCGCTCGGTAACTTCAACAATAACGTGGCGGCGCTTGCCCTATGATGACCGATCTTGCATCCACCACACCACAATCGCTCGGTCGCGATCCGATGGTCGGCCTGCGCCTGGCGCGTGTCGACGGGTTTGAGCCGGCCATTGCGCTCGGTCAGGACGAACTGCCTGCCTATCTGCGTCGTTTTACGATGTTGTTTGCCGACGATGCCACCATGCGCCGTGGCGGTATCGGCCGCGTGACGCGTGCCGTCAACGCCCAAGGCGAGGCCGTGGCGCTCAAGCAGCTCATCTTGCCGGCGCGCGATGAGTTTGACGACGATGCCGCTCACGAGGCGCTGGTCGCCAAGTTCAAGGCGGCGTTTCGCGAGGAATACGAATGCCATCGCGCCCTTTCGGGCCTTAAGGGCTTTCCCTGCCTCTATGGCTGGGGCGAGGTCGACGGTGTGCCTGCAATTGTCATGGAATGGGTCGAGGGCGAGACGCTTGCCCGCTTGCGTTCGCGACTCGCCGTGGACGATGCCGGACGCCTGTCGCCGCTTGTGGCGGCGCGTCTGGGTCGCGACCTGTTCGATCTGCTCTGCCGTATGAGCCTGGTGGGCGAGGGCTTTGTCCATCGCGATATCTCGCCCGCTAATATTATGGTGCGTACGGCGCGCCTGCCGCTTGACCGGCAGCTTGCCGAGGGCACCTTTGACCTGTGCCTGATCGACTTTGGCTCGTCGCTGGCGCTCGAGCCTGCGTCGGCCGTGGCCGGTACCGGCGGCAAGGCGTCGTTTACGGAGCGTTATGCCACGCTGCGTCGCGCGACGGTTGCCTATGCCCCGCCCGAGATGCTCACCGACGATATTCCCGACCTGCGCGCTTTGCGTATGTCGCCGGCGATCGACGTCTATGCCGCGGCAAGCACGGTTTACGAGCTCATTGCCGGCGTCGCGCCATACGAAGCCGCGCCGGGCACTTCGGGCACCTCGTGTTCGCGCAAAAAGACGCGCGACATCGCCAGCCCCTATCGTCTCAAGATGGACACGCGCCCCGACTATCCCATTGGTGTCCATGCGCCCGGTTGTGATTTGACTCAGCTGCTTCGTCGTGAGCCCGATGTGGCGCTCGCCGCGGCCGAGCAGGCCCAGCAGCTGGGGCTTGAGCCGGATTCCGAAGAGCTACGCGATGCACTGGCGTTTGTCGATGCCCAGCTGTTCGACGTGGTGATGGCCTGTCTGTCCAGCCATCAAAAAGATCGTCCCGAGCCGGCGGCGGTCGAGGCGGCGCTCTCGGCGTTTTGTGACCACTATACGCAAAATGTCGGTCGTTCGCTCCGCGGCGAGCCGCTCACGCCGTGCCCCATGGATGCGTCCGGCCGCGCGGTTCGTCGCGCGCTGATGGTCGGCGCGACGGTCGTCTGTGGCGTGGTTTGGGCTGTGGTCGTGGTTTCGGCCACGCTGCTGGCGTCGGGCGCTCGCGTGACGGCGACTTTGGGATCGCTCGTGTGGTCTGGGTCGCTACCGGGTATTATTGCCGCACTGGCGTTGGCGCTGCCAGGCATAGCCGGCGTTGCCGCGGGGGCACTTGCACGTGATCGGCGCTCGGGCTTCCTGCAGGGTGTGCTTGCGCTTTCTGCCTGCGAGGTTCCGGTGTTGGTTGTGGCTGCATGTAGCGTATTTTCCCAACGCGCCGTGATGGGCGGCCTTGTTGCCGCTCTGGTTGCAACCTATACGCTTACGTGGTTTTTGCTTGCGATGGGCTTTGCCTTTGAACTTCCCGTTTCGGCACCGCGACGCACAAAAGCCCAGATGGCGACTCCGCTTGCCGGTGGAGCCGCAGCTGCCCGTACTTTTGGCGGACCTGTCGAAGTATCGTCCGATTCTATTTCTACGACCAAGGAGGCCTAGGTCATGGCATCTCAAGTTGAGCTCACCCCATGCGGGGCCATGTTTGACATCTTTAAGCGCGCGGCGCATCTGAGCCATATCGAGCTGTGCGGCTTGGTGCTTTCGTCCCGTCCGCTCGCCGACGGCCGCAGCCCGCAGAGCCGAGCCGCCGATCGCTCTTGGGTTTCCCGCTTTATCGTTCGCGCGCCGGTCGGCACGCTTCAGCAGCGCTACTTTGCCGAATACGGTACCTCGGCTGCGCGTATTATGTCGCAACTGGCCCTGCGCCAGCGCAATCCCATGGACTCCACGGCTGTGATCAATATGGTGTGCGGTCCTGCAGGTGAACCGATGGTACACGCGCTCGAAGAATGCCACCAGGACACGAATCTCTATCGCAACGCGCTCGATCGCCTGTCCCAGGCGGCGGAACTCATGCCCGCCGAGCGCGCCGAGGCCGTGCTGGTGCTGTTTGTCGCCGTCGGTTGTTCGGCGGATGTGCGGTCCTCGGTGAACTATGCCATCGACTACGCACACGCGACCTGTGGCGGAGGCACATCCACGCCGCGTTCGCTTGGCATGTCGCTGACTGCGGGCGAACGCGAACCCGCCCCGGCGCACCCCTTGGGCTTGCTGCGCGTGCAAAACAGTTTTGTCGTGAGCGCCCCGCGCTGGATTCAGCCGAGTGAGCAGGGTGTTGAGATTGGCGCGCTGGCCACTGGTGAGGGCGATATTACCGACGTCGGCGACGATGTCTCGGCCCGCCATGCCCATATCTGGTGCGATGCTCAAAATATCTGGCACGTCGAGGACTTGTCGTCCACCAACGGAACCGTGGTGGTAAACGGGGCCACGCGCGTCTGCATTCAGGTCGAGCCCGGCCGTTCCGCCCAACTCAATCCCGGCGACGAGCTCAAGCTCGGCGAATCCACTACCTATGCCATTCTCTTCGGTGCCCTCTAGCCGGCAGTTAGGGACGTTCCTTTTCTGCCGGCACTTGGGGACACTCCTTGGCGCGCCAGGGCCGGCCGCTTGGGACGAGGGGCCATTTCGCCCCTTGGCGGTCAGTCGGGGTAAACCTTTACCGCACGCCTATATTTGCCGAAATTACACTTGACGGCGGGGTACAATAAACCCGCATGCGGATTTCCGTTGCGGGCGCTTCCCATCGCCGGGGCGTGCCCGGGAGCATCCGGCATGCGGCCTTTGCGGCGCTCGGTCATGTGCAAGACGGGCGGTCGGGCCTGTAGGGCGCATCAGTTGCCCCTCGCCTCGGCATGTCTTCTCTCCACGCCATGTACCTGCTGCTGAGCCTGCCTGCCAGATGATTGGAAGCAACAGCGTAAATCCCATCACGCCAACATCCCGGCGATCGCCGGGGCCTGTATACCTATATGAGAGGAGAGGGGTATATGGCGCGTAAGTTTAAGTCTATGGACGGCAACGAGGCGGCCGCATATGTTTCGTATGCGTACACCGAGGTAGCGGGAATCTATCCCATTACGCCGTCCAGCCCGATGGCCGACCATGTCGACCAGTGGGCGGCCCAGGGTCGCAAGAATATCTTCGGCACCCCGGTCAAGGTCGTCGAGATGGAGTCCGAGGCAGGTGCAGCCGGTACCGTTCACGGTTCGCTGGGCGCCGGTGCTCTGACCACCACCTACACGGCTTCTCAGGGTCTGCTCCTGATGATCCCGAACATGTACAAGATCGCGGGCGAGCAGCTCCCGGGCGTCTTCCACGTCTCCGCGCGTTGCGTCGCTTCCCACGCCCTGAACATTTTTGGCGATCACTCCGACGTCATGGCCTGTCGTCAGACCGGCTTCGCCATGCTCGCCGAGGGCAACGTCCAGGAGGTCATGGACCTCTCGCCGGTGGCTCACCTTGCCGCCATCGAGGGTAAGACCCCGTTCCTTAACTTCTTCGACGGCTTCCGCACCAGCCACGAGATCCAGAAGGTCGCCATGTGGGACTACAAGGATCTGGCCGAGATGTGCGACATGGACGCCGTCCAGGCTTTCCGCGACCACGCGCTCAACCCTGAGCACCCGCACACCCGCGGCAGCCACGAGAACGGCGATATCTTCTTCCAGAACCGTGAGGCCTGCAACAAGGTCTACGACGAGCTTCCCGCCGTCGTCGAGGGCTACATGAAGAAGATCAACGAGAAGCTCGGCACCGATTACGGCCTGTTCAACTACTACGGCGCTCCCGATGCCGACCGCGTCGTCGTGTGCATGGGCTCCTTCTGCGACGTGCTTGAGGAAGTCATCGACTACCTCAACGCTCACGGCGAGAAGGTCGGCCTGGTCAAGGTTCGTCTGTTCCGTCCGTTCTCCATCAAGCACTTCGTCGACGTTCTCCCCGAGACCGTCCAGAAGATTGCCGTCATGGACCGTACCAAGGAGCCGGGTTCTATCGGCGAGCCGCTCTACCAGGACGTCGTCTCCGCTCTCTACGAGGCTGGCAAGACGGGCATCAAGGTCGTCGGCGGCCGTTATGGCTTGGGCAGCAAGGACACGCCTCCCGCGTCCGCGTTCGCTGTCTTCGAGGAGCTCAAGAAGGACGAGCCCAAGCGCGAGTTCACCATCGGCATTGTCGATGACGTGACCAACCTGAGCCTGCCCGAGGTCGAGGATGCGCCCAACACCGCAGCCCCCGGCACCATCGAGTGCAAGTTCTGGGGTCTGGGTGGCGACGGTACCGTCGGCGCCAACAAGAACTCGATCAAGATCATCGGCGACCACACCGACAAGTACGTCCAGGCCTACTTCCAGTACGACTCCAAGAAGACCGGCGGCGTCACCGTCTCGCACCTGCGCTTTGGTGATTCTCCGATCCGTTCGCCGTACTACGTGACCAAGGCCGATTTTGTCGCCTGCCACAACCCCAGCTACATCGTTAAGGGCTTCAAGATGGTTCGCGACGTCAAGCCGGGCGGCACCTTCCTGGTCAACTGCCAGTGGAGCGACGAGGAGTTCGCCGAGCACATGCCCGCCGTGGCCAAGCGCTACATCGCGAACAACAACGTCAACGTCTACCTGATCGACGCTATCGACCTGGCGGCCAAGGTCGGCATGGGCAAGCGCACCAACACGGTGCTCCAGTCTGCCTTCTTCGCGCTGGCCAAGGTCCTGCCCGCCGAGGACGCCCTGCAGTACATGAAGGACGCGGCTACCAAGTCCTACATGAAGAAGGGCCAGGCTATCGTCGACGCCAACCACAAGGCCATCGATGCCGGCGCTACCGCTTTCCGTAAGTTCGAGGTTCCGGCCGACTGGGCTACCGCCGAGGACGCCGCTCCCGTCGAGCTCTCCGAGGAGACCAAGTCCGCCATCGCCCAGCAGGTCAAGAACCTGCTCGAGCCCATCGATCGCATGGATGGCGACAGCCTGCCCGTTTCTGCCTTCGTCGGTTGCGCCGACGGCCAGTTTGAGCTGGGCGCCTCCGCATACGAGAAGCGCGGCGTCGCCGTGGTCGTTCCTCACTGGGACGAGACCAAGTGCATCCAGTGCAACCAGTGCGCCTATGTGTGCCCGCATGCCACCATCCGTCCGTTCGCGATGACCGAGGACGAGGCTGCCGCCGCGCCCGAGGCTACCCGCACGCTCGACGCCATGGGCCCCAAGGCCAAGGGCATGAAGTTCACCATGGCCGTGTCCCCGCTCGACTGCATGGGCTGCACCAACTGCGTCAAGGTTTGCCCCAAGGGCGCCCTCGAGATGGTTCCCACCGAGCAGGAGATGGACCAGCAGCCCGTTTGGGACTACATGGTCGAGAACGTCTCCGAGAAGAAGGAGCTCATCGCGGCCAACGTCAAGGGCAGCCAGTTTAAGCAGCCCTACCTGGAGTTCTCCGGCTCCTGCGCCGGCTGCGCCGAGACCGCCTATGCACGTCTGGTGACCCAGGTCGCCGGCGACCGCATGTTCATTTCCAACGCCACCGGCTGCTCCTCCATTTGGGGCAACCCCGCTGCCACCGCTCCTTACTGCAAGGACAAGGACGGTCACGGCCCGGCGTGGAACAACTCCCTGTTCGAGGACAATGCCGAGCACGGTCTGGGCATGGCCGTTGGCTATGAGGCCGTTCAGCACAAGCTGATCGCCGCTACCCAGGACATCATCGCTGCCGATGGTCCGTCCGATGAGCTCAAGGCTGCCGGCCAGGCTTGGATCGACTCCGTCAACGACGCCGAGGCTTCCAAGACCGCTGCCGCTGCCTACGTTGCCGAGCTCGAGAAGTGCGGCTGCGACGCTTCCAAGGCGATCCTCGCCGACAAGGCTTACCTCACCAAGAAGTCCTTCTGGATCTTCGGCGGCGACGGTTGGGCCTACGACATCGGCTTCGGTGGCCTGGACCACGTCCTGGCTTCCGGCCACAACGTCAACGTCTTCGTCTTCGACACCGAGGTCTACTCCAACACCGGTGGTCAGGCCTCCAAGGCCTCGAACCTGGGCCAGGTCGCTCAGTTCGCCGCTGCCGGTAAGGTGACCAAGAAGAAGTCCCTGGCCGAGATCGCCATGAGCTACGGCTACGTCTACGTGGCGCAGGTCGCCATGGGCGCCAACCCGGCTCAGACCCTCAAGGCCATCCACGAGGCCGAGGCCTACGACGGCCCGTCCCTCATCATCGGCTATAGCCCCTGCGAGATGCACTCCATCAAGAAGGGTGGCATGCAGAACTGCCAGGCCGAGATGAAGAAGGCTGTCGAGTGCGGTTACTGGAACCTCTTCCGCTTCAACCCCGAGGCTGCTGCCGGCAAGAAGTTCTCGCTCGATTCCAAGGAGCCTGCGGGCGGTTATCAGGAGTTCCTGATGAACGAGGCCCGTTACGCTTCGCTGACGCGTTCCTTCCCCGAGCGCGCCGAGGAGCTCTTCAAGGAGAACGAGCAGGCCGCTATGGACCGCTACGCTCACCTGCTGAAGCTCAAGACGGTGTACAACGAGGCCTAGGTCTCCCACCGCAGGATCTGAGGGCTGACCTTCGCGGACGTCCTCGGACATGAAAGAACCCCCGCTGCGCACTACGTGCGGCGGGGGTTCTTTCGTCCTGCGGAGTGCCCGCGAAGGTTAGCCCTCAGATCCTGCTACGACTACGTCCTCGGATTGTGTGGGCGGATGAAGGACGTAGTTGGCGGGTATTCCATCCCTTTCGCTGTTTCGCGGCTTTGCCGCGAAACCTCGCGCCACTTTGGGGATGGATGGGGGACTTGGCTGTTGCCGCCTTTTCGGAGCTCTTCTTTATTCCTTATGCTGGATGAAAAGCCCCTTGTTTTTGCAGGGGTGCATACTCGACTTATATGTGCATAGAATCTCGTATAGTGCGAGTAAGATATTGCGCTGTCCGTTTTGTGTTTAGCAGAGATGTAGTTTGCATAATCCGACATAATCCTTGCTTCATTTAAATAAAGTCGCACGTAAATTACGTAGATATGTCTGAGCTGGAGTTCTGTACGCTGAGCGGATAAAAACGACCGTTCACCGTTCCGCTATTTTCAAAATGAATAAAATGAGCGATAAAGAGAATATAAACCTTAATAAACTCGCGTATCGCACGGACGCGGGTTATTAATGGGTTGTAGGCCTTTTACAGAAAGGATTCCAGCAATGTCTAAGCCTCTTGGTAAGCCCGATCGTATTGTCGTCGCCCTTGGCGGCAACGCCCTCGGCAACAACCCCGTCGAGCAGATCGAGGCCGTGAGCAACACCGCCCATGCCCTCCTCGGCCTCATCGAGCAGGGCAACGAGATCATCATCACCCACGGCAACGGCCCGCAGGTCGGCATGATCCAGAACGCCTTCGCCGCTGCCCACGATGCCATCGGTACCCCCGAGATGCCGCTGCCCGAGTGCGGCGCCATGTCCCAGGGCTACATTGGTTATCACCTGCAGCAGGGCATCGGCCGCGAGATGCACAAGCGCTATAAGCGTTGGCACGCCGCCACCGTCGTCACCCAGATCGAGTGCGATCCCGACGATCCCGCGTTCAAGAACCCGACCAAGCCGATCGGTCCCTTCTATACCGAGGAGCAGGCCAAGGAGTTCATGGCCGAGGATCCCTCCAAGGTCTTCGTCGAGGATTCCGGCCGCGGCTGGCGTCGCGTCGTCGCTTCCCCCGATCCCAAGAAGATCGTCGAGGCCGACTCCATCCTCAACCTGCTCGACAACGAGTTCATCGTCATCGCCTGCGGTGGCGGCGGCATCCCCGTCGTCCGCGACTACGAGAACAAGGGCTGCTACAAGGGCGTTCCCGCCGTCATCGACAAGGACCTGGGCGGCGAGCTGTTGGCCGAGGACTGCGACGCTGACGTTCTGTTCCTGCTGACCGCCGTTGAGCATGTCGCCATCAACTTCGGCAAGCCCAACCAGGAGGAGCTCGAGGACCTCACCGCCGACGAGGCCGAGCGCCTGGCCGACGAGGGCCAGTTCGGCAAGGGTTCCATGGAGCCCAAGGTTCGCGCTGCTATCAAGTTCGCGCGTTCCCGCAAGGGTCGTACCTGCATCATCGGCGCTCTGGACAAGGCCGCCGAGACCATGGCCGGCCTCTCCGGTACCCGCATCCACGAGTAGTCTCTACTCTGCTGCCTCTCTTGTGGGCGCCAGGCAAAGCGCCCACAAACTAGCCTCTCTTCATGAGCCCCGCAGTCCGCTCCGACTGCGGGGCTTTTGCTATTCACCTAGTCATTGGGGACGTTCTTAAATGACTAGTCAAACAAGAGCGCCCCCAATGACCACTCATTTAAGTCTGTCCCCAATGACTAGTAGTAGGCCCACATGGCTTCGACTTCGTTGAGGACCTCTACGACGCCCCAGCGGCGGGCGCTGCGGTTGGCCGAGTTGGGGTCGTAGACGCCAATCTGGTTGGCGTTGTCGATGCCGTAGAGCACGATGTAGTGGCCTACGTTGGTAAACGTACCGGGGCGCACTGCGGCGATGACGGGCGCACCCGAGCGAAGTGCTTGGGTAATCGATTCGCGATCGTTATAGAGCTGTGTTCCGTTGAGCCCTAGCTGCCACGCACCGCCTGTCATAAACGACCACTCGGTGGCACCAGTGGGGGCGTAGTTGCCGGCTTCGGCCAGTGCGCATACATCGACCGGCGTCTTATCGGTGTGGCCGGTCTTAAAGATATAGACCATGGTGAGGCAAGTGGGACCGCAAGCGTTTTCTCGAATAGTGCCACCGGCATAGGGCAGCTCCGACCATGCGGGGTCAATTTGGTAGATGTGGGGCATGGCGCCGGCCTGCCATTGCGAGCGTGGGGTCGAGAACGCAAAGGAGTAACCGGGCGCGACGGGAGCTTTAAGCAGCTTGTCCTCGGCAGTGGGCTCAAGACCGGCTGATCCGTGGGAGATACAGGATCCCAAAAACACAAAGACGAGGCAGGCGGCAATGGAGCAAAGCGCAAGGCGTAGGCGGCGGGCCGGAAGCGCGTGGCTTGTGGTGTGCGACGCGGGGTGAGGGGCGGAATTGCCGCGATCGCGTTGAGGTCGCGAAAAGGAGCGCTTGACGTAGTAGTCGGTCTTACGGCGATCGTAGCGGCGTGGCTGCGATGTGCCGGTCTGGCGTTGGCGTGTGCTCGTACTTACACGGTCTGACTGCTGCACGGTACGGCTTTGCTGCCGCGAAGAAGCCCCGAGCTGCTCTTGGGGGCGCTGCGGGTTGTCGTTGTCGGAGGTGATTTTGGGCGTTGACGTGGTGCGGCCGGCAAGGCGCACGCTTTGTGGCCGTTGGTCGCCGTCATTGTATCCGTATGCCATTCGAATCACCTTGCCTCATGTGTAACTTGTCTATCCTACATAAAAAGATGCACGACACATGGGTATGTGCGCCAAAAGCCTGACAAATGGTATGAACGTTGCCGCGCCGCGCGCCAAGCGTCACGGCAACAGGTATTCAAAAGCAGACAAGATGAAAGCGTCCAAGACGAATGACGTCTCCCGCCGTTCGTCCCAAAAACGGTGCCGCTCGTTTTGCAATTCTGCCTTCGGTCGAGCTGCGAGCGGCGCTGCTGCGCCAAGGCCGTATCTTAAAGCCATGGAATAAAAGCGCGCGGCAAAACGGACCGCGCAAGGGGTGACGCCAAGGGCGTCAAACAGGAAAGGAGGGGAACAATGGCGGACAAGAACGCAGAAGTTGCAGTCGAGGATAACGGCGGCATGAAGAAAACGCTTTCGCTCTGGAACTTCTTCACCATCGGCTTCGGTGCCATCATCGGTACCGGTTGGGTTCTGCAGGTCGGCGACTGGATGGTCGTGGGCGGCGGTCCCGTTCCCGCTATGATCGCATTCCTCTTGGGTGCAATCTTCCTCGTGCCCGTCGGAGCTGTTTTCGGTGAGCTCACGGCTGCTATCCCCATCTCGGGCGGCATTGTCGAGTATGTCGATCGTAGCTTTGGCCGTACGCTGAGCTACATCACCGGATGGCTTTTGGCCCTGGGCAACGGCATCCTGTGCCCGTGGGAGGCCATCGCCATTTCGACCCTCGTGTCTGAAATGTTCGGCAGCCTGCCCGGCCTTGAGTGGCTGCGCGCCGTCAAGCTCTACACCATCCTGGGGGCCGACGTTTACCTGTTCCCGACGCTGATCGCGCTCGGCTTTGCAGTCTACGTCATCTTCCTCAATTTCCGCGGTGCCAGCTCGGCTGCCAAGCTCCAGGCCTTCCTGACCAAGGCCCTGCTCTGCGGCATGCTGCTCGCCATGGGCGTCTCGCTGTTCACCGGCTCGCCGGACAATGCCATGCCCGTGTTCTCCCAGGTCACCGGCGCTGGCGGCGGCAAGGCCGCTACCGAGAGCACCAGCCTGTTTGCCGGCATCGTGTCGGTCCTGGTTCTGACCCCGTTCTTCTACGCTGGCTTCGACACCATTCCTCAGCAGGCTGAGGAAGCAGCCGAGGGCCTCAACTGGAACAAGTTCGGCAAGATCATCTCCCTGGCTCTGCTGGCCGCTGGCGGCTTCTACATGGTCTGCATCTACTCGTTCGGCACCATCCTCGACTGGCATGAGTTCGTTAAGAGCCCGGTTCCCGCGCTCGCCTGCCTCAAGGGCATCAACATGCTTCTGTACCTGGCCATGCTCGTCATCGCCACGCTTGGACCCATGGGCCCGATGAACTCCTTCTACGGCGCCACGAGCCGCATCATGCTCGCCATGGGCCGCAAGGGCCAGTTGCCCGAGCAGTTCGCCGAGGTCGACCCCAAGTCTGGCGCTCCCAAGCTCGCCTGCGTCGTTCTGGGCGTCATCACCGTCGTCGGTCCGTTCCTGGGCAAGAACATGCTCATCCCTCTGACCAACGTGTCGGCTCTCGCCTTCATCTTCTCCTGCGGCATGGTCGCCCTCGCTTGCCTGCGCATGCGCTTCACCGAGCCCGACCTACCTCGTCCCTACGAGGTGCCCGGTGGCAAGTTTGGCATCTCCCTCGCTATCGCTGCCTGCGCCATCATCATCGGCCTGCTTGTGATTCCGTTCTCTCCCGCCTCCCTCAACATGGTGGAGTGGAGCATCGTGATCGGCTGGTTGGCTATTGGCCTGGCCCTCATGGCTTTCACCAATTCCCGCAAAAAGTAACGCCGAGCCGGGGCGGATCAGGTGCGCGGGCCCCTCTCTTCCGCGCACCGAACCCGGCGCCACTTGGGTAGCTTTGTGAGGCCTTAACCCAACACGGCCTCGCCCACTATATGGATCCATAAGGAGGAACCATGTCCACTAAGTATGCAATCGTTGGCGGCAAGCTCATCGACGGTACCGGTGCCGAGCCGGTCGAGAACTCCCTCGTTCTCGTCGACGACAACGGCAAGATCGAGTACGCCGGTGCTATGCAGGACCTTCCCGAGGGCGTTGAGGTTATCGACGCCGCCGGCAAGACCGTCCTTCCCGGCCTGATCGACACCCACCTGCACTTCTCGGGCAACCTGACCGACGATGATACCGATTGGGTCATGCAGCCGCTCCTCGAGAAGCAGGCCGTCGCCGTGAAGCAGGCCTACGACTGCCTCACCCACGGCCTCACCACCGTCTGCGAGATCGGCCGCTTTGGTATCCAGATCCGTGACTGCATCGACAAGGGCGTCTTCAAGGGCCCGCGCGTTCTGGCCACCGGCCTTGGCTTCTGCCGCGTTGCCGGCCACGGCGACTCCCACCACTGCAGCCAGGAGCTCAACAAGGAATCGCACCCCTGGGGCGATCAGGTCGACGGTCCTTGGGATCTGCGCAAGGCCGTCCGTCGTCGCCTGCGCGAGAACCCCGATGCCATCAAGATCTGGGCTACCGGTGGCGGCATCTGGCGCTGGGACTCCGGCCGCGACCAGCACTACTGCTCCGAGGAGATTCAGGCCGTGGTCGAAGAGGCCAAGATGGTCGGCATCCCCGTGTGGAGCCACTGCTACAACAACCACGCCGCTGCCTACGATTCCGTTCGCTTTGGCTGCGAGCAGCTGATTCACGGCTTCGATATCGATGAGCGTACCATGGACCTCATGGCCGAGCAGGGCACCTTCTTCACCCCGACGATCGCCTTCCTGCCCACCTGGTACGCCACCTATCCGCCCGTCTACGTCCCCGAGCTGCACGACAAGTACGAGGGCACCCTGGTCGAGAAGGAGCTGCAGCGCAACTACGACTGCCTGCGCGAGGCCAAGAAGCGCGGCGTCGTCATGACGATCGGCTCCGACTCCTTCTCCTTCGTCACCCCGTACGGCACCTGCTCCATCGAGGAGATGTACGAGTTCGTCGACAAGATCGGCTTCACCCCGGTCGAGACCATCACCTGTGCCACCCTCAACGGTGCCAAGATGTGCCACATCGAGGACGAGACCGGTTCCATCGAGGCCGGCAAGTGCGCCGACCTGCTGGTCGTCAACGGTGACGTCGCCGCCGACATCCACGTGCTCAACACCGACAACATGGACGTCATCATGAAGGACGGCTGGATTGTCGAGGGCGGCACCTTCGGCGAGGCAAACAAGTACAGCGCCTAAGCTACCGTTCATCGATGGCTTGATGTAAAACACAGTATTTGATTGCATAATGCATTGGAGAGGGTCGCTTGCGGCCCTCTTTATTGCTATGGGGTGCGTCAGTAAGAAGGGGATGACGGTGGATCTCAATAGACTGATTCTGGGCAAGAGCTACAACTCTACCAAGGTCTTTCGTACCGCTCAGCATGTGGTTCAAGCCATCTTGCTCGGTATTGTCGTTCCGCTGCTTATCCTGCTGCTCATCTGGGATCTAACCGATAATCCCAATCCCGTTCCGGCCGTTGTCGTCATTGCCGGCTTGGTCATGCTGTGCTTCTTCTTCTCGTACGTCTTTGTCGTTCCCGATGATCTCACGTCGAGCGCTACCGACCGCACGCTCGCCATCGCATCGAAAATATTCGCCTATACGTCGCGCGGCCTTACGCCCGAAGCTGCCCTGGGCGCCTCTAAGATCATCCTGTCCGAAACTATCGCCTCTGCCATCTGCTTTACCGACGGCAAGCAGGTGCTGGCGAGCTGGGGCGAGGGTTCGGCAAAGTGCCCCGCGGGCACCCCGGTGGTGCTGCGGACTACGCTCAACGTGATCAACAGCGGTGAGCAAAGCGTGTTCTCGCGCGATGCCTCGACCGAGACGGGTGGCTATTTTCCGCGCCTGCGCGCCGGTATTGTCGCACCGCTTACCGTGCGCGGGCATTGCGTGGGCACGCTCGAGCTGTATTATCCCCGTCTGAGCAGCATCGATATGCGCCAGACGGCGCTTGCCTCGGGCTTTGCCGACCTCATTTCCACGCAGCTTGCGAGCTTTGAGCTCGAGCGTCAGGACGAGCTTACGGCCCGCGTGGAGCTGCGCGCCTTGCAATCGCAGGTCGATCCTCATTTTCTGTTTAACACCATCAGCACCATCGTGTCGCTCGTACGTACCGAGCCGGACAAGGCCAGATCGCTGCTGATCGACTTTTCCAATTACTACCGTCAGACGCTTTCTGATTCCGATACCCTCACAACGCTCGAGCACGAGGTGGAACAGGGCACTCGCTATATCAATCTTATGCAGGCTCGTTATGGCGACGGCCGTCTGCGCGTCTCGGTCGATATCGACTTTGAGGTGCGCGATTGCATGGTGCCGCCGTTTATCTTGCAGCCGTTGCTCGAAAACTGCATCAAGCACGCGCAGCGCGAGACCGAGCCGCTTTCTATTCATGTTAGGGCTTTCGAGACCGATGACGGTTTGGAGATCATCGTCGAGGACGACGGCATCGGTATGAGCGAAGAGGTCTGCGCGCATCTGTTTGAGCAGCATCGCCGAGAGGAGCCCGAGAGCATTACCGCCGACGGCTCCGTCAAGCGAGGTTGCGGCCTGGCGCTCTTCAACGTGCTTCAGCGCATCCATTTTTTTTACGGAGAAGATTCCGGCATGCGCGTGAAGTCCCAGGAGGGCGTGGGAACGCAGGTCATCGTCGAGCTGAACGGCGAGCCGCATGAGCCCGCGCCGTTGACGGCGTAGCACGCGGTTGGATTGAGAGAAAAAGAGGGGAAGCACATATGTCCGAAGGCTGGAACATCTTGGTGGTTGATGACGAACCTCCCATTAGGGCTGAGCTACGCTATCTGTTGGAAAAGGATACGCGTGTGGGTCAGATTGCCGAGGCGGGCAATGTCACCGAAGCCGTGGAGTTGATTCTGTCGAACAAGCCCGACGTGCTGTTTTTAGACATTACCATGCCCGGTCGCTCGGGAATTGAGCTTGCCGAGACGCTGCAGAACCTAAAGACGCCGCCGGTGGTTGTGTTTGTGACGGCGTTTGCCGAATTTGCCGCCGATGCGTATAACCTCGATGCGGTCGACTATGTCGTCAAGCCGGTCGAGGACGCACGCCTGTCAAAGGCATTCGACAAGATTGAGGCAGCCTTGGGTGCCCGTCGTGTTATCCACGCTCCGCGCCAGCCTTTGCGTCTGACGGTGGACCGCGGGGGCAAAAAGGTGTTCATTCCCGCCGCAGACGTCTGCTACTTTGAGGCGCGCGCCGATTTTTGCAATGCCATCTGCGCCGAGGGAACGTACCTGATCAATGAGTCGATCTCTTCGCTCGAGCGTCGCTTGGTCTCCGAGGGCTTTATTCGCGTTCATCGCAGCTATCTGGTCAATTTGGAAGACGTGCACAATGTTGAGATCGGTTCCACGGGTCTTATGGAGCTCAGGCTCGACCACGTGAACTCGACGGTGCCGGTGTCCCGTCGTCGTGCCGCCGAGGTCAAGTCGCACCTGGGGCTTGCGTAAGAGGCTTGCGTGCCGTCGTTTACCATCGCAGGTTTGGCATGGGCGCGCGGTGGGCATAATGGGTGGCATCGAATGAAATCGAAAGGATCATTATGCCCGCGCTTATCACCCATCATCTGTTTGGCGAGGAAAGCATCGACCGTCTTCCGCAGGGCGTCATCGCGTCCGATGAAGAGCGCATTGCCTTTATCTTGGGCAACCAAGGCCCCGACCCGTTCTTCTTTCACATTCTGACACCGCGTGTTTCCGACTGCACGCTGCTGGCACAGGTCATGCATCGGTCGCGCATGTCTCGTCAGTTTGCGTGCCTGCGCGACGGCGTGTCACATCTGCTGCCGCGCGACGCCAGCTTGGGTCGCGCCTTTGCGCTGGGCCTACTGTCTCATTACGTGCTCGACCGCAACGCCCATCCCTTTGTCTATGAGCAGCAGTTTGGCATCGTGGAGTCCGATTCAGAGCTTGAGGATTCGAGCAGTCAGGTCCATGCCGTGATCGAGAGCGACCTGGATGTACTGATGCTGCAGCTTAAACGCGATGGCGCTACGGTCGACGATTACCCGCCGGCGGGCGAGATCGTCACCACCGATCGCATCAATCGCGTGGCCGGCGTGCTGATGAGCTATGTTGCCGGACGCGTGTACGGCATTGACATTCCGGCGGGGGAGTACGGTGCTGCCGTTGCCAATATGCAGCGACTTTACCGCGCGATTGAGCCGGCCGGCTCCGCAAAGACGCGCGCGATCTCGCTGGTTGAGGGCTTGGTGCACGACTACTCGCTGCTCGACGGCCTTGCCCATCGCGTGACGACGGAGCTGCCCGAGCGCACCGGTAACCTGGGCCATCTGACATGGAAGAATCCCTTTACCGACGAGGTCTCGAACGAGAGTTTCCCCGAGGTCTTTGATCGCGCGCTGGTCGATTACGAGTGCACGGTCGCACGTTTTATCGAGACCGGTGACATGGATGCCGTGACCAGTCACGTCAACTACAGCGGTCGCGTGCTCGAAGCCGATGAGGAGTTCGACCGCGAGGAATAGGGCCCGTGCGTGCCCCTTTGCCGAATCCTTACCGGCGGTTCTGGACAATTGGGGTACGATGAACTAACTGCATATCGGGCGAATACGAAGGGTCCCTGTCCATGAAATACACCAAGCTCGAGCGTAACTGGGTTATGTATGATGTGGGCAATTCGGCCCTTGTGCTGCTCAATACCTCGGTGGTGCCCATTTACTTTAACGCCATCAATACCGGCGCTTCCTCGGCCGACCTGGTGGTCGCCTGGGGCAATGCGCAGACGATCGCCTCGCTGGTCATTGCCATGCTCATGCCCATTCTGGGCGCGCTTGCTGACTACGCAGGCAACAAGATCAAGTTCTTCTTGGGCTTCTTCCTCACGGGCCTGGTGCTTTGCCTGGCGCAGGCTATCCCAATGTCCGCCATGGCATTTTTGACCGTGTACGTGCTGTGCACCATCGGCCTTAACTCTTCTATGACGTTCTACGACGCCATGCTGCCCGACATTACGACCGACGAGCGCATGGACGCCGTGTCCAGCTCGGGCTATGCCTGGGGCTATATCGGTTCCACCGTGCCGTTCGTCATCTGCCTGGCGCTCATCATGGGTGGCCCCGCTCTTGGCGTCCCCACCATGCTGGCAACGCGTCTGTCGTTTATCATCACTGGTGCCTGGTGGCTCATCTTTACCCTGCCGCTCATTCGCACCTATAAGCAAAAGTACGGTCGCGAGCGCGGTCCCGAGGACACTATCGGCCACATCGTGGGCGGTGTGTTCTCCGAGGTCGGACACACCATGCGCGAGATCGCCCACAACAAGACCGTGCTGGTCTACATGATCGCGTTCTTCTTCTATATCGACGGTGTGCACACGGTCATTTCCATGGCCACCAGTTACGGATCGGCCTTGGGCATCGATTCGACGCAGCTGGTGCTGGCGCTGCTCGTTACGCAGTTCGTGGCCTTTCCGTCCGCCATCATCTACGGCAAGCTCGCCGGACGCGTGGGCACGCTCAACATGATCCTGGTGGCGGTCGCCGCCTACATGGGCATTGTGCTGTTCGCCGCGTTCTTCCTAAAGACCGCCTTTGAATTCTGGGTGCTTGCCATTATGGTCGGCCTGTTCCAGGGCGGCGTGCAGGCGCTCAGCCGTAGCTACTTTGGCCGCATTATCCCCAAGGAAAAGTCCAACGAGTACTACGGCTTCTTTGACATCTTTGGTCGTTATGCAAGCGTTATGGGCACCTTCCTGGTGTCGGTCGTCACCTCGCTGACCGGCAACCCGTCGCTGGGCGTCCTTTCCATTGGTGTGCTGCTGGTCGTTGGCTTTATGCTGCTGGTTCGCCTGTCCCGCATGACTCGGGCGGCAGAGCATGCCGCATAGGAGCGAGCGGCTATTGTGCCTGTCCACGGTACTCTTTTGGGGTTATCCGCAATAAACATTGCGACTTGCGAGCAATGATTTGCCCAAGTGGGTATGATGGAATCAGCTAGGTCGCGGGGCGTCGCCTGTGTTTGGCGGCGTCCCGTTTTTGTGTTGCAGGGAGGGTAAGGCATGAACGCCACGGTCGTGATTCCAACGTATTGGGCGGGCGATGACGCTTGCGCAAACGCCCCTGGCACCTATGACCATTCGACGCGACTCAACGCCGACAATCCCGAACTCGACCGCTGCCTGGCCTCGCTTGAGCAGGTACGTGACATCCCGCGCATCATCCTTTTGGTGGTCTGTCCCGTTTCTGCCACAGCCGATGTGTCGCTGCGCGTGCACGAGATTGTCGACGCGCATCCCACGCTCAAGGTCACCGTTGTCACCAACACCCAGGCCTCGCGCATCGCAGACCGGGTTGCTCAGATCGCGCCCAAGGGTTCGGGCGAGTGCGTGAGCCTGCGAGGCTACGGCGCCATCCGCAACATGGGGCTAGCCTGTGCCGCTGTGCTGGGGCATGACGCGGTTATCTTTTTGGATGACGATGAGACTGTCATCGACGCCGACTTTATGAAGCGCGCGACCTATGCGTTGGGGCAGCAGACGCGTCAGGGCTTGCCGATCTTGGTCAAGAGCGGCTATTTCTACGATCGCGACGGCTCGCCGCTGGCTCCCACGGACAAGGCGGGCATCTGCCACCGTTGGTGGACCAAGCGCATCGAGTTCAACCGTTGGATGAAAAAGGCGCTCTCGGGCACCCGCATCTCGCGCTCCAACTACGTGTGCGGCGGCCTGATGGCCCTGCACGCCCGCGCCTTTACGCGTGTGGCCTTTGACCCGTTTATCACCCGCGGCGAGGACTTGGATTACCTCTTTAACATGCGCATGTTTGGCTACGACGTGTGGTTCGATAACGAGTGGACCGTGCGCCATCTGCCTCCGGAGTCCGAAAAGCGCTCACCGCGCTTTATGCAGGATGTATACCGTTGGTACTACGAACGGGCCAAGTTGACATTCGCCGCGCATCAAAAGGAGCTCATTCCCGTTACGGCGGCATCACTCATGCCCTACCCGGGCCCGTGGATTTCGCGCGAGCTCGACGACCGTGTGCGCAAGACCGCTATGGTCCGCAGCGTGTTTACCCGCGAGCATGAGGGCTACCTGCGCATCTGGCGCCATGGTATCGGCGAGGCAAAGGCCTATGCGCGCCAAAACGCTGCAAGCTACCTGCGTTTCCAGAGCTTTTGGCCCAAGATCATGGACGGGCTTTGGCGTGACGCACAACTGATCAGTATCCTGGAGGGGGCCGAATGATCGACCGCCGCGCCCAGCGCGATAGTTCAATATCAATCTTTCGCATCATTGCCGTTGCCTGCGCCATTTGCGTGCTGGTGTACTTTATTTTTGCCTTGGTGACCGGTATCGAGCCGATCGCCACGGTGATTGCCTGCGCGCTACTGTGCATCTTTCTGTGCATCTTTATCTTTTTGACGCTCAATCCCGATTCGGTGCGCTCCCAGTACACCGAGGAGACGCTCTCGGTGGCCTCGGCCATGCTCGAGGACATTAAGGGCGGTCTGACGCAGGAGTCGGCGCGTTTGGTGTGCCGGCGCATTTTGCCCGAGACGCGCGCCATGACGGTGGCCATCACCGACGAGGGCAACGTGCTTGCCTGCGCGGGAGAGTTTGAGGAAAAACTACTGCCAGATTCTCCCATCCACACGCTTGCCACGCGCTACGTTATCGAACATGGCATCGTGCAGTCGTTCAACCGTATGGTGGATGTCGTGGGCTCGGACGGCTCGCACAACCAAGTCCCCGCCGGCATTATCGCCCCCATCAAGGTGGGCGATCGTACCGTCGGCACGCTCAAGTTCTACTACAAGACCCCGCGCGCCGTCGACCGTACCCAGTACGCGCTTGCCTCGGGCTTTGCCGAGATCTTGTCCACGCAGCTCGCTATCCACGAGCTCGAGGTGCAAAAGGAACTCACGGCGCGCGCCGAGGTGCGTGCGCTGCAGGCGCAGATTAACCCACACTTCCTGTTCAACACGCTGAACACCATTGCATCGTTTACGCGCACCGATCCGCTGCGGGCCCGCGAACTGCTTCGTGAGTTCTCATCGTTCTATCGTGCCACGCTCGACAACTCGGGATCGCTTATTCCGGTCTCGCGCGAGGTTGCACAGACCAAGCGCTACCTTACCTTTGAGAAGGCCCGCTTTGGCGAGGACCGCGTGCTTGCGACGTTCGATGTGTCCGAGGACGTGGAAGATACGCTGGTGCCGGCGTTCGTGATCCAGCCGATTGTCGAGAACGCCGTACGTCATGGTATGGGCGATGACGACGCCCTGAGGATCGACGTGACCGTTCACCAAGACGGCGAGGATGCAATCTTGATTGCCGTGGCCGATAATGGCGTGGGCATGGATGAGGGTACCGCCGCCAGACTGTTTGACGAGCGCTCTGCCCGTCCCGACGCCAGCTCTCCCCAGGGTGGCGGCGCCGGTGTGGCCATGCACAATATTTCGGAGCGCATCCATCGCTTTTATGGGCCGCACTCCTATACGCGTGTCGAATCGGCGCCGGGCAAGGGCACCAAAGTGCTCCTTCATCTTGATTTGTCAGAGAGCATCTTCGACATTCAAGAGTAAAATAAAAGGCTACGGGCTCAACGTCATGCGACGGATGCCCGGCGTAGTTAGTTGACGAAAGGTTTTATCCCTATGCTGCGTGCGATGATTGTGGATGATGAGGCGCCGGCTCGCTCGGAGCTTCGCTTCCTGCTCGAGCAAACGGGCAAGATCGGCACGATCACGGAGGCGTCGAGCGTCCGCTCCGCCATCGAGATGCTTATGGAAAGTCGCGTGGATGTCGTGTTTCTCGATATCTCGATGCCCGGTGCCTCGGGTCTGCAACTTGCCGAGGCGCTGCATAAGCTCAAAAATCCGCCGGCGATCGTGTTTGTGACTGCGTATAGTGACCATGCGGTCGAGGCATTCGACGTGGATGCCGTTGATTATCTGATGAAGCCTGTCGAGGAAGCGCGCTTGGATCGCGCGATCGAGAAGGTCATGCAACGCGCCAAGCCGGTTACGGACAGCAAGGTGACCATCGAGCGTATCCCGGTGGAAAAGGGCGGCCGCAAGGTGCTCATTCCCGTGGACGACATTCGCTTTATCATGGCCAAGGACGATTACTCCTGCATCTATACCGTCGATGATCGCTTTTTGTCGACGACCTCGCTGGCGCAGTTTGAGGCCAAGCTCTGCGACTTTGGCTTCTTCCGTGTTCACCGCCGTTATATCGTCAACTTGGCGTGCGTCACGGACGTCGAGACGGTGCCCTCGGGCGCCATCCAGCTGGGCATTACGGGCGTCGACGAACGCGTGCCGGTTTCGCGCCGCCGCGTCGTGCCGCTTAAGAAGGCTCTGAGTCTCTAGCACACTGGCCCCGCAGCCCTGTAGACCCATCGTCTGCGGAGTTGTGGGGCCTTTTTTGTATGTATCTGCCGAATCGTTTTTTCGCGGAAGGGATCCCATGAACAGTGCAAGTGCCAAGCGCATCGACATCATCTCGGACACCCACGGCTATTTATCGCCTGCGCTCCTGGACGAGCTTGAGGGCGCGGATCTGATTATCCACGCCGGCGACCTTACGTCAGAGATGGACTACGAGCACCTATGTACCATCGCCCCCGTGCGGGCTGTACTGGGCAACAACGATTACTACCGCGACTACGGCCCCGATGTAGACCGTCTTGCACTCTTTACCTACGAAGGTCTCAAATTCGCCGTAGCCCACTACCGCGAAGACCTTCCGGTGGGATCCGTAGACGTAGCCATCAACGGCCACACCCACGTAACCAAAGAAGCCCAAGTGGGCCGTTGCTTAGTCCTCAACCCGGGCAGCGCCAGCTACCCCAGAGGCACCCGAGGCCCCACCATGGCCAGAATGCTAGTAAAAGACGGCAAGATCCTAAGCACCAAGTTTATTGACCTAGACTAACCGCAACAAAAACGGGGGATGCACAATGCATCCCCTGTTTCCATTTGAGCCAAAGGCGGAGCTTCAGCAAGATCCATCAGACCAACCCCGCCGAGGAGCACGCGGGCTAGCCGCGCAGCGGCGCACGCCCGCAAAACTGGTTGAATAATGTGACGGCAGGGAGGGTCTCCGGGGCTGAGGGCGGGGGTTAAGTTTGTCGCGAGTTCCGCACGCAAAGGAAAGCACTTAATGTGCTTTCCGTCTTGCGCAGGACTGTAGAGCAGCAAACTTAACCCCCGCCCTCAGCCCCGGAGACCCTCCCGGATGGCCCCGAAAAATTTTTTCAAAAAAGTTGTTGCGCGCCGGACAGACTTCTGTGTATACTAATCCCCGCAGCGCACGCGAGCGGAAACAAACGCGAACGTCTGCCTGGGGAGTTAGCTCAGTTTGGTTAGAGCGCCGGCCTGTCACGTCGGAGGTCGCGGGTTCGAGCCCCGTACTTCCCGCCAATGCAATTAAAGCCACGTCTTCGGACGTGGCTTTTTGCGTTTGATGCACTTTGTTTCGATAGAACGATCGCCCTGGTGCATCTTCGCCCAGAATCCCCGCGCCTTCGGGAACGCAAGTAAAATCTAATAAGTATATCTGTCTGAACAACAGCTTTGTTGCGCAACACCTGTTCAACGAGACAGGGGGTTAGGTTATACTAAATTGCACTGTAGGCCGCATTTGATGCATTTCGCTCCAAGCGCGGCGCTCAGTGGATATCCGATTTACTATTTGGATATCCTGCGGTCATTTAGCGTCTCGACACAAGCTCGGCCCCGGAGCTCGTTCGAGCTGTTCGTATTCCTTGAAAGGGGAAAAATGGACATATCGAGGAAGACTGATTACGCCCTTCGTATGTTGGCGATGCTTGCCGAGGATCCGGAGCGTTTGCTTTCTGTTCGCACCGCTGCCGAAGAGGTCAATGTCCCGTATTCGTTTGCCCGCTCGATTCAGCACGGTTTGGTCCAGGCCGGTATTGTGGAGAGCCTGCGTGGCGTCCACGGTGGCATGCGTCTCAAGGTCAGTCCGGACGACGTTACCATTCGTCAGGTCGTCGAGGCCGTTCAGGGCCCTATGGTTATGAATGATTGCACCGCACCCGATGGCGACTGTGCACGCATGGGTACGTGCTGCTATCATCCCCTGTGGGCCGGAGCCCAGGCGTTGATGCGCGACTACCTCGATTCCGTTTCGCTCGGCGACATCGTCGCTCACCGCCAGTTCCCGGCCGTCGATTCCAAATTCGCCGACCGCGACGCGTTTCCCGAGTACGCCGCCTGTGCATGTGCTTGCCGGGAGGAATAGCGCCGCATAAGGAGCATAGATATGATTCAGGACCCCTTTCGTTCGATGATTCGTTCGGAAGGGGTCCTGCGTTATCGCGACCTTCCGTGGCGCCGCACGCGCGATCCGTACATCATTTGGCTTTCTGAGGTCATGCTGCAGCAAACACAGGTGCCGCGCGTGGAGACGCGCATGCCGGCGTGGCTCGATCGCTTTCCGACCGTGCAGGCGCTTGCCCAGGCCGCGCCTTCCGATGTTTTGGACGCTTGGCAGGGGATGGGCTACAACCGACGCGCTCTGGCGCTCCACAAGGCCGCTCAGCGCGTTGTAGAGGACTGGAACGGGGAGTTTCCGCACGAGACGCGTGACTTGGTTGCTTTGCCTGGTATTGGCCCGGCAACGGCGCAGGGTATCCGGTCGTTTGCGTTTGATCTTCCGGGCGTGTATCTGGAGACCAACGTGCGCACGGTCTTTCTGCATCACTTCTTTCCCGATGTACCGGCTGTTCCCGATCGCGAGCTGGTGCCGCTGATTCAGGCGGCCTGTCCGGCGGCCCCCGGTGCGTTGGCGGACGAGATCGCTCCCTTTGCTGTGCCGTTCGATGATGCCGATACGCCGCGCGCATGGTATTACGCGTTGCTGGATTACGGCGCATATCTAAAAAAGACGTTGCCCAATCCGTCCAGGCGCTCGGCGGGTTATAGCCGTCAATCAAAGTTTGAGGGCTCGCGTCGCCAAAAGCGCGCGCATATCGTGCGTATGTTGCTGGCAGCGCGCGATGGCCAGCCGGCGGGGATTACGCTTGCTGATGCCGTGGTGGGCGTTAACGAGATGGAGGCGACGGCTGGGCGTGGACCGGTCGAGCGCGAGCTTGTCGCGGGCATTCTAGCCGACCTGGAGCGTGAGGGCTTTTGCCGAGCCGAGGGCGATCGCTGGCTGAGCATCTAGCCTGTGCAAATCTGAAGAACAGGATTGTAAGGTTTAGATTTTCGGCATGAGGGCATCCTAAAGACGAGGCCGCTCGAAGCCTACGGGCGGCATGCGTTGAAGGGAAGTACACCTATGGATTTTGAGAACTCCCAAACCAAGAAGAACCTCGAGACCGCTTTTGCCGGTGAGTCCCAGGCACACACCAAGTATCGCTACTATGCATCCAAGGCCAAAAAGGACGGCTACGTTCAGATCTCGAATATCTTTGCCGAGACGGCGGGCAACGAGTCCGAGCACGCCAAGCTGTGGTTTAAGTATCTGCACGACGGCGCCGTTCCGGGCACTCTGGACAACCTGCGTGACGCCGCCGCGGGCGAGAACTACGAGTGGACCACGATGTACGACGAGTTCGCCAAGACCGCCGAGGAGGAGGGCTTTGCCGAGATCGCCGAGAAGTTCCGTGGCGTCGCCGCCGTCGAGAAGGCCCACGAGGAGCGCTACAACAAACTCGTCGAGCGCATCGAGTCGGGCGAAGTGTTTGAGCGTGAGGGCGTGAAGGTGTGGAAGTGCCTGAACTGCGGGCACCTGCACGTTGGTGCCGAGGCGCCTGAGGTGTGCCCGGTGTGTAACCACCCCAAGGCGTACTTTGAGGAGCAGGTGGTGAACTACTAGCGCGTGGCGCTAGCGTGAGCTGGGCCGGGAGGGCCGGACTACCTTCCCTCCCCGCTCACGGCTCCGCAGGGTCGCGTTGAGGGAAGGTAGTCCGGCCCTCCCGGCCCGCTTTGGGTCGTCGCGTGCTCGATACAGAAAAGCTGATAAAAAAGTTTGTGTGCCGCCCCTTTTGGGGCGGCACGTTTTGTGTGGGGGCTGGTTGGGACGGCACCGTTCATGGGTGGGGTACACTGGGTAGCGACTTTTAGTTTATCTACTACCTGATGGGGTGTTTTTGTATGGGTAAGAAGTCTCGGGCTCGGATGGCCGCTGCTGGGACTCGTCGTGATCCTAATCGCGTGGTTAATGAGGACGGTAAGGTTGCCCGTGCCGATAAGGAGAAAAAGGTCGGCGCGCATGCTCATCCTGAGTGGGCGCCTCATTTGAATTCGGCTAGTGAGGATTTGACTGCCAAGTTGTTTACTCTGGTCGAGGTAATTTTGGGCGTGGTGCCCGTGGTGGTCATTGGTCTGTTCCTGGCCTCTAAGGATGCCACGAGCGTGGATAAGCTCACCGATGTCTTTTCTCAGGACCCCTCGATGGTGGTTACGTTTATCTCTGCGTGCCTGCAGCCGTTTGTGGCATACATGTTGTACATGATTTATCGCAAATACTGCGAGGGCGATGCGGGCTTTGCCGCCGGCAACCTGATTGGTCTCTTGTGCTCCGAGATTTTGCTGCTCAATATTCCTGGCGTCATCGGCATGGGCATCTTGTTGTGGCGTGTTTGGCGCAACGTCGCTCCGCACTTTGAGAGCTGGCTGTTTGAGCGTCGCGCAATGGGCGTGCTGGTCGACATCGCGGGCTCACTCGTGATCCTAGTCCTGGCGTTTATGTGTGCCACCGCCTCTCGGGGCCTTGCGGGCATGTAGTCTGTCCTCACCGACCACGGAGCGCAGGGCGGGGAAACCTTTGCCTCTCGCTCACGGCTTCGCAGGGTCGCGCGAGGCAAAGGTTTCCCCGCCCTGCGCTCCGGCGTTGAGTCGTCGCATGCTCGTTACAGAAAAGCTGATAATAAGTTTGTGTGCCGCCCCTTTGGGGCGGCACTTTTTGTGTGGGGTCCCTGTCTTCACAATTTTCGTCAAGCTTTTGGTTAGATTTTGGTCAGTTGGCGTAAGGGTGGAAGGCCAAAAGATTGTTGGCGAAAAAAGCTCAGAGAAAGTGCTGGTAGGGGAGTTGTTGAGCTTTTCGACAGCTTTTGAGCAAAAGAAACTTTGTGGCTATTGCCGGCGATTGCGTTGTCGCGGTCATGGCGGTGCGGGATGCTGGTCGTAAGCGTCGAACGCTCCGATTTTGGAGGCCAACATGGACCTGTTTCTTGAGACCCCACAGCAACAAGCCGAGCGTATGCTGCGGCAGCAGCGGCGGCTTATAGAGATGCAAATGCAAGGGGTTGCCAACCAGGCGCCCGTGCAAAACGTCGTGCCCGCTGCTGTGCCTGCAGCTGTGCCCGGGTGTGAATCGGCGCCAGAGGCCTATTCCGTACAGCAAGATTCATATGCGCAGGAGCTCGCGTTCGACAAGCGTCGTGCGCGTCGTCGCCGCGTGGGCCAGCGCTTGCGCACATTGGCGATGATCGTGCTGATCCCGTTGGGGCTCGCGGCAATCTTCTTAGCCTCATATGCCCTCACATGCATTCTCAACGGCGCCTCGCCCAGCGAGGTGCTTGAGCACTTGGCAGCTCTCGGCCAGCGCCTAGGCGATGTCGCAACAACCATCTGCGCCGGCTGGGAGAGTTAGCGTTTGTCACTTTAGGACTTCTAGGGAGTAGGGATTATCGCCACGAGTAGAATTCTTGCATCCTGCGGGTCCTGTCGTGCGACTGAATAGTATTATTGATGATGAATAATAATACCAAATGAATGGAGGTGCTCGGTTGAATCTGACCTTTGAGGGATTCTTAAAAGGCTATTGCCGAGAGCTATCCGGACAGCAGTCGCTGAGTTTTAGAAAATTGGTTGAGCAGGCGACGACGGCTGCGCCGCGCGTGGCGGAGCCTCTGTTTTTGCTCGCTTTGGCGCAAGGAAAAGCCGAATACGTTCTGGGTTTATCCGAGGGCTCGTGGATGGAACGGGATTACCGAGACGTTTTATCCTTGTACGGTCAAGCGGGTAGCCTGGCGTCTCTATGCGCCAAAAGTGAGCTCCCTAATCGTTATGCCAACGTTTGGCGTGCGTATAGAGCGGTGAAGGAAAAGCCGGCGGCCGATAGAAGGGTGAACGCCCTGATGAGAAAGAAAACGCTGGAAGCATTGGAGGAATCGGGTGTAACGCGCTATGGCCTCTGCCGTGCTCTGCGCCTGAATGAAGGAAACGTATACGCATACTTGGCCGGCGATGACTCAAAGGTGAGCAGGAAAACGGCGCGCCGCATTATGGAATATGCGGAGGAGAGGGGCGCCCAAGAAGGGGCCGGGCGCCCGGTGTGTGTGGCGGGGTAAGATTGATCGCGGTTTTGATTGGTGCTCGATTGGGTTTGTTGGGCGGAGTTTATGTCTGCTATT
The DNA here is from genome assembly GCF_019041915.1 of Collinsella sp. MSK.8.10. Classification (GTDB taxonomy): domain Bacteria; phylum Actinomycetota; class Coriobacteriia; order Coriobacteriales; family Coriobacteriaceae; genus Collinsella. The sequence continues at coordinate 430,200 of NZ_JAHPYF010000001.1, read as the reverse complement.
GATATTGCACTTATTGTGATCGCCTTGGTGGCGGTGGGGGTTGCTGTGGCTTGCGCCCTCCAGCTCAAGAGCCTGCGTGCCGAGTTGCGGGAGCGTGGCGACAGTAGCGCGGAAACGCTGGCAGCACTCGAGCAGGCCAACAACGCGCTCGATGCCCTGAACGTCGCGCTGGCCGAAACCCGCCGCACGGCCAATGCCATCGCGCAGCAGCAGACGACCGATGCGGCCGTGGAGCAGCAACGTTACCTGACCATCGCACGCGAGTTCTCGCAAGCTGGTGACCGGATGGATGACCTGCGCCGCGAGACGGCCCAACAGCTCGGCGCCAATCGCGAGGGCATCGAGCATCGCCTGGACAAGGTGCGCGAGACGGTCGATGCTCAGCTGGGCGCCATCCGTAAAGACAACAACGTGCAGCTCGATCAAATGCGCGCGACGGTGGACGAGAAGCTCTCTCGCACGCTCAACGATCGCCTGTCGGCATCGTTTAAGCAGGTGAGCGACCAGCTCGAGGCCGTATACAAGGGGTTGGGCGACATGCAATCCATCGCCACCGGCGTGGGCGACCTTAAGCGCGTGCTGGGCAACGTGAAGGCGCGTGGCATTTTGGGCGAGGTGCAGCTGGGTGCAATTCTGGCGGACATCCTTACACCCGACCAGTATCTGGAAAACGTCGCCACCAAGCCCGGCGCCTCGGAGCGCGTTGAGTTTGCCGTCAAGCTGCCGGTGGACGAGGGCGACCCCGTGCTGCTGCCGATTGACTCCAAGTTTCCGGGCGACGCGTACGAGCACTTGCTCGACGCACAGGAGTCGGGCGACGCTGAGGCCGTCGCCGCCGCACGCAAGACGCTCGATATGATGGTGAAGCGCGAGGCAAAGGACATTTGCGAGAAGTACCTGAGCGTGCCCGCGACCACCAACTTTGGCATTATGTTCGTTCCGTTTGAGGGCCTGTATGCCGAGGTCGTCAGCCGCCCCGGGCTTATCGAGACCCTGGGCCGCGACTATCACGTCAACGTTGCCGGTCCCAGCACCATGGCGGCCATCCTCAACAGTCTGCAGATGAGCTATCAGACGTTTAAGTTGCAAAAACGTACCGACGACGTGCTGCGCGTGCTCTCCGCCGTCAAGGCCGAGCTGCCGCGCTATCAAAAGGCGCTGCGTCGCGCCCAGCAGCAGATCGAGACCGCGGGCAAAACGGTCGAGGGCATCATCACCACGCGCACCAACGTCATGGAGCGCAAGCTCAAGGACATCGACGCGCTGGAAGACGCCGACCAGGCCGATGAAATCTTGGGACTCACGTCCGCAAGCCTTCTCGCAGACCAAGAAGACGAGGACTAATTGCAACAAGACGGTGGGGCACCAGCGCAAACGCGGGTGCCCCACCGCTTTTCGTATCGCACTTGTCTGGAGCGTGCTCCAATGTGCAACAATGGCGTTTCGCCCTATCAGATGCGAAAGGAAGCCCATGTCTCAGAGAAGCACCAGTCCGCTCAAACGCTCCACCGTTCGCCGCACGCTGCAGCGTTTTTGGGACGTCACGCGCATACAACCGCTGATTGTCTTTCTCTCGGTGTTCTCGTCGGCGGGCTACATCTTTTTGCTCACGTTTGCCAACACCTATGTGATGGCCCTTATCGTCGACCGCGTTCAAGCCGGTCCCGTGGCGGGCGACCAGGTGTTTGAGGTCTTTGGCCCCTACATTCTGGCGCTCGTGCTCGTCAACCTAGTGGGCCAGATCCTCTCCAAGCTGCAGGACTACACCGTCTACAAGCTCGAGATTGCGGGCAACTACCACCTGGCGCGCCTGTGCTTTGACACGCTCTCCAATCAATCCATGACATTCCATACCAGCCGCTTTGGCGGATCGCTCGTGAGCCAGACGAGCCGTTTTATGAGCGGCTATACGGGGCTGGTGGACGTGACGGCGTATTCGCTCATCCCCACCATCACCTCGGTCATCTGCACCGTGGCCGCACTCGCCCCGGTGGTGCCGACGTTTACCGTGATCCTGGTGGGCATTATGGTCGTCTACATCGCGTTTGTCTGGCTTATGTACAAGCGCATCATGCCGCTTTCGGCCGCGACGTCCGCCGCGCAGAACAAGCTCTCGGGCGTGCTCTCCGACGCGGTCACGAACATTTTGGCCGTCAAGACCTGCGGGCGCGAGGACTTTGAACGCGATCTGTTCGACGCCGCCGATCGTGCCGCGCGCGACGCCGAGACGGTCTCGATGCACGCCATGATGCAGCGCAACTTTACGACCTCGGGCCTTATCGTCATCACCATGGCCGTGGTGAGTGTGTTCGTGGCGGGCGGCAATGCGTGGTTTGGCATCTCGGCCGGCTCGCTCGTCATGATCTTTACCTACACCTATAACCTCACCATGCGCCTGAACTACGTGAGTTCCATGATGCAGCGCATCAACCGCGCTTTGGGCGATGCGGCCGAGATGACGCGCGTGCTGGACGAGCCACGTTTGGTGGCAGACGACCCGGACGCCCCTGAGCTCAAAGTGACCGAGGGCGCGATTGATTTTGAGCACCTGAGCTTTGCGTACCGTGACGCTGTGGCGGGCGAGAACGTGTTCGATGACCTGACGCTTCATGTGGCGGCGGGCCAGCGCGTGGGCCTGGTGGGCAAATCGGGCTCGGGTAAGACGACGCTCACCAAGCTGCTGCTGCGCCTGGAAGATGTTCAGGGCGGCCGCGTGCTCGTGGACGGTCAGGATGTCTCGCGCTGCACGCAGCAGAGCCTGCGCCGTCAGGTTGCCTACGTGCCGCAGGAGGCGCTGCTGTTCCACCGCTCCATTCGCGAAAACATTGCCTACGGTCGTCCCAACGCCACTGATGAGCAGATCCGCGAGGCGGCTCGCTTGGCTAATGCGACCGAGTTTATCGACCGCCTGCCCCGTGGCTTTGACACCATGGTGGGCGAACGCGGCGTCAAGCTCTCGGGCGGCCAGCGTCAGCGCGTGGCTATCGCCCGCGCCATCCTAACCGACGCGCCGATTCTGGTGCTCGACGAGGCGACCTCTGCCCTCGACAGCGAGTCCGAGGCGCTGGTGCAGGAGGCGCTCGAAAACCTGATGCGTGGACGTACCTCCATTGTGGTGGCGCACCGCCTGTCCACCGTGGCGGCGCTCGACCGCATTGTGGTGCTGGCCGATGGCGAGATCGTCGAGGACGGCACGCATGCGCAGCTCGTCGAGGCGGGTGGCGAGTACGCGAGCTTGTGGAGCCGTCAGACCGGCGCATTCTTGGAGGCGTAAGCGTCTCGGACGTGGGACAATTGTGCCCATAAGTTTATTGTGCCGTTGAGCCGAGGAGTCGTTATGCCACGCGAGACCAATGCCGCCAAACGCGAGCGCGCCGTTGAGGTGTGCGAGCGTCTCAACCGTCGCTATGGCCCGGTCGAGTGCTTTTTGGACCACGAGAATCCCTTCCGCCTGCTGATCGCGGTGCTGCTCTCGGCACAAACGACCGATGCGCAGGTCAACAAGGTGACGCCGCGGCTGTTTGCCCAGTGGCCCACGCCCGAGGCCATGGCCGGGGCGAGCGTGACTGACGTGGCGGACACCATCAAGTCGCTTGGCTTTTATAAGAGCAAGGCCAAGCATGCCGTGGAGGCCGCGCAGATGATCGTTGCCGATTACGGCGGCGAGGTGCCGGCCGACATGAAGGAACTCGTGAAGCTGCCGGGCGTGGGACGCAAGACGGCGAACATCGTGCTCAACGTGGGGTATGGCATCGTAGAGGGCATTGCGGTGGACACGCACGTCAACCGCATTGCGCACCGCCTGATGCTGAGTCCCAAGACGCATGCAAAGGAGCCGCTCAAGACCGAGCAGGATTTGCTCAAGATTTTGCCGCACGAGTATTGGGAGTCGGTCAACCATCAGTGGATCACCTTCGGTCGCGAGATCTGCGACGCCCGCAAACCCAAGTGTGACGAGTGCCCGCTGGCAGATTTGTGCCCCAGCGTGCGCGTAGCGGGGTAGGGCGGAACGCATTTTCGTCTGGCGTTTTTTTGCGGGGCTGGGTTTGCCCTTGAGCCGGAGTTCTCTCCATGCGCTACCATGACGGACAATGTATTTGACGTACGACCCGCCGAGCTTGCCCCGGCGGGCTTTTGGCGTTGCGATGCCGGAGGAACAGCATGCTCATTCACCGTATAGCCGCGCAGCTCTACACTGCCGAGGCGCTGCAGACCGTCGAGGCCGGACTCGATGCCGGCGAGGACGTGACGCTGGCCGTGTCGCAGTCGGGTCGCACGCTTATGGCGGCCGCCCAGTTTGCGCGCCGTCCGCGCCCGACGGTCTACATTGTGAGTGGCGAGGATGCGGCCGATCGCGCCGCGCGCAGCCTTGCCGCCTACGTGGGCCTGGCGCACGTGTGCCGTTTTCCCGAGCGCAAGGACTATCCGTGGCGCGAGCAGGCGCCCGACGACGCCGTGGTGGCGCAGCGATGCGAGGCCCTGGGACGCATCGTGCGCGGGGACAACTGCATCATGGTTGCCTCGGCTCGCGCGTTGCTGCGCTGCGTGCCGCCGGTCGAGAGTCGCTACTGGGAGTCCACTACTTTTGCGGTGGGCGAGGAGATTCCTTTTGATGAGGTACCGCAGCGTCTGGTGGGCATGGGCTACACCAATGCCGGCGCCGCCGATGCGCCCGGTCTGTTCCGCGTGCACGGCGACACCGTCGAGGTGTTCCCTGCACAGGAAAAGGCACCCGTGCGCATTGAGTTCTTTGGCGATGAGATCGATCGCATCCGCCGCATGGTGAGCTCAACGGGGCAGACCATCGGTAACGAGGACAGTATCGAGATCTTCCCCTGCCGTGAGCTGGCGCTTACCGACGAGGCCGTCCACAACATGCATGTGGCGCTCTATCGCGCCAGCCAGGACGACAGCAAGTTGGCGGCGCTGCTCGAGATGGTGGATGCACGCATCGTCACGCCCGAGCTCGACCGCTTTTTACCGGTGATGTACGGCCAGACCGTAAGCCCGTTGGCGCACGTGAGCGGCAAGGCGCTCGTGGTCCTGTCCGAGCCGCGCTCGCTGTTCGACGACTGCCTGCGCGCCTACGAGGATATTGAGGCCCGTGCCGGCGAGGCAGGGATTGACCGCCTGGATGGTCTGTACGTGCGCGCCCAACAGCTCGATTTTGGTGCCCAGCAGCGCCTGAACTATGTGAGCCTCATCCGTGCCGGCGGTGCGGTGACGGCCGAGCTCAAGATTGAGCAGCCGGCCATTGCGGGCTCGGACAACCGTTTTATGACGCGCATTCAGGAAGTCGTGGGCAAGCGCTATGCCTGCGTGTTTGCCATCCCCGATCGCGGTGCGCGCGAGTCGATGGAGCTCACCTTTGGCGACGAGGGCATTACCTTTGAGGAGTCGCTGACGGCTGCGCCCGAAAATGCCGGTGCTATCGGCGACCGCGTGCGCGTGGCAGCGGCGGATTCCGCCGACCGTGCCGCACGCCAGGAGGCCCATGCTTCCATTCGCGAGCGTAAGGCCGACGCGCTCAACGCCCGCTCGCTCGAGGCGGGTGCCGCCCAGGCTGCCGCCGGCGCCGCCGTGCCCACTATTTCGCGCGGACGTGTGACCTTTGTCGATGCCGCCTTGCCGCAGGGCGTGGTGGTGCCCGATGCCAACCTAGCCGTGTTCTCGATCGCCGACCTCAACGCCCGCATGGACGCCAACCGCGCGCGCAGCCGTCGCAAGGTTGACATTACGCAGATCACCTTCCCGTTTAAGCCGGGAGACTACGTGGTGCACGCCACCCACGGCATCGCGCTCTTTAGCGAGATCGCGCGCCAGGAAGTGGGCGGCAAGGAGCGCGATTACTTTTTGCTGGAATATGCCGACGGCGACAAGCTCTACGTGCCGCTCGAGCAGGTCGACCGCATCACACGCTATGTTGGCCCCGACGGCGACAAGCCGCGCCTGACCAGGCTCAATACCGCCGACTGGACGCGTGCCACCAACAAGGCACGCAAGAACGCCAAAAAGCTGGCGTTTGACTTGGTCGACCTGTATACGCGCCGCTCGTCGATTACCGGTATCGCCTGTCCGCCCGATACGCCCGAGCAGATCGAGATGGAGGAGAGCTTCCCTTACGACGAGACGCGCGACCAGCTGGAGGCCATCGCCGACATTAAGGCCGACATGGAGGCGCCCAAGCCCATGGACCGCCTGCTGTGCGGCGACGTGGGCTTTGGCAAGACCGAGGTCGCCCTGCGCGCGGCCTTTAAGTGCGTGGACTCCGGCCGCCAGGTCATGGTGCTCTGCCCCACGACCATTCTGGCCCAGCAGCACTACGAGACCTTCTTTGAGCGCTTTGCCCCGTTTGGCCTCGAGGTCGAGGTACTCAGCCGCTTCCGCACGCCGGCGCAGCAAAAGCGCGCGCTCAAGGCGTTTGCCGAGGGCACGATCGATGTGCTCATCGGCACGCATCGTCTGCTTTCGGCCGATGTGAACCCCAAGAACCTGGGCCTGGTGATCATCGATGAGGAACAGCGCTTTGGCGTGCAGCACAAGGAGCAACTCAAGAACCTGCGCGAGCAGATCGACGTGCTCACGCTCTCGGCAACGCCCATCCCGCGTACCATGCAGATGGCCACGAGCGGCGTGCGCGATATGAGCCTGATCACCACACCGCCGACCGGGCGCCGTCCTGTGATCGTACATGTTGGAGAGTACGACCCCGACGTGGTGAGTGCGGCGATTCGCTTGGAGGTGGGCCGCGGCGGTCAGGTGTATTACGTGTCCAACCGCGTCAAGACCATCGACGACGCCGTGGCGCGCGTGCACGAGGCCGCGCCCGAGGCGCGCGTGGGTGTGGCGCACGGCAAGATGAGCCCGCGCGAGGTCGAGGACGTGATGATCGAGTTCGCGACCAAAAAGATCGACGTGCTCATCGCCACGACCATCGTGGAGAGCGGCATCGACAACGCGACCGCCAACACGCTGATCATCGAGGATTCGCAGCGCCTGGGTCTGGCGCAGCTCTACCAGCTCAAGGGCCGTGTGGGCCGTTCTGCTACGCAGGCCTACGCGTACTTTATGTTCCCGGGCGAGCTGCCGCTCACCGAGGAGGCGACGGCGCGCCTGACCGCACTTTCTGAGTTCCAGGACCTGGGCAGCGGTATGCGCATCGCCATGCGCGACCTGGAGATTCGCGGCGCCGGCTCGCTTATGGGCGCCGAGCAGCACGGCAACTTGTCGAGCGTGGGCTTTGACCTGTTTACGCAGATGTTGGGCCAGGCGGTGGCCGAGGCGCGCGGCGATGACGATGCCGGCGTGGAGGCGGCAAGCGTGGGCATCAACCTGCCGGCCGACTACTTCTTGTCCGAGGAGTACCTGCCGGCGGTGGACCAGCGCGTGCTCGTGTACCGCAAACTCGCGGCGGCCGAGGACCTGGAGAGCATCGACGAGGTGCAGGAAGAGACCGAGGCTGCGCATGGAGAGCTGCCGTTGGCGGGGCTCAACCTGTTCAATCGCGCACGAATCCGCATTCGCTGCGAGCGCCTGGGGCTCGAGAGCGTCACGCTCAGTGGCGGCCGCATCACGTTTTTGGGCGTCGACGTGCCCAAAAAGGTGGCCTTTGAGCTAAAGACCCGCTATGGCGCGGTGAACTTCCCCAAGAGCCGCAAGCTGTCGGTGCCCTACAAGGCGGGCGCTGGCGCGGGCAGCGGCCTGGGTCGCGGCCTCGACGCCAACGACGGCACCGGTCCTGTGGCCGCGGCGCTCATGCTGCTGCAGCAGTTGGGTGCTAGCGACGACGACTAACAAGTAGGGGGCGTGGCGGGGCAGAGCTACCAGTTGTTCTTTGCCCAGCCACCTTGCAGGTTGATTCCAACCCCATCGAAAGGAAAGCATGTTCGGATACATCTATAAGAAAGATGCCGCCATTATCGCGGTTGTCTTGTGCCTTTGTCTGGGCGTGGGCAGTTTCTTCGATTATCAGATCTCGAGCGCGCTGTTCAATATCGGTAGCATGTACGGTCGCTTTATCGAGGCCGCCGGCGAGCTGCCGTTTGAGCTGACGGCGAGCGTCGCGGGCGTTATGCTCGTACGCGCGGTGCGTCCCGACTCCAGGGGGAGCAAATGGCTCGCCGTGCTCGGCATTCTCGTCAACGTTGGCCTGGCCGGCTACGAGGTCGTTTCGTCCCTGCGGGTTGGCGGTAAACTCATTGCCGTTCAGCTGGTGCTGACGTTTGTGCTGGTCATCGCCGCCAACCTTATCGTCTATCGCCTCACGCGCACGACCGAGCCCGACGAGCTTACGCGCTGGGCGTTGATGGTGCTTGCCGTGTGGGTCGCTCAGGCCATTATCCTCAACGTGATCGTCAAGCCGCTGTGGTCGCGCCCACGCATGCGCGTGATCGAGGTCACGCCGGGGCTCAATTTTCAGCCGTGGTGGGTAATCGGTAACCCCGACAAGTGGAGCTATATCGCGGCCGGCGTAATCAAGGACGGCTTTAAGTCGTTCGCGAGCGGGCACACGGCGCATGCGGCGATCGGCCTTATGCTCGCCGGGCTTCCCGCGGCGGCCTTTAAGGAAAAGCCTTCGCGCCGCCGCGTGGTCTTTTGGACGGCGGCTGTGGTCGCGGCGCTCGTCGCGTTTGGCCGTATCGTGATCGGGGCGCACTTTTTGAGTGATGTGAGCTGCGGTTTTGCTCTGGTACTGGCACTCGAGTGCCTTGCCGCGCGCATTGCCTATCCCAACGGCGTACAATAGCTCCGTTTGAATCATCTGGCCGATACCCGGTAAGAGAGGATTGCCATGCTCGCGTTCAACAACGACTATTCCCACGGCGCACACCCAGCGGTGCTGCAGGCGCTCGTCGATACCAACATGGAGCCGCAGCCCGGCTATGGTACCGATGCGCATACCGAGCGTGCCAAGCAACTTATTCGCGAGGCCTGCCAGGCCCCCGATGCCGACGTGTTTTTTCTGGTGGGCGGCACGCAGGCCAACGCGACGGTGATCGACATGCTGCTCGCGCCGTACGAGGGCGTCGTTGCTGCCGAGACTGGCCACGTCGCCTGCCACGAGGCGGGCGCCATCGAGTTTGGCGGCCACAAGGTACTCACCATCCCCGGCTACGAGGGCAAGATGCACGCCGAGGACCTCGAGAACTATATCCAGGTGTTCTACGAAAACGAGAGCTACGAGCATACGGTGTTCCCGGGCGCCGTGTACGTGAGTCTATCGACCGAGTACGGCACGCTGTACTCCAAGGCCGAGCTCGCGGCGATTCATGCGGTATGCCAGAAGCGCGAGATTCCGCTGTTTGTGGACGGTGCTCGCCTGGCCTATGCGCTGGCGGCCGATGAGTGCGACATTACCCTGCCCGAGCTGGCGCAGCTGTGCGACGTGTTCTACATCGGCGGCACCAAGTGCGGCGCGCTCTGCGGCGAGGCTGTGGTGTTCTGCGGCATGCACGCTCCGGCACATCCCATTCCGCGCATTAAGCAGCACGGCGCGCTGTTGGCCAAGGGCCGCCTGACGGGCGTGCAGTTTGAGGCACTCTTTACCGATGGCTTGTATTTTGAGATTGGTCGACAGGCGATCGAGACGGCTCAGGCGCTGCGTCGTGTGCTGCACGAGCGCGGCTACCAGTTCTTTTTGGAGACGCCCACAAACCAGCAGTTTGTGATTCTGCCCAACGAGGACATGGCGCGCATTCGCGAGCACGCCTCGATCGAGTACTGGGAAAAGTACGACGAGACCCACACGGTGGTGCGCTTTTGCACCAGCTGGGCCACGACGCAGGAGGATATCGACGCGTTGGCGGCGGTTCTGTAGGTTGATGTGACGAGGAGGGCCGCCTTGCGCTGGGTTTGGCGCAGGGCGGCCTTTGCTTTTGGGAAGAAGGGTTGTATGACCGAGATGTCCGAGCCGGCGATTCGCCTGGCGACGCCCGAAGACGCGCCGGCGTTGCTTGCCATCTATGAGCCATATGTGCGCGAGACGGCGATTACCTGCGAATACGAGGTGCCGAGCGTTGAGGAGTTCGCCGGACGCATCGAGCGTACGCTCAAGCGCTATCCGTATCTGGTGATGGAGTTGGACGGGCGTCCGGTAGGTTATGCCTATGTGAGTCCGCTCAACAGCCGCGAGGCATACGACTGGTCGGTCGAGACGTCGATCTACCTGGCACGCGACGTGCGCCACGGCGGGCTGGGCCGCAAGCTGCACGATGCGCTCAAGCAATGCCTGATCGCGATGGGCATCACCAACATGTGCGCGCTCATCGCCGTGCCGCACGACAAGGACGACGAGTATCTGACGCACAACAGCCAGGATTTCCATGCCCATATGGGCTACCGCCTGGTGGGCGCCTTTGACCGCTGTGCCCAAAAGTTCGGCCGCTGGTACGACATGTGTTGGATGGAGCTGGTCCTAGCCGAGCGCGTCCCTAACCAACCCAAACCAACCTGGTTCCCCGACCTCCCCAAACCTACCATTTAGGGACAGGTTTATTTTGGCAGGTTAGCCGATGGGCTCGGTGTATTTGGCGCGGTCGGTGCGTTGGATGCGCTTGGAGACATGGAGCGGGCGGCCGTCGGTGTCGTAGACGTAGTCGGTGATCAAGATCAGCGCCTGCCCGCGCTCAACGTTGAGCAAAAACGCCTCGTTTTGCGAGGCATAGCACACCTCAAAGGTCTTGTGCCCCTGTGCCGGCGCGCGATGGAATTCTTGGCGCAGCGTGGCGTAGAGCGAACCGTTGATATCGCGGTCGATGAGTGCTTCAAAGCTCGGTGGTAGATAGGTGGTTTCCAGGCACAGTGGCGCATCGTCCAGATAACGCAGGCGGACAAGTTTGACGAGCTTGCTGCCCACGGCGGCGTCAAAGAACTTAGCTATGCTGCCGGCCGCCTTGGCAAAGCCCGAGTCCACGGTACGCGTGGTGGGCTTCATGCCCTGGCCTTCGACCTGCTTGGTATAGCTCGAAAACATCAGATTGTTCTCGTGGAGCGCGGGCGTGTCGGCCACAAAGGCGCCACGCCCGCGCTCGGTGCGCACCAGGCCCTCATCAACGAGCACCTTAAGGGCGTGGCGCACGGTGCTGCGCGACAGTCCCGATTCGTCCATGAGTTCCATCTCGGACGGCAGCTTGTCTCCGCGTGCATAGGTGCCGGAGGCGATGCGGTCGCGCAGCATGCCCGCCAAGCGCTCGTATTGGGTCAGTCTCTTTTTAGATGAAGCGTTCATGCGATCAACCTGTATCTAACCTGTATGCGTATCTAATCAAGCATGTATTCAATACAACAACAAAACCGCTGGTAGCAAGTTATCGAAAACCGCATCAGCAATATTTCTAAGACAAATATAGCATACAACTAGTCGACATAACCAAAACATGTATGTAACTTGTATGCCATCGAGAGCATCAAACGAGAAGAAAGGCTGATGCACGATGACTACTCAGGAACAGGTTAAGGATGTCGTCTCCCAGGTTTTGGCTGACAAGGCAGACAAGGGCGGCATCAAGCGCGTCGTGTGGATTGGCGCCGGCGGATCCAACGGCGGTAACTATCCTGCCCAGTACTTTATGGAACACGAGGCCACGCAGGTCGTGAGCTCCAGCTACACCAGCAATGAGTTCGTGCACGCAACTCCTGCCTACGTTAACGAGAACACCCTGGCCGTCGTCGTGTCCATGCGCGGCACCAAGGAGACCATCGTCGCCGCCCAGGTCGCCAAGGACCACGGCGCCAGCACCATCGCCATCTATGTTGACGAGTCCGGCCTCACCGAGGTCTGCGACTACAAGATTCAGTACGACAGTCTGGCCGTCGACGAGTCCTGCATGGGTCGCACCAACTCTGCCGTCGTGACCATGATCGCCATGGAGCTTACGCAGCAGACCGAGGGCTATGCCGAGTACGAGACCGCTATGGCCGCGTTCGACTTGGTCGACCCCATCTATCGCAAGGCCGTCGAGTACACCCGTCCGCTCGCTGCCAAGTGGGCCGAGCAGAATGCCGACAAGCCCTGCATCAACGTCATGGCCCAGGGCCCGCTCTTTGGTGCCGCATACGTCTTTAGCATCTGCAACGTGCAGGAGATGCTGCAGATTGACTCCTGCACCATCAACACCTGTGACTTCTTCCACGGCCCCTTCGAGATCCTGGACAAGCGCACCTCGCTGTTCCAGCTCATCAGCGTCGGCCGCAGCCGCTGCAACGACGAGCGCGGCATCCGCTTCGTCAACCAGTACGGTGGCGAGCGCGTCTATCAGCTCGACGCCAAGGAGCTCGGCCTCAACGACATCAAGGACAGCGTGAGCGAGTACTTCAACCACCTGATCTTTGCCCCGATCCTCAACAACGTGTACATGCGTGCGCTCTCTGCCGTCACCCACAAGGACTACATGACACGCCGCTACATGTGGAAGCTCGATTACTAAGGGATAGAGTGGCCTAACAGCTCGATATCCTCATAAGTTGCGGTGGAATAGTTCCTGTTTGGGGGTTTGAAGCCTCTATTTAGGAACTATTTCACCGCAACCGCCGAATGATCCGCTGGGGACGGAGGAAAACGGATCACTTTTCCGCTCGCCGATTTGTGTCTTGAAAAATGTATATAACGACTATAACGTAGTATGAAACATATTGGAAACAATACTGAGGAGGCTGCGTTGAAGAAAAGCAATCTGGGCTATGTGCTGGTGCTGATCGCCGCGCTTATGTGGGGCAGCATCGGAATCTTTGTAAACGGCATCTCGGCCATGGGCGTTTCGTCCCAGAGCATGGCTGCCTTTCGCTTGTTGTCGGGTGCCGTCTTAATGGCTCCGGTCTTGGCGTTTATGGGTTGCCAGGGAGGTGCTCGTGAGGGAAAAGCCTCGGGTCCTATGGCACTATTCAAGGCAAGTCCTAAAGAGCTTGTTCCCTGCGCGCTTCTTGGCATTATCGGCCTCGCCACCGCTAACACGCTTTATTACGAGTGCATGGGCGAGGTGGGCATGTCCACGGCCTCGGTGCTGCTTTACACCTCGCCGGTGTTTGGCGTCGTGCTCGGCCGCGTGCTTTATCGCGAGGACGTGACCCCCAACAAGCTCGTCGCCATCGTCTTTAACATTGTGGGTTGCGTGCTCGCGGTGACGAGCGGCGACCTGTCTGGTTTCCATTTCTCGGCTTGGGGCGTCGCGTCGGGTGTGATCGCCGGACTTTGCGGTGCACTTCTGGCGGTGTTTAGCCGTATGGCTACCAAGACGCTGCATCCGCTGGCGGTGACGTTTTGGGGCTTTGTCTTTGGCGGATGCTTTATGGCAGTGCTTTCGGCTCCGTGGTCCGATGTAGCCGCGGCAATGTCCCCGCAGCTCATTCTGCTGTTCGCGGGCTTTGGCTTTATTCCTACGGCTCTTGCGTACATCTTCTATATGCAGGGCCTTTCGATGGATCTTGAGACATCGAAGGTGCCGGTCGTGGCTTCGTTCGAAACCGTGGCGACCGTTCTGGTCGGTATTGGCATCTACGCCGAGCCCGCTGGCGCGATCAAGGTCCTGGGCATCGTGCTGGTGCTCGCGTCCATCCTGATTATGAACACCGATTTCTCCAAGCTGCGCAACAGCGCCTTTGTCGGCCATATCGTTGAGAGCATGACCTTTAAGCCCAACGCGTGGTGGACGGAGAAATCGCAGGACATGGATCTGTTCCGCGAGCGCACCGGCATCGCGCTGGAGCCCACCGTGCAGGAAAGCCCCTGGTACTTCGTGCGATAGGGGATTGAGCGCGGCGTCCGACCTGGGGTTATCCAGCCAGCGCCGGCCTACCCAGCCCCAACGTTTCAAGTACGTTAAACCCGTCAACGGTCGATTTTCACCCGCGAACGGTCTTTATACTAATTAGCAATATAAGCAACGTATAAGACGTTATAATGACCATAACGAAAAGGAGGAGGCAAGATGAATCAGATCATTCTCGCATCTCATGGCGGCCTGGCCGCAGGCGCCAAAGACACGCTCGAGATGGTTCTCGGCGACGTGTCGAACGTCCACGTCGTGTCGCTTGCTCGTGACGACAAGGAGCCCATCACCAATAAGGTGGACGCCATGATCGCCACGTTCAACGCGGACGACACCGTCTATGTGCTGACCGATATGCTCGGCAGCTCGGTCAACAACAACATGGTCGAGCTTTCCAAGAACGGCACGAAGTTTACGGTTGTCAGCGGTTTCAACATCCCGCTGGCGCTCACGCTCGCTATGAGCCCCGTCCCCGTCAAGGGCGCCGAGCTCGCGGCCCTCATCAACGAGGCCCGCACCGGTCTGACCAACCCCAACGCACCGGTCGAGGCCGCCGCGGCTCCCGCAAAGAAGGCCAAGGCGTCCCGTCACAGCTCCGGTCCCGCCAAGATCGTCCTCGCACGTCTTGACTACCGTCTGCTGCACGGCCAGGTCGTCTTTACCTGGACCACCAAGGTCCAGGCCGAGCGCATCATCGTCGTCGACAACGCTGCCGCCAACGATGACATCAAGAAGGGCGCTCTTAAGCTGGCCAAGCCCCAGGGCGTGCGCCTGAACGTCTTCACCGTCGAGCGTGCCCTCGCCAAGATGGATAAGCTCAACACCCTCGGCGAGCGCGTCATGTTCGTCTTTGGCAACACTGCCGAGATGCTGCAGTTCTGCCAGGGCTACAAGCTCGACGCCATCAACCTGGGCGCCACCGCCAACCACAACGGTGCCGATCAGGTCGGCGGCAAGGACAGCTCCGTCTTCCTCGACGCCACCCAGAAGGCCGACGTCAACCAGCTGCTCGACATGGGCATCAAGCTCTATGTCCAGCAGACCCCTACGTATCAGAGCGTCGACATCGACGCCAAGCTGTAATCAACCAGGCTTTTGCCTGACTGAAAGGAGAAGGGTATGAATACGTTCATCAGTGCGGTGCTCGTCGGCCTCGTCGGCGTGTTCTGCATGTGGGACTCCCGCCTGCTCGGTCGTCTTAACTTCGAGCAGCCCCTCGTTGGCGCTACGCTCGTCGGTCTGCTGCTGGGCGATGTGCCCACCGGCCTTGCCGTCGGTGCCGCCGTCGAGCTCGTGTCCATGGGCCTGGTGCAGGTCGGCGCCGCCGTTCCGCCCGATATGGTCCTGGGCGGCATCGTGGCCGCTGCCTTTGCGTGCCTGACCGATGCTTCCGCCGAGACCGCCATGACGATCGCCATCCCGGTCGCCGTCCTGGGTCAGCTCCTCGGCATCGTGTTCCGTTCCATCATCGCCGCCCTCACCCATGTGGCAGATAGCGCGATCGATAACGGAAAGTTCAAGACCGCCTACCGTATGCACATCTGCGCCGGCTCCGGTCTGTACGCCATCATGTACTTCCTGCCGATCTTCCTCGCCGTCTTTGTTGGCACCGACCTGGTTCAGGCCATCGTCAACATGGTTCCCGAGTGGCTGTCCACTGGTCTTAACGTTTCGACCAAGATCATGACCGCCTACGGCTTGGCCCTGCTGCTCACCATGATGATCAAGAAGGGTATGACTCCGTTCCTGTTCATCGGTTTCCTGCTCGCCGCTTACCTCAACCTGTCCGTCATCGCGGTCGCTCTGATCGGCGTGTGCCTGGCTGTCGTCTTCATGGGCTTCAAGTTCAATGGTTCCCATGCAGCCGCCGGTGTCGATTCCGACTACGATCCGCTCGAAGACGACGAAGACTAAGGAGGAACACACTATGGCAACCGCAACCAAGGACGTGTCCCTGAACAAGAAGGTCAGCCAGTTCTTCTGGCGCTCCTGGGCCATCCAGGCCTCTTGGAACTACGAGCGTCAGATGAACATGGGCTTCCTCTACGGCATGGTTCCCACGCTCGATCGCCTCTATCCGGATGAGTCCGACCCCAAGCAGCTCGCTGCTAAGAAAGAGGCTTACCACCGTCACATGGCGTTCTACAACTGCACCCCGCAGACGAGCGCTTTCATCCTGGGCCTCTCCGCCTCCATGGAGGAGGAGTACGCCAAGGATCCCGAGAACTTCGATCCCGATTCGATCAACGCGGTCAAGACCTCCCTCATGGGTCCGCTTTCCGGCATCGGTGACTCCTTCTTCCAGGGCACCATCCGCGTTATCGCCTTTGGCCTGGGCGTTCAGCTGGCTCAGCAGGGCTCCATCATGGGCCCGATCCTGGCCATGCTCATTTCCATCGTGCCCTC
Source organism: Collinsella sp. MSK.8.10 (assembly GCF_019041915.1). GTDB lineage: Bacteria > Actinomycetota > Coriobacteriia > Coriobacteriales > Coriobacteriaceae > Collinsella. The sequence goes on along the minus strand of NZ_JAHPYF010000001.1, from coordinate 414,031 downwards.
CGTGCTGATCACTTGGTTCGCAGCCAAGATGGGCTATCAGGGCGGTCACGAGTACCTGAGCAAGCTTCAGGGCGGCGACCTCATGGAGAAGCTCATGTATGTCTGCGGCATCGTGGGTCTTATGTCCGTGGGCGGCATGATCGCTACGCTGATCGGCGCCACCACCCCGCTGCAGTTCGCTGAGGGCACCGTCGTTATCCAGGACATCCTGGACGGCATGATGCCTCAGATGATCTCCCTCGGCCTCACCGGCCTTATGTACTGGCTCATCAAGAAGAACGTCAACACCGGTTGGCTTCTCGTGATCGCCATCGTGGGCGGCATCGCCCTCTCCGCGGCCGGCATCCTGGCCTAGTCGCGACCAAGCGTCTAACCGCTTTCCCCGGGGAGCCTGCCTGGCATCCCATACCCCAGGCAGGCTTCCATCCCTATACGTGACAAAGGGCAGTCCCTTTGTCACATCCTCAACGGGCCGGCGACTCGGTCCAAATCACGGTAACCCTGCGTGCGCCCGGCAATGTGGCGCCGCAAAAATCGAAAGGAATGTGTCAGATGTACGAGATCGACCTTAACCTCCCTAAGCAGATCGTCGCTGACGTCCTGTCCAACCACGAGATCCACAGCGTCGCCTTCGTCGGCTGCGGTGCTTCCATGTCCGACCTGTACCCCGCCAAGTACTTCCTGGCCAACAACACGGACAAGCTGAACGTTCAGATCTTCACCGCTAACGAGTTCAACTACGACACGCCCTCCTGGGTCAACGAGCACACCTTCGTGATCACCTGCTCCCTCGGTGGCTCCACGCCCGAGACCGTCGAGGCCAACAAGACCGCCAAGAAGCACAACTGCCCGGTCGTCTCCCTCACCAACAAGGCTGGCTCCGCTCTGACCGTCGACGCCGACCACGTCATCGTCCACGGCTTCCACGCCAACTACGCTGCCAAGTGCGAGAAGCCCGGCTACGCCATCGCTCTTGCTCTCGAGATCCTTCAGCAGACCGAGGGTTATGACCACTACGAGGACATGATCACCGGCCTCACCAACATCTTCGATCTCTGCGAGAACGCCGCTCAGCACTGCAAGAAGCTCGCCAAGAAGTTCGCCGAGGACTTCAAGGACGACAAGATGATCTACTTCATGGCTTCCGGTGCCTCCGAGAAGATGGCTTATTCTCACGCCGCCTTCCTGTTCACCGAGATGCAGTGGATCGACGCCGCCGCCTACAACACCGGCGAGTACTTCCACGGCCCGTTCGAGGTTTCCACCGAGGGTAAGCCCTACGTCTTCTTCATGTCCGATGGCGCCACCCGTCCGATGGACGCTCGCGCCCTCACCTTCCTTGAGCGCATGGGTGCCAAGGTCGCTCTGATCGACTCCAAGGACTACGGCCTGGCTGACGCCGTGCCCGCGAGCGTCATCACCTACTTCAACCCGCTGCTGCACCTCGCCGTTATGCGCGAGTACGGCAACCAGATCGCCGAGGCCCGTCAGCACCCGCTGACCATGCGTCGCTACATGTGGAAGCTTTCCTACTAATCACAAGTAAGTAGACCTTACGGGTTGATTGAGAGGGGATGGGGTTTGCGCCCCATCCCCTTTTTTGCTCTGGGGAGGGCGTGTCTGTCGCGTCATAAAGCCCCAGATAAAACCTACCAAAATAAACCTGTCCCTTTTTGGCAGGTGGGAGGAGATGCATATGATCAAGGCAGTGCTGTTTGACATGGACGGAGTGCTGGTCGATACCGAGTGGTTCTACAACCGCCGCCGCGTGGCGTTTATGGAAGAGAAGGGGTTCCACTTTGACGAGATTCCCGATCTTTCGGGGTCTAACGAGCCTGCCATTTGGGAGGCGCTGGTGCCCGACGATGTTGAGCTGCGCGAGCGCCTGCGCGTGGAGTACAAGCAGGTTTATAGCCCGGACCATCCCGTTCCGTATGCCGAGCTGCTCAACGAGCAGGCGGAGCCGGTGATGCGTGAGCTGCACGAGCGCGGCGTGAAGTGCGCCATCGCGAGCTCGTCCTATCGCGAGCTTATTGACGAGCTGGTGGAGATTGCCGGTATCGCCGACGTGCTGGACTACACCATCAGTGGTCACGAGTGCAGCGCGTTTAAGCCCGACCCCGAGATCTACCTGCGCGCCATGGAGGCGCTGGGGGTGGAGCCTGCCGAGTGCCTGGTTATCGAGGATTCGCCTTTGGGCATCGAGGCCGGCAAGCGCTCCGGCGCCCGCGTCCTGGCGCTGCGTCCGCACGAGGGCGTCAACCTAGATCAGTCCGCCGCCGACGTTGTCATCGACAGCCTGACCGACATTTTGGCCGCTTTGTAGTGTCAATCCGCCGCGAGAAGCATTGGTTCATGCGTCTTTTGCTGCGGATTGGCTTAATTTGTCCTCTATTTGGATTCGTTTGGCTTCGATTCGGACTAAGTGAGTAGACTTTTTGGTGCAGTACGAGCACAAAGTGCATCTGCTCTAGCAAAACCGCAGGTCACAGGGGTGGCGGTTTTGGGTGTGCTCGGCAGATCGTAAAAAGTCTACTCACTGGTAATTTGGGCCTTTGGTCGTGGAGACTGTTGGTCCCGCTTTGGTTGTCGAGAGAGGGTGAATTGAAGCGCCCCCGCACGCTCCATGCTACAATCGCGGGCATGCCCCACAACTATATCTGCCTTCGAAAGGAACCTACGTGGCGAACGCCATCGATCAGCTCACGGACCGCGTGCTCGTGCTCGGCCGCCTCACCATCGTCCGCCGTGCCATTACTGCCGTGGCGGTCACCATTTCCGCCGTCCTCCAAACATTCCTGATCCAGGCGTTCATTCAGCCCGCCGACCTGCTTCCGAGCGGTCTCACCGGCGTCGCGGTCCTGCTCGATCGCGTTACTTCGCTGGGCGGCGTTCACATCGACATCTCGCTCGGTATGCTCGCGCTCAACATCCCCGTGGCACTCCTATGTTGGAGCGGCATCAGCAAGCGCTTTGTCATCTTCTCGATGATGCAGGTCGTGCTCTCGTCGCTGTTCCTTAACGTCTTTCACTTCGCTCCATTTTTGGGCGACAAGATCATGCTAATCATTTTTGGCGGCGTGGTCTCGGGTCTGGGCGCTGCCATCGCGCTTAAATCCGGCGCATCCACCGGCGGCACCGATTTTATCGCGCTGTGGGTTTCCAACCACACGGGCAAGACCATCTGGGGCGTCATCTTTGGTTTCAACTGCTTTATCCTGGCGATCTTTGGCTTTATGTTTGGCTGGGACAAGGCGGCGTATTCCATCGTGTTCCAGTTTATTTCGACCAAGACCATCGACAGTTTCTATCGTCGCTACGACCGCGTGACGCTGCAGATCACGACGCGTAAGGCAGACGAGGTCATGACTGCCTACGTAAACCATTTTCAGCACGGCATTAGCTGCGCCGAGGTCGTCGGCGGATACAGCCGCGAAAAGATGTACCTGCTGAACACCGTTGTCTCGACCTACGAGAGCCAGGACATTATCAAGCTGGTGTGCGACGTTGATCCCGGCGCCGTGATCAACGTGTTCCACACGCTCAACTTTGTGGGCGGCTGGTGGGGTGGTCATGTCGACGAGCCCATGCCCACGGCCGTTCCCGATCCCGACAAGCCCGCACGCATGGCCAGCAGGCAGGCGCGCCTCAGCGAGCAGGACAGCCTGCAGCAGGACGACGGCAGGTAGAGTGTTGGCATTTTGCCGGCACGGCGCAATCCTGTCCGCTTGAGCCTCCCGAAAGCCTCGCTGCTTTCGGGAGGCCTTCGTTTGCCCAGATAAAACCTACCAAAATGAAGCTGTCGCTTTTTGGTAGGGAGGGTGTATCGTTTTATCATTATGAGGTAACATGAAACTAGACGTTATATACGTATTAGTTATTTCGATATTTCGATAAGAGTGATTAGATATGCCTACACCCAAAAATGCACCGCTTTACCAGCAGATTTATGACGAAATCAAGGATGCGATCGAGAAAGGTGTTTATGCACCCAAGGAGCGTATTCCGTCCGAGCTTGAGCTAGCCGAGCAGTACGAGGTGAGCCGCATCACGGTGCGCCGCGCCGTCGAGGAGCTGTGCTCCGATGGCTACCTGGTTAAGCAGCAGGGCCGCGGCACCTTTGTTTCCACGCCGCACATCAACCGCCAGTTTCACGCCTCGACGTTGCAGACGTTTACCGCGCTGTGTGCCAACAACGGCATGAAGGCCGGTGCACATGTGGTCGATCGCCAGATTGTGCCGGCGCGCCAAAACGAGATGGAGTTCTTTGGCCTGCAGAAGGATGCGCTGCTGCTGCATATCAAGCGCGTGCGTACGGCCGACGGCGAGCCAATCTTTGAGGAGAACATCTTTGTGCCGTTTGACGCCTACCGTGAGCTTTTGACGGCCGATCTTGAGGACAAGTCGATTTTTGCCGAGGTCGAGCGTGTTGGCGGAACGCCGATTGTCTCGGTTGGCTACCGTACGGTCGAGGCCGTTCGAGCTAACGCCGAGCAGGCGGCCGAGCTGGGCATTGCTCCGCACGATCCGCTGCTCAACCTGCGTGCCGGCTTTACCGGTCCCGATGACGAGCCGGTTTTGATGGGTAAGCAGTACTACGTGGGATCGCGCTACGTTATGGTCATGTAAGTTACGCGGTTTTACCAAACCGCGTAACGGCTCGACGCTGCAAACGCCCCTAAGCGGCAATCTGACGTTCAATCGTCGGTCGCGTACCGAAGTACGCTTCCCTCCTCTTTCACGTCACCTTGCTCGCTTAGGGGCGTTTTCGCTGACTTATGCTCAACCAGCGACGTTTGCGCGCTTGTCAAGAGATTAGCCGTTGGGAAAGTGTCCAAAAATCCCACGCTCGTTCCTTTTGGATTGCGTTGCCCGTGGCCGACAGCCGTGCGGCACCGGTCCGCGTGGCGGCGTATAATCGGCGGCAGATGACTTGGACGTTAGGAAACCATGACCGATAGCATGCAGCAGATGGCGCTCGACACGCTCGGCGCCTATTTTGGCTACACCTCGTTTCGCCCGGGACAGGACCGCATGGTCGATGCGATCCTTGCCGGTCGCGATGCGCTGGGCGTTATGCCCACGGGCGCCGGCAAGTCCATTTGCTACCAGGTGCCCGCGCTCATGCTGCCCGGCATCACCTTTGTGGTGAGTCCGCTGCTGTCGCTTATGGAGGACCAGACCCGTGCGTTGCTCGCGGCGGGTGCGCGACCCAGCTATCTCAACTCCAGCCTTACTCCGGCCCAGCAAAATACCGTGCTCAAACGGGCACGCGAGGGCCGCTACCAGCTTATGTACGTGGCGCCCGAGCGCCTGCTCGAGCCGCGCTTTTTAGCCTTTGCGCAGGAGGCTGCGGCCGACGGCGGCATTGGCGTGCCGCTCGTGGCCATTGACGAGGCCCACTGCGTGAGCCAATGGGGCCAGGATTTCCGCCCCGCCTATCTGCAGATTCGTGAGTTCATCGATTCCCTGCCGCAGCGCCCCATCGTTGCGGCCTTTACCGCTACGGCGACCGAGCGCGTGCGTGCGGACATTCAGCAGATGCTCGGCCTGCAAAACCCCGCGACGGTGGTGACGGGCTTCGATCGCAAGAACCTCTACTTTGGTTGCGAGGAGATGGGCGACAAGGCCAAGACTGCCTGGGTGCGCGACTACGTGATTGCGCATTCGAGCGAGAGCGGCATCGTGTATTGCTCGACTCGCAAGACGGTCGATGCGCTGGCGGGCGAGCTTGCCGAGGCGCTGGGACCCAGCGGCATTCGCGTTGGCCGCTACCATGCCGGCATGGGCAACGACGCCCGCCGCCAGAGCCAGCGTGCCTTTATCGACGATGACATTCAGGTGATGGTTGCCACCAACGCCTTTGGCATGGGCATCGACAAGCCCAACGTGCGCTACGTGATCCACAACAACGTGCCCGAGAGCATCGAGGCATACTACCAAGAGGCGGGCCGCGCTGGCCGCGATGGCGATCCGGCCAGCTGTCACTTGCTGTGGAACGGTAACGATTTTCGTATGCGCCGCTTTTTGATCGACCGCGGCGATGCGGCCGACGAGGCGCTCGACGACGAGCAGCGCGCGTGGGCGCTCCAGAACCGTTATCGCCTGCTCAGCCAGATGGAGGGCTACTGCAATACCACCGGCTGTCTGCGCGAATACATGCTGCGCTACTTTGGCGATGAGGCCGCGGCCGAGCATGCGGCAGCCGCCGCGGGCGGCACGGCAGACGACGCCGCGGGCTGCGGCAACTGCAGCAACTGTCTCACGCAGTTCGAGGTCGAGGACGTCACCGGCATGGCCCGCGCCGCCGTGCGCTATGTGGCCACGCGTCCCATGCGCTTTGGCAAGTCGCTGATCGCCGACGTGCTCCACGGCGGCAACACCGAGCGCATTCGCCAGATGCATCTGGACGAGGACCGCGGCTACGGTGAGCTGTCGAGCGAATCGGTCGGGCGCATCAAGGACATCGTCGGGCAGCTGTGCGGTCGTGGTTATTTGGCCACCTCGCAGGGGCAGTACCCGGTCGTGGGACTGGGTCCGCGTGCCGGCGAGGTCGAGGACGAGGCGTTCGCCTTTACCGTTAAGCGCCGCGCGTCCAAGCGCAAGGCCTCGGCCTGCGCCCGCCGCGCCGTCGATCTGCTGCGCGAGGAGGCCGAGCTGGATCAGCGCCCGCGCGTTGGCGACGATGCCGAGCTGTTCGAGCGCCTGCGTGCCCTCCGCAAGGAGATCTCGACGGAGCTGGAGATGGCGCCGTATATGGTCTTTTCCGACAAGGCCCTGCGCGGCCTGTGCCGCCTGCGTCCACAGACGCGCGAGGAGCTGATCCAGGTCAACGGCATTGGCGAGAAAAAAGCCGACGCCTTTGGCGAGCAGTTTATGGCGGCGATTGAAGAGTTTGAGCCCGAGCATGCGCGGGATGGAGCGTAACGATGGCATTCGACGATAAAACCGACCGCACTGACGTGCCCGCCGTGCCGCTGTACCAGCAGGTTATGGACGACCTAAAGGGCGAGATCGCGCGCGGCGTGTACGCAGCCGGCTCGCGCATCCCTGCCGAGATAGAGCTCGCGAAGTCCTACGGCGTGGGGCGCATCACCGTGCGCCGCGCCATCGAGGAGCTGTCGCGTGCGGGGTATCTCAACCGCCAGCAGGGGAGGGGCACGTTTGTGTGCGCTCCCAAGCTCAAACGCAAGATTCGCCAGAAGGGTGACGTCCAGAGCTTTACTGAGGGTTGTGCTGCCAACGACATGGTGCCGGGTGCGCGTCTGGTGTCGCGCACGGTGGTCGCGGCGACGCACGAGGATGCGGCGTTTTTTGGTGTGGAACCCGGCTGCGAGCTCATCGTTATCGAGCGCGTGCGCACGGCCGACGGCATTCCCGTCATGCTCGAGAACAACGCCTTTGTGCTCGCCGACCATCCCTACCTGCAGACGCTGGCCGACGAGGACCTCACCGATAACTCAATCTTTGCGCTCGTTGCCGAGCATTCGGGTCGCGCGCCGCTCAAGTCCGACCCCTGCACCGTGGAGATTGCGCTTGCCGATACTCAGACGGCCCCGCTGCTGGAGGTGCCGGTCGGCGAGCCGCTCTTCTATATGGAGGCCTACTTTACCGACGCCGGCGGGCGCCCTCTACTGCTCGGCCGCCAAAAGATCGTGGGCTCGCGCTACGTCTTTGACATCTAACGTCCACAGATAGAACAATATAGAACAAATTTGCTGAGATGACTTCACGGGCGTTGTTACACGTGCTATAAATAGGACAACATAGAACGACAACAGGTACGAGCTGTCGTCGTTCAAAGCCGCCCCACAAGGAGGAGCATCAGCATGAACGCACATGATCTGGTTCAGGAAATCATCGAGCGCAAGGGCAAGATCGAGAACGTCTTTTGGATCGCTTGTGGCGGTTCGATGATCGACCTGATGCCGGCCAACGAACTGCTCAAGCGTGAGGCCACCACGTTTACCTCGACGGTCTACACGGCGCGCGAGTTTTGCCTGATGGCTCCCAAGAGTCTTGGCGAGAAGTCGCTCGTCATCGCCTGCAGCCACAGCGGCAACACGCAGGAGGTCGTCGACGGCTGCGAGATGGCGCTGGCCGCCGGTGCCGAGGTCATTGCCCTTACCGACTGCGAGGGCTCAAAGATCGACAACGGCAAGTGGACTACCTGGGTCTATCCGTGGGGTGAGGGTGTGTCGCAGGCTGAGGTGCCGCAGGGCATCGGCGCTCTGATCGCCGCCGAGTTGCTCGACCAGCAGGAAGGCTACGAGGCACTCGCCGACATGTATGAGGGCCTCAAGCAGATGGATGCGCTGCTGCCCGCCGCCCGTGAGAAGGTCAACGCCGAGCTGGGCGCCCGCTTTGCCGAGCTCTGCCAGCAGCACAAGTTCTTCTATATCCTGGGCTCCGGCCCCAACTTTAGCCAGACCTATGCCATGGCGATCTGCTCGCTCATGGAGATGCAGTGGCAGCACTGCTGCTACATCCACTCCGGCGAGTATTTCCACGGTCCTTTCGAGGCTACCGAGCCCGGCGTGTTCTACTTTGTGCAGCTCGGATCGGGCGAGTGCCGCCCCATGGAGGAGCGCGCGCTGGCGTTCCTCAACACGCACACCGATACAGTCATGGTGCTCGATGCGCTCGAGTACGGCGTGGGTGAAGTGCCTGCTAGCGTGCGTTCGTTCCTGGAGCCGATCTTCTTCTACAACATGAGCTGCGAGCTGCGCGCCGCACGCGGCAAGGTGTTCGATCACAGCCCCGAGGTTCGTCGCTACATGGGCATCGAGCAGTACTAGGTACCGGGAAAAGTATTCACCTTCGATTCGCAAGCGTGTCGTGTGAGTCAAAAAGCGGGCCGCGCCGATGGGTTTCCGGCGCGGCCCGCTTTGCATGGCGTCCGTATGAGCGAGGTGTCGCGGCAACCGACGCTTACTTGGCGTCGTAGGCCTCGGCATCCCACCAGTCGAGCTGGGCGATGTTGTCGCGAATGTGCTGGCAGCTCTTGTGGAAGCCCTCGAGCTCGTGCTCGGACAGGTCGAGCGTGTAGACCTCCTCGACGCCCTCGGCGCCGATCACGCACGGCAGGGAGGTAAAGATACCCTCCTCGCCATAATGGCCGGTCATGAGCGTGGATGCCGAAAGCACGGCGTGCTCGTTGTGCAGCACGGCGGCGCAGACGCGCGCGGCGGAGTTGGCGACGGCGTACTCGGTGCACTGCTTGCCCTGGTAGGTCACATAGCCGCCCTTGCGTGCAAGCTCCTCGATCTCCATGTGGTCGAAGGCGTACTTGTCGGGGTTCTCGGCCTGAAGTTCGTTGAGGCTCTTACCGGCGATGGTTGCGGCTTTAAAGGCGGCAAGCTGGCTAAAACCGTGCTCGCCGATCATGTAGGCGTCGATGGACTTGGGGCTCACGCCGACCTTCTTGGAGATCTCGGTGCGAAGGCGGGCGGAGTCCAGGCCGCAGCCCGAGCCGATGATCTTCTTGGGATCATAGCCGGTCAGGTGCCACAGCTCGGTGCACACGACGTCGCAGGGGTTGGAGATGCTCACGAAGATGCCGTCAAAGCCGGCGTCGACGATGCGCTTGGCAAAGGTGCGGGCGGCGTCGGTGGTAAAGAACAGCTCGCCGTCGCGGTTGCCGGCGGCCAGTGCGACCTTGCCGGCGGCGTTGACGATGACGTCGCAGCAGGCAAGCTCCTCGTAGTGGTCGTAGCAGTTGACGATCTTGGTGTTGTACGGGACAAACGAAAGGGAGTCGCGCAGGTCCTGGACCTCGGACGTCACCTTGGCCTGGTTGATATCGCACAGGTACAGCTCATCGGCAATGCCCTGCATGAGCAGACTGTTGGCAACATGTGCTCCTACGTGGCCCTGGCCGACCACACCGATCTTACGCGTCTGGTACATATATGTATCCTTTCGGCCGAGTTTTTCGCGTCGAACCATTGTAACGTCCTGCTGCCACTTTGCTAGGCTAAAGCGCCATAGATTTTTGGGCATGCCTTAATCTCTACTTTTGGAGTGATTTGGGCCGCTGACGGCATCGCTGGGCGATATGCTCGCGCGGATGGGGCCGCTCGTTGTACCATAGCTGCAACTGACTCGTAAGGAGCATCCATGCCCATTCGCATCCCCGACGCCCTCCCTGCCGCCGCGCAGCTCGAGAGCGAGAACATCTTTGTCATGACCGAGTACCGCGCGCTGCACCAAGACATCCGTCCGCTGCGCGTGCTCATCCTCAACCTCATGCCCACCAAGATCGCCACCGAGACGCAGATCATGCGCAAGCTCTCCAACACGCCGCTGCAGGTGGAGGTGGACCTGCTGCGCACGAAAACGCACGAGGCCACGCACGTGAGCGCCGGCCACCTGGAGACGTTCTATCGCACGTTCGACGACATCCGCGACATCCACTACGACGGCCTGATCATCACGGGCGCGCCGGTGGAGCAGATGCCGTTCGAGGAGGTCGACTACTGGCCCGAGCTCTGCCAGATCATGGATTGGTCCACCACGCACGTGCACTCCACGCTGCACATTTGTTGGGGCGCGCAGGCCGGTCTGTACCATCATTACGGTATCCAGAAGTATGACCTGCCGGCAAAGGCAAGCGGCGTGTTCGAGCATTATCTGGTGAAGCCGCAAAGCCCGCTGGTCCGCGGCTTTGACGACCGCTTCTATGCCGTACATTCGCGCAACACCGATGTGCGTCGCGAGGACGTGGAGGCCGAGCCGCAGCTTGAGGTCGTGGCCGTGTCCGACGAGGTGGGCCTGTACATCGTCAAGTCGACCGACAGCCATCGCTTCTTTGTCTTTGGCCATCCCGAGTACGATACCGACACGTTGCGCCTGGAGTACGAGCGCGACGTGAAGCGCGGCCTCAACCCTCAGGTGCCGGCGCACTACTTTCCGGGTGACGACCCCACCGCCGAGCCGCGCAACGTCTGGCGCAGCCAGGCTCAGCTGTTCTACACCAACTGGCTCAACTACTACGTCTACCAGACCACGCCCTACGACCTGGCCCGCGCCGGCGAGGAGCACTAGGCTGCGATGGTACTGCTGTAGCCGTGGCTGATGTGGCGGCGATTAGGCGCTGATGATGTGGGGTAGCGGCAGGTCGTGAGCGTCGGTGGGAACGCGGTCGACACGCTGCTCGTCAAAGGCGATGCCGATGATTTGGCATGCGGGCGAGAGCATGGGCAGATAGCGGTCATAGCAACCGCCGCCGTAGCCCAGGCGCGCGCCGGTTTGGTCGAAGGCCACGAGCGGCACGACGATCATGTCGAGAGCTTCGGCAGGCACGATAGGGAAGTGGTTGCTGTCGATGTCCGTGGCCGCGAAGGCCCGCGTGGGGTGGGCGATAAACGGAGCCGCGGACGCATCGTCGGCGGCAACTGCCCGCATACACATGCGCTGGCCACAAGCCACGGCGTCTGTTGCCGAGAGCATGCACGGATAGGCCACGCGCCAGCCGCGCGCGGCGGCCGCAGCGGCAAACGCGGCAGGGTCTGCCTCGGAACCCATCGCGGCATAGACGGCAACGATGCGCGGCGCCGCGGCATCCAAGCGGCCCAGCAGCTCAACCAGCCGCGCACAGATATCAGCAGACTTCGCCGCCCGCACATCCAAATCAATCGCATCGCGCCGGGCAATCACCGCTCGCCGCAATTTAGCCTTGTCCATCCCAACCTCCTCTAGCAAACCTGCCAAAAAGGGACAGGTTTATTTTGGCGGGTTTTATCTGGGTAAACAGCAAAAACAACCACGAAGGGGACACATGCACCTTCGTGGCGGTCTGTGCCGTGATGGGCGTCTGCGGCGGTTTGTCTCGATCTGTAACAGTAACTCGGCAAAATTGGACTTAGATGTTACAGATTGAGACAAAGAGCTAGTGCCGTTCGGGAACGTCTTGATCTGTAACATCTGGAGCCGATATTGCCGTCTAGATGTACAGATCGAGACAAACCGCCGCGGTGGGCTGCGCCGCCTCGCCCAAGCCGCAGAAAAAGGTAGATTTCCGGGCATGTCCCAAAAATCTACCTTTGTTGTGGTTAGCCCAGCAGGTCGATGACGTTGAAGCCGGCGTTGCTCTTGGCGATGACGTCTCGGCCGCCAAAGACGCAGGTGGGCGAGGTGGCCGCGATGCGCGTGACGTCGGCGCCGAGCGAGCGCAGCTCACCGGGCGTGGCGGCGAGCATCTGGGCGCGGCGCTCCTCGCGTGCATGCGGATCGAGTCCGGCCAGGTAGGTCGTGTTGCGGCGCTTGGTGAGCGCGTACGGCTTCACCGGCGCGTCCATGCCGCTCACGCAGCTCACGATAAAGCCCTCAAAGGCGGCCTCGTCGGGCTCAAAGCTGCCGAGCCATTCGCCTGCGCGCGCCACGCGCTCAATCGAGGGGTCGATTGCCGGGTCGCGGTAGGTGTAGAACGCCGCCTGACGCTCGCCGGCCGCGCGGAATCCGCAGCCGTACGCACCACCCTTCACGCGGATCTCGTTCCACAGGTAGTCGTAGGAGAGCGCGTTGGCGGCAACCGCCCAGGCGCCCGTCACGTCAATGCCCAGGCGACGCGGATCGCACGCACGCGCGGCAAAACAGATGTCGCTGGGGATGACAAAAGCCTCGTGGCGGTCGCACGGCGCCGGCACCACGAGCGCGTCGCGGCCGGCATCGGCGCCGTCGCCAGCGTCCAGCCCCAGGTCGCCCGCGGCATCCCAGTACGCGTCAAAGTCCTCGTCGCTGCCGGTAAAGCTCGCCATGCAGCCGTCGGCCACAAAGATGCGGCCCGCCAGCTCGGTAAGCTTGGCGCGCAGGCCGTCCAGGCGCTCGTCAAAGTGGTCGAGCAGATCGCGCAGGAACAGATAGAAATCAACGCCCGAAAGCTGCTCGCGCACCACGGCCGAAGGCGAGCTGTAGCTCATCGCGCGACCGAGCGCCGCCGAGTGGCCGTTGTTGATAAAGCCCTGCTCAAGCCCAATGCGAATCTGCGTGAGCACGTCGCGCATGCGGTCGGCGTCGGCGTCTGCCAAAAGCGTGCTCGACCATACCTCGCGCGGCAGACTCGCCAGTGCATCGATCTTCTCGGACAGGGCGCCGGCGCTCACCAGCAGGTAGGGGCGCACGCCGTCTACTTCGGGCTGCGTCATGACTTCGGTCGTAAAGCTCAAAAAGCCCAGCTTGCCGGCGAGCAAGTTGTCGAGTTCCTCGGCCGAGTGCTCGCTCGTGGGCAGCTGTTTGAGCAGGCGGCAGAGCAGCGTCACATAGGGCAGGTCCTCAAACGCGACGCAGCTCAGGTCGAAATACTGCATGGCGTAGGCCAGACGGTTGGTGGGGATGCCGTGGCGCAGGCAGGGGATGGGCGCGGTCGTGTCCACGACCAGTGGCGGCTCGGGGCGCGCCTCGCCAATGTCGGACACGCGCAGGCGCGGCAGCGTGGCCTTGGCCTCGGGTGTGTCTTCCGCCTCCTGCGCGGCACGCAGCGCGGCCGTGCGCTCGACCACGTCGGCCAGCTCGGCATCGGTCATGGCATCGCGCTTGGCTGCCAGCTCGGCGGCCTCGGCACCCTCCGAACCCTCGGCGGCGTCCACCGGCACCAGCTCGACCAGTGCCATGTGATCGTTCTGCAGCACCAGTTCGCGCAGCAGGTCCTCAAAATAGCTGCCGTCCAGGTCGCCGCGCAGCTCCTCGTACACCGGGCCGTACTTGAGCGCCAGCGTCGCGGCGTCGTCATCGTAGAGCCACGTGCTCAGCGCGTCGCACGCAATGGCCACGCCGTCGGCGATACCGTAGTCGCGCTGGCGCAGGTCGTATTCGTTGCTGCTGATGATGGCTTCCAGGCGCTCGTGCGGAACGCCATGCTCGCATAGGTCGCGGCAGGCGTCCTGGAACATGCGGCGCAGCTCGCGCGCCACGCCGGGCTGCGCGTTTTGCAGCATGATGAGCTCGTAGGGCTGCAGGCTCTCGGCCGCGGTGTAGCTCACCACGTTGCCGCCCAGGCCGGCGGCCAGAATGGCCTTCTTAACCGGTGCTTCGTTGGAGCCCAGCAGTGCCTCGAACAGGATATCCGCCGCGATCGTGCGTTTGCGGTCGAGCGCGCTGCCCAGCACCAGGCCCAGGCCCACCAGGGCGTTCTCGGGTGTAGTGGCCATCTCGACGCGCTTGTACTCGCAGGTCACGGGTGCCTGCACGCCCAGCGGATTGGGCGCCAGCGTGGACGGGTCCTCGCCGGCGGCGACGGCAGCGTCCATGCGGCAGCTCGCGGCACTCGGCTGCGACAGATAACGCTCGTCCAAAAACGCCAGCGCGCGGTCCACATCTAGGTCGCCGTAGAGCGTTATATAAGAGTTGGAAGGATTGTAGTGGCGCGCGTGCGTGTCCAGGAACTGCTCGTAGGTGAGCGCGGGAATCGCGCGCGGGTCGCCGCCGCTCTCGTGCGCATAGGCGGTGTCGGGATAGAGCGCGGCGTTGATGGCGTCGTCCAGCACGCTCATGGGGTCGGACAGCGCGCCCTTCATCTCGTTAAACACCACGCCGTTATAGCGCAGCGTGCCCTCGCGCAGGCTGGCGGGGCTGCCGTCGCCCTCGCCCTCGGCGCTCTCTGGCAGATCCAGCTCGTAGTGCCAGCCCTCCTGCTCAAAAATGGTGGGCTTGGTATAGATGGCCGGGTTGAACACCGCGTCCAGGTACACGTCCATCAGGTTATACAGATCCTGCTCGTTGGTGGTGGCAACGGGGTAGATGGTCTTGTCGGGGTAGGTCATGGCGTTGAGGAACGTCTGCATGGAGCTCTTGATCAGGTCGACAAACGGCTCCTTGACGGGAAACTTGGCCGATCCGCACAGCACCGAGTGCTCAAGAATATGGAACACGCCGGTGGAATCGGCCGGCGGCGTCTTAAAGCCAATGGCAAAGGCCTTGTTTTCGTCGTCGCACGCCAGGTACAGCAGACGAGCGCCCGAGGCAGTGTGTCGCAGCACGTAAGCGTCCGAGTCGAGCTCGGGCACGGTCTCGCGGCGCTCGACGGCAAAGCCGTGGCAGGTAGTGCCGGGCACCAGCAGTGCAGCGGCTGCGGCGCGCGGGTCGGTTGAGGTGGTGGGCATATGCAGTCTCCTTTGACGCCCCAGCGGGGGCGAATCGAGTCGAATCCTCGAGAGTATACCCATATGGGGCCGCGACCCTGCGGCGAACTGGAGACGATGCCAGCGGATTGGGCGAAGGGCTCGCGTGCCCGCCGCACGAGCGTGGAAAATTGGACACTCGCCAAACGAGAGTGGATATTCGGACGGACGAGCGAGGATTTCCGGATACCTATCGAACGAGAGTGGATATTTGGACGGAATTTGCCGCAAAAGCCCCAAAAACCGTCCAAATATCCACTCTCGATATCCGACCGTCCGAAAATCCTCGCTCGTCCATCACTCGCGTATCTCTCGTCCCTCATTCGTCTCTAATATGAGAGATGACAGGAAGATGAGAGAAAAATATGAGAGATAACTGAGCAGCAAAGAGACAGGCAATCATGGTATTGTCTCAATACCGATTGTTCTACCAGCAAAAATATGTATAAATGAAGCAAATGGTAGACATTCCATCTCTATCTATCTCTTATCTCTAAGCCGAGAGATAGAGAGATAAATGAGAGATAATTACGAGAGATAACTGAGAGACGAGGGAAATCTATCCGCGGCATTCTCCGCAGGACCGAGCGAAAGGACGTGCAGATGAACGAAAACGAGCTGACCGGTCTGCTTGAGTCTTTAAGGCGTATGGGCTCGGATGATCTTAACGTCGAAGTGAAGGAGAGCGCCACGACGCTTTCCCGCGACGTATGGGAAACGGTGAGCGCATTCGCGAACACTGCCGGCGGAATCATCGTGCTCGGAGTGAGTGAGCGCGCAGGTTTTGTCCCGGTTGAGAACTTCGAGACCGAGAAAGTGCTCAACCAATTTGTGTCAGGCATGGGTGATGCGGGCGGTCGAGGAAAGCTGGCCAATCCGCCTAAATACACGATCGAGCGAGTGGAGCTTCAGGGCGTCATCGTTCTCGTCATTACGATTGAGGAGCTCGATCCGTCGAGCAAGCCCTGCTATGTCATAGAGCGGGGCGCCCAGGGCGGCAGCTACAAGCGCATCGATGACAAAGATGTGCCGCTTTCATCGACTGAGGTGCTCGCATTGGCGTCATACGGTCGAGCGACTCCGAGCGATCGCGACGCGGTGGCGGGTGCGGGCGCGGACAATCTCGACGAGACGCTGGTCGACCGTACGATAGATCGGGCTTTCTCGTTGACGCCCCGGGCAATGCGCGGCGCGCCGGACAAACAAACGAAGCTGGAGCGCCTAAATATCCTTGATTCCCAGGGCAATGTCACCAAGGCTGGACTCCTAGTTGTGGGCACCTACCCTCAGCAGTTCTATCCCAAGCTCTTCATTGACGTGGCTGTCCATGCGGGAACTCAGAAGGGCATGGCGGGGTCGCTGAGGTTCATGGACCGCACAATCTGTGAGGGAACGTTGGGCGAGATGATCTCGGATGCTGTCGCGGCCGTCGCCAAGAATTTGCGGCGAACCTCGACCGTCCAAGGTGTCTCGCGTGTCGACTCGCTGGAGATTCCCGAGGAGGTTCTGCGCGAGGCAATCGCCAACGCCGTAATCCATCGAGAATACGGGGATCGGTTCTGTGGACAATCGATTGCCGTCGACGTCTTTGACAATCGTGTCGAGGTGACGAATCCTGGCGGCCTTTACGGGGGAAAGACTCGCGAGAACTTGTTTGACGGCAGCTCCCGATGCCGTAACGCGACGCTCGTGAAACTCATGTCGATTGTCCCGCTGCCGGATGGCGCAGGTTCGCCGGCTGAGGGCAATGGCTCGGGCATCCCGATGATGATCGATGCCATGCGCGCGCATGGTCTGGCCGAGCCCCTGTTCTGCCCGGGGCTCGATCGGTTCAAGGTCGTACTTTACCGTTCAAAGATCGAGCCGGTCGATCATGGCGGGGGCTTAATTGTGACGGCACTCAAACACTACGGCGAGCTGGGGACGCGTGAGCTGGCAGAACGCACGGGGCTTACAATTTCCCAGGTTAGGTCGCGCGTCAACGCGCTCATTGCTCAAGGCGAGCTTGAGCCCACGGCGCCGTCGACAAGCCGCAACCGCAAATATCGACTGTCAGAGCGCGTGGAATAAATGCGTTAGTGGACGAGGCGACTCAATAATCGACCCTCGATTGGCGCCCACTAAGGTAAAGCGGTTGTTGCCCAGTCGACGGTGATGCTAAAGACTCGGCTTACGCCGGCATGGCCCCGAACCCGTCCATCAAGAACAGCCTAAGAACCAGCTTGATGACATATCCCGGTTTGACTTCAGCCGTGCCAAAGACGCTGCGTTCGGCGAGCTCGCTGCAGTATGCGTAGATATCGCGGATAAGGTCCGCGCCCGAAAGCGTAAACATGTAGCCTGCGTCCGAAAGCGCATTGGGCGCGGCGGGCAACTTGGCCATGTGGCAGAACGTTTGCAGGTCGGGCGCCATAACATTCTGGTAGTCGAGGTGGCCGCTGGTATCCTGTGCGGCAAGCTCCAATTGGCGCGCAAAATCCAGCGCCGCCGCTAACACAAAGCTCGGCGTAGGCGCATTGACGTCCTGGGTGGTCGCCACAAGCCTGCCCGCCGCCTGCGTGATAAGCCAGGCGACCTCGCGCTGGCAGCGCACGGCCTTGCGCGTAACCGGCTTGATGGACGAAGAAGAAACGCTCCCCTTAGGTGGATTCGAAGCAGCCATAAGGCCCTCCCATGAACGACCCGGTCCAACAAGCCCGGATGAAACACGTGCTACATCAGTATACAGGGAAGTGGGGTAGCGGGGTACAAGCGCGCCAGCGGCAAACCGAGAGCATCAACGATGTGCCGATCGCGGAATGAGATCTCGTAATAATTGACTCTCGGCCATATTATTGAGGGGCATAACTCGCGTTCGTATGGTTGTAGGTGCTGGCGATGAACGACATTGACCTTGCTGTTCCGTTGATGGATGGACCAAGCTATGACCGCGCCTGCAGTCTCGTGCCTTCCGAATACGTTGAGGCATGGGAGTGGTTTCTGGGTGAGGAACAGCGCGGCGGCGTTTGGACCAGCCTTCCGCACCACACCAAGGAAGATAGCCCTCAGTATCAGTATCGTTTGAGAATTGGCTCGGACTTCTTTCCCGTAACGCGGGATTCAGGGATCTTCTGGCCGGGCCAGGATCGGGTGAAGCAAGATCCCAATAAGATCTTTGCGCTTTCGGTCCATAACTCTAAAAAGAGCTTCTACACCGATGTACCTCCGCTCTATTTGGACGATGGTACGTGGGTCATTAAGTATTCGGTCCAAGCGCCAGGCGCCGTTGGTTCTCGAGACCAGAATTACAACAGTAAAATGCTCAACTGCATGGAATGTGGCGTTCCAGTCGGAGTCATATTTGCAACCGAGGTGGGCTACAAGGTGCTCGGCCTTGCGTTTGTTGAACGGTTCGAGCCCGAAAACGGATGGTTTGTTCTGCACGGTCCTGTTCATAAAGGCGGACCGGACCCCCGTTTTGCGCCCGACATGAGCTATCTGAAGCACATGCCCGTCGATATTGAGTTTGCCGGACAGGGTACGACCGACGACGAAAAGGTCCGCTATGCGTTAAGGCGCGAGCGATTGGGGCAGCAATGGTTCCGCAAGCAGCTCGTTGCCGCCTATGATGGCCGTTGCGCGGTGTCGGACTGCGGCGTCAGCGAAGCTCTGGAGGCTGCACATATCGAGAATTACTCGGGACCCAAATCGCAGGTTGCCAGCAACGGCATTCTGCTTCGGCGCGACTTACATGCTTTATTCGATGCTCATCTGATTTCGTTTGAGCCTGTTTGCGGCGAATATCGGCTGTGCGGATCGTACCTGCTGGATAAGACCGGCTACGCTTCCTTTGCGGGTGCGACGCTAAGGCAGCCGAATGAGCGTCAGTGGCGACCCAATGCGGTGTTTCTTGAGGCCCATCGCATTGAGTTCGATCGCTCGGAAAAGAAGCGTGAAAAGGCGGGGCTTCTGCCGTATTAGCGTATTTGGCTTTGGCATTCTTTGACGATCGTGTTGTTTGATCGGATCGCGTGGCGATGCAATCTCGCGCATGCCCGCCGGTGCATGCTCTTCCTGTTTTGTATAGCGAGAGGGGAGCGTGTATGAGCTGGCGAGGCGATATTGTGATGGGGAAGTACGGAAAACTGCCGTGTGCCCTTATAGACAACAATATGTTTCCGAGCGTAGAGGTTGATTGCGGGTCGTTTGTCGTCACCTGCCCTTGCTGCGGCTCGCAAATACCGTGTCTCGACATTCGGTTCATCGATGCGCGCGACAGGTTCAGCGACGAAGTGAGAAAACAGACAGGCGTTCATATGCCGGTGTATCCGGAGAAATGCCCCGTTTGTGGCCTCGATATCGTGTACGACGCCGGCGACGAGGGATAGGTGATGCGGAGGAGCTGACTGTGAAGGCCTCTCCGTCCCTACAAATAAATCCCCTCACCGAGCTGCTTGTGGAACTCGGCGTGATGGTCGCGTGCCCAGGTAAAGAGCGCCTGGTCAAAGTCGGTACGCGTGGCCGGGACGCCAAAGACGCCGGCAACTTCGACGCGTATAAACTCCAGTGCCGGCAGCTTGTTGATGGCAGTGAGGGCAAACGGGGACGAGGGCTCCTCGAACAGATAGCGGCTGCCTTGCAGCGCGTCGCAACTGGTGCACGTGTTGCCGAGCGACGGGGCTTTGGAGGCTCGCGCGCCTACGGGCTTGTAGCCGCAGCGCTTATGAAGGTAGTCGCGGATCTCGCCCGGCACGCAGCCAAGAGCGGGCACGATGGCGAGTGCGTTGGCGTTGGCCGTGTCGATGGCAATGTGCCCGGCTTCGTTGGGCGCGTGCGCGATGGCGATGCTCTCGTCGTTATCGGCTCGATAGGGAATGCCGAAGGCCGCGACCGAGGTCTCTTTGTGACACTTCCAGCACTCGCGCTTGCCCAGTACTAGATATATATACGGCGCAGAGGGGTCGGATCGGTCAATACCGGGCAGCCACTCGGCAAAGGGCTCGGGGTTGACGCCGCTGGGTACATACCAGATTTTCTTGGTCCGGTCCCATTTGGCGCCCAACGCCTTGGCTTCTTCTTTGTGCGAAAAGGGAACATCGAGCTCGGTGCGCATGGTGGCTCCTTGGTGCTGCAGGTGTAAGTGGCTCAAGGATACCGCAGGGCGCAGACATCGTGGCGTTTTGCCGAGAAGCTGTGGTGCGGACTGATTGGTTATACCGATGGATAGATCGGCAAGTAGATGGTCGGCTTTTGGCCAGTTGGGCGGTTGGAGCTGCCAGCGGATTTGGCGGCATAAAACAAAACAGCCCAGAGGACATAGCCTCTGAGCTGCGAACATTTGGTGGGCGTTAGAAGATTTGAACTTCTGACCTCTTCCGTGTCAGGGAAGCGCTCTCCCCCTGAGCTAAACGCCCGATCAAGGGTGCGCAAGCGCGCAAGGGATAATATAACGGAGCCTGAACTCGGTGGCAAGAACATTTTTAAAAATCGCTTACATTGTGGAATTCGGGGGCTTTGTCATATCCATCTCAAAAGAGCCTGCTGCCGCGATTTGGCTGTCGCATAATGCAAGGCCATTGCGGTATCGAGCTATGGAAAGACGCCTGCGGAATTGTCCTACCGATAAGCGGACAAGCCTCCAGCTGGTGACTTCGCCGTGGTAAGGTAAGCCGAATTGTTTCCAGGCTGTTTCGGGGGAGTGGAATGAGCAAAGAGCGTGTCGAGCAGGTCAAAGGCACAGGGGCTTCGGTGCCGATGACCGATATATCGAACATTGATGTGCCCGAGGGCACCGACGAGCTCAGCCGTAGCACCCGCCGCGCCTGGCGCGAGCGCCTGAACAGCGCTTCGACGCGCAAGATGATCACGGGCGTCTTGGCTACGCTGGTGGGCGGTTCGTTTTGGGGCTTCTCGGGCACCAGCGCGAGCTTTCTGTTCGATACCTACCACGTCGATACCTTGTGGCTTATGAGCGTGCGTCAGATTCTCGCCGGTCTACTCTTTATGGCCGTGGTTGTTACGCGCGACCGCGAGCGCCTGATTAAGCTCTGGACCACACCCGCCGATCGCAAGCAGCTGCTGCTCTTTACCGCCTTTGGCCTGCTGTTCAACCAGTTTTGCTATCTTTCGGCCGTGCGCCTGACGAACGCCGGAACCGCGACGGTGCTCCAGTGCCTGCAGCTCGTTATCATCATGGGCTACACCTGCGCGATCGATCGCCGCATGCCGCGTACTCGCGAAGTCATCGGCATTGGCCTGGCTCTGGGTGGAACCTTTTTAATCGCCACCGGCGGCGACCCCATCAGCCTGAATATCTCGCCGCTTGGCCTGGCAGCAGGTCTTATGTGTGCGGTCAGCGCCGCGTGTATGGCGGTGATTCCCGCCAAGATCCTGCCCGAATACGGCAGCCCCATCGTCACGGGCTCGGCAATGCTCACGGCGGGCGTGATCTCATGTGTCTTCGTGCAGCCCTGGGCGCATATGCCGGCACTCGACGCTGCCGGCGTCGAGGCGCTCGCGGTGTTCGTGGTTATCGGCTCGTTTTTTGCTTACATGCTCTATATGCAGGGCGTTAAGGACATCGGCTCGGTGCGTGCGAGTCTCATCGGAACCGTGGAGCCCGTCTCGGCGACCATCACCAGCGCCGTTATGCTGGGCACGGTGTTTTTGCCGACCGACCTTATCGGCTTTGCCATGATCATCGTGATGATGTTCCTCACGGTGTAGCTGGCGCCGCCGCCAAGACGGGAAAGGTGTTGTGCCGCATTTTCGCCAATTGACGTCCGTGTCTGGAGTTTAGCTGTCGATGCTCAAAATGCCATAAACTAGTAACGTTATGGACTTTTTCATTGCGACTCAATTGCGAGGATTTCTTTATGGCTGGTAATCACTTTAAGGGCAGCGATAGCGGCCGCCCTGCAGTTCCGCCGCGTCCGAACGGGGCTGGTAAGGCCGGCACGCCGGGCGGCGCTGGACAGGGCGGTTCCGGTAAGCGCGTGTCCCCGGGCGAGACAGCGATGTTTACCGCTCTGTACGAGCAGTCTCAAAAGGCAAAAAAGACCGGCCGTGCAAGAGGGAATGTCTTTGCGGGCGGTGCAACCTCCACGTCGCAGCCGAGCGGGGCTCCTTCGGTACCCGCGAACAACGCAGGTGCTGCCAACGCCGCGAATGCCGACGGCAACGTTAATGCCGACAAGGCCGCCAACAATACTCCCTCTGCCGGTGGCGCGGGGCTTACGGGTAACCTTGGCACGATTTACACCGGCGCCTCCGAGACTGGCACGTTCGCCCGCCTGGATGATAGCGGTGCCGAGTTTGCGGGCTCGGGTTCCAAGGAAGATTATTACGATTTTGGCTTGAACTACGGTGGCGACGCTTCGCCGAGTTCGACCTCTGACGGTCTGGTCCGTCATCGCCATCGCAAGGGCGAGCGCAAAAAGCGTCACACCGGCGCCATTATTGCCGTTGTAGTCGCGGTGCTTCTCGTTGCGCTTGGCGCAAGCGGCTTTATGCTGCTTAACTCGGCAAAGACCGTAAAGAGCGAAGCGAAGGAGGCTGTCGAGATCGTCGGTGGCCTTAAGGACAAGGTCACGTCG
This sequence comes from Collinsella sp. MSK.8.10, assembly GCF_019041915.1. GTDB lineage: Bacteria > Actinomycetota > Coriobacteriia > Coriobacteriales > Coriobacteriaceae > Collinsella. Next base: position 391,341 of record NZ_JAHPYF010000001.1, on the reverse strand, counting down.
GGCGATTTTTCGACGCTGCCTGACGACGCGAAGAAGATCGATGAGCTCTGTAACAGCATGAAGGCGGAGACCTCGAGCCCGCTGTGGGCGGCGGCTTCGTTTATCCCGGTGTATGGCAGCGATATCAATGCGGCCCGCACCATGATTGACGCCCTGTCCGATGTCTCGAGCAATGCGCTGGTTCCCATGGCCGATAACCTTTCGCAGGCTACGCCCGGCAAGCTGTTCCAGGACGGCATGATTAACGTGTCCGCGCTGCAGGCGGTCGCCGATTCGCTTTCCAGCAGCTCGAAGGTGTTCAAGAGCGCCAACGAGAAGGTCCAGGGCATTGGCGATACTCATATTTCCCAGGTGACCGAGCTGGTCGATAAGGCCAAGGACGGCTTTGCCACCCTCAACGGCGCGGTTGACGCGGCGGAGAAGGTCGCCCCCGTCCTTCCCCAGATGCTCGGCGCCAACGGCCAGACGCGCAACTACCTTATGTACGCCATGAACAACGTCGAGATTCGTGCTTGCGGCGGCTTTGGCGGTTCGCAGGGCCTGATTTCGGTCACTGACGGCCAGATGTCGATTGGCGAGTTTGTTCCCCGCATTGGACTCAGCGAGGATGAGGCAGTCGAGAGCGTCGACGAAGAGGATGAGGCGCTGTTCGGCAACCACAGCAACCTGTACAACTCGGGCAATACCTATTCGCCTGATTGGCCCCGCAACTCGCAGCGTGTCGCCGCGCTGTGGAAGTCCCAGTATGGACAGGACGTTGATGGCGTCATCGGTATCGACCCGGTGTTCCTGCAGTATCTGCTGGGCCTGGTCGGTAACGTGTCACTGCCCGACGGAACGGTTGTCGACGGCACCAACGCCGCAAAGGTCCTCATGCACGATGTGTACTGGAACTATCCGGTCGAGGAGTCGGACGGCATCTTTGCATCCGTCGCCAGCGCTGCCTTCGACAAGATCCTTGGCGGTATCGGCGATGTCGATGTTACGAAGCTTGTCAGCGCCGTTGAGCGCGGTGCCGAAGAGGGCCGCCTGATCGCGTGGATGAGAAACGATGATGAGCAGAATGCCATCAAAGAGACGGGCATTGACGCTTCGCTGCCCGATCCGGATGATCCGAGTGCCGATCCCGTTGCCGGCGTTTACTTTAACAACCTGAGCTTCTCCAAGCTCGACTGGTATCTGAACGCCGACACTCAGATTGGTCAGGGCATCAAGAACGGTGACGGCACGTGCTCGTATCGCATCACCGTTACCCTGACGAACATCATGACGCAGGAGGAGGCTGGCAAGCTGCCCGACTACGTTGCGGCGAGCGCACCCGATGCCGCGCGTGACGACGAGCGTCTGAATGTCTCGTTGTTTGCCCCGACGGGCGGCAACATTACTGATCTGACCGTCGAGGGCACCCAGTTTGGTCTTGGCGCCGCTACGTGGCATGGAATCCCCTTCTATTCGGGCACCGTTGACCTGCATGCTGGCGAGACGACGACGATCACGTATACGCTGACCACGTCGGCCGAGGCGGGGGACAAGCCGCTTACGCTGCGTCAGACTCCTACATGCCAGGCGGCTCGCGACAGCGCGTCGGCGTAGGGTTTTTCTGGTAGCGCAGATAATCGAGTACCATTTTGGGGCGGACAGGCAATCTGTTCGCCCCTATTTTGTAAGGAGAGCGCATGAAGTACTTTGGCACCGACGGCTTTCGTGGTGAGGCCAACGTTGGGCTGACGGTAGAGCACGCTTATAAGATTGGCCGTTTTGTGGGCTGGTATTACGGCGCCAACCGCGAGCGCAAGGCACGCGTGATCGTGGGCAAGGACACGCGTCGCTCGAGTTATATGTTCGAGGCGGCGCTGGTGAGCGGCCTGGTCGCGAGCGGTGCGGACGCCTATATGCTGCACGTGATCCCCACGCCGGGCGTAGCGCATCAGACTGTGGAAGGCTGCTTCGATTGCGGCATCATGATCAGCGCGAGCCACAACCCGTTTTGCGATAACGGCATTAAGCTCGTCAACAGCGACGGCTTTAAGATGGACGAGGACGTGCTGGAGCTCATCGAGGATTACATCGATGGCAAGAGCGAGGTGCCGCTGGCAACGGGCAACCACATCGGCGCCACGGTGGACTACATGCAGGGTCGCAACCGCTACATTGCTTCGCTCATCGCCAGCGCGAACTTTTCGCTGCAGGGCGTCAAGATCGGCATCGATTGCGCCAACGGCTCGGCATCCTCGGTGGCCAAGCCGGTGTTCGACGCACTGGGCGCCGATGTGCGCGTGATCAATGCCGCGCCCGACGGCTTTAACATCAATGTCGACTGCGGCTCTACGCATATTGAGCGCCTGCAGCGCCACGTGGTGGAGCAGGGCCTGGATGTGGGCTTTGCCTACGACGGCGATGCCGACCGCTGCCTGGCCGTGGACGAGCGCGGCCGCGTGGTCGACGGCGACCAGATCTTGTACGTGTGCGGCGTGTACCTGAACAAGCACGGGCGTCTCTCGGGCGGTACCGTGGTACCGACGATCGCCAGCAACTTTGGCCTGATCAAGTCGTTGGAGCTTGCCGGACTGAGCGCCGTGACCAGCGGCGTGGGCGACCGTCACGTGTATGCCAAGATGCGCGAGGGCGGCTACAGCCTGGGTGGCGAGCAGACGGGCCATACGATCTTTGGCGATATCGAGCGCACGGGCGACGGCATTATGACCTCGCTGCGCGTGATGGAAGTGATTCGTGCCGAGCGCGAGACGCTCTCGCAGCTCACGGCTCCGTGCAAGCTGCTGCCACAGGCGCAGGTGGCCGTGCACGTGGCGGACAAGGACGCCGCGCTCGAGAACATGGGCGTGCAGAACGCCATCGCCGAGGCCGAGGCTGCGCTGGCAGGCGAGGGCCGCGTGCTCGTGCGCAAGAGTGGAACCGAGTCGGTTATCCGCGTGCTGGCCGAGGCGCCCGACCAAGCATCCGCCGATGCCGCCATGAAGCGCATCGCCGCCGCGCTGGAAGCTCTGTAAGGTAGTCATTGGGGACGTTCTTAAACAACTAGGTGGAAAGGGGGCGCTGCGGATTGGTTCCGCGGCGTCCCCTTTGCGTTGGCGTGTCGGTTATGCCTTACAGCTCGTACAGCGTGGTGAACTTGTCCTGCAGGTAGCTGCAGTAGTAGCGGGCGTCAAAGTCCATGCCGCACGCGCCCTTGATGAGCTCCGGTGCGTCCTTGGCACGGCCCCACTGCCAAATGTGCTCGCCCAGCCAGGCACGGACGGGCGCCAAATCGCCGCTCGCACAGGCACCGGTAAGGTCGACGCCGTCGCGGCACATGGCCGGCACAAACATAGCGTCGTAGGCGCTACCCAGCGCATACGTGGGGAAGTAGCCAAACGAGCCACCGCTCCAGTGCGTATCCTGCAGGCAGCCGTGCGTGTCGTCGGGAACGGGAATGCCCAGGTACTCATCCATAAAGCGATTCCAAAGCGCGGGGATATCCTTGGCTGTGGCCTCGCCGGCAAACAGCATGCGCTCGATCTCGTAGCGCACCATAACGTGCAGCGGATAAGTGAGCTCGTCCGCCTCGGTGCGGATCAGCGACGGCCGTGCGATGTTCACGGCATGGTAGAGCGTATCCTCGTCCACACTGCCATAGACCTCGGGCGCGTGACGGCGCAGCACCTCGAGCAGCGGGCCCATAAAGGCGCGGCTGCGACCCACGGTGTTCTCGAAAAAGCGGCTCTGGCTCTCGTGGATGCCCATGGAAGTGCCGCCCTCCAGGCGGGTGCGCGCATAGGCAGGATTGACGCCCAGCTCGTACATGGCGTGTCCCGCCTCGTGGATGATGCTGTAGACGTTGGAGATGCAGTCGTCCTCGTAGATGTGCGTCGCGATGCGCGCGTCGCCCACGGCAAAGCCCTCGCTAAACGGGTGCTCGGTAAAGGCAAGCGTGGTGTCGTTCAGGTCCAGGCCGACGAGCTTCATAAGGTCGAAGCTCATGGCGCGCTGGGCGGCCTCGGGCACGCGGGCGTGCAAAAAGTCGGCAGCGGGCTGCTGGCCGCGCTCGCCGATGGCGTGCACGAGCGGCACGACCGTCGCCTTGACCTCATCGCAAAACGCATCGAAGCTCTTGGCGGAAAGGCCGCGCTCGTACTGGTCGAGCCAAACATCGTATGGGTCGCGCTTGGGGTCCATGAGCTCGGCCTGATGCTTAAGTTGGGCGACGATTCTATCCACATAGGGCTCAAAGCTCGCCCAGTCATTGGCCGTCTTGGCCTTGTGCCACACGGCGTCGGCCTCGCAGGTGAGCCTGGTCCAGGCCTCGGCCTCCTCGGTGGGAATGACGCTCGCTTCGCGCTGGTCGCGGCCGAGTACGCGGATCTCGTCGAGCAGCTGCGGGTCGTCGATCTTGCCGCCGGCGACGGTTTCGCGTGCCAGCGAGCGCACAAGTTCGACAGACTTTTCGCTGGTCAGGAGCTTATGATGCTCGCCGGCAAGGGTGCCCATGGCGTCGGCGCGCGCTGCGGCGCCGTTGGCGGGGGCAATGGTCGCGCCGTCAAACTCGGCAATCTTGAGCAGGTACTCGCGGGTCCACAGCTTGCCCTCGAGCTTGCGGAATTTTTTGACGGCCTTATCGACCTTCATGCCTTTGGGCGTCTTGCCCACTGCGGGCTCGGCCTTCTTATCGTGCTTCTTTCCCATACCATATCCTTGATCTCGTGAGCCGAGCGCCTTGGGTGGGCGCGCGGCCAGTTTGCACAGCTACTCGCCTTGTACCCAGCGCGAACAAAACGGAACGCGGCGATATGCCCAAACAATGTGGTATCCTGTAGCCCAATGCGTTGACGGAGAGGGTTTTGCCCGCCGCGTCGCCGGCAAGAGAGGGAAGGTCATGGGCTGTAAGCCTTCCTGCGGTGGCAAGGGCCAAGCGTTCACTCCCGAGCAGCGACCTCAACGGGCACGCGGCCGGCGGCGGCGATGTCCCCAGTAGGGAAGCCGTGAGCCTCGCGACAAGGGGCAAAGAGTGGGCGCGGCGGGCCAGACATCCGCCGGGTCAAACAAGGTGGTACCGCGGAATTCAACCGTCCTTGGGCAATGCACATGCCCGAGGACGGTTTTTTGTTACCGAACCGGGCCGCGTTTTCGCAACGTCAGACGGCGGCAGCCGCCTCGGCAAGCGGGGAGCGCGAGAGACGAAAGGGAAGACATGAGTCTGATTGATGATCTGGTCAAACTCGAGGAAGAGGCCAAGGAGCTCGTCGCAGGCGCCGACGACGCCGCAAAGCTCGAGGCCGCGCGCGTTGAGCTGCTCGGCCGCAAGGGCCGCATCACCGGCCTGATGCGCATGATGGGCAAGCTCGCCCCCGAGGATCGTCCCGTGATGGGCAAGCGCGCCAACGAGATGCGCCAGCTGATCGAGGGCATGCTCGACGAGCGCACCACCGAGATGAAGGCCGCCGCCCTCAAGCACGCACTCGAGCACGAGGCCGTCGACATCACGCTACCGGGTATCCGTCCGCAGATCGGCCACCAGCACCTGATCAAGCAGATCATCGAGGAGGCCGAGGACATCTTCTGCGGCATCGGCTACACCGTCGAGTCTGGCCCCATGGTCGACACCTCCTATTACAACTTCACCGCGCTCAACGCCCCCATGGATCACCCGAGCCGCTCGGCCCGCGATACCTTCTATGTGGTCGACAACAACCCCGGCAGCGTCGCGCACCCCGAGGCTCACGCCCACGGCGAGTCCGACGTGCTGCTGCGCACCCAGACCTCGGGCGTGCAGATCCACACCATGGAGTCGCAGAAGCCGCCCATCTACATGATCTGCCCGGGCACCGTCTACCGTCCCGACACGGCCGACGCCTGCCACCTGCCGCAGTTCAACCAGATCGAGGGCCTGGTCGTCGACGAGGGCATCACCTTTGGCGATCTTAAGGGCACGCTCGACTACTTTGTTAAGTGCATGTTTGGCGAGGACCGCAAGACGCGTTACCGCCCGCACTTCTTCCCCTTCACCGAGCCGAGCTGCGAGGTAGACGTGAGCTGCCACGTGTGCGGCGGCAAGGGCTGCAACTTCTGCAAGCACAGCGGCTGGATCGAGATTCTGGGCTGCGGCATGGTCGACCCCAACGTCCTTATCAACTGCGGCATCGACCCCGAGAAGTACACCGGCTTCGCCTTTGGCATTGGCGCCGAGCGCGTCGCGGCCCTGCGCTACGACCTGCCCGACCTGCGCACGTTGATGACTGGCGATATGCGCTTCTTGAACCAATTTTAGGCTTGCCCAGGCACCCCATCTTGGCGTTCAAACCGTCGCTCGCGTACCTTTAGTACGCGTCGCTCCTCTTTCACGCCAACCTGGGGCACCTGGACAACCCTAAGGCGAACGTCTTCATTTGATATTCCTCCCTATGCGGAGATTAAGAACTAGGAGAGCTACATGCGCGTTTCTTACGACTGGCTCAAGACCATGATCGATATTCCGGAGGATCCCAAGACCCTTTCGGACGAATATATCCGTACCGGCACCGAGGTCGAGGCGATCGACACCGTGGGCGAGTCCTTCGACCACGTGGTGACCGCCAAGGTGCTCACCAAGACCCCGCACCCCGATAGCGACCATATGTATGTGTGCTCGGTCGACGTGGGCGACAAGAACCTCGACGCCGACGGCAACCCCGCCCCGCTGCAGATCGTCTGCGGCGCGCAGAACTTCGAGGCCGGCGACCACATCGTCACGGCCATGATTGGCGCTGTCCTGCCCGGCGACGTCAAGATCAAGAAGAGCAAGCTTCGCGGCGTCGTGTCCATGGGCATGAACTGCTCCGCGCGCGAGCTCGGCCTGGGCGGCGACCACTCCGGCATCATGATCCTGCCCGAGGATACGCCCTGCGGCATGCCGTTTGCCGAGTACGTGGGCTCGAGCGATACCGTGCTTGACTGCGAGATCACGCCCAACCGTCCCGATTGCCTGTCCATGATCGGCATGGCCCGCGAGACCGGCGCCATCTTCGACCGCGATTTCCACGTTGAGCTGCCTGCCATCAAGGCCGAGACCGGCCGCGCGACCGACGACGAGCTTTCGGTCGAGATTGCCGACGAGGGCCTGTGCGACCGCTACGTCGCCCGCATCGTGCGCAACGTGAAGGTCGGCCCCTCGCCCGACTGGATGGTCAAGCGCCTCAACGCCCTGGGCGTGCGCCCGCACAACAACATTGTCGATATCACCAACTACGTGATGATGCTCACCGGTCAGCCGCTGCACGCCTTTGACCTGGACACCTTTGCCGAGCGCGATGGCCGCCGTCGTGTGGTGGTCCGCGCCGCCCAGCAGGATGAGAAGTTCACGACGCTCGACGGCGAGGAGCGCACGCTCGACGCCGGCATGGGTCTCATCACCGACGGCGAGCGCCCCGTGGCGCTGGCCGGCGTTATGGGCGGCATGGATTCCGAGATCGAGGACGACACCGTCGATGTGATGGTCGAGAGTGCCTGCTTCAACGCCGGTCGCACCTCGCACACCAGCCGCGACCTGTCCCTGATCTCCGACGCCTCCATTCGCTTTGAGCGCCAGGTTGACGAGACCGGCTGCGTGGACGTCGCCAACGTTGCCTGCGCGCTCATCGAGGAGATCGCCGGCGGCGAGGTTGCTCCCGGCTATGTCGACGTTTTCCCTGCGCCCAAGACTATCGACAGCATCAAGCTGCGCCTGGCCCGCGTGCATGCCATCTGCGGTGCCGACATCGAGCCCGAGTTTATCGAGCGTTCGCTCACCCGCCTGGGCTGCACCGTCGAGCGCGACGGCGATGACTTCATGGTCACCCCGCCGAGCTTCCGTCCCGACCTGCCGCGCGAGATCGACCTGATCGAGGAGGTCCTGCGCCTGTGGGGCATGGGCCGTGTGACGGCGACCATCCCGGCTGCCAAGAACCACATCGGCGGCCTGACCCGCGAGCAGAAGCTCACCCGCAAGGTCGGCGAGATCCTGCGCGCCTGCGGCCTCAACGAGACCACGACTTTCGGCTTTGCCGCCCCGGGCGACCTGGAGAAGATCGGTATGTCCACCGAGGGTCGCGGTTGCCCCGTGGTGCTCATGAACCCGCTGGTAGCCGAGCAGACCGAGATGCGTCGTTCGCTGTTGCCGGGCCTGCTGCAGTCCGTGGCCTATAACGAGGCCCACGGCACGCCCAACGTGCACCTGTACGAGGTCGGCAGCCTGTTCCACGGTCGCGAGAACGCCAGCCTGCCCAAGGAGACCAAGTCCGTGGCGGGCGTGCTCTCGGGCCAGTGGAGCGAGCAGTCCTGGAACATGAAGTACCGCAAGCTGCGTTTCTTCTTTGGCAAGGGCATTGTCGAGGAGCTGCTCGCCCAGCTGCGCATCGAGAAGGTTCGCTTCCGTCCCGTCGAGGGCGAGGGCTACGCTTTCTTGCAGCCGGGTCGTGCGGCCGAGGTTCTGTCCGGCGGCACCGTACTGGGCTGGGTCGGCGAGATTCACCCCGAGGCGCGCGAGGCGATGGGCATCGATGAGGTCGTCGTTGCCTTTGAGCTCGATCTGGACAAGCTGATCAAGGGCGCCCGCAATCAGGAGAACTACCGCGAGTTCTCGCAGTACCCGGCTGTTGAGCACGACCTTGCTATCGTGGTCGACAATGCTGTGACCTGCGAGGATCTTGAGCGCCGCATTACCAGCGCCGGCGGCAAGCTGCTCGAGGGCGTGCGCCTGTTCGACGTCTACCGCGATCCCATCCGCATCGGAGCGGGCAAGAAGTCCATGGCCTTTGCGCTTACGTATCGCTCCGACGACCACACGCTCACCAGCGAAGAGGTCGAGAAGGCGCACCAGAAGATCGTCACCAAGGTATGCAAGGGCGTAAACGGCGAGGTCCGCGGATAGGGCTTGCGCTGGGGTATGGGTCAGCGGTGGTTGCCGCCGAGTCTTACGTGACCGCTATGCTCGATATAAGGCACCGTTGAGCCTTCATATATGACACGCGCATTACATAACGGCGTGCTGCTTTGTCGGCAGTGCGCCGTTTTGCTATGATAGCCCGCGGCGTGTTACGAATCTTACAATGCGTAACACTGACAAGGTGATTTAAGCGGCGTTGCAATTCTGTGCGCCGATAACCGGGAGGCGCCCATGCACATTCCAGATAATTATCTGTCCCCGCAGACGGATGCCGTCATGGCAGTGGCAATGGTGCCCGTTTGGGTCCACTGCATCAAAAAGGTGCGTGCCACGCTCGATCGCGAGCACATGGCTTTCCTGGGCATCTGCGCCGCATTTTCCTTCTTGCTCATGATGTTCAACGTGCCGCTGCCCGGCGGCACCACGGGTCACGCCGTCGGCGGCGCGCTCATCGCGCTGCTGCTGGGCCCGGAGGCCGCGGCCATTGCTGTCTCGGTCGCGCTGGCGTTGCAGGCGCTGCTGTTTGGCGACGGCGGCGTTCTGTCCTTTGGCGCAAACTGCTTTAACATGGCCTTTGTGCTGCCGTTTACCGCTGCTATCGTGTTCCGTGCGCTCAACAGCCGTCTGCACGACAAGAGCTGGGGCACCTCGGTTTCTGCCATCGTGAGCGGTTGGGTCGGCCTGTGTCTGGCGGCCCTGTGCGCGGCGATCGAGTTCGGTATTCAGCCGATGCTCTTCACCAACGCTTCGGGCGCTCCACTGTACTGCCCCTTCCCGCTGTCCGTTGCCATTCCGGCCATGATGATTCCGCATATGTTGGTTGCTGGCGTGGTCGAGGGCGTGGCGACGGCCGCCATCTACGGTTTCATTAAGAAGACGGCGCCGAGCGTTATCGTCGGGCCCGAGGCCGTCGATGGCCAGTTTGCTGCCGAGGGCGCTGCCGCCAAGAAGACCTCGCTGGTCCCCACGCTCATCCTGGTCGCCGTGCTTGTCGTGGCCACGCCGCTGGGCCTGTTGGCCACAGGTGACGCATGGGGCGAGTGGGACGCCGAGGGCGCCTCGACCGCCGTTCAGGAGACTGGTGACGACAGTCTGCAGGCTTCGGTCGGCCTCGATACCCCGACCTTTGCCGACGCTCTGCCTACGGGCGATTATCTGCAGGCCTATTCCGAGGAGCAGGGCCTTGGCTTTGCCGGCCAGGCTGCGATGTATATTCTTTCGGGCGTGATTGGCGTGGCGGTGCTCACCATCGCATTCCGCCTGGTCTCGCTGACGGTCAAGGAAAGCGGTGCTCATGGCGACGGTCGAGCTGCCTAGCTGGCTTGCGGTCGAGCAGTGTTACGAGCCCGCGGGGGCTCGGCATCGTGTAATGCAAAAGAATGTCCTGCACCTGGCGAGCCTGCTTGAGCGGGTTCGCCTGGGTGGAGGCGCGAACGAGGGCGGGTCGATGGTCGACCGCGCCCTTTCTTGCGTTTCGGCTCCGGTGCGCCTGGTGGGGATGTTCGTCTGCGTTCTGTGCGTGTGTCTGACGCAAAGCCCGCTGTACCTGATGTTGATGGCGGCGATCGCGTTGGTGCTGGTCGCGGTGCGCCCCGTACGCGGGCTGCGCGCTACCTTTGTGCCGGCGTTGGCTGCCGCGGGGTTTGCCGTGGTTCTGGCGCTGCCTGCCCTGCTGCTGGGTGCTTCTGCCACGGGCGCCATGCTCAAGATTGCACTCAAGACGTTCATTAACGTGTCGCTGGTGCTGGGTGTTTCGTGGACGCTCACCTGGAGCCGCATGTCGGCGGCGCTCAAGACGCTACAGCTGCCCGACGAGGTCATCTTTACGTTTGATATGGCGCTCAAGCACATCGAGGTGCTGGGACGCACGGCACACGATCTGACCGAATCGGTCATGCTGCGCAGTGTGGGTCGTGCGCCTGCGGGTTTTTCGCGTACCGATTCGATCGCGGGTATCATGGGCATGACCTTTATCAAGGCGATGGAATGCATCCGCGCGATGGACGAGGCTATGCTTTGCCGTGGCTTTGCCGGTGCGTATCCGACTCCCGCGCGGAGCGGCTTTGGCTGGCGCGATGCGGTCTATGCGGTCGTCGTGGTGCTGCTCGCCGTGTTGTGCGCGGTGCTGTAGCGCGGGCGGCCGAGCCGTCGATGTGGATAGGGAAGGGCGACGTTTTGGCAAACGATACGAATGGCGTGATGGGCGCGAGCGGTGCTACTGGCGCCAAGAGCGTGCCGCTCATCGAGTTTCGCGACGTGCTGTTCTCCTATGCGGGGCATACGGTTGTCGATGGTGTGTCGCTGCAGGTCGATCGTGGTGAACTCGTTGCCCTGCTCGGTCCCAACGGCTGCGGTAAGACGACGATTATGCGCCTTATTAACGGCCTTGAACTCGCGGACGCAGGGGCATACCTGTTTGACGGGCACGCGATCGACGCGGCGTTTCTAAAGGATTCCGCGGCCGCTCAGCGTTTTCATCAGCGCGTAGGTTTTGTGTTTCAAAATGCCGACGCCCAGCTGTTCTGCGCTACGGTGGGCGAGGAAGTTGCTTTTGGTCCCGCGCAGATGGGGCTGCCGGCAGACGAGCTCGAGCGCCGCGTGCGCGATGCCATGGAGCTGTTCCAGGTTGCCGATCTGGTCGATGCCTCGCCCTATCAGCTTTCGGGCGGGCAAAAGAAGCGCGTGGCGCTGGCTGCCGTCGTGTCGATGAACCCCGATATCCTGGTGCTCGACGAGCCTACCAACGGACTTGACGAGGACTCGTGCGACATCGTGGTCAACTTTCTACTGGCCTATGTTGCTGCCGGTAAGACGGTCTTGATGAGCACGCACCATCAGGATTTGGTACGACGCCTGGGTGCCCGCGCCATCTATATCGATCGATATCACCATGTGGTCGAGGCTCCGGTGTCGTCGTATGGAACCGAGAGCGGCGCTGCGGAATAGTTGCTGCGTAGAGCGTGCGTAGCGGCCCGCGCGGCTTTGCCGTGATGGTATAGTTATCCAGGTTTTTATGGGGGTGGCTATGCCAAGCTGGAACATTCATATCGCTCAAACGGAGCGCTTGCTGGCACGTGCTAGCGTGCTTGCCGATAGCGTGCGCGACCGCAATGCCTTTTTGTTTGGCTGCGTGGTTCCGGATATCTTCGTGGGCTATATGGTCCCTGGCATCGCCGATCCCATTCCGTATCGCATTACGCACTTTGCAAAGCCCGAGCCTATCCCTAAGCCGCGCGAGCACGAGTTCTGGGATACCTATGTGGCGCCGCTGCTTAAAGGCGCACCCGCGGGCGAACCTGCTGAGGCTACCTCGATTGTCGAGGAGCGCGAGCGACTGAACCGCGTGCACTATCCTCAGCGCTACATGGATGCCGAGCCGGTTGTCGGTCCCGGCGCCTGTGAGTTCTCGCTTGCGTCCGAAGATGTGGCGCAGTCGCTGCTCGATTTAACGCTGGGCGTCTGGTCGCATCTGGTGGCCGACACGGTATGGAACACGCGTGTGAACCAGTATCTGGAAGCACACGGCGGCAAGCCGTGCGAGGAATTCCGCATTAAAAAGCAGGGCGATTTTGACTGGTTTGGCAAGACGCTGGGCATCGTTTCCATTCCGCGTGCGACCGATCGCCTCTATACCGCTGCGACGCGTTTTGGGCAGTATCCCATCCATAAAGAATATGTGCTCAAGACTATCGGCGTCATGCACGAGATTGTACGCGAAAACCCCGGCGAGCCCGATCATCCGCCGTATCGCCTGCTAACCGAGGAGTTTTTCGATGTAACGTTTACCGAGGTCATCGAGCTGACCGAGGCGGGATTTGCGGCTCGCGTTGCTGCTTCTGACGTTCCCGCAGTCCCCCTGATCGCTAGCTGCTAGCCGGCCGGCTTAACGGTGAACAGTTCATTCCAATTGACCAACGGCTCCCGTCGCAGGGCGTCTTCGGTGGTGCGCTCGGCATCGGAGAGGCTTGCGACTGAACACAAATCGATGATGCGGCATACGAAGAAGGTCTAAAAAGGGCCCGGAAGGCAAAGCCTTCCGGGCCCTTTTGCAATGCAAGCGTGCTTGCAAGTGCGATTTAGCGCACCTGAGCGACGTAAGCGACGTTGGTCGAGGAGACCTTGTCCTCGAGCTGAACACTCATGCGGGGATCGCCGGCGGTAGCGACGGTCAGATCGCCGGCCTCGACGTAGCCGAGCTCCTTAGCGGTCTCGATCGCCTTGACGATCGTGCCGTTGACGGTGCCCTGGGTAATCTCGGCCTGGTGCGGGATAACGCCCCAGTACATGATCATCTGCTGGACGGCCCACTCGTGGCGGGAGAACGCGCAGATCGGCATGTTGGGACGGAAGTGCGAGATCAGGCGTGCGGTACGACCGGTGGTCGTCGGCACGGTGATGCACTTGGCGCCAACGGTGGTGGCCATGTTCACAGCGGACATACCCACAACGTTGTTGACGACGCGGGTGCCGTGAGCGTCGGCCGGAACCTCGAGCGGAGCGTGGGCCGGGAGGTACTTCTCGGTCTCGAGAGCAATGCTGGCCTGCATCTTAACGGCCTCGACCGGGTACTTACCGGCAGCGGACTCGCCAGAGAGCATAACGGCGTCGGTGCCGTCGTAGATGGCGTTAGCAACGTCGGCAACCTCGGCGCGCGTCGGGCGCGGGTTCTGCTGCATGGAGTCGAGCATCTGCGTAGCGGTGATAACGGGCTTGTAGGCCGCGTTGCACTTGGCGATGATCTCCTTCTGGATGTGCGGAACGAGCTCGGGCTTGATCTCGATACCCAGGTCGCCACGGGCGACCATGATGCCGTCGGAAGCCTCGAGGATCTCGTCGAAGTTCTCGACGCCCAGGGCGCACTCGATCTTCGGGAAGATCGTCACGTGCTCGCCACCGTTCTCGCGGCAAAGCTTGCGGATGCCGCGGACGGACTCGCCGTCACGGATGAAGGAAGCGGCGATGTAGTCGATGTTCTCGGTCAGGCCAAAGAGGATGTCCTGACGATCGCGCTCGGTGATGGCGGGCAGCGAGATGTTGACGTTGGGCATGTTGACGCCCTTGCGCTCGCCGATCAGGCCGTCGTTCTTAACGACGCAGGTCATGTCCTGGCCGCTGACGGACTCGACCTCGAGGGCAACCAGGCCGTCATCGATCAGGATGAGGGAGCCCTTCTCGACCTCGGAAGGCAGAGCCAGGTAGTCGAGGGAGATGTGCTCAGCGGTGCCGTGGAAATCCTCGGACGTGGGCTGAGCGGTGACGACGATCTTATCGCCGGTCTTGACGGCAACCTTCTTGCCGTCGACCAGAAGGCCGGTGCGGACCTCGGGGCCCTTGGTGTCGAGCAGGATGCCGACAGGCAGACCGAGCTCCTTGGAAATACGGCGGACGCGCTCGATGCGACCGTGGTGCTCGTCGTAGGAGCCGTGCGAGAAGTTAAAACGGGCGACGTTCATGCCCGCCTTGATCATCTCGCGGATGGTCTCGTCGCTATCGCAGGCGGGACCCATGGTGCATACAATCTTAGTGCGCTTGTACATTCAGACCTCCATCTGACATCGTCTTGCGCTGATAGATAAACCATAAGAAATAAAACCGAGATGATTATAACGAAATGCCGACCGAATACCCCAAAAAATCGACCGTATGCCGAAATGGAAGTTCATTTTTTGCGGGAAAAACGGTATATGAAAAATCTTTACCAACCACTCCAACCGCTGCTATCTGGGCGATATGTCAGTTTGGCGATGTGCCGAAGAAAAAACGTTTTACCAATGTTGAGCATCACACGGTCTGCACCGTTGCGTGCGGACCATATTTCCAAACCGATTGTTTTGGCTAGACGCGTCTCTTTGGGGTACCATAGCTCCACTATCAACTGCCGCTCAGCACGGCAGCCTTGATGAGCCCTTGCCCTTCTCCTGGGAATTATGATCGGGCATCAATCTGCTGAGTGGCCCGAATCCCAGGAGGGGACTCTATATGCAAAAGGAATACCTGTCCGCCGCGGCGGAGGTGCTCAGCGACCAAGGTGTCGATGAGAACCTCGGCCTGAGCAACGACGAGGCGTCTTCGCGCCTCGCCAAGACAGGCCCTAACAAGCTCGAGGAAGCCGAGAAGACGCCGCTGTGGAAGCGTTTCTTTGAGCAGATGGCCGACCCCATGGTCATCATGCTGATCGTTGCCGCCGTCATCAGTGCGCTCACGGGCATGGTCAAGGGCGAGCCCGACTTTGCCGATGTTGCCATCATCATGTTCGTCGTTATCGTCAACTCGGTGCTGGGCGTGGTCCAGGAAGCCAAGAGCGAGGAGGCCCTCGAGGCCCTGCAGGAGATGAGTGCGGCGCAGTCCAAGGTGCTGCGCGACGGCAAGCTCGTGCACCTGCCGAGCGCCGAGCTCGTGCCCGGCGACGTGATCATGCTCGAGGCGGGCGACTCCGTCCCGGCCGACTGCCGCGTGCTCGAGAGCGCCACGATGAAGATCGAAGAGGCCGCGCTCACCGGCGAGTCCGTGCCCGTAGAGAAGCACGCCAACGTGATCGAGCTTGCCGCGGGCACCGCTGACGTGCCGCTCGGCGACCGCAAGAACATGTGCTACATGGGTTCCACCGTGGTATACGGCCGTGGCCGCGCCGTCGTGGTCGGCACCGGCATGAACACCGAGATGGGTAAGATCGCCGGCGCCCTGGCCGAGGCCAAGGAGGAGCTCACGCCGTTGCAGGTGAAGCTTGCCGAGCTCAGCCGCATCCTTACCATTATGGTGATCGTCATCTGCGTCGTGATCTTTGGCGTTGACATCCTCCGCCACGGCGTGGGCAATGTCCTCACCGACCCGACTGCCCTGCTCGACACCTTTATGGTCGCCGTCTCGCTTGCCGTCGCCGCCATCCCCGAGGGCCTGGTTGCCGTCGTGACCATCGTCCTTTCGCTTGGCGTGACCAAGATGGCCAAGCGCCAGGCGATTATCCGCAAGCTCTCTGCTGTCGAGACCCTTGGCTGCACACAGACCATCTGCTCCGACAAGACCGGTACCCTTACCCAAAACAAGATGACCGTCGTCAAGCACGAGCTCGCTGCGCCCAAGGAGAAGTTCCTGGCCGGCATGGCGCTGTGCTCCGATGCTCAGTGGGACGAGGAGCTGGGCGAGGCCGTGGGTGAGCCGACTGAGTGCGCGCTCGTCAACGACGCCGGCAAGGCGGGCCTCACTGGCCTGACTGCCGAGCACCCGCGCGTGGGCGAGGCCCCGTTTGACTCGGGCCGCAAGATGATGTCCGTGGTCGTCGAGACCCTGGACGGCGAGTACGAGCAGTACACCAAGGGCGCGCCCGACGTGGTGATCGGCCTGTGCACCCATATCTACGAGGGCGATAAGGTCGTACCCCTGACCGAGGAGCGTCGTGCCGAGCTCGTGGCCGCCAACAAGGCCATGGCCGACGAGGCCCTGCGCGTGCTGGCGCTGGCAAGCCGCACCTACACCGAGGTCCCGGCCGACTGCAGTCCCGCCGCGCTCGAGCACGACCTGGTCTTCTGCGGCCTGTCCGGCATGATCGACCCGGTTCGTCCCGAGGTCGCCGACGCCATCCGCGAGGCGCACGATGCCGGTATTCGCACCGTCATGATCACGGGCGACCACATCGACACCGCCGTGGCCATCGCCAAGCAGCTGGGCATCGTCACCGATCGCAGCCATGCCATCACCGGTGCCGACCTCGATCGCATGAGCGACGAGGAGCTCGACGCGCACATCGAGGACTACGGCGTGTACGCCCGCGTCCAACCCGAGCACAAGACACGCATCGTCGAGGCTTGGAAGTCGCGCGACCAGATCGTGGCCATGACGGGCGACGGCGTCAACGACGCCCCGTCCATCAAGCGCGCCGACATCGGCGTGGGCATGGGCATTACTGGTACCGACGTCACCAAGAACGTCGCTGATATGGTGCTCGCCGACGATAACTTTGCCACCATCATCGGTGCCTGCGAAGAGGGCCGTCGCATCTACGACAACATCCGCAAGGTCATCCAGTTCCTGCTTTCGGCCAACCTTGCCGAGGTGTTCTCGGTGTTTATCGCCACGCTCATCGGCTTTACCATCTTCCAGCCGGTGCAGCTGCTGTGGGTGAACCTGGTCACCGACTGCTTCCCCGCACTCGCGCTGGGCATGGAGGATGCCGAGGGCGACATCATGAAGCGCAAGCCGCGCAACGCCAAGGACGGTGTCTTTGCCGGACATATGGGTCTGGACTGCGTGGTCCAGGGCCTAATCATCACCGCGCTGGTGCTGGCGAGCTTCTTTGTGGGCGTGTACTTTGACATGGGCTACATCCACATCGCCGATATGATCGCCGGCAATGCCGACGAGGAAGGCGTGATGATGGCGTTCATCACGCTCAACATGGTCGAAATTTTCCACTGCTTCAATATGCGCAGCCGTCGTGCGTCGCTGTTCACCATGAAGAAGCAAAACAAGTGGCTGTGGGCTTCCGCCGCGCTGGCGCTGGTGCTGACGGTGATCGTAACCGTGCAGCCGACGCTTGCCGAGATGTTCTTTGGCCCCGTGACGCTTGAGCTCAAGGGCGTTCTTGCCGCGCTGGGTCTGGCCTTCCTGATCATCCCGTTGATGGAGATCTACAAGGCGATCATGCGCGCGGTCGAGAAGGAGTAGGTCGAAAGGCCATCCTTCCCACCGGCCCGACCGCCTGCGGGGTTTCTTCTTCGCTGGTCCTCGCGCTTCGCGCTGCGGGATCGCTCAGAAGAAATCCCTCCCGGCGGGCGGGCCTTCGGATAACCTCTCGGGACCATGAGCTGAGGGAAAGTGTGTGAGTCGGTCGAGCATTTGCTCGACCGACTCTTTTTTGTGGGAAAATACCTGCTCAGTTGTGATTTATGGTGCTGGGAGGCGCTTGTGGGCAAGGCTAAGGCTAAAGCGAAGAAAAAGACGACGGGGGCGCGGGCTAAGCGCGATCGTCGTCGGAAGCTCGCGACCGAGGCTCCCGCACCTGCTGAGGAGCTGCTGGCAAGCGTGCCGGGGCTCGACGCGCTGCAGGATGTTCCGGCGTTTGATGACCTGCCGGTCGATGAAGCCCAGCAGGCTGCCTTTGATGATTTCTGCGCACATGCCGAGGAGCCCGAGCAGATGCAGCTTGGCGCCGTGGTGCGCTTGGATCGCGGGTTTCCGCTGGTGGCGACTGCCGACGATACCTTCCGCGCCGAGCATGCCGTGGGATTTGCCAAGTCGCGCGGTGGGGACGAGGTCCTGCTGCCTGCCGTGGGCGATCGTGTGGCGGTGCGCCGCGCTCCCGGGCACGATATGGGCGTGATTGAATGCGTGCTGCCGCGCCGTACGAGCTTTGAGCGTTGGCGCGGCCGTGCCCGCGGAGAGCGCCAGGTGCTCTGCTCCAACGTGGATAGCGTGCTAATCGTGCAGGCGCTCGGTGCCGGCGAGGTGCTGCTCGACCGTGTGGCGCGTTCGCTGGTATTGGCGCTCGACTGCGATGCCGAGCCGGTGGTGGTACTCACCAAAGCTGACCGCTGCGATGCCGAGGAACTCGAGCGCGATCTGGACCGCGTGCGCCGCCTGGTGGGTCCGGACGTGCGCGTGATCGTGACGTCCTCTGCCGAGGGCCGCGGCCTGGACGAGGTCCGTGCCTGCGTGCCTGCCGGGAGCTGCGCCATGATTCTGGGCGAGTCGGGTGCCGGCAAGTCGACGCTGCTCAATGCGCTGCTGGGCCACGATACGTTGGCGACCGGCGGTGTGCGCGAACGCGACGACCAGGGCCGTCACACTACCGTCGCGCGCGTGATGGTGACGCTGCCGGGCGACGCCGGCGTGATCGCCGATGCCCCGGGCCTGCGCAGCCTACCGCTCGTGGGTCACGAGCGGGGACTGGCCCGCGCCTTCCCCGAGATTGTCGAGGCATCGCGCGCGTGCCGGTTTGGCGATTGCACGCATACCCATGAGCCGGGTTGCGCCGTTCGCGAGGCCGAGGACGCCGGGCAGATCGATAGCCTGCGTCTGGAAACGTTCCAAAACCTGGCGTCATCCATGCGCGTGAGTGCTCAAATGCTCGATCCCGATGTCCATCTGTAATTGATTTTTCCTATGACAGCCGTCTCCCAACTGTTCGGGAGACGGCTTTTTGCTGCGGAAAAGCCTCGAAACATGCAGTTTGCTGACGTGCTGACCAAAACCTTGCCACGAGCTTGACGGGCTGGTCAGCTTTTGGTCAGCGATTGGTTTGACATCGAAAACCAAGATTGCGATTGCGCCGCTTTGCACTCTGACCGCCCAGACAATGGTGGTACGGGCATTCGCCCGGCACTGCCATGAGAGGAGCGGCCGTGAACAAGAGCAAGCGCATCGCCATCAGTCTGGTCGCGGGCGTGCTCGCTGCTCTGCTCTGCATGGTTTACGGCTCATCGATCCGCTCACAAGCCGAACAGGTCCAGGCTGAGACCTTGGCCAAGTACGGTGGCGATCGCGTCGAGGTATGCGTCGCGGCGCGCGATATCGATGTGGGCGAGACCCTCGATGAGACCAATGTCATAACCCAGGAGTGGCTGACGAGTCTGCTGCCGCGTGACGCGGCGACCGAGCTGCGCCAGGTGCGCGGCGACGTGACGACTTCGCGTATTCCCAAAAACGCCGTGATCTGCAATGTCTACACCAAGGTCGAGAGCCGCAAGCTCGAGGTGCCTAAGGGCAAGGTTGCCGTTTCGGTGGCGGTCGATGCCGAGCACTCGGTCGGCGGTGCTACGGGCGTGGGCAGCTACGTGGATGTGTATGTGCAAAAAGACGGCGTGACCGATCGGCTGTGCGGCGCGTACGTGATCGATACCAGTGAGGATTCCGGTGCCACGCGCGAGGGCAAGATCGAATGGGTGACGCTGGCGGCTGACCCCGAAGACGTCAAGGAACTGCTGGGAGCCTCGGGCAAGGGAACGGTCAGCTTGACGATTCCCGCCACGGCGCGCGGCAAAAAGAGCGGAGGCGACGAGTGATGAAGGCGATCTGGCTTGCGTGCTGCGCGTGCGGCGATTACGGGCTGTTGCAGCGGGAAGTCGAGGGCCGTGATGCGGGTGCACAGGTGCTTCGCGTGGGTGACCTGGACGGGCTGGTTTCCATGGCGCGGGCGTTTCCGTCGCGCCGCGGGGCTGCCATCATCGCGGCGTCTCTGTTTGATACCGAAGATGTGCGCAAGACTGTTGCGCGCCTGACGGCCGAAGGCCGCGTGAGTCGCGTGGTCGTGTTGATAGAAGCGCTCGATCCGTCGGATATCGAGGGGCTGTTTCGCGCGGGGGCGACCGAGGTCATCGCTGCACACAGTATATGCGGCAACGGGCACGCGGGTGAGGGAGCGGTTGATTCCGATCGGCGCATGACGATTGAGCCCGATGCTTTTGTTGATAGGGAACCCGGGGCGCCTCGCGCTACAAGAGGCCCGCGTGTTGATGATTATGGAAAAGCGGAAGCCGAGCATGGTCGGCGCCCCCGGAACCCCCTTGTATACGATGACGCTGGAGGGCCGGCGCAGCATGCTGGCGACTCCCCGGCAGTAGATATGGGATACGTGCACGGCGTGAATCTGGCGGATGAACTCGACGAAGTTGAGGGCCTTGCCGGGTGCGGCGAGTTGTCGCTGATGCAGCATGAGCAGATTGCGCAGATCGAGCCTGCCTCGCAGACCGAACAAGCAGCCATGCCGGCTTGGACGCAGCACGTGGTTGCGGCGGGGGAGACGGGGACGCTGTCACCGACGTCCGCCCCGCCGCCTCCGATGCCGCCGGCAGACGCTGCCGCTCCGCCGCATCGAGCTCCAGTCATCTGCGCCATTTCGGGTTCGGGCGGTTGCGGCAAGTCGACGATCGTTGCCACCATGGCACACACATCGTCGCTGTTGGGCTTGCGTGCCGCCGTGCTCGACCTGGACCTGATGTTTGGAAACCTTTACGACTTGTTAGGCGTCGATGCTCCGCGCGATATGGCGGCACTTATCGAGCCGTCGGCGGCGGGCACGCTCACCGAGCCGGATATCGTAGCCGCTTCGATGCGCGTGGCGCCGGGCGTTACGCTCTGGGGTCCCGTCGCGGCGCCCGAGCAAGCCGAGCTCATGGCACGTCCGGTGGAGCTACTGCTTGATGTTCTGCGTCGCGAATCCGACGTGGTCTTTATCGATACCTCGGTCTTTTGGGGCGACGCCGTGGCGGCTGCGGTGGCGGCGAGCGACCGTTGCCTGGTCGTTGGCGATGCGGCGGTGTCGTCCGCGGCATCGGCATCGCGCGTCATTGAACTGGCAGGTCGAGTAGGTGTGCCGCGCACGCGCATGAGCGCCGTGTTCAACCGGTTCGGTGCGCGCGGGGCAGACGAGGACGTCGCCATGCGCTTTGAGATTGCCTGTGCGTTAAGCTCCAAGATTCGTATCGCCGATGGCGGGCAGGATCTCGCCGCGCTCATGGCGTTTGGGCGCGCTGACGAGGCAGTGGGGCAGACCAGCGCTTTTGCGACTAGCGTGCGCGAGGCCACGCGCGAGATGCTCGTGGAACTGGGGTGCGCCGTCGGCCCTTGGAGCGATATGGTCGCCGACCGTGCAACGCGCACCGAACGCCCGCGTATCCGCCTTCCCTGGTCGCGCGAGGGTGATCAGCGATGAGCCTGCAAACGAGGATTAAGGCTGCCGGCGCTGCGGCGGCGGCAGCGCCTGTAGATGTGGGGCGTCGCCGCGCCGTGAAACGACGCACCAAGCGCGCCGTGATGGACCGCATGGGTTACGACGAAGTGGCGCGTATCAGCGCCTATATCGACCCGGCACTTGCCCGCTCGGAATTGCGTCCTGCGGTGGAGGCGGCGCTCAATGTTGAGGAGCCGACCGATCTCGCGACGCCCGAGCGCGAGACCATCATCGACGAGATTTTGGATGACGTGGTGGGCTTGGGGCCGTTGCAGCCGCTCATCGAGGACGACACCGTTACCGAGATCATGATCAACGGCTGCCGCTCGGCTTTCTTTGAACGCGGCGGCGTCTTGTACCCCATCGAGCATGCGTTTGAGGATGATGAGCAGATCCGTGTGCTTATCGACCGCATTATCTCGCCACTTGGCCGCCGTATCGACGAGCGCAGCCCCATCGTCAACGCCCGCCTCAAAACGGGCTATCGCGTCA
Source organism: Collinsella sp. MSK.8.10 (assembly GCF_019041915.1). Classification (GTDB taxonomy): domain Bacteria; phylum Actinomycetota; class Coriobacteriia; order Coriobacteriales; family Coriobacteriaceae; genus Collinsella. The sequence continues at coordinate 369,292 of NZ_JAHPYF010000001.1, read as the reverse complement.
ACGCGGTGATTCCGCCTGTGGCGATTGACGGACCGATTCTCACCATCCGAAAGTTCTCGGACCGTATCTGCTCGCTGGACGAGCTCGTGGGGTTGGGATCGCTGCCGCTTTGGTATGCGCAGCTGCTGTCGTGTGCGGTGTCGCTGCGACAGGACCTGGCGGTTGCGGGAGGCACGGGATCTGGTAAGACCACCCTGCTCAACGCGTTGTCATGTGAGATTTCCACCGGCGAGCGCATCGTGACGATCGAGGACTCTGCCGAGCTCAAGTTTGCGCATCATCCGCACGTGGTGCGCCTAGAGGCGCGCGAGGCTTCAATTGAGGGCGAGGGCGCGGTGACGATCCGCGACCTGGTGACTAATGCCCTGCGCATGCGCCCCGACCGCATCGTGGTGGGCGAGGTGCGCGGTGCCGAGTGCTGCGACATGTTGCAGGCCATGAACACGGGCCACGACGGGTCGCTCACCACGCTTCATGCGGGTTCAGAACAGGAGACCGTGGTGCGTCTGACGTTGCTTGCACGTTATGGCATCGATCTGCCGAGCGAGCTCATCGAGGAGCAGATTGCCATGGCACTCGACGGTATCGTGATGTCCGAGCGCCACGCCGATGGCAGGCGCTTCGTCTCCTCGTATTCGGGGGTGCGACGCGCCGCATCGGGCGGCGTAGAGCTCGAGCGCTATGTGACGTTCGATGCCGCCGAGCGCACCTGGACGCTTGACCGCGAGCCGCCGTTTATCGCAGAAGGCCTGCGGTCGGGGACGCTCACACAAGAGGAGGTGGACGAATGGAGATCACTGTGCCCCTCGTCGTAGGGGGCTTGGCAGGGCTTTCTGTCGCGACGGCGTGCGGGGCGGAACCTCGTGTGCCGCAGGTACCGCCGGCGGAGCTGGCACGTCAGGCGCTCGAGACGGTGGCAGAGAAGCTGCCGCGTGAGCTGGTGGAAAACGATCTGCTGAAAAAGATCGCCCGTTCGTGGGCATCGCTGGCTCCGGCGCATCGCCTTGGCCTCGTGATCGAAGATGCTTCGGGACGTTTGGCGTTTCTGCTGCTATCGAGCGGTGTCTGCTGCGTTTTACTAACGATGGTGTCGTTATCGCCCCTCGGATTTGCCTTGGGACTTGTTGCTCCGTTTGCCGTTGGTGCCGCTCGGGATGGCTTTGAGAGCCGGCGCGAGCAACACGATGCAGAAGAGGCAATGCCCGAGGCGTTTACCGCACTTTCCATGTCGCTTGCCTCGGGACATTCGCTGGCCCAGGGCATGCGCTTTGTGGGCGCTCATGCGCAAGAGCCAGTGCATACCGAGTTTTTGCGGGTGGCGGCGGCGATCGATTGCGGCATCTCGGCGACCGACGCGCTCGATGACTTGCTCGTGCGTATCGACGCCCCCGGTCTTTCGCTTGTGACCTTGGCGCTTAAGGTGTCTCAGCGCACCGGCGCTCCGCTTGCCGACTTACTGTCCGAGGCGTCGAGCATGGTGGGGGAGCGCATTGAGCTCAAGCGCCGCCTGGATGTTAAGACGTCGCAGGCTCGCATGTCTGCGCATATGGTCGCGGCGATGCCGGCGGGCATGTGCGCGGTGTTGGCGCTGCTTTCGGCAGATTTTCGTCGCGGTCTTGCGACGCCTGCCGGCGCGGGCGCTGTGGTGCTGGGTCTTGCCCTCAACGCCGTTGCCCTGGTGGTTATCCGGCGCATTATGCGGGTGGAGCTATGAGCGCCCCGGTTGCAGTTGCGGCTTGCCTGTGCGCCCTGAGTGTATTTGTCGCGACGGGTTTGGATCGGGCGGATGCACGCAAGATCGCAGGGGCCTGCAAGCGCGAGGCGGTGCTGGTCGCTGCCGCGGGTCGCTCGGTGGTCGATGCTCTGACCGCGCGAGTGAAGGGCGCGGTTGGAGCGGGCGGCCCGGCGCGAGTGTCGCTCGGCGAAGTGTCCGAGATGATCGATGTTGTGCGCTTGGGTCTTTCGGCCGGTCTTTCGTTTGATGCGGCGCTTGAGATTTTCTGCGCCAACCGCCGGTCAGTGCTGGCTCTTCGCCTTGAGCGCGCCTGCATGGCGTGGCAGGTGGGCGTGGGCACGCGTGAGGACGAGTTGTTGGCCGCCGCGCGCGACCTGGACGTGCGAGCGCTCGAGACCTTTGCCATCACGGTGGGGCAGGCGCTCGCCCTGGGTGCCCCACTTGCCGAGATGCTGGCCGCTCAAAGTCGCGAGATCCGTGCGGCTCATCGCGCCGCGGTCGAGCGCGAGATCGAGCGTGCACCCGTCAAGCTGCTGATTCCCACCGGCACGCTCATCTTGCCGGCGTTGCTTCTGTCCATATTGGGCCCGCTGCTGGGAGCAGGCGGGATGATGTAGGGAGGAATACATGAACACGATGACTGACGCTGCTGGCAAGGTCCAGGGCTGGGCGTTTTGCCGGGCGGCACATGTTCGTCAGCGCGCCAAGGAACTATTGCAGGAGGAGAGTGCACAGGGTACCACCGAGTATGCCATCTTGGTCGGCGTGCTCGTGGTGATCGCGATTATCGCCATCGTCGCATTTAAGGGCAAGGTCCAAGATCTATGGAACGCTATCAGCGAGGGCATCAACAGCCTGTAGAGGGCGAGCGCCCCATCGGGGTGCTGCTGGTGTTTGCTTGCCTGACCGTGGCGATAGCGGCGGTGCTTTGGGGGCTTAACGCCGCGCGGCAGCAGCGTCCTGGGACCGCCTCCGATTTGGGCTCAGATTCGGCGGTGGCGTCTCAAAAAGATGAGATGCGAGATGCGGACGATTCGGATGTCGCTGTCACGGCGCAAACCTTTCTGCGGACGCTCGACAAGCGGTCTGGCACTGCGACGGATTCGCCTGAGGGCAACGCGATTGCGGTCCGGCTTGCATGGTCCGAGGACCGACCGATGACCGAAGCGGCGGCGGATATGCTGCGTGCCTATCGCGAGGTACCCACGGCGCAACTTGCTCTGAGCGGCTATCTCGACATCAAGGGAAACGTGTGGGGCGCCATCGTGCGCGACGAACGCGGCTGGGTCGATATGGTGACAATTGCCGCGGATGCTGGCGATGCTTCGTGTCGTCTGCGCGCCGTGCGCCTGAGCCCGCAGGCAACGGACTCAAAGGAGGGATCGTGAAATGCATGATGTCCTGCGTGAGGAATCTGCCCAGGCGACGGTCGAATACGCCATCGTCACGGTGGCGCTGTTATCGATCGTGCTGGCGATCGCGGGACTTTGGCGTGCCGGCACCGATGGGCGCTTGGCGGCGCTGGTTGAGCGGGCGGCATCCCATGGCGTTGCCTCGACGTCGGTTATCGACGCCGCTGCGGCCGCTAAGGACATCGCGTTGTATTGATGCCGCGCGCGAGGACCGGGCGCAGTCTACGGTCGAGGCCGCTTTTTTGCTGCCGACGTTTCTGACACTCATCCTTCTCGCGCTGCAACCGGTGTGCCTGCTCTATACGCGCGCGGTCATGGAGTCTGCCGCCGCCGAGACCGCGCGGCTCATGACCACGACGACGGCGGAGGACGACGATCTTAAGGAGTTCACCCGCCGCCGACTTGCCGCAGTGCCCAACGTTTCGATCTTTCATGCCGGCGGGCCGTTGTCGTGGGATATCGAGCTTGGCCGGGCCGGTGCGGGTGGCGTCTCGTCCGTGTCCGTTTCCGGCGAGGTCAAGCCGTTGCCTGTGATCGGTGCGTTTGCGCAGGCTATGGGTGGTACCGCCGAGGGCGGCTACGTTGAGCTCAAGGTCGATGTCTCGTATCAATCGCGTCCCGAATGGCTGGAGGGAGATTATGATTCGTGGATTGCTGCATGGGATTAGGCGCTGCCTGTTGCGGGTGACGCAAGGGTTTGCGGCCCGCCGTCGACCAGGCGCTCTCCGCAAACGAGGCGGCTTTATGGGTCGAGCCGGTGTCGATCTGTTTATCGAAGACGGCGCCTATACCACGCTTTCTTCTGCCGTGGTCATCCTAGTGGTGCTCACATTGTTGTTTTCGTCGACCGCGGCGATATGGAGCATGTCGCGTGCCGGGGATACCCAGGTGGCGGCTGATAGTGGCGCGCTGGCGGGTGCCAACGTAGTGTCGTCCTATCACACGGCTGCCACGGTGGTTGATGCGAGCATCTTGAGTCTGGGGCTGGCGGGGTTTGCCACGATCGGGACGGGCCTGGTCGCCATCCTCATCCCGGGTGCCGAGCCGGTTGCCGGCAATATGGTCGACACCGGGATTGAGATCATTAAAACGCGCAACAAGTTTGCCAAAAGCGCATCGGAAGGCTTACAGAAAATCGAGACGGCTCTGCCGTATCTGATCGCCGCGCGTGCCACGCAGGCGGTGTCGGCGCAGGATACCGATAGTGTGACCTATACCGGTACGGCGCTTGCCGTGCCCAGGACATCCGAGTCTGACTTCGCTGCGCTCGAGGGGTCCGAGATCTCGACCGATGCCATTAAAGACACATCAGATGATTTAGAGTGTGCGGCCGAGGAGCTGCGGAAGGCTTCTGAGGACACGGCGAAGGCTAAAGAGCGTGCTTGGCTGGCGGATTGTGGTGGGTCTGACAAGGGCTCGGTCGGCAGCTGTTCTTGCATGTGGGAGCGTGCGAAAAGCCTAACGGATCTCTCCGGTGTTCAAAATCCGCATTACTCATCGAGCTTTACGTGGGAGCCCCAAGTTGCCCTTGATCGCGCGAAGGACTACTACCATTGGCGTCTGACAAATGAGAAGCCCCACGGCTCGAGTGTCGAGATGAAGGCAGAGTCTGCGGCGCGTAAGGCGTTTTATACCTATGCGAGCGCGGAGGTCGATCGGGCGCATATAACCGAGAACGGAGACAGGGTTTCCTCCTATATTCCGCTGCTGCCGCGCAACTCTGATGAGGTTCGGGCGACGGAACTCTATACCGATGCGGTGTGGCCGACGAGCGTGAACGATGACAAGGCGTATCTGCATTACGGGACGACCTGCCCTAACTATAAGAAAGGGACGCCGAGCGGATTTGCTTCGGTTGCCGATTACGATGGACAGGATAAATGCAGCAAATGCCATTTTGGCGTTTTGTCGCTTGGTGCTGTTGCGGCGCCTTCAACCTCTATCGAAAACGGCTTCGAATATCACTTCGACGAGTTCAAAAAGGCCTTGGAGGAATACGTCAAATGTCGGAACAAAGAGCTTGAGCTCATGCGTCAGACCGAGGATGAGGCCGACCGTGCGAGCAATGCGTTTGACCAGGCCATTAAAGCGCTTTCGGGCGAGCGTCCGCGTATCGCTCCGCCCGGTCGCAACGGCGTGGTTGCCTTTGCGGTTTCGGGTGCCATCTCGAGCCCCGATGAGCTCAACTCTTCGTTTAACACGGCAGTCAGGCTTGGCGATCGCGGTGCCATCTCTGCCGCGGTGCTGGCGCCCGATGAGGCGACGGCGCAAAACAACGTGCTTTCGCGATTTTTCTCGACATTGAAGGAACGCTCGGGTGGCGTTGCCGGCGTACTCGATGGCGTCATGGATGTCTGGGGACGGCTGCTTGTGGGATACGGAGACATCCAAGGTTCGGCCGACGAACTTATGGACGAGATGATTAAAGGCCTAGGAGGGGGCAGCGGCGCGTTGGGCTCCATCGCATCGTGGCTCGGCGATACCGTTTCGGCGTCCGTGGCGGCGCTGGGTTTGGAACCGTGCGACTTGCGCCTGCGAAAGCCGGTGCTGACTGATTCCGCCAACGTCATTAAGAGCCCGGGGTCTGACATTGCTGGTCTCTCTCAAGCGCAAGACAAACTGCGAAGTATTCCGTTGGGCGTGACCGATCCCAAGGCGCTTTGCGAGGCGTTGGAATATCAAGTCGAACGCACCATCAGCGGTACGGTGTTCACGCTTGCGGAGATTCCTCTGCCCGGCGGCGGCTCCATCCCGCTCACCGTCGATGTCGCCACGCTGGTTGGCGCTCTGGGCGGTGGGTCGTAATGAGTATCCGCATGCGTCTGCGCGAGGAGCGCGCCCAAGCGACGGTGGAGATAGCAGTGGTTACGCCCGTTTTGCTGGTGCTGGCACTCATCGTATACAACGTCATGATCTATGCCAGCGCTGTCGCGCGCTTCGACCGCGTGGTGCCCGACATCGTGTTGGCGCACGCCGTGGCGCCGAGCGGGGAGGGCGACGAAAGCTCTGTCGATGCCTCGGCGACGGTCCGGACTCAAATTCTGAATGCCATGGAAGGCTATGACTTGCAGATCGAAGTGTCGAGCGAGCAAGGCGCGGAGGCATCGGATGGTGGCCTGCTCTCCCTATCCGGTACGTTTAGGACCTACACCTGCACCATGCACTATGAGCCGTGGCCGACTTCTCTCAGCATCGCTGGCGTTCCGCTGGGGGCGCCGACAACGTTGTCGCACGAGCGCGCGGTGACGGTCGATCCATGGCGTCCGGGGGTGGTCATGTGACCGCGGTCTCGTCCTACATCGCCTACGCGCGGGCACTCAATAGGCTGGGCTGGACGCCGGCCGAGTTTGCGGTGGCGGAGTCGTTTGCCGTGCGCCTGCGCGGCATGCTGGGACGGTGTCCGGTTGCCGCCAACGGTCTGCCGCTCGTCATGGCATTTCCACGCTGCTCTTCGGTCCATACGTGTTTTATGGCCTATCCCATCGATATCGCCTTTATCGATGCACGTGGCTATGTCCTCGTATGCTACGAAAACGTACGTCCCTGGCGTATGTGCTCCTGCCCCGGCGCCTGGGCCGTACTAGAGCGTCCTTCAATCATTGTTTCGACCCCTGCTCTCCAACGCGTGCCGGCTTAAGAATTGGCGACAGCGGACTTTCGTCATACGAAATTGGGTAAGATGGAGGAGAAGATGCATGGATGTTGAGATCCATCCCAACGCTAAAAAGCACCTGACGGAAAAGCAGGTGCTTAGCGCTTGGCTTGCGGTTACTGAGTGCATTCGTCGCGAGCCGAAGGACGAGCCGCCGAGATGGCTTGCGATTGGATGGCTCCCAGACGGACGAAGCGTGGAGCTTGTCGCGGTCGAGCTTGTCCGTGGGGGCTTATCATTCATGCCTTGTCTCCAGTCCAGAAGAAATTTTGGCAGGAGATTGAACGGGCTCGGCAAAGGGGTCGATGATGGGCAAGACGTATACGGCCGCTAATGGTCAGGTTGTAACGGATGAAATGATTGACGCGTGGTGCGAGTCGTACGAGCGCGGAGAGTTTCCGGATGGCGAACACACCGTTGGTGGGATCGTGCATGGACGGCCCCCACTCTCAGGTGAGGGGACGGCAACGCTGTCGGTCAAGATTCCTCTGGGAATGAAGGAGGCCATTCGTCGACGGGCGGCTGCCGAGGGGATGACGCCAAGTGAGTTTGCCCGTGCGGCTCTGAGCGAAAAACTTCTTGCTGCCGGCTGATGCCTCTGACGTGCCGATTTAAAGAACCGAGGCTGTGCTCAAAAACTTTTTTGAAATTCTCGGTTGACCGGAACGCGTCCTTGGTTATACTAATCAAGCCTTGAAACAAGGCACACCTCAAATGGCTGGGTAGCTCAGTTGGTAGAGCAGAGGACTGAAAATCCTCGTGTCAGGGGTTCGATTCCCTTCCCCGCCACCTTGAATTGACTAGGACCTCTGCAAAGGGGTCCTTTTCTTTTATGTAGCCCTCGCACGGAATCGAACCCCGTGAGGGCGCGGAGCTGAGTAAACGCGTAAGCGTTTGCCAGCGCAGCTCGCAAGGCGCGTAAGCGCCGCAGCGGTCCGTCCGCGCAGCGCGCGGACGCGGTTCCCTTCCCCGCCACCTTGAATTGACTAGGACCTCTGCAAAGGGGTCCTTTTCTTTTATGTAGGGTTCTGCGGAAACTGCGTCCCAGAATAAGGGCTCAGAACGGGACACACTTTCCGGTGCCTGCCTCCGGCGCGCGTACACACCTCGTCGCACCATTCCGAGTCCGTCTGCTCCCAGACATTCCTCCCACTTTCGCGTCACTTTGCAGACCGTTCGGTCGCCTGTCCGCACACGCGGGTATACTCAAAACGATACTTATCCTACGCAATACGATGCGGGTTCGACCTGCATGATCCGAAGGGGGCAGTGATGGAGAGGATACTCGGCGTTAATCTCTCTGGCTGGTTTATTCCCGAGCCTTGGGTGACCCCGTCGCTGTACGCGGCGACCGGTGCATCCAACGCGGCTGAGCTACAGGAGGCCATGGGTACCGCCGCCTATAACGAGCGCATGCGCCGCCATTACGAGACGTTTGTGAGCGAGGACGATTTTCGCCGCATGGCGCAGATCGGTCTCAATGCCGTGCGTCTGCCGGTGCCCTGGTATGCCTTTGGCTCACAGGAGTCCGATGCCTCCTACATATCGGTTGTCGATTACATCGACCGCGCAATTGAGTGGGCTGCCAAGTACGACATCCGCGTGCTGCTCGATCTGGCAACCGTGCCCGGTGGCCAGGGCGATTCCAACGATTCGCCCACCACGCCGGAGGCTGTTGCCGAGTGGCATTCGTCCACCAACGGCCGTCATGTCGCACTCGACGTGCTCGAGCGCTTGGCCGATCGCTATGGCGAGGCCGAGAGCCTGCTGGGCATTGAGCTGCTGGACACGCCGCAGATGAGCGTTCGCAAGAGCCTCTTCACCATGACGGATGGCATTCCTGCTCACTACCTGCGCAATTTCTATCGCGATGCCTACGAGCTCGTCCGTTCGTATATGCCCGAGGATAAGATCGTCGTCTTCTCGTCGTCGGGGCATCCCAGCGAGTGGAAGCATTTTATGCGCGGCGCCAAGTACAAGAACGTCTACATGGACCTTCACCTGTACCATTACCGCGACGAGTATGCGCTCGACATCACGAGCCCTCGCGGGCTGACGACGGCGATTTCGCGTAACAAGCGCGAGCTTAAAGAAGCGATTTCGACTGGGTTCCCCGTGCTGGTGGGCGAATGGTCGGGCGCGGCGATCTTTGCCAACTCGTCGGTTACGCCCGAGGGCCGCAATGCCTACGAGCGCGTGTTTATCGCCAACCAGCTGGCTTCGTTTGCGCCGGCTGCCGGTTGGTTCTTCCAAACGTGGAAGACCGAGAAGCGCATTGCAGCATGGGACGCCCGCGCGGCGCTCGGTACGCTCGAGCGCGGCATGATTGAATAGGTTGATATGACGCAAAACAGCGCCCATACGGGCAAACTCTATGTGGTCGGCACGCCCATCGGCAACCTGGGCGACCTGTCCCCGCGCGTTGGTGAGGCCTTTGCCGCCGCCGATGCCATTTGCTGCGAAGACACGCGTGTGACGTCAAAGCTACTGATGCACCTGGGCATTTCCAAGCCGCTTGTCCGTTGCGACGAGAATGTGATCGCCAGCCGCGCCGCCGGCCTGGTCGACCGTCTGCTGGCGGGGGAGACCCTCGCTTTTGCCTCGGACGCCGGCATGCCGAGCGTGTCCGATCCCGGCCAGGCGCTGGTCGAGGCGGCGCGTGAGGCCGATGTGCCCGTCGAAGTTATTCCCGGGCCCTCTGCTTGCGTCACGGCGCTTGTTTCGTCCGGCATTCCCTGCGAGCATTTTTTCTTCGAGGGCTTTTTGGGCCGAAAGCACGGCGACCGTGTGCGCCGTTTGCAGCGCCTTGCCGTGGTGCCCGGCGCACTCATCTTCTACGAGTCTCCACATCGCATCGTGGCGACGCTCGAGGCCGTGGCGGAGGTCTTTCCCCAGCGTGAGGTTGCCGTCTGCCGCGAACTCACCAAGCTGCACGAGGAGGTCTTGCGCGGGCCCGCTGACCAGCTTGCCGAGGAGCTGCGTGCTCGCGGCGAGGTAAAGGGCGAGATTGCGCTGGTCATCGCGCCACCGAGCGAGGATGAGGAGGCCGGTATCGTGCCGGTCGGCGCCACGGCAGCGGATCCCGACGAGGCCCTGCGCGAGGATATCCGCGCCGCGCTCGAGGAGGGGGAGCCCGCGTCTGCGGTGGCCAAGCGCCTGTCTCAGAAGTATTCGCGCCGCAAGCGCGATGTCTATGCCATGGTGCTCGATATGCAATAGATGGAGGATATCCAGCCCTTGCGCTAGAATCATCCTCTGTATGCAACGTTTTTCTGGAGGACAAACCCCATGGATCAAAGCAAGCCTTCGTTCTTTATCACGACGCCCATCTACTACGTCAACGCCGATCCGCACCTGGGCACGGCTTATTCCACCATCATCGCCGACGTTCAGGCTCGCTATCGCCGTTCCGCCGGCTATAACGTCAAGTTCCTGACCGGCATGGACGAGCACGGCGAGAAGGTCGCCGAGGCCGCAGCCAAGCATGGCATGACGCCGCAGGAGTGGACCGATAGCCAGGCCCCGCACTTCAAGGAGCTTTGGAGCAAGCTCGAGATTTCCAACGACGACTTCATCCGCACCACCGAGCCGCGCCAGCATCATGCCGTGCAGTACCTGTGGGAGCGCATGAAGGAGTCCGGTTACCTGTATAAGGGCAGCTACGACGGTTGGTATTGCGTGCCTGACGAGACCTACTTCACTGATACGCAGGTCCAGAAGGGCGACGAGGAGTACGGCAGCGTCGGCCAGCATCTATGCCCCGACTGCCACCGTCCGCTTGAGCGCGTCCAGGAGGAGTCCTACTTCTTTAAGCTTTCCGCCTTCCAGGACAAGCTTCTCAAGCTCTATGACGAGCACCCCGACTTTGTCGAGCCTGCGTTCCGCATGAACGAGGTTCGCAGCTTTGTCGAGGGCGGCCTCAACGACCTTTCCGTGAGTCGCACGAGCTTTGACTGGGGCATCCAGGTTCCGTTTGACGAGGGCCATGTGACCTATGTATGGTTTGACGCGCTGCTCAACTATATGACGGCCGTCGGCTACGGTGTCGACACCGACGAGGCCCGTGCCGAGCTGGCCTATCGCTGGCCCGCGCAGTTCCACATCGTGGGTAAGGACATCATCCGCTTCCACTGCGTCATTTGGCCCGCCATGCTCATGGCCATCGGCGAGGCCCTGCCCGAGCACGTCTTTGCCCACGGCTTCCTGACCGTGCGCAATGCCGAGACCGGCAAGGCCGAGAAGATGTCCAAGAGCCGCGGTAACGCCATCGCTCCGCAGGACGTTATCGACATGCTGGGCGTCGAGGGCTATCGCTACTACTTTATGACCGACGTCGTTCCCGGTACCGACGGCGCTATCAGCTTCGATCGCATGGAGCAGGTCTACAACGCCGACCTGGCCAACAGCTGGGGCAACCTTATCTCGCGTTCGCTCAACATGAGCGGCAAGTACTTTGACGGTTGCGCGCCCGCCAAGCCCGCATCGTTCGATGCGTTCGACAACCCGCTGGCAAAGATCGCCGATGGCCTGGTCGACCGCTACATGGCCAAGATGGACGTGCTCGATTACGGCGGAGCCAAGGACGAGGTTATGGAGCTCATCCACGCCGCCAACCACTACATCGAGGACTCCGAGCCTTGGGCGCTTGCCAAGGATGAGGCTAAGGCTGACGAGCTGGCATTTGTGATCTACAACCTGCTCGAGGCCATCCGCATTGCCGCTCACCTGCTGATGCCGCTCATGCCTCAGACCTCTGCCGAAGCCCTGCGCCGCCTGTCCTGCGAGGACGAGGCCGCGAGCGACGACCTCAAGGGCATTTGCGCTTGGGGCCTGCTTGCCGGTGGTCAGCCCGTCGAGAAGGGTGAGCCGCTGTTCCCGCGTCTGGGCTAAGACGCCGCGCGCCATATCGGCAATTTGCTGTTTAGATGTAAGGGCATGGCCGCAACGGTCCATGCCCTTTTGTTTCAAGACGCCGCCATCATGCTAAGGAGGCAACTATGACAACTTCGCCTTTGGCAAACCCCACGGCAACAAGGGAGCTGCTGGAGGAGTTTGGCCTTGCGACCAAGCATCGCCTGGGCCAGAACTTCCTGATCGACAACCATGTAATTGAGCGCATTTGCGAGCTTTCCGAGCTCACGGGCGATGAGCGCGTGCTCGAGGTTGGCCCGGGCGTTGGTACGCTCACGCTCGCGCTGCTGCAGGAGGCGGCGTGCGTCACGTCGATCGAGACCGATCCCGAACTCGAACCGGTGCTCGATGCCCACGCCGCCGACTATGCCAACTTCCGCTTTATCATGGGCGACGCGCTTAAGGTTGGCCCGGAGCAGATTGAGCAGGCTGCGGGCGGTGAGCCGACGGTATTTGTCGCGAACTTGCCTTATAACGTGGCGGCGACGATCATTTTGCAATTTTTCCAGACGATGCCGGCGCTCAAGCGCGCCGTCGTCATGGTGCAAAAGGAGGTTGCCGATCGCATTGCCGCAGTGCCGGGCAACAAGACCTATGGCGGCTATACGGCAAAGCTTGGCCTGTATGCGCAGGTAACGGGTCGCTTTGAGGTGCCGCCGCGTTGCTTTATGCCGGCGCCACACGTGGACTCGGCCGTCGTGCGTATCGACCGTGTTGACGGTGTGGTGCCCGAAGGACTCGATCGCGAATTTGTGGCCCGCGTGATTGACGCTGCATTTGCTCAGCGTCGCAAGACCATCCGCAATTCCATGAGCGCCAACGGCTTTGCCAAGGACGTGCTCGATGCCGCCTTTGAGGCTTGCGGTATCGCACCCACCACGCGCGCCGAGACGCTCGGCGTCGCCGACTTTGTGTGCCTGGCTCGGGAGCTTTCCCATGACGCTTAATGCCGAACGCGTGACGTTTACCAAGAAAAAGAAGACGGTTGCTTGTCCCGTGCCCTTGGCACCGCTTGCCGACACACATGCGCATCTGCTTTCGTTCTGGGGCAAGGATGTGCCCGAGACACTCGTGCGTGCCAAGGCGGCAGGCATCGACCTGTTGGTGACGGTCTTCGACCCCATCGCCGACAAGCGCAGCGTGACGGACTATAGCGACTGGCTCGTGCGCGAAATTCTGCCGATGCAGGATATCCCGCAGATCAAGTATCTTGCCGGCGTGCATCCGTATGGCGCGCCGGACTATACCGACGACATTCACGCGCAGGTTGTTGCTGCGCTTGATGACCCTTTGTGTGCCGGTATTGGCGAAATCGGTCTGGACTACCACATGGATTACGACGACGACATCACGCCGGCGCCCCACAGCGTGCAGATTGATTGCATGGCACGTCAGCTCGAAGTCGCCGTGCGCTGCAATGTGCCGGTGGAGCTGCATCTGCGTCACGAGGACATGGACCAGGAGCGTACCTCGCACGTGGACGCCTACAACGTGCTTCGTGAGGTGGGCGTGCCCCAGGCCGGTTGTGTGCTGCACTGTTTTGGCGAGGACCGCGCCACGATGGAGCGCTTTGTGGAGTTGGGCTGCTATATCGCCTATGGTGGTGCGGCCACCTTTAAGCGCAACGACGACGTGCGCGAGGCATTTGCGGCAACCCCACTCGATCGAATTTTGTTCGAGACGGATTGCCCGTATATGGCTCCGGAGCCCATCCGCGGTCTTGAATGCGAGCCCGCAATGATCTCCATTACGGCAAACGCGCTGGTTAACGACCGTGTCGATCGCACTGGTGAGGACGCCGAAACAATCGCGCATGCCGCTTGGGAAAATGCCTGCAAACTTTTTCAAAAATAGTTCTTGCGTTCGCGGTGGCGCTCCGTTATTCTAATTCCTGCACGCGGGCGTGGCGGAATTGGCAGACGCGTACGGTTCAGGTCCGTATGGGGGCAACCCCATGAAGGTTCAAGTCCTTTCGCCCGCACCATTAAATGAAAGAGCTCCCAGCAATGGGAGCTTTTTTGTTATGTGCCCATCGCGGGGACTTGAACCTGCGAAGGAGCGAGCGTCAAGAAAACGCGGAGCGTTTTTAGCGAGCTGGCAAGGACGCCGGCAGGCGGCCGATGCCGGTGCGGATCCGCGAAGCGGATACGCGGACGTCCTTTCGCCCGCACCATTAAATGAAAGAGCTCCCAGCAATGGGGGCTTTTTTGTTATGCACGATCTCCTTGGACGGGTATCCTAATGGCAACGTGTGCCTATCAGAGGAGAGACCATGCTGTTTTCCGGTATCATCGCCGCCCTTACCAGCCTTTTGATTCCCATCATCATCCTGTTGCTGCTGCTCCCCAACGCCTGCTACGTCGTTGAGCAGCAGCACGCTGTGATCATCGAGCGCTTGGGTAAGTTCAATCGTATCGTCAACGCGGGCTTCCACGTGAAGGTGCCCGTGATCGACCGCAAGGCCGCCACGGTGAGCCTGCGCACCATGAAAAACGGTTTTGGCATCGACGTTAAGACCCAGGACAACGTGACCATTGGCCTTGAGGTCTCCGCTCAGTATCACGTGAGCTATGACATGGGCGCCGGCCCGGCAGATTCGGGCATCTACAAGAGCTACTATATGCTGCAGGAGCCCGTCGACCAGATGCGCGACTTCATCACCGACGCCCTGCGCTCCTCCATCCCCGTCTACACACTCGATGAGGTCTTTGCCAAGAAGGATGACATCGCCAAGGATGTCAACGCTACCGTTTCCGAGCAGATGGCCGCCTACGGCTTCACCCTCGTGTCGACGCTCATCACCAAAATCGCACTGCCGACCGAGGTCGAGAACTCCATGAACGACATCAACGCCGCCCAGCGCAAGCGCGCTGCCGCGCAGGAGCTCGCCGAGGCCGACCGCATCAAGCGCGTCACCGAGGCGACCGCCGAGGCCGAGGCGATGGAAAAGGCAGGCGAGGGTATCGCCAACCAGCGCAAGGCCATCGCGCTGGGCATCAAGGATTCGCTTGAGATTATCCAGGAGACAGGCGTTGGCAACGATGAGGCCAACCAGCTGTTCATGTTTACGCAGTGGACCGAGATGATGACGGAGTTCGCACGTACGGGCAAAAACTCGACGGTCGTGCTGCCGAGCGACTTCTCGCAGTCGGCCTCGATGTTCGAGCAGATGCTGGCTGCCGGCAAAGTTCAAAACGATTCGAAGGAGTAGGCGCGCGTGAAATACACCGTCGTTTGTGTTGGTAAGCTCAAGGAGCGCTTTTGGAAGGACGCGTGCGCTGAGTACACCAAGCGCCTGGGTGCCTATGCCAAGGTGGATATCCGCGAGGTGGCCGATATCGACCCGGCTAAGGCGGGCGGTGTGGATGCTGCGCGTGACAAGGAGGGGGCGGCGATTCTTGCTGCCTTGCCGTCTCGAGCGCATGTGATCTTGCTGGCCATTGAGGGCAAGGAACGTTCGAGTGAGGAGCTCTCGGCGAGGCTCGACGATCTTATGCTGCGAGGCAGCAGCGACATTGCCTTTGTAATCGGCGGTTCGGACGGCGTGAGTGATGAGGTGCGCGCACGAGCCGACGAGATGCTCAGCTTTGGACGCATTACCTTGCCGCATAACCTGGCGCGTGTGGTGCTGCTAGAGCAGATTTACCGTGCCTGCAAGATCAGTCGTGGCGAGCCGTATCACAAATAGGTTGGCAATACGAAACAATGGCGTGGGACAATACCTTTCGTTTTGAGGAATGTGTCTGAAAGGACTATGAGATATGAAGATTGGATTTGTCGGTTTTGGCAATATGGCGAGCGCTATGGCCGATGGCTGGATCGCTGCCGGTGTAGCTGCGAGCGACATGTGCGCCTGTGCGGGTCGCTACGACGCACTGGTTGAGCGCTGCGAGGCGCGCGGCATGGCCGCTTGCCACGATGCCGCCGAGGTTGTCTCCGCATCCGATATCGTGGTCGCTGCGGTCAAGCCGTACATGATCGAGAAGGTCTTCGCCCCGCTCAAGGATGCTCTTGCCAAAAAGGTCGTTCTGTCGGTTGCCTGGACCTGGGACAGTGCCAAGTGGGAGCAGGTCCTGCCGGGCGTCGCGCATATCTCGACGGTGCCCAACACGCCGGTTTCGGTGGGCGAGGGTGTCATCGCTTGCGAGAAGGCTTCCACGCTTAGTGATGAGCAGAGCGCAGTGGTGCTTGATCTGCTTGGCAAGCTCGGTGCGGTGGTCGAGCTCGATACGAGCCTACTGTTTGTGGGCGGCACGGTGGGTGGTTGCGCTCCGGCGTTTGTCGCCATGGCAATCGAGGCCCTGGGCGATGCGGCGGTCAAGCACGGTATCCCGCGTGCGGATGCCTATCGCATTGTGAGCCAGATGGTGCTGGGTACGGCAAAGCTGCAGCTTGCAACTGGCCAGCATCCTGCGGCGATGAAGGATGCCGTATGCTCGCCCGGTGGTGCCACCATCAAGGGCGTCGTTGCGCTCGAGGACGCCGGCATGCGCAGCGCCCTGGTCAAGGCAATCGACGCAACCCTCCAGTAAAACCTGCTATTTAGGGACAGGTTTATTTTGGCGGGTTTTTCCTGCGGTTTTGTCCTTTTAGCGAAAAGCGCCCCGCAACTGGTTCAATTCCAGTTGCGGGGCGCTTGCGTTTGCCCAGATAAAACCGACCAAAATAAACCTGTCCCTTTTTGGCGAGTTAGTCCCAGAAGCTGTCTTCTTCGTCCTCGGACTTGGGGCCGCGGTCGACATACATCTTATGGGTGCGCTTCTCCATTACAAAGGCAAGAATCGCAAACAGCAGGATGCCGCCGGCGAAAAGGATGGCAAAACCGGTGCGGGTGCCAAACAAAAAGGAAAAAACTGCGTCCATTGGGTGCCTTCTTGCGTAGTTGAGTTGGGTCGTAAACGCTCATAAGTATATACTTGCCCATACATGTACAAGGTTGCAACCTAAATGGAATGTATATCGCCGGAGGATCTAATGCTTGATATCAAGTTTGTTCGCGAGAACCCCGATGCCATCGATGTCGCCATGGCTAACCGCCAGACGTCTTGGGATCGCGAGAAGTTCTTTGAGCTCGACGACGAGCGTCGTGCCGTCATCACCGAGGTCGAGGAACTTCAAGCCACGCGCAACGCCGAGTCCAAGAAGATCGGCGCCCTGATGAAGGAGGGCAAGAAGGACGAGGCCGAGGCCGCCAAGGAGGCCGTGCGCGCCGTCAACGAGAAGATTGACGGTCTGGCCGAGCGCCGCACTGCTCTCGAGCAGGAGCAGTACGACTTCATGGCTCACCTGCCCAACATTCCCTGCGAGGCCACGCCGTACGGCAAGGACGAGGACGAGAACATCGAGCGCCGCCGCTGGGGCACCCCGCGCGAGTTCGACTTCGACTTTAAGCCGCACTGGGACCTGGGCACCGATCTGGACATCCTCGACTTCGAGCGCGGCAACAAGCTCTCCGGCAGCCGCTTCACCGTTCTCGGTGGCGCCGGCGCCCGCTTGGAGCGCGCCCTTATCAACTTCTTCCTGGACACGCACACGAGCCGTGGCTTCAAGGAGTGGTGGCCGCCTATCGTCGTCAAGCGTCAGACCATGTTCGGTACGGGCCAGCTGCCCAAGTTTGAGGACGACGCCTATCACGTCTCGGGCGACAACTTCCTGATCCCCACCGCCGAGGTCGTGCTCACCAACCTGCACGCCGGCGAGGTTCTCGACGCCGACACCCTGCCGCGCCGCTACACCGCCTTCACTCCCTGCTTCCGCGAGGAGGCCGGTTCCGCCGGTCGCGACACCCGCGGCATCATCCGTCAGCACGAGTTCGACAAGGTCGAGATGGTCAAGTTCGCTAAGCCGGAGGAGTCCGACGAGGAGCTCGAGAGCATGACCGCCGAGGCCGAGTACCTGCTGCAGCAGCTGGGTCTTCCGTATCGCGTGATTAGCCTGTGCACCGGCGACCTGGGCTTCTCTGCCCGTCAGACCTACGACGTCGAGGTCTGGCTGCCGAGCTACAACGCCTACAAGGAGATCAGCTCCTGCTCCAACTGCGGTGACTTCCAGGCTCGCCGCGCCAACATCAAGTATCGCGACCCCGATAACTTCAAGGGTTCGCGCTACCTGCACACCCTTAACGGTTCCGGCCTGCCGGCTGGTCGTACCATGGCTGCCATTCTGGAGAACTACCAGAACGCCGACGGCACCATCACGATCCCCGAGGTCCTGCGTCCCTACATGGGCGGCCTCGAGAAGATTGAGCCGGTCGCGTAACTTGGCTGCATAGGCGATATGCAAGGGCGCTCCTTCGGGGGCGCCCTATTTCGTGCGCAGGTCCATACCATGCCGTGCGGACAGCTCAATAGATAATACACGAACAACTGTTCTGTATACAGTCATCTACCTGCTATGCTTTTACTAGATAAGAGCGAGAGAAAGGGGATGCGATGGAGTTGTTTGATGATCGGGTGGTTTTGTTTGAGAGCGACGAGGGCGGGGAGTACCTGCTTGTAACGTGTGAGCCGTCTGGCATGGGTGGCCTGGTGGTTCGACAGACGAGCGAGGGTCCGTTGACCCAATGGTGCTACGAGGAGTCGCCGCATGTGGTTGAGACGTTTGTGGCGCACGAGGGGCTTGTGGCCCTGGAGCACTTCTATGGGGTCCGGACATCTAACCAGGTTGCTCGCATGCTGAGCATCTCGTTTGCCGATTATGATTGTGCCCAGCGGGTGAGATCGCTCCTGAGGGAACTTGATGCTAAGTTTGACGTGATCGAAAAGCCAATCGATCGTACGGGGAACGACGGTATATGCGGAGCAGCATGACAAAACTGCGTTCCACAAAAAAGTTTGAGATTGTGCTTGACTCCAATAAGCTAAAGTGGTTTTATATGTCTTGCGCTGCGGCGTTACCTCAGCTGGATAGAGGGTCTGACTACGAATCAGAACGTCATAGGTTCGAATCCTATACGCCGCACCAATTGAAATTGAAAGCCTCCGGCAACGGGGGCTTTTCTTTTATGGCAACACCACATGGATTCGAACCTCGGTCGAGGCGCGGGCGTCAAGAAAACGCGGAGCGTTTTTAGCCCGCGGGCGAGCGCGCCGGCAGGCGGGTGAAGCCGATGCGGATCCGCGAAGCGGATGCGCGGAATCCTATACGCCGCACCAATTGAAATTGAAAGCCTCCGGCAACGGGGGCTTTTCTTTTATGGCAACACCACATGGATTCGAACCTCGGTCGAGGCGCGGGCGTCAAGAAAACGCGGAGCGTTTTTAGCCCGCGGGCGAGCGCGCCGGCAGGCGGGTGAAGCCGATGCGGATCCGCGAAGCGGATGCGCGGAATCCTATACGCCGCACCAATTGAAATTGAAAGCCTCCGGCAACGGGGGCTTTTCTTTTACGTAAGCACCGCATGGATTCGAACCTCGGTCGAGGCGCGGGCGTCTTAATCATCACTTCGTAAAATTTTTCCAAATTGTCGCTTGACCCATCGAGGGGTCACGTGCATAATAATCCGTGCGTTGCGGCGTTACCTCAGCTGGATAGAGGGTCTGACTACGAATCAGAACGTCATAGGTTCGAATCCTATACGCCGCACCAATTGACTTTAAAGCTCCCGGCGACGGGGGCTTTTCTTATATCGCGATGCGTCGAAGATCGCGCCAAGCCCTCCAAATGATTAAAAATCAAATTCGATAACTTTTTTTGAAAAAATGCTTGACCATTATTCAGTCCCTGTGCATAATAATCAACAAGTCGCGGCGTTACCTCAGCTGGATAGAGGGTCTGACTACGAATCAGAACGTCATAGGTTCGAATCCTATACGCCGCACCAATTGACTTTAAAGCTCCCGGCGACGGGGGCTTTTCTTTTACGTAAACACCGCATTGATTCGAACCTCGGTCGAGGCGCGGGCGTAAAGAAAACGCGGAGCGTTTTTAGCCCGCGGGCGAGCACGCCGGCAGGCGGGCGAAGCCGGTGCGGATCCGCGCAGCGGATGCGCGGAATCCTATACGCCGCACCATTTGCGATTAAAGCTCCCGGCAACGGGGGCTTTTCTTTTGCGCCAGCTTGAGTGCTTTCGTCCAAAGGGACGATTTCCTGTCGACTCGTGTAAGATTCCGAGTAGATGTCGCGACTTATTCGCGACCACTCCTTCTTCAAGCGACCGATCAGGGTGATATTCCGTGGCAGAGCGTCCGACATACAAGCTCAGGTTTCTCGATCCCAAGAAGCGCTTTCCGGCGATGCCCGAGCAGCCTGCGGGACGCTCATATGGCGTGGTCTGGAAACTCTTTGGCGAGGATCAGCATGAATCTTGTTATGTCGTCGAATTCGTTGGCAAAAGCCATGTGTCGCTTTTGGGCTACGTAAGCGTTTCGGGTGAGGTGTACAAGGTGGACCGCCCCGTCAGCGAGGCTCCGCTGCCCAACGATCCCGACATGGAACTGGTCCTTGACGAGTCGGACTCCGGTATTGGTGAGATTATGGTGAGGGGAGCAAACGGCACGATGCGCGCGTGCGCGCGAACCGTCGGCTCTCCCGAAGGTCCCATGCGCGAACAGTCCGATCACGAGACATGGAATTCGACCCGCTCCCTTCCTTACGGTGAGTTCATGGCATCGATGTTCCTGCGCTACGTGATATTCGCTGACTCCGAAAATACCATTGCGAGCACGGCGGACGCCGACGGACTCGACGAGGGTATGCAAAACGTTGTCGACAAGATCAAGCTCGTAAAGTTGCCCGAGCCGGTCGAGGTGTTTTTGGGCTTTAACACGACACCGCTACCTGACGCTATCGAGACGCTGCTCTACCGCGTTGACCATGCCGAGAATCCGAGCGGTATCGAGCGCTATGCCGCCGCCCTTATGAGTGAAATTGACTTGCCTCGCTTGCGCACCATCGCCGCTAAGTCCGAGATGAGCCTGGCTCGCATCGATCGCTCAAAGCTTTTCTATCTCAATTTTGATCGCAGCCTGCTGGACCAGGACGAGATTGACATGCTGCTTGCCATCGAGTGCCGTCTTAACCGTCTCTCCGGCATCCTTGAGCACATCGGGGCCGGATTGGTCCCTGCGGCATCCTCGCCGAGCCTTGAGGGCTGCGCGCTCTTTGATGCGTGGCATATCGCCAAGACGACCAACGATGTTCCCCGACTGCTTGATACGGCCTCGAGCGATAACCCGTGGGGCAAACCGGGTACGGTGGCTTGCCAGCCGGGCGGTGAGTGGGATGTGCGTACCCGCTTCGCGCGTATTGTCGAGGCACTTAACGTGGTCACGCGGCTCGACTATACCTATCGGGCAAACGTTGCCGAAGGGATCATGCTCGTTCGGTTTGGGCAGTCTGTCGTTGATGCCATGCCGCAACGTGAATACGACGCTCAAGATGACGCCTGGCGCGAGTTGGACGAGGACGCGCGTGCGATCTGGGCCGCGGAGCACGATGCGCGCGTGGCACTCACGCTTGCGGCAGCGTGTTTTGCCGCGGGCACCTGCATCACGCGCTGCTATGTGCAGATTGCTGCTCCCGACAGTGAGCAGGGCGAGCGCGTTGTTGCAACGTATTTCTTTGGGCGCGCGGCCTATCTGGCCGATTGCGTGCCTGTCGCCAAGGATCTTGAAAGCATGGACATGGACGATATGCCGTGCAAGCGTGTGCTTGAGGCATATGAGTCAACCGCTCCGGAGACGATTGAACCTGCGGAGGTTCATGCTCGTCCGCGTGATGACCATCGCATGCTGCCGCCGGCGCTGCGCGATCTGCTGCTTGCCGATACGGCTGACGAGCTGGAGGTCATGGAAGAGGACGACGACCCATACGTGGCCCGTGTTGTTGAATTGCGCGAGCAGGCAAAAGTCGACCGTACAGGTGCTTTTGAAGGCTTTTCTCGTCTTGTTGAGGAGTTGGAGGCTAAGTGCGCCGTCGCCGAGCTTTTGGCGACAGGTCCGGTTCAAACGCAGTTTTGCGATAACCAGCTGGTGCGCATGGTGCTACCGGTGTTGGAAGAAGACCGCTCTGTGCGAATCCTTCGTGCGCCCGATGCGCTGTACTTTGCCCAACACGAGATCTGCAGCTTTTACGCCGAGCAAGAGGACTTTGAACGAGCACTGCCCGAGGTGCGCCATCTTTACGATCTGGCGCGCTCGTCCATGCAGTCGCACTTTGCGCTCATCAACGTGCTTGCGCGTCTGGAGCGCTTTGACGAGATTATCGAGGTGGCGCGCCACGGCCTACGTATTGCCAGCGATCGTTCTGCAATCGGCTACCTGTTCTATCGCTTGGCGTTTGCCTATTGGAATTGCGATCAGCTCGACCTGGCGCTGGCTTGTTACCGTCTGGTGCCGCGCGGCGAGGAGTCGGGCAGCAGCGCGCTGGAAGAAATGCAGGGCCTTATGAACGAGATGGGCGTCAGCGAGCCTCCGACGTTCGAGGAAGCGGTCGAGACCATCCACAAGGCTGGACTAGAGCTGCCGCCAGTGTCCGCCGTGACGAATCAGCTGGCAGATGCCGCTGTGCAACTGGTCGATAACGGTTTCTTTTTCCTGGCGCGCGGTTGTATCTTCCAAATGTGGCGCACCATGGGCAACGACGAGCTCGGCTCCCTCAACCGCTCGCTGGGGTAGGCGAAGCTTTCAAGAAGGAAAGGCTGCTAGGCAATTAGAAAATTTCCTCTTGCTCATCCTTGGCTGTTTGGTTACTATAGAACGGCTGTTACGGAGAGCTGACCGAGAGGCCGAAGGTGCTCGCCTGCTAAGCGAGTATGCCCCAAAAGGGCATCTGGGGTTCGAATCCCCAGCTCTCCGCCAGTACGAATTTGAAGAAGGGTCCCATTTGGGGCCCTTTTTATTATCAAGAATGGCGGCTGGGGATTCGAACCTCAAAAAAGGAGGCATCCTTTCGGACGCCTCCTTTCAGTGGACTTATTATTCTTGCGCCCTACACCTCGGGCGCCTTGGCGACGGTCTCGCTTTCTGCCGTGAGTGGGCGGTTGTCGATGCGACGGCCCAAGCGATCAAGCTTCACAAGGAGCCATTCAATGGGATTCGGCCCTGCGCCTTCCTCGTCGGCAACCAGGTCCATGACGGCGATCTTGGTGCCGTCCTGCTTGAGCGTGACGCTACCCACCTTGTCGCCAACATGTACCGTGCCCGAAAGGTCATCGTAGCTAACTTTTTCGGTCACTTCGCCGGCGAGTGAGAACACCGTTGCCTGTGCGGTGGGGTCGGCGAGCGTGGCGTCGATCGTCTTGTCCGTCCAATCTGTCTGGCTAATGCGTGCCATAAGCGGGTTGCCGTTGGCGGTCTTTTCCTGCGTGTTGGCGATTGCGACCGTCACCTTGTGACCGTAGTACCAATTGGCAAGGGTGGCGGTATCGGTAAAGCGCTGATCGGTGGTGGTGGAGTTCAAAATAACGGTGTAGATCTCGTCGCCGTCGCGGTTGTAGGCGCTCGTAAAGCAATAGCCCGCGTCGTCGGTGGTGCCGGTCTTGCCACCGATGTTGCCATCTTGACCCAGCAAATAGTTATGCGTGTCCATGGAATGCGAATGGTCGGTGCCGTCGGCGCCCGTGACCTCGATCCAGGAATCCTCGCTCGCTACGACCTCGCGGATCGTGTCGTTTTTCATGGCCTCCTGCATCATCAGCGCTACGTCGTGTGCGGTTGAGTGCATATCGCCAGCCCACTCATCAAAGTCCAGACCATGCGGGTTTTCAAAAAGCGTACCGGTGCAGCCGAGCTTCTTAGCGCGCTCGTTCATGGCCTTCACAAATGTGGCCTCGGCGTCTTTGGTCTTAGGGTCGATCTTCTTGCCCACATATTCGGCGAGCACGATGGCGGCGTCGTTGCCCGAGGGAATCATCAGGCCGCGCAGTGCCTGCTCCACGGTAAGCTCGTCGCCTTCGAGCAAGCCGGCGGTCGAATTACCCACGGTGGCCGCGGCGTTGCTCACTGTGACCTTCTCGTCCATCTTGCAATTCTCGACGGTTAGGATTGCGGTCATGACCTTGGTGATCGAGGCAATCTTGACCTGCTCATCGGCGTCGCGGGCATAGTAGACGGTGCCGTCTTTGCCCATGACGAGGGCATTGGTCGCATCGATATCGGGCAGGTTTTCGGCCGTGATACCGCGCACATCGGCGGTTTTGCCGCAAACATTGTCGGTCGTGAGCACTTGGGCGCCGGCGACGGTGGGCACGCCAGCGGCAAGGGCGATAGCGCAGACAAAGCCGGCGGCAAGTTGGGCTGAGCGCTTTGCAAAAGAGGTGAGGGACTTCACGGATTTCGCTTTCGACGGGATGGTCTCTTCTGAAACTAGAGTATATCGTTTGCCGGCGTCGGCGATCATCGCGTGCGTGCGTGACCCACATCCGCGCCCGAACGGGCACAAGGGTGCTTAAGGCCGACTTAATCACCCACGCTTGTTGTGTGTGACGGGCGCCCCCTCGGGCATAATGGAGCGCGAGAGGAGCACGCATGAACGAGCGCATACTGGTAGTTGATGACGAGAAGGCCATTGCCGACCTAGTGGGCATCTACCTTACAAAAGAAGGCTTTGACGTCCAGATTGCCTATAGCGGGGCCGATGCTGCCAAGGCAATCTTGGAGCAGGAGTTCGATCTGGCGCTGCTGGATGTCATGCTGCCCGATATCGATGGGTTTGAGCTGCTGCGTACGATCCGTTCCAGCCATACCTATCCTGTGATCATGCTGACGGCGCGCGATGCCCAGCAAGACAAGATCGAGGGCCTTTCGCTTGGCGCGGACGATTACGTGGTTAAGCCGTTTCGTCCGCTGGAGCTCGTCGCGCGCGTGCACGCTCAGCTTCGCCGCTACACCAGCTACGGTAGCCGTGCACAGGCGGCCGAGTCGCCGACCATTCAGCTCGACGGCTTGGAGATCAACCGCGACGCTCGTTCCGTGACGGTGGACGGTGCACCGGTACGCCTCACACCCACCGAGTATTCAATCTTGCTGTATCTGGTCGAGCATCGCGGCAGCGTGGTGGCCGTGGAGGACCTGTTCCGTGCGGTGTGGAACGAGGATTTTATGCCCGGCTCCAACAATACGGTGATGGTGCACATTCGCCACTTGCGCGAAAAGATTGGCGACGACGCACAAAAGCCGCGCTTTATCAAAAACGTCTGGGGCGTCGGCTACATAATCGAATAACGCTTTTCGCTTGTGAGGATCTTGATATGACAAAAGACGATAGACAAGCGTTCGAGGTGCCCGATCGGCTCTTTGAATACGTGAGGTCGGTCGTCGACAACCGCGCGCTTGCAACGGTGCTGCTCTTTTTGCTGAGCCTGCTGCTGATTGGCATCGACAACATCGCTGGAATCTTGGCGGTGCTGCTTGTCGGCTTTTTGCTGATCGATCGATTTGAGATCGTGCGCCGCTGCATGGTGATTGGCGGCGCCGCGTGGGCCATGACGTTGGCGATTGGCGCCATGGCGCTCGGCGGCATCGAAGGGCCGGTGCTGTTCGATGCCGGCTTTGTATTCAACATGCTTGGCTTTGTGCTGGCGCTTGCCGCGTGCGTGCTGTTCTTGTGCGGCCGCGCCCTGTACTACCAGGGCTACGAACAGGGCGAGCAGCATGCCGATTGTGTGCTGGCCGCTCGTATTCAAGATCGCCTGATCGATCACCCCGACACCTGGGACAACATTGACGGCGACTTCTTGGAGGTCGAGGGCGCCCTTAACCGCGTGCGTGACCGTGAGCGCAAGGTGCAGCAAGCTCTGCGTGACGAGTCGCATCGCAAGGACGATTTGGTCACGTACTTGGCACATGACCTACGCACCCCGCTTGCCAGTGTGGTGGGCTATCTTTCGCTGCTGCAAGAGGCTCCTGAGCTGCCGGTTGAGCAACGTGCGCACTTTACGGGCGTGGCTCTCGACAAGGCACACCGGCTCGATGCACTCATCGAAGAGTTCTTCGATATCACGCGCTTTGACTTCCACGATATCGTGCTCACGCGCGGCTATGTTGATCTGGGGTTGCTGCTGGCTCAGGTGGCTGACGAGTTCTATCCCATCCTCAACGAGCAGCATAAGGAAGCCCAAGTTGATATTCGCGAGGACCTGACGGTGCTCGTGGATGGCGACAAGATGGCTCGCGTGTTCAACAACATCATGAAAAACGCCGTTGCCTATAGCTATGAGGGCTCGACCATCACGATCGAGGCCAGACGCCGGGACGGCGGTGGCGTGCGCGTGCGCTTTATCAATCAGGGCGATCCCATCCCTGAGGCAAAGCTCAAGGTGATCTTTGAGAAGTTCTATCGCCTGGATGCGGCGCGTGCGACCAATCGCGGCGGCGCTGGACTGGGGCTTGCCATCGCCAAGGAGATCGTATGCGCGCACGGCGGTACCGTTGCATGTGAATCGACGCCCGAACACACGATATTCACCATCGAGCTGCCCGCCGCATAGCCAGTGTGCCCTTACAAACACTTGACAATGCGCTCACGTGCATATGAGCCGCGATTCCTACTATCGATACTGCTGAATTGATATCGATGTGGAGGTATGCGGTATGACGGCTGCTGCGGCTGTGGAGCCCACGGAGCTTGAAGAACTCATGAAAGCGCAGGCCGAGGCCGCGCACGAGCGCGAGGTTGGGGATGCGACTCGCCCCACGGCAGAGGATCTTGCCGCCTCGCCGACGCGCATCGATGTCGAGGGCCTCGACCTGTTCTATGGCGACCATCATGCGCTCAAGGACGTGAATATCAAGATCCGCGACAAGCAGATCACCTCGTTCATCGGGCCTTCGGGCTGCGGAAAGTCCACGTTGCTGCGCTGCTTTAACCGCATGAACGACGGCATCAAGGATTGCCGCATCGAGGGCAAGATTGCGCTCGATGGTCAAGATATCCTGGGCGATTACGACATCTGCCGTTTGCGCCAGCGCGTGGGCATGGTGTTCCAGCGCCCCAACCCGTTTCCCATGAGCATCTACGACAACGTCGCCTATGGGCCGCGCGGCATGGGCGTGCGCGATCGCGCTGTGCTGGATGGGCTGGTCGAGGATTCCCTGCGACGCGCCGCCCTGTGGGACGAGGCCAAGGACAAGCTCAAAGAGTCGGGTCTGAGTCTTTCGGGCGGCCAGCAGCAGCGTCTGTGCATCGCCCGCGCACTTGCCGTGCAGCCCGACATTCTGCTGATGGACGAGCCGACCTCGGCACTCGACCCTGTGTCGACGCTGGTGGTGGAGCAGCTGGCCTGCGAGCTCAAAGAGACCTGCACGCTCGTGGTCGTTACGCACAATATGCAGCAGGCGGCGCGTATCTCCGATTCGGTCGCATTCTTTTTGCTGGGTGAGCTGGTGGAGCACGCGCCCACCGCGCAACTCTTCAAGAATCCGACCGATCCGCGCACGGCGGATTATTTGACGGGGCGTTTTGGCTGATACCATCTAGTAAAGGTACCTTTAGGGTTAAGATGCGGTCATGCCGGCCGCAAAGGGGTTCAACATGATCTATTACGTCGAGGACGATGACAACATCAGGGATTTGACGGTCTATGCGCTGCGCAAGCAGGGGATTGAGGCCGAAGGCTTTTCGTGCGACGGTGAGTTTAAGGCTGCCGTGGCGCGACGGGTACCCGATGCCGTCCTGCTCGACATCATGCTGCCCGATACCGATGGCTTGGCGATTATGCGTCGACTGCGTGCCGATCGCCTGACGGCGACGGTGCCCATCATGATGCTTACCGCCAAGGATACCGAGCTCGACAAGGTGATGGCGCTCGATGGCGGTGCCGACGATTACCTGACTAAGCCGTTTTCGCTCATGGAGCTCGCCAGCCGCTGCCGCGCACTGCTGCGTCGCGGCGGCATGGTCAAACAGGCAAGCGATGTGCTCAGCGTGGGCGACATTGTGCTCTCGCCCAGCCATCGTGAGGTGACCGTTGCCGGCGAGTCGCTTAAGCTCACCCTGCGCGAGTTCGACCTGCTCGAGTACCTCATGCGCAAGCCCGGCGTGGTCTTTACCCGCGAGTCGTTGCTGCAGAGCGTGTGGGGCTGGGACTTCGACGGCGGTTCGCGCACCGTTGACGTGCACGTGCAGACGCTTCGCCAAAAACTGGGCGAGCATGCCAGCGCCATCGAGACCGTGCGCGGCGTGGGCTACCGCTTGGCCGAGCCTTCTGCCGGTGATGGTGCCGAAGGTGACGACACCGCGGCCACCGCATCGGAGGAGTAACCCGTGGTCTTCGCCCCCCAGGGAAAACATACGCTGTCGCACCGCGTTTTTGTGACGATCTTTGTCTGCGCCATGGCGGTTATCGTGGCGTTTACGGTGCTGGGTGCGTTCTTTGTGCAAAACACCTTGGCGGATGCCACGAGTGCCAATCTGGCGCAAGAAACCGAGCTCATTGCTGCCGCCCTCGACGAGCAGCAGGAGCCCATCCCGTTCTTGCGTAGCCTCGATCGAGAGGACTTGCGCATCACGCTGATTAACAAGGATGGATCGGTTGCCTACGACAACGAGGCGTCGCCTTCCACACTGCCCAACCATGGCGATCGCCCCGAGGTCATCGAGGCCTTTGAGAGTGGTTCGGGTTCCGCGGAGCGCGCAAGCTCTACGCTCGACGAGATTATGCTGTATCGCGCCGTCGCCCTTGATAACGGCCAGGTTGTCCGCTTGGCGCAGGCCCAGCCTGGCGTTGCGGCGATTTTGCTGTCGATGGTGGCGCCGATGCTGCTTATCGCAGCAGCGGGTGCGGTACTCTCGTTTTTTATGGCGCGCCGCGAGTCCCGTGCCATCATCGCGCCGTTGCAAGAGGTGGATTTGGACCACCCACGCCGTAGCTATGAGCACGCCTATGCCGAGATGGTCCCCATGCTTGAGCGTATCGAGTCGCAGCGCCAGGAACTCAAGCGCCAAATGGCGGTGCTAGCGGACAACGACCGTATGCGCCGCGAGTTCACGGCGAATATCACCCATGAGCTCAAGACGCCGCTTACGGCGATTTCGGGCTATGCCGAGCTCATCGCAAACGGCATGGTCGAGGGCGAGGGCGACCTGCGCAACTTTGGCGGTCGCATCTATCGTGAGGCGGGCCGCTTGGCAGCGCTTGTCAACGATATCCTTACGCTGTCTAACTTGGACGAGGCCGAGCGTGCAACTGAGGGCGAGGCGGTGCCCATTGGTTCCACGGAGCCTATTGAGCTCTCGCGTGCCATCTACGCGGTCGAGCAGCGTCTTGAACAGGTCGCCCGTCAGGCGAATGTGACGATAAGTCATGAGACCAAGCCTGTGGTCATCGAGGGCGTGTCGCGCTTGATTGACGAGCTCATCTATAATCTGGCAAGCAACGCCATCCGCTACAATCGACCCGGCGGTACGGTTACGCTGCAGTGCGGCACCAACGACGAAGGCCATCCGTTCCTTGCGGTCGCCGACACGGGAATCGGTATCGCGCCTGAAGAACAGGGCAAGGTATTTGAGCGGTTCTATCGCGTGGACAAGAGTAGGTCCAAGGCGCGCGGCGGAACCGGTCTGGGGCTTGCAATTGTCAAGCATGCGGCCCTGTATCATCACGCCACGCTCGATTTGTCGAGCGAGTTGGGCGTGGGAACCACCATTACGGTGACGTTTCCCATACGGCAGGACGAGCCATTCGCATAGCGATACAACATAGATATTGATGCAGACGCCGCATTTGACTTTCGGGTGCGGCGTTGTTGTACAATTTTACGATTGCTTCCGACATTTTTACAGGAGAGCCTGTTTCTTATGTATAGAGTTTGGTCTCGGTAAAAAGATGCGATAACATACGGACAGTTTTGTCAATCCGAACTGGGGAAATGAAAGGCAAGCTGCATGACCCTTCTCGAACTGTTCCAGCTGCTGAAGAAGCACCTTCAGCTGGTCATCACCCTTCCGGTGGTCTGCGCGATCGCCATGGGCATCGTGTCCTTCGTTGCGATGGACAACACCTATACCGCGACGACGAGCATGTACATTCTCGCCAAGACCGACGATAGCGGTCAGATGAGCTACAACGATCTCTCGGCGAGTCAGATGCTTTCCAACGATATCGCCACGCTGCTGGATAGTGATAGCGTTAAGAGCGGCGCAGCCAATGAACTGGGCCTCACCGATCTGGATGACTACAAGGTGTCTGTTTCCTCCGAGACCACCACGCGTGTCATTACGCTTTCGGTTACCGGCACCGATGCCAAGGAGACGGCTAAGGTCGCAAAGGCCATGGCCAGCTCGGTGAGTACGGTCGCTCAGAACGTCGGCGCTGCCCAGAGCATCAACGTTATCGACGAGGCTAAGACCCCCGAAGCCCCCAGCGGTCCCAAGCGTATGCTGTACGTTGCTGTCGCGTTCCTCGCGGGCATCTTTATCGCAGTTGCCTATGTCGTTTTGGCAGACATGCTCAACACCCGCATCCGCGGTGCCGAAGAGGCAGAAGAGCTCCTGGGCATTCCCGTTGTTGGCCGAATTCCGGCTATGAAAGGTGGTAAATAGGCATGGCTAAGGCAAAGAACACCGATAAACTCGTTGTACAGAATGCCGCCAAGACCCTTCTGGCCAACATCCGCTTTGCGAGCGTGGACGACCCCATTCGCACCATCACCGTTACCTCCTCGATTCCCAACGAGGGCAAGTCTACGGTTTCCATTAACCTTGCTCAGGCAATCGCCACGAGCGGCAAGTCCGTGCTTCTGGTCGAGGCCGATATGCGCCGCAGGTCCCTTTCCGATATGCTCGGCGTTCGTTCGCGCGGCGGACTCTATGCGGTCCTTTCCGAGCAGATCTCCATTGACCAGGCAATTGTCGAGACGGGTCAGAAGAACTTCTACTTCCTCGATGCCGAGCCGCATATTCCCAATCCTGCCGACATCATCGTCTCTCACCGCTTTGCCAAGCTGGTAAAGGCGCTGTCCGCCAAGTTCCAGTACGTCATCTTTGATGCTCCCCCGGTCGGCACCTTCATCGATGCTGCCGAGATTGCCAGCCTGACCGACGGCACGCTGTTCGTGGTGCGTGAGGATTTCACCAAGCGCGAGGAGGCGCTCAACGCCATCGGTCAGCTAAAAAAGTCCGAGAAGGTCAAGCTCATCGGTACCGTTATGAACTACTGCGAGACCGAGACCAGCGAGTACTACTACTCCTACTACACCAAGGACGGTAAGAAGGTGAAGAAGGGCTCCGACGATCAGGGGACTTCCAAAAAGGGCATCTTCACCAACCGAGCAAACGTTTAGTTGATTAAGGCTGACCTATGCGTGACATTCATTGCCATATCTTGCCGGGTGTAGACGACGGCGCCGCCGATCTCGATGAGAGCTTGGCGATGCTCGAGGCTGCCAAGCGGGCTGGTGTAACCAGAATTGTTTGCACTCCTCACTGCCGTGATCCCTATTTTGATTACGACAAGATGTGGGATGCCTTTGAGCTGCTGCGCGATAACGCTGACGGTTTTCCGCTCCAGATGGGCTTCGAGGTCAACCATCGAAAGCTCGTTGAGCTTGGTATCGATGCCGCGGAGCACTTGCATTTCGATGGGACCAACGAGTTTCTGCTCGAGCTTTCGACGCATGCCGATGCGTATGCGTTTAGAGAGTACGAGAACACGATTTACGATTTGCAGTGCCGTGGCTACCAGGTGATCATCGCTCATCCTGAGCGCTATCGTGCGGTTCAAAAGGATGTAAGCGTGGCGGAGCGCCTGGTCGATATGGGCTGCAAGCTGCAGGCTTCGGCGGACTTTATTGCCGGCGGTCGCTTTGGTCGCGAGAAAAAGCCGGCACAGCGCCTGTTCGATCAGAACCTGTACAGCTTCATCGCGAGCGATGCCCATAACGTGGGTCATTACGACTGTCTGGCGAAGGCTCGCGCGAAGTTTAGCGTGCGCGGAGCTCATTTTCGCTAAAATCTGTCCCTAACGTTCGTGTCGAATGAAGGGGTGGCTATGGATATTCAACTTAAGACGGGTTGCTTTGAGGACGCGGCGCTGGTGCGCCGCGCCGTCTTTATGGACGAGCAAGGCTACGAGAGCGAATTCGACGCTATCGATGAGGCGCAGACTTGCATCCACGTGACGCTGTACGTGGACGGCGAGCTCACCGGCTGCTCGCGCGTGTTTCCCGAGGAACTGGAGCGCGCGGCAGATGCAGAGGCTCCGGTTTCGCCGGCGTGCGACTTGGACGAAGGCGTCGCAGCGGGGGAGACCTATATTATGGGGCGCGTCGCCGTGCTGTCCACCATGCGCCGTCGCGGTCTGGCAAGCAAGATTGTCGAAGCCAGCGAAGCTGCTGCGCGCGATGCCGGCGCCAAGCTCATAAAGTTGCATGCACAGGAGTACGTGCTGCCGCTCTATACCAAGGCGGGCTACACACAGATTGCGCCGGTGGACTATGAGGACGAAGGCCAGCCCCATGCCTGGATGGCCAAACTGCTAGGCGACAGATAGGGACGTTCCTTTTCTGCCGGCAGCTGGGGACACTCCTTGGCAATCGACGCATGGGTGTTCCAACATACAGTTTTTCGATTCCGTATGTATATATGCGCGCTAATAGGTTATAAAATCTAAGTCTGAACATAGCAGGTCTGCGATGCGGCTCGGGCAACCGGGCCGTTTTTGCGGGCAGGGGTAGCGCGAAAGGACTGCACATGCGTCAATTTAAGACCGAGAGCAAAAAACTGCTCGACCTCATGATCAACTCCATTTACACCAATAAGGAAATCTTCCTGCGCGAGCTTATCTCCAACGCGAGCGATGCCGTCGACAAGCTCAACTTTAAGAGCCTTCAGGATCCGAGTGTCAAACTCGACCAGGGCGACCTGGCCATCCGTGTCTCCTTTGATAAGGATGCCCGTACCATCACTATTTCGGATAACGGTATCGGCATGACCGCCGAGGAGCTCGAGCGCAACCTGGGCACCATCGCCCATTCCGGCTCCGAGGAGTTTAAGACCGAGAACGCCAAGCAACAGGGTTCCGATGTCGACATCATCGGTCAGTTTGGCGTGGGTTTCTACTCCGCCTTTATGGTCGCCAGCCACGTGAAGGTCGTCAGCCGCGCTTACGGCGAGGAGGCCGCCCACGTTTGGGAGTCCGACGGTCTTGAGGGCTACACCATCGAGGATGGCGAGCGTGCTGAGCACGGTACCGATGTCATCCTGACGCTGCGCGAGAACGAGAAGCTCGACGCCGACGGCGAGGCCGAGACCTACGATCGCTTCCTGACCGAGTGGGGCCTCAAGAGCCTGATTCAGCAGTACAGCAACTATGTGCGCTACCCGATTCAGATGATGGTGACCAAGAGCCGCCAGAAGCCCAAGCCTGAGGACGCCGGCGACGACTACAAGCCCGAGTACGAGGACTATCAGGAGCTCGAGACCATCAACTCCATGACGCCGATCTGGAAAAAGCGCAGCTCTGACGTTGAGCAGAAGGATTACGACGAGTTCTACAAGTCCACGTTCCACGACTTTGACGATCCCGCGCGCACTATTAGCTTCCATGCCGAGGGTACACTTGAGTACGATGCACTGCTGTTTGTGCCGGGTCGCGCCCCGTTCGATCTGTACAGCAAGGACTACGAGAAGGGCCTGGCGCTCTATAGCTCCAACGTGCTGATTATGGAGAAGTGCGACGACCTGCTGCCCGACTACTACAACTTTGTGCGCGGTGTCGTGGACTCTGCCGACGTGACGCTCAATATTTCGCGTGAGACGCTGCAGCAGAACCGTCAGCTCAAGGCCATTGCCAAGCGTGTCGAGAAGAAGATTACCGCCGATCTCGAGGACATGCGCGACAACGACCGCGAGGCATACGAGAAGTTCTTTGAGAACTTTGGTCGCGGTCTTAAGTACGGCATCTACTCGAGCTACGGCATGAAGGCCGACGAGCTCGCCGACTTGCTGCTGTTCTGGTCTGCCAAGGAGCAGAAGATGATCACCCTTGCCGAGTATGCCAAGGGCATGCCCGAGGGCCAGAAGGCAATCTACTATGCCGCCGGCGATTCGCGCGAGCGCCTGACCAAGATGCCCGTCGTGAAGGGCGTGCTCGACCGCGGTTACGATGTACTGCTGCTGACGCAGGACGTGGATGAGTTCACCTTCCAGGCCATGCGTGAGTACGTGGCTGCCGATATGCCCAAGGTCTACGAGGATGACGCTGCTCGCGAGGCTGCCGAGAAGGCAGTTGCCGATGGTGCCGAGCCCGAGGTCGAGGATCGTCATCTAGAGCTCAAGAACGTTGCGACCGGTGATCTTGACCTGGCGACCGAGGACGAGAAGAAGGAGGCCGAGGACGCCACCAAGGAGAACGAGGACCTCTTTAGCGCTATGAAGGAGGCGCTCGGTGACAAGGTCGAGAAAGTCGCCGTCTCCGCGCGCCTGACCGATGCCCCCGCTTGTATCACCACCGAGGGCCCACTTTCGCTCGAGATGGAGAAGGTGCTCCAGAAGGGACCCGAGGGCGCGCCCGACGGCATGCCCAAGAGCCAACGCGTGCTCGAGCTCAACGCCAAGCACCCGGTCTTTGACAAGCTTGTCGCTGCCCAGAAGGCAGGCGACGCCGACAAGATCAAGCAGTACTCTGGTCTGCTCTACGATCAGGCCCTGCTGGTCGAGGGCATCCTCCCCGAGGACCCCGTTGCCTTCGCGGCGGCTGTTTGCAACTTGATGTAGTTAGGTAGTTACGCGGTTTTACCAAACCGCGTAACGGCTCGACGCTGCCCTCAGTTCCGCCGTTCTAACGAACGGCGGACCAGTCGACGCTGCGCGGGCGCCAGAGCGACAACTTGTCATTCAAAGAGGACGGCATGACCAGAAGGTCTATGCCGTCCTCTTTTCATGCCAATTTGTTCGCTCTGGCGCCCGCTCGCTGGCATTGCTAAAACATCGATGTTACCGTGGTCCAAACTAGTCGTTGGGGGCGTTCTTGTTTGACCAGTCGTTTAAGAACGTCCCCGATGACTATTTGAATTGCTAATTTGTGCGGGTTGTGGTTTTGTGACCTGCTGAAATTTAGGATACTGTACAACTGTACGTTAACTCATCTTCGTAGTATATTGCTACCCGCAAAACTCAACACCATTGTGCTTTGAGACGTTAAAGCGCCTACTACAATGGTTGTCGATAGTACGATTCGATTCAACGACAGGATGGATGGTCCAAGCGTGAGTCTCGGCAGCAAACTATCCAACGCAAAGGTCTCCTTTGCGATCTTTAAGCGTGACATCAAGCGATTGCTCGTGAACCCCGTCGCCTTGGTGGTTACCCTTGGCGTGTGTGTTATTCCCTCGCTGTATGCCTGGTACAACATCGTGGCAAACTGGGATCCGTATGGAAACACCCAGGGCATCAAGATTGCTATCGCCAACAACGACCAGGGCACTCAGAACGACCTGGTGGGCGAGCTCAACGCGGGCGACCAGGTCGTCGATCAGCTCAAGGAGAACGATCAGTTGGGCTGGACCTTCGTCGATTCGTCGGCCGATGCCAAAGAGGGCGTCGAGAGCGGGGAGTACTATGCGGCCATCGTGATTCCCAAGAACTTCTCGGATAACCTGGTTTCGATGCTCGACGGCAACTACCATCAGCCCAAGCTTACGTACTACGTCAATGAGAAGAAGAGCGCTATTGCGCCCAAGGTTACCGACACCGGTGCAAACACCATCGAGGAGCAGATCAACTCGGAATTTGCCTCCACGGTGGGCGAGACCGTTGCCAGTATTGCCAAGGATGCCGGAGTCGATTTAAAGGACAAGGCAACCCAGACTCAGGATTCGTTGGCCGGTTCGGTATCAGAGGCTTCCGATACGTTGGGCGAAGTGCGTGATTCGATTGGCGACATGAATGCCGCCATCGATAAGACGAGTGGTTCCATTGCCTCGGCAGATGCGGCACTTGCCGGTCTGCAGGGTCAGGCGCCGTCGCTGACGCAGGCGATCTCCCAGGGCAACGACCTGCTGGGCGAGGCTCGCGCCACGGCGGGCAACTCTGTCGCCTCGCTCTCCAAGGCGCTCTCGGAAGGCAGCCTTGCGCTCACCAAGACGTCAGCCTCCGCGAACGCTGCGATTGGCAAGCTGACGGGCACGGTCACATCTACGACTACCCGTATCGACAACTCGCTTGAGTCTCTCCAAGCGACGATTGACCACAATAAGGCCGTTATCGGGCACTTGGAAATTCTCGTCAATGACACGTCGACAGGTTCCAAGGAAATTGACGCGCGCATTGTATCGACCATCGATTTGCTCCGCGAGCAGAATGAAAAGCTTCAGAGCATCAAGGACGGTCTGTCTGCGCAGTCGAGCGCCATGGCGAATGACGCCGCGACTGTCTCGGGCGCCAGCGACGCTATCAATAACGCAATTCAGACCGGTGCGACCAACCTTGGCCAGGCCCAGACGGACCTGGGTCAAAACGCGCTGCCGAAGGCCTCGAGCGCGCTCGATTCCTTTGCCGCCGTCTCGGGTGATCTGACGGGCATCGTGTCTGGCCTTACGCCTACTATTGCAAGTGCGCGTGGTACACTTTCGCAACTCAACGCTACGCTCGGTCAGGCCAAGACCACGCTGTCCCAGACCGATGCCTCGCTTGCCAAGGTCCAGGACAAGCTCGCAACCGCCGCCAACGACATCGCGGCGCTGCAGACCTCCGAGTCTATGGGCGAGCTGTCTGATCTGACGGGCGTCGATGTCAATGACGTTGCAGACTTCATGGCATCTCCGGTCGAGCTGACCTCAAAGTCAATATATCCGGTCAAGAGCTTCGGCTCGGGCATTGCTCCTTTCTACACCAATCTGGCGCTGTGGGTGGGCGGTTACGTGCTCATCGCCATCTACAAGCTCGAGGTCGATCGCGAGGGCATTGGCAGCTTTACGGCGCGTCAGGGCTACTTCGGCCGTTGGATGCTCCTGGTGATCTTGGGCGCGCTCCAGGCCATCATCGTGACGGTGGGCGATCTGGTGATTGGCGTACAGTGCATCAACCCGCTGCTGTTCGTGCTGGGTGGCATCGCCATCTCGTTTACGTACGTCAACATCATCTATGCGCTGTCCACCACGTTTAAGCATATCGGCAAGGCGATTGGCGTCATTCTTGTCATCGTGCAGATCCCGGGTTCGTCGGGCATGTATCCCATCGAGATGATGCCCGGCTTCTTCCAATGGCTGCATCCGCTGCTGCCCTTTACCTACGGCATCAATCTGCTGCGCGAGACGGTCGGCGGCATGTACTCGTTCAACTACCTGTTCAACCTGTGCATCTTGGGCGTATTCCTTGCCATTGCACTCTTTATTGGCTTGCAGCTGCGTCCGTTGCTGCTCAACCTCAACCTGCTCTTTGATAAACAGCTTTCCACGACCGGTATGATGATCTGCGAGTCCAATGACCTGCCGCGCCAGCGCTACTCGCTGCGCACGGCCATGCGCGTCATGCTCGATTCCGATTCGTACCGTCGCGAACTGCTCGATCATGCGGTCGCCTTTGAACATCGCTACCCGTACTACATCAAGGGCGGTTTCGCCGCCGTGGTGGGCGTTCAGGTCCTGCTCTTTGTTCTGTCGACGGTTCTCGATATCGACAATAACGGCAAGATCATCCTGCTTGTCATTTGGATTATCTCGGTCATTGCCATCTGCGGCTGGCTTATCAATATCGAATATATCCGCGCGAGCCTCAATACCCAGATGCGCATCTCGGCGCTTTCGGATGAGGACCTGCGTCGCGAGATGCGCGAGCATACGGCCGCCATTCCTGCCGCCCGCCGCATGTTTGGCCTCAACGCCAGCGAGCGTGGTGCCAAGGGCGGCGATCAGTCCATGGGCCGCTTGCCGCATATAGGCTCGAACCATAAATCTCAGGACAGCGACAGCACAGCCACAAATGATGGAGATACCACCCCGCTCGGCAAGCACTCCAAAGGAGGTGAGGCATAAATGAAGAACATCCTGCATCTGTTTAAGCGCGATGTCCAAAACGTGTCTCGCTCCGTCATCGGCTTGGTTGTCGTGATGGGCCTCATTATCGTACCGTGCCTGTACGCGTGGTTTAACATCGCCGGCAGCTGGGATCCGTACGGCAACACCGGCAATCTTAAGATCGCCGTGGTCAACACCGACGAGGGCTACGAGAGCGATCTGATCCCCGTCGAGGTCAACGTGGGCGAAAACGTGACCGCCACCCTGCGCGGCAACGAGAACTTCGACTGGGTTGTGCTCAACGACCGCGATAAGGCAATTGAGGGCGTTAAGTCGGGCGCGTACTACGCTGCCGTCGTTATCCCTAAAACGTTTAGCGCCGACATGATGACGCTTTTCTCGACTGAGGTGAAGCACGCCGATATCGAGTTTTACGAGAACCAGAAGGCCAACGCCATCGCGCAGATCGTGACCGAGAAGGGTTCGAGCGCCGTTCAAAGCCAGGTTAACGAAACTTTTACCGAGACCATTACGAGCATCGGTCTTAAGACGGTGTCCAGCCTGCTCGATTACATGAGCACCGACCAGGTCAGCAACTTTATCGCCAACCTGTCCTCGACGCTCGGCGATTCGGTCCAGGACCTGCAGGACGTTCAGGCCAGCGCAACGTCGCTTGCGGGCATTTTGAGCTCCACGTCCGATTCGCTGACGTCGGCGAGCGGCATGCTCAAGCAGACCGGTGCCGTCGATGAGTCGACAAAGCAGCTCATGGAACATGCCAAAAGCGGCATCGATGATTCCAAAGAAGCGCTTAAGGCGGCAAACGGTGCCATCGATGCCGCAATCGATGGAAGTGCGGGTTCGTTCGACAATGTGTCTGCCGAGCTCGCGAAGGCGTTCGACACCGCAAACCAGCATGTCGACCTTACGGTGTCCCAACTCAACGATGCCGCTGCGGCCCTCAATGCGCGCGCCAAGGATATCGATGCGATGGCCGATCAGCTCCGCAGCCTTGCCGACCAGGTGAGCGATGAGAATTTGAAGGACGGCCTCAAGTCCGCCGCGACGTCGCTGGGCAGAATCGCCGTTGAGTACCGCAACAATGCCAAGGATCTGGCGGCTACCGCGAAGTCTCTCTCCGATAGCATGGCCGAGGTCAACAACTCGCGTGCCGAGGTCGATCAGGCCATCGCTGATGCCAAGGCCGGCATCGCGGGTGCCAAATCCGATTACGATTCCACGTTCTCGGTTAAGGCCAAGGAGCTCAAGAAGACGGTTTCGGGCATTCTGGACTCGCTTGATGGCATCTCGGGCGACCTGGATAGCGCCGTAGGCGGCCTGACCGACGCATCCGGTTCGCTGGCAAAGGGCCTCTCCAAGGCTGCAAAGCTGGTCAACAAGGCTTCTGATCAGCTGGGCGAGGCGTCGGACAAGATCAGCGCGTTTAAGGACGAGCTCGACGGCGCCTTGATGTCGGATGACCTCGCTACGATCAAGACGATGATCGGCAATGATCCCGAGGGTCTGGCCGTGTCGCTTTCCGGCCCCGTCGCGCTCGATCGCAAGCCGGTCTATCCGATTCGCAACTACGGTTCGGCCATGGCACCGTTTTACACGATTCTGTCGCTATGGGTCGGCTCGATCGTGCTGGCGGCCATGATGAAGGTCTCGGTTGACGATGAGCTCATCAACGAGCTCATCCCCGTGCGCCTGCACGAGATCTACCTGGGCCGCTACCTGTTCTTTGGCGGTCTGGCCCTGCTGCAGGCAACGCTCGTGTGCGCGGGCGACATCCTGTTCTTCGGCATCCAGTGCGACGACCCGCTGCAGTTTGTGCTGGCGGGCTGGGTCGCGAGTCTCGTGTTCTCCAATATCGTCTACACGCTTACGGTTTCGTTTGGCGATATCGGCAAGGCGCTCGCCGTTGTGCTGCTGGTCATGCAGGTCGGCGGTTCGGGCGGCACGTTCCCCATCGAGATGACCGGCCCCGTGTTCCAGGCGATCTATCCGTTCCTGCCGTTTACCCATGGCATTAACGCCATGCATGCCGCCATGGCTGGCGCCTACCATATGGAGTACTGGGTTGAGCTGGGCATTCTGGTGAGCTATCTGATTCCGTCGCTGGCCCTGGGCGTCGTCTTCCGCCGTCCGGTCATCAAAGCCAACGACTGGATCATCGAAAAGCTGGAATCCACAAAGCTGATTTAGTGCGGCAGCGTTAACGCTGACGCAGCGTGAATGCGGCTCGCGCAGCGTCGGCCGGTCCGCCGTTCGGTAGAACGGCGGAACAAAACTCTGCCGACGCTTTAGCGCGGTGAATTGCGTGGGCTGCTTGGTTGTTGCTACAGTAGCGGGGCGTGCCGGGGGTCCGGTGCGCCCCGTTTTTATTTGACCATGAGGCGGCACGCAGCCATACGCGTGCGGACACCACGCCAAGATTGAGTGTGAGGATGTTCCATGGCCCAATACGCTGCCAACGAAATCGAAAACATGCCCGATAGCCCTGTCGCACGGGAGGACCTGGGCGCCGGCGGCACCTCCCGCGGCGCCGGCGCGCGTTCCCCGTTCTTCTGGAAGGTCTTGCTGCTATCGGTGGCGGTCATCTGGGGCTATTCCTTTACCACCATGAAAGATGCGCTCGACACCATTCCGGTGTTCGAACTGCTCTATATTCGTTTTCTTCCGGCTTCGCTGGTTATGTTCGCCATCTTCCACAAACGCATCATCGCGCACTTTAATGCCCGCAACCTTATCGTCGGGCTTGGTATGGGCGCACTTATGTGGGGCGCGTACGGTTTGCAGACGATTGGCCTGGCACAGACCACGGCGGGCAAGAGTGCATTTTTGACGGGTACCTATTGCATCCTCGTGCCGTTTGCGAGCTACGTCCTAAGCGGCGAAAAGCTTACCCGTTACAACTTGGGCGCCGCGTTGCTGTGCCTGGCGGGCATTGGTCTGGTGGCGCTCGATAGCGTCGAGTTCAATGTCGGCGATGTCATCACACTGGGCGGTGCGGTCTTCTTTGCCATCCAGATGGCGGTGACCGCCAAGTATGGCCGCAAGATGGACATCAACGTCATCACGTTTTGGATGTTTGTGGGCAACGGCGTGCTGAGCCTGATCTCGTCGCTGCTATTCGAGACCCAAGCGCCGCTGTCCGTTTGGACGCCGAGCTTTATCAGTGTGATGGCGTTTCTCTCGGTGGGCTGCACATGTGTGGCTCTGCTCATCCAAAACGTCGGCCTGGCGCATGTCCCGGCCTCGACGGGCTCGCTGCTCCTTTCGATGGAGTCGCCTTCGGGTGTGCTGTTCTCGGTGCTGCTGATGGGGGAGGCGCTCACCTCGCGCCTGCTCGCCGGCTTCGCGCTCATCTTTCTTTCGATTATCTTGAGCGAGACGCATTTCGATTTTTTGCGTCGAAAGCCGCGTCTGCAATTGTAAACAATTTGTTGCGCCGTCTCCCGGGGCGGCATTTTTTATGCGTCGCCCTTAAAGTAGTACCTTGCACTTTACACTATCAAAGTGCTTGCTGCAAAAACGTTACTGGAGGGCATCTATGGCACCAGCACTGTCCGATCTTCAACCGCAATCAGCGCCCAAGGCCACCGCGGCGGCGCAGACCGCTATCGGTGACGGTCTTGTTGCAGAAGCTCAGGCT
This sequence comes from Collinsella sp. MSK.8.10, assembly GCF_019041915.1. Lineage (GTDB taxonomy): Bacteria > Actinomycetota > Coriobacteriia > Coriobacteriales > Coriobacteriaceae > Collinsella. Next base: position 328,032 of record NZ_JAHPYF010000001.1, on the reverse strand, counting down.
TTTGCAGACGAGCTCGCTGCGTGGCGACACGATTTACATCAGATGCCCGAGCTGGGTAATAGCCTCCCGCAGACCTCTACGTATATCCAAGCGCGCCTGACCGAGATGGACATCCCATTTGCTACGCTCGTCGATGGTTCCTGCGTTGTGGGCCTTGTCGGCGCCGGTGCCGCCGCGGCCCAAGGCAATGGCGTCTGCACGAATGAGCAGGCCGGTACGGTCATCATGCTTCGTGGCGACATGGACGCCCTGCCCGTTGCCGAGGAATCCGGCGAGCCCTTTGCATCCACCAACGGCTGCATGCACGCTTGCGGTCACGATATGCACGCGACGGCGCTGCTTGGTGCGGCTCGTATGCTCAAGGCCCGCGAGGCCGAGCTCGTCGACGCCAATGCCACCGTCAAACTGCTGTTCCAGCCGGGCGAGGAGACCTTTGAAGGGGCACGCGCTGCCATCGCCGATGGCCTGCTGCAGAACCCGCGTCCTCAGGCGGCCTTTGCCATGCATGTCAACAGCCAGTCGCCGCTTGGCCTGGTGCTCTATGGGAGTCCGGCGCTCTCGGGCGTGTACGGTTTCCGCATCACGCTGCAGGGCAAGGGTGGCCACGGCTCCAGCCCCGAGATCTGCATCGACCCCATAACGGCCGGTGTGCATGTGCACCTGGCACTCCAGGAGCTTATCGCTCGCGAAGTGCCGGCGGCCAAGGAGGTCGCACTGACCGTGGGTAAGTTTGCCGGTGGCCAAGCGGCCAACGTCATTCCAGATACCTGCGTGCTGGAAGGCACACTGCGCGGCTTCGACGTCGAGCTCATGGAGCACCTCAAGACCCGCATCGCGGAGGTTGTCAAAGGTGTTGCCGCGACCTATCGCACGCCGGCGGCCATCGAGACCCTCTCGGATGTTCCCCCGCTCGTCCTCGATGACAACATGACCCAGGCTTCGCTTGGCTATGTGGGTGCGACGCTGCCCAAGGTCGCCTTCCTGCCGCTGTTCCACGCCATGGCGAGCGAGGACTTTGCGCTTATCTCGAGTGAGATCCCGAGTGCGTACTTTACCGTGGGCGCTGCCGTGACTGATACGGACGAGCATTTTGCTCAGCATCATCCCAAGGCACGTTTTAGCGATGCCGAGCTTCCCCTTGGCGCCGCGGCTTATGCCGCCGTCGCTTTGGGCTACATCGCCGACCACCGGTAGCACCCAATCTTGCTACTCGTTTGTTTAAGATGGTCGGCGGCACCGTGGGCGCCATCGTTTCGGGTGTGCTGTCCGATGCCACGGGCTCTTTTGCGAGCACCTGGATTGTCTGCTTGGTGTGCTCGGTGGCTATGTTGGTGTTTCTGCTGGCGTCTGAGCCCATCGCCGCCAAGCTGCGTGCAAGCGTGGCGGGGGAGTAGACGTCCGTCGCTCTTTTCTGTTTGCCCCGTTCTGTTTGTGGCCGCCCTGGAAGCCGAATGGATGCTCGTACCATCATTCGGTTTCCAAGGCGGCCACGGGCCTACGAAATGATCCGTTTTCCTCCGTCCCCAGCAGATCATGTGACCCGAAGGGGACGGAGGAAAAGGGATCACAAATAGCGGCGGCGCATCTGGCCGAACGAGTCCCCATACCCTCGTTCGGTCAGACGCGCCGCCGCGTTGCTGCTTTGTGCCGTATAATGTCCACTACCTATGACGCGATACAAAAGAAAGGTGTTTGCCCATGCAGGCACAGAAGGCGGAGGGAACCCGCGACCTTATCGGCGCCGAGATGCGCGCCTGGCAAAAGATGCAGCAGATTGCGGCCAGCGTATTCGAGCCGTTTGGCTTTAAGCCCATCGAGACGCCCGCGATCGAGCAGGTTGACGTGTTTGTCCACGGTATCGGCCAGTCGACCGACGTCGTGCGCAAGGAGATGTTCCGCGTGTTTAGCGGCGCCAACCTGGAGCGCGTCTTTACCGAGGGCACCGACACCAAGCTTAAGCCCAAGCAGCGCCTAGCACTTCGCCCCGAGGGCACGGCCGGCGTGGTGCGCGCCGTCGTCGAGAACAATCTGGTGCCCCAGGGCTCCACGCCGTTTAAGGCGTACTACGCCGAGGCCATGTTCCGCGGCGAGCGTCCCCAGAAGGGCCGCCTGCGCCAGTTCCACCAGGTGGGCATCGAGTGGCTCGGCGCTCCCGATCCGGCGGCAGATGCCGAGTGCATCATCATGCTCATGGAGTTCTACAAGCGCCTGGGCTTCGATCTTTCCAAGCTTCGTCTGCTCATCAACTCGATGGGTGACGCCCAGTGCCGTCCGGCTTATCGCGAGCAGGTTAAGCAGTTCATCCTCGATCACGCCGACGAGATGTGCGATGAGTGCCGCGAGCGCGCCGAGCTCAACCCGCTGCGTGCCTTCGACTGCAAGAACGACCACTGCCGCGAGATCATGGCCGAGGCTCCGCTGATGGGTGACAACCTGTGCGATGAGTGCCGCGAGCACTACGAGCAGGTCAAGCGCTATCTGGATGCCGCCGGTATCGAGTATGTCGAGGATCCCACCTTGGTGCGCGGCCTGGACTACTACACCCGTACTGTCTTTGAGGTCGAGGCCCCTGGCGCCGGCGTCGGCTCCATCGGCGGCGGCGGCCGCTACGATGGCCTGGTCGAGCTCGAGGGTGGCAAGCCCACGGCGGGCGTCGGCTTTGCTGTCGGTTTTGAGCGCGCCCTGCTGGCCCTGCAGGCCTTTGGCAGCGATTTGGGTGCCGATGAGGCCCCGTGCGTCTATGTCGCCAACGCCGGCAAGGAGCTGCGTCAGAACGTCTTTGCCATTACGCAGGAGCTTCGCGCCGCAGGTATCGTGACCGAGGCCGACTATCAGGGTCGTTCGCTCAAGGCCCAGTTTAAGCAAGCCGATAAGGTAGGCGCCAAGCTCATCTTGGTCCTGGGTGGCGACGAGCTTGCCGCCGGCAAGGTCAAAGTGCGCGACATGCAGAGCCATGACGAGGTGCTCGCCGATCTGGACAACGTCGTCGAGGCGGTTCGCGAGCGCCTGTAGCGCATCTTTTTGAGCTTCGGGCCTGCTAACGTGCCCTGCTCATGGAGAGCGATTGTTACGGGGGTGTTTCGCTTTTATGCGGAATGCCCCCGTTTACGTATGCCGCCCACCGAGAAATACGACCATTTAGGGCAAAAATCTTTGCAATGCAGAAAATACTTTTGTGTGGTAAAGCGCAATCAGTGTCGAAAGTATTTCTCAAGCGCCTATAATGAATACCGCATGTTACGTGCATAGAAGGAGGAATGGGAGGAAACGTGGCTGAGAACCTAAGCAACCAGTCTGTACCCGAAGCCGCGGCGCGCGTCGCTGCCGTGGTCAACCGCCTCGTTAACCGAATCGGCTCGAATGCCGAGTCCAGGGAGCGTCTCGCCGAGATCGAGATCCCCGAGGAGCTGCGCGACAATCTGGCGCTGTTCTTGCGCCTGGAGCGCCGTGTGCTTAGCGAGTATGATCCCGAGATCGCGGACCTGTTCGACAAGATTTTGACAGCCGAGATTGTGGTCAATGCCGGCAACCCCGGTACCTGCGCTGCCGACGAAGCCGTCGACGAGCAGGGCGTGCCCACCGCCGACGAGCCCACTGCCGTGGCATTTCGTGAGGTCGTCGATTTGATCGACAGCCTGCCGCTCGATAAGCAGCAGGTCATCGTTCGCGCCTTTACGAGCTTTTTCCATCTGGCAAACCTGTCGGAGGAGAACTACCGTGTGGCGCAGCTGCGCGAGCGCGAGGCCGGTGCGTCGACCGATACCGAGGTCGATCCTGCCAACGAGCTTACCGTTGCCTATCACCAGCTGGTGAATGAGCTGGGTGTCGAGGGTGCCAACGAGCTGCTCGACAAGCTCGAGTTCCACCCTGTCTTTACCGCACATCCCACCGAGGCCCGTCGTAAGGCCGTCGAGGGCAAGATCCGCCGTATCTCCAACCTGCTGGAGGAGCGTCCGCGTCTGGGCGGCTCCGACCTGGTGGAGAACGAGCGCCATATGCTGCAGGAGATCGACGCCCTGGTGCGTACGAGTCCCATCGCGCTCAAGAAGCCCACGCCGGTCGAGGAAGCCGATACCATCATCGACATCTTCGATAACACGCTGTTCGACGTTATCCCCGTTATCTATCGTCGTTTTGACGATTGGGTGCTGGGCGACAAGGCCGGTACTGTGCCGCCGCTGTGCCCGGCGTTCTTCCATCCCGGCAGCTGGATCGGTTCCGACCGCGACGGTAACCCCAACGTCACCGCCAAGGTGAGCCGTGAGGTCGCCGCCAAGTACTTTACGCACATGGTGCTCAAGCTCGAGGACAAGTGCCGCCACATCGGCCGCAACCTCACGCTCGAGGCTACCTACAGCAAGCCGTCGGCCGAGCTCATTAACCTGTGGAACCATCAGGTCGAGATGAGCCCTCGTTACACGGCCCGCGCCGAGCTGATCTCCGAGCACGAGCCGCATCGCGCCGTCATGCTCGTCATGGCCGACCGCCTGAACGCCACCGTCCGTCGTATCACCGACACCATGTACCACAGCGCCGACGAGTTCCTGGATGACCTGCGCGTCGTCCAGCGTTCGCTGGCCGCCTGCGGTGCCGTCCGTGCTGCCTACGGCCCGGTCCAAACCATCATCTGGCAGGTCGAGTCCTTCGGCTTCCATATGGTCGAGATGGAGTTCCGTCAGCACTCCGTGGTGCATGCCCGCGCCCTTAAGGATATCCACGAGAACGGTATCCATGGCGACCTGCAGCCCATGACGCGCGAGGTCATCGATACCTTCCGCGCTATCGGCTCCATCCAAAAGCGCTACGGCAAGAAGATGGCGCACCGCTACATCATCTCGTTCACCAAGAGCGCCCAGCATGTGGCCGACGTCTTTGAGCTTGCCCACCTGTCCTTTGCACACGAGGAGGATGTCCCCGAGCTCGACGTGATCCCGCTGTTCGAGCAGCTCGAGGACCTCGAGGGCTGCGTCGACGTGCTCGACCAGATGCTTACGCTGCCCGTGGTGCAAAAGCGCCTTGCCCAGACCAACCGCCGCATGGAGGTCATGCTGGGCTATTCCGACTCCTCCAAGGACGCCGGTCCTACCACGGCCATGCTCGCGCTGCACTCCGCGCAGGAGCGCATCGCCAAGTGGGCCGAGAAGAACGATATCGACCTGGTGCTCATGCACGGTCGCGGCGGTGCCGTGGGCCGTGGTGGCGGCCCGGCCAATAAGGCCGTGCTGGCGCAGCCCAAGGGTTCGGTCAACTGCTTCTTTAAGCTCACCGAGCAGGGCGAGGTCATCTTTGCCCGTTACGGCAACCGCACGCTGGCTCAGCGCCATGTTGAGTCCGTTGCTGCCGCAACGCTTTTGCAGTCGGCCCCGAGTGTCGAGAAGACCAACACCGAGACCACGCAGAAGTTCTGGGATATGGCCGAGAAGCTCAACACCGCAAGCCACGAGCGTTATCTGGACCTGCTGAACACCGAGGACTTTACACCGTGGTTCTCGACCGTGACGCCGCTGACCGAGGTCGGTCTGCTGCCGATCGGCTCGCGTCCCGCCAAGCGCGGCCTGGGTGCCAAGTCGCTCGACGACCTGCGTACCATTCCGTGGATCTTCAGCTGGAGCCAGGCACGCATTAACCTGGCCGCTTGGTACGGCCTGGGCACCGCCTGCGAGCAGTTTGGCGATCTGGACCAGCTTAAGGCTGCCTACCAGGAGTGGCCGTTCTTCCGCACCTTTATCGACAACATCGAGATGTCGATCGCCAAGACTGACCAGCGCATCGCCAAGATGTATCTGCACCTGGGCGATCGCCAGGATCTATCCGAGAAGGTCTTCACCGAGATGCAGCTCACTCGTAAGTGGGTCCTTGCCATCGTCGGTGACGAGTGGCCGCTGCAGCGCCGCCGTGTGCTTGGCTGTGCCGTTCGCGTGCGCAACCCCTATGTCGATGCTCTGTCCATCGCCCAGGTCCGCGCCCTTCGCGAGGTGCGTATGAACCAGGACGAGATGACCGAGGAGAAGAAGGCCGAGTACATGAGCCTGATTCTTTCGACTGTGACCGGCGTCTCGGCAGGATTGCAGAACACGGGGTAATCGATAGCCCTGTGGCTCTCACCGGGACCCGATGGGTTTCCCTCTGAATGCGTCCTCGCACTTGAAGCCCCCTTATCCTGCTCCTCTGGAGCTGCGGATAAGGGGGCTTCGTGCTGCGGAATGCATTCAGAGGGAAACCCGTCGGGTCCCTTCGTCCTCGGTCTTCGGGGATTAAAGCTGAGGAGAAGAATGGCGCGCTTCGCGCTTAATGTGGAGTGTGGCGAGGGCTTCTTGCGTCCTGCGGAGTGTGCCTAAAAGTAAACTAATGGCGGACCCTGCGATGTCTGCTCTTCGGCGGATCAGCCGCTGGGTGAGGGTGGTGCTTGGGGCGACGTGCAAAAAACGGAGTTTTCAGCAGCCAAAGATTGGTGCATAAGGCTGTGGGTGACGTTCGCGGCCCCTGTTGATGCTTTTGCACGACGATTGGGCTTTGGCGATGTTCATATATGGCTGGTTTCTCGCCGCATGCTATCCAGATGGGACGAGTCATGAGGACTATCTACCTTTTGAAAGACTTTTGACGCCAAAATCTTATCCCGCGATGCTGAATACTCGCAAAAATGCACGCTCCGGAGGGTACCACCCTGTTACGGCTAGAAATCCATGCGCCGTTTTATGCAATTAATTAACGCATTTATGCAAAATGGCTTACGTGCATACGTCTCGGGCTAGATGTTTGCCTCGGCGCTGCGTAAATCATCCTGTCTATAGTGTCTTTGACAGGCGGCCGCGGTCCCCTTTGGGGTCGCGGCCGTTTTATTGTGGGTCAAATATGAACGTTGTGTTAATGAGTCGGTGGACGGTGGTGTTTTTCGGTGAGCGGCGTATCCTTCCAACGGTTTATCTAGTGTGTCAGTTGAAAGGAAGAGGGCGCTCGTCATTGTTTGAATGTGAACTGCCGTTTGACCACAAGACGTTGCATCTGGAGCTCGAGGATAAGAACTTCGCGGGTGTGATGGAAGGTCATCAAAACGAGTTTAAGACCACGAAATCACAGGAAGAGCTGGTAGAGGAGTCACTTGCCAACCCTTATGGCTCGCCTTCGCTCGAGGAGCTTTGTGCTGGCAAGAAGGATATTGTCATCATTAGCTCCGATCATACGCGCCCCGTTCCCTCGCGTGTGACGATGCCTATTCTGCTGCATCACATCCACTCCGCTGCGCCTGAGGCGCGCGTTCGCATTCTGGTTGCTACGGGTATGCATCGTCCTTCGACGCACGAGGAGCTCGTCAACAAGTACGGCGAGGAGATCGTTGCCAACGAGGAAATCGTTATGCACGTCGCGACTGACGACAGCATGATGAAAAAGATCGGCACCCTGCCTTCCGGTGGCGAGTGCATCATCAACAAGATTGCCGCCGATTGCGATCTGCTGCTTGCCGAGGGCTTTATTGAGCCGCACTTCTTTGCCGGTTTCTCTGGTAGCCGCAAGTCCGTCCTGCCTGGCATCGCCAGCTACAAGACCATCATGTACAACCACAACGGTCAGTTTGTGAATGATTCCCACTCGCGTGCCGGCAACCTGTGCCACAACCACGTGAGCGAGGACATGTTTGCCGCTGCCGAGATGGCTCACCTTGCCTTTGTGCTTAACGTGGTGCTCAACGGCAAGCACGAGGTCATCGGCTCCTTTGCCGGCGACATCCACAAGGCGCACGAGGCTGGCTGCGAGTTCGTGAAGAGCCTTGCCGGCGTTGAGCCCGTCGAGTGCGAGATTGCCATCACCACCAACGGCGGCTACCCGCTCGACCAGAACATCTATCAGGCCGTGAAGGGCATGTGCTCTGCCGAGGCTACGCTTCCCGAGGGCGGCGTGATCATCGACGTCGCCGGTTGTGCCGACGGCCACGGTGGCGAGGGCTTCTATCACAACATCGCCGACAACGATCCGGCGGAGTTTGAGCGCGCCTGCATCGACCGTCCTAAGGACGAGACCCTGCCCGACCAGTGGACGAGCCAGATCTTTGCCCGCATCCTGGCGCATCACCCTGTGATCATGGTCACCGACCTGTGCGATCACCAGATGATCAAGGATATGCACATGACGCCGGTCAACACTCTCGATGAGGCGCTCAAGCTCGCCTTTGAGATGAAGGGTGTCGATGCCAAGGTGGCCGTCATTCCCGATGGCCTGGGCGTTGTCGTCGCGCAGCACTAGTACGCGGCCTAAACGAATCGTTTATAACCGACAAGAAAGATAAGGTTTTATGCTTACCAAACTCCTCTGCGAATTCGGCGCAACGGCCCTCATGATCATCTTTGGCGTGGGCGTGCACTGCGATACCGTGCTCAAGGGCACCAAGTATCAGGGCTCCGGCCACATGTTTGCCATCACCACCTGGTCTTTTGGCATCTCGGTCTGCCTGTTTGTCTTTGGCGGCGCCGTGTGCATGAACCCGGCTATGGTGCTTGCCCAGTGCATCGTCGGTCTGGTGCCGTGGAGCAGCTGCATCCCCTTCATGATTGCCGATATGCTCGGCGGCTTTGTGGGCGCCGTAATCGCTTGGCTTATGTATGCCGATGAGTTCAAGGCTTCCGAGGGCGTCGTCGACCCCATTGCCCAGCGCAACATCTTCTCGACCAACCCCACCACCGAGGGCACGAACTATGCCCGCAACTTCTTCTGCGAGGCCATCTGCACCTTCGTGTTCATCAGCGCCATCCTTGCCGCTGCTAGCCGCGCTGGCGAGAACGTTCTGATGCTCGCCATCTGCGTTGGCCTGATCGTTTGGGCCGTTGGCATGGGCATGGGCGGCATCACCGGCTTCGCCATGAACCAGGCTCGTGACCTTGGTCCTCGCATGGCCTATCAGGTGCTGCCGATCAAGAACAAGGCTGACAACAACTGGAAGTACGGCCTGCTTGTTCCTGGCATCGCTCCGTTTGTCGGTGCTATTGTGGCCGCGCTGTTTGTGCATGGTTTCTTGGGCATGTTCTAGTCAAAGGACGGCTCTATAAGGTCCGGGCTCGGTAGGGGTTAACTTTCCAACGCGTCCTCGGACATGCAAAAAGGCTCGCTGCGCACTTCGTGCGGCGAGCCTTTTTGCGTCCTGCGGAGTGCGTTGGAAAGTTAACCCCTACCGAGCCCTGGGCATTCTTGGCTGTGTTCGAACAAGCAACCCAACATATATATCTGAATTTGGATGTGGTGGGCGCTTGGCTGTTGGGTGCTTTGAAATGCAAGCGGTACTTTGGGAAGGGGCGACGCCTTGGGATGGGATGGGGCGTTTAGTTGAAGAGGGGTTTTATGGCTGAGAGGTAGTCTTTGGCTACGTCGGCTTTGGCTGCTTGGAAGTTGTGCCAGGCCCACCATTGGACCATTCCTACGAAGCTTGAGGCTATGTGGTGTAGTAAGAAGCTGCGGTCCATGGTGGCGGCGGGGCCTGCGGGGTCGACGGGGACGGTTTCGGCTGCGCGCGACATGATGGTCTTGCGGAGGCAGTCGGCGAAGACGCGTGAGCCGGCGCCGGCTACGAGGGCTCGAACGCCCTGACGGCGTTCCCAGAGGTTGTTGAGGATATGCTCGACTTGCACGAGTGGGTCGTCGAGCGGCGTACCATCGTCGTCGAGGGCGTGGGTGCAGATGTCGCTCACGAGCTCGGACAGTAGGTCGTCTTTGCTCTTAAAGAGGCCGTAGAATGTCGCGCGGCCTACGTGGGCGCGCGCGATGATGTCGCCGACGGTGATCTTGCCGTAGTCCTCTTCGCGCAGCAGCTCGGAGAACGCCGAAACGATGGCAGCGCGGCTTTTTGCCTTGCGGGCATCCATGGCTATGCGTCCGCGTGAACGAGCAGGCAGCGGAGCGTACCGGAGCAACCCTCGTAGGGGCGCTTGCCAGCGCCGTAGCCGACGGCTTCGATGCGGTAGCGTGAGGGCAGTTGGTCGGACGTACGCAGCGCGGTGACGATGGCGGCGCCCGTGGGCGTCACGAGCTCGCCGGCGACCGGTGCAGGCGTGAGGGCGATATTGCCCGCCTGGCACAGGTTGACGACAGCGGGGACGGGAATGGGCATGAGGCCGTGGGCACAGTGGATGGTGCCGTGGCCCTCGGAGAGCGACTCGACGACAATATCCTCGATGCCCAGGTCATCGAGGCAGATGGCGACAGAGCAGACGTCGACGATGGAATCGACGGCGCCTACCTCGTGGAACATGACGGTCTCGGGCGTTTTGCCGTGGGCCTTTGCCTCGGCGGCGGCGAGCGCGGTAAAGATGGCGAGCGCACGACGCTTGGTGCCATCGCTTAGCTGCGAGCCGTCGATGATAGCGGTGACGTCCGCCAAAGAACGGTGGTGATGGTGGTGGGCGTGATGGTGACCCTCGTGGCCATGGCCGTGGGTCTCATGATCATGCTCATGGCAGTGCTCATGCTCGTCATGGTCATGATGGTGGTGCTCGTGCTCGTGCGTGTGCTCGGCAGCTGCTTCGTTGCCGTAGAGCCATGCCATGTCGTGGTCGTGGTTCTCGAGCTCTTCTGCCAGCTGAACGTCGAAATCGCAGGCGTCGATGCCATGCTTGTTTACGCGCGTCACGGAGATCGAAAAGCCGTCGACCGGCAGCGTGGCGAGCTGTTCGCGCAGGTGCTCCTCGCTGGCGCCCAGGTCGAGCAGGGCCGCGACGGTCATATCGCCGCTGATGCCCGAGGTGCCGTCGATGATAAGCGTATGCTGATGGTTGGACATGGAATGCTCCTTAACGGGCGCGGGATGTACCGGCGCTCAGATGATTGATAAGACTTGCCTGGTAGGCGGCACCAAAGCCGTTGTCGATATTGACGACCGAAACGCCACTGGCACAGGAGTTGAGCATGGCGAGCAGCGCGGCTACGCCACCAAAGCTCGCGCCGTAGCCCACGCTGGTGGGAACGGCAATGACCGGACAGCTCACCAGACCGCCGATAACGCTCGCCAGGGCGCCTTCCATGCCGGCGATGGCGATGACCACCTGCGCCTGGGCAAGTTCCTCGGCGTGAGCGAGCAGGCGGTGCAGGCCGGCGACACCCACGTCGTAGAGGCGGTCGACCTCGTTGCCGTAGAACTCGGCCGTCAGTGCCGCCTCTTCGGCGACGGGCAGGTCGCTCGTGCCGGCGCAGGCGACGACAACGCGTCCGTTACCGGTGGGGGAGGGCTTGCCACCCACCAGGGCGAGCTGGGCGTTCGGGGCATATCCCAGGTCGATGTCGTTGCCGAGAAGCTCCGAGGTACGGGCTGCTTTTTCGCTGTCCAGGCGCGTGACCAGGATGCGCTCCTGACCGGCATCGCGCAGCGCTTCGATAATGGCGGCAATTTGCTCGGCGGTTTTACCGGCGCCGTAGACAACCTCGCCGGCTCCCTGGCGCACCCCGCGCGAAAGATCGAGCTGCGCAAAACCCAGATCGGCGGTTGGCGCCGTCTGGAGGCGCGTGAGGGCGACTGCCGGGGTGACTACTCCGCCGGCAACATCGCTCAGCAATTGCTCAAGATCTCGCTTATCCATATATGTTCCCTTCGACGGCGCAAAGTCTAGCACTCAAAGGGTATGTTTCCGAACACTAAGACAAAATTGTTCGGAAACTATAGGACAGACTGATTCTCTTGTTAGAAGGATCGACTAGTCGCGCAGGATGATGTCCATGGCGAGCATCAGGTTGCGCTCATCGATGGCAAACGGGGCGGCTTCGCGCGTTTTGGGCTTGGCGCAAAACGCGATGCCCGTGCCCGCGGCCTGAATCATGGGGATGTCGTTGGCGCCGTCACCGATCGCGACGGTGTGGGCCATGTCGACACCGCACTCAACCGCCCAATCCAGCAGCTGGATGAGCTTGGATTCCTTGGTCACGATGTCTGCCGCCAGCTTACCGGTGAGCTTGCCGTCCACGACCTCTAGGCGGTTAGCCAGGCAAAAATCGATGCCCGCGGCGGCCACGATCTTGTCGGCCACCTCATGGAAGCCGCCGCTTACCACGCCGACCTTCCAGCCCTTGCTGTGCGCTGAGCGCACAAGCTCCAGCGCGCCAGGAGTAAACGTCACGCGCTCAAAGGTACGCTCGAACACACTCTCGTCCAAGCCGGCAAGCAGCCCCACGCGCTCCTCGAGCGCCTGCTTAAAGTCCAGTTCGCCGCGCATGGCGCGCTCAGTGATCTTCGCCACTTGCTCGCCTACGCCGGCCTCCTCGCCCAACAGGTCGATGACCTCCTGGTTGATGAGCGTGGAGTCGATATCCATAACAATGAGCCGTGCAGTCATGACGGGCCTTTCCAAGTGCTGTTTTATTGGGGCATATTGTCGCACGTGACGCGTGCAGACGGGTGCCGCGACGCATCAATTGTTTCGTCTCCGTCAAGTCTTTGGGCAGGAGCCACTTTTCCGCGGCACATCGACACAGGTGCGATAAGATAGAACGCCATGTCTGGCTGCGCGGTTTACGCAGGCTGGGCAAATCTGTACGACGCCGCCCGGAACGACACGGGGCGGCACAGATCCATAAAGGAGGATCACTGGTATGAGCCAGACCCGTCCCATCGATGAGCATTCCATGCACACCCGTACCTGCGGCGAGCTTCGCTTCGAGAACGTGGGCGAAGAGGTCACCCTCACCGGTTGGGTGAGTCGTCGCCGCGACCACGGCGGCCTTATCTTCTGCGACCTTCGTGACCGCGAGGGCATCACGCAGCTCACCTTCGACCCCGAGCACTCCGACGGCGATGCCTTTAAGATCGCCGAGACCATGCGTCCCGAGTGGCCCATCAAGATCCACGGCGTCGTGCGCGCTCGTGGTGAGGAGACCACCAACACCAAGCTCGCGACCGGCGAGATCGAGGTCCTGACCGACCACGCCGAGGTGCTCAACACGTCCGTCACCCCGCCGTTCCAGATCGAGGACGGCATCGAGACGAGCGAGGACACCCGCCTGCGCTATCGCTATCTGGACCTCCGTCGTCCCGAGATGATGGCCAACCTCAAGCTGCGCTCCGACTTTACCTTTGCCATTCGGGAGGCGCTGCACAACCGTGAGTTCATGGAGGTCGAGACGCCCTCCCTGTTCAAGTCCACGCCCGAGGGCGCTCGCGACTTCATCGTTCCCAGCCGTATTCAGCCGGGTAACTTCTACGCCCTGCCGCAGTCCCCGCAGCTCCTGAAGCAGCTGCTCATGGTCGGTGGCGTCGAGCGCTACTACCAGGTTGCCAAGTGCTTCCGCGACGAGGACCTGCGTGCCGACCGTCAGCCCGAGTTCACCCAGGTCGATATCGAGATGTCCTTCGTGGACCAGAACGACGTCATGAGCGCGCTCGAGGAGGTCCTGGCCGACGCCTTCGGCCGCATGGGCGTCGAGATGCCTACGCCGCTGCGTCGTATGGACTACTGGGAGGCCATGGACACCTATGGCTCCGACAAGCCCGATACCCGCTATGGCATGCACCTGGTCGACCTGACCGACATCTTCGCCAACTCCAAGTTCAAGGTCTTTGCGACTGCCGCAAACGAGGAGGGCTCTGTCGTCAAGGCCATCAACGCCAAGGGCGCCGGTGCCTGGGCACGTGCCAAGATCGATAAGCTTGCCGGCGTGGCCTCCACGTTTGGCGCCAAGGGTCTGGCGTGGATCGCTTTCCGCGAGGACGGCTCCATCAACAGCCCCATCGTCAAGTTCTTCTCGGACGAGGAGATGGCGGCTCTGCGCGAGCGCATGGACGTCGAGCCCGGCGACCTTGTGATGTTCGCCGCCGGCCCGCGCCTGCTCTCTGACGAGATCCTGGGCGGCATGCGTTCCCACATGGCCAACGCGCTCGAGATCAAGCGCGAGGGCCACGACTTCCTGTGGGTCGTCAACTTCCCGCTGTTCCATTGGGACGAGGATCGCAAGGCCTATGCTGCCGAGCACCAGCCCTTTACCCTGCCGACCGAGACCGACATCGCCAAGATCGAGGCCGATCCGCTGGCGGCTGGTTCTTGCACCTACGACTTTGTCATGGACGGCTTTGAGGCTGGCGGCGGCGGTATGCGTATCCACAACGCCGAGATGCAGATGTCCATGCTCAAGCTTCTGGGCTTTACCGAGGAGCGTGCCGAGTCGCAGTTCGGCTTCCTCATGGAGGCGCTCAAGTTTGGTGCGCCCCCGATGGGCGGTTTCGCTCTGGGCCTGGACCGCGTGTGCATGCTGCTCACCGGCTCCGACTCCATCCGCGACGTCATGGCGTTCCCCAAGACGGCCAGCGGCTCCGACCTCATGTCGGGCGCCCCGAGTGCCGTTTCCGGCGCCCAGCTCAAGGACGTCAGCCTGCGCCTGATGTAGGCGAGCGACTACATATTGCCCGTTGCGAGGGAAGGACGCGTGCCTTCCCTCGTTTTTTATACGCCGAGGTTGCGAGGGTATAGGTTGACTGGGCGTCGCGGAAACTACGTCCCAGAATTTGCGTCCAAAACGGGTCGCAGTTTCCCAAACAGGCCCCTTTGGGAAACTGCGTCCCAGAATCCAGCCAAATAACGGGTCGCACTTTCCGGTTGAGCCTTCTGGCGGGCTTCAACAAGCATCTAACGCTACAATAACTACCACATGGCTGGGTTTGCCAGCCGAATGTACGATGTCGTGGGAGGGGACATGGTCGAGTTTACAAAGACGATTAAAGATCCGTTGGGATTGCATGCCCGCCCGGTTGCGCTGCTCTATGACATTATCGCCAAGCATCGTAGTGACGTGTCGGTCAGCATCGGTGACCGCCATACCGACGGTCGCGACGTTATAGGGCTCATGGCACTCTGTGGCGAATGTGGCGAAGACGTCGTGTTCCGCGTTTCGGGCGTGGATGAGGCCTCCTGCGTCACGTCGATCAGAAACCTCTCGCTCTAACCTCAACAATGTGACAAGGGGACAGTCCCCTTGTTGCATAAATTGGTATGACAAGGCACCGCAAAGAGATGGTCTTTGCCGCGCCCTTTTGTTTCGTATAGGAAACTTTTTCGAAATCTGAATGGGGACCCTTTCCAAAAAGTTAACCACGTGTTAGTTTACTAAAGCGAACATAGGCGTGGTTAACTTTTACCGCGTCGATGTTGAGGACGAACTGACGTTAGGAGCCACTCATGTCTTGCGGACCGCAGATGCCGGCAATGCCGCTTTCGATGGTAAAAGCGGGCGAAACCGTGCGCGTGTCTCGTGTAAAGGGCAATGAGGATATGAAGCACCACCTCAAGGACCTCGGCTTTGTCGAGGGCAGCGAAATCCACGTGGTGAGCTCGAGTGGCGCCAATATCATCGTCACTGTGCTCGGCGCACGCTTTGGCATCGATTCCAAGGTTGCCATGCACATCATGACCGTCGGTTAGTCCACAGCATTTGATAAAAACCGAAAGGGGGACAAGAGGATGAAGACGTTGGGTGACGTTAAGGTGGGCGAGAGCTCCACCATCGTCAAGCTTCACGGTGAGGGCGCGCTTCGCCGCCACCTTATGGACCTGGGGCTCATCAAGGGCACTTCGTTCAAGGTCGTAAAGGTAGCACCGCTCGGCGATCCGGTCGAGATCAACGTGCGCGGCTACGAGCTTTCCATCCGCAAGGAGGAGGCGGCCGTCGTCGAGGTCCAGTAGGGGCTTGCTACGTATATTTCTGCAGATAAAGTTAGGTTTTTCTAACTTAATGCAGCACTTTGAAGCACATTATCCAGCCTGCGCGGAGAAAGCAGCGCAGGCACACAAGGAAGAAGGATTGAATGGCGGATTCTCAGATCCATGTCGCGCTGGCGGGTAACCCCAACTGCGGCAAGACCACGCTTTTCAACCTGATCACCGGCGCCAACGGCTACGTTGGCAACTGGCCCGGCGTCACGGTTGAGAAAAAGGAAGCCAAGCTCCTAAGCGACAAGAACGTTACCATCACGGACCTCCCTGGCATCTACTCGCTTTCCCCCTACAGCCCCGAGGAGCAATGCTCGCGCGATTACCTCATGAGCGGCGAGCCCGATGTTGTCGTTCAGGTCGTCGATGCCACCAACCTCGAGCGTAACCTGTACCTGGCGCTTCAGGTTATCGAGACCGGCCTGCCCGTGGTCGTTGCCCTCAACATGGCCGACCTGGTCGAGAAGAACGGCGATAAGATCGACACGGACAAGCTTTCCAAGAAGCTCGGTTGCCCGGTCATGATGATCTCGGCTCTTAAGAACAAGGGCATCAAGGAACTCTTCGAGCAGGTCAAGAAGTCCGCTGCTTCTAAGGGCCAGGTGCCGGAGCACAAGTTCGATTCCTCCATCGAGGACGTTCTGGACCACATCGAGAACAATCTGCCGGCAAGCGTTCCCGCCAAAAAGCGCCGCTATTACGCCGTCAAGCTGTTCGAGCGCGACGCGGACGCCTGCAAGCTCATCAACCTCACTAAGGAGAAGGCTGCTCGCGTGGAGCAGCTGGTCGCCCAGTGCGAGCAGGACTGCGACGACGATGCCGAGTCCATCATCACCGGTGAGCGCTATGGCGTCATCGCGCACATCATCGATGAGTGCATGACCAAGGCTCCGGCCAAGATGAGCACCTCCGAGAAGATCGACCGCGTGGTTACCAATCGTATCCTGGGCCTGCCGATCTTTGTGGTCATCATGTTCTGCGTGTACTACATCGCCGTTTCTACCTTGGGCGGCACGGTGACCGACTTCACCAACGACCAGCTCTTCGGCACCGACGGCTGGTATGTGCTCGGCCAGGGTCGCGACGCCTACGACGCAGCTGTCGAGGCTGCGGGCGACAATGCCGACTCGGTCGACCCGGCACAGTACGGCCCCTATGTTCCGGGTATTACCACCGTGGTGCACGACGCCCTTGTGGCGGGTGGCACCGAGGACGGCGGCCTGGTCGATTCGCTCGTCTGTGACGGTATCGTCGGCGGCCTGGGCGCCATCTTCGGCTTTGTGCCGCAGATGTTCCTGCTGTTCGTCATGCTGTCCTTCCTGGAGGACTGCGGTTACATGGCCCGCGTCGCCTTCATCATGGACCGCGTGTTCCGCCGCTTTGGCCTGTCCGGTAAGTCCTTTATCCCCATGCTCGTGTCCTCGGGCTGCGGCGTCCCCGGCGTCATGGCTACCAAGACCATCGAGAACGAGAAGGACCGCCGCATGACGGTCATGACCACCACGTTCATCCCCTGCGGCGCCAAGCTGCCGATCATCGCCCTGCTCATGGGCTCCATCATCGGCGATTCTTCCACCACCGCCGCGTGGATCAGCCCGCTCTTCTACTTCCTGGGCGTCTTTGCCGTCATCGCCTCGGGCCTCATGCTCAAGAAGACCAAGCTCTTCGCCGGTCGCCCGACGCCGTTCGTTATGGAGCTTCCTGCCTACCACTTCCCGGCGATCCGCTCTTGGGCGCTGCACGTGTGGGAGCGCTGCTGGGCCTTTATCAAGAAGGCCGGCACGGTCATCTTCGCGTCCACCGTCGTGGTTTGGTTCCTCTCCAACTTTGGTAGCTACAACGGTTCTTTTGGTTTCCTGCCTGCGATGGACGGCATCCCCGAGGAGTTCATGGACTACTCCGTGCTTGCCATGCTCGGCAACCTGGTCGCTTGGATCTTCGCCCCGCTCGGCTTTAGCACCTGGCAGGCCACCGCGCTGACCGTCTCGGGTCTCGTCGCCAAGGAGAACGTCGTCGCCACCGCCGGCTCGCTGCTGTCCGTCGCCGACGCGGGCGAGACCGACCCGAGCCTGTGGACCGCGTTTGCCGGCATGTTCCCCACCATGGGCGCTTGCGTTGCCTTCGGCGCCTTCAACCTGCTGTGCGCTCCGTGCTTTGCCGCCATTGGCACCATCCGCAACCAGATGGATTCCGGCAAGTGGACTGCGATCGCCATCGGTTACGAGTGCGCCTTCGCTTGGGTGATCGGCCTGTTCATCAACCAGTTCTACAACTTGCTTGTTCTTGGACAGTTTGGTATCTGGACGATTGTGGCCATCGTGCTGCTGGTTGCGATGCTCTTCCAGATCTTCCGTCCCATGCCCAAGCATGCATGGACCGACGAGGACGAGACCAACACTGCTTCCGCCGCAGTTTCCGCTTAAGTCCGAATAAGGATTAACCCCTTTCCACGAGCCCGGGTGTCCCAGCGACCCCGGGCTTTTTGTGCATGGGAGACAGATTACTTTGCCCCAGAAGTTAAGATGTGGCGTTTCCGCAGATAAAACCGACCAAAATAAACCTGTCCCTTTTTGGTAGGTGGAGAATGGGGTAAAGTAAGTGATGGTTAACTAGAGGAGGCTTGCTATGGCACCTATCGATATTGTTGTACTGGCTGTTATCGGTATTGCGTTTGTCGCGGTATGCGTGCGCATCCACCGTAAGGGCACCTGCGCCGACTGCGCTCAGGGTGGCGTTTGCACCGGGCATTGCTCCAACAAAAAGACGTGCGCCGCACTTAAGGGCGTGGACAAAATCGCCGAAGACCTGGGCCGCGGTATCAAATAAGGTCCGGACATCAAAGCGCCCCGTGGGCATTCGTTCGCGGGGCGCTTTGCGCATTTGAGCGCGAGCGAGGCGAGCTGAAGAGTATTTTTGGGTATCGTTAAATCAGTTGCGGTGAAATACGGACTGTTTTGGCTGTCAAAAGCCTTATCTACTCCGTATTCCACCGCAACTTTTTGTGGGGTGGGCTAGAGACGCTGCATGCGGTACCCGACACCCATGTGCGTCTGAATCATCTTGGGGTGAGAGGGGTCTGCTTCGATCTTCTTGCGCAGGGTGCGCATGAACACGCGCAGACTCGCCAGATCGCTGTCCCAGCTCGTGCCCCATATCTCGCGGGTGATGAAAGTGTGGGTGAGGACCTTGTCGACGTTTTTCGCCAGAAGGACGAGCAATTTGTACTCGGTTGGGGTGAGCGAGAGCTCGCGTCCGTCTTTCGTCGCGTATCCCGCGGCGTAGTCGATATGCAGCGGACCGTTGTCAAACGTGCTCGCTTCTGTCGACTCGCTCGACGCCATCGAGGAGCGCCTCAAATTCGCACGGACGCGCGCGAGCAACTCATCCACAGAAAAGGGCTTGGTGAGGTAGTCGTCTGCCCCTGCGTCAAGTGCTGCAATCTTGTCGGAATCTTCGGTGCGCGCCGAAATGACGATAATGGGGACTGCCGACCAGCTTCGGATCTTCGCGATGACCTCGATACCGTCAATGTCGGGAAGGCCGAGGTCGAGCATGATGAGGCTGGGGCCGTGCGACACCGCATCCATGATGGCGGCCTGGCCGTTGCAAACCTTGCTCACGACATAGCCGTGGAGGTCAAGCGCGGTCGAAACGAGGTTTTGAACGGTCAGGTCATCTTCGACCAGGAGGATGCGTGGCTTAGCGGCATTATTCATGAATCTCGATCTCCTCGGCAGGCAGGGTAAAACGGAAGACGGCCCCATGGGGGTGGTTGTCGCGAACTTCGATGACGCCGCCATGCGCCTCTACGATGGAGCGGCAGAGCGACAGCCCAAGGCCGATGCTTCGACGCGAATCCACGGGCCGCGTATTGCTTGAGGTGAAGAAGCGCTCAAAGATATGAGGCTTGTCGCAGTCTGCCACACCCGGCCCATCGTCTGCGACGTCCACCACGACGAACGCGCCCTCGCGACGTGCGCTGATGGTGACAGTCGAGTCCTCGGGCGTGTATTTGAAGGCGTTCATGATGAGATTCGTAAGCACCTGCATGATGAGATGGACGTCGATGCGTACCAGCAGGATGTCGTCAGTGTGCTCGATGGTGACGGCACGTCCATGCGATGCTTGGGCGACATGGCTGAGGGCGGCCTCGATGACCTCGTCGATGAGCTCGGATGTGAAGTTGAGGCGAATGGTGCCGTCCTCGACGCGTGTGATGGCGAGGAGGTTCTCCACGGTATCGATAAGCCAGAGGGAGTCGTCGTAGATGGCATCGGCAAGATCGCAGCGTTGTTCGAGGCTGAGCTTCTCGTCGCTCTTCCGAAGGATTGCCGCAGATCCGGATATAGCCGTGAGGGGTGTCCTCAAATCATGGCCGATGGAGCGCAAAAGGTTGGCGCGCAGCTGCTCGTTTTTCGCCAAGACCGCAGCCTCTTCGCGCTCTTGCGCCGCCCGGTCGCTTTCGAGCGCCAAGGCGCATTCACCTACGATAGATAGGACGATCGAATGCTCGAAGGCTTCGATCTCGCGCCCCTCCAGGGCGATGCCGATGACACCGAATACCTTGTCGCCGGTGCGAACCGCGAGGTAGAGACAGCGCGCCTCAGGCAGGGTCCGCGTGCTTGCGCCCGCGCGCTTGTTGTTGGTGTAGGTCCAGGTTGCAACGGCGCGCTCGTAGTCGGTGAGCAGCGACGCGGATCGGTTTTCGGTGCCAGCGGACTCATAGAGCGTCTTGCCGAGCGTGCCGTGTTCGGCGGTGTAGAAGACCACGTCGAGTTTTAGCAGTTTGATGAGTTGGTTCATGGCGACGCGGGCGCACTCCTCCGCGCTATGGGCTTGCTGCAAGAGCTGGTTCGTTTCGAGGAGTACGCGCGTTTTGAATGCGTTCTCGGCGGAGGTACGGGCGTTGTCGGCGATGCGCGCAGTTAACTCGCCGGCGACCATAGCGGTAGCGAACATGATGCCGAACGTGACCAGATAGCTTCGGTCGTAGCTGGCGAGCGAAAACAGAGGCGTGACGAAGCAGAAGTTGTAAAGCACTACAGAGAGCACGCTCGATACGATCGTGCAGATACGCCCCGTCGTGGTGACGGCGGTCAGCAGGGCCGTGAGGATATAGAGGGATATGATGCTGGAATCGGCAAATCCCAGATGGCGAAAAGCCGTGCCGATTGCCGTGGCGACAAGAGAGAGGGCCAGCGTGCGAAGTACGTTTCGGCTGCTGGGCGGCTGCAGGGAGAGCGCACGGCGGCGTCCTTTGGGCCGGGAGGGCGGAGTCGACTGGTCTGGAATGATGTAAATGTCGAGGTTCGGGGCGAATGTTATGAGCTGTTCTACGAGAGATTTGCGGCCGAAGAGGGTCTGACGGACGCTGCTGCGCTCGCCCGTGCGCCCCATGACGATCTTCGAAATACCCGACAGGCGCGCGAACTCGGAGATCTGAAACGCGACGTCGTCGCCATAGACGGTTTCCATATGTGCTCCGAGCTGCTCGGCTAGGGCGATATTGGCTGCAAGCTTGGTGCGCTCATCATCGCTCATGGCTTGCGTGCGCGGGCTCTCTACGAACAGGGCGACGAGCTCGCTGCGAAACGCTTTCGCCATGCGTGCGGCGGCACGGACGATGCGGGGATTGGTCGGCGCCGGGGAGACACAGACTAAGATACGCTCCTTGGTGTAGTAGTCACGGTTTCCCAGCACGCGTGCGGCGTCTGTGAGGTGGCCGGTGCGATCGGCGCAGCGGCGCAGCGCGATTTCTCGGAGTGCGGTGAGGTTCTCGACGGTAAAAAAATGCTGTTGCGCTCGGTCGGCTTGTGCGGGACGGTAGACGAGGCCGGCGCGAAGGCGCTCAAGTAGGTCTTCGGGCTCTATGTCGACGAGCTCGACCTGGTCGGCATCATCGAAGATACGGTCGGGGATTCGTTCGCTCACGACAACGCCGGTGATGGATGCAACCATGTCGTTTAGGCTCTCGATATGCTGAACGTTCACGGTCGTATAGACGTCGATGCCCGCATGTAGAAGTTCCTCGACGTCTTGATAGCGTTTGTCGTGGCGAGACCCCGGCGCATTCGTATGGGCGAGCTCGTCGACAAGGATGAGCTGAGGGGCGCGTTCGATAGCCGCATCTAGATCGAACTCGTTGAGCGTAATGCCGTTGTGTTCGATGAGTTTACAGGGCACGTTCTCAAGCCCTTGTGCAAGATGGGCAGTTGCCGGACGTTCGTGCGGCTCGATGTATCCCGCGACGACGTCGACACCTCGCCGCTTGGCGGCGTGGGCGGCTTGAAGCATCGCATAGGTTTTGCCCGCGCCAGCAGCGTAGCCAAAGAAAATCTTGAGGTGTCCCCGGCTGGTTCGAGCGTCATCGGCGACCTCGTCTTTCTCAATTGCCTTGAGGATGAGGTCTGGATTGACGCGAGTGTCCGATGCGTCGCGCTGCATAACGTAGCCTTTCTGAAGCGTTGTCCATGCGTGCATACGCGGTGAGGACGCCACTGTATGCTCGCGAGGTCGAGTATAGGCGCACTGCAGCCGCAATAGTGCTTTCTACCTGCATCTTTACGGCATCTTAAGGACGTGAGCCCCGGCCCTCACGCCTCTTTAATCCCTAGAAGCGTTTACTGTCCCCAGACGCTTGCGAGAGCAGGCGTCCGAGACATCGGACCGCGCGTGAAAGGGGCGGTAAATGGACATCCTCATTCCCATCATCGGAGTTATCTGCATTGGACTCTTTATCTATTACATCTACATTCTGATGAGGAGTGATTCGTAAACTATGGAGGCTGCGATTCAGTACATCTTGTACTTTGCCGTGCTCGTCGTCCTGGCCGTTCCGCTCGGTCGGTTCATGGCCCATATCATGGATGGTGAGCATACGTTCCTGTCGCCCGTGATTGCTCCTGTGGAGCGTGGCGTCTATCGTCTGCTTCGCATCGACGCGGCAGAGCAGATGGGGTGTAGGCGCTATCTGGCAAGCGTGCTGGTCTTTTCGGGGATCGGCCTCGTGGCTCTTGTGGCACTCCAGGCACTTCAGTCTTTCTTGCCAGGCAATCCCCAGCACCTGCCGGGTGTGTCATGGGACCTGTCGTTTAATACGGCTGCTTCCTTCATAACCAACACCAACTGGCAATCCTATTCCGGTGAGACCACCCTGTCCTACTTTGTGCAGTTCATGGGCCTCACCGTGCAGAACTTCGTTTCCGCTGGCACCGGTATTGCGGTCATGTTCGCGCTGATCCGCGGCTTCCGTCAGGTCAAGGAGCAGGGTCTGGGTTCCTTCTGGGTCGACCTCACCCGCGCCGTCCTGTATGTGCTCATCCCGCTGAACCTCGTGTTCGGCATCTGCCTGGCTGCCGGTGGCGTCATCTCCAACTTCCAGCCGGCTCAGAAGGCTGAGCTCGTAGAGCCCGTCGCTGTCCAGCCTAATGCAGGCGGCGGCTGGAGCGTCATCGACGGCGCCCAGATCGAGGGCGACACGGTCAAGGTCGACGGCAAGGTCGTCGAGGGCGCGCGCGTGGTCACCGAGCAGTTCCTGCCCCAGGGTCCTGCGGCCAGCCAGGTTGCCATCAAACAGTCCGGCACCAACGGCGGCGGCTTCTTTGGCGTGAACTCTGCGCATCCGTATGAGAACCCCAATGCCTTCACCAACATCATCGAGATGACCAGCTTGCTGCTGATTCCGGTCGCCTGCTGCTTCACCTTCGGTATCGGTGTCAAGAATGCCAGGCAGGGCAAGGCCATCTTCGCGGCGATGCTTATCCTGCTCGTGGTCTTTACCGGCATCATCGCTGTTAACGAGCATATGGGTACGCCGCAGCTGGCAGATGGCGGCGCGGTCAACATCGAGATGACCGATGGCCAGGCGGGCGGCAACATGGAGGGCAAGGAGAGCCGCTTTGGCATCGCCTCCTCTTCCACCTGGTCCGCTTTCACGACGGCTGCTTCCAACGGCTCGGTCAACTCCATGCACGACTCCTACACCCCGCTCGGCGGGTTTGTCCAGATGCTCCAGATAGCGCTGGGCGAGGTGGTGTTCGGCGGCGTTGGCTGCGGCCTGTACGGCATGATCGGCTTCGCCATCCTCACGGTGTTTATCGCCGGCCTTATGGTCGGCCGCACGCCCGAGTTCCTGGGCAAGAAGATCGAGCCGACCGAGATGCGCTGGGCGGTGGTTCTGTGTCTCGCCACCCCGTTCGCCATTCTGGTGAGCTCCGCTATCGCCTGCATGGTGCCCGGTCTTGTCGACCAACTCAACAACGGCGGGGCGCATGGCTTCTCCGAGGTCCTGTACACCCTTACTTCGGCTGGCGGCAACAACGGCTCCTCATTCGCCGGCATGAACTGCAACATCCCGTGGATCAACGTGCTGCTGGGTATCGAGATGCTGTTCGCGCGGTTCCTGCCGATTGTGGGCACGCTCGCCATCGCGGGCTCGCTGGCCGGGAAGGGCAAGGTCGCCGAGAGCGCCGGCACGCTTTCCACCACCAATGCCATGTTCGTGTTCCTGCTGGTATTCGTCGTTCTGCTGATTGGCGCCCTGAGTTTCTTCCCGGCGTTGGCGCTTGGTCCCGTTGCCGAATTCTTCCAGATGGTTGCGTAAAGGAGTCGCAGATTTATGGCTATGCAAAAAGACATGATGAGCCGCGCGGTGCGCGATTCATTTGCCAAGCTTGACCCCCGTGTCCAGGTCCAAAACCCGGTCATGTTCCTGGTGTGGCTGTCGGCCGCCATGACCTCCATTCTGGCCATCGCCTCTATTTTTGGGGTACAGGACGCCGACGTTCCCACGTACTATGTGATTGCCATTGCCGTCATTCTCTGGCTGACCGACCTCTTTTCAAATTTTGCCGAGGCACTTGCCGAGGGCCGCGGTAAGGCGCAGGCAGACTCCCTGCGTGCGGCGAAAAAGGACGTCGAGGCCCATCGCATCGAGTCCGTCGAGGATAAGGATCGCTTCACGGTCGTTCCCGGTACCGAGCTCTCACGCGGGGATCTGGTGGTCGTGCGCGCCGGCGAGCAGATTCCGGGAGACGGCGATGTCATCGAGGGTGCCGCCTCGGTTGATGAGTCGGCCATCACCGGCGAGTCTGCACCCGTGGTTCGCGAGGCTGGCGGCGACCGTTCTGCCGTCACTGGCGGCACCACCGTGCTTTCCGATTGGATTGTGGTGAAAATTACCAGCGAGCCTGGCCAGAGCTTCCTGGATAAGATGATCGCCATGGTCGAGGGCGCCGCCCGCAAGAAGACCCCCAACGAGGTCGCGCTCGAGATCTTTCTGGTTGCTCTGTCCGTCATCTTCATCCTCGTGACGCTCGCACTGTACTGCTACTCGAGTTTCTCTGCAGGGCTCAACGGTATGGCGAACCCCACCGCTGTGACCACGCTCGTTGCCTTGCTCGTCTGTCTGGCGCCCACCACCATTGGTGCGCTGCTGTCCGCCATTGGCATCGCCGGCATGAGTCGACTGAACGAGGCCAACGTGCTGGCCATGTCCGGTCGCGCCATCGAGGCCGCCGGCGACGTCGACATCCTCATGCTCGATAAGACCGGCACCATCACCTTGGGCAACCGCCAGGCCGCTGAGTTCATTCCGGTCGACGGTGTCGATCCGGCAGAACTCGCCGATGCCGCGCAGCTGTCCTCTCTGGCGGATGAGACCCCCGAAGGCCGCTCCATCGTCGTGCTCGCCAAGGAGCAGTTTGGGCTGCGCGGCCGCACGCTCGAGGACAAGGGCATGGAGTTCATCCCCTTCACCGCGGCGACCCGCATGTCCGGTGTGAACTACGCCGGCAGCGAGATTCGCAAGGGCGCGGCCGATTCCGTTCGCGCTTATGTGGAGGCTGCCGGAGGAGTGTTCTCGAAGGAGTGCGACGAGGCCGTCGAACGCATTGCGAAGGTGGGCGGCACCCCGTTGGTCGTGGCAAAGGACCGACGTGTGCTGGGCGTCGTCTACCTTAAGGACATCATCAAGTCCGGCGTGAAGGAAAAGTTCGCCGACCTGCGCCGCATGGGTATCAAGACCATCATGGTGACGGGTGATAACCCGCTGACTGCCGCCGCTATCGCCGCCGAGGCGGGCGTGGACGACTTCCTGGCCGAGGCCACCCCCGAAGGCAAGCTCGAGAAGATCCGCGCGTTCCAGCGCGAGGGCCACCTGGTCGCCATGACCGGCGACGGCACCAACGACGCACCGGCGCTGGCGCAGGCAGATGTTGCCGTGGCCATGAACACGGGCACCCAGGCTGCCAAGGAGGCCGGTAACATGGTCGACCTCGACTCCAGCCCCACCAAGCTCATCGAGGTCGTGCGTATTGGCAAGCAGCTGCTCATGACCCGCGGTTCGCTCACGACCTTCTCGGTGGCCAACGACGTGGCGAAGTACTTCGCTATCATCCCGGCCCTGTTCTCGCCGATCTACCCGGGCCTTGGCGCGCTTAACATCCTCGGTCTGGCAAGCCCGCTGTCCGCGGTTCTTTCGGCCATCATCTATAACGCGCTCGTTATCGTCGCGCTGATTCCGGCCGCGCTGAAGGGCGTTAAGTACCGCGAGGTCCCGTCCGGACAGCTGCTGACCCACAACCTGCTCGTGTGGGGTCTGGGCGGCATCGTTGCCCCGTTCGTATTCATCAAGCTCATCGACATGCTGCTCGCGTTCTGCGGCATTATGTAAGTGGAGGTTTGTATGTTCAAAGGTGTTGCATCGCGCGCACTGGGCGTGTTCGCGCTGTTTACCGTTGTCTGCGGCCTGGGCTATACGCTCGTCGTGACCGGCATCGCCCAGGTTGCGTTCCCGTATCAGGCGAACGGTTCGCTCATCAAGGTCGACGACAAGATTGTGGGCTCCGAGCTGATCGGCCAGAACTTCGAGGATGAGGACCACATGTGGGGCCGCATCCAGAACGTGACTATCGTCGAGGGGGAGGACGGCGGGCTCATGGCCTACGGCACCCCGTCCAACCTGTCCCCGGCGAGTGAGGAGTATCGGCAGCTGATAGATGCGCGCGTGAAGAAGATCCGCGCCGCCAACCCCGATGCCGATATGGACGCCGTGCCCGTCGACCTGGTGACGTGTTCGGGGTCCGGCCTCGACCCGGAGATCTCTCCGGATGCCGCCGAGTACCAGGTCCCGCGCCTTGCCAAGGCAACGGGCAAAAGTGAGGACGAGGTGCGCGACATCATCGCCGCGTGCACCAAGGGCCGTTTCCTCGGCGTGTTCGGCGAGCCCACGGTCAACGTGCTCAAGGTGAACCTTATGCTGGACGGCGCGCTGTAGGTGAGGGAGTGGCGGATGAGGGCATGACTGACTATCTGAGCCCTCAATTCCACCCCGCCCATCAGTTGCGGTGAAATAGTTCCTGTTTGGTGCGCCAAGCGCCTCATTCAGGAACTATTCCACCGCAACTTTTTTGTGGGCCGAGCAGAGGCTGGGGAGCGCGTGCGGTCGGGTACCGTGCGGTTACTGATACGATAAGTGTGTTAGCAACTGCCGCCGAGCGGCTCAAACGAAAGGAAGCCTGTATGGAGTCCTCCGCCTATCCGATGCTCTTTAGCCCGATCAAGGTCGGTACGACCGAGGTCAAGAACCGCGTCTTTATGCCGCCGGTGTCCACCAACCTGGCCGATCATGGCTATGTGACCGACGACTTGGTCGATCATTACCGTGCCCGTGCCAAGGGCGGCGTAGGCCTGATCATCACCGAGGTCGTGACGGTCGAGCCCACCTATACCTATCTGCCGGGTGACATGTGCTGTTACGATGACACGTTTATCCCTGGCTGGGAAAAGCTCGCCGCGGCCGTCCACGAGTATGGCTGCAAGATCATGCCGCAGCTCTTCCACCCCGCCTACATGGCCTTTAACATTCCGGGCACGCCGCGCCTGATCGCTCCGTCCTTTGTGGGCCCGTCCTATGCCCGCGAGGCGCCGCGCCCCATTACGGTCGATGAGATTCACGAGCTTACGCATCAGTTTGGCGACGCTGCCGTGCGTATGCAGAAGGCTGGCGTCGATGGCGTTGAAGTCCATGCGGCGCACGCCCACGGCATGCTCGGCGGCTTTTTGACTCCGCTCTACAACAAGCGTACCGACGAGTACGGCGGCTCGCTCGACGCCCGCATGCGCTTCCTGCTCGAGGTCATCGCCGAGATTCGCGAGCGCTGCGGTAAGGACTTTATCATCGACGTCCGCATCTCGGGCGATGAGTACACCGATGGCGGCCTGACCCTCAACGACATGATCTACGTCTCGCGTCGCCTGGAGAAGGCCGGCGTCGACATGATTCACGTGTCGGGCGGCACCACCATCAAGCGCGGCTCTGCGATTCCCGCTGCCGGCACGCAGCAGGCCTCGCACGCCGCTTGCTCGCGTGAGATTAAGAAGCACGTGAACATTCCCGTCGCCACCGTCGGCCGCATTAACGAGGCATGGATTGCCGAGGAGCTGATTGAGGACGGTGCTGCCGACATCTGCATGATGGGCCGCGCCAATCTGTGCGATGCCGAGTTCTGCAACAAGGCAGCCGCCGGCAACGCCGATGACATCCGCCCCTGCATCGGCTGCCTGCGCTGCCTGAACGGCATTATGTTTGGCAAGCGCATCTCCTGCACTGTCAACCCGGACGTGGAGCGCGACGAGGCCGGCTACGAGCCTGCCGCTGAGGCCAAGAACGTACTGGTTGTGGGCGCCGGTCCCGCGGGCATGGAGGCGGCGTTCATTGCCGCCAAGCGCGGTCACAACGTGGTGCTCGTGGATAAGCAGGACGAGCCGGGCGGCGAGATGCGTATCGCAGCCGTTCCGCCGGCAAAGCAGGAACTCACCCGCGTGATCAAGTATCAGTATCGTCGCCTGGCCGAGGCCGGCGTGAAGTGCGTATTTGGCACCGAGCTTACTGCCGAGGACATTCAGCGTGACTACGCGGGCTACGAGGTTGTCCTGGCTTATGGCGCCGAGCCCATCGCTCCGGCCTTCATGCAGGGCTTTAAGCAGGTTATGACGGCCGACGACCTGCTGGGCGGCAAGGCTTTTCCGGGCAAGAAGATCGTCATCGTGGGCGGCGGCACCGTTGGCTGCGAGACGGCCGACTACTTGGCCCCGCTGGTCAATGATCTGTCGCCGGCCAACCGCGATGTCACCGTCATCGAGATGACCAAGACGCTCGCCGCCAACGAGGGCGGTGCCGGCCGCGCGGTGCTCATCACGCGCATGCTTTCCAAGGGCGTTCACGTGCTGACCGAGGCCAAGGTGACCGAGATTACCGAGGACACCATCAGCTACGAAAAGGACGGCGAGGTCCACACCATCACCGGTGCCGATACACTGGTGCTTGCCATGGGCTATCGTCCCAACACCAAGCTTGCCGACGACCTTGCCGCTGCCGGCGTTACCACCCACGTGCTGGGTGACGCCAACAAGTGCGGCAACATCCGCGACGCCATCGGCGATGGCTACAAGGTTGCCTGCGAGCTCTAATCAACCCCTTTGCGCCAATCGATTGCAAAAAGCGGCGGCTGCCCTGTGTGTTGGGCGGCCGCCGCTTGCGTTTTGCCAAAGAAAGATTATTGTCGGGCCCTAAATGCCTTTTGCTTCTGCTCCCTCCGCAATCATGTTGCGGTTATACACCAGGTGCAGATACATCGCGTCATGCGCGGCGGTGGGATTGCGCGAGGCGATGGCGTCGGCCACATCGCGGTGCGTGCGGATAGTTTCCTCGACGAGCTTTTTGTCGGTCACGTCGATAAAGAGGGGGACGGATGCCTTGAGCACGCCCATCAGGCGGGGAACGACGAGGTTTCCGCCATCCCAGGGCGGCTACATGGAGTAGCGCCCGTGCGCATCGATTCCCTCTCATTGATGTGCGGCACAAAGAACCCCGAGCTCACACGAGCTCGGGGCCTTTTTCGTCTGGATTGGGGACGCATAGCCGGACGAAAGCGTGTTGCGTTTGGCGTAAAACCATACGAAAGTGCAATTTGCGTCTTATTTCCGAACGTAAAACAGACGAAAACCGTTTACGTCTGCTTTAAATCCGTACGAAAACGGTTTTCGTCTTGCAGGGAAGTTGCCGTTTCTACAGTTCAACTTCCAGTTCGGCTTTGTGTTCGCAGAGGTAGTCGCGCATGTAGGGGATGGCAAATGAGACCTTGCCGTACGAAGGAGCCTCGATAATCGATTCTCTTAACAGGCGGCTGCGGACGGAGCTCACCTGTTGAGGCGTTTTGTTTAGGGCATCGGCAACCATGCTGGTCGAGCTCGTCTGCCCCAAAGACGCCATGCTCAGCAGATAAGCGATGCACGTGGGCGGAATGCGCTGCAGCGCGGGCTCAATCACCATGGCGCAGAAGCGTTCGCGTGCCGTTGCAATGCCACGCTCGGCTTCTTCTTCTCCAATAATCGCTGTATGTGCGCGTCTTGCCAACTGCCATGCGTAGTATCCAACGAGTTGGATCATGAAAGGATAGCCTTGCGTTGCCTCGGCAAGTTGGCCGGCAATACCTGGCTGCAACTCCATGCCAGACGCTTCAATGGTTTCCTCGAGGGAGTACGACACTTCGGTTACTGCCACGGCCTTCAGATCAAAGGGGAGGGCACGGCGCAAAAACGTAAGTGTCTTTCCGTTGATGATGCTTTCAATCATCGAAGGCAGCCCAGCAAAAACAAAGGCGATATCAAGGTCTTCGCCGATAACCTGCTGAATCGCAATGGAGAGCGTTCGGACCTCATCGAGCTCTGCGTCTTGAACCTCGTCGAGAGTGATGAGCAGGCCATTTCCATTCTTGGATATTGTCTGTCTCATGGCGTCGCGTAGCGATGGGCCGATTCGCTCAATATCTATGCTGCCGATGGATATGCCAGCTACGGTGGGCTCAAATCTGGCGTGTTTGGCCTGGAATTTGGGCTGCAGCTGTTCGAGAATGCGCTGGCAAAGTCCCTCGGTTGCGACCTCTTTTATGACCGTCCAGCCACGGCTTTGCGCCAAACGTGAGCACTCGTCAAGGAGGACCGTCTTGCCCGTTCCACGGACGCCAGCTATGCGCATTAGGCGCCCCGGGGCACCAGGCCCGTTGGCGAGGCCTTCACTGAATTCTTCGAGTACATCTTCGCGGCCGATAATCGTGGGAGGTGTTTTACCTGCTGTGGGCTTAAAAGGGTTTGTTTGCATGTGAGCCACCTTTGCTCAAGATATAGCAAGATATAGCAAAGTATAGCAAGATATAGCAAAGTATAGTGAGATATAGCAAAGTAAGCGCTACTCGCGGGTTTTGCGGTGGTGCTATTTTCCAAATGCCGCGCGGATAAAGCGCTGGACGAACAGCTTGTTGGCAACTCACGAGGGCTCGGGGTGCCAATTTGGGGTGCAGTAGTGCTGTGCCACGAATAGGGCCTATCTACTACGTTTAAGCCGCAGAGGTCAACCACAGTCGGCTATTTTGAAAATCGATAAGCTCTCTATCTGCGGTTTTGTTTTCGCACTTTTCAGCATGGTCTGGGCTCTCCGCGTTAACGTAGTAGATGGGCCCCTTTTGTGGCAAGGGGCCGACCTGCGGCCCGGGGTGGCCAAAAAGCCCCGTCCCAAAAAGACTGTTGGAAGTTGCGGTGGAATAGTTCCTGTTTTTGCTGCTGAAGGCTTTGAGCAGGAACTATTCCACCGCAACTTATGAGGGGGCGGGGGATGCGATAGTATTACATGGTGATATTCGACAAACCGTGGGCTTCATCCGAGGGCTTTATGGAACAACACCAGCATTATCAGAGCCTGCAAGATCAGGCATACAACGCACTGCGCTCCAAGATCATCTATGCCGAGCTCAGGCCCGGCACGCGCCTTTCGGCGATTGGTCTGGAAAAGGAGACGGGAATCGGGCGCACGCCCATTCGCGAGTCCTTTGTGCGCCTGCGTGAGCAGGAGCTGGTGGAAACGCGTCCCAAAAGCGGCACCTATGTCTCGAAAATCAGCATGGAGCGTGCCGAGAATGCCTGTTTCTTGCGCGAGAAACTCGAGAGAAGCGTGCTTATTAAATGCTGTTCGGCCGCCTCGCCCGAGCAAAAGCATCGGCTTGAGCAGATTCTTGCCGAGTCCGAGTCGCTCGACCATAGCGAAACGCGTCGCTTTTTCGACTTGGATAACCTGTTTCATGAGACGTGTTTTGTGATTGCCGGTCGCCACATGCTGTGGGATTGGATGAAGAGCATCAATACGCATTTTGAGCGGTATAACTGGCTGCGTATGGTGTCGCAGGATTTGGATTGGGAGCCGATTCGTCGGCAGCATCGTCGGATTCTCGAGGCCATTAAGAGGGGCGATACCGATGCGGCGAGCTATCTGGCCGAGACACACTTGCACCTGATGCCCGAGGAGCAGGGCCCGGTTATTGCCTTGCATCCCGACTATTTTGAGCTGTCCAAAGACTTGTCTATCTAGCCCATTATCGCATCTGTTCGAGACACAAAAATGGTGCTGCTCACCTACGGCACTTTGCAAGCGAGATTTTTAAGAAAATGCCTAAAATGGCTCAGACTGCTGACAATGGGGAAACGGGGTGCGCCATGGCGCAGATGAGAATCAAGGACATTGCCGCCGAGGCGGGCGTGAGCCCGGCCACGGTCTCGCGCTATCTCAACAACCGCCCCGGGCAGATGACCGAGGAAACCCGTGCTCGCATCGCGGCGGTTATCGAGCGCACCGGCTATCGCCCACGTGCCGCCGCGCGCAATCTGCGCAGCTCGCGTACCAACCTCATCGGCGTGATCTTGGCCGACATTGCTAACCCGTTCTCGAGCGCCATGCTCGAAGGGCTTTCCGCCAGCGCCGCCGCGCGCGGCTGCTCGCTTATGACGGCCATTAGCGGCAATGATCCCGCCAAGGAGGCAGAGTCGCTCACCAGACTTATCGATGCCGGCGTGGACGGCCTGGTCGTCAACACCTGCGGCGGCAATGACGAGGCGATTGCCGCGGCTGCGGGGCGCCTGCCCGTCGTGCTGCTCGACCGCGATATTGCCGCCGGCGGTGTCGATCTGGTGACCTCCAACAACCGTGAGCTGGTCGCCGGCCTGGTAGACGCCTTGGCTGTCGCGGGCAGCGAGCGCCTGTGCCTGCTCACCGAGGCAAGCGATGACAGCCCCGTGCGTCGCGAGCGCGCCGAGTCCTTTGCCGACGAGCTTTCGCGCCGCGGTCTTGCGGGCGAGGTCGTCACCCTGGCCGACGGTGGCGCCATGGGCGTTGGCCGCCTGGACGAGACCATCCGCGGCTATGCGGGTAAAAAGCTCGGCCTCATTGCCGTCAACGGTCTGGTCTTCCTGCGCCTGACCGAGGCGCTGGCACAGTTGGGACCTTCGTTGCCGGCGGGTCTCAAGATCGCAACGTTTGACGACTATCCCTGGAACCACGTGCTCTTTGGCGGTGTGACCACGGCCGCGCAGGACACCCTCACCATTGCCGAGCGCGTAGTCGAGCGTCTGTCCGAGCGCATCGACGTCGTTACCACTACGGTGGGCGATGCCGCAAAGCTCGCCCCTAAGCGCATCGAGATCCCCGGCCACATCGAACACCGCGCATCGACCTCGCGCTAACCATTCGTTCGTGACCGCCTGTTCACACACGTTTTTTGAGCGCTTGATACGCTTTAACCCTGCGGAAACATTTTTCTGCGATAGTATCTGCGGTATAGACCAGTCGAAACCCGCCCGAAAGAAAGGGGAGCGACATGAACCAGCAGAACATCGATTACGTACTCCGCTCCGTAGAGCAGCGTGACATCCGCTTTGTGCGTCTGTGGTTTGTCGACATTCTCGGCCGCCTCAAGAACTTTGCCATTAGCCCCGAGGACCTCGAGGTCGCTTTTGAGGAGGGCATTGGCTTTGACGGCTCCGCTATCGAGGGCTTTGCCACGCCCGAGGAAGCCGACATGCTGGCGTTTCCCGATGCTTCGACCTTCCAGATTCTGCCGTGGCGCCCGAGCCACAACGGTGTCGCCCGCGTGTTCTGCGACGTGTGCACTCCCGATCGCAAGCCGTTTGCCGGCGACCCGCGCGATGCCCTGCGCCGCATGTTCCGCAAGGCCGAGAAAGCTGGCTATCTGCTTAACGTGGGCGCCGAGCTGGAGTATTACTATTTCCCCGACGAGCACACCCCCGAGCCGCTCGACAACGTGGGCTACTTCGATCTTTCGGTGAGTGACGCCGCCCGCGACCTGCGCCGCAACACGGTCCTCACGCTCGAGAAGATGTCCGTGCCCGTGGAGTACACCTTCCACGCCGCCGGCCGCTCGCAGCACGGCATGAGCCTGCGTCACGCCGAGGCCCTGAGTATGTCCGACGCCGTCACCACGGCCAAACTCATCATTAAGCAGCAGGCCTACGAGAGCGGTTGCCACGCCTCCTTTATGCCCAAACCGTTGGCGGGCGAGGACGGCAGCGCCATGTTTTTGCATCAGTCGCTGTTCGACCACGACGGCAACAACGTCTTTTGGGGCGAGGACGACGAGAGGTACCACCTCTCCGATATCGCCAAGCACTACATGGCCGGCATCCTTGCGCACGCGCGCGAGATTAGCGCCATCACCAACCCCACGGTCAACTCGTACAAGCGCATCACCACGGGTGGCGATTCCGTGCCGCAGTACGCCACGTGGGGCCTGCGCAATCGTGCGAGCATGATCCGTATCCCGGTCTACAAGCCCGGCAAGCAGCTGTCCACGCGCATCGAGCTGCGCAGCCCCGACCCCATGGCCAATCCGTACCTGGTCAACGCCGTCACGCTGGCGGCTGGTCTCGATGGCATCGAGCGCAAGCTGGAGCTCCCGCCCGAGGCCACGGCCGAGACGCTCAAACTCACCGACCGTCAGATGCTCGAGGCCGGCTACGCGCCGCTGCCGCGCTCGCTCAAAGAGGCGCTTGACGTCTTTGAGGACTCGCAGTTTATGAAGGATGCCCTCGGCGAGCACATTCACAGCTTCTTCCTCAAAAAGAAGCGCAACGAGTGGCATAAGTTTGAGTCCACGATCACCGAGTGGGAGATCAAGCATTATCTGGCGAACTCCTAATCGCGCTGGCTTGTTCCAGTACGATTGAGCTCATTTCCTTGGAGGCCGATATGTCCGAAAAGAGTGCCCTGTTCATGGCGCGCACGACGCGCTTCCACGAGTTTGCCCGCAGCTTGACGACCACCCTGGGTGTCGAGGTGAGCCTGGCTACCCCCGATTCGCCTACTGCGGCGCACGACTTTGACCTGCTGATCCTCGATTCCGACGGCATTCGCAGCGATCGCATCGATCAGATTGCCAAGTGGCTTGACGATCGCGGCGGCGTCCCCATGTTGGTGATCGTTGACGACGAGGCGCTCGGCACCCTGCGCCTGCCGAATCACGCGCATGCCGACTTTGTATGCCCCACGGCGACGCCCAACGAGCTCAAGGCTCGCGCGCAGCGCCTGATGGGCGAGGAGGAGACTGTCACCGCCGACGATGTGCTCAACATCGATAACCTCGAGATTAACCTGGCTACCTACCAGGTGACACTCGATAACGAGCCCATCGACCTGACGCTGATGGAGTACTCGCTGCTGAGCTTTTTGGCGACGCATCCCAACCGCGCCTACAGCCGCGAGGTGCTGCTGCACCGCGTGTGGGGCTTTGAGTACTGCGGCGGCACGCGCACCGTCGACGTGCACATCCGACGCATCCGCTCCAAGGTGGGCCCGCAGATTGCGGCACATATCACCACCGTCCGCGGCGTGGGCTATCTGTTTAAGGACTAGCTTTCCACCACAAAGGGGACAGGCACCTTTGTGGTGGTTTTGACGCAGGTGCGGGTTCCTCTCGAATCTGCAACAGAACTTAAGCCTTCCTAAAAGATTGCGTTCTCATACACGTGCACCCGCATATTGGGGTACAACTCAACGTGAACAATGATGGCCCGCCACATGTTTGGCGGGCCTTTGGTTATTTGACGAAAGGATCGCAGCCATGAGCGAGAACGATTCCCAGCGTCCCCAGGATGCGGGCAACGCTGGCGAGACCCAGCAGCAGCCGCGTGTGCAGGTGGAGTCGACGCCTGCCGGCAGCAACATTCCCTACGTGCAGGCCTACGACACGCAGACCGGCAAGCCGCTCGGCGGTCAGCAGGTTGTGAACAAGCACACGGTGGTCAAGACCAAAACCAAAAAGCTGCCGATCTTTATTACGGCACTCGCCGGTTGCGCCTGCGGAGCCCTGCTGGTCATTGCGCTCATTATGAGCGGCACGCTCGATATCGGTGGCGGCAAGAATGCCGTGACGGCGGGCGCTTCGGGTTCATCGACGCAAAAGATCACGATCGATTCCGAGGACACCACGCTGGCCGAGGCCGTTTCTGCCAAGGCGTTGCCCTCCGTGGTTTCCATCACTGCCACTTCGAGCGGCAGTCAGAATGGCTCGCTTTCGCAGTCTGCCGATGAGTCGGATAGCTCGGGCAGCGTCGGTTCGGGCGTGGTGCTCGATACCGAGGGCCACATCCTCACCAACAACCACGTGGTTGATGGCTATGACCAGTACGTGGTGACCATGGACGACGGCACCACCTATGAGGCCGAGT
This sequence comes from Collinsella sp. MSK.8.10, assembly GCF_019041915.1. GTDB lineage: Bacteria > Actinomycetota > Coriobacteriia > Coriobacteriales > Coriobacteriaceae > Collinsella. Next base: position 291,793 of record NZ_JAHPYF010000001.1, on the reverse strand, counting down.
TCGTGGGCAACGACGCCTCGAGCGACCTCGCCGTCATCAAGCTCAAGGATGCTGACGCCTCCAAGCTCACGCCGATTGAGATCGGTGACTCCTCCAAGCTCAACGTGGGCGAGTGGGTCATGGCGATCGGCTCGCCGTTCGGCAACGAGCAGTCTGTCTCTACGGGTATCGTGTCGGCGCTCTATCGTTCCACGGCCATGAGCTCTACCAGCGGTAACACCATCTATGCCAACATGATTCAGACCGATGCCGCCATCAACCCGGGCAACTCCGGCGGCGCGCTCGTCAACGACAACGGTGAGCTGGTGGGCATCAACTCGCTCATCGAGAGCTACTCGGGCTCCAGCTCGGGTGTTGGCTTTGCCATTCCGGTCAATTACGCCAAGAACATTGCCGACCAGATCATCGACGGCAAGACGCCGGTGCATCCGTACATGGGAGCTACGCTTTCGAGCGTCAATGCGCTTAACGCCCGCACCAACAAGCTGAGCACCGATAGCGGCGCGTATGTGGCGAGCGTCGTTGAGGATGGTCCTGCCGCCAAGGCCGGCATTCAGGAGGGCGATGTCATTACCAAGCTGGGCGACGACGAGATTACGAGCGCCGATGGCCTGATCATCGCGCTGCGCAGCCACGAGGTGGGCGAGAAGGTCGAGATCACGCTCATGCGCGGCAAGGAAGAGAAGAAGGTCACCGTCGAGCTGGGCTCCGATGAGGAGCTGCAGAACCAGCAGCAGGACGACAGTTCGACCGACACCGGCAACGGCGGTATTACCGACGAGCAGCTGCGCCAGTACCTGGAGGAGCTGCTGGGCCAGCAGGGCCAGGGTCAGGGCTACGGCCAGGGTTACTAACGAGCCATTTCGCACATGCCGAAGCCAGAGGGGCTGTCCCATCAACGCGGGACAGCCCCTCTTTTCTTATTGGTCCGTTGGGGGCGGAGGAAAACGGATCACTTGTGGCTGGCAAGAGGCTTAGTTCGGAATGGCCTGGACAGTTAGTTCAGATACGTATAAATCTGGGGCAACTTGGGATGCGTTTTGAACAATTTTTGATTGGGATGGGGCTCGAATGGGTGTTTGGAAGGGAGAGCGGGACGTTTACATGGTCTCGAGGAGCCCAAATTAGTCGAAACAGGGGTGTTCGTGCCTGATTCAGCTCTAGGATTTATACGTATCTGAACTAACTGTCCACCCCAGTCTGGCGGCTGCCGATTCGGTGCGGTTCGAAAGGGTTATTCGGCCCCATCGTGACCGGTGGTACTCTAGTATCCGTTTGAAATCGAGCGAAGGAGTGCCGCTATGGAGCAATCGAGCCTGTTTGGTGACGGCGTGGACATCGATACCGAAACGCCCACGACCGCGGAAGCCACCGCACCGACCGATGCCCGTGCTCAGGCGGCAACGCGCGCGGCCGAGCTGCGCCACGAGCTCGATTACCACGCGTACCGCTACTACATGCTCGACGCACCCGAGATCACGGACGCCGCATTCGATAAAATGCTCGTTGAGCTGCAGGAAATTGAGGCGACCTACCCCGATCTGGTAATGCCTGACAGCTACACCCAGCGCGTGGGCGGCTACGTGAGCGAGCAGTTTACGCCGGTCACGCACATGGCACGCATGTATTCCATGGACGATGCCATGGATCTGGACGAGCTCGACGCGTGGCTCCAGCGCACCGAGGATGCGCTCGGCGCCGGCAGCGTCACCTATACCTGTGAGCTTAAGATTGACGGTCTGGGCGTGGCGCTTACCTACCAAAACGGCACCTTCGTGCGCGCGGCCACGCGCGGCGATGGCACCACGGGCGAGGACGTGTCGCTCAACGTCCGTACCATCAAGGATGTGCCCATGCACCTGTCCGAGCCGGCGCTCGCTCATATGGGCGCCGACCGCGAGCGTACCATCGAAGTGCGCGGCGAGGTCTACATGCCCAAGGGCAGCTTTGTCCGCCTGAATGAAGAGGCCGATGCCGAGGGCCGCGACCCCTTCGCCAACCCGCGCAACGCCGCCGCCGGCAGCCTGCGCCAAAAGGACCCCAAGGTCACGGCGCGCCGCGATCTTGCCACCTTTATCTACGCCATCGCCGATACCGATCCGCTGCACGTCCACAGCCAGCGCGAGTTCCTCGATTGGCTGCGTAGCGCCGGCTTTAGCGTCAACCCCAACGTGGCTCGTTGCGCAACGCCGGCAGAGGTCCACGAGTTCTGTGCCCAGGCGCTCGAACATCGCGGCGACCTGGACTACGACATCGACGGTGTGGTCGTAAAGGTCGACAGCTTCCAGCAGCAGATCGACCTGGGCTTTACCGCCCGCGCACCGCGCTGGGCCATCGCCTTTAAGTTCCCGCCCGAGGAAAAGCAGACCGTCCTGCGCGAAATTCGCATCCAGGTGGGCCGCACCGGTGTGCTCACGCCGGTTGCCGAGTTCGACCCGGTGACGGTCGCCGGCTCCACCATCGCGCGCGCCACGCTGCACAACATCGACGAGATCCGTCGCAAAAACGTGCGCGAGGGCGACACCATCATCGTGCACAAGGCAGGCGACGTAATCCCCGAGGTCGTGGGCCCGGTGCTCGACAAGCGCCCGGCCGATTCGGTCGACTGGCAGATGCCCGAGGTCTGCCCCGTGTGCGGCAGCCCCGTGGTCCACGAGGATGGCGAGGTTGCCTACCGTTGCGTCTCCATCGACTGCCCCGCGCAGCTCAAGGAGCGCCTGCTTCACTGGGTGAGCCGCGGTTGCATGGACGTCGACGGCCTGGGCGACGAGATCGTCGACAAGATGATCGCCGCCGGCCTGATCCACGATGTCGCAGACTTCTACCAGCTCACGGTCGACGATATCGCAGGTCTAGACACAGGGCGCACTTATGCCAGCTCCAACAGCAAAAAGGGCGTCAAGAAGGGCGATCCCATTCCGGTAGGCCTCAAGACAGCCGAGAAAATCATCGCCGAGCTCAACAAGTCCAAGAGCCAGCCGCTCGGTCGCGTGCTGTTTGCTCTGGGTATCCGCCACGTGGGCAAGAGCGTGGGCGAGGTCATCGCCGAGCGATTCCTGTCGATTGACAAGCTCATCTTGGCGAGCGAAGAGGACATCGCCGAGTGCGAGGGCATCGGTCCCAAGATCGCGGCGAGCGTCAAGCAGTTCCTGGCCGTGCCCGAGAACCTTGCCGTGCTGGAGCGCCTGCGTCAGGCGGGCCTGTCGCTCGAGGTCGATTTGGGCGCCGCACACGCGCAAGCTGCAGCCGACGCTGGCGTGGCGGGCGAGCTCGCCGACGCACAACCGCTCGCGGGTCTGACCTTCGTGCTCACCGGCACGCTCGTCAACCGCACGCGCGACGAGGCAGGCGCGGCGCTCAAAGTGCTCGGCGCCAAGGTTTCGAGTAGTGTGTCGAAGAAGACGAGCTATCTGGTCGCTGGCCCCAAAGCGGGCTCCAAGCTCACCAAAGCCGAGCAGCTGGGCGTACCCGTGCTGGACGAGGACGCACTCGAGCAGATCTTGGCTACTGGTGAGGTGCCCCAGGCTTAGGACATCGATAATCAAATTAGAAAACCTCCCGGAAAGGTTGATACTTTCCGGGAGGTTTTTATTTGGGCGTGGTGGCGGGCAGCATGATCTGCGTCATGTAGGTTGCTGAGGGTGACCCTGCGGAGCGGTGTCGTTCCGGAGCGATAGAAGATTCATACAAAGCAAAGGGGGCCCGCAGTGAGGTTCCACAACGGGGCTGCCCCATTGTGATGAGTTTTATACACTTTAACATTAACATTAACGTGTATACTTAGCAGTGAAGATATATGTTGAGAGGAGCAGTTATGGTTACCGTCGCGTTTTCGGAACTGCGCCAAAACCTTACGCAGGTGGCCGAAAAGGTTGCCAATGAGGGCGAGGAGGTTGTGGTCTTCAAGCGGAGCAAGCCGTTGTTCAAGATCGTGCCGCTCGACTATCAAAGCCCGGTTGCAGTGGAATATGACGCTGCCCAGGAGCGCGGGGGTGCAAAGCCGACGTGCGGCTCGGACAAGCCCAAGCGCGACGTGGGTACGATGTGGCATCCCAAGATCACCTGGAAGGAGATCCGTGAGATGCTCGCGGAGAATGAGGACTACCAGGAGTATCTCGATATCGTAGCCAAAATGCCAAAAGGAACGCCGCTCGATACGATGACGGTTGAAGATGAAAAGCGCGTCGCGAGGGAGCGCTACCTATGAGAGCATTTCTCGATACCAATTTTCTGCTCGATTGCGTGCTTCCGGGCCGGCCGGAGCACGCAGCGGCGCAAACGATCAAGGGGCTCGTCGACGTGGGGCTTATCGAAGGCGTTGTTTCGGCCTGCTCTCTCAAGGACGCGTATTACATTCTCACCAAACAGGCCGGCGAGGCGCGCGGGCGCGAGGTAGTGCGCGACTGCCTTAAGAGCTACTCGGTAGAGTCTCTCGACCAAGAGGCTTGTTTTGCCTCCGCCTATTCCGATGAGCCGGACTTTGAGGACGGCTGTATCCGTGCGATGGCCGAGCGTGCCGGCGTGGACTTTATTATCACGCGTGACCGCGCCGCTTTTGTGCGCTCGACCATCAAGACCTTCTCGCCTGCAGAGTTCATCCGTGCGTTTCCGATTCCGGAGGAGTAAAACCGCCATATCGGGGACTGTCCCCGGCGTTTAGCGAGCTTGTTGGGAGGCTCCTGGTTCAGTGACTGTTACAAAAAACGGCTATAGCAAATTTGTTGTACTTCGATACGAGGACTACGACCTCATGGTTCAGGAACAGGCTAAGGCTCGTCTGATGGCTCGTATAGCTGTGGCCGAGCGGGAGCGTGCTGCTGGCACGGCGCGTGATGCCTTTGAGGCTCTCGATGACCTTGAGGCAAAATATGGCCTATAACGTCAAGATTCTGCCTTCAGCCGAACGTTTTCTAGGCAGTTCTTATCTGGACGGGGCAACCGGCACCGTGATTTGCGTCACGTAGGTTGTGGGGTCGTCGCTGATGATGTCGTCGATCAGGGCGATCTCGCGTTGCCCCGCTACGCCACCAGCTTGTCAAAAGCCCCGCGCCGGTTGAGTACGGTAAACGCGACAACACAGATGACCGCCGACAAAATCGATCCGCACGGCGAGGCGATGCCCATGGGAAACAGCGTGTCGGAATAGGCGTTCGACAGCAGCCACGCGCCCGGCACGCGAATGAGCGCCACGGCTAGTACGTTGTGCGCAAAGCCGATGTAGCTCTTGCCATATGCAGCGAAAAAGCCGCTAAAGCAAATGTGAATGCCGGCAAAAATCGCGTCGAAAATGTAGCTGCGCATATAGCCGGTGCCGGCGGCGACTACTGCAGCGTCCTTGGCAAAAAAGCCGATAAACGCCGGTGCCACTAGCCACATCAGCACCGTGATCAGGCAGCCATACACCACCGAGATCGTCATGGCGTCCTTGAGCACCTGACGCGCGCGGTCGCCCTTGCCCGCGCCAGCGTTTTGCGCCGTGAGCGCGCTGACGGTGGCGCCCATGGAGCTCGGCACAATGAACAAAAAGCTGATCATCTTCTCGACCAGGCCCACGGCGGCGGCGTCGACGAGCCCTCGGTGGTTGGCGATGACGGTGATAAACATAAACGCCACCTGGATGCAGCCGTCCTGCACGGCCACGGGCACGCCGATTTTAAGAATGCTGCCGAGCACCTCGGGCTGGGGGCGCAGGTCGCTGCGCTTAACGTGGATGTTCGTGCGGCGGCTCTTGAGCCACACGAGTGCGAGGGCAACGCTGGCCGTCTGGGCGGTTACCGTGCCGAGCGCCGCGCCCACGGGGCCGAGTCCCATGTGCCCGATAAACAGAAAGTCGAGCGCGATGTTGATGATGCATGCCACGCCGATCACGTACATGGGCGAGCGCGAATCGCCCAGCCCGCGAAAGATGGCCGAGAGGATGTTGTATGCGGCGATAAACGGAATGCCGACAAAGCAGATGCGCAGGTAGGCGGCGGTTCCTTCGACCGCCTCGGCCGGCGTGCCAATGAGTGCCACGATTTGCGGGCACAGCGCGAGCAGGACAGCGGCCAGCACCACCGAGACGCCCATAAAGAGCGTGATGGTATTGCCGATGGCGGTCTCGGCGCGGTCGAAGCGGCGCGAGCCCACGGCGTGGCCGACGATCACCGTCGTTCCCATGGCCAGGCCCACGAGCGTCACGGTAATGATATAGAGCGTCTGCGCGCCATTGCCCACGGCGGTGATGCCGGCGGCGCCGCTAAACTGCCCCATCATGTACAGGTCGGCCATGCCGTAGAGCATCTGCAAAAAATACGAGAGCATATAGGGCAGGGCAAAGACCGCGATGGTCTTGAGGACATTGCCGCGTGTGAGGTCGTGTTCCATGGGCGGGGCTTTCTGGCTGGGTTTGTTTAGCTACCAGTGTAGTGAAAACCCTACAACGATTGTAGAGTCAAGGTTTGTGTCGACAGTGGGGCGAAAAAGTCTCGCGCACCATTATTCCGAGCGAATATGGACACACGTCACGAGAACTCGCCGCCGGCGCTAACCTTGCAGAAAACGATTTCGGAATACTTGACACCATTATTCGGCGCGCAATAATACGTGCGTTTGCGAACAACGTTTGATGGGGGTTGAACCTGCGTGCGCAATCTCAAAATACTGTTTTCCTATCTAGGGGCATACCGTCGCGATGCCATCCTCGGCGTGTTCTTTGTGTCGGTCGAGACGGTGCTCGAACTGTTTATCCCGGTCATCATGGCCAACATCATCGATGTGGGCGTGCCTGCGGGTGATATCAACTACATGCTGCTGCAGGGCGCGTACATGTTGGTGTGCGCTGCGCTTTCGCTGGTACTGGGCTTGGGTTATGCCCGCACGTCCGCCCGCGTTGCCTCGGGCCTAGGCGCTAACCTGCGCGAGGCCGAGTACAAAAAGATTCAAACGCTCGCCTTTGGCAACCTGGACAACTACGACGCCAGCTCGCTCGTCACCCGCATGACCACGGACATCACCGTTATCCAAAATGCTGTGGGCAACGGCTTTCGCCCTATGGTGCGCGGCCCGGTGACGCTTATCGTCGGCCTTATCTACGCGCTGATGCTGTCGCGCCCGCTCGCCACCGTCTTTGCGATCATCTTGCCCGTGCTGGCAATCGTACTGGGCGCCATCACCTATCGCGTCAGTCCGCTCTACCGCCAACTCCAGACCTCGATGGACCACCTCAACGGCGTGGTACAGGAAGACCTCACCGCCGTGCGTGCCGTCAAGGCCTACGTTCGTACCGAGCACGAGGAGGCCAAGTTCGACACCGTCAATACCGAGCTCGCGCGCACTGCGACAAAGACCTTTGGCAGCGCGGTGCTCAACCTGCCGGTGTTTCAGCTGTCGATGTACGTGGCTGCGCTCTCCATCCTGTGGATTGGCGGCCGCATGATTCTCGCCGGCAAGCTGGGCGTGGGCTCGCTCACGGGCTTTATGAGCTACGTGCTGCTGATCATGAATTCGCTCATGATGATTTCCAACGTGTTTTTGCTGCTCACGCGCGCTCTTACGAGTGTGGGCCGTATCGCCGAGGTGCTCGATGAGGAGCCCTTTATCGTCAACCCCGCGGGAGACCTCGCGATTGCGGCGCCAGCGGACGGCAGTATCGAGTTTCGCGACGTTTCCTTTAAATACCGCGCGGATGCAGCCGAGGATGTGCTCGAGCATATCGACCTTCGCATCGAGAGCGGCTCGACGGTGGGCATCCTCGGCGGCACGGGCTCGGGCAAGAGCTCACTTGTGCAGCTGATTGCGCGCCTGTACGACGCTACCGAGGGTGCCGTGCTTGTGGGCGGACGTGACGTGCGTGACTACGACCTCGCCGCCTTGCGCGACGCCGTGGGCATTGTGCTGCAAAAGAATGTGCTGTTTACGGGTACCGTGCGCGAGAACCTGCAGTGGGGCAATCCGCAGGCGTCGGACGATGAGCTCCTCGCGGCTTGCCGCGCGGCGTGCGTGGACGAGTTCCTTGATCGCATCGGCGGGCTGGACGGCGAGTTGGGCCAAGGCGGCGCCGGTGTCTCGGGTGGCCAGAAGCAACGTCTGTGCATCGCGCGCACGCTGCTCAAGCATCCGCGCGTGCTCATTTTTGACGACTCCACCAGCGCGGTCGATATGGCGACCGACGCTAAGATTCGCGAGCACATCGCCCGGATTTCCGATACGACCGTGCTCATCATCGCCCAGCGCATCGCGAGCGTCATGGATGCCGATCGCATTGTGGTGCTGGACGACGGTCGTGTCCACGGCGTGGGCACGCACGAGGAACTGCTGGCGGGCGACAACATATACCAGGAGATTTACGCCTCGCAGATGGAGTTTGCGGGGAACGCGGACGCCGGCGATGGCAACGACGGTGGCTGCGCGAATGATCCATTTTCCTCTGTCGCATGCGGATCACCCTTGGAAGGGGGTGAGCGCCATGCCTAAGACCGCAGCCCAAGCACGCCCGGCCGACCTCAAGCGCACGGTGCGTCGCTTGCTCTCCTACATGGGGCACGCCAAGTTCTCGTTGCTCGCGGTGGGCGTGCTCGCCTCCGTCGCCGCCATCGCGAGCCTCGCCGGCACCTACATGGTGCGCCCCATCGTTAACGGTTTGGCTACGGGCGGGGAGGAACTGCTCGCCAAGCAGGTCATCCTGACGGCGATCATCTACGCCGCGGGCGTGCTTTCGGCCCTGGGCTACTCGCAGATCATGGTGCGCGCGGCCCAACGCGTGGTGTCCGATATTCGCCGCGATCTGTTCGCACACATCCAGACGCTGCCGCTCAGTTATTTTGACAGCACGCGCTCGGGCGACATCATGAGCTTTTTCACCAACGATGTCGACACCGTCTCCGAGGCGCTTAACAACAGCTTTGCCAACGTGATTCAGGCCGCCATTCAGGTTGTGGGCACCACGGCCATGCTCATCATCCTTAACTGGCAGCTCACGATTATCACGCTCGTGTGCGATGCGGCCATTGTGCTATATGCGCGCTACTCGGGCGCGCGCTCTAAGCGCTTCTTTGCCGCCCAGCAGGCATCGCTTGGCGACCTGGACGGATATATCGAAGAGATGGTCTCGGGCCAAAAGGTCATCAAGGTCTTTAACCGCGAGGCAGTGAATGTCACCGGCTTCACCTGCCGCAACGACGAGCTTCGCCGCACCGGCACCGCCGCCGTGAGCTATGCCAACTCCATGGTGCCCATGACCGTCGTGATTGGCTACGTCAACTATGCCATCGTCGCCGTGGCGGGCGGCATGCTCTGCATCAAGGGCCTGGCCGACGTGGGTGCGCTTGCAAGCTACCTGGTCTTTGTGCGCCAAGCCGCCATGCCCATCAACCAGTTTACGCAGCTCGGCAACTTCTTGCTCAACGCGTTGGCCGGTGCCGAGCGCCTGTTTGCGGCTATGGACCTTAAGCCCGAGGTGGACGAGGGCTGCGTGGAGCTGGTGCAGACGGGCGACGCCGCGTGGGCGTGGAAGATTCCCGAGGGCCAGGGCGTGGGCGCGTACGGGCATCTGCATGACGTGGCTGCCGTTGATGAGTCGGGTCGCGCGGTGGCTGCCGACGGCACCGAGCTCACGTGCGGCTTGGTTTCGCTTGCCGGCGACGTGCGCTTCCATGCCGTGGACTTTTCCTACGTGCCGGGCGCCCGCGTGCTCACGGACCTCAACCTGTTTGCCAAGCCGGGGCAAAAGATTGCGTTTGTGGGCTCCACGGGCGCCGGCAAGACGACCATTACCAACCTCATCAACCGCTTCTACGAGGTCGATGACGGCGAGATCACGTACGACGGCATCGACGTCAAGCACATTGCCAAGGCCAGCCTGCGCGGGTCGCTTGGCATTGTGCTGCAGGACACGCACCTGTTTAGCGGCACCATTGCGCAGAACATCCGCTTTGGCAAGCTCGACGCGACCGACGAGGAGGTGCGCGCCGCTGCCGAGGCCGCCTGCGCCGACTCGTTTATCCGCCGCCTGCCGCGGGGCTACGACACACCGGTCACGGCCGACGGCGCCAACCTGTCGCAGGGTCAGCGTCAGCTGCTCGCCATCGCGCGCGTGGCCGTCGCCGATCCGCCGGTGCTCATCCTGGACGAGGCCACGAGCTCCATTGACACGCGTACCGAAAAGCTCATCGAACGCGGTATGGACCGCATCATGCGCGGACGCACCACCTTTATGATCGCGCACCGCCTGTCCACCGTCCGCGACGCCGACGCCATCATGGTCCTCGAACACGGCCGCATCATCGAGCGCGGCACGCACGAAGAGTTGCTCGCCCAGCACGGCGAGTACTGGCAGCTGGCGCATGGCTTAAAAGAGCTGGATTAACCCGTTCGAGCACGATGCTTTGATCCCTCCGTGCCCCTCACCTCGCCTCAAACCATCACAACATTCGACGCTTTTTGCCAAAATCGGGAAATGCATCGAATGTTGTGATGGTTTTTCTGCCACTCGACCGGGTGGAATCGCTTTCTTGCGCACGAAGGTGTGCGAACCCGTGAGCAGGGGAATAAGGTTGGTTATCCGACTCCATTGGAGGGCTCATGGACCTGCCGATCGTCCTGTCCCATAAGACTGCCTGGCTGTACCACAACGTGGCGCGCCCGTCCGAGCCGCTCTCGCGAGCAAGCAGCCTATACGATGAGGACTCGCTTGCTAACGAGGCGGAGCCGACCGCGAGCCTGCCCAAATTGGGACTTGATGCCAAAGGGCTGAGGGCTTCAACGGCAGTTGGGATCGTTGCCGACTATCTGGTTTCGCTCGGTATTCCACGAGAAGAGCTCGATCATATCGACGCGCTCGTCAACTTCGATTTTGAGCGCTCGACGCCGGCTGGATTTAGGTGCCACGTGTTTGGAGCGCCGGTACCTCCAGGCCATCTTATCGAGGTGGCAGAGGGCCTTCTGGTGGTTGATGAGGCCATGTGCTTTGTCCAAGCGGGTTCGTGGATGAGCGAACCCGAGCAGCTGGAATATGGCTACGAAATCTGCGCCCGATACCATTTGAATCATCTGTCGACAGGCGATTATATCGAGATGGGGCAGAGGTATACCGTTGCCGACTTGATTGCCTATTGCAATGAGAACCGATCTCGTCAGGGGGCTATACGCGCGGCCGCCGCGCTCAAGCGCGTACACGATGGCGCGCGGTCGCCCATGGAGACGGCCACCGCAATCATGGTCGTAGCAAAACGTTCTCAAGGAGGGCTTGGATACGCCAAGGTCGAGCTCAACCATCGGGTCGATGTTCCCAACGAGTTCAAGTATCTCGCTAAGGCCGGGTATTTTGAGATTGACGTATATGCGCCTGCAAGCGGTACGGGGATTGAATACAACGGTTCGGACCATCTTGATAAACAGCGCAGCGCGTCGGATGCGGAGCGTATGACCGTGCTGAGCGCGCTGGGCTTTAGGATGATCGTCCTCACCGGGACTCAGTTTGCCCACCAGCTGCAATTGCACCGGGCGATGAACGCCATCGCGCTCGCTATGGGCCTCAAGTGCGACCGAAGCGAGACATTCCAGAAACGTCAGAACGACCTGCGAGAATTCGTGATTCGGCACTGGGACGGTGGCCTTTAGGGGTGTTTTGGTCCTTCTACGGGGTACCGTGGGCAGGCAGACCATCACAACATTCGACGTTTTTCGCTAAAAACGGGAAAAGCATCGAATGTTGTGATGGTTTGTATGTTGAGGATGGGCTTGGAAAGACCGTTTTGCTCGAAGCGACCTGTCCTGTCGTACGGGTGTCGGCATGATTCTCGCGTGGGGTATTATGTTTTCCGAAGAATAAAACGCCGTGTGAGGGGAGGGCCGCGTGGACGGGCACGTGCAACATGACGGCTTTGGCCGCGATATCAACTACCTGCGCATTGCCGTTACCGACAAGTGCAATTTCCGCTGCATCTATTGCATGCCGGCCGATGGCGTGGCGCCCCGCGCGCACGACGAGCTGCTCAGCGCCGAGGAAATCGCCCGCTTTGTGCGCCTGGTGGCGGGGGAGGGTATTCGCCGCGTGCGCCTGACGGGCGGCGAGCCGCTGGTCAGCCGCCGCATCATCCCGCTCATTCGCGACATCCGCGCGATTCCGCAGATCGAGGACATCTCGCTCACCACCAACGGCGCCCTGCTGCCCAAGCTGGCACCGCAGCTCAAGGATGCCGGGCTTAACCGCGTCAACATTTCGCTCGACACGCTCGATCCTACGCTCTTTGGAAAGATCACGCGCCTGGGCCGACTCGAGCAGACCATGGCTGGCATCGACGCGGCGCTGGCTTGGGGCTTTGAGCCCGTTAAGGTCAACTGTGTTGTTGTGCGCCGGCTCAACCAGGATGTGACGGCCCTCGCGCGGCTCACGCTCGACCGCCCCATCCACCTGCGCTTTATCGAATACATGCCCATTGGCGACGAACACACGAGCTCGCATTGCGCTGTGGACCCGCATGCGCCCGCGCTCAATCCCGAGCTGTGGGACGCGAGCGATACCGTGCCGAGCGACGAGCTGCGGGCGCGCATCAATGCCGGGGCCGCCGCGGCGGGACTGGGCGAGCTCGAGCCGCTCGGCATCAACGACGCTCCTGCCGGCGCGGGCCCTGCGCGCTATTGGCACTTTCCGGGCGCGGCGGGAACGGTCGGCTTTATTAGCGCCATGTCCAATCATTTTTGCGCGAACTGCAACCGTCTGCGTCTGACGGCAGACGGCAACGTGCGTCCGTGCCTGTTTAGCGATGCCGAGTATTCGGTGCGTGAGGCGCTGCGCCGTGGTGATGATATGCAGGTACTTTCGATTTGGCGCGATGCCGTGGCCCACAAACCGCAGGAACACGCGATAATTGAGGGCACGCAACGATTTATGTCCCAAATCGGAGGATGATCATATGGCCAAGAGCAGGTACGCCGATGCCACCAAGGCCGCTCGCAGGGCCGCGATGTCTGCCCATAAAGCCTCAGTCGCGGCTAATACTGGCAACGCCGACACGTCCGTGCAGCCGACTACCAGCGCTGCCACCGAGCCCGCCCGCGACGCCCGTCGCGACGAGCTGACGCACGTGGATGCCAAGGGCGAGGTTCGCATGGTCGACGTGTCCGACAAGGCCGAGACCCATCGCATCGCCATCGCCGAGGGCACCATCCTCATGCACCCCGAGACGCAGGCCATGGTGCTGCAGGACCGCGCCAAAAAGGGCGATGTGCTCGCCTGCGCGCGCGTGGCGGGCATCATGGCCATCAAACGCACGAGCGATATCATTCCCATGTGCCATCCGCTGCTCATTACCAAGAGCAAGTGCGACATTGCGCCCATCGCTGCGGCGGGGACGCCGGCCGAGGACGTGCCCGAGGGCTGGGCGCCGGCGCGCGCGGACGGGCAGGTTGGCTTTCACGTACTGGTTACGGCCGGCGTGACGGGCAAGACGGGTATCGAGATGGAGGCCCTGACTGGAGCGAGTGCCGCGTGCCTGACCATCTATGACATGTGCAAGGCGGTCGATCGCGGCATGGAGATCGTCGACGTGCGCCTGCTGCACAAGGAGGGCGGCCGCTCGGGCGTGTGGGATCGTGCAGAGCGTCAGGCCGCTGCTGTTGAGGCCGTGGCCGCTGACGGTGCCGCGCCCGCAAGCGCACCCGTCGCCGCCGCGTCCGCAGCTCCGGCACCGGCCGTCCCCGCGATCGCGTTTATCGGCTACCAAAACTCGGGCAAGACCACGCTCGTCGAGAAGGTCATTGCCGAGCTCACCCGCCGCGGCCTGCGCGTGGGTTCGCTCAAGCACCACGGGCACCACGGCTTTGATATCGATGTGCCTGCTAAGGATACGTGGCGCCATCACCAAGCCGGATCCAAGCACGTGGGCCTCATCTGCGCCACGCGCTGGGCGGAGTACGCCGACACGCGCGAGGAGGACGAGATGCCCGCGCGTGAGCTGCTGTCGCGCTACAACGATGTCGACGTGGTGATTATCGAAGGCTACAAGACCGAGGGCTTCGACAACATCGTGGTCGCGCGCTCCGGTGTCGACCGTCTGCGCGGCAAGAGCTCGCTCGACCTGGTCGACGGTCACACGCTGGCCCTTGCCTGCAACGAAGCCCTGGCGCGTCAGGCCTTCGACGCCGGCTTTGCGACCCGAGCCATCAACATCAACGACGCCCGAGCCATCTGCGACCTCATCCAAGATCATCTGGCCTAAAACCTGCCAAAAAGGGACAGGTTTATTTTGGCAGGTTTTATCTGGGCAAACGTCACTTCCACCACAAAGGGGCACCTTTGTGGTGGTTTTTGCTTTAGTAGATGTGTGGGACATGCCTTACAATCTACCAAGTAGTTCATGACGGGCGAAAAACGGGGAGAAGGGTCCTGATGCGTCCTTAATGTTTCATGCGGATAGATTGATTTGACAGGCGGTGGCGAATGCCCACCGCCCGTATTCGTATGAAACAAGGAGTCTCCATGCTCGCATCTCTTCTCTCAAAGCCTCAATCATCGCTGTCCGTGCAGGCCAAGCGCCTGGTGGCGATGCGTTTTCTCATCTACACCGGTTTTCAGACCAGCTACTTTATCGGCGTCATCGGAACGCTCACCTATGCGGACGATGCCTCGGTCGTCGCGACATCGCTGGCAGTCCTCTTTATGAACGTCTTCGTGATTCTTGGGTCCTTTGCGGGCGGCGCGGCGCTCGACGCTTGGGGCCCGCGCCGTCATTTCTTGCTGAGCATCGTCGGCACGCTGGCAACTGGCGAGGCGATCATCGCCTTTGGCAGCGCGACCGGCATCGTCCTGCTCGGCGCGGTGCTCCTGGGCTTCGTGATGGGATTCGCCCAGCCCATTGCCACATCCTATCCGGCCTACCTCACCGATGATCTCGTCGAGCTCAAAGACATCAACTCAGCCATCGCCATGTTCTCAAACGTGAGTATTATCGTTGGCCCCACGCTGGGCGGCTTTGTCGCGGCGGCTGCGTCGTCGCGCGCGGTGTTCGTGCTCATGATGCTCTTTACCGTGCTGGCGTTCGTCGTCGGTTGGGGCTTTAGGCCGCAGACCAGCCATGTCGCCGGGTATGCGGATGCCGATTCGGCAGAGGAAGGGGAGCGTGCGGGACAAAGCTCCAAACCCAGCACGTCCGCCCGTGCCACCTTCGCAGCCAGCATCAAGACAGTCTTCACCAACAGCGTCCTCGCGCTACTTTTCTGCATCATCTTTCTTTCGAACTTTGGCTATGGCGCCTTTGACCCGCTGGAGTCGTTCTTCTACCGCGATGTCCTGCGCGTCGGTGTCGAATGGATGGGCTGGCTCTCGTCTGCCTGCGGCGTGGGCGCGGTGCTGGGCGCCGTCCTCGCGCTCCGCTTGCCGTCGCGCTTTGTCAGCCTCAAAACGCTGCTCGTGGCGCTCATGTCCGTGGGCCTGGGAAGCCTGCTCTATGTGGGAACACCGTACGTGGGTGTAGCCCTCGTCGGCCAGATTGCCCTGGGCATAGCTTGGGGCATCGTCAACCCGCTCCACAACACGATCGTGCAAACGACGGCCCCGCTCGAGCAGCTCGGTCGCGTGAACTCGGTCATGGGCTTTGGCAATATGTTTGCCGGCGTGGCGCCGCTGGCGATTGCCCCGTGGCTGGCAGCGACGTTTGGCGTGCAGCAGACGCTCGTAGGGGCGGGCATGGTCGTGACGGCGGTTCCCGCGGCGTTGCTGCTGTTTGGCCACTGGCATTTTGATCGTGCCGCAAAGCAGTAAAAACCATCACAGCATTCGATGAAAATCGCGATTTTGCCGAAAAACGTCGAATGTTGTGATGGTTTGCGCTCCGGGCCGGGACACCCTTCGGGTCCGGCCACCACAAAGGGGCCAGACGCCTTTGTGGTGATCGGGTCCCAACGGCCTGTGCCTTGGTATACCATGTACGCCGTTCACGAATATACCCCACACCGCCGCACAACCTAGAAAGGCCCCCATGGACACCACCTTCAGCCACATCAAAGCCGTGTTCTGCGATATCGACGGCACGCTGCTCACGAGCCAGCACACGGTGTCCCCGCGCACCGTGGTGGCGATCCGCGCCCTGCGCGAGCGCGGCGTGCTCTTTGGCCTGTGCACCGGGCGCGACGCCCACGCGACCGAGGCCATGTACGAGCTCTGGGGCATCGAAGGCCTGGTGGACGTGCTCGTGGGCTGCGGTGGCGCCGAGGTCATCGGCCGCGCGCACGACATCAACGAGCTGAGTTATCCGCTGCCGGGCGAGACCATCGCGCGCATCTGCAAACACATGGCGGACCTTCCGGCAACGCCCGTCTGTCCCCGAGACGGCGTGTTCTACGTGCCCGAGAGCAACGCGTGCGTCGAGCACCTGTCGCGCGTCGACGGCGTGCCCTACAAGGTGGTCGATTTTGCCGAGTTCTTGCGCGAGCCGCAGCCCAAGGTGATGTTTACCATGGCGCCCGAGGTAATGCCGCGGGTGATTGAGCGGGCGTCGACGCTCGCCGACGACACCGTTAAGGCGGCGGCTCTGCAAACCACGCAGCGACTCTACGAGTTCATGGATCCGCGCGTGTCCAAGACGCGCGGCCTTGTGCGCGTGGCGGAGCTCAACGACATGGAGCTCCAGGACATCTGCGTGTTTGGCGATGCGGACAACGATACCTGCATGGTGGCTGACGCCGGCGTGGGCGTGGCCATGGCAAACGGCAGCGACGCCACCCGTGCCGCCGCCGACTTTGTAACCGCGAGCAACGACAAAGACGGCATCGCGATCTTTATCGAGGAGCATCTGCTGTAGCGCCGGGGGAGAACCACCACAAAGGGAGCAGGTACCTTTGTGGTGGCCTCAGACGATTTGGGTGAATTGATACCTAAAATCTGCGCGAAAATTCAAATAACGTTGTCTGAACATCATGCTTCTAACCACCGATGAGTTAAAAATATTCCCATCAATTTGGTAGTCTATTCCTCCCGGTTAATGATCTACCGCTCACGGTCGATTTTCGACCGTTCGCAGGATGCATGCTCTTGAGCAAAATGTTGTGCAAATAAATAAAATGCTATTAAAAAACTGATAACTGGCTTAATTACCAGCAGAAATAGATATTTCATAGCGAATAAACGAAGGTAAATCCGAGCAAATGTCAAGAGAATTGAGAATTCGCTACAAAACTATCGGTATTTTTGCTTAGATGTTCAAACAATCGTTACAATATGTACTATAAGCGTGCGCAATTACAGATTGCGCAGATACGTTTGATAGTGAAAGAGCAAGATCGCGGTCTCTTGGGGAGGAGACATCGATGAAAGCGAATTCAGAAAAAACTAAGCAGAGTAAAAAAGCGACGCGCCGTGTACTGGCAGGCGTTTTGTGCGGAGCCTCCGTTTTGAGCCTGGTACTGTCGCTCGTCATGCCTCCGATCTCGCAGGCCATTGCCAACGATGCCGAGGCGGGTTCTACCGGAGAAACTGTGACGGTGGGTGGTTCCTCAACTGAGTCTACTGATGTAGGTAACACCAGCGAGGATGCCGAAAACCAGAATAACAACGAGACCGATGACGGCGAGGCTGACTCTTCAAATAGTGTTGAGCAGGCTCAGAGTGCGAATGCGGCTTCAGCGAGAGCGACGGCCACCGTGGGGCCGGGTATTTACGTTCCCACGTCTATCGGTGTCGGCACGGACGTCACCACCGCGCAAAACGATCCCGGCGTTGCCACATTCGTTGGAAGGGACATGTACGTAGGAGGCAAGCCTACGGACCCCTCCTACCTCAGGTCCGACAACGTTGCAGGTTCATATGCCGTCGAGGCCGAGGGCCTTACCGTCGTGCAGGGTAAGCTTGCGCTCAATCCCCTCAAGGAGAGCTGGTCTTACACGGATGGTATGAACAATACGTCTGGCGCGGGATTTCGCTTCGGTACCGTTGGCTTTGGTGCGCAGTTTCGTCCTTCTGCGGGCAGCGTCGTTCTTGCGGTTGCGGGCCTGAGTAACGCGACCTCTATCAACGAAATCCAGGTTGGTACAGACGAGCCCGCCTCGGCGACCGTTGGTGCCTGGAATAAGGGCGCCTGGGTTGGTAGGCAAAAGAGATCACATAACGCTGAAGCCATTGGCTGCGACTATACCGCGGCAATCGCGGGAAACCGTACAACCTGGATGAACAACGCCGATCGCCAGTCTGTCGTGAAGATGCAGGGCAACTGGTCTGACGATGGCCTGTTCTCGGGCAACGATGATGGCGCGAGCATCATGTCGAGCATCAACGGTAAGAATTACACCAATTTCCTGGAGTCCGAAGTAAAGGCGAAGATCTCCGAGCCTCTCGCAAAGCTTAAACCCACCGGGAGTTGTACGGTCGATGTTGCCGAGGAGAATTCCAACTACACCATTGCAAAGTACAACAAAGACAGTAGGGCGACGTACGGCCTCAAGTTCGACAACTCCATTAAGAAGTTTAACCGCAAGACGAGTTACACCGATGTAACCGGCAACAGCGTTTCCGGCGAGGTGACCCTTGTCAACAACGAGAAGCTCATCACGTTTACCGGCGATGCGGACGATAGCGGCAAGGGCTCTTCGCTTCAAGTCTTTAACCTGAAGGCGTCGGATCTTACCAACTCCTATAGAGGCGCGATCTACCGTGGCGTGGACTTCAGCTTCAATAAAATACCCGTGGGCGCCTCCGTGGTCGTCAACATCATCGATGAAGAGGGGACCCGGACCCCGGTTGAGTTCAACACCGGCTGGCGCTTCTGGTGGAATGGTGAGGAAATCTCCCGTGGGTACGAGAGCGGTAGCAACGACAAAACTAAGTCTGAGTACTCCATTGCCGCCCAGAGCATCCTGTGGAATTTCGCAACGGCCAAGCAGGTCACCATCCGAGGTGGTATGGCCCTTGAGGGCAGTGGTGGTGACGGGAAGTGGACAGACGACGACCCGGCAGCCGCCATGTTGGGCAGTATCGTTGTTCCCAACGGCAGCTTCGAGGATCACGTGACCACCAACGGGCGTGTTTATGTTGGCGATGACTTCCAGATGTACAACCCCACGGTCGCGTGGAATTTCGGGGATATCGAGGGTAACTCGGCTTCCGTCATCGATATGGATCAGGAGCGCCACAACTTCCCATGGTCCGGTACTTACACGCCCGACGGGTCCGCGGTTGCGTGGGGCAAGGTTGACGCTGCAGACGACACCACACCGCTCGCAGGTTCTGAGTGGGCGATTTACGCGAGCAAAAATGATGCGGAGAACGATTTGGACCGCATCGTCTCTATTGTGGATAACGGCACGAATGACTCCGATTCTACCGTTGGCACCATTCAGTACGACTACCTGAACCAAAAGGCCACCATTGGCGACACGAACTACTTCACGTACTACATTCGCGAGGTCAAGGCGCCGGAGGGCTACCAGAAGTCAGACACCATCTACTACGCCACTATGAACAATACTGGCGAGAAGCCGAACTATGTTCAGGGTTATGTGGATGAGAACGGGAACAACGTTTCGTTCGAGAATAACCCCAAAGGTGCCATTCCCAACACCAAGATTATCACCGGTACGGTGTCTTGGACCAAGGTGGCGGAGGACGACGCAGATCACACTCCTTTGGCTGGTTCCGAGTGGAAGCTAGCGAAACTGGGTGCCGATGACTTGACTGAGGAGAAGTCCTGGACCGTGAGCGATCAGTCGGCTTCGAGCGAAACCACTTGGGCCGATACCGACGACACGAATGGCAAGTTCACATTGGCCGGTCTGCTGCCGGGCACGTACACGCTCACGGAGACCCAGGCTCCGTTTGGCTACGAACTGAACAAGAACACCTACTACAAGTTCACGGTGGACAGCACAAACGGCTCCATTGCGTGGAAAGAGAACGAGCAGCCGAGCATCGTTAGTGGCACTACGTACATCTCCGACAAGTGCAGTGCTACGTCCGTGAAGATCCCGGTGACCAAATCCGTTCGCAATACGGACTGGCCGAAGGACGATAAAGGCAAATATGTGCCGTTCGAGTTCAGCATTGAGGCTACCGGTGACTATGCAGCCACAGCCCCCATGCCCGAACCCATGCCCGAAGCGTCCAAGATTTCTGTTGCCCCAGAGGCAGGGGAGACCGACGCCGCCAAGCTCAACAACATCACGGCGACCTTTGGCGCCATGACGTTCAACAAGTCGCACCTGTCCGATACCCCCGGTAAGGCGGGTGACTACGCCAGGACCTACACCTACACGGTGAAGGAGATCGCGCCTATCACCGGTGCCATCGATAAGCTCCGCTACTCCAAGGCCGAGTACCAGGTTGCCGTCACGGTGAAGGCCGTCATGAATGAGACCACTGGCAAGTACACCGGTCTTACCACCTCTACCACCGTTACGCAGATGAAGGATGACATGGGCAACACCCTTGGCGAGAACGGGCAGGGCGTCGCGGTTCAAACCTCCGCCGGTGCGGACCCAACCATCATTCCCGTCTCCACCTTCACCAACACCTACTCCACCTCTTTGCCCCTTTCTGGTATGTCGGGCGTCACTCTGACGTACCTTGCCGGCGCGGCGGTGCTTTGCGCTGCTGCGGCCTGGATGCACATTCGTCGCAAGGCGAATGCGAAGGGAGGTAAGCGTCGTGAATAAGAAAGTTTGCTCCTTCCCGATCTTGTTTGCGCTGCTTGCCCTCCTGATCGGCACCTGCGCGGTTGTGTTCCCCGCTTCCGCGCAGGCCGCGCCGACCTCGACCGGTTCCATCACGGTGAGCGGCACCGTGGCGAGCAGCTACGACGCCTACCAGATCTTTAGCGCCAACGTCGTCGACGGCGACAGCGACGCCAAGACCGCCACCGACCTCGCCTGGGCAAGCGACGCCGCGCGCGATGCCGTGTTGCCTGTGCTGCACAGCGCCGGCATGCCCAATTCCCAGACCACCGCGCAGGAAGCTGCCGAGTGGCTCAACACCGATTCCCACCTTACGAGCGCGCTGAGCGCACAGCTCGCTCGTTCCCTCCAGAGCTCTGATGCCGCGTCCGTGGCCCTTAACGCGGGCACGGCGGCCGAGCTGCCCTGCGGCTACTGGCTCATCGTCGCCGACGACGACGCCATCGCCCAGGGCGAGGCCGGCACCGCGCCGGTCATGGCCCTGGTGGGCGGCAGCGCCGTCACCGTCAAGCCCAAGGCGGCGACGCCCAAGGTCGCCAAGCATGTGCTGGAGGACAGCACCGCCGCCTGGCAGAAGGCCGCCGACGCCACGGTCGCCGACGACCTGTACTGGCGCCTCTCGGCCACGGTCCCGGCGGGTCTTACCGCCTACGACACCTATACGGTGCGGTTCGTTGATACCATGGGCGCGGGGCTTGACCCCTCCAAGGTGGCCGCGAGCATGCGCGTGTACGTGGCGGCGGGCGCGGACGGCGGCTTCGACGCCGTCTCGGTCGGCAAGGACGGCCGCGTCGGCACCGAGCCCGCGAAGGGCTGGACCGATATCACGGCCCAGTGCGCCACCAAGGTAGCGGCCGACGGCAAGACCTTCACCGTGCGCACCGGCGACCTGATCGCCGCGCTCGGCGGGGCCGACGCCTTCACCGCGGGCGCCCGCGTGGTCGCCGTGTACAATGCGCCGCTCAACAGCGCGTGCAACCACGGCATCGCGAAGGGCAACCCCAACGAGGTCTACCTGCGCTACCCGCGCTCTCCCTTTGCCGACCAGTCCGGCGACGCCGGCTTTACCCGCACGCCGAGCGACGACGCGTGCGCCTACACCTGGGATCTCGCGCTCACCAAGCGCGGCAGCGACGGCGACAAGCCGCTGTCCGGGGCGGTCCTGAGCATCACCGACGACCGCGGTCGCACGCTGACGGCCGACGGCACGTGGGATGCGGAGGGCAAGGCCACCGTCACCACGGGCGAGGACGGCCGCGTGACCGTCTCGGGCGTGGACTCGGGCAAGCTGGAGGTCCGCGAGCTCAAGGCGCCCAAGGGCTACACCGCCTTTGAGGGCACGCGCTCCGTGACGGTCAAGGCCGAGGGCCTGGACGTCGACCAGGTGGCCGCCGCCAAGCCCAAGCTCACCATCACGGCCGAGTCGCCCCTGCGCGCCGACAGCGCGGACGGGTCGACGGGCAGCCTGGAGGCGTCGCTCATCAACACGCCCACCAGCACACCCCCTAGCATTACCACCGGAGGCTTTATGCCCTCGACTGGCGATATGGCAATGTACGCCGCGGCCGCCGCAGCGGTCGCCGGAGCCGCGCTCATCGTGGTCGCGCTCCTGGTCAAGCGGGGAGGTGGCAGCCATAAAGAGTAGCTGGCAGCCCCACAGAGAGCGGGGCGAGACGTAGCGAAGTAGATGCTAAGACACAGGCAGACAGATTTAGATCAAATGGAATTCGAGCAGAAAGCAGAGGAAAAGAAGATGAGCATGAGCAAGAACATCGCACGCCTGGCAGTAACCGCCGGCCTCACAGCAGCGCTGAGCTTCGGCGGCGTGATGGCCCCGGTGAGTATGGCGTTTGCTGATGGCACGCCAACGGTGGCTCAGGATGGCAATGTAAAGATTGACGAGAAGACCTATACGGATACAACCTTTAAGGGTATCCAGATTTTCAAGGCCAAGGTCACGCAGGATTTGGAAGGCGTTAAAAACTGGAATGGCGCTAAGACGCTTTCCGACATTGAGTGGGCGTCAGATGCCGTTAGGGATGCTGTGATCGGGGCATTTGCCGATACTAGCGACGTTACAAAGCCCTCCGGCAATGATGCTCAGAAGTGGGCTGACTGGCTTAAAGTTAAAACCGAAGGTGAGTACAAGTCAGGTACAGACAAGACTACTAAGCTCGATGCCGGAAAGACTCTCGACAAGATCGCCAAGGCACTGGAGGACGCCAATATCACTGAAGGGACGGATGAGTGCAAAACGAGCCCCAATGGCACCTTCACTGGTCTGAATACCGGCTACTGGCTCTTCGTGACTAAAAACGTCAACACTAGCACTAATCCACCCAAGTGCGACACCGATACCTTCACTTCGCCCATTTTCGTCGTTGTTGGCGGTTCTGCTGAGACCATTGCTCCCAAGAAGCAGGTCCCCACTGTGACCAAGGCCGTTAAGGATGACAAAGAAGGCGGCTCTTTTGGCGATAACGTGTTCACGAATCCCAACATGGCTGCGGACTCCCGAATGGATCAGTTTATCGATTATCAGCTTACCGGTACCGTTGCGGGTAACATCAACACTTACAGCACCTCCTACAAATACATCTTTACGGATAAGCTTCCCGAATCCATGACGCCGAAGTTTAAGGACGGCAGCACGACGCCAGACGTCACGGTCAAAATTGGCAATATAAAGGTCAGCTCCTCTAGCTACGAATTAGACTACAACAACAACGTACTCACAGTTAGTTTCACTGATCTTAAGGCGTGCGTGGACGAGAGCGGCGACCCTATCGCCCTGGATGGCAACTCTAAGGTGACCGTTGAGTACCAGGCCAAGCTTGACTCCACCAAGATCTTCGACGCTAATGATGCCATTAAGACTGATTTCGAGGGACTCGTCGGCAAGGCGCAGAAGAATGAGGTTAAGCTTACCTACTCGAATAACCCGCACGGTGTCGGTGAGGGCACTACGGTCATTCACCGTGCTTATGACTATACCTACGGCATCGATGTCACCAAGGTCGGTAGTGACGCTGTAGATGGCAAAAACCCGACTCTTTCGGGCGTTAAATTCACTCTGCAGGAGAAGAATGGCGATGCTACCGAAAACAAGTACATCGACGCTAAAGGCATAAAACATAACGAGGGCGAAGTGGTGCAGCTTACCACGGATAACGACGGCAAGATTAACGTTGTTGGTCTTGATGAGGGCACCTATGTCCTCAAGGAGGTTGAGCCTGCTCCTGGGTACAACAACTCCGCAGCAAGTGGTGTTACCTTTACTATCAGCCGCACGCTCAATCAGGCCGGTACGGATGTAACGCCTGACACTACGAGTGCCATCGTGGCAGGTCAAGATGTTGTTCAGACTGGCTCTGCAAAGGCTGAGGTCGGTAAGCTCAGCTTCACCATTGTCGACCAGAAGGGCACCGGCCTTCCCCTCACCGGTCTCAACGGCGTGACCTTCACTTGGATTGCTGGTGGCGCGGTGCTGTGCATCGGCGTGGCGCACCTCATCCGCAGCCGTAAGCAGGCTGAGGAGTCCGAGCAGGAGTAACGCTCACTCACCCATCCCTTTGGCAGGTGGGATGTGATGGCCATGAGACTTGCGGACACTTTTCTCGTCCATCCACGTTCTTGCTTTGCCATTCTCTTTTCGGGGCAGACTCCGCACTGGAGTTTGCCCCGTTCTTTTTGGATAACACAGGCAGCCTCCACCGTCCGATGTGGACTCATCCGTCATCGCGTTTCTTGACTCGTATGAAGTTCGGTTTAAGGTCCGTAGGCGCACGCGCAGTGCGGACGGTGGAAGGCATTTGCGCCGCAACAAGCGCAAATAAGAATGCCCGGGGGTAGGATCCCGGGCATTTAACAAAACCAGAAAACTAGGCCGCCCGCGCTCCCAAACATTTACGCGGGGTGTGTCGTTTTCTATTGACATTGTATCCCGAATCGCCCAGCCGATCCGGGATATTTTGAAAACGCAAATGCTGGCTTATCCTCGACTGGACGGTGCAGTCTAGCGGCGTTGTCCGGCGCGGAAGCTTGCTAATCGGTTATTATTTGTTTAGACAACTTGAGTTGTAGAGGAGTGACCGGCGATGGTGCAGGGCGCCAAACATATGAAGAGCAATAACGCTGCGGACAACGGCGGCTCAAGCCCTCAGCCCAAACCTCAACCAAAGCCCAAGCGCCGCCGCAAGCGACTGCCGCGCTGGGCCGACCGGCTCATCACCATCGTCATCATCCTTATTGGCGTGGGCCTTATGACCTGGCCGTGGATCTTGGACCGGCTCGAGGCCTCGGGCGTGTTCAACCAGATCAGCACGGTGTCCAGCACCGTGGACGCGCTGTCTGCCGAGGAGCGCGAGCGCATCCTGCTCCAGGCGCGCTCCTTTAACGAGCAGCTGGCGGGCGAGGCCACCGAGCTTCCCGCCGACCAGATCGAGCCCTACGCCCAGCAGCTCATCTTTGACCGCGACCCCATGATGAGCTGGGTCGAAATCCCTTCCATCGACGTGAGCATGCCCATCTACCACGGCACGAGCGAGGAAGTCCTTATGGCGGGCGTCGGCCACCTGGAGGGCACGAGCCTGCCGGTTGGCGGCACCTCGACGCATTGCGTGCTCACGGCGCACTCGGGCATGCGCAACCTGAGCATGTTCGACGACATCCATTCGCTGGAGCCCGGCGACCTGGTGCTGCTGCACACCATGAACAAGACGCTCGCCTATAAGATGGTGGACTCCGAGGTGGTGCTGCCCGAGGAGATGGAGTCGCTGACCATCGAGCCCGGCGCCGACAAAGTGACGCTCGTCACCTGCACGCCCTACGGCGTAAACGACCATCGCCTGCTGGTGCATTGCGTGCGCACCAAGTACAAAAAGAAGGACGTCGACAAGCAAAAGTCGCTGGCCGGCCGCCACTGGGGCAAGCGCGAGTTTGCCGTGCTCATTGTGGTCGTGGCCATTGTGCTGTTGCTGCTGGACATCGTGATCCACGCGGTCCGCAAGCGCCGCAAGGCCAAGGCCTCGGCATAAGACATTCTCCAGAACCACCACAATGAGGACAGGCACCTTTGTGGTGGTCGGGGGCTTCCAAACCATCACAACATTCGATGAAAATCGCGATTTTGACGAAAAGCGTCGAATGTTGTGATGCTTTTCGTTGCGGGCGCGACGTTTTTCGTTTTGGGCGCGACGGTTTTCGTTTCGGACAGGACGGTTTTCGCTATGGACGGTGCGGTTTCGCTCCAGAACCGCCAGTCCGCAGCCTGCCAGCCCGCCGCTCTCGTTACGTTTTCGCTGCATTTGGGTAAAGCGCCTGCTCCAAGCGGCGTTGCCTTGTATACTAGAGCGGTTTATCTGTTATGCGGAAGGGAGCGCCTATGGCACTCAGCGAGAAAGACGTGCGCGGCATCGCCGAGTACGCAAAGATCGCACTGACCGATGACGAGCTCACCCAGATGACGTCCTACCTGAACGACGCCGTCCAGATGCTCGAGCCCGTCTTGCAATATGACTTGCCCGACGTGGAGCCCACGTTCCATCCCATCGGAAGCCTGTCCAACGTGATGGGCGATGACCTGCGCGAGCCCGAGCGCGACCTGCCGCTTGACGTCGCGCTGGAAAACGCCGGCAGCGCGCGCGACCGCTACTTCCGCGTGCCGTCCATTTTGGGAGAGGGGGAGAGCGAGTAATGGCGCAGAGCTTCGATTCCCTTACTGCCGCCCAGATCGCCGCGGGCGTTGCCGCCGGCGACTTTACCGCTACCGAGGTGGCCCAGGCCTCCCTTGACGCCATCGAGGCGCGCGAGGGCGGGGTCCAGGCATTCCTGCAGGTGGCGCCCGAGCTTGCGCTCGAGGCCGCCGCGCGCGTGGATGCCGACCGTGCCGCCGGAAAGTCGCTGCCCCCGCTCGCGGGCGTGCCGCTGGCCATCAAGGACAACATGAACCTCGTGGGCACGCGCACCACCTGCGCTTCCCGCATGCTCGGGGACTACCAAAGCGTCTACACCGCCACCTGCGTCCAGCGCATGCTCGATGCCGGCTGCCTGCCCATGGGCAAGGCCAACATGGACGAGTTTGCCTTTGGTAGCTCTACCGAGAGCTCGGCCTTCCACCGCACCAACAACCCCTGGGATACCGAGCGCGTGCCCGGCGGCTCTTCGGGTGGCTCTGCTGCCGCCGTCGCCGCGGGCGAGGTCGCGCTCTCGCTGGGATCGGACACCGGCGGCTCCATCCGCCAGCCGGCGGCGCTCTGCGGCGTGGTGGGCTTTAAGCCCACGTATGGCGCCGTGAGCCGTTACGGCGTGGTTGCCTTTGGCTCGTCGCTCGACCAGGTGGGGCCCTTTGGCCGCACGGTCGAGGATGTCGCGCTGGCCATGAACGCGCTTACCGGTGCGGGCCACGATCCGTACGACTGCACCAGCCAGGATTGCGCCGTCGACTTTACCGAGCACCTCAACGACAGCATCGAGGGCAAGCGCGTGGGCATTATCCCCGCGTTTATGGAGGCCGAGGGCCTGACGCCCGAGGTCAAGGCCGCTGTTCAGCGCGCCGCCCAGGAGCTGCAGAACCAGGGCGCCGAGCTGGTCGAGGTCGACCTGCCGCACCTGGACGCCGCCATCGCCGCCTACTACGTCATCGGCCCGGCCGAGGCGTTCTCCAACCTGGCCCGCTTCGATGGCATTCGCTACGGCTATCAGGAGGAGGGCTGCGCCAACCTGTCCGACCAGAGCTCGCTCTCGCGCGCCCACGGCTTTGGCGCCGAGGCCAAGCGCCGTCAGATGCTCGGCGCCTACCTGCTGAGCTCGGGCGTGTACGACAAGTACTACTACGCCGCGCAAAAGGCCCGCACGCTCATCACGCAGGACTACGACGCCGCGTATGCCAAGGTGGACACCATCCTCATGCCCGCCTCGCCCCGCACGGCCTTTAAGTTTGGCGAGATCAGCGACCCCACGCAGATGTACCTCTCCGACCTGTACACCATCTCGCTCAACATCTGCGGCAACGGTGGCATCTCGGTGCCGCTGGGCCTGGGCGAGGATACTCATCTGCCTGTTTCTGCCCAGCTGGTTGGTCCGGCGTTTAAGGACCGTCAGCTGCTCACGTTTGCCCGCGCCCTGGAGCGCGGCTTTGCCGATACCGTCACGGGCACGCCCGCGCTTTCCGTCGCGCCCGATTTTGCCGGGAAGGGAGGCGAGCTGTAATGAAGGAGCTTTCCGAGGTCCTGCAGGATTGGGAGGCCGTGATCGGTCTGGAGATCCATACCGAGCTCACCGCACTCGATACCAAGATGTTCTGCAACTGCAAGCTCAGCCACGATGACGAGCCCAACGCCAACGTGTGCCCGGTGTGCCTGGGCCTGCCCGGCGCCCTGCCGGTGCCCAACAAGCGCGCCATCGAGAGCATCGTCAAGGCGGGTCTGGCCACCAACTGCGAGATTCAGCGCCACTCGATGTTCTACCGCAAGCACTACTTCTATCCCGATATGGCCAAGAACTTCCAGACCACGCAGGGTCCGGTCGCCTTTGCCATGTACGGTCACCTGGATCTGGATGTGACCGGTCGCGGTGCCGCCGAGCGCCCCGACTGCGCGTTTGGCGAGGCCGAGGCCCAGAGCCTGGCGAGCGCCTCGGCCAACGCCGAGGGCCTGTCCACGTCCATGACGTCGACCATGTGCGAGGGCAATCAGCGCGCCGGCCATCTGGCCAGCTATGACGCGTCCAACCTGCAGATGCCCGAGCGCCGCGAGGACGGTTCCTACACGGTGCCCATCCGCATCCTGCGCATCCACATGGAGGAGGACGCCGCCAAGATGGTCCACGTGGGCGGTGCCGAGGGCCGCATTACCGCCGCGGCCGAGTCGCTCGTCGACTACAACCGCTGCGGTACGCCTTTGATTGAGCTCGTGACTGAGCCCGACTTGCGTACGCCTGAGGAAGCGCGCCTATTTATGGAGAAGCTCCGCCGCATCTTTGTGACGCTGGGCATTTCGGACTGCTCCATGGAGAAGGGTTCCATGCGCTGCGACGGCAACGTGAGCCTGCGCCGGCGCGGCGAGACCAAGCTGGGTACCAAGACCGAGCTCAAGAACCTTAACTCGTTTAAGAGCCTGCATGATGGCCTTGCCTACGAGATCTGCCGTCAGGCAGAGGTGCTCGAGGAGGGCGGCATTATCTATCAGGAGACCCGCCACTGGGAGCCCAGCCGCAAGCGCACTGTGGTCATGCGTGTGAAGGAGACGGCAGACGACTATCGTCTGTTCCCCGACCCCGACCTGGCGCCGTTCGACCTGGACGACGAGTTTATCGACCGCTGCCGTGGCGAGATTCCCGAGCTGCCCGATGCCAAGTGCGCCCGCTTTGAGGCCGACTTTGGTATTAAGGCGGCCGATGCCGAGCAGATTGCCGGCGATCCGGAGTTTGCCGACTTCTTTGAGGCCGCCGCTGCCGGTATGGCCGGCAAGGAGGCCCAGACGGTCGCAAACCTGCTGGTCAACGAGATGATCGCCTACCTTAAGGGCGCGGGTGTGTCGCTCGCCGAGTCCGGCATCGCGCCGGCTCAGGTGGCAGCCCTTGCCAAGCTGCTGGCGACCGACGCCATCAGCTCCAACCAGGCGCACGAGGTCTTTGAGGCCATGGCCCAGACCGGCGACGACCCCAACAAGATCGTCGACGAGCGCGGTATGCGTCAGGTGAGCGATGCCGGCGCGTTGCAGCCGATTGTGGACGAGGTGCTGGCAAACTGTGCCGATCAGGCACAGCAGTATCGTGATGGCAACCAGAAGGTCATCGGCTTTTTGGTGGGCCAGTGCATGAAGGCGAGCCGCGGCAAGGGCAACCCGAAGCTCTTCAACGAGTTGCTGAGAACGTCGCTCTCGTAAACGGGAACCCGGGAGCCCCGGCAGGGCGGGTGCTTCCTCAAAATTTCGAACAGTCCTGCGCAAGACGAAGGCCACATTAAGTGGCCTTCTTTGCGTGCGGAACTCATTTTGAGCAAGCACCCGCCCTGCCGGGGCTTCCGGGTTCTGCAACGACTCGGCCGTTCGGGTCAGGTGGGGCCGAATTGAATTTGGTGATGAGGGCGCCGTTGGCGCCCTCATTCTTTATCTTTATATATGTTGGGAGCGCCAGGTGGTGGGGGTGGTGCTGGTGTATTGTCTGAATGCTTGGGCGAAGGCGGCCTGCTGAGGGTAGCCTAGACGCTCTGCCACCTGCGCTATCGTGAGCGCGCTATCGGCCAAAAGGTCCTGTGCTCGCTCCATGCGGCGTCTGCGAATGTAGGCGCCTAGGGACTCGCCAGTTTGGGCCTTAAAGGTGGCGCATAGTTTGGAGCGGCTTGTGTAGAGCCTCTCGGCCACCTCGTTGATACCCACACGTCTGCCTTTGTCGAGCTCGCGCTCAATCATTGCCGTTGCTTCTTCGGCAATGGTTATGCTGGCGCGTGTGTCTGCCGCCTGCTGCGCCTGCTTGTGGGCCGCGCGCGAACAGGCGAGCTCCGCGACCATGGTCTCCACGATGCCTTGCATATAGACGTGTCCGCCTACGGTGCGGGCGCGGTCCTCGTTAATCCGGTGCAGCGTGTGGCAGATGGCAGACGTTGCTTCCTCGTGCCACGACTCGGCAAACGCCTCAAAGACCCCCGCGAACTCAGTGGGATACCGATGCTCCAGCTCGTCAAAATACCCGGGCAAAAAGAGCACCGAGCGCGAGTGATAAAGCTGCCCTGCAAATAGCGGGCTTAGCTCCTCGCCACAGTTATCTTGGATAAAGCTGCAGACGGCATTGTTTGGCCACGGTCCATGCAAGGGTTTAAGGTTCGCAGGCGTTATGCCAGTCTCGGGCATGCATGTAAGTGTGGGCGCGCTGACCTCGCTCACGCAGGCGTACGGCTCGGGTGTGTATTCGGCCAGGTACATATCGTGCGTCGGGGTAATGAAATGTTCCATGACGATGCAGGTGGGGGAGAGGGGCATGATCCATGCGCGGCCGTGCGCCCGGTCGTTTGCCACCTCGCCGGTAAAGACGGCGCCCTTGCCGGTAAGCTCCAGGCCAAACTGCTCAAACTGCGGTGCGTAGAGCTCGGTTATGTCGGTCGCTGCCCGCCGTATTTGCAAAAGCGTCCCTTTCCTTTGCAGAAACGTCCACGCCTGGCTTGATTGTGAGCCATGGCTAACACATCAATGATAAGTTCATTACGGTTAACTCTCAAGCCGTTAGAAAGGAATCTCATGGCAAAGGGATCAAAAAGGGAAGGTGGAGGCATCGGCGAGTTGCTCGCGTATGCTGGTGACCGTAAATTCCTAACGTATTTGGGCATGGCGCTCTCGGCGCTCTCGCAGCTGCTGGGCTTTGGCCCGTACGTGTGCATCTGGTTTGTCGCGCGAGACCTTATCGCTGTGGCGCCTAACTGGAGCGAAGCCACCGATATCGCGATGTATGGCTGGTGGGCCGTTGGTTTTGCCCTGGCAAGCATCGTAGTGTATTTCGTGGGGCTCATGTGCACGCACCTGTCCGCGTTTCGCTGCGCGTCCAATATTCGCAAGACTGCGAGCGAGCACCTGCTTAAGCTGCCGCTTGGCTACTTTGACACGCATGCCACCGGTGAGCTGCGCCGTATCGTAGACGGATGCGCCGCCTCCACCGAGACCCTGCTCGCGCACATGCTACCCGATATCGCCGGCGCCACCGCCATGGTCGTGGGCTTGCTCGTGCTGCTTTTCGCCCTCGATTGGCGCTTGGGCGCGGCATGCCTTATCTCGGTCGCCGTTTCGCTTGGCGCCATGGCCACCATGATGGGCGGCAAGGGCGGCGAGTTTATGAAGGCCTACATGGGCGCGCTGGTCAAGATGAACAAGACCGGTACCGAATACGTACGCGGTATCCCCGTGGTCAAGGTGTTTCAGCAGACGGTCTACTCCTTTAAGGCCTTCCACGATGCGATCGCCGAATACGCCGACATGGCACAAAACTATTCGGGCACGTTCTGCCGAGGCCCGCAGGTGCTCAACCTTACCGCGCTCAATGGTCTTGTGGCATTCCTGCTGCCCGTGGCGCTGCTGTTGGCACCGGGCGAGACGGACTTCGCGCATTTTATGGCAAACTTCACGTTTTACGCGATATTTTCGGCCGTGGTGCCGACGGCCATGACCAAGCTCATGTTTGTGGGCGAGGCCTCTCAGATGAGTGCCGATTCGCTGGCTCGCATCCGAAGCGTTATGGATTCCAAACAGCTCTCCGTGCCCACCCAACCCAAGCACCCTGCCGGCAACGACGTGCGATTTGAGGATGTGAGCTTTACCTACGAAGGCGCCGAGGCGCCTGCCGTCAACCATGTGAGTTATAGCGTTTCCGCTGGTAGTACCCTCGCCCTGGTGGGTCCTTCGGGCGGCGGTAAGTCAACCTGCGCAAGCCTGATCCCGCGTTTTTGGGATGTTTCCTCGGGTCGAGTGCTCGTAGGCGGTGTGGACGTTCGCGATATGGATCCACACGAGCTTATGGACCAGGTCGCCTTCGTGTTCCAGACCAACCAACTGTTCCGACAAACACTTGCCGATAACGTGCGCGCCTCCAAGCCTACGGCCACTGATGACGAAGTACGTGCGGCCCTCTCCGCAGCTCAGTGCGACGACATTGTGGCCAAGCTCCCACAGGGCATCAACACCATGCTCGGCGCCGGCGGAGCATATCTTTCGGGCGGCGAGGTCCAGCGCGTGGCACTCGCCCGCGCGATCCTTAAAGACGCGCCTATCGTGGTGCTCGATGAGGCCACGGCGTTTGCCGACCCCGAGAACGAGGCGCTCATCCAGCGCGCCTTTAGCAAGCTGGCGGCGGGTCGCACGGTCATTATGATTGCGCATCGGCTCTCGACCGTAGTAGGCGCAGACCAAATCGTGGTGCTTAACCAGGGCAGCGTGCAGGAGTCGGGTACTCATGCCGAGCTGCTGTCCCAAAATGGCCTGTATGCCAAGATGTGGGCCGAGTACGAGCAGGCCGCGAGTTGGAAGATTACTGCTACGACCGCGGATGCCGCCGTCGCGAAGGGAGGCGAGGCCTAAATGTTCGCCTCATTCCAAAAGAAGTATTTCCTATCCGATAAAGGCATCGCCGGCGTAAAACGCGGTGTCTTCTGGACCGCGCTCACCAATCTTATTACCATGGCCGGCATGGGCTTTTTATTCCTGGTTATGGCCGGCTTTGTCGAGCATTTCGCCAGCGGGGCTGACCTGCCGGATGCCCTGCCGATCGTGGGCGGCCTCCTGGTCTTTTTCGTGTTGCTCTTTGCCTCTAACTGGCAACAGTATTACTACACCTATTGCATCTTTTACGAGGAGTGCGGCAAGCAGCGTATGGAGATCGCCGAGCGCTTGCGCAAACTGCCGCTGTCGTTTTTTGGTCGTCGTGATCTGGCCGATTTAACCGAGACCATCATGGGTGACGTTCAGACTATGGAGCACGCCTACAGCCATGTGCTGGGAGAACTCTGGGGCGCCATCATCGCAAGCGCCATTGTGTTCGTGGCGTCGCTGTTCTTTTGCTGGCAGCTGGCGGTCGCGGCGTTTTGGAGCATTCCCGTGGCCTTTGCCGTGCTGTATCTGACACGTGGCCCCATGACCCCGGTGTTCGACCGCGTGCGCGCCGAGAAGGTCAAGGTCACCGAGGCGATCCAGGAGACGCTCGACTGCGTGCGCGAAATCCGCGCCACCAACCAGGAGGCCCATTATCTTGAGGGGCTCAACGCCGTGATCGATGCCGAGGAGCGCGAGACCACCAAGGGCGAGCTCGTCAACGGGCTTCTGGTCAACTCCGCCTTCTCCATTCTGCGTCTGGGCATTGCCACCACGCTGGTCACGGGCGCCACGATGGTCGCCTCCGGGCAGGTCGACTTTTTGGTGATGTTTGCCTTCCTGCTTATGGTGAGCCGTATCTACGCGCCGTTTGACCAGGCGCTAATGTTAGTGTCCGAGCTGTTTGTCGCCGAGTCGTCTGCCAAGCGCATGCGTTCCATCATGGAAGAGCCTGTGGCGCGGGGCAGCGAGAAATTTGAGCCCGTGGGCCACGATGTGGTGTTCGATCACGTAGCATTTGGCTATGGTGCGGGCGAGGACGGCCGCGCCGGCGAGAAAGTTCTTATCGATGTGAGTTTTACCGCCAAGGAAGGCGAAGTTACGGCGCTGGTCGGTCCTTCGGGTTCCGGTAAGTCTACGGTGAGCCGCCTGGCTGCGCGCTTTTGGGATGCCACCGAAGGCACGGTCACCGTGGGTGGCGTGGATGTTGCGAGCGTGGACCCCGAGGTGCTGCTGCGCGACTACGCCATTGTGTTCCAAGACGTGCTGCTCTTTGACGACACGGTGATGGGAAACATCCGTCTTGGTCGTCGCGATGCCACCGATGAGGAAGTGCTTGCTGCCGCGCGTGCCGCCAACTGCGACGAGTTTGTGAGCCGCATGCCGCAGGGCTATGACACCATGATTGGCGAGAACGGCTCAAAGCTGTCCGGCGGAGAGCGCCAGCGCATTTCCATCGCTCGCGCGCTGCTCAAAGACGCGCCTATCGTGCTGTTGGACGAGGCGACGGCGAGTTTGGATGTGGAGAACGAGACCGTGGTACAGCAGGCACTCTCCCGTCTGCTTACAGGTAAGACAGTTATCGTTATTGCCCACCGTATGCGTACGGTAGAAAATGCCGACAAAATCGTTGTACTCAAGGACGGTGTGGTTGCCGAGCAGGGCACTCCGGCGCAGCTCAAGGCGGCAGGTGGAGAATTCGCCCGCATGGTTGCGCTGCAAAAGGAAGCAGCTACCTGGCAGTTGTAAGAAGGGGCAAAGGGACAGTCCCTTTGTCACATTGACAATCGGTTACTCCGCATCGTTAATTTTCAAAAGGTTAGCCATGGCTGACCTAGATAGTTAGATAAAATTGAGATATTTCAAAAGCGTGCTCGAGCAAACTTGTTTACTCGGGTGCTGAGGCACCGTGCCGCGTCCAATGCGGCAAAAGGGAGAGACATCATGAAGAAGTCCACGTTCAACACCCTGCTTGTCGGTGGCGGTTTTCTGCTCGGCACGGCCGGCATCAAGCTGCTCACCAGCGCTCCGGTAAAGAATGCCTGCGTGCAGGGTATCGCGTGCGGCATGCGCATCAAGAACGGCTACCAGGACATGGTCGAGCAGGCCAAGGCCAATGTCGATGACATGGTTGCCGAGGCTGCCTACATCACCCAGAGCGAGGCCGCTGCTGACGAGGCAGCCGAGTAACGCTCCCAGGCACAAACTATGAGATTCTCGATTATTAGCGAGATCCCCGGCAGGACCCGTCTTCAATTGGCGGGTCCTGTGCCAGAGAGCGATCTCGATGCACTTCTTAAGCTTGGCGGCGAAATCGACGGCGTGCGCAAAGTGCGCGTGTATGGCCGCATTGGCCAGATGGCGCTGGAGTACGACGAGCAGTGTCGTGCGAGCGTGCTCGACGCCTTGGGCGCACTCGATGCTCAAGCCGTCGCCGATGCCAAGTCGGGCTACGTGATGCAACTCGAGCCGCGCAAGCACAAACTCGTTATGGACCTGGCGACACTCGTCGGTGCCCATTACGCACGTCGCTGGTTTTTGCCCACGCCCCTGCGTGCGGTGTTTGTCGTGGCCGGTTACATGGCATTTTTGCGCGCTGCCCTTCATGAGCTGGCGCAGCCGCGTCTGACCGTTCCTGTGCTCGACGCTTCGGCCATCGGCATTTCGTTCGTCAAACGCGACGTCGACACCGCGGGCCAGACAATGTTCCTGCTCAACGTGGGCGAGCTGCTCGAGGACTACACGCGCGCCATGAGCGAAAACGAGCTCATCAACTCGCTGCTCGACGTGCCCGATAAGGCACAAAAAGTGGTCGGTGACACCGAGGTGAGCGTTCCCGCCACCGAGCTTGAGCCTGGCGATCTGGTCGCCGTGCGCACTGGCATGTCCATTTGCATCGACGGTGTTGTCGAGCAGGGGAGCGCTATGGTCAACCAAGCGACCCTGACCGGCGAGCCACTGGCCGTCGAGCGCAGCGTGGGCGACGACGTGTTCGCCGGGACCGTCGTGGAAGACGGCAGCATCTTGGTGCGCGTGCGCACCAACACGGCTCAGACCAAGCTCCGCTCGATCGTCTCGCTCGTGCAGACGGCCGATTCACTCAAATCCGAGGGCCAGTCGCACATGGAAGACCTCGCCAACAAGATCGTCCCGTGGAACTTCTTGCTCGCGGGTCTTGTCGCTCTCACCACGCGTAGCCTCATCAAGACCTCGGCGGCGCTGATGGTCGACTACTCGTGCGCACTCAAGCTCACGGGTTCCGTTGCCGTCATGACCGCTATGAGCGATGCCGCCAAGATGGGCGTCATGGTCAAGGGTGCGAAGTACTTTGAGTCGTTTGCCAAGGCCGACACCATAGTGTTTGATAAGACCGGCACGCTCACCGAGGCACAGCCGCGTCTTGCCTGCGTGCTCACCACCGATGGTTGGTGCGAGGACGAGGTACTGCGTCTTGCCGCTTGCTTGGAGGAGCATTTCCCGCATCCGGTGGCAAGCGCCGTGGTCAATGCGGCACGCGAGCGTGAGCTCGAGCATCGCGAGCGCCACGCCGCCGTCGAGTGCATCGTGGCGCACGGTATCGCTTCGTCCATCGAAGGGCGTCGCGCCATCATCGGCTCCGCTCACTTTGTGTTCGATGACGAGCATGCCCAGCTAGAGGCAGAGACGCAAGAGCAAATTGAGTCCCAGATGCAGGGTCTGTCGCCGCTGTATCTGGCGGTCGACGGCAAAGTCGTCGGCGTGCTCGGTATCGAGGATCCGCTTAAGCCCGGAGTGCGCGAGGCCATCGCCGATTTGCATGCGCTGGGCGTCAAGCATGTCGTTATGCTCACGGGCGACTCCGAGCGCACGGCCGAGCGCATTGCGCGAGAGGCAGGGGTCGACGAGTTTAAGGCCGAGCTGCTGCCCGAGGACAAGTACGCCTACGTGGAGCAAATCAAGCGCGAGGGCCGTCACGTCGCCATGGTGGGCGACGGCGTCAATGATTCGCCGGCGCTCGGTTTAGCCGACGTGGGCCTGGCGATGGGTGGCGGAAGCGATATCGCTAAGGAAGTTGCTGACATCATCCTGACCGATACGGACCTTGCCGCGATCGTGCGCCTGCGCCGTATGAGCCAGGGTCTCATCGACCGTCTGACGAGCTCCTACTCTAAGGTGATGCTCACCAACTCGGCTCTGCTGGCGCTAGGCATTACCGGCGCGATTACCCCACAGGCGTCGTCGCTGCTGCACAACGGCTCGACGATCGCCTACAGCCTGAGCAACGCGAAGGCTTACCTGCGTTAGGGTTTTCGATTGAGCTTATGGCCTGCATTCGGGCGGTACCGCAGCCGCCAGGGTGCAGGCCTTTTTAGGCAAGTGCAGCTTTGATGGCGGGGATTTCGGTGAGTTGCTCGGCTGCCTTTTCGTCGGAGCTGTCGAGTGCTGCCAGACTGCGGTAGACCCACTCGTTGACCTGGGTGTTCTTGACGCCTGCGGTCTGCATAAGGGTGCCTACTTCGCGGATTGCTGCGAGCAGATCGGCTTTGGGGCCCGCGAGCTCGATCTCGATGTCGTGGTAGGCGGCCACGCCGCGGTTCTCGCTCACGTGGTCGATAAAGCCCTCGACGGTCTCGAGCTGCTGGGCGAGAGCTACATCATCGTCAGCGTCCAGCGCGACGAGTGCGTTCGATACCGTGAGGGCGGGATGCCCGCAGGGGACAAAGCCTTCGATGACATCCATAGCTTCGGTAATGGTTGAGCCCAGGCCTGCGAGGGCATTGACAAGTTGCTGCTTGGTATCCATAACGGTCCTTTCGACGGGTCAATTTTGCTTGGCGAAAATATACGTGACGCGTTCGGTGGCAAAAGTGCGAAGTATGGTGCACATTAGGGTCTTCACAGCTCGTGCATAGAGCAGCTGTCTGCCTTTAGAACGTGGTAAGATAGCTATCCACGAGCGGGGTTCATCCCGCGTGTTCCTTGAAAAGTCGACGGTTATCGGGTGTTTGCAGGCCCGATACCATCCAGACTTTCCCAACATTCGGGGGCGACTGGTTTCGACACGATAGCTCTGAGAGAGGAAGCAAGCCGAGGTCTCCTCGCCTCGTTAAACGGGGGTACCGTCAAATTGAATTGACAACAACTCTTCTTTTGAGCCTATGGCTCTCGCTGCTTAGTTTATAGCGGCGCGTCAACCCGGTGATTTCCCCGACACCGGCGCGACGTCATTTTAGGGGAATGCTCCCGCGCACGTAATCGGTATGGCGCGGGCTAAGACCGAACCGGTTGGGATGCTGCGAGCGTGTCGCTGTGCGCAAGGCGTCCGAGACTAAACCAGCGACTGAGCTTGGAGATGCCAATCAGGGGGCTTTCGTGGACCGGAGTTCGATTCTCCGCGCCTCCACCACTAGTTACAGGCAGGTAGAGAAGTGTCTCTACCTGCTTTTTCATTAATTACAGATACCGCGGAGAATCGAACTCTATGCAGGGCGCGAGCGTCAAGCAAACGCGAAGCGTTTGTAGCGAGCGGGCGAGGACGCCGGCAGGCGGCCGAAGCCGGTGCGTATTTGCGAAGCAAATACGCGGATTCTCCGCGCAACGCCCCGGCCCAATATCTATGCGATGTCGATTAAGCTCCGGCTGCCCATGCCCCGCTCCAACGCAAGCCCCAAACCGCGGAGAATCGAACTCTATGCAGGGCGCGAGCGTCAAGCAAACGCGAAGCGTTTGTAGCGAGCGGGCGAGGGCGCCGGCAGGCGGCCGAAGCCGGTGCGGATTTGCGAAGCAAATACGCGGATTCTCCGCGCAAACTTTCGACTCAAAACGGATGCGATGTTTGTCGAATGTCAGCTGGTCAAGCCCAGCATCAACGGATCCCCCGTACCGCGGAGAATCGAACTCTGCGCAGGGCGCGGGCGTAAAGAAAACGCCGCAGCAACGCAGGGTGGGATGCGCTTTCCCGGCGGCAACTCATACTCTGGGGTTGACTTGACCGCCCCGCCCTCCGCAACTCCAAAACCAATGCGCTCTCTATCCCAAAACTGGGTAGAAGAAGGCCAAAACGAAACAGCAGGAGGTCAACATGACTGCAGAGGATAAGGCAAAGAACGCCGGCAAGGTCGCGCTCGTCCTGGAGGGCGGTAGTTTTCGCGGACAGTTCACCGCGGGCGTGCTCGACGTTCTCATGGAGGCCGGCGTCGAGATTCCGGCGGTATATGGCGTATCGGCCGGCGCCCTCAACGGCGTGAACTACAAGTCGCATCAGATCGGCCGTGCCAACCGCATCAACCTGGCTTTCTGCAACGACAACCGCTTCATGGGCGCCGCATCGTTTGCGTCCACGGGCTCTATTGTGGGTTACGACTTCATCTTCAACGATGTCCAGGACCGCCTGGATCCCTTTGACAACGAGACGTTCGACGCGAGCCCCATCGAGATGTACGCCGTCGCGACGGACATGCTCTTTGGAACCGCCACGTATCTCCCGGTCAAAAGCGCCGTACTTGACCTCGATGCCGTGCGCGCCTCTACGTCGCTGCCGCTGGTGACGCCGCCGGTCGAGATTGACGGGCACAAATACGTCGACGGCGGCGTGGCCGATTCGGTCCCCATCGAGCACGTGCTGGAGGAAGCGGGCTTCGACCGCGCGGTTGTCATTGTCACGCAGGACCGTTCGTATGAGAAAAAGCCCTACGAGTTTATGCCTGCCGCGCGCGCCCGCTATGCCGACTACCCCTATCTGCTCGAGGCTATCGAGACGCGCCACGACCGTTACAACATCCAGCGCATGCACCTGTGGAAGTATGAGCGCGAGGGCCGCGCGTTGGTCGTCGCTCCGCAAAAGCCGGTCGAGGTCGGCCATGTCGAGCACGATTCGGCAAAGCTTTTGGACCTGTATATCCAGGGCCGTCAGGAGGCAAAGCGCCTGCTCGCGGAAATCCAAGAGTTCGTTGAACGCTAGCGACGGCGAACCCTCAAAAAATGACAACAGCTAAAGAGCTGGAAAGATCACGGCTCGTGGATGACATGTGCAGAAACTCTGGTCGGAGTCAAAATACCTGTTGACTCGTACGACGAGCGGGGTAATATGGACGGGTTACTTGCAGAGCCCCGTGAATCTCTGTAACAACACGTACTGTACATGGAGGAGTCTAAGTGATTTCGAAATCGACTCACTACGCCAAGCAGGGCGAGATCCAGCGCAACTGGGTTCTCGTCGACGCCGATGGTGCTGTCCTGGGCCGTCTTGCCACCCAGATCGCAATGATCCTGCGCGGTAAGAACAAGCCCCAGTTCACGCCCAACAGCGACTGCGGCGACTTCGTTGTCGTCATCAACGCCGATAAGGTCCAGCTTACCGGTAACAAGGCCGACACGAAGACCTATTATCGCCACAGCGGCTACAACGGCGGCCTCAAGGCTGAGAGCTTCCGCCAGGCTATGGAGAAGCACCCGGAGAAGGTCATCGAGCGCGCCGTTCGCGGTATGCTGCCCAAGACCACCCTCGGCCGTGCCCAGATGACCAAGCTTAAGGTCTACGCTGGTGCCGAGCATCCGCACGCTGCCCAGAACCCCACGAAGATTGAGCTGGAGGCTTAAAGATGGCTGAGAACACCGTTGTCTACCAGGGTACCGGCCGTCGTAAGAACGCCGTCGCCCGCGTCCGTCTCGTCCCCGGCACCGGCAAGGTGACCATCAACAAGCGTGACGCCGAGCAGTATTTCGGCCGTCATCAGCTCGTTGAGAACGCCCTTGCTCCCTTCAAGGTGACCGACACCGCCGGTCAGTTCGACGTTATCGCTCTGTGCGATGGCGGCGGCATCTCCGGTCAGTCCGGCGCTCTGCGCCTGGGCATCGCTCGCGCTCTTCTGAACGCTGGCGACTACCGTGCTGACCTCAAGAAGGCCGGTTTCCTTACGCGCGATGCTCGCGTGGTCGAGCGCAAGAAGTACGGCCTCAAGAAGGCCCGCCGCGCTCCCCAGTTCTCCAAGCGCTAAGGTTTTATCTCCTTTCGAGATACAATGTACAAGCGGGGCCTGCCGATTTCCTCGGCGGGTCCCGCTTTTCTTTTTCGACTAGGGTGGGCGGTTGCATATCGCCTGCTAGGGAAGGAGCGATCCTATGCCCCAGAACATCTTCGGTACCGACGGCGTCCGTGGCGTCGCCAATGCCGACCTCTCGTGTGACCTCGCGTTTCGCCTGGGCCGCGCGGCGACCAAGTTCCTTGGTCCGGACATCTGCATCGGCCGTGACACGCGCCTTTCGGGCACCATGCTCGAGAGCGCTCTGACCGCCGGCATTATGGCCGAGGGCGGCCGTCCGCACTGCTGCGGCGTCATCCCCACGCCTGCCGTGGCACTGCTCACCGTTCAGAACGAGCTCGACGGCGGCATCGTCATCTCCGCTTCGCACAATCCGCCGGAGTTCAACGGCATCAAGTTCTTTAGCCGCAAGGGCATGAAGCTCCCCGATGCTGTCGAGGAAGAGATCAGCGCCTGGGTCATGTCCGAGGAAGCCATGGCTGCCGATACGCTGCCGACCGGCGCC
The DNA here is from genome assembly GCF_019041915.1 of Collinsella sp. MSK.8.10. GTDB lineage: Bacteria > Actinomycetota > Coriobacteriia > Coriobacteriales > Coriobacteriaceae > Collinsella. The sequence continues at coordinate 250,562 of NZ_JAHPYF010000001.1, read as the reverse complement.
GGCGTGGGCCACATTATCAAGATGAAGGACGCCCGCAAGGCATATGTCGACCACGCCATCGATACGCTTGATGGCCTGAGGCTCGACGGCCTGGTCGTTGCCGTCGACTGCGGCCATGGCGCTTCTTGCCAGACTACGCCCGCCGCGCTGCAGCGCCTGGGCGCCACGGTGCACGCTATCAACACCGATTACTGCGGCACCGACATTAACGTTGAATGCGGCTCTACGCACCTCGAGCCCCTGCGCGAGCTCGTGCTGCGCACCCATGCTGACATCGGCCTGGCCCACGACGGCGACGCCGACCGCGTACTGTTCGTGGACAGCGAGGGCAATGAGATCGACGGTGACTACATCCTGGCTATCTGCGGTTCTGACCTTGCCGCTCGCGGCAAGCTAGCCAACTCCGAGATCGTCTCGACCGTCATGTGCAACCTGGGCTTCTCCATCGCTATGAAGGAGCAGGGCTTCGAAATGGTTCAGACCGCTGTGGGCGACCGTTATGTTCTTGAGCGCATGCTCGCGGACGGCGCCGTCATCGGCGGCGAACAGTCCGGGCACATCATCTTCCTGGAGCACAACACCACCGGTGACGGCCTGGTGACGGCCCTGCAGCTGCTGGCCGTGCTCAAGCGCACCGGTCGTACCCTCACCGATCTTGCCGGCATCATGAAGAAGTACCCGCAGGTACTCGTCAACGTGCATTCCGACAACAAGGCCGGTCTGGACGATTGCCAGCCCATTTGGGACGCCGTCGCTGCTGCCGAGAAGGAGCTTGACGGCCGCGGCCGCATTCTGGTGCGTCCGAGCGGTACCGAGCCACTGGTCCGCGTGATGGCCGAGGCCGAGACGCACGAGCTGACCCAGCGCGTTGTCGACGACATCGTCGAGGTTGTCAAGCGCGAACTTCCCTAATGGTCAAAAACCGTTGCCGAGTGGTAAACTGTTAAGGTTATTTTGATTGATTGGTATGTCCGAGGGGGAGCATGTTCACTAAAGTCCTAAGGTCTTTTGGTATGCGTGGTCGAGTCCTTACGCTGGATGCTCCCATCTCGGGCGACGTCATTCCGCTTTCCGAGGTAAACGATCAGACGTTTGCCACCGGCCTTTTGGGCCAGGGCGTTGCCATTCAGCCCACCGGAACGCGCGTAATCGCGCCGGCTGATGCCAAGGTCGAGGCCATTTTTCCCACGGGGCACGCCGTTGCGCTTAACACGGTCGATGGCTTGGACGTGCTCATCCACGTTGGTTTGGACACTGTTCAGCTCGAGGGCAAGCACTTTACCGTACATGCGCAAGTGGGTGACATCGTCCATAAGGGCGATGTACTCATTGAGTTTGATCGCGAGGCAATTGCTGCCGAGGGCTACGATGTGACGGTTCCCATCTTGGTGTGCAACTCCGTTGAGTTCTCGAGCATCAAGGGCTCCGTTGGCGTGCATGTCGAGGAGATGGACCAGCTCATCGTTGCTCGCGAGCGCTAGCAAGTGCACGTGGCCATTAGCCTACAATTCAAACACGTTTACGGAGGGCGCCCTTGAAAGAGGACGCCCTCCGTGGCAAGATGGGATTCGTCCGAAGCTAAACGGCTTTGGGTCACCGTGGACGGGCAGGGGCCTCGACGCGGCTAGACACGAGACACATACATTACGCGACCTCGCCCTGGTGGCCGCACACGTTGGTTGCGGCCGACGCGGGCCGCGGGCAAGTGCTTGTAAGGGAGCCTTGCCTCTCTTGTACGAGAAAGGACGCGTAATGAAGATCATTAAAGCTAAAGACTACGAGGATATGAGCCGCAAGGCCGCCAATATCATCTCGGCCCAGGTTATCCTCAAGCCCGACTGTGTACTGGGCCTTGCCACCGGCTCCACCCCGATCGGTGCCTACAAGCAGCTCGCTGCTTGGTACAAGAAGGGTGACGTCGACTTTGCCGAGGTCAGCACCTACAACCTGGACGAGTATCGCGGCCTTTCGCACGACGATCCCCAGAGCTATCACTACTTCATGCGTGAGAACTTCTTCGATCACATCAACATCGACCTGAACAACACGCATGTGCCCGACGGTTCCAACCCCGACGCCGCCGCTGCCTGCTCTGAGTACGACAAGATCGTCGCCGCCGCCGGTTACCCGGATCTGCAGCTGCTCGGCATTGGCAACAACGGCCACATCGGCTTCAACGAGCCCGATGACCACTTCTCCAAGGGCACGCACTGCGTCGACCTCACCGAGAGCACCATTCAGGCCAACAGCCGCCTGTTCGACAGCATCGATGATGTTCCCCGTCAGGCCTACACCATGGGCACTCAGACCATTATGTATGCCCGCATGATCCTGGTTGTCGCCAACGGCGAGGCCAAGGCTCAGGCCGTGCACGATATGTGCTATGGTCCGGTTACGCCCGAGTGCCCGGCTTCGATCCTGCAGCTGCACACCAACTGCGTTGTCGTTGCCGACGAGGCCGCCCTTTCGCTCTGCGAGTAGCGCGAATCCTGCAGCTCGACATAGCCTTGCCTAAGGCCTCCGCTTTGCGGGGGCCTTTTTGCTATCCCTTTTTGCCCACTCGACCAAAAACTTGCCGCAAGCTTGACGAATGCCGGATGTCCAACAGCCTGATTCATTCTATACCAGATTCTATGCAAAAATGCCACTAGAAGGTCGTAGACGGTAGAGGGTGCTAGGCGAGTTGAATGACATAGCTGAACCTTGTTCATCTGCGTTACACTGCCGCTTAGATGGGACAAGCTGACAAGCTCATTTACCTGCTTAAAGACCGATTAGTCGGGGGATTAATAACAATCGGCCCTCGCTGTACAAAAACTTGCCGCTTGCGTACCAAAAGACAACCTAAAACACAAGGTCGCTCTATTCATGGCGCGGCTTGTATGGTCTTGCGGCTACAGTGTCCATACGGTCGAGTTGAGGAGCGGGCATGGTAAACGATTTGAGCAGTATAGACGAGCTCGAGCTGATGCCGCTGGGCGGAGGCTATATGGTGCGACGCGAACGCTTGATGAATGAGCTTATCGCCAAGGGCCGAAAGGCCGGCATCGTGGTTCTTTATGCGCCCGACGGGTTTGGGAAGACCTCGGTGCTGCTGCAGTACACCCATGAGGTTAAATGCGACCCGACGCGAGGCCCCGTGCGGATTATCGAGGCCGATCGCGCCACTGGGCGCGAGGTGTTTATGCAGCTCGAGGTGGTTACCGAAGAACTCAAAGACAAACCGCACTCCCTTATCGCGATTGATAATGTGCCAAACCTCGATCAGCACGATACCGAAGACCTCATCGACAGGATTCGCGGGCTGCGCGCTATGGGGGTAGGGGTCTTTATCTCCTGCCGTCCTTCAAATCGTCAGCTGATTCATGGGCTGGGCGATTCGGTCAAGATCAATGCGCAGATGCTCAAGGTGCATGCCTATGAGTATTCGGCGTGGGCATCGGCGTTTTCGATCAGCACATCGCTTGACTTCTATCAGCTCACGCAGGGCGTGCCCGAGCTCGTCTCGGCATTGCAGACGGGTCTGTATGGCCAAGGTGACGTAGCCGGCCTGCTCGAAAACGAGATTGTCAACGTATATGGCGCGGCACTTGTCGACCTGGCTTCGCTCGACAATAATGCGCTGTTTTGCGTGGCATGTCTCATGGTTTTGATGGGCGAGGGCAATATCGCAGAACTCGAGGCTTGCGGGGTGAGGCTGTCGATGGTCGATCAGTCCTACTTTGTACGCGACTACCCGATCTTTGGCTTTGATCCCGCCGAGCGGAGTTTTACGTGTCTGGGCACGGAGGATAACGGACGCTTGCGTTTGCGTAAGTTGGTGGCCGAGGTTCGCCCCGAACTTGTTCCGAGGGCAGCCCGGATTTTGCTTAAGGCGGGCCGATGCGATGCGGCGATGGGCCTGGCGGACGCCTTTTTGGACCGTGAAGCGGTCCTTGAACTTGCTGGGCAGTATGGGGTCGATCTGGCTCTGACGGGGCACGGGGCCGATATCTGCCGAGCGGCGCTGGGCACGATCGATGCCGACGATCCGGCTCCAGAGCCAACGCCTGCCGAAGCGCTTGGCGTATATCTGGCAGCGGTCAGCGTGTCCAATACAAAGCTCGCTCGCTATATGGCATCGGTCGTCGAACGCGGGGGCGAACGGGCGGCCTGCGAAATAGACCCTGTTTCATGGAGGGTGGCCCAGACACTGACGGCTGTTTGCTATGGGGACAACGGGCTTGGGCTTCCTACGAACCTGGCCGTGCCAGAAATCGAGACATCCCATACCGCACTCGATATGTTGTCTGCGCATGTCGAGGTCAAACGCTGTCTGACCGAGCGGGGAAATGACGGCGGCGTTCTACAACAGCTCAAAACGAGCAAGGCCTACGACTGCGAGCTCGACATCGCGGGGATTGTTATACGGGCCGATAGCATGCTGGTGGAGCTCTTTGACGGGTCGTTTGCGGGAACCGACGAGCGCGACGACGAGATGACGGTGGTGCGGGAGGCGCTCGACGTACGTGGGCTTAGGGCGATGGCCATCTGGGTGCGCATGGTGTTGGCGGCACGGCGGCTCCTTTCCGGCTTGCCGGTAACCGACGATGCGGCGTTCAACGAGCTCGATCGTTTTGCCGTGCGCATGCGCGACAACCAGATTCAGCTGTTTGGCCTGTTGCTAGAAGGCTGGCAGTCACTGGCAGAGGGACGGCCGGTTAATGCAAAGTTCCGTGCGGTCCAAGTGCTCAAACTTGCCGAGGAGTCGATTGCGTACATGCGCGATAACGCATTGCTGCTGGAGCGCGCGGCATATCTGCGTAACACCTCGATGGTTTCGGTGCGCGAGGAAGCGGAGCTACTCGATATAAGCCAGACGCAGGTTGGTGGAGCGGAGGCCTGGATGGTGGCGCTGCATTTGGCCTGTGCGGGCCGAGACAGCGACCTTGCGGCCTGGATGTCCATGAATCGCGCGGGGATTCTAGAGCCATCGTATCGGCTCTTTGCGCGCCTTGCCATGCATTGTCTGGGCGAGCCGGCGGCCAGGATACGCAAGAAGCTTCCCGTGCGCGAGCTGTCGCGGTACTCGCTGCGCGACGATTTGGAAGGGGAGGGCGAGCGTCTGTTCCAGGCCGGCGAGGTTGAAGCCGTTGATACCATCGACCATATCGAGATTCGCATGTTTGGTGCGTTTCGCGCCGAGCGCGACGGGTTTCCCATCACGGACAAAATGTGGCGCCGCAAGAAGGCGGCGACGCTTGCCGAGCGGCTTGCGCTGGGCATGGATGCGCTCGTCGATCGTGAGACGCTGGCCATGGAGCTGTGGCCCCATGCCGAGTTCAATAGCGCCCGCAATAACCTGTACTCGACGATATCGCGCTTGCGGTCAGCTTTGGGACCGACGCCGGATGGCAAGTCGTGTGTGCTCATCCAAAATGAATGCATCGGACTCAACGGCGACTACGTCAAGACCGATGTACGGCTGTTTGACCAGATAAGCCGCGAGGTTTTGGGAAATCGCACGGGTGCGCGCGGGCCCCATTTAGTTGAACTGTGCCTTAAGATTGAGCAACTTTATGCCGGACCGCTGTATGTTCCCAATGGCTGTAATCCCACCTACTTTTTGCGTATGCGACGCATTATGCAGTCAAAGTACATCGATTGCATGATTAAGGGAGCAAATGCCGCTCTAGAAGAAAACGATCTGCAGTCGGCGATTTGGCTGGCGGAGTCGGGGCTTCGGCAGGAAACGGCGCGCGAGGATATGGTGCGCTGCGCCATGCGCGTCTACAGTGCGGCGGGCCGGCGGCGCGATATTGTCGAGCTGTACAGCGGGCATATGCACCATCTGAGGGAGCAGGTCAATGGCGTGCCCGAGCCCGAGACGCGGCGTCTATATGAGCGCTTGGTGGAGGGGCGGCTCAATCGCGTGCTGGTCGAGCGATAAAAAACGGGCGCCCGAATCAATCGGATGCCCGCAGACTACTCGGTATGGCCAGTCAGTTTTAGACGAGCTTGATCTTCTCGATGTCCTTGCGCGAGGACTCGCGATACAGCGAGAACTTGCGGCCGATGACCTGGACGACCTCGGCGTGACAGCGCTCAGCGAGCTCTTCGGCGGCTTCGCGGGCGGAAAGGCTGGAGCCATCGAGCACGGAGCACTTAACGAGCTCGTGCTTCTCCAAGTAGGCGACTGTCTGCTCGACGGTGCCCTCGTTGACATCGGACTTGCCGATGATGATGGCGGGGTTGAGGTGATGGGCCATGCTGCGAAGCTGCTTGACCTGTGCTCCTGTCAGTGCCATGGGTTCTCGCTTTCTATGTATGGGGCGCCCCGCGATGGGGCCTTAATCTACGTGAGCTGTCCCACGATAGCGCAGGAACGGCGTGGTGTGGAGCGCGTTTGCCCAGTTCAAAAAGAATGCGGATGCCGAGTGAGTGGGCGGTGCGGGCTGCGAACAGGCTATGAGCTGGGCGCAGAGACCGGCTCCCATGCAATAAACGCCCAACGAACCTTGCGGACATGATCGAGCATATAGCGCCCCTGCGGCACGCCCTTGGACCCCGGCTCGCCGGCATGGGGGTTCTCGATCATGTGCTGGGCGATGTAGTCGCGCAGACGGTCGATCTTATCCTCGTTGCCATGCTCGAGCATGCGAGAAAAGTCCGCCACACCTGCCTCAAGGCTATCGAAGGTATCGCGACGAGGCGATTCAAAGTACGTAACCTGCGGCAGGGCGCCCATTTGAATGAGGATGTTGAAGGCGTACACAAAGCCATTACTGCAGGTAACCGAGGCACCAATGGCGTTCATCAGGTGCAGATCATAGCGCGGGCTGGAGTTGGCGACCATCGTGACAGCACAACGCCGACGAGCCGTACGATCAAGCTTGGCAAGCGCGCCTTTTAGATTGGTCGTCGTAACCGACCGACTGGCAAAGGCAACATCCACCGCTTTCGCGACCGGTCCAACCAAATCCCAATCATCATCCCAAGCAAGCTCAAGCGGTGTAATGCGATTCTCGAGCCCATAGTACTCAATGCCAGCATCAAGCGTGCCCAACATGGCAGGAGAGAAGTCGGCAGCAATCACGGAATGCCCAGCCTGAGCAAGCGGAATAGCAATCGACCCAGCCCCGCACCCCATATCGAGCACCGACTCGCCGGGCTCAAGCGCCAACAGCTTTATAAAATCCCGAGCATAAGGGGCAGTCTCCAACGGCCGAAAATGCCGAGCCCTTTTATCCCACTCAAAAGAATCATCAGCCCGCCGCCGATCAGCTTGCAGACGCATCCACTCGCCATTCCAATCAGCAGAAAGAAGCTCAGAGCGAGCATCCCCATCAACCACGGGCCAACCTCCTAGCAACAAAAAAGCGACTCCCCCCAAAAGAAGAGCCGCAACCAGCATATATCAGAAAAAGAACCGTTCCAACGCCAAACCGCCCTCACAACCAAGGCGGGCAGGAGCGAAGCGACTGCCATACGGGATAGAATCCAACTGAGGTCCCGTTGTGCGGGAGCCCCGGGGAGGGCAAATATATAAGGTCGATCGCGAGTTCCGCACGAGCCGGAGAGCACTTAATGTGCTCTCCGTGCGAGTCAGGACTGTCCGAGCAGGCGACCTTATATATTTGCCCTCCCCGGGGCTCCTCGCCCGAACCCCTCAGCTAGTTCTTCAGCGAGTTCAACGGCGCCGGGAAGCGTCCACCGCGGTGGGCAAGCACGGTGCCGGCGTTGGGGTTCACCGGCATGATGGGCGCACGGCCAAACAAGCCGCCGTACTCGACGCAGTCGCCCACGCCCTTGCCGATAGCAGGAATCACGCGGACGGCCGTGGTCTTGTTGTTGATGACGCCGATGGCCATCTCGTCGGCGATAATGCCGGCGATGGTCTCGACCGGGGTGTCACCGGGGATGGCGATCATGTCCAGGCCAACGGAGCACACGCAGGTCATGGCCTCGAGCTTCTCGAGCGAAAGCGCACCGGCCTCGACGGCGGCGATCATGCCGGCATCCTCGGACACGGGGATAAAGGCGCCGGAGAGACCGCCCACGCTGGAGCTGGCCATGACGCCGCCCTTCTTGACGGCATCGTTGAGCATGGCGAGCGCACAGGTTGTGCCGGGGCCACCGCAGGTGCCCACGCCGATGATCTCGAGGATACGGGCAACGGAGTCGCCGATGGCAGGCGTGGGAGCCAGCGACAGGTCGACAATGCCCTTCTCGACACCCAGACGATGGGCGGCCTCGCGGCTCATGAGCTCGCCGGCGCGGGTGATCTTAAAGGCGGTCTGCTTAATCTTTTCGGCGACCTCCATCATCGATGCGGAATCGGGCAGCGTCTCCAGGGCTGCGGCCATAACGCCGGGGCCCGAGACGCCAACGTTGATGACGGCGTCGGCCTCGCCACCGCCGTGGACGGCGCCCGCCATAAACGGGGAGTCCTCGACCATGTTGGCAAAGCAGACAAACTTGGAGGCGCCGACGGAATCCTGGTCGGCCGTGAGCTTGGCGGCATCGATGATGGTCTGGGCGGCCATGAGCACGGCGTCCATGTTGATGCCGGCGCGCAGGCTGGCGACGTTGACGCTGGAGCAGACGCGGCTGGTGGTAGCGAGCGCCTGGGGGATGGACTGGATGACGCGGCGGTCGGCGTCGCCGATGCCCTTCTGGACGAGTGCGGAGAAGCCGCCCAGGTAGTCGATGCCGAGGGTCTCTGCCGCGCGGTCGAGGGCATGCGCGATGGGGGTGAGATCCTCATCCTTGCAGCACGCGGCGATCTGCGCCACCGGGGTGACGGAAACGCGCTTGTTGACGATGGGGATACCGTACTCGCGCTCGAGGTTCTCGGCGGTCTCGACCAGATGCTCAGCCGTGTGCGTCACGTGGTCGTAGATCTTCGTGCACATGCGGTCGAGGTTCTCGTCACCGCAACCCATGAGCGAAACACCCATGGTGATGGTCCTGATGTCGAGGTTCTGTTCCTCAACCATGCCGCGGGTTTCCGCGATTTCTGCGGGCGTGATCGCCATCCTTGCGCTCCTATCTGCCAAAACGAGCATAGTCTTATCTATTCTAACGTGCCGCACGTGCCAAGTGGCGCATGCGGCACGTTTTGGTGCTCGGTTGTTTCCGTTGTGTTACTGCCCAAAGACCTCTTCGGCGATACGAGCGCTTTCGGCGGCGTCCTTGGCGTAGTAGTCCGCGCCGATCTGCTTGGCGTATTCGGGGGTGAGCACGGCGCCGCCTACGATGATTTTGACGCCCGGCACCTCGGCATGAAGCAGCTTGATGGTCTCCTCCATGGCGACGACCGTGGTAGTCATAAGCGCCGAGAGGCCGACGAGCTTAATGTCACGCTCCTGCACGGTCTTGAGCACCTCTTGCGGGTCGACGTCGCGGCCTAGGTCAAAGACGGTGTAGCCGTAGTTATCGAGCAGCATCTTGACGATGTTCTTGCCAATATCGTGGATGTCGCCCTTGACGGTGGCCACGCAGATCTTGCCCTTGTCGGCGATCTCGCCGGCGGGCATTAGGCGCTTGATGGTGTCGAAGCCCACGCGTGCGGCCTCGGCCGAAGCCATAAGCTGCGGCAAGAAGAACTTGCCCTGGTCAAAGAGGACGCCAACCTCGTCGAGGGCGGGGATAAAGTGATTGTTGATGAGGTCCATAGCGTCGTGGTCGGCCAGCAGGCGCTCAGTCTCGGTCGCGATCTCGCCTTTGCGGCCCGAGACGACCATTCGACGAATCGGGTCGTCGTCGCCGTCGGCGGTGCCCGCGGCAGGCGCGGCATCACTCGATGCGGCCTGAGCTGCTGCCGGGTTGGCGGCGATCTTGTACGGATCGGTCCAGCCGGCATAGCGCTCGATGTATCCGGTCGAGCCCTCGTCCTCAACGCTCAGGACGCGATAGCTGTAGACGGTATCCATAAAGCGCTTGGAACCCGGGTTCATGATGGGGGCGTCCAGGCCCGCGCCGAAGGCGGCGGCCAAAAAGACCGAGCCCAGCAGCGGGCGGGCAGGCAGGCCAAAGCTGATGTTCGACACGCCGAGCGCGCATTTGACGCCCAGACGCTCCTTGCACAGGGACATGGCGCGCAGGATCTGCTCGGCCTGGCGTTGATTGGTCGAGGCGGTCATGACCAGGCAGTCAATGAGGATGCGATCCGGTCCGATGCCGTAGCGGGCAGCCTCGGCCACGATGCGCTCGGCGATGGCGAAGCGAGCCTCGGCGGTATCGGGGATGCCGCCTTCGTCGAGCGTAAGGCCGACAACGTTGGTGCCGTAGTGGGCGACCAGCGGAAAGATCTCATCCATGATCTGCTGCTTGCCATTGACCGAGTTGATGATGGGCTTGCCGGCGTAGCGGCGCACGGCGGCCTCGACGGCCGCAGGATCGGTGGAGTCGATCTGCAGCGGCAGGAGCGTGGAACCCTGGAGCTGTTCGGTCGCCTGTTGGATAATCTTGACCTCGTCGATCTCGGGCAGGCCCACGTTGACGTCCAGGATGTCGGCGCCCTGCTCCTGCTGGCTGATGCCCTGGCTCACCACGTAGTCCAGATCGCCGTCGCGCAGGGCCTGCTGCAGGCGCTTTTTGCCGGTGGGGTTGATGCACTCGCCGATGACGGCGATTTTGTGGCCATCGCAGGGGAGGTCCACCACGGTCTGGGCGCTCGTGACCGACATGCTGGGCTTGCGGTGGTGCGGACTGGGCGTGTGGTTATCGATAAGCGTGCGCAGCGCTGCCATGTGCGCCGGCGTGGTGCCGCAGCAGCCGCCCACGACGCTCACGCCGTCGGCGATCATGCCGGCGACGGCCTCGGCGTACTCGGGTGCCTGGATATCAAAGACGGTGTTGCCGTCGTCGTCCACATGGGGGAGTCCCGCATTGGCCTGCACCATAACGGGTTTGTCGGTAACGGTGAGCATGCGCGCGGCGAGTCCTCGGAGCTCGGCCGGTCCCTGGCTGCAGTTGATGCCCAAAACGTCGGTGCCGATGGCGTCGAGCGTGATGGCGGCGACCTCGGGGCTCGTTCCCAGGAAGGTGCGACCGTCTTCCTCAAAGGTCATGGTGGCAAAGACGGGCAGGTCGGAGTTCTCGCGGCAGGCGAGGACCGCCGCCTTGATCTCGGCCAGGTCGGTCATGGTCTCGATAATAAAGAGGTCCACACCCGCGGTGACGCCGGCGCGCACCTCCTCGGCAAAGAGGTCGTAGGCCTCGTCAAAGCTGAGGGTGCCTAAGGGACGAAGCAGCGCGCCGATGGGGCCGATATCGCCGGCGACGTAGCGGGCGCCGGCCTCGCGGGCGCAGGTGACGGCCGCGGCAAAGACGTCTGCCACGGTGGCGGCACCGTCGAGCTTGTGGGCATTGGCGCCAAAGGTGTTGGCGGTGATCACATCGCAGCCGGCCTCGACATATTGACGTTGGATATCGGTGATAACCTGGGGCTCCTCAAAGTTGAGCAGCTCGGGCAGGGCGCCCGCCTTCATGCCGGCCGCTTGCAACATGGTGCCCATGCCGCCGTCGAACAGCAGGTGTCCCGTGCCCTCGATGGCCGCACGCAGGCGATCGTCCTTAATGCGCAGGTCGTCGATCGTGCGCGTCTTGTACGTGGCACCGTTGCGACGTGCGGCATCAACGGGTGCCGCCAATGCAGTGCCGTCAGAATCATGAGTGATAAGCGGAGTAAACATCGAGGGCTCCTAATGGCTGGAATAGCAGGTGGTGTGGGCGGCGCGGAAGCGGCAGTGCTCGCGCATGCGGCAGATATTGCAGGTGGGGCGGGTCTGGGCGTCGTGGACCTCGCCGTCAAACAGACCGATCACCGCGGTCACGCTTTTGGTGGGCATGAGCAGGCTGGTGGGCGTGACGGTCAGGCCGATGAGCCGCGTGGCGTTGAGCGCATTGACGATCGAGCGCTGGGCCGAGAGCGGGCAGTCGCCGTAGCCGGGACTAAAGCGCCAGTTGCCGGCGAGCCCATGAACGGCGGCGTCCGTCTTGATCTGCTGGTCCATTTGCTCAACGGCGGCTTCCACGTAAGCGGAGCACGCGGCGTCGAGCACGGCGCCCTCCAGGGGATGTTGGGCTCCCGTGGTGCGCAGGCGACGCTCGGCGTCCATGCCGAGGGTGCATGCCATGAGCGCGGCAAAGCGGGCATCTTTGAGATGTCGATAGATATCGCGACCTCGCAGCTCAACGTTGGTGCCGACCAAGCGAATGCAAGGCTCACTTTGTTCGTCCACGCCCGTGGCATCGACGGCAAATACGCGGCGCACGCCACGGGGCTCAATGTCAAGTTCCAGACGCTCGACCACAAGCTCAATACGTCGTGACAGCTCGGGCTCAATCTGCTGGCCGCCGTAGCCTAGATACCGCAGCATCTCGGCACGGTCGACACGGGGATGGTGCGCAGCATCGACACGGTAAAGCGCCGGCGACGCAAGGTCGGCCGGCACTTCGACAGCGGTTGTATCGATGTGCGGTTTTTCCATTACCCCAGGCGCTCCATAATGGTCGCGGCGATCGCAGGACGGTTCATAGTGTACAGGTGCAGGCCGTCGGCGCCGTGCTCCTTGAGGTCGCAAAGCTGGCGGGCGGCATAATCTACACCGGCTGCCTGCAGGCTCTCGGGGTCGTTCTCGTACTTGGCGAGAATCTTGATGACGGGGGAGGGCAGCGACGCGCCGCACATAAAGACCATGCGGCTAATCTGCGACTTGCCCATAAACGGCATGATGCCCGCGGTGATGGGCACCGTGATGCCCGCTTTATCGGCAAGCTCGCGGAAGCGGTAGAAGCACTCATTATCAAAGAAGAGTTGCGTCACAAAGAAGCTTGCGCCGGCGTCCTGCTTTTGCTTGAGGTGTTCGACCGAGAGGTTGAGGTCCTCACAGGCGATGTGACCTTCGGGGTAGGCTGCGGCGCCCACACAAAAGCCGGCGTCGACGAGCTCGGGGATGAGGTCGCGGGCGTAGGCGTAGTCGGAGGCGGGCTTGTCGTCCTCGGTCGCGCCAGCGGGAAGATCACCACGCAGGGCCAGGATGTTTTCCACGCCGGCGGTGCGATACTCGTCGATCTTGGCGGCGATATCGGCGTGCGACCGGCCCACGCAGGTAAGGTGTGCCACCGAGGGTGTATCGAATTCGCTCGTAATCATATGCGCGATGGGGGCGGTGGTGGCGCCGTTGCCCGAGCCGCCAGCCGAGCAGGTGACCGAGACAAAGCTCGGCGAAAGCTTGCACAGATTGCCTGCCACCTCGCGAGCCGTGTCGAGGGTAAGCTCGCCCTTGGGCGGGAACATCTCAAACGAAACGGGTGCGGTGCCCTGGGATGCTGCCTGCTTAAAAACCTCGTCGACGCGCATATCGTGCTCCTCTAGATACGTAATAGTGTGATGTGTTGTAAGGATTCTACAGCACCACTGTGTCACGGTGGAGTTTCACTCGCTATTTGGGGATACCAATAGAAAATGCTTTGCTATCGGCATTTCCTATAACAGGGCGGTCAATCTAGGATGGGGCTATAAAGACTGGTATCTGATGTGAAATACCAGTTAATAGAGCCCCATCCCAAATTGACTACCCTTAAACCATGGGGAAAGGTCTGCAATTTATACAGTTGATTGGCTGTTGAGGGTGGCAACGCCGCCGCGATGCGGTAACCTCATTGATTGGTTTCGCGACAGCAACATAACGGTAATGTTGCGGAAACACGGCGAGTCTAAGCTATGACTCGTTCGTTAGTAATCAACACCGCTTCTCACGCGGTGCCGATACGAAGGGAGTTCCGTATGGCCGAACTTACTGACCGCTTCGGGACCATGGTGTTCTCTGAGGAAGTCATGAAGGACTACCTCCCCAAGGACATTTGGAAGCGCCTTGCTGCAACCCTCGAGGGCGGTGAGCCGCTCGACCTGGATGTGGCCAACGCCGTTGCCCATGCCATGAAGGTCTGGGCCATCTCCAAGGGCGCGACGCACTACGCGCACTGGTTCCAGCCTCTTTCGGGCATTACTTCCGAGAAGCACGACAGCTTCTTGGAGCCCAACCACGACGGCACCGCCATTACCAAGTTTACGGGCAAGAACCTCATCCAGGGCGAGCCGGACGCCTCCAGCTTCCCCAACGGCGGCCTGCGTGCCACCTTCGAGGCCCGTGGCTACACCGCTTGGGATCCCACCAGCCCCGCCTTTATCAAGGACGATGTCCTGTGCATCCCCACGGCTTTCTGCTCCTACACGGGCGAGGCCCTGGACAAGAAGACCCCGCTGCTGCGCTCCATGACCGCGCTCTCGCGTGAGTCTAAGCGCGTTTTGGCGCTGTTTGGCAAGACCCCCAAGAAGGTCGTTCCTTCCGTGGGCGACGAGCAGGAGTACTTCCTGATCAAGAAGGACGCCTACCGCAAGCGCAAGGACCTGGTCATTACCGGCCGCACCCTCTTTGGCGCCGCTCCCTGCAAGGGCCAGGAGCTCGAGGAGCACTACTTTGGCGCTATCCGCCCCACCGTCTCGGCCTATATGAAGGATCTGGACGATGAGCTGTGGGCGCTTGGCATTCCCGCCAAGACCAAGCACAACGAGGTTGCTCCCTGCCAGCATGAGCTTGCCCCCGTCTATGGCGAAGTCAACGAGGCCATCGACCAGAATCTGGTCATGATGGAGAAGATGAAGCTCATCGCCTCCCGCCATGACTTGGTCTGCCTGCTGCACGAGAAGCCCTTCGAGGGCATTAACGGTTCGGGCAAGCACAACAACTGGTCGCTTGGCACCGAATCCGAGAATCTGCTCGACCCGGGCGACACCCCGCTCGACAACCTGCAGTTCATCGTCTTCCTCACCGCGGTGATCGAGGCCGTCGATAACTATCAGGAGCTTCTGCGTGCCTCCGTTGCCTCGGCCGGCAACGATCATCGTCTGGGCGCCAACGAGGCTCCTCCGGCGATTATGTCCATCTTCCTGGGCGACCAGCTTACCGAGGTCGTCGAGAAGATCATCGATGGCAAGGCTTCCGTCCATGCCACGCGCGGCGTGCTCGACCTGGGCGCCGATACCCTGCCCAAACTGATGCAGGACAACACCGACCGCAACCGCACCTCCCCGTTCGCCTTCACCGGCAACAAGTTTGAGTTCCGTGCCTGCGGCTCCGAGCAGAACGTTTCCGACTCCAACCTGGTGCTCGATGCCGCCGTGGCCAAGTCGCTCAAGTCCTTCGCCGACGCGCTTGAGGGTACGCCCGAGGATGAGTTCCAGGACGCTGCGCTCGAGTACTGCAAGAAGGTCCTGACCGACCACCAGCGCATCCTGTTCTCCGGTGACGGCTACTCCGATGAGTGGCCCGTTGAGGCCGAGAAGCGTGGTCTTGCCAACAACAAGACCACGGCCGACGCCCTGCCCGCCTTTGTTTCCGATAAGGCCATCGCACTCTTTGAGGAGACGGGTGTCCTGACCAAGGCCGAGGCTCAGTGCCGCTACGACTGCAAGCTCGAGAAGTACAACAAGCTCATGAACATCGAGGCCACCACGATGGTTCGCGAGGCGCGTCGTACCTATCGCCCGGTCATTACCGCCTATGCCACCAAGGTCGCTAAGGGCCTTGAGACTATTCGTGCCGCCGGTGCCGAGGCCGCCATGCAGTGCGAGCAGAACACGCTCAACAAGCTCTGCAACGGTATCACCACCATCAACGACTCCATCAAGGCGCTTGACGCCGTGCATCAGAAGGCTGAGGCCCTCGATGGCCAGGAGCAGGCCAACGTGTACGCGCACGAGGTCGTTCCCGCTATGGATGCGCTGCGTGCCGCCGTGGACGCCATGGAGGAGATCGTGGCAGCCGACTACTGGCCGGTCCCGACCTACGACGACATCCTGTTCTACGTGTAGGGCGTAACTGACATATCGTCACGGTATTGAGCCGGGGTCCGCATCATGCGGGCCCCGGTTTTTGTTTGCGAAGGACGCTTTGAAGCCCGTTTTGCCGCCGATTTGCCTAGGTATAAAGGGCTATGGGCAAAAAACGTCAAATATGAGTACTGTCACAAGTCCTGTAACATTATTTATTTGCAAAATATGTAGTGTTACGCAACATATGCCCAAGTACTTAGCCGATAAACGTCTGCAATTTTTCCGCCGTAGGACGCCTGACGGCTAAATCGCCTTCTGAAGGCATGAAATCTCTGTAACTAAAATGGTAACAGTACTCATATTTGCCATTTTTTGACCACAGGCCTTGCGATGATGCCGGGATCCGCACCCTGCCGGGTTCGAATCCCGGCATATCGGTAGCAAAAAGCCCGTCACCGCGGGGGTAACGGGCTTCTTAATTTAAATGGTGCCCCCAGCGGGATGTCCGCGTGCGGCTGACGCCGCCCGCTTTCGCCGCGTCGCTTCGCTCCTTGCGTGCTGCGCTGGAAAACGCTTCGCGTTTCCTCAGCTCCGCACCCTGTCGGGTTCGAATCCCGGCGCATGGGTAGCAAAAAGCCCGCTACCGCGAGGGTAACGGGCTCTTCAATTCAAATGGTGCCCCCAGCGGGATTCGAACCCGCGATATCCACCTTGAAAGGGTGGCGTCCTTGGCCGCTAGACGATGGGGACAGCGGGAAAGAGTATAGCAGACTTTTTTAGCCGTTCACATATCGTTGGCAAACTGAAAAACCACCACAAAGGTGCCTGTCCCCTTTGTGGTGGCGAGGCGTTAGGGGAGGAGCTTCATCGCGGCGTCGTGGGCGGCGTGCTCGTAGGTGTCGTCGAGGGGTTTGAGCGGCAGCAGGGCTGTGGCCTGCGCATCGCCGCGGCGCTCGAGGGCATGCGCGATCAGCCAGTCGGCGAGTTCGGGGTTTTTGGGCAGTGCCGGTCCGTGTAGGTACGTGCCGATGACGCCCTTGTAGATCAGACCCTCAAAGCCGTCGTCGCCGTTGTTGCCGGTGCCCGTGACGACGGACGTTCCGAGCGGCGTGGCATCGGCGTCCAAAAGCGTGCGGCCGCCATGGTTCTCGAATCCCACAAAGGGCTCGGGTGCCAGGTCGGTTTTGACGGCTACGTTGCCGATCAGGCGGTCGGAGCCGCGTACGGTTTCGGCGGCAATGACCCCCAGACCCTCAATGCGATTCTCACCCATATAGTACGAACGGCCGAGCAGCTGATAGCTGCCGCAGATGGCGAGCAGCGAACCGCCATCCTCAACATAGGATGCGACCTTGTCTTTTTGAGCGAGCAGCTCGTGTGCCACGGCTAGCTGGTCGCGGTCGGAGCCGCCACCCATCATGACGATATCGGCATCGGTGAGATCGAGTGACTCGCCCATACGGACCTCGTCCACGCGAACGGGGATGCCGCGCCAGGCGCAGCGACGCTCGAGGGCGATAACGTTGCCGCCGTCGCCGTAGAGGTTGAGGGCATCGGGGTACAGGTAGACGATGCGCAGCGGGCGCGAAAGCTCGACTGGCGCGATGCCGACGGGGACGGCACTGCCATCGGCACACGTTGCAGCGCGGGCAGCAACCGTGGCTGCATCGGCACCCTTCAGCCCATCGAGTTCTTTGACCAGCGGCGGGAAGGCCGTGTAGTTGGCGACGGCATAGAAAGTGTCGCCTGCGGCTTCATCCGCAACGGCGCCAATTGCCTGCGCGACGTCCGAGATAATCGCGGCATCGATGCCGGCGTACTTGAGGCGTACCTGCATGTCGTGCGCACGCGTGCCTCCGGCAAAGGCGACAAGACCCGGTGTGTCGGCGATGCGCTCGAAGTCGACGTCGTAGATCCACGAGACATCGTGGCCGTCGGCGTCGTTGTCGTTCAGGAAGAAGGCGCAGAGCCTGCCGCCTGCCGTTTTAATGGACTGGATCTGGCGATCGAAGCCCACGGGATTTTTGGCCAGGTTTGCCTCGACGATACGGCCGGCGATCTCCCAGCGGCCCATACGTCCGCCGGCGGGGACGTAGGCATCGAGCGTAGGCTGTAGAAACGCCGTGTCCACGCCCAACTCGCGTGCGGCAAAGAAGGCGGCGGCAACGTTATAGACCATGTACAGGCCGTTGTAGCGTGTGGCGATGTGTACGGCAGCCGCGTCGGGCGCAGATCCAAAGACCAGGTCGAAGCCGTAGCCGTCGCAGCCGAGCTTCACGTCCGTCACGCGACGGACAAGCGCAGGGCGGGCCCAGCCGCACGAGGGGCAATGGTAGGCGCCGAGCTGGCCGTATTGCACGTAGTCATACTCCAGCGGCGCGTTGCACTGTGAGCAAAAACGTGAGTCGCTAATGCGGTCGGACTCGGTGTTGGTGGCGCCGTCGATGCCAAAGGCAATACTCGCGTTGGGAACGCGCGCGGCAATCGAGGCACACAACGGGTCGTCTGCGTTGTAGATGAGCGTTGTTGCCGGCGAAAGCTCCAACGCATGGGCGATGACCTCCTGGGTGTGATCGATCTCGCCATAGCGATCTAGCTGGTCGCGGAACAGGTTGAGCAGCACGAAGTACGTCGGCTTGAGCTTGGGCAGAACGCGTACGGTGTAAAGCTCATCGCACTCAAAAACGCCCACGCGCTTGCCACCGGCTCGCTTGAGGCCGCTGCGCGCCTCGAGCAGTGCGCCCACCACGCCCGGCTCCATGTTGTTGCCGGCGCGGTTGCATACCACGGTGGCGCCGCTGGCGGCAACGGCGTCGGCGATGAGGTTGGAGGTGGTGGTCTTGCCGTTGGTGCCGGTGATCACCACGCTGCGGTCGACAAGGGCAGCGAGGTCGCTCAGCAACTCGGGGTCGATCTTCATGGCGATGCGGCCGGGGAGCACGCCACCCTGGCGCTTAAGGACGGAGCGCAGCCCCCAGCGAGCGATATCGCTCGAGGTGCAGGCAAGAGATGAGCGGAGGTTCATGAAACCGTTCCTAACGTAAACGACATGGTCGGGTCGAGTGCGTCACTAAAAACCGTAGCGGCGCGCAAATTCCTGGGCAAGCTGCGACACGTCTTCGCAGGCATTGGCCCAGGGGGCAAAGTCGGGAGTGTCCGAGATAATACCGTCCGCTTCCCAAACGGCCTGGTGCGAAAGATCCCAGGGATCGTGTGGCTCGGGCCGGCAGGGAAGGTACGGTGTCTGGTACATGGGGTTCAGTAAGAAGAACGCACCGCCCTCGCAACGGTTGGCAAACTCACGCAGCGCGCGTGTCGCCGGGCGCATCTTGTTTGTTTTGAACAGCAGAATCGTGCGGGCGAGCAGATACCAAGGAGAGTTCTCGAGCGCGTCAGCCCCGATCTCTTCCTCGAGCTGGTGGGCCAGGGCAAAAAAGCCGTCCTGGTCTTCCAGGCGAGCGAGGGCGAGCAACACGGTGCCTGCGGCTCGGGTGGGGTAGCCTTCCGCCTTAAGAACACGGCGGGCGTAGTTGGCGGCAGCACGGTAGCGAGCGCTCGCCATGCACAGCTGCGAGATGGCCTCGAGTGTGTGAAGCCACCCGATAAGAGCCGGCTCGCTCACGGTGAGCTCTGCCGCCGTCACACCGTCCGTCAAAACCTTATTGGCCCAGTAGTGCGGGGCTTCCATGTCGAACCCGGGCACGCTTTGCTGCAGGTAATCGGTTGTGGTCGCCTCGAGCTTCATCAGGTCGCCCAGGCAGGCGTCAACGGGCGTGTCAGCCAGGATGATGGCGAGCAGCTGGGCATCGAGGACATACGCATCGACGCGGACAATCTTGAGCAGCTCATCGCGCATGTCGTCGAACAGACGATTGCGCGTCTGCTCGAATTCCTCGTCGCTGCCCATGTCCTCGATGCGATGGAGCTCGTCGAGCAGGTGGCGATGAACACCGGCATAGGACAGCAGCGCCTGGGCATGCTCGGACTGCGCGTACTTTTGGGGATTCGCGCTAATGTCGTTATGGACAAGCTCGCGTGCTGCATCGGTGAGCTCGGGGTGCGACGCAACGTAGGCGCGCTCCAGGTAGGCGGGGATGTAGACGCTCGGATCCATTAGAGGTCTCCTCCCTTAAACGGCAAACCCTGCTCGGCCGCCCGCAGTATGCGCTCATCGATTTGGGAACGCACGATATCGTTGGTGGCGACCCAGGCGGCAAAGCTGGCGTTGTCGGGGGCGCCCAGGCCCTCCTGCAGTACCGGCGTCGCCTCGGATAGCGCAAGGACAAGCTCGTCGGTGGAGCCCGCACCCACGTTGACGCGGGCATAGACGCCATCGGGAAACTCGGTTTGGAAGTAGAGCGCCTCGGCCGCGTGCGGACACGAGCGTGCAAGGATACGCAGGTAGTGCTCGGCGCCCTCGTAGTCCAGCTCGCGCCAGGCTGCGCTCATCAGTGCGATGAGCGTCCACGGGTCCAAGTCGCGCTCTGCATCCTTGGGACGGCGGCGCAGCGGGGTATTCGCGAGGTACGGCACGGAGTGTGCGGAGCGAAAGCGCTTGAGCTCCTCGGCGGGGTATTCGAGCTTTGCCATGGCGAGCATCGCGGTGTGGCGGACACCAGCGGGGTCGTTGGGCGCAAAGTCCAAGCTGCGGTTTGCGGCTTCGAGCGACATGCGGTAGCGGCCGCTAATGAGGGCGCGCGACGCAAGGGCGGCAAGCCAGCGCAGGTAGGGACGGCGGGTCAGGTCGCCTGCGGCCTCACGCTCGTAGGGGTCTTGCGCCGAGGCGATCTTGAGCGCCAGGTCGTGCTCGACCTCATCGCACTTGGACACCAGGTACTGTACGTATTCCTCGTTGGATTCGGCGGTGAGTGCCGTCAGCATGCGCTGGGCGTCCCAGTTGGCCGGATCGAGTGCGGCGGCCTCGCGAAGCATGTTCTCGGCAGCGGCCTCTTCCTGCTCGGCCTGGGCATCGTCGGGGATAAAGGGAATGCGGTAGTCGACAGCCTCGACCACCTTGGCAATGAGGTGCCCGGCGCGGTCGCGGTCGTGCACGATGAGCGGTGCGGGGTTGCGGGTGAATTGTTCCATCAGACGCTCTACGGCGGCAGCGTCGGTGAGCGGGATATTGTCGCGGCGCAAGGCCTCAAGAACGAGGCGATGGCAATCCTCTTGAATGGGATCGAATGCCATGGGGCCTCCTTTGCTGCGGTTAGGGTTCAAATATCTCTATATAAGGTTCTAGTTTACCCGCATGTGGCACACCGGGGGTGCCGCACTTGGACATGCACCTTTGCACCACGAAGACGGATGTCGCACAAATGTCGGCACCTTGGACGACTGAGTGGTATCACTGTGCCGCAAACGGTCGATTTTTGGCGGCGAACGGGGCGCATTTTGGAGGGGCACAGTCCTGCCCGGGATATGTGGTCAACCTTGATAAAACGTTTGCCCAGCTTGGGAGTATGGATGCCGCACAAGGGTCTTCAGGGATAGAAAAAACGTTTCATCATTGTTGGCTTTAGGTGAATAACTGACCAACCAGAACGGTAAAATAGTGTTTGTCTGAGCGTTGAGACGTTTAGACATCGCGCATTGTCATCGCCGGCAACGCGCAAACCGGTCCTAACGGAGCCAATTGGGTGCTCCGTTATATACGCAAGTCTAAGAGGGGCTTGTTTAGGAGGCACAGTATGGGACGTTTTACCAATCCTCGCGATCTGTACTTTGGTGAGGGCGCTCGCCACGAGGTGAAGAACCTCAAGGGCAAGAAGGCCATCATCGTTTCTGGCGGCAGCTCTATGCGCCGCGGCGGGTTCCTGCAGGACGTTGAGGCCGACCTCAAAGAGGGCGGCTTCGAGGTCAAGCTGTTCGAGGGCGTCGAGTCCGACCCGTCCATCGAGACGGTCATGAAGGGCGCCGAGGCCATGCGCGAGTTCGAGCCCGACTGGATTATCGCCATCGGCGGCGGCTCGCCCATCGATGCCGCTAAGGCCATGTGGGTCTTCTACGAGTATCCCGAGGAGTCCTTCGATAACATCATCCAGCCGTTCAGCTTCCCTGAGCTGCGTCAGAAGGCTCATTTCTGCGCCATCTCCTCTACCTCCGGCACCGCTACCGAGGTCACCGCGTTCTCCGTCATTACCGACTACGCCAAGGGCATCAAGTACCCGCTGGCCGACTTCAACATCACCCCTGATGTCGCCATCGTCGACCCCGAGCTCACCTACACCATGCCCGCCAAGCTGTGCGCTCACACCGGCATGGATGCTCTGACCCACTGCATGGAGGCCTACGTTTCCACCTGCGCCTCTATGTTCACCGACGCCAACGCCCTGCACGGCATCCGCGAGATCGTCGAGTGGCTGCCCAAGTCCTATGCTGGCGACCATGAGGCCCGTCAGCACATGCACGAGGCTCAGTGCATCGCCGGTATCGCCTTCTCCTCGGGCCTGCTCGGCATCGTTCACTCCATGGCTCACAAGACCGGTGCTGCCTTCGAGAACGGCCACATCATCCACGGTGCCGCTAACGCCATGTACCTGGGCAAGGTCATCCAGTGGAACTCCAAGGATCCCCGTGCTGCCGAGCGTTACGCTTACGTGGCCAAGGAGATCCTGCACCTTCCCGGCGAGACCAACGAGGAGCTCATCGCTGCGCTCGTCCAGAAGATCCGCGACCTCAACGACCAGCTCAACATTCCGCAGTCCATCAAGGATTACGCGAATGGTGGCGTGAAGGTCGACGCCGAGAACCCGCAGATGGTTTCCGAGGAGGAGTTCCTCGCCAAGCTGCCCGAGATCGCCGCGAACGCCGAGCAGGACGCCTGCACGCCCGAGAACCCGCGTGAGACCAAGGCTGCCGACTTCGAGAAGATCCTCAAGGCCTGCTACTACGACACCGACATCGATTTCTAATCGACTCTTGTTATCGTAACGAGGGGCTCCGCACGTATCTGTACGGAGCCCCTTTCTTTTTAATTATTAGAGAATGGGATAAAAATGGCTGCAATTTTCAATAGCCCCAGCAAGTACATCCAGGGTCCGGACGAGCTCGCCAAGCTCGGCTCCTATGTCGAGCCGCTCGGCGCCAAGGCTCTCGTTATCGTGACGCCTTCGGGCAAGAAGCGCGTCGGTGCCAAGATCGAAGGCGGCTTTGCCGAGGCTAAGGCCGAGCTGCTGTTTGAGGACTTTAACGGCGAGTGCTCCAAGGGCGAGGTCGATCGCCTGGTTGCGCTCGCCCGCGACAACGGTTGCGACATCATCGTCGGCGTCGGTGGCGGCAAGATCCTCGACACCGCGAAAGCCGTCGCCTATTACCTGGAGTCCCCGGTTATCATTTGCCCCACCATCGCCTCGACCGATGCACCGTGCTCGGCACTTTCGGTGCTTTACACCGACGACGGCCAGTTCGATAAATATCTCTTCCTTAAGGCAAACCCCAATATCGTCCTGATGGATACGACGGTTATCGCGGCGAGCCCGGTGCGCCTGACGGTTTCCGGTATGGGCGATGCGCTCGCAACCTACTTTGAGGCCCAGGCGACGCATGATGCCGACGGCGGCACCTGCGCTGGCGGCAAGGGCGGTATGGCTGGCCTGGCGCTCGCCAAGCTCTGCTATGAGACGCTCGTGGCCGATGGCGTTAAGGCCAAGGTTGCGTTGGAGAAGGGTGCGCTCACGCCTGCCGTTGAGCACATCATTGAGGCCAACACGCTGCTTTCCGGCATTGGCTTTGAGAGCTCAGGCCTTGCTGCTGCTCATGCCATCCACAACGGTTTGACGATGCTGCCCGAGTGCCATGGCATGTATCACGGCGAGAAGGTCGCCTTCGGCACCATCGTCCAGCTGGTACTCGAGGACGCTCCGACCGAGAAGCTCGAGGAAGTCTTGGGCTTCTGCATTGAGCTGGGCCTGCCGGTCACGATGAAGGAACTTGGCGTTGCCGAGGTTACGCGTGAGAAGGCTATGATTGTTGCCGAGGCCGCGTGCGCGCCCGAGGACACTATGTGCAACATGCCGTTTGAGGTGACGCCCGAGATGGTCGCAAACGCCATTCTGGGTGCCGACGCGCTGGGCCACTACTATCTCATGGATGAGTAAATCAAGCTAAGGAAGGGGCAAAGCAAGCAGATGGCTTTGCCCCTTTTTGCTATGGTGCAAAGTAACCTGTCTCCAATGCAGAAGTTGGTGCAGGGGGGTCAGGTTACTTTGCACCAATCGTTGTTTGATGAAGGGCGGATTCTCGTATGGCGCTTCCTATGGTTTACGGCGGTCCTGGCCGGTATGTTCAGGGGCCGGGCGAACTTTCGCGTCAGGGCAGGTATTTGTCATGGTTGGGCTGCGCTGCCTATGTCTTGTTTGACCAGGGCACCGAGGATCGGCTGTGCAGGCAGATCGTCGATGGATTTCTGGATGAAGATCTAAGCGAGCCGTTCTTTAAGATTTACAACGGTCCGTGTACGGAAGATGCCGTTGTCGAAATGGCCAAGGAAGCCCGGGCCGAGTATTGCGACATGGTGGTGGGCATTGGCGGCGGCAAGATGCTCGATATCGCAAAGGCAGTAGCGTTTTATGCTGAGCTGCCGTTGTGTGTATGCCCCACGGCGGCCTCAATGGATGGTCCGTGCAGCGAGATTTCCGATGCCGATCTGCAGGGTGTTGCAAATGCGGTCTTTAGAAACGAGCGCAATATGGCCAACGAGCAGGCCAAGGTGACCAAACAAAAACTCGTGCAGCTCATGTGCGAGGCATAGCTTGGCACTTGATTGACCTTGTGCAATCGAGGCGGCGATAGGCCATGGGCTATTTGCCGCAAAGATGCTCCGCGTGTAATTTGCCCGAGGCGTGGGCCGATAGCGTATCATTATCTCTTGCTTGTTTGCACTGCTCAGGGAGGGGCCGCGCATGGCGCAGGAACACGATCTGTTTGATGACATTATCGAGATCAGCAAGGGTTTCGACTTTCTTAAAAACCCGCTTGGCGGCGTGACCGATGCACTCGATCCATCGGCGCCGCAGTGGAATCCTGCCGACTACAAGGAGCGCCCGCGCGGCAACACCATTCCGTGCTTGACCTGCAAAAACGAAAAGAGCGGCTGCACCGCGTGCATGGACGTGTGCCCGGTCAACGCTATCGAGGTCGAGGAAGACTCCATCGAGATCCTCGACTCCTGTCGCAAGTGCGGCCTGTGCGCCGCTACTTGCCCGACGGAGGCGATCATCTCTCCGCGCCTTGCACCCAAAAACGTCTACGACGACATTGTCTCGGCGGCTACGAGCCACGAGACCGCCTACGTTACCTGCACGCGTGCCCTTAAGCGCATGCCGCGCGAAAACGAAGTCGTCGTTGCCTGCGTGGGCGATATTACGGTGGAGACCTGGTTCTCGGTACTGGCCGACTATCCCAACGTGAGTGTGTACCTGCCGTTGGGCGTGTGCGATAAATGCCGCAACACCGGCGGTGAGGACATTCTTGGCGAGGCGATTGCGAAGGCCGAAGAGTGGTCTGGCACGGGTATGGGCCTAGAGGTCGACCCCAAGAGCCTCAAGTGCCATAAGCGCCGCGAGTACGAGCGCAAGGAGTACATGGAAAAGATTGCCCGCACCACGGGCCTAACGGTGACCAAGCTCAATCCGGCGACGGCGGCGCTGGCCTCGGTGACGCAGAAGTTGAAGGCTCACCGTCACCAGATCACGCAGCTCGAGCGCACGCTCAACACCATGTGCGGCACCACGACGACCAAGCGTCGCCGTTCGCTCACGCACGGGCGGCAGCTGGTGCTCTCGACGCTGCAGAACCACCCCGAGCTTGCCCAGAATATGCAGGTGAGCACACCGGAATGCGATTTTGACAAGTGCACGTCGTGCGGCGAGTGCGTCAACGTGTGCCCCACGTTTGCCTGCGATTTGGTGGGAAGCGGTCGCTTTGCATTGGAGTCCACGTATTGCCTAGGTTGCGGAGCCTGCGTCAAGGTGTGCCCCGAGCATGCGCTCAAGCTGGTCGAGCACGATGCGTCCAATCTGGTCGTTGTCGACCCCGAGGCCGAGGAAAAGGCCGCTCAGAAGGCCAAGGCCCACGAAGAGGCCCAGAAGGCCAAGGCCGAGGCAAAGGCCAAGCTTGACAAGATGCTCGATCAGGTGGAGAAGCTCGCGGACTAGTCAGCGAGCTCTATCTCTGCTTCATTTGCGCCGCCGTGGTGTCCGGATTCGCCCGGATGCTGCGGCGGCGCTATACTTATACTGTTTGAAGTACTGTACCAAAAGGAGCTGTCGTGTCCCTTTCCATCGGTATCGTGGGCCTGCCCAACGTGGGCAAGTCGACGCTGTTCACCGCGCTTACCAAAAAGACCGGCCTTGCCGCCAACTACCCGTTTGCCACGATCGACCCCAACGTGGGTATCGTCGATGTGCCCGATAGGCGCCTGCAAAAGCTCGCCGACATCGTTAACCCCGGCCGCATTGTGCCGGCGACGGTCGAGTTCGTCGACATCGCTGGCCTGGTGAAGGGTGCCAACGAAGGCGAGGGCCTGGGCAACCAGTTCTTGGCAAACATCCGCGAGACCGACGCCATCTGCGAGGTCGTGCGCTACTTTAAGGACCCCAACGTCATGCGTGAGGTGGGCCGCACGGGCGAGTTTGTCGATCCCGCCGGCGATGCCGACACCATCATGACCGAGCTCATCCTGGCCGACATGGGCACGCTCGAGAAGCAGCTGCCCAAGCTCGAGAAGGAGGCCAAGCGCGACAAAGAGCTCATGCCCAAGTTCGAGGTGGCCAAGCGCCTGCTCGCTTGGCTCAACGAGGGCAAGCGAGCCGCGTCCATGGAGATGACCGACGAGGAGCGTGCCGCCGCCAAGGGCCTGTTCCTGCTCACTATGAAGCCCATTCTGTACGTGGCCAACGTGGACGAGGATATGCTCAACGAGGACCTGGCGCCCATCGATGGCGTCAAGCCGTTGCCCATCTGCGCCAAGATTGAGGCCGAGCTTTCCGAGCTCGATCCCGAGGACGCCGCCGACTACCTGGAGAGCTTGGGCCTGGAGCAGCCCGGTCTGGACGTGCTCGCGCAGGCGGCCTATAAGCTGCTCGGTCTGCAGTCGTTCTTTACGGCCGGCGAGATGGAGGTCAAGGCCTGGACGGTTCGTCAGGGCGCGACCGCCCCGCAGGCCGCCGGCGTCATCCACACCGATTTTGAGCGCGGCTTTATTAAGGCCGAGGTTATTGGCTATGATGACTACATCGAGCTCGGCGGTGAGCAGGGCGCCAAGGCCGCCGGCAAACTGCGTATTGAGGGCAAGGACTATGTCATGGCCGATGGCGACGTCGTGCACTTCCGCTTTAACGTGTAAGGGCGACGCATATGTTTAAATACGGCAAAAAAGCTGGCTACATGGGTATTGCGCTGCTCGTACTTGCGGTGATTCCGCTGGTGGTCGCAGCGTGCGTTATCCCCAACATTGGTCCCGAGGTGGCAACGAAGTTTAACGCCGCCGGCGAGGTGACGCGCTGGGGCAAGAGCTACGAGTTGCTGGCGCTGCCGGTGCTCAACCTGCTGCTGAGCGTGGCGACATACTTTACGGCGGGACGTCAAGCTAAAAACAATGATGACTCCGCCGCCATGGCGCGCATCGTGTGCGAACGCTACCTGCGCAACGGTTGCATCACGGGTGTGTTCCTCAACGTGATCAACGTTTACTTTATGTACTCGGCGATTACCGGAACGGGCTTTGGCTTTGGTTTCTAGCTTGTCCTTTTAGGCAACGAGCCTGCAAGCATATTCGATGGCTGCTGCGAGGCCGCCGCTCGATCGTGGTTTAAAGACCATGTCGGCGGCGGCCTCGTTTTCGTATCCGGCGCCGCGAAGGGCGAGTGCGGTACCGGCTTCCAGGAGAAGGGGCAGACCGCGTTGGCTGGTTGCGATTACGGCAGCCTGATTGAGCGAGCAGCTGTGCGCTTGGCATTGGATGGCAAGTTCACCTTGCGCCGGGCAAGGGACCAGAACGGCGGCGACGCGACTTGATAGCAATGCAAATGCTGTGCGCTCATCGGGCGAAAGGCATTCAGCTTCAACGACGACGAGCTTGGGCGGTGCGCTGTTTGTGCGAAGCGTAGTTCGGTGCATGCGGACCGAAGAACCCGACATAGAAAACTCCTGTGTATTCGGCAAAACGTAAACTATAGTTTACGTTTTTGTTCAGCTCCATTTCAAACTCGGCTGCATGGACGAACGTGCGAAACAGATTCTTGGCAAGCGAGTCGAGCAGACGCGCAAGGACCTTGGTATCTCCAAGGTTGATTTTTGTGTGGCGACAGGAATCAGCCGACCCTACCTCGACCGAATCGAAGATGGGACGGCAAATTTCACGCTCAAGGTTCTATTTAAGATCGCGCCCGCACTCGGCATGACGGTGTCAGAGCTTCTCGAGGATATCGAATAGGGGATACCCGTCGACAACTGAATTACGCCATCGGGATGCGGTCGTGGTTGACTTGACTGTAGAACAGGCGCTGAATCTCGGCCGCATCACGTGATTGGCCGAGCGCCCACATGGTTTTGGCCACGAGCGTCTCGGTGGTCATGTCGTCGCCGCGCAAAATGCCCGGATGATCGGCGTAGGCACGGCCGACCTCATAAACACCCAGGTCAAGGCCCTCTTCGGGGACCTGTGTGGTCATAACGACGGTGCGGCCCGAATCGACCCAGCGGAAAATTGCCTCCTGGAACGACTCGCCGGACTCACCAAACTCGGGGATACCGCCAATGCCAAAGGTCTCCAGAATCACGGCGTCGTAGCTATCGGCAAGGGCGTCCAGGATGCCCGGGTTTACGCCAGGCGTAAGCTTGAGTACAAATACGCGCGGGTCGATGCTGTCGTAGAAACGCACCGGGTTTTCGCCTTGATGCGTGCCGTGAAGCCCGTTGCGTACGATGCGGTCATTGCGGATATAGGCGATGGGCGGATAGTTGACGCTAATGAACGCGTTAAAGCTCATGGTGCGCTGCTTGCGGGCGCGCGTGCCGGCAATGGCTACGCCGCCAAAGACAATCGAGACGTCGTGCGAATGCTCGTCGAGCGCATAGAGCAGGCTCTGGTACAGGTTGAGCTTGGCGTCGGTAAAGGGATTGCCCATGGGCTTTTGCGAGCCGGTGAGTACGATGGGCTTGGGGCTGTCCTGAATCAGATAGGAAAGCGCTGCCGCGGTGTAGCTCATGGTGTCGGTGCCGTGCAGAATCACGAAGCCGTCGTGGTCGGCATAACCCTCGACGATGACGTCGCGGATACGCATCCAGTCGCTCGGACGCATATTGGTGCTGTCGATGTTCATGGGCTGCACGACGTCGAGCTCGCAGAGGCCCGAGATCTCGGGGACGCTCTGGGCGAGCTCCTCACCGGTCAGGGCGGGGGAGAGGCCGTTGCCGTCCTCGGTCGATGCGATGGTGCCGCCCGTGGCGATGAGAAGGATGCGCTTCATGCTGGTATTCCTATCGTATTTGCCGCCCCAGAGGCGGAGTCGTTCGGCAGTATTGTGGCACAGGGCGTCGAATGTTCAAACGTATTACATCATCTGTAACGTTTGGTAATACTTCAATTGCCGTCAAATAGGGGCCCTGGTCGTGCGTTTGCCGTGCGCTGATGGCTGCGAGGGACGAGAAACCCCATATAACGTGTACACTATGGAAGTTATTTTCGTTCATTCACGCGGGTGGGCACCGGCTCCCCGCCAACAAGAGGGGGAAACCATGGATCAAAAGGCTTCCGCAAAGGTCCTCGTACTCGACTTTGGTGCGCAGTACGGTCAGCTCATTGCCCGTCGCGTCCGCGACCTCAACGTGTATTCCGAGATCGTTCCCTGCGACATCTCGGCCGATGAGATTCGCGAGATGAACGCCTCTGCGCTCATCCTTTCCGGCGGCCCGGCCTCCGTGTACGCCGAGGACGCTCCGTCCATCGATCCCGCCATCTTTGACCTTGGCCTTCCCGTCCTGGGCTTTTGCTACGGCCATCAGATCACGGCCGTGACGCTCGGCGGCAAGGTCGGCCACTCCGAGGTGGGCGAGTACGGCCGCGCCACCATCACGCGCACGGCTGGCGCCAAGCTCTTTAACTCCACGCCTATGGAGCAGACCGTGTGGATGAGCCACCGCGACGCCGTGTCCGAGGTGCCCGAGGGCTTTACCATTACCGCCAGCACCGACGTGTGCCCGGTTGCCGCCATGGAGTGCGTCGAGCGCAAAATCTTCACCACGCAGTTCCACCCCGAGGTCAAGCACTCCGAGTACGGTCAGCAGCTGCTGAGCAACTTCCTGTTTGAGATCTGCGGCCTGGAGCCCAACTGGAGCATGGACAACCTGGTCGAGACCATGACGGCCGAGTTTCGCGAGAAGGTCGGCGACGACCGCGTGATTCTGGCCCTGTCCGGTGGCGTCGACTCCTCCGTCGTGGCTGCGCTGGGCGCCCGCGCCGTGGGCAAGCAGATGACCTGCGTGTTCATCAACCACGGTCTGCTGCGCAAGGGCGAGCCCGAGCAGGTGGAGGAGGTCTTCACCAAACAGTTTGACGTCGACTTTATCCACGTCCACGCCGAGGACCGTTATGCCGAGCTTCTGGCCGGCGTGACCGAGCCCGAGGAGAAGCGCCGCATCATCGGCACGCAGTTCTGGAAAGAGTTCTTCGCGGTTGCTCAGCAGCTCGAGACCGATGGCAAGCCGGTCAAGTACCTGGCTCAGGGCACCATCTATCCCGACATCATCGAGTCCGGCGCTCGCAAGACGGGCGGCAAGACGGCCACCATCAAGAGCCACCACAACCTGATCCCGTTCCCCGAGGGCGTGCACTTCGACCTCATCGAGCCGCTCGATCACTTCTTTAAGGACGAGGTCCGCGCGCTTGGCCTAGCGCTGGGCCTGCCGGGTCATATTGTGTTCCGCCAGCCCTTCCCGGGACCGGGTCTGGCCATCCGCATCATCGGTGCGGTCGACAAGGAGAAGCTCGAGATCCTCAAGAACGCCGACGCTATCGTGCGCGAGGAGCTCGACGCCTACAACCAGCGCCTGTTTGAGCAGACCGGCGAGCGCAACTCCGAGCACAGCTGCTGGCAGTATTTCGCGGTCCTGCCCGACATCAAGTCCGTCGGCGTTATGGGCGACGAGCGCACCTACCAGCGCCCGATCATCCTGCGTGCCGTCGAGTCCAGTGATGCCATGACCGCCGACTGGGCCAAGCTGCCCTACGACGTACTGGCCCGCATCTCCGGCCGTATCGTTGCCGAGGTCCCCGGCGCCAACCGCGTGTGCTACGACATCACGTCCAAGCCGCCCGCGACCATCGAGTGGGAGTAGTCTGACAGGGTTCTGACCTGTATTTTTGAGTGCCGCACTGTGCTGCTGAGTTTCGTTTTGTACGAGAGTCACGGCAAAGCCGCCAGCGACATTGGTGAGTAAATCCGATTATCGAGCCTCTGTTCCCGCGTCGGAACGGAGGCTTTTTCTTTGGCTATTTACTCCCTTTCACCTGCAATTTCGCGATTTACTCCCCGTGTTTCGAGACGGCAAGGCACGGGGCGGTATTCGGAGGAATGGGAGTAAGGATTTATCCCGAGTGAGTAGACGCGCGATTTTTGTCCCCGAGAACGAAAAGGGGCCGTTTTAGGTCCTTTGAAACTCAAATCGAACTCAATAGGCCTTTTGACGGTCTCTGTGCGGCGTTTTCCCAGGTCGTTAATGGGGAGTAAAGAATCTCACCGTCTCAAGGAAAGCGGGAGTAATCAGGGGAAATGCCGCGGGGTACCGCCGTGTGCCGCCATGTAAGCCACCGCGTCATTTACTCCCCAGGTGCGCCGAAAATGCCTTTGCATGCAATGGGGAGTAAAAACTCAACATACGCAGGCGTGAGCGGCGCTCACCGCCTAGCTTGGCGTCCTGATTCGGTTGCGCTGGTTGCGAAATGCGGGGAGCCGCTACAGCGAGGCTTTCCAGTCCTCGTATTCGTCGGCGTCGATCTCGCCGTTCTCGAGCTGCGCGCGCTTCTCTGCCCACAGCTCGATCGCCGTCGCGGCTTTGGGCGCGTGCGGAGCCTTGGGGTTCAGGGAGAGGCCCGTGCCGTCGGCGGAGGGAACGATGCCGAACGAGTCCTCGAGCCGCACGAGCAGCGACATGAGGTCGCCCGCGGTCTCGACGCCATAGTCCTTGAGGGCGTTGACGGACACGCCGAGCGCCGCGGAGATGGACTCGAGCAGCTCGGGCTTGACGGCGCGGACGCCGCTCTCGTAGTGGCGCACGGCCCCCTCGGTCAGGCCGACGGCCTCGGCGAGTTGAGCCTGCGTCATGCCGCGCGACTTGCGGTACCGCCTTATGTTTTTGCCTACGGACATGCGCCCTCCTCCTGGAATTACGTATCAGCACATCTTATCAGCGTACGTAAATGTACGCAATTCTATTGACAGTACAGATACGTACGTTTACTCTGAATCTGTAAACCGTACGTATTCGTACGCCATTGATTGGAGGAGCCATGGACGAGAAGGTGGCGAAGACGCCGAGGCCGCACATGCTGGACGCCGACGAGGTCGCGGAGCTGCTGAGGATCAAGAAAGGCAGCGCCTACGAGGTGATCAGGAAGATAAACGCCGAGCAGGAGGCGCGCGGGCGCGTGGTTATCCGCGGACGCGTCCGGAGCGACGTCTTCGACGCCCTGTACTTCCCGGAGGTGGACTGACATGCCCGTGTACAAGGATGGCAACAACGGCACGTTCTACGTGCAGTGCTACTACCGCGACGCCCGCGGCTCGAAGCGCCACAAGACGAAGCGCGGCTTCTCCTCCGAGGTGGAGGCCGCAGTGTGGGAGAGCCAGTTCAAGAGCCTTAACGGCGGGGCCATGGACATGACGTTCTCCGAGTTCGTCGAGGTGTACGCCTCCGAGGTGAAGCCGCGCGTACGCGAGCACACGTGGATCACCAAGGAGTACATCATCAACGACAAGCTCGTGCCGTTCTTCGGAGACATGCGCATGTGCGACGTGAGGCCGATCGACCTCATCAGGTGGCAAAACGAGCTCACCGAGCACCGGGACGCCGACGGGAAGCCCTGGGCGCCGACGTACCTGCGCACGGTGAACAACCAACTGAACGCCATCTTCAACCACGCCGAGCGCTACTACGGCCTCACCGACAACCCGGTGCGCAGGGTCGACAAGATAGGCTCGAAGAAGGGCGGCGAGATGCAGTTCTGGACCAAGGACGAGTACCTGAGGTTCAGCGAGGCGGTCATGGACAAGCCGCTGTCGTTCCACGCCTTCGAGCTGCTGTACTGGACGGGCATACGCTGCGGCGAGCTCCTGGCGCTCACGCCGTCCGACTTCATGCTGGATAGCTCGCGGCTGCGCATCAACAAGTCGTACCAGAGCCTCCACGGCGTGGACACCGTGACCGACCCCAAGACGCCCAAGTCCGTGCGCACGATCGTCATGCCCGCCTTCCTTCGCGACGAGATGGCGGACTTCATCGAGATGCGCGACGACGTCGCCCCCGACGAGCGCCTGTTCGCCGTGACCAAGCACTTCCTGGCCCACGAGATGGAGCGCGGGTGCAAGGCGTCGGGCGTGAAGCGCATCCGCATACACGACATACGCCACAGCCACGTGAGCCTGCTGATCGAGATGGGCTTCTCCGCGCTGGCCATCGCCGAGCGCATGGGCCACGAGGCGGTGGACATCACCTACCGCTACGCGCACCTGTTCCCCACGAAGCAGGACGAGATGGCCGCCGCGCTCGATGGAGCGAGGGGGTAAGCAAGATGCCGTGCGAGAACAGCGCCCGCAAGCGCAGCAAGACGATGGCGTTTCGCTGCACGCCCGAGGAGCACAAGCTCATATGCGAGATGGCAGCCTGGAGCGGCATGAGCAGGCAGGACTACATCATCGCCAAGCTCACCGATACCCAGGTCGAGGTGAGGCCCTCTGTAAGCGTGCAGAAGGCGTTGAAGGACTCGATGGCGGAGTTGTCCAAGGAAGTACGGCTGGCGGCCTCCTACGGCGAGCTGAGCGAGTCCCTGCAGCAGAGGATCGAGCTCGTGATGAGGTTCTTCCTGGCGCTCGGCGAGGGGGTTGAGGCACCAGTGACGGAAGCGCCACCGCAAACCTCGCATTTGGAAGAGCCGACAACATCCGTCATGGATGCGGGCTCCGACACCGCAAGCATCTTCGAGATGGGGCGCATGTAAGGTTTAACGCCAGACCTCCAACGCCTTGTCCGCAAGCCATTCGGCGCGATCGGCGATATCGCCCTCGTCCCAAGACTCCTTCTCCAGGGCGCCGGCCATGGTCGCAAGGCCGGCGGCGCAGAGGGCAAGACCGTCCTTGTATCCCTTTCCCTGCTTCTTGGTGGGCCAATCGGCATCGCGGATGGAGGCGTTGAGCGAATGCGTGATGATGGCGAGGTTGCCGAGCGTGAGGAGCTTCCTGTCCCTTCGCGTGGCAGCCTCATCGTCGAGGGCTCCCCATTTGTTGCGCCACTTCTTGGGCATCATGTGTTCGAGGGTGTACTGGTTGAACCCGAGCAGGGCCGTGCTGCTCATGCCTGGGCGAATGGCGCTTTCCAGCAGATAGAGAACGCCCTTGGACTGAAGGTTGTACAGACACGATTCCTCGAACGCCCTTCGAACCTCGTCATCGCCGGGCATGTACGTCGTCGCCTCTTCGTTTGCTTCAAGAGCCTTCCTCAGCGTCTCCGCGTCCTTCACCTCGTTCAGGATCAGCGAGGTGAACAGCCTGTTGTAGTTCTTCGTGGTCGCCTGAACCAGCGTTCGGCGGACGATGTAGCTCTCAAGCAGGGCGAAGACCTCGGATTCCTCGCCCGAAGACTCCGCGTTCTTGCGAACGTAGAGCACGTACGGGATGAGCGTCGAGTTCTTGAGGCCGAATATCAGCACGTTCAGGCGCTCGACGCCGGGAGCGGAGGGGATGTCCGCGTCGCAGTAGCCGGGGTCGAACGTGGACTCGAACACCTCGGCATACGCCTTCATGCTGTCGAGGATCTCGTCCTTGTCTCCGTTGCAGTACCTGCCGATGAAGTCCTTGTAGGACTGGAAGAGGTTGGACGTGCGCGAATAGAAGAGCTTGTCCTCGGTCGTGACGCCGCGCTTCTTGTCCTGAACCAGGATCTGGAGGAACGCGTCGAAGAACAGGTCGACGAGCGTGCGCTTGATGCGCCCGGTAACGACCTCCTGCTCCCAATACTCCCTCTTCTCCGCCGTGGGTTCGAAGACGTCCTCCCAGCACTCCTTGAACGCCTGCTCGTTCTCGCGGTTGAAGAAGTAGTTCTTGAGGAGCTCCGCCGTCGTCAGGCGCACCCCGAGCGAGTTGATGGTGTCGAATATCTGCTGCTCGTCCTCGCCCTCGGTGAGATCGATGCAGACGAACTGGACGTTCGACTTGATCGTGTTCCTGTCGACCTTCTCTGGGTCGATGTTCTTGAGGAAATAGTTGTAGGCAAGGACGATGGACGAGGAGCCCTCGACAGGCTCGCAGCCCGTGGCGCTGACGACCTTCTCGAAATCCTGCCGGTCGTACTTGCCATGTCTCAAGGCGACTTCGCCGGTCTCCAGGACGAAATCTCGCTCGAACAGCCTATCGGCGTCGATTCTCGCGCAGAGTGCCTTGAAGAAGATGACCATGGTCGTGAGGCGCTGCTGGCCGTCGATGACTGTGCGAACCTCGGACACCTCGGACCAAGTGTTGCCGGAGGAGGCTTGCTTCAGGATGATCGAGCCCAGGAAATAAGGTCGCTTCGAAGCCGTGACGAACTCCATGTCGCCGAGGAAGCGCTCCCATTGCTCTTCTCCCCAGACGTACGCCCTTTGGTAGAAAGGTATTTCGAGCAGGCGCGATCCGTTGAACACGCCGCTTATCGTAGATTTTCCTGCATCCATCCTTAAAGCCCTATCTTTCCTTCGCAGTTGTTACTTATGAGCCAATATCGTCAGTGCGCCGTTCGGCCTCTTAGTATTCCAGGCTCTTGGCATCTTCTCCCAGCAGGCGCTCGAAGACGATACGCAGGTCCTCGTCATCGAGGTAGCCGCCCTCAAGGCAGCCGCGGTCGATGGCGTCGAGCATCGTCTGCTCCTTCTCCTTCAAGCGGTCGTAGATCACGGCGTCGAGGGATAGCTCCCTGCCGTCGCGCATGAACTTCTCGCGCATGAAGTAGTAGCGCGTCTTCTGGTCGTCGGGCAGGCCCAGACGGTGTATGCGGTCCTTTGACTGCAGCAGGTGCACCAAGTTGTAGCTGTACTCGAAATACACCGCGTCGTGGCAGACGCTGTGCAGAGAGACCGACTCGGCAAGCGTCTGCGGGTTGGTCACGAGCACCCTGAAGCGCCCCGCGCGGAAGTCGTCTAGAATCTCGCGTCTCTCTTCCTGTGGCGTGGCGCCGTAGATCGCCTCTGCCGGAATCCCCATGGCGGCGAGGTCGCGGCGGAGGTTGCTGATGCTGCGTACGAAGATGCACCATACTATGACGGGGCGGCCTTCGGCGACGATGCGCTCCACGAGCCGCTCGCACGCCACGAGCTTCGAGCTCGGGCGGCTTCGCTCGATGGCCTCGTAGAACGTCTGCGAGAAGTCGACGTAGTCGATATCCGAGTAGTCATCGCCGACCTGGTCGAGCACGTACTCGAGGTCGCCTGGGTCCACTGCAGAGCAGAGCATCTCGGGGTCGCTCTCGAGCTGCAGGGTGCGTATGATCCTCGCGAGCGCGTTGGGGCAAGACGCGTACAGGACTCGCAGCAATGTGTCCTCATCGGGCGTCGCCTCGACCTCCACGATCTCGTCGGGCTCCGGGCGCGGCACGCCGAGCTCGTCCTTGTTCGTTCGGCAGAAGAAGGGCGCCAGGCTGTCGTTGAGGCTTGCCTGGAGGTCCGCATCGGGCGCGCGGAGCTCGCCCGGCTCGTAGCCGAAGAACGTGTCGTAGTCCTCGGGGTACAGGATGTGCAGCAGGTTGTAGATGTCCTGGTAGGTGTTCGGGATGGGCGTTCCCGTAAGGGCGATCACGAACTTCGCGCCGTCGGCCGCCTCGAGCGCGGCTTCCGCGCGCCTGCCGCCGATGGCCTTCACCCGGTGCACCTCGTCGAAGACGAGCAGGGTCTGGTCGGGGATGATGGCATGCAGCTCCCGCACGTAGCCCGAGAGCGACTCGTAGTTGAACGTGAACAGGTTGCACGCGCCGCTGTCGAGCGACAGCGCGTTGCGCCTGCGCTCGGTCGACATCGCCGCTATGGCGGGGTCTCCCAGCGAGAAGCAGCTCAAAGGCAGCTTATCCCCGAAGGTGGCGACCCACTCCTTCTCCCACGACTCGAAGCCGTTCTTGGGGCAAACCACCACGATGCGGCGCGCGAGCCCCAAATGGCGAAGGTAGGCGAACACGCCGAGCACCGTCGCGGTCTTGCCGGCGCCGGGCACCGAGAAGTCGGCCGCGCGCCCAACCGTCGCCATGAAGAAGGCGTCGAGCATCTGCCGGTCGCGCAGGGGACGCACCATCGAGGCGTTCACTACGTCGCGGAACTCCCGGAAGCGCGGCCCCAGCTGGGGGTCGTCGGCGATGCCCTCGGCGGTCTGCGCCTTGATGGCCAACCCCACCTCGGAGCGCTCGCGGATGTAGGTCTCGCCGGCGTTCACGAAGGCGCCGAAGCTCGGGTCAACCGCGACCTCGACGCCGTGGCCGTCGGCCTCCATGATCGCCTCGAGCATGTCCTGGCACTCGCGAAGGCCCATGCCGCCGTCGAGTAGGATGCGGTCGCGATCGGTGCCGTCGACGGCGCTCGCCGGGTAGTACAGCCAGGCGCGCCATGCGGTCGAGGCCATGAACGAGGCGATGTCTTGCCCCTCGATGCGCAGGTACATGCCGGGGCGCGCCTCGTCGTAGCAGACGACGGCCCTAGGCGCGCTCATCGATCTCACCGATCAGCTCTTCCACCTTGTCGGCGACGGCAACGAGGTTGCGGCGCACCTTCTCGAGCTCGTCGGGTCCCAGCACGTCGAGCATCTCGGGAAGGATCTTCTCGAGCTCGGAGAGGCAGTCGGCGGATTTCTTGGCGGGCGTGTCCATGAGCTTGACGCGGCGCACGGTCTCTCTTGCGCGGTCGCCTGCGCGCTTGAAGCCGTCGACGAGGTTGCCGTCCGAGCGCAGCTCGCTCACCTTCTCGCGCGTGAGGGCGTCGGGACCCATCTTCTCGAGGAGCTCGGACATGGCCTGCAGCTCGGCGGCCTTGAAGTCGGCCTCCGCATCCGTGCCTGCCACGCTGCCGAAGTCTCTCACGTATCGGGTGATGTCGCCCTCGGGCTGCACCACCATGTTGGCGAACATGAGTCGTTTGACAAGCTGTTTGTCGCGCCTGTTGTCGTACTTCTTCAGCACGCGGCTGAACTCGCCCAAGGGGCCATCGACCTTGAGGGCGCGGGCGAGGTGGTACTGCTCGGGGGCCTGGCAGAATTCGAGGAACTCCTCCATGTACTGGGCGCGGTCGACGAGTTTTTTCACCTCCGCCTCGGTCATGCCCGTCGCGTTGCCGTACTCCGCAGGGGTTATGAGGTGGTTCTTAACCACGTCGCGGTATACGCCGACGAGGCGGTCGACGGGATCGTACGCCACCTTCTCCTCTTCGCCGATTTGGATGGCGAGCTCGAGCAGCTTGATGCGCTTGGGGTCGCTGCCTGTGGCGTCGTCGAGGATGGCGGCCTCGAACCAGCCCGCCTCGTTGTTCGCCCGCGCGAGGCGGCGGACGCAGGTCAGGCGTCGGTTGCCGTCGATGACGCGTCCGTCGTTGAGCACGATGCCCGGCCTAAGCTGGCCGCGAAGGGCGATGCTCTTCTCGGTCTTCCTGAGCGCGCCGGGGTTGCTCTCGACGATGAAGTCCTCGATGACGCCGTTGTACTCGTCGCGGCCAAGGGCGAGCAGATCCGCGCCCTGCGCGGAGTTGTACTCGCTTACCCAAGTGGCGATGCGGTCGTT
Source organism: Collinsella sp. MSK.8.10 (assembly GCF_019041915.1). Taxonomy (GTDB): domain Bacteria; phylum Actinomycetota; class Coriobacteriia; order Coriobacteriales; family Coriobacteriaceae; genus Collinsella. Next base: position 211,741 of record NZ_JAHPYF010000001.1, on the reverse strand, counting down.
CTGGTCGTTGTAGAACAGCAGATCGCACTTGATGCGGTAGATGTCGAAGTCGCGCGTCACGTTGTCGATGGAGTGCTTCTCCTTGCGACCCGTCGGCAGGACGTTGCCAGTCGCGATCCCTTCCTCAAGCAAGCTCATTTCGTGCCTCCTTCTTCCATGCCTCCATGGATGAGTAATATGCGTCCCCGATGTCGTCGTAGTAGACGTCGGAGTTGTAAATGGTCGTCGTCAGAAGCGGTGCCGGGCACGTGATGCCCAGATCGTTCGCGAGCAGTCTCGGCAGGTCATCGCGCTCGATTCCCTCATGGTGGGCGACGATCCACTCGATGAGGTCGGCTGCGGAAAGCCGCCCCTCGCCTCCGGCGACGAACACCTTGGTTCCGGCGAGCGTGCAGCTGCGCAGGAGCCCTCCCGCGTCGAGCAGTCCCTCGTAGAAGTCGTCGGGCATGTCCAGCCCGTACAGCGGATGCGGAGTGGCGCCGCCCGCGCGCAGGCTCGCCACGGTGAAGGGCTCGCCTTCGGGCGCATCCACGCTCACCGCGGGCGCGTACGACTCGATGTCCGCCATGCGCGCGCCTAGCACGTCGTGCAGCCGCGAGAACGAGATGTAGCTGTCGCCCTCGTAGAGAAGTAAGCGGTGGTCCGAAAGCGCCTGGCGCAGCACCTGGCGGAAGGCGGGGTGCTGCCACACGGCGTTCTCGAAGCCGGCGTCGCCCTTCGCGAAAGACGGATGCTCGGCCAGCAGCCGCGTGAAGTGGTCGTTCGGGGTGCTCCCTTCTCGGAAGAGCAAGCCGCGGTCCTCGTAGTAGCCCGCATCCTCGATGCCGCGGTCGAGCGCTTCGGGCGGATCGTCGGGAAACTCGAAGGCGAAGCGCCGACGCACGAGGCCTTCGTCGCAGATGCGGCCGGCAAGCTCCCGGGCAAGGAAGCCCTCGAGGGTGGGTGCCTCGCGCTCGGTGTCGTGCGCTACGGGCACATCCGCACGGGAGGCCGGGGCGCCCGTCGGGCATTCAGCGACCTCGACGCCAAGCCACTCCGAGAAGCTCACGTCCGCGGGCTCGGCGAACAGGTCGAGCCATATCGCGGCGATGCCTGCGCTGAAGCCGTATTCGCGCTCGTAGGCTTTCGCGGCGACGTTTCTGGGCTCGTCCGCATGGCGCTCGGCGAAGGCGCGCACCTGACGGCGGCGGTCGACCTTGCCGAACCCGACAGAGAGGTGGTCGCCCAGGGTGACGCCCTCGTCTGCGTTCCAGAAGACCTGCTTCAGCTCATCGTAGAGAGCGATGGGCGTGGTGATCCCCACGCGCCTTAGCTCATTGCGCGAGACGCGAAAGACCAGGCGGGCGCAAAGTTCGGTATCCTCACGCCGTGCCGCACTCACCGCCGCTCGCGCAGCCTCTGCACGCCCATCCTGTTTGCTGTCGACTACTTCCGCCACGCGCTACGCCTCGCCCAGCTTGGGCCCGAAGACGCGCTCGACGTATGCCTCCAGCGTGCCCTCCTTGGCGAGCTCCGCGGCGTCCGCGAGCTCGAAGTTAGAGTCACATCCTTGGCCGACCTCGTCGTGGAAACCCAGGATGAAGTGGGTGGCAATCTCGTAGATAATCTTGGTGGGCGCGATGCCGAACACCTGATGCTCCAGGATGTGGTCCAAACGCTCGCGGTCGTCCGGGAAGGCGGCCTTCATGCCCTCGCTTCGGTACAGGCGCTTGATGATCTCGGTGATGTAGAGGCCAGACTTCATATACAGGTCGGCGAAGGTGTGGCTCGGGTCATCGAAGCAGCCCGGGTTCTCCTTCTCGAAGAGGTCCACCATCTGAACCACGACGTTGCGCGGCGTGAAGATCTGATTGGTCTTCTGGGGCGGCACGTAGTCGAAGATGTCCTCTGTCTGGGACTCGTCGAAGTAATTGGCCAGGCGTTCGCGCAGCTTGATGAACTCGCTCACGGAGTCGTTGAATACGACCTCGTCGAAGAGGTGCCCAACGAAGCGCTTTACCTCGCCGGTCTCGCCATCGGTGTAGTCGCCGCCATCACGCAAAAAGCGGAACTCATCAACGGTGATGCTCGTGACGTCCTGGAAGACGTCAGCGGGGATCACGGTGTCGAAGTTCGCGAGCGTCGTGCCCTCTTCGCCGTAGGCCATGAGGAACGACGGGATGGTACGCGAGAAGCCGCGCAGATGAGCGCGCACCTTGTCCTCGATGCCCTGCTTCTCGTCCTCTTTCTTCGCCGTCTCCACCTCGCGCACCACGGTCTCGCCGGCGCGTTGCACGAGCTCCTCGCGGGAGTCCTCGAGCTTCTGGGCGAGCGTCTGGAACGCCTCCGCTTTCTGCTCGTCATGGCGCTTGTTCACCTCGGCGCGCTCGGTCTCGCTTGTCGCCGCCTTGAGCTCGTCCTTGCGCGACTGCTCGATGCGGCGCGCCTGAATCTGGTAGTTGCCGACCTGGCGGTTGAGTTGGATGTCGGCGTCCGCCTGGACCTTGCGCTCGATCTGCTGCTGCTGGCGCGGCTTGAGCTCGCTGCCGTAGCTCTCCTTGGCGGCCTGTACCAGAGGCGCGGTCACGCTCTGCTTGAAGGCCTCCTTGAGGTTGTCGAGCATCACCCGATCGTCGTCATCGGCCTCGTGGGCTTTCGCGATGTCGTCCATGTGGCCTGAGAATTCGACGGCGATGTCGCCGTAGACCTTCGGCCCGAAGATGTCCGCAGCCTTGCCTACGACCTGCTCGTCGGGAATCTCCACCTCGCCCTCGTCGTTGATGGAGAGCTCGTCGGCCGTGCCCTCATCGATCTCGACCTTGTTCTTCTCGGCGTTCTGTGCCTTGCCCTGCTCGTAGGGATCGAAGCGCTGGATGATCTCCACGACCTCTGCCGGCGCGCGGAAGACGCTCGCGATGTTCTGGAACAGGAAGTTGCTCATAAAGCCGCGCCTGACCACCTCGCGGGCATGGATGCGCCTCGGCACGCTGAGCACCTGCTCGGCGTCGAGCTCGACCATCTGCCCCTCTTCGTCCTCGCCGTAGACGGGGAAGAAGTTCAGCAACTGACGGATATGGCGCTCGCGCGTTTCGACATCGCCGCCGCCGCGCGCGGTCTCGCCGTACAGGTCGTTGGCGAACTGCTCAAAGATAGTAAGCGTGCGCGCCGGGTCGAAGTCGAAGACGTAGGCGTTCTCCTTGCGCGCGTAGTTGCCGCCGCCCAGGTCGAACAGGCACGGGTTCTGGCTGCGGAAGGCCGCCTGCATGTACAGTGCGGGGCTCGCCATGTTCGAGAGCATGAGCACGGCGGTCCACTCCGGCACGGTCACGCCCGTGGTCAGCTGGCCGACCGAAAGGGTGATGGTCCTGTCGTGGTCCTTGATCGCGCGGCGTACCTTGTCGAGCGATTTCTCGTTCTCGTCATCGGCGTCGATCTTGCCGTCGCCAGCAGCGAGTACCACCTCGTAATCCTTGAAGACGGGGTGCGCCTGCAGCTTCTTGGCGAGGGCGCGGGCGGAGTCGACGCGGTTGAGCATCCAGAACGTGTGACGCAGCTCGTCGCGCAGCCCGGGTGTCGAGAACGGGAACTTCTCCTGCGTGGTGAGCGCGTCGAGGAACTTATCCACGTCGGCGTCGTGCACGAAGCCGCCGTTGTGCTTGGTCGAGAAGAACTCGTTGAGGTCGAAGGCGAACTCGGTCTGCTCGCCATCAATCTCCATGCCGCCGCGGGCCTCCTGCTCGACGATGTCGCTCATCTGGTAGGTGAGCAGGTTGAGCTTGGGGAGGTTGGCGTAGGGGTTCGGCTGCTCAGAGTCGGCAGGCCAGTCACGCTTGGCCTGCTGCTCGTCGGCATAGGTCCAGTTGTAGATGGCGTCGTCGGCGAACTTCTCGTTTGCGATGGCCTTGAAGGGCGTGCCAGAGAGGTGCAGCGTGAAGCGGCGCTTGATGTGGTCGAATGCCACGTCGGTCTTGAAGGTGTCCACGCCCTCGTGTGCCTCGTCGATGATGAGCACGTCCCAGGTGAGGTCGGCCACCTCGTCGAGCTTCTGGTACACGCCGCCGAAGCGGATGGAGCCCTTGAGGTCCTGAAGGCTCACGAACTCGATGAACCCCTTGGGGCCTTCCGGGTCGTTGCGGATGGCGCGCAGGTACTCCTCGCGGCTGAGGCAGTAGGGCTTGCCGGTCAGAGCGTCCACGCCGCTGATGAAGCGGTAGCCGCCCTCCAAGCCCACGAACTTCACGTAGTCGTCGTACCAGGAGTTGGCGATGGCAGGGCGGTTGGTGACGATGAGCACCTTCTGCGCGCCGATACTGCGGCACAGGTCGTATGCGGTGAGCGTCTTGCCGAAGCGCGGCTTGGCGTTCCACAGGAACTCGCCGCCGTGCGCGCCGCCCTCGTCCCAATGGGCGCGGGCGAAGGCTCCCGTCTGCTCCACTGCGCGCTGCTGCTCGGCGCGCAGGGTGTAGGAGGCAGCGCCGGGTGCGTCCAGCACGCCGTCGGTGTCGCGGAACCGGTAGAACTGCTGGTGAGACTCCTCGCCGCTAATCTTGAACCATTCCTTCTTGGGTTCGCGCTCGACGCCCTGCTTCTCGAGGTAGGCGTGGAAGTCGGTGTCATGGAACGTGCCCGCACGGTGCTCCCACGTGGCGTTGCCGCTCCACTCCAGATGCCACTGCACGTCGGCGGTGTGCGTTTGCTGTTTGATTCGCTCGCGCACGTCCTGCTCGGTGTAGCCGATCTTGGTCCAGCCGTTGTGGCGGACGATCTCGGGCGTGGTGTAGGCATAGATCTGCGGCACCGCGGGAGCGGTGGTCTCGATGATCTGGGAGATGTCGATGCTCGCCATTGCTAGTCCATCTCCTTCACATGGGATTCGATGAACTGAATCTCCTCGTCGTCGAGGCCGTACTTCGCATAGAGCTGACGGTCGATGTCAGCAACAGACTGCGACCAATCGATGTCGGAGTCAGAAGTAAAGTCCTGTAGGGGGACATACTTCCATTTTGGTGCGGGATTGTGCTGCGTAATCTTCAGAATTCCGAGCATGGTCCGAGCGAACTTCGATTTTATGTATTTGAGGAGAGCCGTAGCTTCCGCTTCGGAATTGAAACTGCCAATGCTTATGAAGGACTGCGTATGCCCTATTAAGGGCCGCCCTATTAAGGGCGTAGAAAGCACTTCTCCAAGCGCGCCCGATCCGTTGGCGGCAGGAACAAGTACTTTCCATTTGTCGAGGTTCGGATGCGGAGCGATATATCTGGCGGAAATGAACTTGTAAGCTCTTCCGGCGCGACCTCTGCCAAAGATTCTGATGCAACTATCTCCGTCGCCAGGCATCTCGTCAAAGAAAACTACATTGTTAAGGTTGTCGAGAACGTTTGTCTTAAGGTCATAGTCGTGGTTCTTGCTCAACAGACCATGGTCGTCGTCAACATAACGAATCTCGGGATGGTCTTCGTGCATGGCTTCAGTGAAGTGGTAGCTATCGGCCGCGAAGATGATATCGCCGAGGGGTTGGATGCCATGTTTTACAACCTTCTCTTTGATGGTACGAAGCTCATCGAAATGTGTGAACACTTCTATCGCACCGAAATCCCGATCAGCATCTCGATAGGTAACGGCAACACCGCCCTTGATGTCGGTATTCGGAAAGGCGCTGGACGCATCCGCTTTATAGCTCATCACTTTGAAATGGGGGTCGTTAAGCATCTTCCTGTTCCAGGCCTTTGGGGTTGAGCCGGCGTCAAATAGGAATCTAGCGGGAGTGACAAGCTCCACCTTGTCGGAAACCTTGAACGCCGAGTCCATAAACTCGTGATAGATGGGCGGTGCATAGGTCTTATTGCCAGAATCTTGTTCCGCCACTGAAAGCTGATATGGGGATTACCGATTACCGCATAGAACTTCTTTCCCATAATTGCTGCCTCACCTTTCAATGCGGCGAACTCGAAGGGCTCGCCGTTCTGCCAGTCGTATATCACGCAGAGGGGAACCGTTTCCCTTGGCTCCTCTTCTTTGGTCTCTTCGGTTGTCTCGTCGGGGAATACGTCATCGAACAGGTCGAAAAGCGACGGTTGCATCGGCTCCGGCTCGGGCTCCTCGAACGTCCCCAGGGTCGACTCCACCTCGGCGCCCATCTTGTTGGTGGGCACGGCGTCTGTGAAGCCGTTCATCTGCCAGAAGTTCCAGGAAACGATCCATGCCGCCTGCTCGAGCTCGTCCTGTTGGGGGCCCGACCCCCAGCGATTGCGGAGATGCTCGACGAACGTCTCGAGCACATTGACGCGAGCAATAAGCAGGTTGTCGCCCTGGTACTCGAAGCCGTACGTCGCGCGCAGCGCGTCGAGGGCCCGGCGCACCCATTCCTTGCGAGTCTTGGTCTTCTCGGTCACAACGCGAAGCTTGCGGTCAAGGAAGCCTACGCGCTCGCTTACGGGTAGCTCGTCTCCCGTCACGGTGTCGTAGCGCGAGCACACAAACGGCGCCTCGCCACACGTGATCTCGAGCCGCGTAGCCTCCACGTATGCGCGCCAGCCGTGTCCCTTTGACTTTGGAAATTCGATTGGATCACTAGTCGGCGTCCATGTATTGGCGCCATCATCCGCAACGATCTCGGTGTTGAAGACATCGCGCCGGCCGAACCAAGCCTCGTCCAAGTCGTTGTTCATCTGATTGCACAGCCATGACGGGGTGAACACCTCGGCGCGGCTCTTGGTGCGCTGGGATTGCTTCTCCTGCTCTTTGGCGATGCGCGGCTTGATGACGCCGGAGTTCATGCCCGTGATCTTCTCGACGGTCATCTCGTCATCGCCCATGTAGCCGTCGCCTAGGGCCTCGTATTCGTTGTCGGCCCATATGATGTTGCGCCCCGTAGTGCGGTCGCACAGCAACGTCTTGAGAATGAAAGTCGGGTATCGGCGGTCGAAGGACTCTATGAAGCCTTCGACCGAGATGTCGTGCATTGGCTCCGTCACGGGCTATTGTCCCTTCTTCGCGAGCTCTTCGATCATGCAAGTGCGCACAAAGGCGGAGAAGCTCATGCCGCGAAGGGCAGCCTCCTCCTTCGCCGCGTCGCGCAGGGTGTCGGGGATGCGCAGGGTCACAGATACCTGGTCGCCGTTTACCAGGAAGCTCCTGATCTCGGTCTCGCCGGGGTTACCCTTGATGAGCTCCTTATAGCCGTTAGACATTCGCGCCTCTATCCCTCGAAATGCAATACAAATGCGTTTTCTGAATTATAACGCAGCGGTACGCCGCGGCACTGGGAATAGGGGGACATCAGCCGCTCGGACACAATGCGACACCGGGCGGCGGAGAAGATCATCCGGCCGGAATCAAGGAACAGTTTCCGGACCGGGTTTCGTTCCTCAGTTATCGCGCGGTTTGACTTTGGCCCGCTCCTCCGCATAGAGGACCTCGTTCTGAGCCTCCAGGATGCGCGCCGCGTCGCCGATGCGCTCGGCACACCTCTCGCTTATAGACCTCAGGGCCAGGACCCCCTCGACGTCGAGCGGGTCCAGCTGGTCGGCGTGAGCCAGGGACTCGAGCAGCTGGTCCAGGCCCCTCGCCAGCCTCCCGGCATCTGCCACCGCGTCGAGCAGTTCGAGGCGCTATATCTTTTCTTCGTAACCCAACATCTGCTTGTCTCCTTCTCTCAATGCTCATGTACGGTAAGGAAGCAAGCAACCGAAAACAAGAGATAGACCGCCAGCACTACACTATTCCGAACCAAAGACCAAAAGATAAGCATTGTGGGAAAATCTAAACTTTTGGATTTTCCTACAATGCCAACTACGGCGGAATCCCTCCCACTCCTTATATCTTTCTGTATACATTGAATTTGTATTTAGTAAAATGCAGACAACACCACGGATCGGCTTTTGGTTGGACAATTCCAACCAAACACCACAGCAGACAGCAGAAAACATTCTGAACGCTAGGAAGCCGGTATGATTGTTACATATAAGGGGAAGAAAAATTTCTTTTAGGTACTTGCTTTCCTAAAACTGATGTGATACAATGATTTAATACAGAAAAGGAGTAAAAAATATGCGGCAAGGTATTCTTAAATAAAATTTGATAATGGGCGCAAAAATGATTGCCCCTTGCAGGGGCTTAGTTTTTGTACCCAATTTAAGAATACTTTTGCCTTTTTAGTAAATATCGTGACGGACAGCGGCTCATGTAAGCCGTCATACTTCTGTTTGTCCGAAGTCATGATCCCCAGCGGTAAAAGTATTAGCCGCTGGGGATTTTTGCGCCCATTTGGGCCTTGTATGGAGGATAGACATGAACATTATCAATATCGGGATTCTTGCCCATGTAGACGCTGGAAAGACAACCTTGACGGAGAGCCTGCTATATGCCAGCGGAGCCATTTCAGAACCGGGGAGCGTCGAAAAAGGGACAACGAGGACGGACACCATGCTTTTGGAGCGGCAGCGTGGGATTACCATTCAAGCGGCAGTCACTTCCTTCCAGTGGCACAGATGTAAAGTCAACATTGTGGATACGCCCGGCCACATGGATTTTTTGGCGGAGGTGTACCGCTCTTTGGCTGTTTTAGATGGGGCCATCTTGGTGATCTCCGCTAAAGATGGTGTGCAGGCCCAGACCCGTATTCTGTTCCATGCCCTGCGGAAAATGGACATTCCCACCGTTATCTTTATCAATAAGATCGACCAGGCTGGCGTTGATTTGCAGGGCGTGTATCAGTCTGTTCGGGATAAGCTCTCCGCCGATATTATCATCAAGCAGACGGTGTCGCTGTCCCCGGAAATAGTCCTGGAGGAAAATACCGACATAGAAGCATGGGATGCGGTCATCGAAAATAACGATGAATTATTGGAAAAGTATATCGCAGGAGAACCAATCAGCCGGGAAGAACTTGCGCAGGAGGAACAGCGGCGGGTTCAAGACGCCTCCCTGTTCCCGGTCTATCATGGCAGCGCCAAAAAGGGCCTTGGCATTCAACCGTTGATGGATGCGGTGACAGGGCTGTTCCAACCGATTGGGGAACAGGGGAGCGACGCCCTATGCGGCAGCGTTTTCAAGGTGGAGTATACAGATTGTGGCCAGCGGCTCATCTATTTGCGGCTATACAGCGGAACGCTGCGCCTGCGGGATACGGTGGCTCTGGCCGGGAGAGAAAAGCTGAAAATCACAGAGATGCGTATTCCATCCAAAGGGGAAATTGTTCGGACAGACACCGCTTATCCGGGTGAAATTGTTATCCTTCCCAGCGACAGCGTGAGGTTAAACGATGTATTAGGGGACCCAACCCGGCTCCCTCGTAAAAGGTGGCGCGAGGACCCCCTCCCCATGCTGCGGACGACGATTGCGCCGAAAACGGCAGCGCAAAGAGAACGGCTGCTGGACGCTCTTACGCAACTTGCGGATACTGACCCGCTTTTGCGCTGCGAAGTGGATTCCATCACCCATGAGATCATTCTTTCTTTTTTGGGCCGGGTGCAGTTGGAGGTTGTTTCCGCTTTGCTGTCGGAAAAATACAAGCTTGAAACAGTGGTAAAGGAACCCTCCCTCATTTATATGGAGCGGCCGCTCAAAGCAGCCAGCCACACCATCCATATCGAGGTGCCGCCCAACCCGTTTTGGGCATCCATAGGACTGTCTGTTACACCACTCCCGCTTGGCTCCGGTGTACAATACGAGAGCCGGGTTTCGCTGGGATACTTGAACCAGAGTTTTCAAAACGCTGTCAGGGATGGTATCCGTTACGGGCTGGAGCAGGGCTTGTTCGGCTGGAACGTAACGGACTGTAAGATTTGCTTTGAATACGGGCTTTATTACAGTCCGGTCAGCACGCCGGCGGACTTCCGCTCATTGGCCCCGATTGTATTGGAACAGGCATTGAAGGAATCGGGGACGCAGCTGCTGGAACCTTATCTCTCCTTCACCCTCTATGCGCCCCAGGAATACCTTTCCAGGGCTTATCATGATGCACCGAAATACTGTGCCACCATCGAAACGGCCCAGGTAAAAAAGGATGAAGTTGTCTTTACTGGCGAGATTCCCGCCCGCTGTATACAGGCATACCGTACTGATCTGGCCTTTTACACCAACGGGCGGAGCGTATGCCTTACAGAGCTGAAAGGATATCAGGCCGCTGTCGGTCAGCCGGTCATCCAGCCCCGCCGTCCAAACAGCCGCCTGGACAAGGTGCGCCATATGTTTCAGAAGGTAATGTAAAGATACCTACCGTCAACGCCGAGAAATTTATGGGCATTGTCCGCAAGCACCTTGCCTTTGAAGAACTGACCCCCACTCTCTTGCGGGAAATGATCGAGAAAATTGTGGTGCATGAGTGCAGCTATGATGAGAACGGCACCCGCAGGCAGGACATTGAGATTTATTACAGCTTTGTCGGCAAGATTGACTTGCCCGAATAACCGCCCGACCTATCCGACACAATGGCCAAGTGTCGGATAGGAACGGCAAAATTTTTTGCACTTCTATTGCTTCTTTATCACACATAAGCAAACGGACGTGTCGCGCAGCACCGTAGCCGTTCCGCGCAACGAAAAGCCTCACCGCCAGCGATCTCGTGCGCACATCGGCCGCAAGCGGCACGGGAGAGGCCGTCCCGATTAGGGTAGCGGCGCCGCGACTCGGAAACGCGCCTCCGTCCTCCACGCGACGTCCCGACGTAACCCTCGCGAGCGCCCCGGCAACCGCCGACGGGCCGCATCCCATGCCCGGAGGGTCTCGGCGCCCATGGCCGGTTCCATGCCGCACGCCTCCGCCCCTCCGACCCGAAACCCGCCCCGGCGCTCCTTGGACGCGCAGGGTCGCACGCCGGCAGGCGGCCCGCAAGGGCCGCGACACTTTTTCGGGTTCTTCGCCCCATGCGCTGCGCGCGCGAACAACGCGAAAAACTGACGTCGGGAGATTTCTACAACCACGTCCGACTTCGTTTCCTCCCTTGCCGGCACGCCCGCGCTGCATGCGACTCACGCGACGCAAGGCACGCCACAGGGGCGGGCCTCAGAGTCTAAGGAGCAAGACATGAACGACATGAAGGAAAAGGCGATGGGCGCGGTCAAGGCCTTCCTCGAGCGCAAGGGCTACGAGATCGTCGACGAGGCCTGGCAGGGGCCCGAGGGTATCGGCGGGATCGACCTCGTGGCGGTGGACGAGGACGGGACCCTGGTGTTCGTCGACGCCACGGCCCGGATCGGGACGGACGGCTTCCCCGAGGCCCACAGGGCGCGCGGGCTGCGCGAGGCGCTGGCGGCGACGTGGCTCGCCGGCAACGGCGACGACTACGCCGACACCCCGGTCCGCTTCGACGAGGTGGCGATGATGGTCGTCAAGGAGAACCGCGCGCTCCTGCGCCACCACGTCAACTGCTTCGGCGAGATGGAGCCGCTCTCCTAGGCGGCGCGCCCGGCCCCGGGCTCCCGGGGCCGGGTTTCCCCGAAACTCGGCCCCTGTACCACGAAAGCGTACATATCCGTACGTTTTCGTGGTACACTCCGCTTGTCGGACAAATCCGTACGATTTTGTCCCGACGCTCCGAGACTCGGGGCGCGCCGGACCGGATGCGGCGAGGCGCGCCCCACGCTAGAGAGGACGCGACCCATGCGCACGATAGCCATTTCCAACTACAAGGGCGGCGTCGGCAAGACGACGACCGCCGTGAACCTGGCGGCCATCTTCGCCGCCCGGGGCCTTCGGACCCTGCTCGTCGACCTCGACCCGCAGGCGTCGGCCACCGACTTCTTCGGCCTCTACGACCGGGCCGCCTCCGAGCGGCGCACATCGGTCGAGCTGCTCTACGGCGGCGCGCCCGTGGAGGAGATCGCCTACGCCGCCGGGGAGAACCTCGACGTGGTGGCCTCGACCATCGACCTCGTCGACCAGAACGAGATGCTCCTGCGCGAGCAGCGCCTCAAGTTCGCGCTCGACGACGCCTCGGGCTCCTACGACGTCTGCCTCATCGACTGCAGCCCCGTGATGCGCAGGCTCGCCTTCAACGCCTACCTCGCCGCCGCGGAGGGCGGCATGGTCGTCATCCCCGTGAAGCTCGACTCCACCGTGATGCGCGGCACGGCGCTCACCGTGGAGGCGACGCGCTCAATCGCGGACGCCCTGCGCATGCCCACGCCCAGATGGAAGATACTGCGCACCTGCGTGCCCGGCCGCATGACCAACGCCGAGACCACGGGCGCGGCCGTGCTCGACGGGTTCTTCCCAGACGAGCAGTTCGAGACGGTCATACACGCGAGCAGCAAGGTCTGCGAGGGCAGCTGGCAGTGGAAGCCGGTGGCCGCCTTCGAGCCGGGGAGCCGCCCCGCGCGCGACTACGAGGCCCTCGCCGACGAGGTGTACCGTGAGCTCGCCTAGCCAGGTGGCCGCGGGATTCACCATCACGGGGCTCCTCGACGGCGCGTCCCGCACCCGCGGGCGCTACCCGGTGTCCGAGATCGCGGTGGCCGACATCGCCGACCACCCGGCGAACGCCGCGTACTCCATGGACCCGGCCGGCATAGCCGAGCTCGCCGAGTCGATACGCCAGGACGGCCTCACCGACCTGCCGCTGGTGCGCAAGGTCGGAGACGGCTCGTGGCAGATGGTCTCCGGGCACCGCCGCAAGGCCGCCTACGCGCTGCTCGCCAAGGACGACCCCGCCTACGAGAGGATGCCCTGCCGCGTGATAGAGGGCATCGACGACGAGCGGGCGGTGACGCTGCTCCACGCCGCGAACTACTTCACCCGCGCGCTCACCGTGACCGAGCGCGCCGCCGCGACCGAGGCGCTCAGGGGCGACGCCGTGCGCCTGCGCTCCGAGGACCCGTCGCTTTCCGGCATGCGCGTCGACGACGTGAAGGCCGCCATCATCGAGCGGCAGACGGGCCGCAAGGTCTCCGGCAAGACCATCGCGCGCGAGGAGAGGCTTGCCCGCAGGATCGCCGAGGACCTCTCGCCCGAGTGGGCCGCCGAGGCCGACCGAGGCAACCTCAGCGCCGAGGCGGTGCGCTCGCTCGCGGGCATGCCGAAGGAGCGCCAGGCGGAGATGCACGCCGCGATGGAGCCCTGGCGGCGCACCAAGCGGGAGCTCTCCGACTACGTGAGGAGCGAGAGCAAAACGCAGGCCGGCCCCGACGGGCGCATCGCGAAGGCCGCGAGGCTCGTGGCCGACTTCCTCGAGAGCCCGCCCGAGAGCCCGAGCGCTGCCGACCTCTCGCTGCTGCGGGAGATGGCGCTCATGACCGCGCCCTACGCGGAGGCGGGCGCAGGAGCCCGGAAGGTCCGAAGAAGGGCCTCGCATTCGAAATCCAGCAAGTAGCCTATGGCGTCCGACATCGCGTCGGGCGTCCATAGCACTTGGGGACCGGGCGGCCTCGGACCCGTCATGCCGCGGGCCGTTGGGGAGCCCGCTTACGCGAGGCCCGGTCCCAGAGGCGGCGCCCGAGCCGGGCCGCCGCCTGCGGGGGATCCCCCGCGCCCCTAGAGAGACGCGCCCGCCGCGCGGCGGGCCCGAGGAAAGGAATCCGCAATGGAAGATAGCACCGGCGGCGCCGGGGGCAAGGAGCGCCGCGTCACGTTCCGCATGGAGGGAGGCGACTACGACGCGCTCTGCGAGCGGTGCGAGCGCGCGGGCCTAAGCAAGTCGGAGTACCTGCGCTACCTCGTGCGCATACCGCTGGCGACGGAGGCGAACGCGGGAGACGAGCACCGCATACTCGTCGACCGGAAGGCCCTGTGGGCGATGTCGCGCGAGCTCACGAAGTGGGGCTACCACTACAACCAGGCCGTGCACGCGATGAACCTCATCAACTTCCACGCGCGCCACGGGCACGTCGACCGCGACCTCGTCGCGGAGAGCGTCCCGACGATCGAGCGCGAGCTCGCCGACGTGAACGCCGCGGCCCGCGAGATGGCGGCGGAGCTCGGTCGCATCGGCGCCGACTCGCTCGTGGAGGGCTCGCCATGCCGATCCTGAAGCCGATAAGCGGCCACGGCTCGACCGGAGGCATCCGCCGCTACCTCGAGAAGGGAGGCCGCGCCCTCGCGCGCGACCTGTTCAACCTGAGCTACGACGAGCGCGACGCCGGCGCGCTGGGGGAAGGCGCCAAGGAGGCCTGCGCCTGGGACGCCGAGATGGACGCCACGCGCGCCGCGTTCGGCACGGACGCACCCTGGCGGGGCAAGCCCGCGCGCACGTTCAAGCACTTCGTGCTCTCGCCTGACCCTGGCGACGACATCGACCTGGCGGCGCTGCGCGAGCTCGCGTGCTCGTGGGCGCTCAAGCACTTCGGCGACCACGAGATCGCCATCGTCTACCACGACGACAACGCCCGCGGCATACCGCACGCGCACATCGTCGTGAACAACGCGAACCTCCGCACCGGCTACCGCATGCAGACCCAGCATCCCGAGGACCTCAACCGGGACCTACAGGACATGGCCCGCGAGCGCGGGCTGTCGGGTCTCTCCAACGACCGGGCGCCCGAATCCCCCTCAAAGGCGCGCGGGCATGCTGGCGCGGGCGGGCCCAGGAGCCGCAGGAGCGTCTACCTGGGCCGGGCCGAGAAGGAGATCATGCGCTCGGGCGGCTACTCGTGGGTCGGCGACATCCGCGCCCGCGTCGCGCTCGCCAAGACCACGGCGCGCGACGAGGCGGAGTTCCTCGGCATCCTCGACGCCCTGGGCGTGCACGTCGCCGACAACTCGGCCAAGGCGCGGCGGGACGACTGGGTGTTCAGCCTGGCCGAGGAGCCGTCCAAGAAGGTAAGCGGCGAGCGCCTGGGGTTCGCCTACGGCAAGGAGATGCTGCGCCGCCGCTTCGAGCGCGAGGGGGCCTACCGTCCCACGGACGCGAGCGCCGCGCGCATCCGCGAGGCCGCCGAGCGGGCTCTCGAGCTCAACGACCTCTCGGAGCTGAGCAGGCTCTCCTCGGCGCTCGAGACCTGCGCGAAGTTCGACGTCGAGTCCATCGAGGAGTTCGGGCTCAGGATGGCGACGCTCGAGCGCCGCGGCCAGGCGGGCGGCGAGGGGTACCGCCGCCTCGAGGCTGCGCGCGCCTACATGGCCGAGAACGGTCTCATGCCCCTCAAGACCCGCTACGGGGACGATGGCGGGCGCGGTGCGGCCGAGGGAAGCTCGCGCGACGGGCGCCGCGAGGACGAGCGACAGCGCATCCTCGCCGCCGAGCGCCAGCGGGCCCAGCAGGACCAGCGCAGGGAGAGGGGCCGGAGATGATGGTGAGGATAGAGTACGAGGGCGGCAGGACGACGCTGTTCGACACGCTCTCGTTCACGGAGGGGTCGCCGTTCTCCGGCGCGAACATGCTCACGGAGTTCGAGCTCGAGATGCGCGAGGAGCCCGAGAAGGGGCTCTGGCTCACGGCGAACTGGCACCAGGTGCGCGACGACTGGCGCGCCGACGCGCCCGCGGACGGCATCCCGGCGGCGCGCAGGTCCCGCGGGTGGCGCTTCATGCTGGCCTCGGAGGCCGAGCTCGGACACGCCCGCCGCGTCCTGCTCGACGGGGACGAGGCGTTCGCCCGGGTGCGGGGGTACCTGTGCGACGCGGCAGCGATCGGCGCCTGCTACCGCGAGCACGTGGGCCCTCCCTCAAAACCGCTGAAGTCGCAGATAAGGGACCTGCAGCGCGCGCTGGGGAGGGCGGAGGTCCCGGGCGTGCCCGACGAGCTGGCGAGGCTGCTCGCGGAAGAGAAGGAAGAGGGCGCCGACGAGGGCGCCCGCAAGGTCAATGAAGATTGGGGTGACGTCGATGAAGAGGCTTGGTAGGTTTCTCATGGCGGCGCTTAAGGTCACGCTGAGCTTTTTCGTCTGGCTGTTCCGCGCCGTGTTCAAATGGGTGATGTAGTAAGAGGCGGGCAATTGCCCGCCTCTTTGTCTTTCCTAATCTGTCTGATCGTCGATGAGCCAGCAGTCGGTCCCATCAGTGAGCAGCGTCCTGGCTGACCGGGATACCGCCGCGATGCGTTGGATTTCGCCTTTTCGATCTTCGGCCTCGGACCTCAGCTTCGACTCTCCGGAGCGTAGGCTCGCGCGCATCTCGACCTTAGCTTCGAGGAGTTGCTCTTTTGCGGCGGCTCTGGGCGTCTGAGAGACCAGCCTCTTGAGGGCGTTCCCCTGGGCTCCGCGCGGAAGCGCGATGGGCGCCCCTTTCATGCCCCCGATCTTCATCTCCATGAGCGCTGCGAGGACCTGCCTCTTTTTCAGAAAGCCCTGAGATTTGTCCAGGATCCGCTGCTCTTCGATGAGGGCGCTGCGGTCGTCCATGCTGCCGTCGTAGTACATGCGCGTCATGGCGAGCGCCGACAGGGCCTGGAGGCACCCCCCTTCGAGGCCTTTTGTCTCCATTCTGGGAATATATCCTGCTCATTTAGGGTTATTCGCGCTGAAAGATTTTGACTAGCTTGGTGTCCTTTATTTCGTAAATAATGTCTGCGACGTTCTCGACCAGCCTCTTATCGTGGGAGACGAACACTATCGTTCCGGCATAGGCGCTCATCATCTGCTCGAGGGCTTCGGCGCTCTTGATGTCCAGGTAATTTCCAGGCTCGTCCATGAGCAAGATGTTGTATCTGCCCAGCAGCATCTTCGCGAGCAGCAGCTTGATGACTTCGCCTCCCGAGAGAACGCCAACGTCCTTTGCCAGGTCACGCGGTCCGATTCCCATAGAGGCGAGGATGCTTCGGATTTCGGTCATGCTGTACTCGCAACCATCCTGCATGAACGAGATCGCAGACTGACGGGCGTCGAACTTGTAGCCTGTTTGCTCGAAGTAACCGATCTCTGCCTTGGGAGAGATGTTGATACCGTCGGCGCGTCGAGCGATTGCCTTCAGCAGGCTGGTCTTTCCTGTGCCGTTGCCACCGGTGATGGCCACTTTGGCACCGAGCGGTATCTCGAATTTCGCGTGGTCATAGAGCATGCAGTTGCCGAAGCTCAAGCTGAAATCGTCTGCCGAGATGGGAAATTTACTATGCAGTTCCAGGGCCTTGCTCTGGCGGAACCGCACGGTGCGAATGCTGTCGGGGGCCTCAATCCCTTCGAGCGCTTCGAGGCGCTTCTCCATGTCCTTAGCCGCCTGGTACATCCTCTTCTGTTTGGTGCCGGTTGCTTTCTGATGCCCCAATCGACCTGCATACTCGTTGCTTTTCTTTGCGCCCTTCTGCTTGGCGTCGACCTGCCGTGCTTTTTTCCGTTGTTTTTCGATGGCGGCTTCAAGGCGCTCGCGCTCGCGCATCGCCTCTTCGTATCGAGCCGCCTGAACTTTGCGCTCTTCTTCTTTCTGTCGCAGATAGTCGGAGTAGTCACCCCAGAATTCGGAAATACCGCCGTCTTTGAGCTCCCAGATCTTGTCTACCACCTGGTCGAGAAAATGACGGTCATGGCTCACGATGAGCAGGGCCCCATCAAATGCCTTGAGTTGTCCGACGAGAAGGCTGATGCCGTCTTGGTCGAGGTGGCTCGTAGGCTCATCAGCAAAGATCGCGCTTGCATGCTGGGAGAGCGCAGAGGCAATCTTGGCGCGTGTTTCCTCTCCGCCGCTCATCGTCTCCTGCGCCACTCCGGCGACGTTGAGACGGGAGAGCATCTCACCGTTGTCCTGAGCCGCATCAAGGTCGAGTTCATCGAGCTGGCCGATGAGGGCAATGCTGCCGAAGCGCCTGACGTCGGCGTCCGCAATGGTAAGATTGCCGCTCAGAATTTTAAGCAGGCTGGTTTTGCCTGCGCCATTGTCTCCCACCAAGCCGATGCGATCGTAGGAGTAGATTTCCAACTCTTCGATATCCAGGATATCGCGGCCGGCATATTCCAAAAAGATGTCTTTAGCTTTGACTATGAGTTCCATAGGTTGAACCGCCTTTTGTGTATTAGCCTTTTACTGGAAGCGCAGCCATGCCAATAAAGAATCGTTCACGTCGATTTTTCGCCTTTGCCCAATTGCCGGCGCGAGCGTTTTGACCTTGCGCAAGCCGGCAAATCCGAAAATGATAGTTGGCGACGAATAAGGAGCGCGATGTGGGATGTCGGCGCAATACCTCGTCGTCGCAAGGGCTTGAAGGCTGACGCGCGAACCGATGGCTGCCGCCTCTTTTTTTCGAATACTTGGGCTATTGAATCCGCCCGGTATCTCTTTTCCCCACGTTTCGGACGCTCGGAGCAAGCAGCATAGCCATCGCAAGCAGTACCATGGTCGCTCCAGAGCCGACGAACCACAACGGAGCTCCAAGCATATCCGCAAAAACGGAGGGGGCCGCGAGGCCCATGGGCATGGCCCACGCCATGATGGTTCCGTAGAGGCCGAAAACGCGGCCTAGGTACTCAGGAGGTATCTGCTCCTGCATAAGGGCAGTCTGGGTTCCCGCGTACAACGGGGAGCATGCGCCCATAAGAAAGCTCACCGGCAGGAAAGCAGCGAACAGCGACGGGCCGAGCGATCCGGATACGATTGCGGCAATGCCGAAGCCGGCGATCGCGGCGACCATGGTGAGCGACCTATTGCGGAACCCTCCCGTAACCGCCAAGATGCCGGACCCAGCCAGCATGCCTGCGGAGAAAAGGATTTCCGCCAAAGCGGCATCCCCCGTGCTACCGCCAAAATGCCCCAAGGTCATTATTGGGAACAATGCCGCGAGCGGAGAGAACGCGAAAGCGAAGACGAACCCGCACCAAAGAAGGGCGAACAGCCCCCTGTATCCCCTGATCAGCTTGTAGCCGTCCGAAATCTCAGAGAAAAGTTCTCGAACTTTATTGGAAAAGGACGAGCTGCGGTCGGCTTCGTCGAGTCCTCCTGCGTCTATCTGAGCGGCGAGGACGGCTAGAGAAGCGAAAAGCGCCCCCAGCACGTCGAGGCCAATCATGGCGGTAATGCCCGCCACAGGATAAATCACTGCCGCGAGCGCGGCGCCAAGAATGTATCCGGCGGACTGAATCGCTTGCATCACTCCCGATAGGCGAACGAGATGCTCTGGCGGGGCGAGATGGGGCGTGAGGGATTGGGAGGCCGGCGTGTAGAACGAAGTGCCAGCTGCGCGGAGAAACAGGGCGATGAGTATTGACCACGCAGGTAAGCTGCCGGCCAACGAGGCAATCGCCAAGGCGGCGCCCACCGCGGCAACGAAGAGGTCGGCGCCGATGAGAACACGTTTCAAAGGCAGCCTGTCGACAACGGCGCCCGCAAGGACTCCGAACAAAGCAATCGGCAGAAAGCCTGCTAACGATGCCAGGGAGAGGAGGGAAGATGATCCTGTCGTGAGGGCGATATGCCAAATGAGACCCATTTGGAGAATCGAGCTCGTCAATGTCGACACGAGCTCCCCGCCCCATACGAAACAAAGCTTGAATTGCCATGAATGGCACAGCGAAACAGACCTGCGCCGAGAGGTTTCAAATATCATGGTTATGTCCAATCGTGAAATGGCGTGCAGAAAAACAGCGCGACGCCACAACAGCGCCGCTTTCTAGGCGCTCATCCACGTGCGGAAAAGACCAACCACGACACCCCTCCTTTGTTAATTCGGTCTGGCAAACCATGTAATATTAACGAGGCTTGAGTTTGCCTGTCAAGAATCGACCATCGGTAAGGGCAATCCTCTCTGGCCATTCGATTCCTTTTGTATCTATGGCTGCATAGGTGACCCGCCAGGGCTATTACGCGTGGAAGAGGCGCCTGCCGAGCTGGCCGATGAGGCGCTGAAGATGGCCCTGGTCAGGCGAAACGATCCCAAGGGATGCGTACATCATTCGGATAGTAAGAATGTTGCCAGCAGGTTTTGCGGCAACCGCAAAGGAGCCGTATCCTGCAGCTGGAATCACGTTGCAGCATCCTGACCCGCATTCCGATTGGCGGACGGCCCGCTTCGGCATCCTGACCAGCACAGCGATCGAGCCTTGTCATTCCTTGGATATGCCGGTTGCTCGGGGCGGTCCCGACGGAGGCCCTCGCCTCCCCGGTCCGTGACCCAAGAAGGGCAAGCATGCTGATCTGCATGGCTGGTTCCTCCTTTATGTAGACGACCATGCAAAGAAGGGACAACCGAGGAGGCAGGTTACTGATGCGGGCTCCCGCACGCCCATGACTACCCGACGGGCTGTTTTTCATCTCCGATGCCCGCATTGCAGCATGAACGAATGTGCCTCGACATCTCTGCTTGCATGGTACGACTGGGATCGCACCTCGACGCATCCTTGCGCATACTGCCTTCCAGGTTTCGAAACCGGGAAGGAGAGTGTATGTGAGCGACGATATCGGCGCCGATTCGACGCTCGAGAGGGAGATTGCGCCGATTCTATCCATCGGGGATGCATTCCCGAAGATTCTCATCACTCGCACGAGGCATGAGCCCCATACCCGGGAGGGCGTGCTCGTGCTGAATTTCGCGAGGTGGCTGCTTGGCGGGTAGGGTTCTGAACGTCGCATTGGGATATCGCGCGACAGGGCACGCAGGGCTGTTTGTGCCCGCACGGGAAACGCCGTCGCCATGCGGGCGGCCTGTCGTGTCCGATTAGCCTTTTGCTAAACAGGCTTACGCCAACTCATGGGCAAGCCACCTGAGACTATTCACTTTGCTTATCGTTGACAAAGACCTGTGGCCTGCGGTTTTGTGAACGGCTCGTAAGCCACCCGCGTCGACTCACTTACTGTTGAAGCTGGTGGCTTGCAGGCTCAAAGGCGGTTGAGTTTCAAAACGGGCGTTTTCGGCGATATCGAGCCTCCAAAGGCGGCTCTCCGTGCCCCTTTGGACAAAAATAAAAACTCAATACTCTGAGTTTGAAAATGGTTTTTGAAGTTGTCCCAGCTTTTGTCCCCGAAGCCGATGAAACGCGACGTCGCGTCATTCAGCGGCACTCACTTCGAGATGCCGCCGAAAACTGGGCGCAACTGGAGTGACGAGACGGCAAAACTATAACCACCGAGTGGGAGTAGGAAATTCGTCAGTTATGGGGGTATAAATCGTCGATTCTAACAAAAATACCCCAATAAATCTGATATTTGCTATACTGGCCCCAGTCGGGAGATTGGGGCCAGTATGCGTTTGTTCGAGCGCGGGGACTACCTCGAGAAGATCCGCGGGTTCTATCACGATGACGGCGTGATAAAGGTGCTCACCGGAGTGCGCCGGTGCGGCAAGTCGTGCCTCATGCAGACCATCGCCGAGGAGCTCAAGGAGACAGGGGTCCGGGAGGACCGCATCATCTACCTCGACCTCGATCGGTACGGCTTCCGCTCGGTGAAGACGCCAGACCAACTCGAGGCGCTGATTAAGCCCGCGCTCAAGATCGATGGCATAAAGTACCTCTTCATCGACGAGATACAGAACGTCGAGGGTTTCGAGGAGGTCGTGAACGAGTTCCGCGCCGAGGGCGGATTCTCCATCTTCATTACCGGCTCGAACTCCTACCTGCTCTCCGGTGAGCTGGCCACCAAGCTGACGGGGCGCTACGTCGAGTTCGAGGTGCAGACGCTCAGCTTCAAGGAGTACCAAGAGATGAAGCGCTTCCTTGGGCAGGCGGTCGATTCCAACCCCGTGGCCGAGCTCGACCGCTACATCCTTGAGGGAGGCTTTCCCAAGGCGCTCGACTATCCCAAGATGGCCGACAAGCGCGTCTACGTGGGCTCCGTTATCAGGGAGATTTTCGAGAAGGACATCCGCCGGCGCATGAAGGTGAAGAACGTCTCGGTCTTCAACCGGGTGCGCGACTACGTCATCAACAACTTCGGCGCGACGACCTCGCTCACGAACATCCTCTCGGACCTCGAGCAGCAGGGCGTTCGCATCAAGCGCGAGACGCTCAATCGCTACCTCCAGATACTCGAGGACGTCAAGATCATCAGCAAGTGCGCGCGCTTCGACATGAAGTCGCGCAAGTCTCTCCAGGGCGAGCAGAAGTACTACCTCGCCGACCTCAGCTTCTACTTCGCGCTCAACACGGACAACCGTATCAACTACGGGCCCGTGCTCGAGAACATCGTCTACAGCTACGCCAGGAGCCTGGGCTACGAGGTGAGCGTGGGGCGCATCGGCAAGCTCGAGTGCGACTTCGTCATGCGCTCGCCCGAGATGGAGTACGCCTACGTGCAGGTGGCGATGACCATCGTGAACGATCGGAAGACCGAGGACCGCGAGTACCGTCCGCTCGAGCAGATACGGGACAGCTGGCCGAAGTTCGTCATCACGCGCGGTGACCCCATCCAGCACCGCGGCGGCATCGTGCACGAGAACGTGACGGAGCTGATCGGGGAGGGGCGGACGTGCGGGATGGCACGGTCGAGCTCACCCTAAGATGTGAGTTGCTGAATCAGTGGAATCTCGTCATGGAGGATGGAAGAAAGATAGATTGGAATGTTATTTTCGATGGAATTGGTTCGCAGATTGTCGGAGTGCTTGTCGGTGCTTTGGTCACATCGGCAATAAGCATCCCTATCAGCTATAACGCTGGGAAGAGGTCTGTAGCCCAGAAGCAGAAGGCGGGCAACAACGCCGTTCAGACTCAGGTCGGTGTTTCAAATGAGCGGTAAGGCAATTCAAAAGGCAGGCGCTAATTCAAATCAGGTGCAGGCGGAAACCGTAAATCAGTACTTAGGAATAAGTGAGAATAGGGTTTCGGAGATAATTAACGAACGCTGCTCCCAAGCGCTCGCGAACTGTGTTCTCGAATCTCGATTTGTTGCCGAACAGAGGATTAGTGAATTCAAGACAGAGATTATTGGATTATTTGTTCGCAAGCCCAATTTGGTCAATGCATTAGCAGAGCCTTCCTGTGTCGATTCCTTTGGGCGGGCAGCTCGTGTAGCCACCAGATCAACCGAATATAAGGATAAAGAACTGCTTTCTGAATTGCTTGGCCGTCGATTCGAGGAACCGAACAATCGTCATGTGGCGGCTGGAATTAATAGAGCCATTGAAATCGTTGACTTGATCACAGGCGAGGAGCTGAATGGATTAACCGTATGTTTTGCAGTTAATCAGTACACGCCTATTTCAGGAGCAGTCGGTGAGGGGCTTGCTGCGCTTGACTGCTTATACGGAAAATTGCCAATACACGAACTTCCAAATGGGGGAGCATGGATTGACAATCTTGATATTCACGATGCTTTGCGAGTTTCGCCATTCGGCAGTTTATTGAAGCTCGCCGACTATTATTCCAAAGCTATTTCTGGTTATGTTGTCTGGGGCTTAGAAAAAGATTCAGAGCAGTTTGAAAAGGCCGCTCGCTCACTTTCTGAAGCCAATATTCCTGTAGACGTCTTACTCGATCATGAGTTGCATGATGGTTACGTCAGGCTCAAAGTCCCCAACCGCGGCGCCATCGACGAAATTATCATTATCGGGCAGGGAAATGGTTCGCCAAATGGCGTACCTCTGAATCCTGAACAAATCTCTGTTCTTGATAGATTGTTCGATCAAATGAGCGTTGCGGAGCACGAACAAGAAATGAAGGTCGCGCTTGAACGGAAGCTCGAGAACTATCCAAATATATTAACGGTGCAGGACTGGTGGAACAGCATTCCGTCGGCGCCTAGACTTACCGTTGTTGGCAAGGCCCTCGCCAACGCCAACGCAAGAAGGATTGACCCCACGTTGCCCGATTTGGAGATTTGACTATCAGATAGTCCTGTAAATAAAAGCTTTCATTCGGAGGTATCCACACATCAAAATGAAAAAGATATTAGTTTTGCTCGTGATGCTAATGTAGGAAGCCACAATAAATTGGGCGGCATTTAGGCTCATTCTTCGTATTATGAGTGACTATGGAACGAGCGTTTAAGCAGCATCTATTCTGGACATAATCTGGACAACATTAATATAAATGTCCAGAATAATGTCCGGAATAGAGCGGAGCACCACATGAGCGACGCGCTTGACAGATACATCCAAGCTGGCGAGGGCATAAGCGTCGAGTTCAAGCGCTGCGGCTCCCAGCCGGGCAAGGACACGTTCGAGACCATTTGCTCGTTCGCCAACCGACAGGGCGGTAGCGTGCTGCTCGGCGTGCGAGACGACGGCACTGTTGAGGGTGTGCCCGAGGCCTCTGTACTCTCCATCGAGCGGAACATATCCAACATCACGAGCAACCCGAACCTGTTCAACGTGTCGCCGCTGGTCGAGTTCGAAAGGCTGCGCGACTCTGAGGGCAGGCTCGTCATACGGGTCTGGGTGCCTATGGGGCCGTCCCTCTACATGTTCAAGGGGGTCGTGTACGACCGCGTGGCGGACGCTGACGTGCGCGTGAAAAGCGATGTCCAGATCACCTCGATGATGGCCCGCAAGCAGAGCTACTACTCGGAGCGGACCGTGTACCCCTGGGTGACCGAGGGCGATCTGGAGATGGGACTTCTCGACGCAGTGCGAGATGCGCTGCGCGCGAACGATGCCGACCATCCGTGGCTCTCCCTCTCTGACGGCGAGCTTCTCCGCGCCGCCCGTCTCTACGGGCGCGACCAGCTGACGGGGGAGCGGGGCTTCAACCTCGCCGCCGTCGCGTTGCTGGGGAAGGAGGATGCGATCCTCGACGTCATGCCGCTCTATCGGACCGACGCGGTACTCAGACGCGTCGAGGCCGATCGCTACGACGACCGGCTTGTCTGCAGGAGCAACCTCGTCAGAGCGTACGACGAGCTCGTCGGCTTCTGCGAGAAGTGGCTGCCGGACTCCTTCGTGCTCGATGGGGGGCAGCGCAAGAGCGCCCGCGACGTCATCGTCCGCGAGCTTGTGTGCAACTGCCTCATCCACCGGGAGTTCGTCAGCCCGCACATCGCCCGCATCGCTATCGATGGGGAGGGCATCCGCACGAGAAATGCGAGCCGCGCGCTCTTCGCCGGTCCCGTGACGCTCGAGAGTCTCGACCCTACTCCCAAGAACCCCATCATCGCAAACTTCTTCACGCAGATGGGCCGTTCCGAGGAGCTGGGGAGCGGGACGAGGAGCCTCTACAAGTTCTCGCGGCTCTACACGGGGAGGGACCCCGTTCTTGAGGACGGCGATCAGTTCACCGCGTTCGTACCGGTGCCGCCTGTCATGGCGAGCGCGGCAGGAAACGAGGGAGATCATGATGTTACGGCGAGCGTTGGGGAAAGCGGGGCTGTCGGAGGGCCCAAGGGGAACCGTACGCGTGCGGAGGTCGAAAACGTGGTCGATGACCTTCTCTCACGTTCCAGTTCGTTTGCCGCAACGGATGTCAGCGAGCGGGTTGCCGCGGTGAGCGGGAGGACGGTGAGGCGTTATCTTGCCGACATGGTGAAGGAGGGCAAGCTCGTTTCTGATCCGCGCGGTAGGTCGACGACCTATCGGGCTGGCAATTCGGCTGATGGTCTCAGCGGTGATTGTTGAGCTCAGCCTTATCAGAGGTGCTTATTCTCCTTATGGCATGCGGGTTCCCGTCGGGAAGCCCCCGACCGACAAATCGGCATTGAGTTCAATTTGAGTTCAACTCGGACACGCGAAATGCGGCTGATTTCGGTTAATGGGGAGACGACGATATACCACGTGGACGAGCGGCGATGAGAGTGCGCGATTTGATTACTGAGTGGGAATAGAACATATGTTTGATTCTATGCTATAATGTTTGCCAATGGGCTCGGCGTCTTCCGAAGCCGCGCCCATTGCTGTATTTGTTCGGATATCGACGGAAACCCAAGCTCAGGGAGGTTTGTTGCGATGGCATACGATTTCAAGAAGGAGTTCAGGGAGCTCTACAGGCCATCGGGCAAGCCGGGCGTCGTAACCGTTCCGCCTATGAGCTACGTTGCCGTGCGGGGCAAGGGCGATCCCAATGCCGAAGGCGGCGAGTACCAGAACGCGTTGCCGCTGCTCTACGGCGTCGCCTATACCATCAAGATGTCGAAGAAGGGCCCGCGAGAGATCGAAGGCTATTTCGACTTCGTCGTGCCTCCGCTCGAGGGCTTCTGGTGGCAAGACCGCGCCGATGGCGAGATTGATTATGCGCGGAAGGATGACTTCAACTTCATCTCGTGCATCCGTCTGCCCGATTTCGTCACTCGCGAGGACTTCGACTGGGCAGTTTCGGAAGCTGCCGCCAAAAAGAAGCTGGACTTCTCGGCGGTCGAGCTGCTGAGGGTCGACGAGGGCCTTTGCGTTCAGTGCATGCATACCGGGCCTTACGACGACGAGCCGGCGACCATAGACGCCATGCGCACATTCGCGGCGGAACGGGGCTACGCCCCCGACTTCTCCGAAGCCCGCCTCCATCACGAGATCTACCTCTCCGACCCACGCAAGTGCGCGCCGGAGAAGCTCAAGACCGTGATCCGCCATCCCATAAAGGCGATGTAGCGAAGCGAGTGACGCCGATCGCTCCGGCTTTTGGGGTTTATCAATTGGCAGTCCGCGATGATCGAGCAGGCTGCCCTGCCTCCCGGCAGGCGCGCAATTCCTTTAGTCGATTCGTCTCGAGGTGCGCTTTTTGCTCATCTTGTGGCCCAGAGTTATGATACTCCTAAAAGTGTAACCAGATTCGAGTTTTAGGAGCAGCTCTTGAAGTGCAGCAGGCTCAGGAACCGTGGCAGGTACCTCGAGGAGGCAATGCTCTTCCGTGACACCGACCTCATCAAGGTGATTACGGGCGTGCGCAGGTGCGGCAAGTCGAGCCTTCTCGATCTTATCAGGATAACCATTGAGTCCGAGGGGGTCGCTGACCGCGGTTTTGTGAGCGTCAACCTGGAAAGCAAGGGTGCGGGCATCAAGACGGAAGACCAGCTTTACGATCGCATTCGCGGGTGCCTGTCGGACAAGGGGCGCACCTACGTCTTCATAGACGAGCCCCAGAGAATCGATGGCTGGCAGGATGCGGTCAATGCGATGAGGGTCGACTTCGATTGCGACATCTACCTCACGGGCTCGAACGCGTATCTTCTCTCGAGCGAGCTGGCCACCTATCTGTCCGGGCGCTACGTAGAGGTAAAGATGCTGCCCCTGTCCTTCTCCGAGTTCGCTGACTTCTGCGGGATCGAGTTTGCAGCGGGAAGGTCGGTGGCTCTCACCCCCGAGGGGGACCCCGTTCTCTTTGACGATATGCTTACTCGTTACCTTGAGTACGGGGGCATGCCAGCCATTGCATCCCTATCGACGACCCAGGCGCAGCACTCGGCATACATGTCCGGAGTCTACGAGGCCATCGCCGTGCGCGATATCGTCAACCGCGAGCGCGGGAAGGGCAAAAGCGCGGTGACCGACCCTTCTCTGCTGCGCTATGTGGCCGAATTCCTGGCGGACAACATCGGCAACGAGTGCTCGTCGAACCGAATCGCCGGCGCGTTAACTTCTGCGGGGTCGAAGACCACGAACAAGACCGTTTCCTCGTACGTGGGCGCGCTCGAGGAGGCCTTCCTGTTCTATCGTGCCACGCGTTACGATCTGCACGGCAAGGCGCTCCTTAAGACGAATCCGAAGGAGTACATCGTCGACACCGGCTTCAGGACCTGGATGGCCGGCTATAGGGTCACGGATACTGGGCGCCTGTTCGAGAACGCCGTGTATCTCCAGCTGCTCTACAAAGGGTGGAGCGTGCATGTGGGCAAGCTCTATGGCAAGGAGGTTGACTTCGTCGCGACGAAGGACGGGCGCGTGCTCTACGTGCAGGTGACTGACGAGATGTTCGCAAGCGAGACCAGGGAACGCGAGATCGCCCCTCTGAAGTCGATACGAGACAACCACGAGAAGATCGTGGTCGTGAGGCAGGGTTCCTACGACACGGACATCGGCGGCATTCACATCGTGAGCGCGAGGGACTTTTTCCTCTAGGGCCATGAAATTCATCGCGAAGCAATCAGGTCAAGTCGGGAACAATGTCTGACATCGTGTGGCGATAGCATCGTGCGCGCGATGTCAGTTTTGGCTTCAAGATGGGTAAAACCGCACGGCGCACTGGCTGCCACGTCGGTCACGGATGAACTCATGAGATAGCCACCTGGCACGATTCCTCTTTGCGATCAATAGTTGAAACTTATGACCTGCGGTTTTGCGAACGGCTTGAAAGCCACCCGCGTTAATTCACTTACGATTACAGCTGGCGGCTTGCAAGCTAAAGGGCGGCTGAGTTTCAAAACGGGCATTTTCGGCGCCATCGAGCCTCCAAAGGCGGCCAATCGCGGCCTTTGGGACAAAAACAAAAACTCAACGTCCTGAGTTTGAAAAAAGTTTTTGAGGTTGTCCCAACTTTTGTCCCCGAAGTCGACGAAACGCGACATCGCGTCATTCGGCGGCACACGTTCCGTGTCGATGCCGAAAACTGGGTGCAACTGGAATGACGGGACGACAGAGCCAAAGCCATCGAGTGGGAGTAGCGGGAACTGTGTTCTGAACTCGCGTTTTAGCACTGCTGAGTATCGTCGTATGCTGTTTTGACATCGCCGCAAAGCAAAGCCAGCAGCGAAATAACGGGAATAAAGGCCCCCGAACCCTCTGGTTCGGGGGCCTTTTCCTTGCATTCCTACCCGAAAACGACTCCTCGTCGAAGCCCTCCGAGCATCGGGCGGCACTATCGGGCGTGGGCGTTCTCGTAGGCCTCTTTAATCTCTGCCGGCAAACCGTCTGGAATCAGCGCCTTCAGCTCAGCCTCGTTATCGCCTTGATTTAGCTGCTCGTAGTACCAGCATTTGAACTTCAGCATGTCGAGCGCGCGGTTCATGTCCGCGATCTCCGATTCCATGTGGGCCTTCCGCTCCTCGAACATGGCCTTGCGCTGGGGGTATGTAGATGGGCCCTCCGCGCACCATTCCATGAACAGCCGGATGTCCTTGATCTCCATCCCCGCCTTCTTCAGGCATTCGATGACCCGAAGTGCCTCGAGCTCCCTATCGCCGAATTGGCGAATGCCGGACGCCCGCTCCAATCCCGGGAACAATCCCTGCTTGTCGTAATATCGCAGCGTTGAAGCGGGCAAACCGAACATCTCAGCCATCTGTCCGATTGTGTACATGGCTCCTCCGAAACAATGTCGAATTCATTCCTTGATCTAAAGTCAGGTTTAGGTATTACCTTCATTCTCGTCAATGCAAATCGGGAGCGCAAGGGGTGTTCCGTAATGAGCAAAACGGTTTTGATAGTTTCTTCAAGTCCACGAAAGAATGGCAATTCCGAGACGCTGGCGGAGGCTTTCGCCAACGGCGCGCGGGAGGCAGGTCACAGCGTTGAGACCGTGCGTCTGCGCGAGAAGCAAATGGGCTTCTGCAAGGGCTGCCCTGCCTGCTTAAAGTTGGGGCGTTGCGTCATCCAAGACGATGCCGTGGAAATTGCCGCCAAGATGCACGACGCTGATGTCCTGGTGTTCGCAACGCCCGTTTACTACTACAGCGTCTGTGGCCAGCTCAAAACCATGTTGGACCGCGCTAACCCGCTTTTTGGCTCCGATTATGCATTCACCGAGGCATATCTGTTGGCGACGGCGGCGGAGAACGGGCGCTCGACCTTCGACGGGGCGAAAAAGGCGATGCAGGGATGGGTTGACTGTTTCTCCCGCTGCACGCTCGCTGGAACGGTTTTTGCCGGCGGCGTGAACGGCGTGGGCGCAATCGCTGGGCATCCCGCTCTGGAGCAGGCGCGGCGAATGGGCATGGGAATCTAGCTGGGTTGTTTGGCCGTGCAGAAATAGATTTGTGTCAAAACCATCGACAGGAGGAGATCGATCATGGCAATTAAACAGACGGCGGGCAGAGATGCTCTAGGGGAGTTCGCTCCCAAATTCGCACAGCTCAACGACGACGTGCTGTTCGGCGAGGTGTGGAGCCGAGAGAGTGAGCTCTCCCTGCGCGACCGCAGCGTGGTGACAGTGGTTGCCCTGATGTCGCAGGGACTGACGGACTCTTCGTTCAAATATCACCTGACGTCCGCAAAGAACAACGGCGTGACTAAGGCGGAGATAGCGGAGATCCTTACGCACGCGGCGTTTTACGCAGGCTGGCCCAAGGCATGGGCGGCCTTCCGCATGGCGAAGGAGGTCTGGGCGGACGACGATGCCGCCGACGCAAAGGCTCAGCACCAAAACGAGATGGTTTTCCCTGTCGGTGCCCCCAACGACGCCTTCGCGAAGTTCTTTATCGGTCAAAGCTACCTCGCGCCCCTTTCCACCGAGCAGGTCGGCGTCTACAACGTGACGTTTGAGCCTGGCTGCCGCAACAACTGGCATATCCATCACGCCAAAAGCGGTGGCGGACAAATTCTCGTCTGCGTGGCTGGTCGAGGGTTTTACCAGGAGTGGGGCAAGCCGGCACAGGAGCTGCGCCCCGGCGACGTGGTCAACATCGCCCCGGGAGTGAAGCACTGGCACGGCGCCGCGCCCGACAGCTGGTTCTCGCATCTCGCGTTGGAGGTTCCGGGCGAGGATGGCTCTAGCGAGTGGCTGGAGCCTGTGGACGACGACGCGTACCTTAAAGCGACCAACAAGGAGGCTTAAGCACCGTTGCCCGTCCGTGCCGTCGAGAGCAGCGTGCTCAAATCGGCCTGAATCGCCTCTGCCTTGCTCCCGAGCTGCAATGGGGCTGAGTCGCCCGTGATGTTGACGCTCAACAGGTGCGCATCCGGCAGCTTCGCGGTCATGCTCCAGAACGGGAGCGTGATGATGCCAGGGGTCATTTCGCCCACGCCGAGCTCCAGCAACAGCATGCGGCCATTGCCGCGCTCGCTCACAAAGCGCTCGTATCGCTCGAGGTTCTCGCGCGAAGGCCGGGGCCATATCGCCATCAACGAGAATCGTCTCGCACGAAGCATCGAGCGCCATGGTCTGGCTGTAGTTGAGCACGGTGCACGTGGTGTGTTCGCAGGCGTTTGCGATCTGAGCGAGCATGTGCTTTATGACGCCGTTGCGCAATCCCACGCCCAGTTCAAGGAAAAGAATCTTCTGATGCGCGTGCGCATCGAACCAGTCGGATACCTTGCGGTACTGCTCTTTGTCCACAGCGTTCAGGGAAATCTAGCGGTCAACCGCCTGCTCGGTTGGAGGCGGGGACCCGAGTTCGCCCACGCCCAGGAGCTGCTCAGCGCCTATTCCGAAGGGGGCATGCGAGCGGTATCGGCTCGTCACGATTCCCGTAGTTGATCTTGACTGTGGACTCCTTACAAGTCTTGCTCGAGATCGAGCGGAGACTGGGCCCTGCCGAAGCGGAGCTATGGCGACCAAAAATGTTGCCAGAAGACGCCGTCGACGCTGTTTGCGATGGGGCAGAGCTCGATGGCGGTTCGGCACAGTCTGTTTCGTCGGTTTCGCGGGGCGTTGATGGCCTGAAGGCGACCGTTGGAAAAAGCTCATTTCCGTGGGGAAGAAACTTCTCGGTGAGTAAAGCTCATCGGAGCGGGGATAGAGCTTTGTCTGCGGGGTACGAAATGCTGGCTAGCGGTTGCGACGCCTTGTTGCAGAAATGCCAACTGCCGCAACTACAGCACCGGCAACACTCAGAGCGGCTGCCATCGCACGGTTGTCGCCCGTCGCGGGTAGGGTGGCCGCGGCTGGTTTAACCGCCGCTACTGCCTTGGTGGAAACGGGATTTGCCGTGGGCTTTTTTGCATTGGGCTGCGGTGTGGGCTCGGGCTTGGTTTCCGGTTCGGGTTTGGAACCGCTCGTATCGGTTGCAAACAAGTGCACGTCACTGTCGAAGACGTAACGGATGTAGTAATCGTGCCGCGTTTCGTGCATAATCCCTTGCCCGCTGTCGAAGTCACGGTCAACGTGTGTGCCAAGGTAGGTTGAGCTGTTGAGGTTCAGCCTGTAAGGGATTTGATCGTCGGCGTAACTGCCTGTAAAGACTACGGTTGCTCTAACGTGATTGTCGATCATGGTCAGGGCAATAGAGACGCTGGCCTCTTTGGGGTTCTCGGTTTTTATAAGGCTTTCGGTATCGGTGTCGATCTTGAAGAGATGGACGGTGTCGTTAAGTCCGTAGATGAAGTCCTCGGGTTTGTCGGGAAAATCGTATACAAGAGCCTCGTTCTGGACCAACTCGAAAGCAGGGGGTAGCTCCAAATCGTAGTAATGATCGACGACGGTGGTTGCTGTGAGGCTGCCTTCCGCGTTGACTTCGTCGCAGGTGATGGGTGCTGCGACATCGGGTTCGGGCGTTTCGGTCGCCAGTGCTGCGCAGGGTAGCAAAAGCTGCCCTGCCATAAGAATGCTTACTCCGAAGGCAACGACTCTGGCGCCTGCATGAAGCTTGACGTTGCGGATAGACAGGCCAGTGCGTTTGTAATGGGTTTGCGGTGCAACATGCTGTCCATACATAAGGCGCTCCTTGTTCGTAGGCCGGTTTCCGTGGATCTATATTGCGCCTGCCCGATTCGGCCAGGCGCATACACGCGAACGCTCACGCGAGTAGGAGAAAGCTCTAGTTAATTTTCCCACAGTCGACACTTTGCGGCCAACGATTTGCTGTTCAATTCTCGGAGAGAGAATCAAGACAGTTGAGGAGTTGTCAGGCGATGAGATTGTGTCTAGAGAGCGCGAACAAGAGATGTGGTCTGCGGACGACTGAATAGCTCCATCCGTTTTGGTTGCAACGAAATGTGTGCCGCGCGCCTGCGGCATGAAGGAGGGGGATTCTTATGAATATCGTTGTGTTGAGCGGCAGCCCGCGTAAGGGCGCCAATACCGATACCATGGTCGAGGCGTTTGCCGAGACCGCGCGCGAGGCCGGCCATACGGTCGAGGTCATCCGCGTTGCCGGCAAGAAGATCGCCGGCTGCTTGGGATGCCGGTACTGCTTCGCCCATGAGGGCGTCTGCGTGCAGAAGGATGACATGGCCGACGTGATCGAGTCGCTGAAAGACGCAGATATGGTCGTCTTCGCCTCGCCTATCTACTGGTTTGATATCACCGCGCAGGAGAAGGCCGCCATCGACCGTCTGTACGCCTTCGGTGCCACGGGATTCCCGTTCACCAAGACGGCCCTTTTGCTCGATAGTCACAGCGAGGGTGTCTATGACGCGGCGATCGCCATGTACAAGTCAACCTGCGCATACTGCAAGTGGAAGGACCAGGGCATTGTCACCATCAGCGGTATGACCGAGCGCGACAGCATGGCCTCCTCGCCCAAGCTGGAAGAGGTGCGAGAGCTCGCCCGCAAGCTGGCGTGAGAGTGCACTTCTGCGAGTAAATGGTAAAAGAAAGGGGCCCGGAGTGCAGTTAATCGCACCTCGGGGCCCTTTCTTTTACGGATTCGTGGCGGTACGACTTCCGCGGTTTTAACCAATCGCGTTAGTCAAACAGACTCGGCATGTCGTTTTCCTTCATGAGGGCACCGGCGGAGGGCAGGCTCTGCGCGGTGAACTTCTCGGCCGAGACGCCGGCGCCAAGAATCTCTTCGGTTGTACCGACAGTGGTGACCGAGCGGCCCTTCTTGGCCGTGAAAGCCTGGACGCCCTGCGTGTTGGTGGTCGTCTTGGTCTTGAGCAGCGACGTGTTGAAGTTCATCAAACGATAGTCGCTCGAGACCAGCGCGATGTCGCGATCTTCCTTGAGCACCTGGGCATACAGCAGCTTGCTGCCACCGTAGATGGCGTTTTTGAGGCGCTTGCGGTTGGTCTTGGTGACGTATCCAGAAAGCGCGACGCGCACCACGCGGCCGTTCTCAAAGACAAACAGCACGTCGGCCTTATAGTCCTCAGGGTCGATGACCCAGATGACGCTCTCGTCGGGTTCCATCTCAAGATCGGTCGGCAGGTACGAGCCCAGCTGGGCCGACTTGGTGTCCTCAAACGCTGCAACCTTGCACTTGTACACCTGGCTCTTGTTGGTAAAGACCAGCAGCTCGTGGGTGTTGGAGGACGGGAACTCGATAAAGGGTTTGTCGCCGTCCTTGTACTTGAGCGTGGTCGCCTTCTTGAGCACGCGGTCCGTCATCTTCTTAAGGTAGCCATCGCGCGAGAGCATGATGGTGACCGGGTACTCCTCGACCTCGGGCTCCAGGCTCACCTCGATGACCTCATGGGGTTCGATCCTGCCCGTGCGGCGCGGCATCACGTACTTCTTGTTGACCGCGGCCAGCTCGTCGCTGATGACTTTCTTGATGTTCTCCTCGCTGGAGAGGATCTCCTCAAGTTCGGCAATCTCGCCCTCAAGCTTGGCAATGTCCTTGGTGCGGTTGAGGATGTACTCCTCGTTGATGTTGCGGAGCTTGAGCTCGGCAACAAACTCGGCCTGGGTCTCGTCGATGTCGAAACCCTTCATAAGGTTGGGCACGACCTCGGCCTCGAGCTTGGTGCCGCGGATGATGGCGATCGCCTTGTCGATATCGAGCAAGATTGCCTCAAGGCCGTGCAGCAGGTGCAGGCGCTCGGACTTTTTGCCCAGGTCAAAGTTAATGCGGCGGCGCGTGGACTCAATACGCCACTTGACCCACTCGTGCAGGATCTGGCGCACGCCCATAACGCGGGGATAGCCGTCGACGAGCACGTTGAAGTTGCACGAGAACGAATCCTGCAGCGTGGTCGAGCGATAGAGCTTCGCCATGAGCTTGTCGGGGTCGACGCCGCGCTTAAGGTCGATAGCGATGCGCAGGCCCGAAAGGTCGGTCTCGTCGCGAATGTCTGCGATCTCCTTGACCTTGCCCTCTTTGGAGAGCTTGACGATGCGCTCGATAATGACATCGGTCTTGGTGGTGTAGGGGATCTCGTAGACCTCGATGATGCGCTCTTCGGGAATCCAGCGCCAGCG
Source organism: Collinsella sp. MSK.8.10 (assembly GCF_019041915.1). Taxonomy (GTDB): domain Bacteria; phylum Actinomycetota; class Coriobacteriia; order Coriobacteriales; family Coriobacteriaceae; genus Collinsella. The sequence goes on along the minus strand of NZ_JAHPYF010000001.1, from coordinate 177,098 downwards.
GGAGCGGATCTGGAGGCTGCCCAGACCGGTCTCGACGATCTTTTCCATCTCCTCGCGGCGGTAGATAATTTCGCCGCCGGTCGAGAAGTCAGGCATGGGCATGTACTCGAGCAGGTCGCAGTCGGGATCCTGCAGGTAATGCATTGTGGCGGTACAGACCTCGTTGAGGTTGAAACCGCAGATATCGGATGCCATGGCGACGCCGATGCCCTTGTTGGCCGAGACGAGGATGTTGGGGAACGTGGTGGGCAGCAGGCGCGGCTCCTTCATGGCGCCGTCGTAGCTGTCGACGAAGTCGACCGGGTCCTTGTCGATGTCCTTGAAGATCTCGGCGCTGATGGGGGAGAGCTTGGCCTCGGTATAACGCGAGGCGGCGTAGCTCAGGTCGCCCGAATAGTACTTGCCAAAGTTGCCCTTCGACTCCACAAAGGGGGCGAGCAGCGCCTCGTTGCCGGTGGCCAGGCGCACCATCGTCTCGTAGATCGCGGCGTCGCCGTGTGGGTTGAGCTTCATGGTCTGGCCCACGATGTTGGCGCTTTTTTGGCGCTCGCCCTTGAGCAGACCCATCTTGTACATGGTGTAGAGCAGCTTGCGGTGCGAGGGCTTAAAGCCGTCGATCTCGGGGAATGCACGCGAGACGTTGACGCTCATGGCGTAGGGCATGTAGTTGACCTCGAGCGTCTGCGTGATCGGCTGGTCGGTGACCTCGGAGTGCAGGCCGATGACGTTCTCGGCGTTGACCTGCTTTTTCTTTGGCTGGTTCTTCGTCTTCTTCTTTGCCACGATTTCCTCTTGAACTTCTTATGGGCCGTCGTTATCGATTTGCTGCTACTGCAGGTCCAGCTGGTCCAGATATTCCTTGCCGTGCTCGGAGATATGACGCTTACGGCCCGCCTCGTCGTTGCCCAGCAACAGGTTGAACATGGTCTCCATCTTGGTGACGTCCTCGGGCTCCACCTTGATCAGGCGGCGCGTCTCGGGGTTCATGGTGGTGAGCCACATCATGTCCGGATCGTTCTCACCAAGACCCTTGGAGCGGTTGATCGAGCACTTCTGGTCGCCGATCTCCTTGAGGATGCCGTTCTTCTCGAGCTCGGTGTAGGCAAAGTAGGTCTTCTCTTTGCAGTTGATCTCGTAGAGCGGCGACTCGGCGATATACACGTAGCCCTCGTCGATAAGCGTGGGCACCAGGCGATAGAGCATGGTGAGCACAAGCGTGCGGATGTGATAACCGTCGACGTCGGCGTCCGTGCAGATGATGACCTTGTTCCAGTTGAGGTTGTCCAGGTCAAAGGCGCCAAGGTTCTTGATGCGCTTGTCCTTGATCTCCACACCGCAGCCCAGTACGCGCATGAGGTCCATGATGATGTCGGACTTAAAGATGCGCGGGTAGTCCTCCTTTAGGCAGTTGAGGATTTTGCCTCGGACGGGCATAACACCCTGGAACTCGGCATCGCGCGAGGTGCGAATGGCACCTGCTGCCGAGTCGCCCTCTACGATGTAGATCTCGCGGCGGCTCTTGTCCTTGGAGCGGCAGTCGATGAACTTCTGCACGCGGTTGGCCATGTCGGTCTTCTGCTGCAGGTTGGTTTTGATGCTCTGGCGCGTCTTCTCGGCATTCTCGCGCGAGCGCTTGTTGATGAGCACCTGCTCCATGATCTTGTTGGCGGCATCTTTGTTCTCGATCAAGTAGGTCGAGAGGCGCTCCTTAAAGAAGGCAGTCATGGCTTGCTGGATAAAGCGGTTATTGATGGCCTTTTTGGTCTGGTTCTCGTAGGACGTCTGGGTGGAGAAGCAGTTGGTCACCAGTACCAGGCAGTCCTGGACGTCCTGCCACTTAATGCCGCTCTCGTTTTTGTTGTACTTGCCCTGTTGCTTGATGTAGGCATCGATGGCGCTGGTCAGAGCACTGCGGGCAGCCTTCTCGGGCGAGCCGCCGTTTTCGAGCCACGATGAGTTGTGGTAGTACTCCTGCATCATGAAAGTGCGCGAGAAGCACATGCAAGCAGTGATTTTTACGTTGTAGTCGGGCAGGTCCTCGCGATCGCGACCGCGACGGTCGGCCTCGATAAAGAAGGGCTCGGTAAGGTAGTCGGTACCGACCTTCTCGAGCACGTAGTCCTCGATGCCCTTGGGGTAGCAAAAATCCTCTTCGGAAAACTCGCCATCGTCGCCCTCGATGCGCAGGCGGAAGGTCACGTTGGCGTTGACCACGGCCTGGCGGCGCATGGTCTCGCGATACCACTCGTGGGGGATACTGATGGAGGTAAAGACCTCAAGATCGGGACGCCACTTGATGGTGGTGCCGGTGCGGTCCTCGTCACTGGGTTCAATCTCGAGTGCCTTCTTTTTGGCGCCGACGACCTTACCCTTCTTAAAGTGCAGGGAGTACTTGTTACCGTCACGCCAAACCGTGACGTCCATGTACTCGGAAGCGTACTGGGTCGCACAGGAGCCCAGGCCGTTGGTGCCGAGCGAGAAGTCGTAGTCGCCGCCCTGGTTGTTGTTGTACTTGCCGCCGGCGTAGAGCTCGCAAAAGACGAGCTCCCAGTTAAAGCGCTTCTCGGAAGGGTTCCAGTCGAGCGGGCAGCCACGGCCGTTATCCTCTACCTGAATGGAGCCATCTCGAAAGGCGGTGAGGGTGATAAGTTTGCCGTAGCCCTGGCGTGCCTCGTCAACGGCGTTAGACAGGATCTCGAAGGCGGCATGCGCGCAGCCGTCGAGTCCGTCCGAGCCAAAGATGACGGCGGGGCGCAGGCGTACGCGCTCCTCGTCCTTGAGCTGGCGGATACTGTCGTTACCATAGTTTGCGGTGTTTTTTGCCATACTCGCTCTCTCGGTGCTCCTTTGCTGCGTTTAAGTCATATAGATAGTCAAGGTAGCATAGCCCAGCCCATAGGCGATTCCAACCAACACGAAATCCATCGAACAATCGTTCGGATTAACAGGGATAGTGTTTAGTGGTAGCGCTGCATTGTTAAACAAATTTGGATACAGATGAATTTTATTTAATAGGGACCTAGTTTTACTAAACAAAATCGAACGATGCTGATCGCACGAGCGGGCACATCGATTGACTATCAATCACGTTTACTCGGAGAAAACCGAGTCGGTTTTGTCCGAGTAAGTTTGAAGACGGCCGAATGCGTCCTGCTGCGTTTGCGGTTGGATGCGTTTATCAAAAACGTGCCATGCGGATTGTTGGCGAAAAGACGCCGTGCCAAGCTCGAGGCAGAACTCGACTCCTCTGACGATATCTAATGCGTAATGGGCTGGCTCTGGGTATCCAGAACCAGCCCATTTTGATGTTCGATGAGCCGAGTTGGCGTCTCTCACAAAGGTAACTAGGAGCTAGCGAGGCCTATCCGAATTGCCCTCATTGGCGGTATCTTTTTCGAGCGCCGTGCGGCGGGCGCTGTAGGCGATAAGGCCGGCGCCTGCCGCGGCGAGTGCTGCAGCGGCTGCCGTAAGGGGAGCGTTGACATCGCCCGTGCCCGCAAGCGCGCCCGCTTTTCCGGAGCGCTTGTTATTGCCGTGGTCCTTGCCACTGCCGGAGCTGCTTCCGCCCGCGCCGCCGCCCTCGTCAGTACCGCCGCCACTCGAGCCACCATCGCCGTCTGCTGCCATCGGGGCGTCGTGAAGTCCTGTCGTATCCGCGCTGTCGCATACGCCGATCTGAACTTCCGAGCGCTCGCATGCCGCGTCGGGCACATGAAGCTCGTGCAGTACGGCACCCAGCGCCGAGTTTGCGCCTGGTCGAATTTCCTCGAGCGTTACGGGATCGAGCGCCACCAGATTACGCGCCTTCGCATACAGCGTTACGCGTTTGCCCACTTCGTCGCTCCAGCTCTCGGGGATGGCGAAGCTCATGCGAAACTGTGCCGTGCAACCCGGTGCCAGCACGGCGTTGCCGTTGTCGGCTACCAGCGGGTGCGTTGCAAAACGTGCGCCCAGCGTCTCGAGCGCGTACTTCACGTGTGCCATGTCGTTGGCCGGAGCATCTTCGGAAAGCTCTGGATCAAAGATCGATGCCGTGCGTGCGTTCGCTCCGAATCCGATGGATGCGCTGGAGAACGGCTGGCTGGAGCCCTCTCGGTATAGATCGATTGTGCCGGCGGTGAGCAGCGTGTTGCCGTCGTTTCGCACCGTGACCATGAAGGATTCGCCTGCTGCTCCGGGCACCACCGCGCCCGAGGTAGCGACCGCGCCCGTCGGAGTGGCACACGCCGCCAAGGGTACTTCGATGCCGTGCAGCTCTGCCTCGCTCTGCTCGGCACTCACAATGTGCGTGGCGAGTGCGGAGAGCATGCCTCCCGACGTCAAAAACGTCGTTATCTGATCGACGGGATGGTCCAGCTCGCACATCACGAACGGCTCCGTGAACAGATCGCCTGCCAAGGTGCTGGCGAAGATGCGGAAGTGCTTGCCCATCACTGCTACCGGGTTGCCTTCTTCGTCGTAGGTTTGTCCCACCTTGCCATCGGTGTTCTCTACATAGAGCACGCACCTGCCGTTGTTGCTTACGCTAAACGATGCCGGGCCACAGCCTGCGGCACCCACAGGCTGCGTTGCAAATGCCGATGCGTCTCGCGTCCAAGTGATATGCTGCAGTTGTTCGTTGACGGTTGCCAAAAAGCCCGAATGTTGTGGCCACGGCACCGCACGGGGTACCGTGGCGTCTGGTGGCATAACGCCCCAGCCTGCAATGGACTGGCCGATCACGGCGTACGATGCGCAGCCGCAACCGTCTGCAGTCTCGTACGCAACGGGCACCACCATTTTGCCGTTGATATTCTCGGGCTCGCCCAGCTCGATACTCGACGGTGCTTGTGGAAAGCGGAGAACTTGGCGGAACGTCAGGCTGTCGCCCGAAACGTCCGACCACAGGGTAAAGCACTCCAGCGCAACCTCAGCCTCGCTGCCGAGCGCCTTTTCTGCGGTGCTTCCACGGCGGTGGAGATAGGCACCCGACAGGCGTCCGTCGACCAGCGTCTTGCCCACCGTGATGCGCGGGCACTGCAGGCAATGGTAACCGTCCTCCTGCAGGCGCCCGCGCGAGATGCTGCGCCACGACGTGTGCGATATCACGCGAACTTCGCTATTACTTATGCGCAGGCGCACAACGGACAGTATGCCGGATGTGCTCGCCGTATCGAAATGGGTGTTGTCGCCGGCGGGGCGCTCGCCCGAGACCAGCAGCACGTAGGCGTCCTGGTTTCCTCTTCCGTCCGTATATTCCACCACGTCGAAGTCGTAATCGTATATGCCGTCGCGCTCCACGTCGCCCTCGCCAAACCCAAGGGGAAAGTCCACGGGCGTGGGAGCGGACCACGTGCCGTTTGCCTTTGTGTGTACCACCAGGCGCGAGCGGCCATTGTCGCCGTAGCGCACCGAGGCGATACGGAACAGGCATTCTACGTCGGCAATCATTGCCAGCTTCATGTGGGCTTCGCTGAGCACGCCAGCAAACAGCACGTTGTCGCTCGAGGGTTTGATGCCGCCACGCTCGTCCTCCGACACGCCGGCAGAATTGGCGTTGGGGTCCGCAACGGCGTTCGTCGCCTGCCCGATATAGGTGTACTCATACATCGGCGCGGTGTTTTCGTCGTTCTCTATCAGTGCATGGACGAAATGCTCGATCTGTCCCGTGTCGTCGCTCTCCGCGTCCGCCTCGAGCTCAATGCGCGTGACCGCCCGGTCCCAATCGCGCACGACGGGCGCGACGTTTACGACGGCGGCCTTAACCTCGGCGCGTGCGAGCAGCTCGGCGTTGGTGACGATGGTGGCCGATGCGATAAATTGCGGCACACCACCTGCCTCGGCGTTGCCGGGCGTGCCGAAGCAGGCATCCAACGTATAAGGCGTATTTCCACCCAATGCCAGCTCAGAGCGCTGGAGTACATACTGGTCGCCATTGTTCGCCGACATATTCCACGAATCGATGAGTGTGGGCCACGACCCCGACCAAGCCTTGGTGGTCCACTTGAACATTACGAACTGGAGTATCACATCGACATCGACGTCTGCACCTACGCGCAGCCGCGGAAGCTGGTGTCCATCTGCCTTCTCGTACCCAATGAACAGCGTGAGGGATGCAGCACCGCGCACGGCAGACGAAGCGACGCCTGCAACGCCGGCGCCAAAGGTGACGGCAAGCCCGATCTGGATGGTGAACGAGCCCGACGTGTTTGAATAGTCGAGCGAAATGTTTTTAAAAAACGCCGCGCCGCTGCCGTGCGTGTGGGCACCCACAGCGAGCGCCAGCTTCGCCAGCACCCAAGGGTTGACGTTTAGGAAAAATGGCACCGGTCCTAGGGTAAACTGCTCGGTCCAATTGAGGTCGGTTCTTACCTGGAAGAGGGCCTTAATATTGCCGTATGCGGGGTCGTTGTTGTTACCCCAGGTTTTGCCCACCCAATCGTAGGCAAGCGAGCCGTACAGCTGTGTGGCGATATCCATCGTGAACAGCGGCGTGCAATGGTGGCGAAGGAGCTTGGTGTTTCTTGGATCGGTGCCCGAACCGGCACTCATACTCTTGTACTGATTCCACTTCCCCTCCATCTCGTCGAGGTAGCGGTTTGCCTGCTTGGCGCCCGACTCGCGCGGCGATTTCTTCCAGTACTCCGGATCCGGATTGCCCGAATCGTTCATATAGCTGGCTGGTTTGTATCCTCCACCAAACAGCACGTATCCAGCAAACGAGAAATCGAAGAGGATCGGAAATGTGGGCATCCAGCACGTGAACTTATTACCACCGATGCCGGGAAACGATGTGGGGAAATCAAACGGAGTGATCTCTTGGTCCATAGTGGTGGGGACGATAGTGGTCGATCCGGATTCCGCCTTTGCCGCCGGCGCGGTGACAACGGCCATGGGGGAGGAGAGCGTGTAGGTTTTGTCCTGGTAGTCGAGGACAAAGCGCAGCTTGCATCCTTCTTCCAGAAGGCTCGACGCTGCATCGAGGAACTTGTCTTCGAGTGTGAACGTCGCCAGATTATCCGCGCCCGATGCGCTGGCCTTGATCTGACCAATCTGCGTGACGGTTTCGGTTGAGCTGCCCGCAGCGGGCATCACTTTATTGATATGCAATGTTGCCTGCCCGCCCTGCGGCAGATGAGCCTGCACGGTAAATGCGTGCGTATCGGGCTGCTCGTTTGCCGTGTCGTCCTTCGGCAATGCCATGAACGTGGCTTCAGCGTACTGGATGTCCCATTCGTCGAATGTGAGCTGGCGGAAGTACGGCTCGCCGTCGGAAAGCGGACGCGTGGGCGCGGTTATGGCGGTGCCGCCCCGGATACGCGCAAGGGGAATCTCGACATCGCGGTAGCCCGCCATGCTAATGGAGATGCCGCCGTTAAAGTCGTACGCGTCAAGGAGCGTTGCCTCGTCCACGTAGCCTTCCGAAAGAGGGGCGACCTCAAAGATGGCCGTGCCTTCGTCATCGGTCGTGGCGGTTAGCTGCTTGCCTACGGCATAGCGCGATGTGAGCGTGACCTGGGCACCTGCGATGGGCGTATTCTTGTTGGCGACGTCGACCACGACCACACCAAACATGGTGCGCGAGAGAACGAGCACCTTGAAGGGGTCTTCTTCGTCGGCATAGGCCGCGGTGGGCGCGAACGGCAGCAGGAAGGCATTTTCGCTTCCCGGCACGCGAGGCAACATGATGCTCGCTAGCGAGGACGCTCCGGCAACAAGTAACGAACGGCGATCAAGCATCTTGGGCTCCCATCCCGCAAATATCGGTGGAAATAATCCAATTGTGCGAGAAGGCGCCCCGTGGCGGTAGTGCCGTTCAAGGGTCAAAATGTCCAAATTGATCGAGCGAAGCGTCGGGTTCCGGAACGTGTTCGATGCGCTTGGCAGCCCGGTCGCTAACGCAACATGTGCGCGACCAGCTCGGCGCGCGTGCCGATGCCAAGCTTTGCATACACGTTGGACAGCCGATTTTTAACGGTACCCGGCGATACTCCCATATGGCGTGCGATTTCGGCGTTGGTCCACCCACGACAGGCGAGCATGGCCATGGTGAACTCCGTGGTCGTTAGATCGTCTGCTACGTCCTCGCCCGAATCGGGGTTGTGGATGCGCCGCCAACCGTAGCTGAAGCGGTATGTGATCTCGATGATGCGAGCGAAATCGTCGGGGTATTGCGTTTTTAGGCACGCCTCGATGAGCCCCTGTAAAAGGCCGTGGTGCTCGCCGATGAGCTCGATAAGGCCGTCGGGACGCGCAATGTTCCAAGCAGCTCCGAAATGCGTCCTTGCGGCGTCGATGTCCTTGAGGCTCATGCATGCCATGGAAGCTGCCAGGTGCAGGAACAGTTCCGAGATGGGATAGCTTCCCTGTTTCATGATCAGGGCGTTTTCCGCCATGCCCAGACTGCGGCCATATTCGCCGCGCAGGTACAGGGCATGCGCCATCACGTAGCTGGCGAACAGGCGCAGGCCTTCGGGCAGATGCGCCGCAAGCGGATAAAACTCTTCGGCAGAATACGGGGAAGGCAAGTGCAGCAGGACGCTCGCGGCCGAGGCGAACAGGATATGCGTGGCGTGGACGGCGGGCGATTCCTCGTCGGCCGGCGTATCGAGGATGCCCGCAAGGCACCGGCGGGCGTCGGCGATACGGTTGAGCGACAGACTGGCGTATCCGCAGATAAAGCATGCGGAATAGCGCAGCGCGGGATCGGTGACGTCAAGATAGGGGTGCGCCGTCTTGGCAGCGAGGGTGGCCTGTCCGCGAAAGTACAGCGCTTCTGCCGTGGCAATGGCGCGTGAATCGGGGTCGGAAATGCCTGCAACCGCAGCGTCAATCTGCCCCGGCACAAAGGCGGTGCACATCAACGGCATGGGAACGCATGGGTAGCCATCGCAGTCCATCTTCCATCTCCCAACAGCTGGCAACACTAGCAGCAATTGTACTCTTGTTGCTCGGGACTGGAATTTGTGGGTATCGCCTACGATTGTGCCGAACGTATAAAGGAAGAGTCTATTGGCGATGCTCCCAAGGTGGCTACCGAAGTCTAGCTGACCTTGGGATATAGAAAAACTGCCGCCCCTGCAAAAAGCTCTGTCGCAGCGATGGGAAACGTATCTCGTTCTGCATATAATGAGGTCATATGACGGTGCGTCTGCATACGCGCGGCGCATTTCCATCGAACCGAGAAGGAGCTCTGCATGGATCCCAACAAGCGTCCCGACGACATGGTACGTATCACCACTCCCGAACTTGCCCAGGCGTTCATCGAAGAGCAGGTCGCTGCAATCCGCGAGCAGATCGGCGACAAAAAAGTCCTGCTGGCTCTTTCCGGTGGTGTCGACAGTTCGGTTGTCGCGGCCCTGCTCATCAAGGCCATCTGCAAGCAGCTCATTTGCGTGCATGTTAACCACGGCCTGATGCGCAAGGGCGAGAGCGAGCAGGTCGTCGACGTCTTCAAGAATCAGATGGATGCCAACCTGGTTTACGTTGACGCCACAGATCGCTTCCTGGACAAGCTCGTGGACGTCGAGGAGCCCGAGGCCAAGCGTAAGATTATCGGCGCCGAGTTCATTCGCGTGTTCGAGGAGGAGGCCCGCAAGGTTGGCGATGAGGTCAGCTTCCTCGCCCAGGGCACCATCTATCCCGACATCCTGGAGTCCCAAGACGGCGTGAAGGCTCACCACAACGTGGGTGGTCTGCCCGAGGATCTGCAGTTTGAGCTCTGCGAGCCCGTCAAACTGCTGTACAAGGACGAGGTCCGCGTCGTGGGTCGCGAGCTCGGCCTGCCCGAGAACATGGTTGAGCGCCAGCCGTTCCCCGGTCCCGGCCTGGGCGTCCGCTGCCTGGGTGCCATTACCCGCGACCGCCTCGAGGCACTGCGCGAGGCCGACGCCATCGTGCGCGAGGAGATCGACAAGGCCGGTCTGACCATCTGGCAGTACTTTGCCGTGGTGCCCGACTTCCGCGCAACCGGCGTGCGCGAGGGTAAGCGCGCCTACGATTGGCCCTGCATCATCCGCTGCATCAACACCGTCGATGTCATGACCGCCGAGGTGCCCGAGCTCGACTGGGCGCTGCTCAAGCGTATTACCGCCCGCGTCACTGCCGAGGTTCCCGGTATCTGCCGCGTGTGCTACGACCTTACGCCCAAGCCCGTCGGCACCGTTGAGTGGGAGTAAGCTTCTACTCTTTTGGACGAATTGCATTGACGGAGAAGGGGTCCCGCGCAAGCGTGTGCGGGACCCCTTTCGTTTTACTGTTCGGTTAACGCTACGGATTGTTTTGGAAGGCTTACGAGCATGGTGGTCCCGTTCTCGGAACTTGCTTCGACCTCTACAGCGCCACCGTGAAGCGCTGCAATCTCCCAAACGAGTGCTAGTCCGAGTCCTGCGCCGCCGTATGCCCTGCTGCGGGATTTGTCTAGACGAAAGAACGGCTGGAAGATGCTCTCTCGGTACTGCTTGGGTATTCCCGAGCCCTCATCTTTGACTCGCAGGAACACGTGGCTGTCGTTGTCGCAGATGGAGACGTTGACAGTCGAGCCGGGGCGGCTGTAACGGATGGCATTTTCGACCAGGTTAAACACCAGCCGATAGAGGAGCGTGTCGCTCCCGATTACTAAAGCGTCTCCAGCACAATTGAGGGCTATGCCCTTATTTTCGGCAAGTGGCGCAAGGTCGGTGAGGACCTCTTCGGACAAGGGACCAAGTTCAACATCGTCCTCGCAAGGAACGCTGCGGAGCTCACTCATCTCGAGCAACACCTTGGTCATCCGCGACATCCGCTCAGTTTGTTCTTGTAGCAGGCCGAGCAGCTCGGCTGTTTCGGGTTGCAAACCGGAGTGCTCGGAGATGAATAGTTCAATCTGTGCTTGCATAAGGGCGAGCGGGGTGCGAAGCTCGTGTGCGGCGTTGCCGGTAAACTGACGCTGTGCAGAGAACCCTTCGCCAAGACGGGCGATCATGTCGTTGAAAGAGGCGCTGCATCGTTGTAGCTCGGTGGGCACATCTTCATTGAGTCTGATTTCGCTTAGGTTGTCAGGTTGCACACGCTCAACCTGAGCTGCAAAAGCCCGTAGCGGTTTGAGTGCACGGCCGCTCACAAAGTATGCCAGCGTGCCGCCAAGGAGTGTGACTCCAGCCGTGATGTACCAGGCTGTCGTGCCAAAAGACTCCTGTGCGTCGTTTACGACGATCGTGACCTTGTCATCGAGGGCTGCTTTCGTTGGGTCGAACGCCTGGAGCGAATCTTCGCCGGTTGCGTTAAAGGCCGAGATGTCGCTGCCGATGGCATCCATGTAGCGCATGCCCGTATAGCCGACCAGGCAGTTCGTCAGCACGCATGCCGCACACGTGAGCAGCGCCGTCATAATCGTTATGCGCCATTGCAGCGAAAGCCTTTTCATTCGCTATCCTCCATAACATAGCCCTCTCCAATCCGATTGCGAATCGGGTCGTATCCCAAAACGATGCGTAGCTTTTTGCGGAGTGATGAGATGTGAACGCGGGTTGCGTTGCTAAAGCTGTTCACGCTGCTATCCCAAACGTGCTCGATAAGCTCCTCTTGACTTACCGGTCGCCCCTGATTAAGCATCAGGTATTCCAAGATTCCCGTTTCTTTGCGCGTAAGAGATAGAGCCTCGCTGTCCACGGAAGCGATGCGCGCCTTGGTGTCAAAGCTGAGCTTTCCGCAGGTTAAAACTATGTCGCTTTGTGTAAAGCGTCTGAGGGTAAGGCTGCGAATCCTTGCCGCAAGCTCGTCCAGATGAAACGGCTTGGTGAGGTAATCGTTGGCGCCGGCATCAAGTCCGGCGACTTTGTCGGATACTTCGCCACGTGCGGACAGAATCAGTACCTTAGTTTCGCAGTCAGTTTTCCTAAGTTCCCTGAGTACGGCCGTGCCGTCGATACGGGGAAGGTTGAGGTCGAGTACCACGAGGTCGAAGGCCTCAACGTTCAGTAGGTCGAGCGCCTCCTGTCCGTCGTGACAGCAGTCGACGCTGTACGCCAAGTTTCGCAAACTGCGTGCGATCGTGTCGCACAGTGCTCGCTCGTCTTCGACGATCAAAATACGCATAACAGTCTCCTTGCACATTCCAAATCGCGCTTAACACGGATTTTATAGTCGATATGGTCCAATGGTCGCGTAACGAAAGGAGTGGTCGGATTGTTCAAAGCGGTAAAACCCGTGGTACAGGTCGCTTTGTTGATCGTCGGAATTGCCATGGTGTGCTTTGGCGTTATGCGTGGCGAGGCGGATGCCGTGCTGGCCAAAGCGATTAGGCTGTGCTTGGAGTGTATCGGAATTGGATAAAAGAAAAAACACTGCATCGCATCTTTTGGCGAGATTCCGCGGATTGATTCAGGCGGCGGCGACGCTTGCGACCAATATTCACCTGCCTAACTTTGCCAAGGGGGGCATCTACCAGGGGGCGGGCAAAGCCGTCTGCGTGCCGGGGCTCAACTGCTACTCGTGTCCGGCGGCCTCGGGTGCGTGCCCCATCGGGTCGTTTCAGTCGGTGGTGGGATCGTCTAAGTTCAGCTTTTCGTATTACGTCACCGGAACGCTCATTCTAATCGGCGTGCTGCTGGGACGCTTTGTATGCGGCTTTCTGTGCCCGTTTGGCTGGCTGCAGGAACTGCTTCACAAGATCCCCGGCAAAAAGCTCTCGACGAAAAAGCTCAAGCCGCTCACGTACATCAAGTATGCCGTGCTGCTGTTTGCCGTGGTGCTGCTGCCTGTCTTGGTGGTCAACGATGTGGGCATGGGCGACCCGTTCTTTTGCAAGTACATCTGCCCACAGGGCGTGCTCGAGGGTGCGATTCCGCTGTCCATCATGAATACGGGAATCCGCTCCGCGCTGGGAAAGCTCTTTACCTGGAAGCTCGCGATTCTCATTGCGGTTGCGGTGCTGAGCGTGTTGTTCTACCGCCCCTTCTGCAAATGGATCTGCCCCCTCGGCGCATTCTACGCGCTCATGAATAAGGTATCCCTACTGGGGATTCAGGTTGACGCGTGCAAATGCGTCTCGTGTGGCAAGTGTTCAAGGGTTTGTCAGATGGACGTTGATGTGGTCCGCGCGCCCAATCATGCCGAATGTATCCGGTGCGGAAAGTGCATCGGGGCCTGTCCCGTCGATGCCATCAGCTATCGCTATGGCCTGGATGTGTCGGCGGAAAAGCTTCCCTTGACCGCCGATAAAAAGTAAACAAGCTTCGACAAAACGGAGGAATGACTATGAAGCTTTCTAAGATTGCGGCCCTGTTTATGGTGCCGGTATTGGCCTTGTGCCTTGTGGCATGTTCGGCGCCCGGTGGCAATGCGAGCGAATCTGCGAGCTCCGATCCTAAGATCGCAGAGCTCACTGCGCAGAAGCCGGCCAATGCCGACGAGGCCGCCGAGCTGTATGCGAAGCTCATGCAGAAGGAGAACGAGATCTTTTCGAGTGATAACGCGCTGTGGGAAAAGGTATTCAATGCGGCAAATAAAGACTCGGCAATGATTGAGGATGGCAGCAATTACGGCGATTTTCTGCTCAAGACCATCGACGGCGCCAAGGATGAGTTTACGGCGGATGAGCTTAAGACACTCAAGGCCGGTGCACAGCAGATCAAGGAGATCGAGGACAAGCTCGAGAGCCTGGAGAAGGAGTTCCCCGGCTGTGGAAGCACGCCGAGTGCAGGCGAGAGCGTCGACGCTTCGACCGCTGGCATGACGGCTGGTGCCAATGCTTCGAGCGAGGCGACGAAGTTCCCCAGCTTTACGGGCAAGGACCTGGATGGCAACGACGTGAACAGTGACGAGCTGTTCTCTAAGAACAAGGTCACCGTCATGAACTTCTGGTTCACCACTTGCAAGCCGTGCGTGGGCGAGCTGGGCGATCTTGAGAAACTGAATCAGGAGCTTGCCGAGAAGGGCGGCCAGGTCGTGGGCGTCAATTCCTTTACGCTCGATGGCAACAAGGGCGAGATCGCAGATGCCAAGGACGTGTTGAGCAAGAAGGGCGTGACGTATAAGAACATCTGGTTCAAGTCGGATAGCGAGGCCGGTAAGTTTACGTCAAATTTGTTCTCGTTCCCGACAACGTATGTCATCGATCAGAATGGCAACATCGTGGGAGAGCCAATCATGGGCGGCATCAACTCCGCCGAGCAGCGAGAGGCGCTCAACAAGCTGATCGATCAGGCGCTTGCTAAGAGCGAGCAGTAAGTCCGAATGTGACAAAGGGACAGTCCCTTTGTCACATCGTCGATGTTATGTGCGGGATGGTGCGCCACGTGGCGTGCCGTCCCGTTCGTTATTTGGGGCGGTTCCCTACATTTCTCACTGGTACCGGCAAAACAGTTTCCATTGATACGGCTCCTAGAGACCCAGAAGGGCACACATAACGGCCTTGATGGTGTGCTGACGGTTCCCTGTCTCACGGAAGATGACCAAAGCGTTGGCCTCAAAGCGCTCGTCGGCAATCTCAAAGCCCTCGGTGATGATCTTGCGGTGCAGGTTATTCTTGTGACAGTTGGCTTTTGCTGCTCCCTATTATTCCTGATAGATTAGACCATGGGAGAAGGAGTCGCAGATGACCATGGTGCAAAACGTTGTAGAGAAGCTCCCTTTTTGGGCGCATCTGTCTTCTGACGAGAGGACGATCGTTTTGGAGCAAGTCGCCTTGCGCACCTTCGATGCCGGCCAGCTTATCGGCGGCAGCGATAGCTCCTGTACCGGCATGTTCCTTATCGTTCAGGGTGGTGTCCGCGTCAGCCTTCTTTCCGAGGAAGGCAAGGAGGTCACGCTCTTTAGGATTGGGTGCGGCGAGTGCTGCGTTACAACGGCTTCGTGCGTAATTCGGCAAATCTCCTTTGGCACGTTGGTTGCCGCAACGGAGAAATCCGAGTTCCTTATCGTGCCTATCGGTGTTTGCGAACATCTTGCTAGCAACAATATCTTCGTCAAAGTCTTTATGCTCGAAGTGGAGGCGCGGCGCTACTCTCAGGTGGTTCGTGTGCTCCAACAGATGCTTTTCCGACGTCTCGACCAGCGTGTTGCCGACTATTTGGTTGAGCGATGCCAGGCAACGGGGTCAATGGAGCTCCGGGTCACTCAAGACGAGTTGGCGCGTGACATCAACTCTGCCCGCGAGGCGGTGACGCGCGTGCTGCGTCGTCTTGCCAATGAAGGTCTTGTCGAGGTGAAGCGCGGGCGAATCCTTGTTCTGGATGTCGACGGTTTGACACGCCTGCCGTAGCGACGGCTTTGCCATGGTGCCTATCCGCCCAGCGCCTGGCACTCGCTTTTAAGAAAAAATTGTCCCATACGGTGACTTGGTCACGGAACCGGTCTGCGCCTTCCGGGCATACTGGCATCAAACGATAGGGCAAGCGAGCAAAGGAGCTCATCATGGGATTGTTCAATCTATTTGCTGGGGCGGATATCAACAAAGGTGTTGAAGAGTGCCGTGCGACCGAAGGTGCGGTGTTGATCGATGTGCGTGGCGCCGATGAGTATCAGCAGGGACATATCCCCGGTGCCATTAACATTCCCCTCGATGGCGTCAATCGCGTGCTTGTCGAGTATCCAAAGAAGGATACGCCTCTGTTCGTGCATTGCCTGAGTGGCGCTCGTAGCGGTCGCGCTGCGAGCTTTCTTCAGCGTGCGGGCTACGTCAACGTGAAGAACATCGGCGGAATCAATAGCTACAGCGGAAAGGTGGTGCGTTAACTATGAAGGTGGTTATCGTGGGGGGCGTTGCTGGCGGTGCGTCGGCGGCAGCGCGCTTGCGCAGGCTTGACGAGCAGGCGGAGATTGTCGTTTTTGAGCGCACAGGTTATGTCTCCTATGCTAACTGCGGATTGCCATACTTTATTGGCGGCGTGATTGAGGAGGAATCTGCGCTCACGCTGCAATCGCCCGAGGGCTTTTGGAATCGATTCCGCATTGCCGTGAAGACGAGCCACGAGGTGATCGCCATTCATCCCGATGCGCATACGGTTGACGTTCGCGACCTGCTCACCGGCGAGGAATTTGTCGAGACGTATGACAAGCTGATTCTTTCGCCAGGCGCGCATCCCATTCGCCCCGCTCTTCCGGGAATCGATTTGGATAAGATCTTTAGCCTTCGAACGGTAGAGGACACGCTGCGCATTCATGGTTATGTGCAAGAGCATGAGCCGAGGAGTGCCGTGGTGATCGGTGGCGGCTTTATTGGTGTTGAGGCTGCCGAGAACCTGCGTGACTTGGGTCTCGAGGTGACGCTTTTGCAGCGCCCCGGGCAGCTGATGAACAACCTGGACTACGACATGGCGACGCTGCTTCATGCAGAGGTCCGCGAGCATGGCATTGACCTGCGCCTTCGTGCCGACGTTACGGGCTTTGAAGAGGCCGATGGCCGTGTGGTCACACATGTGGCGGGCGATGATTCCATTATGGCCGATATGGTGCTACTCGCTATCGGCGTTGCGCCCGAGAGCCATTTGGCAAAGAAAGCTGGTATCGAACTGGGCATCAAGGGCTCCATTGTGGTGAACGACCGCATGGAGACGTCTGCTCCTGACATATATGCCGTGGGTGATGCCGTGCAGGTCAAGCATCAGGTGACGGGCGAGGACGTGGTGATTTCCCTTGCAGGCCCCGCTAATAAGCAGGGACGTATCGTCGCCGACGTGATTTGTGGCTTAGGCAGTCGCTATCAGGGCTCGCTGGGTTCTTCGGTAATCAAAGTGTTCGACTTGACAGCTGCGAGCACGGGCCTTTCTGTGAAGGCAGCGCGTGCGGCGGGAATCGATTACGAGAACGTCGTGCTGTCACCTGGATCGCATGCGGGTTATTATCCCGGGGCCACGCCCATGACCATGAAAGTTGTGTTTGAGAGGGAAACCTTGCGTCTGCTGGGCGCGCAGATTGTGGGCATCGATGGCGTGGACAAGCGCATCGATGTGCTGGCGACGGCAATCCAGGCCGGTATTCGGGCCGATAAGCTCAAGGATTTGGATTTGGCGTATGCGCCGCCATATTCTTCGGCGAAAGACCCGGTGAACATGGCCGGTTTTATGATCGAAAACGTGGGCTCGGGCATGCTCAAGCAGTGGCATTGGGAGCAGGAACCGGATCTGCCGCGCGATGGTAGTGTGCAGCTGCTCGATGTCCGTATGGTTGGCGAGTATGACCGCGGACATATCGACGGCTTTGTGAACATTCCCGTCGATGACTTGCGTGCTCGCTTGGGGGAGCTTGACGTGACAAAGCCTGTTTATGTTATTTGCCAAAGTGGTCTTCGCAGCTACATTGGCTGCCGCATCCTCGCTCAGTACGGTTTTGACTGCTATAACTTCTCGGGTGGCTATCGCTTCTTTGCTGCTGTGACTAAAGACCATCGCGGTAGCGATAACGTGATGCCGTGTGGATTGGAAAAGTAAGGCCTTTTGAGCGGCGTGTATGACAATGACAAGATAGAGTAGGACAAACGCGTCGAATACGAACGGCGGAGGAGAGCGGGCGGGGTGCCTGCGCAGGAGAGGTTGCCGTCCATGCTGGAGCTCAAAGGAATTTGCAAAAGGTACGTCACGCAGTCGTTTACGCAGGTGGCGCTCGACAGCGTGAGCCTGTCTTTTCGCGATAACGAGTTCGTGGCCATTCTGGGCCCCTCGGGTTCGGGTAAGACCACGATGCTCAACGTTATCGGCGGACTCGACCACTTTGACTCGGGCGACCTGCTGATCGATGGCATCTCGACCAAGGACTTCAGCGACCGCGATTGGGACGCCTATCGTAACAATCGCATCGGCTTTGTGTTCCAGAGCTATAACCTCATTCCGCATCAGACCATTTTGGAAAACGTGGAGCTGGCGCTTACGCTCACGGGCGTGGGGCGTGCCGAGCGCCGCCAGCGTGCGCGCAAGGCGCTCGAGGCAGTTGGCCTGGGCGAGCACGTTGACAAGCGCCCGAGCCAGCTTTCGGGCGGGCAGATGCAGCGCGTCGCCATCGCCCGCGCCTTAATCAACGATCCCGAGATTGTGCTGGCTGACGAGCCGACCGGCGCCTTGGACTCAACGACATCCGTACAGGTCATGGATTTGCTCAAGGATGTTGCGCGCGATCGTTTGGTCATCATGGTCACGCACAATCCCGAGTTGGCATACAGGTACGCCACACGCATCGTCACCCTGGCGGACGGCAAGATCACCGACGATTCAGATCCCTTTGATGCTACCGAGGCCGCGCGTCGCGAGGCCAAGCCCACGCGCAAAACCTCGATGAGCTTTGTGACGGCGCTGGGGCTTTCTGCCCGAAACCTCATGACCAAGAAGGGCCGTACGGCCATGACTGCCTTTGCGGGTTCGATTGGCATTATTGGCATCGCAGCGATTCTGGCGCTGTCCAACGGCGTAAACGGCTACATCAAAAAGGTCGAGGAGGACACGCTCTCGAGCTACCCGCTTACGATTTCCAAACAAGATTATGACCTGTCATCCATGATGGGCGGGAATGGGACTGCGGATGAGGAGGCGTCCAAGGGCGAGGGCTCGTCTGACGGCGCCACCGGCGGCAAGGCTAAGGGAACCGATACGATTCCCGTGGTCACGGCCGTAAAGGATATGTTCGCAAGCGTTAAATCTAACGATATGACGAGCTTTAAGACATGGCTTGACGACGGCGGCAACGGTATCGACAAAGAGGTCAACGCTATCCAGTATGGTTACGGTGTGACGCCGGTTGTCTATCGTTTGAACGAGGGCGACGAGAAGCCCGTCCGGCTTGTCCCCAACGCTATGACCGAGGCCATGAGCGGAGGCGCGAGCTCGGCGGCAACGGTGAGCATGGAGTCCATGGGGACCTCGGTCTTTAACGAAATGATTGACGACCAGAGTCTGCTCGATAGCCAGTACGATGTCGTTGCCGGCCATTGGCCTACGTCCGCCAACGAGGCTGTGATGGTGCTTTCGAGCCGCGGCACAGTGGGCGACTACACGCTCTACAGCATCGGCGCGCTGGATATCGATGAGCTCAACGGCCTGGTTAACAGCGCCATGACGGCTGACGGCAGGGTCGAGACGCCCAAGAGCGGCACCGACTTTACCTACGACGATGCGCTGTCCACGACGTTTAAGGTGCTGTCGCCGGCAGATGCCTATCGCAAAAATGAAGAGACCGGCATGTGGACTGACATGTCTGGCGATGCCGACTTTATGGCGGCCAAGGTTGCCGACGGCATTGACGTGCGCATTGTGGGCGTGGTGCGACCCAACGAGACGGCCAACGCGAGCGCATTATCCCCGGGCATTGCCTATACGCATGCGCTGACATGCCAGCTTATGAAGCGCGCCGCCGATTCGCAGATCGTGCAGGAGCAGCTTGCCCACCCCGAGACGGATGTCTTTACGGGCAAAACCTTTGACGAGTTGCAAGGTGAGGCCAAGCAAGGCGTGGATCTGGGCAGTATGTTCAGTGTGGACGAGGCGGCGCTGAAGAGCGCGTTCTCGTTCGATGCATCTGCGCTCTCGGGCGCGGCGGGCGGTGTCGACCTTTCTGGTATCGATTTGTCCGGGCTGAACATTGACCTTTCGGGCGTTGGTAAGGACATCGACTTTAGTGACATCATGGCCAAAGCGCCGGCCCCCGATTTCTCGGGTATCTTTGACGGTCTGGAACTTGCGCCCGAGCAAATGAAGCAGGTGGGAACACTAGCCAACCAGCTGTTTGAGGGCTTTTTGCGGTCTGATCAGTTTAAGGAGCTGACACCCGATGATCTTAAGGACGCGTCAAAGCTTGCCGCCGCGTTCTCGACGTATCTTGAGAACGATACGGCAGCTCAGCAAATCCTGGCCCAGCTCAAAGCGCTCGGCGGCGATGCCCTGGCCGAGCGCCTGCGGCAGGCGATGACCGACTATGTGCAAAAGCAACTGGCTCCGTATCTGCAGCAGGCTATGGATCAGGTGATGAAGGCAATCAGCGAGCAGATAGCGTCGACGGTATCGTCCCAGCTCAAGGCGGGCGCGGCAGGGCTCATGGACCAGATGGCGACGCAGATGTCTTCGAGTTTTGCCAACCTGGCGAGCGCCATGCACGTGGATGCGAGTGCCTTTGCTCATGCTATCCACTTCAACATGGACGCCGAGGACCTGAGTTCGCTCATGATGAGCTATGCCAAGGCGTCGAAGCTCACCTACGATAACAATCTGACCACGCTGGGCTATGCGGATGAGGCAGACCCCATCTCGGTTAAGATTTTCCCGCGCGACTTTGAGGCCAAGGAGCGCGTGCTCGATCACATCGATGCGTACAACAAGCAGGTCAAAGCTGCCGGCCACGATGAACAGGCAATCTCGTACACCGACTACATGGGTATCATCATGGGTTCGGTGACCGACATCGTGAACACCATCAGCTTGGTGCTCATCGCATTCGTGAGCATCAGCCTGGTCGTGAGCTCCATCATGATCGGCATCATCACCTACATCAGCGTACTGGAGCGCAAAAAGGAGATTGGCATCCTGCGCGCGATCGGCGCGTCAAAGCGCAACGTGGCCAACGTATTCAATGCCGAGACCTTTATCGAGGGCCTCATTGCCGGCGTCTTTGCCATTGTCGTTGTGGTGCTCGTGAGTTTTCCGGTCAATGCCTGGGCGCTTGCGGCCAAACAGGTCCCCAACCTGATGAGCCTGCCCGTGCAGGATGCGCTGGTGCTTATTGCGATTTCGGTGCTGCTGACGGTCGTCGCCGGCCTGCTGCCTGCCCGCAGCGCATCCAAAAAAGACCCCGTAGAAGCCCTACGCTCCGAATAATGTGACAAAGGGACAGTTCCTTTGTCACATTGAGTGGCTTGTAAATCGAGGTCTAATACTTTTCCCGAGAAGTGAACGAGTGAAAACGGGCCCCCGAAGTATCGGCGCTTTCGAGATGCAATTTCCTGCGGTTTTGCCAGTCAAATCCTGCGGGCTTGACGTCTAAAAATGTCGATGCTTCGGGGGTCCAAAAACGGTCGTTCACTTCTCGGGAAAAGTATTAGACCTCGATTTTGCAAGGGCCCAATTACCGTTCGGCACGTTAAGAACTCCCTTTCCCCGCTTAATGCTTGACGAAGAGTCCCCTGGTTTATATACCTATCGGTAGGCATATAGGATGTAATGCCGATAGAAATGGAGTGACCATGGCTCTCACCGTACCAGACGAAAAAGACCGTCCTCGCGAGAGCGGCGCATTTGCTTGGATTGTCGTTATTGCGCTCGGCTTAATGTCCGCCGGGACGACTGGCACATATAGCATTATTGCCGGCTCATTCGTTGCTCCAGTATGTGAAGACCTGGGCTTTGAGTACACCTCTTTCTCTTTCTATTTCACTGCGATTCTTCTTGGCCTTGCACTTGGACTTCCACTTTTGAGCCGTTTCATTCCAAAAGTAATAGGCAAACCGGTGCATATTTGCGTTGAACTCGTCCTTATTGCCGCCGGCGCCGCAATGGCGTTCTACACCGAAGTCTGGATGTTCATCGTCTCCGCTGCGGTGATCGGCATCTGCTTTTCATTCACAACGGGCGTCTGCATGTCCGATGTTATTGACCAATGGTTCAGTAAATCGTCCGGTCTTGCCATCGGCCTTGCTTGGGGCGTTAATTCTCTCTGTACGCTGTTGTTGAGCCCTGTCATTACGCTGGTTATCGAGCAACAAGGCTGGCGTACGGGATACATCGTACTCGCGGCCGTTTCTGCAGCTATGATTTTACCTGCGAGTGCATTTATCATTCGCCTTAAACCCTCTGATCGCAACATGCTTCCGTACGGAGAGACCGCCTCTGAAACCCATGAGAGACACAGCGTCGATGAGCGGGAAGATACCCTTTCGGGCATGGCACTACGTGATGCCACGAAAACGCCGTCTTTTATTCTCTGTGTCCTCCTGCTTTGCGTGGCGCAGCTCACCTGCTGCATGAACCAGTTGTTTCCAACCTATGCAAGCGAGGTCGGTTTCAATCCCATCGTAGGAAGCTTAATGGTCTCGGCAGCTTCGTTCTCCGACATCTTCCTAAATCCCTTCGTAGGCAAAACATGTGACAAGCTCGGCTCTATTAAAGCAACGGTCGCGTGGACAGGTGTCAGCATTTTTTCGTTCCTGCTTCTCATCATTGGCGGAAGCAATGAGACTGTTTCAATCATTGCAGCTGGCGTAAACGATGCCATGTTCGCCATTGTTGGAACCGCAATGCCGATGCTTCTCCTCTCGCTCTTTGGATCACGCGATTTTGGAAGGATCTATTCGATCGTTTGCTCAGCGGGCTATGTCGTCGGTGCTTTTGGAATGCCGGTCATGATGAAGGTTTACGGCATGGCAGGGTCATTCCAGGGAGTATTTATCTTCTGCATTGCCTGCAACCTTATGATTGCTGCGTTTGCTATCGTTTCCGGCTTTCTCAGTAAGGCTGCTGAAAAGTAATAAGCGCCGATTGCATCGGCATAGATTGCCACGCAACAGGGGTCGACTCCAAGCCAGACTGGAGTCGGCCCCTGTTTTCGTTTAAAGGTTGCCCGCAGGCACCATGTGTGCCAACATGCGTTTCAGCTTGGCTGGTCTATTTGAACATAAGCTCGACTATTCCCGCCCAAACCGCTTTTTCATCAATATCCTCACCTTGAGCGACCGTATTGCTCGCTCCCTCCAGAACGGTATAAAGAATTTGTACGTAGAGCATCACGTCGGCACTATCGGAAAACGCGCCAATCTCTACACCATGAAGAAGGATGTCTTTAAGCGCATCCATGGTTCGTTTGGTCGCCGTCGCTTGACGTTCCTGAACTGCAGGAATTCGATTTGCTTGAACGCTAACCTCGGCCAGCACGCGCCGGCGTTTTTCATCGCTTCGATAGCCACCTATAACTGAATTGCCGAGCTCGATAAGCGCGGCCTTGAACCCGTCCCTATCGACTATTAGCGAGTAGTCGCGCTGATAGTCAATGGTCGGAAACATGCTGTCCAAGAGCGTAGTGAAAATCTCCTCTTTAGAGGGAAAGTAGTAGTACACCGACGGCTTGGATATACCGACAAAGTCGCAAATCTTTCCGATAGACGCTTTGTCATAACCGACTTCTGCCACAAGATCGTACATTGCGTCCAATATTTTTTTTCTTGTGCTCACGCTGCATTTCTCCATTGCAAATCACTTCCGCACTACCAACATTATTAAGGATGGCAACGGAACATCAATTCGTGTCCAAACATGACCACTATATACGGTGAACGGTACGTATCAGTAGGCGAGCGGCAATTATTCAAAACTATCTACCGAACGGTAGGTATAGTAGTACTATAGCAGGTGAAACCCCGCTATTGTCGCGGCCGGACAGCATCGCGGGAAACCCGACGGAAGGACCAACCATGTACGAGAACTATCGTATGCCGGGCGAGTTCGAGAAGCGCTCCAACGTCTATGTGACATGGCTTCCCGATTACATCCGTGCAGAGGGCTACGATAACCGCCAGCCCTGCGTTGACGTGATCAAGGCTCTGCTCGAGTATGGCGACGTTACGGTCAACCTCAATTGCGGCACCCCCGGCTCCTATGAGGAGGCTTGCTCACGCCTGAAGGAGGAGGGGGTTGATCTCGATCGTATCGAGATCACGCAGTTCGAAGACTCCAACTTCTATGTCCGCGACAACGGCCCCAGCATCATGGTCGACGACAAAGGCCATTCTTATATGGTCAACCCTGCTTGGACCTATTACGGCGTGTGGGACAAGAACTCCCCGGAGTGCCAGTCCGCACGTAAGGCAGCCGTTCACATGGCGGTTGCGCTCGGTTGCTTCGATATCGTCAATTCCGAAATGGTTTCGGAGGGCGGCGATCGTGAGTTTGACGGTCACGGCACCCTGATCGCCATCGAGGACACGGAATGCCGTAAGCGCAATCCCGAGTTCACGAAAGATGAGGTAGAGGCCGAGTATAAGCGCATCTACAACCTCAACAAGGTTATCTGGCTTCCTCAGCCCATGCTTGAGGACGACGATTATCGACTGGGCATCCTCGACGAGAAGGAAGACGGAACCCCCGTTTTTGGCATGAGCTTTGCCGCTCACATCGATGAGATGTGTCGCTTTATCACTCCGAACAAGATTCTTCTTGCCGAGGTGTCCGATGAAGAGGCAGCCTCGAGCAAGGCTGGCGCAGAGTCTCGTCGCCGCATTGAGGCGGCCTACGAGATCCTGAGCAACGAAACGGACTGGGAGGGCAAGCCCTTCGAGATCGTTCGTATGCCCACCGCCGAGCCGATTGAAGTCGTTATCGCCCCTGGCGATGAGGATTACGAGCTCTATAAAGGCTTCATCGACGAAATGGGCGGCAAGTTTATGGATGGCACCCCCTGGCCCGAGGGCCCCGTCCACTTCTACGCTGCAGCGAGCTACTGCAACTTCCTGATCTGCAACGGCGTCGTTCTTGGCCAGCGTTATTACCACGAGGGCATGAGTGAGGTCGTGAAAGAGAAGGACGAGCAGGCCAAGGCGGTTCTTGAGAGCTGCTTCCCCGATCGCAAGGTCATCATGATTGATTCCCTCGCGCTTAACCTGTCCGGCGGCGGCGTGCACTGCTGGACTAAGGACGTGGCGGCCA
Organism: Collinsella sp. MSK.8.10; assembly: GCF_019041915.1. Lineage (GTDB taxonomy): Bacteria > Actinomycetota > Coriobacteriia > Coriobacteriales > Coriobacteriaceae > Collinsella. The sequence continues at coordinate 152,529 of NZ_JAHPYF010000001.1, read as the reverse complement.
GTCGTTAGTGAGCCTTAGAGCCTGCGCTCTTTGGCTTAGGCGCCACATGTACCGCTCCCCGAGGGATATCCGTGTTTCCTTCGGGGACACATTTAGCAATAATTTTGATAATAATTCGAAAGGAAAATAGACATGAACAACAGCCTCCGCGGTCGCGACTACATCAACATCCATGATCTCTCCTCCGAGGATTTCCGCTATCTCATCGATCTTGCCTGGAACCTTAAGGCTCAGAAGAAGTCTGGTGTCGACCAGCGCTACTTCCCCGGCAAAAACGTCCTCGCCAACTTTGAGTGGGGCTCGACTCGTACTCGTTGCGCATTCGAGACCTCCTGCAACGATTTGGGCATGGGCTTCACTTATCTGACCAACTCCCACATGGGTGACTGCGAGACCGTCAAGGATGCCATGCGCGTCTTCAACGGCATGTATGATCTCATCGTCTACCGCGCACAGAAGGACGAGCAGTTCCTCTATGACGTCGCCGACCTGGTTGACATCCCGGTCATCAATGCCCTTACTCTCGGCGATCACCCGACTCAGATGCTCGCTGACGCTCTTACGATGGAAGAGCAATGGGGCGGTCTGCGTACGAGCCGCGGCAAGAAGATGGCTTTCGTTGGCAACTGCGCCGGCGCCCCGGTGTGGTATGGCCGTCTGTGCGCGATGCTCGACATGGACTTCCTCGCCATCGGTCCCGACGACCTCCGTCATCAGATGTGCAAGGAAATGGTCGAAGAGGTGGAGGCCTGCTACGCCAAGTACGCTCCCAATAGGACCTTTACCATCACCTCTGACCTCGATGCCTTGGATGGCGTTGACGTTATCGTTACCGAGGAGTGGCGCTACATCAACCCCGAGTGCGGCGAAGAGGTTCTGGATCCCGACGACTACAACTCCTGGCTGGGCGATGCCGAGTCTCTGTACCCCTATCGCGTCACCAGCGAGCTGTGCAAGCGCACCAACAATCCCGACATCTTCTGCATGCATGAGCTTCCTTCTGTCCACAACGCAGATCACCGTGTTGGCAAGATGCTCCTCGACCAGTGCAAGAACGACCTCCATCGCGAGATCATCACCGAGGGTTTCGAGATTGCCGACGAGTGCTTTGAGGCCAACGCTTCGGTCATCTTCCGTGAGGCAGAGAACCGTCAGCACACCATCAAGGCCGTTATGTGTGCCCTTCTAGGTCTCTAGGAGTTGTATCAATGGAAAATGCAAAGTTAAAGAGCAGCAAGGTCTACGCATGGGTTCTCGTAATCGCGCTTGGCCTCATGTCTGCTGGTACGACCGGATCCTATAGCGTAATCGCCGGCTCCTTCGTCGCGCCCGTGTGCGAGGAGTTCGGGTTTGACTATTCAATCTTCTCGTATTACTTCACCGCGACGCTCATCGGTCTTGCGGCGGCGCTTCCGTTTGTCGGAAAACTCATCCCCAAGGTTGTTGGCAAGGTTTGGCTCCCCGTCGTCGAGCTTATTCTGCTCGCCGCCGGCGCAGGCATGGCTTTCTACACCGAAGTTTGGATGTTCATCGCCGCTGGCGCCCTGATTGGCATTTGCTTCGCCTTCACCACCGGCGTCGCCATGTCCGACGTTATTGACCAGTGGTTCAAAAAATCTGGTGGCCTGGCAATTGGTCTTGCTTGGGCAGTGAACTCGATTTACATGCTCATCATGAGCCCCGTCATCACCTCTGTCATCGAGGCCGCTGGCTGGAGGACTGGTTATCTGGTGCTCGCTGGCGTCTCCGCCGTGCTCATTCTCCCCGCTTCCGTCCTGATTATCCGCTATAAGCCTCAGGACAAGGGCATGCTGCCCTATGGCTACGTCGAGGGCGAGACGGTCGCCGAGACCGAGGAGACGACCGAGGATAGCACGCGTGGCGTTAGCTATGCGCGCGCCATTAAGTCGCCTGCCTTCTTCTTCTGCATCGGCTTCCTCTGCCTCGTTCAGCTCACTTGCTGCATGAACCAGCTCTTCCCGACGTATGCTTCCGAGGTTGGTTTTAGCCCCATGGTGGGCGGCTTCATGGTATCCGCTGCATCGCTCTTCGATCTGTTCCTCAATCCGATCGTCGGCACCACTTGCGATAAGTTCGGCAGCACGAAGGCCATTCTGGGCTGGCTCGCTGTCTCCATCCTCTCCTTTGTCATGCTCATGATGAGCAGCGGCAACTCGACGCTCAGCATCTTCGCAGCAGGCGTGAACGACGTAATGTACGTCATCGCTGGCACTGCCCTGACCGTTTTGGTTATGGATGTCTTTGGCTCCCGCGATTTCGGTCGCATCTTCGCGCTGATCTGCTCCGTGGGCTATATCGTCGGCGCCTTTGGCATGCCCGTTATGATGAAGGTCTATGAGCTTGTCGGCTCCTTCCAGGGCGTCTTCATCTTCTGCATCGCATGCAACGTTATTATCGGCCTGTTCTTGCTGCTGGCAAAAAAGACTGGTAAGAACCTCTCCTGGGACGAATAGTCCGATTCGTCTTAGACATACGCTGTAGGGCTTAACCTGCAGCCGCTTTGGGGCATCGACTAACGTCGGTGCCCTTTTTCATCGAATGTGACAAAGGGACAGCCCCTTTGTCACATTGAGTGGCTTGTAAATCGAGGTCTAATGCTTTTCCCGAGAAGTGAACGAGTCAAAATGGACCCCCGAAGCATCGACACTTTTGGCGAGCAATTTCCTGCGGTTTTGCAGTCGAATCCTGCGGTTTTGATGCCTAAAAATGCCAATGCTTCGGGGGTCCAAAAACAGTCGTTCACTTCTCGGGAAAAGTATTAGACCTCGAGATATAGACGATGTTCGCGAGCGGCAATTAGAGCGTAAGCCTTTAGTTCTTTTTTGCAGAGAGCATGAGCCTAATTTCCGGATGGGTGTATTCGTCGAAATCTTCTGCGGCTTCGGTGTCAAAGGTGTAGTACGACTTGATAGATTCGTCCTCCGTCTTGATGCTGATTTCTTTATATAGGGATCCGGCTAAAAATGTCTGTTTAAAATCATCCGACAGGCTGCATGGCGTGAGGAGGCCCGGTGTGGCAACGGAAATGTCCAACCCGTTGAGCGGGGCGCAGAGCGTCGCGATGTCCTGCTCGGCGCGAGCGAGGTTGTCTGCAAGGCTTTCCTCGGGGTTGACCTGACTGGTGTAATCGACGTCCGTGAGCATGCCGTCTGCATCAAAAGAAAGGTAGACATAGGCTGCTTGAGCGCCAAGGTCATTGTCGCGCAGATAGCCGATAATGCGGTAGCCGTAGTCGTGATACGACTCGTATGGGTCGTCTGCCGCGACGCGTTCACACACGGGCTCCAGGGCATCTTGCGCGATGGCGAGCTGCTCGGCAACTGCAGCCTTTCTCGCCTGAAGCTCGTTATTTCCCTGGACAAACTGCGGGATGTAGACGCCAAGCAGCACAATGGCGGGCACCACTGCGAGAGCTATGGCCTGCTTCTTGACGCTTGGAATCGTCACGCCGTATGCGTTTGCCATGGCCTCGGCATTGCTCGAGGTCTCGGCTAGCACGTCTGCCGCGGTGGCAACTGCCCCTACGGCGCCGGCGACCTCCGCGGCGCCGCCCAGGTTGCGCGCGAGATCGTTATCACTGTTCTTGAGCAGGCGGCCGGCAGCTTGCGTGGCGAGCACGCCGGCGACCTCCGCGGAGCGGTCTTTGTTGGTTTGGGCTACCGCAAGCCTGCTCTGCAGCTCCTTCCACTGTTTGCCCTGCATTCCAAAGCGCGGCGCAAGAGCGCAATAGCAAAAGACGACGAGTTCGATTACGGTGAGTGCGATGGCGGTATATATGCCCGCGGGTTGGAATTCCTTTTGGTGGAACGCGATATCGTTGATCATTTGGAGCGGCAGCATGAGCAGACATGCTACGAACGACATGACGAGTGCGGTCGCTGCGATCTTGGGGTACGCACAGTACCGCTGAATGCGTTTCTTTTCACGTTCGGTGAGCTGATGCATGGGGGCCTCGACTCTCATCGTTTTTCGGGGGCGATGCGCACACGCTCTTGAGTATAGATGAGTGGGGGAGCTGCTGCGGGGCGGCCCTACTTGCTGTTCGTGGACACCGTTCACCTTCGTTGCACAGGGATGGTTGGAGGGCTGGTTGGCGTCAAGTAACCGCCTCCGCCTTGTGGGCCGCCTCGAGGACAAGGCATAATGCATGTGACAAAGGGGCAGTCCCTTTGCCACATTGATTTGAGAGTAGATGTTGATGATTCTATCGCTTGCCCCTATGGAGGGGATTACCGGGCATGTGTTCCGTCGCGTGCATGCGGAGTGCTTTGGCGCGCTCGACTGCTATTACACGCCGTTTTTGCCGCCGCCGCGGGTTGGCAACCGTTTTGGTGGCAAGGCGTTTAAAGAGGTCGACCCTGTCAATAACCAGGGGCTCAACGTGGTGCCCCAGCTCATGTCCAAGAATGCGGATGAGTTTGTGTGGGCGGCGCACGTGCTCGCCGACATGGGCTACCGCGAGGTCAATCTCAACCTGGGTTGTCCCTCGGGAACGGTTGTTGCCAAGGGCAAGGGCTCGGGTTTCTTGCGTAATCTCGACGAGCTCGAGGTGTTCTTGGGCGATGTGTGCGAGCGCTCGCCGTTACCGGTATCGGTAAAAACCAGGCTGGGGTTGGAGCGCGATGACGAGTATGAGCGTGTGCTCGATCTGTATTGCCGCATGCCGCTGGCAGAGCTGATCGTGCATCCGCGCGTGCAAAAGGACCGCTATACGGGCTCGCCGCGCAAGGAGTTTTACGGCGAGACGCTGGAACGTGCGCCGTTTCCGGTGGCATACAACGGCGACATTTTTGATCTTGAGGATATGGACGCGCTGGTGGAGGCCTATCCCGGCACGCGCCATGTGATGCTGGGGCGTGGCCTGCTCGCGAACCCCGCTCTGGCTCGTATGGTCAACGGCGGTCCTGCTGCCACGGCAGCCGAACTGCAGCGTTTCCACGACGCGCTATTCGCGGCCTATGCAGAAGAGATTGGTGGCAACGCGGTCTTTCGCATGAAGGAGTGGTGGTTCTACGCCAAGTGCGCTTTCGCCGACCCCGCTACCGTTCACAAGCTCGTACGCAAGACCAAAAAGGTCGACGAATACCGCGCCGCCGTTGATCGTGTCTTTCGCGAACAGTCACTCGCGCCCATAGCCTGTTTCCACGGCTAGCTAGTCATCGGGGACGTTCTTTAACGACTAGCTATTTAAGAACGTCCCCGATGACTATGTTCCCAACGACTATGTTGCAAAAAGCTGTACACCAGCATCCAAAGATGTCGAAAAATGTCGACTTTGGATGCTGGCGTACTTGTTTGGGCCGTATGGGGTGGAGCCTTGGACGGACGGGGTGCGCGTGCTAGAGCAGGTTCTTTTGTGCCCACGCGATGATGTCGCTCGATTCGTAGAGCGGCTTTCCGTCAATGAATAAGCAAGGAACCTGGCGCTTTCCGCCGACGGTGATGAGCGTCTGCTCGGCATCGGAATCGGTCGAGATATTGCGCTCGGGAATGGTCACGCCGTTATCGGCCAAAAAGTGCTTGACCTTTATGCAATACGGGCAGCCGGTCATAACGTAGAGCACGAGCTCGTGATCAGTAGCCATGGGTCTCCAATCGGTTGAGGTTTCAATTGAAATACCCAAAGCCGCCGCGGTCTATGCGCGGGCCAGTGACGACTCGATGGCATGGACCAGAAACGCCGTGGCTCCGGTGCCGCAGGGCTTGTCGTAGTAGTCGATAAAGCGCTGATCGGCAAGATAGCCGTGGGCGAGGCCCAGGTATGCTTCGTCTTGGGGTTCGTGTCCCCAGTTAAGGCCAATCCATCGACGATGCATCGCGACAAGCTTACGAGCCTCGTTGCTCTCTGGGTCGCCAATGCCTATGGCAATCGAGAGCTGGCCCAGAATAGCGTGTTCAAGTTCCTTCATGTCGTTCCATGTCTCGGGGTCCATGTCCAGCAGCGCTTCGTTTGCTGCATCGAAAGCCTCATCGCCATAGCGCGCCCGCGCCTCGGCACCGTAGCGCTCCTCGTTTTCTTGCACGGCGCGCCAGCGCTCCAGTTGCGGCAGGACGGCGCCCATGAGCGAGACGGCTTCGTCGAGCGACATGCCGGTGTTTTGCGCCAGCCGCGGAGCGCAATCCTCGATCATCGCCTCCATGGTGGTGTCGTAGGTGTACTTGCCGTGGGCGTAGCACCACTTGCAGTAATGGTCGGTCGTGGCGCCCGTTGCATCGGTGCCGCAGTCGTCGGGCGTGAGTATCATGCCGCAGCTCTGGCAATAATGCTCGGGCATTTCGAGCAGGTGGGACAGTGGCTCGCCGGTTACGGCGGCAATGAGCTTCATCATGTCGATGCCCGGGGTGACCTCGTCGCGCTCCCAACGGCTGACGGCTTGGCGTGTGACGAAGAGCTTGGCGGCGAGCTGCTCCTGGGTAAGGTGATGGGCGCGACGAACGGCAATGAGCTTTTCTGCAAAGGCCATAGCGGCTCCTTTCTGCTGGTTGATGGCTTAAGCATACGCGGCGGCAGGCGCCCTTCCAAGCAACCGTTGGTTGCACGACAGGAGTCCACGGCGAAGAATTGCGCGCAACGCCCCACGCCTCCATGCCGTACAATGACCGGCATGGAACCTATTGCACACATACATACCGACCTGCCGCAGAAGTTCGGCATTCCGCGCAACAGCTTTTTGGCGCCTCATCTGCAGGGACGCATCGTCTTTGAGCCGGAATTTGCCTCCAGTGCGGCGGTCGAGGGTCTGGACTCCTTCTCTCACCTATGGCTGCTGTGGCGCTTCGAAAACGGAACGCCCGGCGGCACGGCTAAGGACATAGCTGCCGATGCCAAGACGCAGGACAGGTCCGGCACCAACGCAAAATGGTCGAAAACCGTGCGCCCGCCGCGGTTGGGTGGAGCCAAGCGCGTGGGCGTGTTTGCCACGCGCAGTCCGTTTCGCCCTAATCCCATCGGTCTTACCTGCGTCAAGCTCGATCGCGTCGAGCTCACCGACAATGGTCCCATCATCCATGTGCTGGGGGCCGACCTGCGTGACGGCACGCCCATCTACGACATTAAGCCCTATATTCCATTTGCCGACTGTCACCCAGATGCGACGGGCGGCTGGATTGAGGGTACTCCGTGGCAAGAGCTCGACGTCGAGTTCCCACAAGCGCTGCAGGATATGGTCCCGCCCGCAAAGCTCCCTGGTTTGGTCGAGGTCCTTCGCCAAGATCCGCGCCGCGCGGGCAGCAAACACGAGCCAAACCGCATTTACCACTTGGCCTACGCCGGGCTCGACATATCGTTTACGGTCGACGAAACCCAGCTAACCGTAGTCGCCGTCAACGACGCGCAAGACTAACCAGCCATTCGTCCGCACCCGTCAAATTAAGCGCCAAACTCCGCGCCAAAACCGCCCACGCTGGTGGACAATAACGCCTATCGAATCATTCCGCTCTGCACGGGAGTCCAGCATGAAATACGACTTCACTTCAATCATCGACCGCCACGGCATGGACTCCATCGCCGTTGACTCTTGGGGCGAGATCCCCGGTATGGCTCCAAACGCACCCGACGAGGGCTTCGACCGCATTCCCATGTGGGTGGCCGACATGAATTTTGCCACGGTGCCCACGGTCCAGGAGTACATCATTCAGCGCGCGCAGCACCCCATGTTTGGCTATTTCAATCCGCGCCCCGAGTACTTCGACCGCATCATCGAATGGCAGGGTCGCCGCAATGGCGTCGAGGGCCTGGCGCCGGAACATATCGGCTACGAAAACGGCGTGCTGGGTGGTGTCGTGTCGACGCTGCGCGCGTACGTCCAGCGGGCGATGCGGTGCTGGTCCATAGCCCCACCTACATCGGCTTTACCAAGTCTATCGAAGCCGCGGGCTATCGCATTGTCCACAGCCCGCTTAAGCTCGACGATCAAGGCGTGTGGCGTATGGACTCTGAGGACATGGAGCGCAAGCTCGCCCAAAACCACATCCATGCCGCGGTGTTCTGCTCGCCGCACAATCCCTGCGGCCGCGTATGGGAGCGCGACGAGATCGAACGTGCCATGGACATCTATCGCCAGCACGATTGCGTGGTGATATCGGACGAGATTTGGTCCGATATCATCCTGCCGGGTCACAAGCATATCCCGACACAGTCGGTGAGCGAGGATGCCCGCATGCGCACGGTTGCCCTCTACGCGCCTAGTAAGACGTTTAACCTGGCGGGTCTGGTCGGCAGCTACCACATTATCTACAACGAGACGCTGCGCGACCGCGTGTGCGCCGTGTCCAACAAGACCCACTACAACGAGATGAACGTCCTCTCCATGCATGCGCTTATCGGTGCCTATCAGCCGCAAGGCTACGAGTGGGTGGACGAGCTCAACCAGGTGCTTGCCGGCAATATCGAGTACTTCTGCGATTACGTGGACGAGCATTTTGAGGGCGTGTCCTATTCGCGTCCGCAGGGCACGTACATGGTGTTTCTGGACTGCACCGAGTGGTGCCGCGAGCATAGCCGCGATATTCAGTGGTTGCTCGGCGAGGGGGCGCGCGTGGGCGTGGGGTATCAGGACGGCCGTCCGTTCCATGGGCCCTGCCACATTCGCGTGAATCTGGCGCTGCCGCTTTCGCGCGTAAGGGAAGCGTGCGACCGCTTGGACCGCTACGTTTTTAATGCACGGTAAGTGTGCGCTGCATGCGGGGCCTTCTGCCAAGTCGGCTAGAAGGTCCCGCATGGTAATGCGTCTGTAACCATTGGGCGCTTGAGTGGTTTCATTTGCTATTATTTTTAGCATTTCAGTCTGTAAACAGGATCTTCTGGAGCTCGATGAAAAGACCCCGTCGCTCGGTTGCCATATCGTTGTTTGTTGCGCTTGCAGTGGCGAGTGCCTTTGTCGTAGCGATAGCTGGCTGTTCCGGGTCGAACGACGGAGCCTCGACGTCTGCATCAAAAGGTCCGGACGCCTCGCAGGTCAAAGACGACGACCTTAAGACACTCAACGTCGGCAGCGACCTCTATCCACCGTTTGTGTATACCGACGAGTACGGCGATATCGTTGGCCTGGATGTCGAGATATTAACCGAGGCTTTGGCCCGCATTGGTTACAAGCCAAAATACCAGCTGATCGATTGGGAAAAGAAGAAAGAGCTGCTGGCGAGCGGCGAACTCGATTGTGTCATGGGCAGCTTTAGCATGACTGGTCGCGAAAACGAGTATCGTTGGGCTGGTCCGTACCTTGCGAGTCGCCAGGTGGTCGCGGTCGATCCCCAGAGCGATATCTACACGCTTGCCGATCTTGAGGATAAGATCGTGGCGGTTCAGTCCACCACCAAGCCCGAGGGCATTTTGCTCAATCGCACAAATGAAAACGTTCCGCAGATCAAGGAACTCTACTGCTTTTCGGACCGTTCGTGCCTGAACCCGGCGCTCGTCGAGGGCCTGGTCGACGCCATCGCCGCGCATGAGTCCTTGCTGCTCACCTACGAAAAAGACTATGGCGTAACGTATCGCATTTTGGATGAGCCGTTGCTAGAGGTCGGTTTGGGCACCGCTTTCGATATCAACGATACGCGCGGCATCGACGTTAAGCTCACTCATGCCTACCAAGAAATGCTTGCCGATGGCACCATGGAACGCCTGGTGTCAAAGTACTTCGATGACCCTTCGCCATTTTTGAATGTGGAGGGCCTGTCATGATCGATGCGCTCGACCACGCCGCTCAGGAGCGGGGCAATCGTTCGGCAGGGGCATGGCTCCTTGTCGCTCTGCTGGGGATAGCGCTCTCGGTTGCTGCCGGCATGATGAGCTACGGTTACATGACGGCCCAAACCGAGCAGCGCTTTGCCGACGTTGTCGATTACGTGGCGACGCAGAGCCTTTCCTACGATGCATTCAACAGCGCCTATACGACCAAAAACCTGATTCGCGTTATGGAGATCGCCGGAGAGGCTGCCCGCGATATGGAGCGCGACGGTTCGGTGGATAACGCCACGCTGGAGCAATATGCCGACCAGTTCAACGTGAGCGCACTGATCGTGACGGACGCATCGGGCAATTTGGTGTCCGAGTCCTCGACCGATGACGTGGGCTACGAGTCGCTCGCTACGTATCTCAAAGGATCACCCGTGCTGGAGGTGGCAGCTCATCCGCTTAAGTCCTATACCGCCCGCATCACGCTTGCGGATGATTCGGTCGCAGACATTGGCTGCGTGACTCGGCAGGATGGCGAGGGCATCGTTATCGCGGTAAGGCATCAGAGCGCGAAGGCGGTTGCAAGCAATACACTCAAACTGCAGAGCTTGCTTGATGGCTATGAAACCATCGATAGCGGCAATATCGTGATCGAAAGCGACGGCAAGGTCGTTGCGACCAATGCCGTTGAACCCACCGTATTGGGCGTGTTCGATCTGCCTGCGACGGATGTCTTTATTGTCGACGGTATTAAGGATCGATGCCTGGCTGGTAAGGTCAGATTGGTTAACGCCGACGGCGAGTGGTATTTGGGCACATTTGGAAAAGCGCACAAATTCTATGTGTACACCTATGCCTCGGCGCAGCGCTACTTTGAGGTCGCCGCGGCTGTTGCCGCCGGCGTGCTGGTGCTCTACGGCGGTGTTATAGCCGTTGTTGTGACGGTGCGTCGCCGCGCTGATCGTCGACGTTTGACGGACTTGCTGCAGCAGGAGCGCGACTATGGCGACAAGCTGGCAAAGGCGGCGCGTGAGGCCTCGTCTGCCAACTCGGCAAAGACGGAGTTTCTGCGTCGCATGAGCCACGATCTGCGCACGCCCATCAACGGCATTCGCGGCATGGTCGAGGTTGGCGATGCCAATGCGGACGATCTGCAAAAGCAGACTGAGTGCCGCTCAAAAATCTGGACGGCATCGGGACTGCTGCTCGACCTTGCCAACGAGGCGCTCGATATGAGTCGCCTGGAGAGCGGGCAGGTCGACCTGAACCTCGTGCCCATAAATTTGGTGGCCCTCAACTGTGAAGTGCGCGATATTCTGGAGCGCCAGGCCGAGGAGCGTCTGGTGACAATTATCTCCGACCAGCAGACGCTTAATCATCCCTATGCGCGGGTGAGCGTGACGCACCTCAAGCGTTTGTTGCTCAATATTGCCGGCAATGCCGTCAAGTACAACCGCCAGGGCGGCTATGTCCGCCTGGTGTGCCGCGAGGTGGAGCCAGCGGATGGCGTCCCCGTCTATGAATACACGATCGCCGACAACGGTATTGGCATGAGCGAGGAGTTCCAAAAGCACCTCTACGAGCCGTTTTGCCGCGAGGAGCAGCAGGTGGAAGGCGCTTCGTCGGGAACTGGCCTGGGCGCGCCTATCGCAAAACAGCTGGTCGAGCTTATGGGCGGAACCATGAGCTTTACGAGTGTCTTGGGGCAGGGGACGACGTTTACCATTCGCCTGCCGTTCGAGAAGTGCGACCGCTCCGAGATTCCTCAGGCAGTTCCCGCGGATGCGGGAGACGGCGATGCGCTCCAGGGCTTGCGCGTTTTGCTCGTAGAGGATAACGATCTGAATGCCGAGATCGCGCAGTTTACGCTCAGCCGTGCCGGTGCCATCGTGACGCATGCTAAGGATGGTGAGTCTGCCGTCGAGATGTTTACCGCGAGCGCACCGCACGAGTACGACGTGGTGTTGATGGACATCATGATGCCTGGCATCGATGGCCTTGAGGCCACGCGTCAGATTCGAGCACTCGATCGCGAGGATGCCGCGACCACGCCGATTATCGCCGTGAGCGCCAACGCCTTTGCCGACGACCGTAGGCTTTCGCGTGAGGCGGGCATGAACGCGCACCTAAGTAAACCCGTGAGCTCGCAAGAGCTCGTCGAGGCGCTAGCGCACATCGCCGCCGACGCTTCATAAGCATATGGCCCGGTTCCAAGGTGGGTTGGAACTGGGCCATATTGTTATTGATGAGGCCTGCTGAGGGGCTTACTTTTCTTGAATCTGCTTACCGCAAAGATGCTCAATCGTAATCTCGTAGAGTTGGACGCCCTTGATGTCTTTGGCGATTTCCTCTTCGACTTCCTCGGCAGAAGGGTAGTACTTAAGCGCGAGCTGGCGGACTTTGTCCTCGATAAACGCGGGAGTGTCATTTGCCAGGCGACAGCGGCCAAAGACCACGGTACTCATAACGTATGGAGCCCAGTCACCGTCCTGGTACCACTCGTTGCCGTAAACGGTAAAGCAGACCTTGTCATTGCGCTTGAGTGCGTCGACCTTGTGGCCAGCCTTGGCGCCATGGAAATAAATCTTGTCGTGCTCGGCGTCAAAGAAGTAGTTGACGGGAATGGCGTACGGGTAGCCATCGTCGCCGTTGACGGCAAAGACGCCGCGCTTGCAGGTAGCGAGCAGTTCGCGCGCTTCCTCGTCGGTGATGGCGCGTTTCTTTCGACGTAAGGGCCTAAACATCGTTGGTTTCCTTTCTGGTCGTGCGTGGTGGTTGAGCACAAACTATAGCGAAACGGATCCGTTTTTCTTGATGCGGGCGAGTATGTTTTTGAGCTTGTTAAAGTCGAGCGGTTTGGACAGATGGGCGTTCATGCCGGCATCGTGTGCCGCCTTGGCGTCCTCGGCAAAGGCGTTGGCGGTGAGCGCGATGATGGGGATATCGGCTGCATCGACCTTCTCACTCAGACGAATCGCGCGGGTTGCCTCATAGCCGTCCATGCCCGGCATCATGATGTCCATCAGAATCGCATCGAAGCTGCCGGCGGGATGCGACAAGTACAGATCGACGACTTCGTTGCCATTGGCGGCCCGGGTGACCACGACGCCCTCGGATTCTAACAGCGCCTGGGCAATCTCGGCATTCAATTCGTTGTCTTCGGCGAGCAGCACGTTCATGTCGGCGAGCGAGCAGTCGAGCACCCTCTCGACCGTATCTGCCCGCGCCTGAGGGTTCTTGTCGATATCGAGCGGAATCTGGACGTTGAACGTACTCCCCACGCCAACCTCACTCGAAATCTCAATCGTACCGCCCATCAGTTCAATAAGCGACTTGACGATTGGCATGCCCATGCCGGTTCCTTGGAACTTGCTGCGCGCATCGTCACCTTCTTGGGCAAACGGTTCATAGATATGCTTTAAAAACTCGGGAGCCATGCCAATGCCGGTATCCGAAACGCTAAAGCAAAAGAGTGCGCGCCCATCATCGAGTGGCTTGGTCTTTGAACTAAAGGTGACGGAGCCGCCGTGCTTGTTGTACTTAATGCTGTTGTCTAACAGGTTGATTATGATCTGCCGGATATGGGTGGGACTGCCGATCATGTATGGCCCCGTGGCGTACGGCAGACTATTGTCCTGCATTGTGATGCCGTTATCGGATGCGCGGAGCTTGCACAGCACCAGCGTATCGTCACAGAGCTCTTTGAGGTTAAAAGGCGCATGTTCCAGAGTTAGCTTGCGGTCTTCGATTTTGCCCATCTCGAGGATGTCGTTGATCAGCGAGAGTAGGTGATTGGCGGCAACACGCGCCTTGGCGCGGCTTTCGCGGGCGGCCTGCATGTCGCCGTCTTTCAATTCCTCAATTTCGATAAGACCCAGGATGCCGTTGAGTGGCGTGCGGATGTCGTGGCTCATACGCGTGAGGAATGCCGTCTTAGCGGCGTTGGCGGCGTCGGCTTTTTCGCGCTCGGTTCGAGCGCGCACGAGCGTCCAGATGAGCAGGACGATGCCGACCGACAACATACCGATGAGGGCAGCGGCAATAGCGGCGCGGTTGCGATAAAGGAATCGAAGCGTGTCGGATTCCTGGGCTGTGTACGACGTGGAGGAGTAATTGCTTGCGGAGAGCGATTCTCCGGCATTGATGATGCCCTTGTTGATGATTCCCAACAGCTCGGGCTTTCCGCGCGAAATCCAGCACGAGAGCTCACAGGTGCCAGGGAACTCGACCGTCTCGTAGCCCTCGAGATCATGACGGTCGCCAATGGTTTTTACGCGTGAACTGGGAGCGACGATGCAGTGCGCCGTTCCCTTCCTGAGGGCGTCGAACACTTCATCGCCGGATTGGTATTCGGTTACGGTCGCTGTGGGGAACAGACTTTCAAGTGCATTTTTGTTGATAAACGATGATTTGGTGCAGGCGATGTTCTGGAGGTCTTTGTTCAGGTTGCTGCCGGTGTGGATGGCAGTGAGGGACATGGTCCCCAACGATACCGACTGCACAACGCCTGTTTGCTCGGCAAACCAGTAATCTCGGTATACCGGCAGCGCAACGTCTATGCTTCCCTTTGACAGGGCCTTTGACATCATCTTGTAGCTATCAAAGGCGACGGTTTTGACCGTAATGCCAAATTTATCGTGCAGCGTCGTCGCAAGCGATGCGAGCGAACCTTCCATTTCGCCGTCTTCGTCTTCGTTACAGTAGGGGAGTTTGCCTGTAATGTAGCCGAGCGTGATGGTGCTGTCATTTGCTTTGAGCCAGGAACGTTCGGGACCGTTGAGCGATGATGAACCGCTGTTTTGGGCCGAGTAGTTAGATTTGACTTCGTCGATATAGCGTGGGTTGACGCGGGCGATTGCTGTCATGGCGGCATTGATGTCGTCCAACAGGTCGGGGCGGCTTTTGGGAACGGCAAAATAGTAGTCGCTCGAGCCGATGTAGAACATGGGGGAGGCACTGGGCGACGAGGTCGTGTCGTTCATGATGACGGCATCGACTTCGTCGTTTGCGAGCGCGTCAAAGAGATCGGATCCTCCGTCATACTCCCTGTATGTGCAGGTGATTCCTTCGTTGGCGAGCCACTGCTGGCCAACGAAGGTTTGCATAACGCCGGGGTTGCAGCCGATGGTAAGGCCTTGGAGCGCTTGGGGGTCACCCTTGGCTAGATCGTCGCGATCGGGCCTGGCATAGATGTAGTAGCGCTCGGTGCCCTCGGGGTTCGAGGAAAAGAGCAGCTTTTGGGCGCGTTCCTCGGAGTAGGAGATGTTGGGCATGAGGTCGATTTCGCCCGCCTCGAGCATGTCCATAAGTTCGGTGAAGGTGCCGGAGACGTATTCGTACTGCCAGCCGGGCGTATAGTACGACAGGGTCTGGAGGTACTCGTAACCCCATCCCGAGAGGCGCTCGCCGGGGGTGCCGTCCTGGAAGCCCTCGTTGCTGACGAGCCAACCAACGCGGACCGTTTTGACCTGTTGATCGGAGCCGGCGGCAAAGGCGGGGGCGGGCATGATGGTGCTCAGTACGGCGAGCGCGGCAAGCACGACGGCCAGGGTGCGATATATAACTGAACGAAGGACAGCGGAAGCTCTCACATGCAATCCTAACGAATCGAGACATTACCGCACAAGGATACCAGCTCAGCCTGCCTAGCCGGCAGTTGCGCCGCTAAACGGTTCCTCCCAGCACTTGGGGACAGTCCCTTTCTGCCGGCACAAAAGGAACGTCCTCAAGTGCCGGATGTGGGACAATACCGAGCGAATGTGATTGGGCATCTGAGAAAAGGGGTCGCGATGAACAAGTTGAGGACGCTTGCCGACGTGTTGCGCCAGGCTGGCTTTGCGCGCATCACGGGCCTGTTTCTTATCTTCTATCTGCTGTGCTCGACGGCTGTCTGGCTGTCCGAGCCCACGACCCTCACGTTTGGCGATGGTCTCTGGTTTAGCTTTGAGACGGTCTCGACCATCGGCTTTGGCGATATCCCGGCCGAAACGCCGGTCGCTCGCGCTATTACCGTCGTCCTGAGCGTCATCAGCATCTTCTACATCGCCATGCTCACGGGTGTGGCGGTGAACTACTGCAATATGCTCATCAAGCTGCGCCAAAAGGACACCATGGCGCGCTTTATGGACGATCTGGAGCATTTGGAAGAGCTTGATCGTGACGAGCTCGCCGACCTGTCGCGCCGTGTGCGCGAATATCGCCGACGCCAACGCTAGAACGGGCGCCGCGCGTCACGACGAGGGGGACTGAATATGAATATCACGGTATACCTGGGCGCCAGCGTCGGCAATGACCCGGCGTTTCTGCCTGCGGTGCAAGAGCTGGGCAACTGGATTGGCTCCAACGGGCACGCGCTGGTATACGGCGGGTCCAAATCGGGCCTGATGGGCGCGCTCGCCGATAGCGTACTCGAGGCAGGTGGACACGTGACGGGCGTTGAGCCGAGCTTTTTTATAGAGGCCGAGTTTCAGCACGACGGCATCGATGACCTCATCGTGACGAGCGATATGGCCGAGCGCAAAGCCAAGATGATTGAGCTCGGTGATGCGTTCATCGCCTTTCCCGGTGGGACGGGCACGCTCGAGGAGATTGCCGAGGTCATGTCCGCGGTGTCGTTGGGGCACCTGAGTGCTCCGTGCATCCTGTATAACCTTGACGGTTACTACAACGACCTCAAGGCGCTGCTCGGGCACATGATTGATAAGGGGCTTTCGAGCCCGAGGCGCCAGCACGGCATCTACTTTGCCGACGATTTGCGCGAGATTGTCTCGATTATCAACGGATAAGTCTTGAGCCTGCCCCACTATGACTCCCAATGGTGCCGTTTGTGGCGCAGATGGTTGGCTTGTCTGGGCAACGCTCGCTCTACAATAAAACATAACTATGTCGACTTTGACCGCGGGAGGACCCGATGGACAACCTTGCCAAACCCACAAACCGCGTGCTGTTTTTAGTTAGCGTTGCCGTGACCGGTGCGTTCACAGGTGCCGCGGTCTGGCTGTTCTTTTTTGCGATGGAGCACGGTATCGACTATCTGTGGACCGAGATCCCCCACATGCTGGGCGCGGCGTCGCCCGAACTCGCCAGCGGCCCGTTCGGTTTTCTGCCGTATCCGTTTTTCGTCTGCCTGCTGGGCGGCCTGCTGATCGGCCTGTACGAACAGCTTACGGGCACCAAGACCGACGACCTCAACCAGGTGATGGCTAAGGTTAAGCAAGACGGGCGCTACCCGTACGACAACCTGGGCAAGCTTTCGCTCGCGGCATTGCTGCCGCTGCTGTTTGGCGGAAGTATTGGACCGGAGGCCGGCCTGACTGGCGTTATCGCGGGTCTGTGCAGCTGGGTCGGCGACCGCATGCGCCGCTTTGGCGCCGAGTTCAGGGAGCTCACGCTGTTGGGCACCCAGGCCGCGCTGACGGCGCTCTTTACCGCGCCCGTCTTTGGCTTTGTGGCGCCGCTCGCCGGTAGCGCCGACGGCCAGGGCGAAGACGCCGACGATGGGTCCGCGTCCGGCGAGATCACCATCAAGCTGCCCAAGGCACAGAAGACGGTGGTCTACGGTATCGCGATCGCTGGCGGTCTGGGCACCTACCTGCTGCTCGGCCAGGTTATGGGCGGCGGCATGGGCATGCCCAGGTTCGAGGCCGCCGAGGTGGGCAACCTGGAGCTTGCCTGGCTCATCCCGCTGGCGTTGGTTGGCACCGTTTGCGGCTGGCTGTACTTTGTCTCGGAGCACGCGAGCGAGGCGCTGTCCCATGCAATAGGGGAGCGTCCTGTCGTCAAGGCCATGCTGGCCGGTCTGGCGCTCGCCATCTGCGGCACGGTCTTGCCCTACACCATGTTTGCCGGCGAGACCCAGGCCGATGTACTTATGGAGACCTATCTGACCATTCCCGCCGGCGTGCTTATCGCGACCGGTCTGGTCAAGGCCATGCTAACCCCTGCCCTCATCAACTTGGGCTGGCGCGGAGGCCACTTCTTCCCGGTTATCTTCTCGGGTGTGAGCTTGGGCTACGGCCTTGCCATTCTTACCGGTGCCGATCCGGTCTTTTGCGTCGCCGTCTGCACGGCATCGACGATGGGTGCGGTCATGCGTCAGCCGGTCATGGTCGTGGGCCTGCTGCTCATGTGCTTCCCGCTCAAGGGTATCGTCTGCATGATCATCGCCGCAGCCATCGCCGCCGGCATTCCGCTGCCCAAGCCGCTGCGCAAGTAGCGCGGCAGCGCGCGGTCAGTACAAACATCTCAAGTCCGGTGCGGGCGCTGTGTCACGGATTTGCGGGTGGACTGGATTTCGTTCGGTATCGGCGCTACTTCCAAATTGCAAGCGCGGCGGTGCCCAGTACGATGAGGACGAGACCGATGGCGCTGCGGCGGGAGAGTTTTTCGTTGAATGCCAGGCGCGCAAATAGCACCGATACGACAATCGATAGTTTGTCGATCTGCACCACGACACTCACCTGGCCTGCAGCGATGGCATAGTAATAGAGCAGCCACGATGCTCCAGTCGCGATGCCCGATGTTGCGAGAAATGTGAGTTCGCGCCGGTCAACGTGCGCGACCTGCTCCAGTTTTCCCTTGGCTGCCACGATTGCCCATGCCATAACCAGTACCACGCAGGTGCGGATTGCCGTGGCCAGGTTTGACTCGCCGCCTTCGATGCCGATCTTGGCGAGGACGGAGGTGAGTGCCGCGAACACGGCGGCGCCGAGGGCGTAAGCGAGCCAGGTTCGGTCTTGCTGCTGCTCGGGTTCGGCGGACTGCTTCTTCTCGATCATTAAAAACGTGCCGAGGGTGATGACAGCGGTTCCCACGAGCTTAACCGCAAGGTTGCTCGTCTCGTCAAAAAGCGCGATGGCGACCAGCGCGGCGAGCACGGTGCTCATCTTGTCGACCGGTACGACCTTATTGACATTTCCGATGCTCAACGCCTTAAAGTAACAGATCCACGAAGCACCGGTGGCGAGTCCCGAGAGGACGAGAAAGAGCCAGGATCTGGGTTCGATGCTGCCAATGGTTCCAATGGATCCAGAAATGCCCGCCATTGCCCAGGCGAAAACGAGCACCACGCAGGTGCGAATGGCCGTCGCGACATCGGAGTCGGTCTGCTTGATGCCGCATTTGGCCAAGATGGATGTGATGCCGGCAAAGAATGCTGACGCAAATGCTGCGACAACCCACGACACGGGTGCGGTGCCTCCTTGGATAATGGGTTTATCCTGCGAGTTTTATGGACATGAGGATACCGCCCCACCATGAAGGTTTGATATGGCCGCGGCGAGACGGGGGTTATGTTCCGGGGAGCCATTTGGTGAAGGCTCGAATTGTCGATATGCTGTCGACTTCTCTTTGGTTTCCAAGATCTAAACGGCATGCTTCGAAGGGCGGCGGCGTTGTTGCTGCTTCGTCTTATCTAGTAAATGAGGTGGGGCGCCGCCCAAGTCCTTTAGCTGTCGATTACAGATCGCGTGCTCGATAAACCTTGGTGCTGACGGCGCAGCTGATTGCACATAGCGCGAGGGCAAGTGCGGCGATGCCTGCACACAGACAGCCCAGAACGGCAGGATCGGGATTCGCTCCGGCAATCGACATGAGCCAGTTGCTGATGGGGTTGGAGGAGCTCAGCGTGGCCATGGCAAGGCATCCGAGCATGGCAAACAGACCAACGGACAGGCGCAGCGCCTCCATGTGTCCAAAGCGAAAGAACAGCGGCTGCGCCAAAAACACCATCATGAGGGAGATGAGCATCGATGCTGCCGAGGCGATTGCGATTTCAAAGACCGTCTGTCCCGTCGAAGGAATGCCCGCGCTGTTGAAGAGCGGGATGGCGACGATATTCAAAAGCGTAGCTGTACATGCCATGACGGCGGAGAAGACAATAACGCTCAGGTAACGGGCACAAATAATGTCTTTGCGCGAGAGGGGCAGCGTTGCCCGATAACGCTCCCATCCGTTTTGATTGTCGAAGCCGGCCAGCGAGCTCATGACCATGATGGGCGACATGGCACTGACCGCGCAGGCGCCGGCGCTCATGCCGGAATCGCCGTCCGATGCGTTGGCAAGGGTCAGCACGACGAATATGAACAAGCCGACACCCGCAATGCTTGGGGCAAGCGAGCGAACGATGGCGAGCTCGGACATAAAGGCGCGTTTCATTTCGAAGCCCCTTTCAGCATGAGGCGCAGATAGTCATCAATGGTTGCCCGATCGCAGGGAATCTCGGGAAAGGCCTCGAGCGTTTCGCGACGGTTGGGCACGAGCACGTCCACGCTGTAGGCGTGGTGGGCGGCACGGGTGCCTTCGACGCAAGCCATAAGCTCGGCGGCCTGCGCCTGGGTGCAGTGAGCGATGCCGGCGCGGTCGGTAATGTCCTCGCGCGGCAGGTCAAAAATAATCGAGCCATTTTCGATGCAGATGGCGCGATCAGCGGTGCGATCGAGGTCGGACGTAATGTGGCTCGAGAGTAACACGCTGTGCTGGCCATCGGCGACAAAGGCAAGCAGCTCATCAAGCAGTTCCTCGCGTGCCATGGGATCGAGGCCCGCGGTGGCTTCGTCCAAAACGAGCAGCTTGGCATTGTGGCTGAGTGCACAGGCAAGCTGCAGTTTCATGCCCATGCCGCGGGAGAGGTCCTTGACCTTTGTCTTGGGATCGAGGCCAAATCGGTTGATGAATCCGGCGAACGTTTCGCGGTCCCACGTGGGGTACGCCGGGCATACGAGCGACTCGATCTGGCCCACCCTGAGCGTGGAGGGGAAGGGGCACGTGTCCAGGACAAGACCGACGCGGGAGCGTAGATGGCGTTGCGATTCATCGGGCGCGTCGGCGCCACAGCGCTGCCCAAACAGGTGCACCTCGCCGGCATCGAGCTTTATAAGCCCGAGCGCGGCGCGAATGGTCGTTGTCTTGCCGGCGCCGTTTGCGCCTACAAAGCCAACGATCTGGCCGGGCTCCACAGCGAGCGTGACGTCGCGTAGTGAAAAGCGGTCGCTCACACGGCGTGAGATGCCTTTGAGTTCTAAAAGGTTTTGCATGGTATAGCCTTTCTTGCAGATGGCTACTGCATGGTTTCGGGGGCTACCAGGTCGAGCATCTCGTGCAGTTTGTCGCGCGTGACGCCCAGGGTTTCGACTTGGCTCGCCGCTTTCGCAAGTAGCTCTTCGATATGGCAGAGCTGGTTTTCGCGCAAGAGTTCCTGGTTGCCCTCGGCGACAAAGCAGCCCTTGCCCTGCACGGTGCAGATAAACCCGAGTTGCTCTAGGTCGGCGTAGGCGCGCTTGGTGGTGATGACGCTCACACCCAGGTCGCTCGCGAGTGCACGGATGCTGGGGAGTTTGGCTCCCGCAGCGAGCGTGCCCGATAAGATCTGAGCTTTGACCTGCGAGGTTATCTGCTCGTAGATGGGCTTATCGCTCGAATTGGATAGGATGATGTCCACAGCGGCTCCTTAGCTGTTGGGCTACACGTGTATATAACCGGTAAGCACAGTATATATACACTATGCACAGTTATGCAAGAGCTAAATGTGGAATAGACCATCGGCGCCGCGCTTGCTCCAAAACAATCTCAATCTGTAACATCTGGATCCGTTTTTGGTCGCCAGCTGTTACAGATTGAGATGTTATTTTCCCGCCTGCCTATTTGTCTCAATCTGTAACAGTAAGAGTCGATTTGCGCGGCTAGATGTTACAGAACGAGACATTGGCTGCCTGCCTTTCCGTTTATCTCGATTTGTAACAGCTAGACCCAATTTGGGCGGTCAGGTGTTACAGATTGAGATTGTGTCGGCGGGCAGGTTTGTTTGTCTCAATCTGTAACATCTGGGTCCGTTTTGGGTCGCCTGCTGTTACAGATTGAGACAGTCTGCTGCAGAATACTTTCGATAACTAGCCGTTCACGTTCTGACTGATGAATTTGTCCTGATAGGCGCCCTAGAGCGAGATTTCGCGGCTACAATAATACGGTTACATCGACGTAATGCACTCAATGCAAGAAAGGATCCGCATGGCAAGCCTGTCGGATGAAATCTCGTCGCGCCGCACATTCGCGATCATCAGCCACCCGGACGCCGGTAAGACCACGCTTACCGAGAAGCTGCTGCTCTATACCGGCAGCATCCAGACCGCCGGCTCGGTCAAGGGCAAGAGCTCGGCCAAGCATGCCGTTTCGGACTGGATGGACATCGAGAAGGAGCGCGGCATTTCCGTTACCTCCTCGGTGCTGCAGTTCACCTACAACAGCGCCTGCGTCAACATCCTCGATACCCCCGGCCACCAGGACTTCTCGGAGGATACCTACCGTACCCTTATGGCCGCCGACGCCGCGGTCATGGTCATCGACGGCGCCAAGGGCGTCGAGGCCCAGACCAAAAAGCTCTTTAAGGTCTGCACGCTGCGCCACATTCCCATCTTCACCTTTGTGAACAAGCTCGACCACGAGGCCCGCGATCCGTTTGAGCTCATGGAAGAGATCGAGAACGTTCTGGGCATCAATACGTATCCCATGAACTGGCCGATTGGCAGCGGTCGCAACTTCCGCGGCGTGTTCGATCGTCAGACCCGTCGCGTCATTGCCTTTGAGGGCGACGGCCACGCCAACGCCACCAAGAAGGTCGCCGAGGTCGAGGCCGAGCTGGGCGACCCCGCTATGGACGAGCTCATCGGCGAGGAGAACCATAAGAACCTGATGGACGACATCGAGCTGCTCGATGGTGCCGGCGACGAGCTCGACTTGGATGCCGTGGCCTGCGGCAAGCTAAGCCCGGCGTTCTTTGGCTCGGCGCTCACCAACTTTGGCGTGGAGCCCTTCCTCAAGGAGTTCCTGCGCCTGGCCCCGACGCCGCGCGCCTATACCGATACGCTCACCAACGAGCCGGTCGATCCCTGCCGCGACGACTTTAGCGGCTTTGTGTTTAAGATCCAGGCCAACATGGACAAGAACCACCGCGACCGCATCGCCTTTGTGCGCATTTGCTCGGGCAAGTTCGAGCGCGGCATGGACGCCTTCCACGTGCAGGGCAACCGCAAGCTCAAGCTTGCCACGGGTACCTCGATGATGGCCGATGACCGCGCCATCGTGGACGAGGCGTATGCAGGCGATATCGTGGGCCTGTTCGACCCGGGTATCTTTAGCATCGGCGACACTGTGTGCTCCGGCAAGCGCCACGTGCAGTATCCGCAGATCCCGACGTTTGCCCCCGAGATGTTTGCTCGCATTACGCAGGTCGATACGCTCAAGCGCAAGCAGTTCGTCAAGGGTATGGAGGAGCTTGCCCAGGAGGGCGCCATCCAGATCTTCCGCGAACTGGGTGCCGGTATGGAGAGCGTCATCGTGGGCGTGGTCGGCGTGCTGCAGTTTGAGGTGCTCGAGCGCCGCCTCAAGGCCGAGTACCGTGTCGAGGTTCGTCGCCAGCCGCTGCCCTATACGGACATCCGCTGGATCCAGAACGACCCCGATACCATCGATATCCCGGGCCTTTCGCTCACGCGCGACACGCTGCGCGTCGAGGACATGCGCGGCGGTAAGCTGCTGCTGTTCACGAGCCCGTGGAACGTGGACTGGGCAACCGACCACAACCCCGACCTTATCCTGTCGGAGTTTGGCAACGTGGCCTTTTAACGCATCGGCGCGGTGACCCTGCGGGGCTGCCGCGCCATTTACTTGCCTGATGCCGTGTGAGCGGCTATCATACCCACCGTTGTCTCAAGACCGGGGCGTCCGAGCAGTTCGGGTCCGATATCCTGCTCGTTAAACCTAAAACCAAAGGAGTACATAATGATCAAGAAGGTCATGGAGGACTACAAGGTCCTGTTGCGGAGCATTCCCGCGGCAACGGTTTCGCTGTTTTTCGTGAGCGTCATCATGATGAACCTGCTGGCCAACAAAGAGCTTATCAGCCTGCCGTATCTGGCACTCGATTGCGGCTTTGTGGTGAGCTGGGTTTCGTTTTTGTGCCAGGACATGATCTGCAAGCGCTTTGGCGCCAAGGCATCCATCAAAATCTCTATCCTCGCGCTGCTGGTCAACCTGGCCGTGAGCCTGTGCTTTTGGGCATGCTCGCTCACGCCCGGTATGTGGGGCGCCTACTACGACACCGGCATGATCGAGGTCAACACCGCCCTTAACGCCACCATCGGCGGCACCTGGTACGTGGTGCTGGGCTCTTCGCTGGCAATGCTCGTTTCTGCCGTGGTTAACTCCACGCTCAACCAGTCGCTCGGCCGTATGCTCAAGAAGAATAACTTTGCGAGCTTTGCCTTCCGTTCCTATGTGTCCACGGGTGTTGGCCAGTTTATCGACAACTTGGTCTTTGCCATTGTGGTGAGCCACACGTTCTTTGGTTGGACCTGGGTGCAGGTCCTCATGTGCTCGCTGACCGGCGCTGTTGCCGAGCTGCTGTGCGAGGTTTTCCTGAGCCCCGTGGGCTACAAGGTCGTGCGCGGCTGGGAGCGCGAGAATGTGGGCTCCGAGTACCTCGAGCGCCACGCAACCGCCTAAGGAGCAAGTATGCGGGTTTTGATCACGGGCGCTTCGGGCGGTATCGGAGCCGCATGCGTGCAGCGCTTTTTGGACGAGGGCCACGAGGTCGTGGGCTTTGATCTGCTGCCGGCGGTGATCGAACACGAGCGCTACCGCCATCTGATCGTTGATGTTCGCGAGCCGGACGCGTTTCCAGACGATCTTGAACCCCAGGTGATCGTGAACGTTGCCGGTACGCAGGATTCGGCTGACGACATCGCCGCCAACCTGTATGGCACCATCAACGTGACCGAGCGCTACGCCTTTGCGGGGGAGGGGCTTGCCGCCAAGCCGGCGCCGGCTATCAAATCCGTGGTCAATGTGGGGTCGGCGAGCGGGCATACGGGATCGGAGTTTCCTGCCTATGCTGCCAGCAAGGGCGGCGTTATCGCCTACACCAAGAACCTTGCAAACCGCCTGGCACCGCAGGCCATCGCCAACAGTGTGGACCCGGGCGGCGTTATCACGCCGCTCAACCGTTGCGTGATGGAAGACGAACACCTGTGGAACCAGATTATGGAGCTCACGCCGCTTAAACGCTGGGCCACCGCCCAAGAGATCGCCGAGTGGATCTACTTTGTGGGCGTGACCAACCGGTTTATGACCGGGCAGAGTCTGCTAATCGATGGCGGCGAGGCCGGCCGCACACAATTTATTTGGCCCGAATAGAAAACGCGCCCGATGGAAAGCCGTCGGGTGCGTTTTTGATGTATCGACTTCTAGCCGAGGCAAGTCCAGTTGACGGGGGTCGAGCCGTGTTGTTCGAGTAGCCGATTGGCTGCCGAGAAGGGACGCGATCCCATAAAAGCAGGGAGTTCTGCCGTGGCGCGGTTGGCCGAAAGCGGCGAGGGGTGCGTGGAGGCCAGGCAGAACTTGTCGGTTGCCTTGCCCGCGTCAGTTGCGACGAGCTTGCCCTCGACCATCTGCTGGGCAAAGCGGCCCCATGCCAAAAAGACTACCGGCTGGGGCAGCTGACAGCAGCGTTCGATAACGTAGTCGGTGAGCGTGCTCCAGCCCAGTTTGGCGTGCGAGTTGGCGGCATGCTCGCGCACGGTGAGCGTAGTGTTGAGGAGCAGGACGCCCTGTTGTGCCCATGGGGTTAGGTCTCCCGTGGCGGGAATGGGACAACCCAGATCGGCTTTGAGTTCCTTGTAAATGTTGCGCAGGCTCGGCGGCAACTTGGTTTGCGTCGCGGGGACCGAGAACGACAGCCCCATTGCCTGGTTGGGTCCGTGATAGGGGTCTTGACCCAAGATGACAACCTTGACCTGGTCGGCCGGCGTGTAGGCGAGGGCATTGAGGATGTCGTCTTGTGCCGGGTAGATAGTCTGCTCGGCACGCAAAAGGGCGATGCGCTCGAGCAGCTGGTTCGTAGTGTCACGTACCGGCTGCGGTGCATCGCCCAACCAAGTTGCTATGTTGCGGTCGCGGGTCGCGGCGTCCATGGGGCTCCTTTACGTCAGATGCTCTGTTTGCATCTATTGTAAAGGCGCACCGGAGACCTTTATGCCGCGGCCGTATGAGGAGTAGTGTCTACGAGACGTGCTCGGGCGCTCCCGCCATGCGAGCCTGTCCATGTGCGCGGAGGAGCGGAAGCTCGACGGTTGCCACCATGACGCCGCTGAGGATGAGTGCAGCGCCAAAGAAGGCGATGGGGCTCAGAACCTCGCCGACCAGGAAGAACGAGAAGACGGCGGAGCAGACCGGCTCGAGCGAGAAGGCGAAGCCGGTGGTCTCGGCGGGCACGTGGGGCTGCACGAGCGTTTGGGTGATAAAGCCGTAGGCAGAGCAGATGAGTGCGAGTGCGACGACGACCACGACCTCGCTGGGCGTGCTGGGAAGTGTGAAACCGCCAAAGACGCATGCGGCAATGCCCGAGAACAGGCCGCCAAAGCCCAGCTGCCAAACGCCCAGGGACAGCGGATCGACTTCTTCGACAAACCGCTTGGCGACAATGATGTGTCCGGCGTAGACAAAGGCGGAGAGCAGCATGATGAGCGCGCCCGGGTTCAGGCTGGTGAAGTCGGCGCCCGAGAGCAGCAACATACCGCAGGTGACGATGGCGGTGCCGACGAGCACTTTGCGCTCGGGGGCGCGGCGCAGCAGGGCGGCGTTGGCAAACGGCACGATCACGACCGTCAGGCTCTGCAAAAAGCCGGCAGTGGAGGCAGAGGTGAGGCTGGAGCCCAGGCACATGCAGGTGAGCTCGGTTGCCATAATGGCGCCGATGATGGCGGCACGGACCATAAGGTCGCGGTTGATGCGGAAAGCGCGCTTGTGGAAGAGCAGCAGGCAGACCACAAAGGCGATGATGCAGCGTAGCGCGACGATGCTCGTGGCGTTCATGCTGTCCATGCCGATCTTCATGAGGGGATACGAAAAGCCCCATGCGACGGGAACGGAAAATGAGAGCGCGATTGCTTTTTTGCGATCCATGGGACTCCTTTTGTTACAGAACGGTTTCGCAAAAAGGATTCTGCTCCCAGATGTGGATGTAGTAAAGCGAATGTATCTTCAGTATGATTAAGAAATACTAATGTATGCAGAAAAAGCCCTGGCAAAACGTTTTACGGCTTCATTGATGTGGAGGCACGATGGCATCGCGGTATCAGATTGTTTGCATGGTGGTCGATCGCGGCAGTCTTAAGGGCGCGGCGGACGAGCTGGGTTATACGCAAAGCGCGGTGAGCCAGGCCGTCAAGGCGCTCGAGCGTGAGCTGGGCACCACGCTTATCGAGCGCGGTAAGCAGGGTGTGTCGCTTACGCGCGATGGCAAACAGTACCTGCCGTATTTGCGACAGATTGTGACTGCCGAGGCTGAGCTCGAGGGCAAGCGCCAGGAACTGCTGGGGCTTTCGTCGACTGATATTCGCATTGCGACGTTTACCAACGTGAGCCGTACTGTGTTGCCGCGCGTGATCCGCGACTTTGGTGCGCTGCACCCGGGCGTACGCTTTACCCTCAAGCAGGGCGATTATACGCGCAACGCTCAATGGGTGCACGATGGCGTGGTTGATTTTTGTTTTACGGCGCGCGGATTTACCACCGGGCTCGAGAAGCGCGTGGTCTATCACGACGAGTTGGTAGCATTGTTGCCGGCCGCGCATCCGCTGACGGCAAAGGAAAAGGTGACACTCGCCGACCTGGCGTCCGAGCCGTTTGTGCTGCTGGACGAGGGCGAACAGAGTCTGGTGCTCGATGCATTTGCGGCGCATGAGCTGTCGCCGCATGTGACGAGCGAGGTCACCGACGACTACACCATCATGGCGATGGTGGAGGAGGGCCTAGGCGTGAGTATGCTATATCGCCGTACCGTTGAGGGCATGCGGGCCGATATTCGCGTACGTCCCATCGTGCATGCTCCCTCGCGCGACGTAGTGGCGGCTTGGCGCAGCTGGGACACCATGCCCATCGCCACGAGGCGCTTTATCGACTATATGAGCTCGCATATTGTCAATTAATGACTGGCGTGGCGTTGAGTGCGGTGTTTAGCGGGCTGTCGCTTTGGCTTGGGTGGCGCGATAGGTGCGTGCCGGGTGGCAGAGTAGTACCGCCACGACCATAAAGAACGCCGTGGTGCCCAGGCTGATGGGGTAGACCATCATGATGTTCGCAAAGGTGCGGAAGTGCGGGAACACGCAGAACACCCAATAGAAGCGGATGCCGCAGACGCAGATCATGGTGATGAGGGCGGGCGTGAGCGAGATACCAAAGCCGCGCAGGTAGCCTGACATGTTTTCGTAGAACATGCTAAAGGCGTACGCCGGGAAGATCGAGCACACGCGGATATAGCCGATCGAGACGATGTTGGGATCGCTGTTGAACAGCGACAAGATCTCACGCCCCAGGCCGACAATAACGATAATTGTGGTGAGCGCGACGATACCGCCTTCGACAAGGCAGACCTTGAGCGTCTTGGTACAGCGGTCGATCTGACGGGCACCGTGATTTTGTCCCACAAAGGTAGTGCAAGCCTGGCTAAAGCTGTTGAGCAGGTTGTAGCACACGTACTCCAGGCTCATGGCGGCGCTCGATGCCGCCATGACCTCGGTGCCCAGGCTGTTGATGGCGGACTGGATGATGATGTTGGCGACGGCAAAGACAGCGCTTTGGATGCCGGCGGGCAGGCCGATCTTAACGATGCGCTTGAGGGCGACGGGGTCGATAGCCAGGTCGCGCGGGGTGACGCGGACGACGGAGTCGGTCTTGAGCAGGCGAATAAAGAGCGTAGCGGCGCTGACGGTGTAGGCGATGGCGGTGGCGATGGCGACGCCCGCGACGCCCCAGTGGAGTACGGGGACAAAGATGAGGTCCAGGCCAATGTTGAGGACGGTGGACACGGCAAGCGCCTGCAGCGGCATGCGGGTGATGCCGACGGAGCGGAAAATCGCGGCCTCAAAGTTGTAGAGCAAAATCGAGGGCATGCTGAGCAAAAAGACACGTAGGTAGAGTGAAGCGAGCGGCATGGTCTCGGCGGGAACGTTGAGCGCGGCGAGCATGGGCTCGGCAAAGACCTCGCCCAGGGCGATGACGACAAAGCCCACGAGCGCCATTAAAATCGAGGTATGGACGGCGCGTTTGACCATGTTCTGATCGTTGCGGCCGATGGCGTTGGCGATGACCACGTTGGAGCCAAGCGACATGCCTATAAACAGGTTGAGCATAAGACTGGTAAGCGGAACATTGGAGCCGACCGCTGCCATGGCGAGGGTTCCCTGGTCGCCCGAGAAGTTACCGATGATGACCGTGGCGATGAGGTTCGACAGCTGCTCCAAGATGCTCGTGGCGGCCACGGGGAAGGCGAACAGGGGGATATTGCGCCACAGCGAGCCGGTGGTCATGTCAATGTGCTTAGATACGGTGTCAGCCATATGCTCTCAATCTCTAATATGCTCTTTCGTGCTTATTTGCGCAGATGATGATACTCCTAATGCAACCAGTCGGCACGTAGGGACGTTCCTTTTCTGCCGGCAGCTGGGGACACTCCTTATCTCTTCTAACTAGTCATTCAAGAACGTCCCCAATGACTAGGCGGGGAAGGCGTGCGACAATGGTGGGCGTTGTGTTGTTCGCGCTAAGGAGTTGCCATGTTGTTGTGTCCCGTTTGCCATGAGCCGTTGGTGGACGACGAGCGTGGTGCTGCATGTGCGGGCGGACACCGGTTTGACCGAGCTCGCGAGGGCTATCTATATCTACTACGTTCGTCCAAGAGCGGCGACTCCATGGGCGATCCCAAGTCGCAGGCACGCAGCCGTCGTGACTTTCTGAACCGTGGATACTATGCGCCGTTGCGCGATGCGATGGTTGAGCTGGTGCGCAAGCAGGTGTCTGGGCGCGCCGCGTTTACGAAAGATCCCATGACGCTGCTCGATATTTGCTGCGGTGAGGGCTACTACACCAGCGCCATGGGCGCGGTGCCGGGCGTGGATGCTTACGGTTTCGACTTGGGCAAAGAGATGGTTCGCCTGGCCGCCAAGCGCGGCGATGCAGCCTATTTCGTAGCCAACATGAAGGATATCCCCGTGGCCGATGGCGCCTTCGATATGGTGACCGAGCTCTTTGCTCCCTTTAACGAGCGCGAATTTGCCCGCGTGCTGGCGCCAGAGGGCTCGCTCTACACCGTGGTGCCGGGCGCCCGTCATCTCTTTGGGCTTAAGGAGGTGCTCTACGACACGCCGTACCTTAACGATGAGAAGCTGCCGAAGACCACCGAGCTCGAGTTAGTCGGAATGCAGCGGGTGTCTGCGAATATTACGCTTCAGACCCAGGCCGACATCGAGGCAGTGTTCCAGATGACGCCGTACTACTACCGTACGCGCCCTTCCGACAAAGAACGCCTGGCAAATTTGGACACCCTTCAAACCGACATCGACTTCATCATCGCCGAGTACCGCCACTAACCTACCAAAAAGGGACAGGTTTATTTTGGCAGGTTTTATCTGGGCAAACGTAAAGGGCCGACCGCGGAGATGCGCGATCGGCCCTTTTTAGTTGCTTGGCTGAAACAGAGGTTATGAGAAGCGGGCGCTTACAGGCGGTCCTTGTTCTCGGCCTTAACGGCGTGTGCCTGCTGAACAAAGAACAGGTCGTACACCACGACGACAAAGGCGCCAAAGTTGATGGCGTCGCCGCCAAACGCGGGAAGCGTAAGCACCGCTTGGGCAAGCGTGGCGACCGCGGCAACAATACCGAGCTTAAACGCGCCGTCCACCTGCGAAGGCTTGTTGGCGCCCTTGATACCGGCGACGCCTGCGGCAAGGTCGACGAGACCCTTGGCGATAAGCACGACCGCTGCGAGCGTGGCGTACGAACCGTACGTGGAATCGAGACCGCCCGTGGCGATACCGACGCCGGCGGTGACGAGGCTGGCGATGCCCAAAACAAAGTAGATGAGAGCAAGGATTTTGAGAGTCTTGCGAGTGAAGCTCATGGCTGGTCCTTTCGATACGAGTACGCCAACTTGGCGCACCCAATGTACTGCACATATGGTGAAGCACATTGTAGTTCAACGCGGCGATGCATGCGTTTGAAAGCGTCTCTTGCCTGTACGGTCCAACCTTTCAAAAAGGAAAGCTGGACGTAAGCCAAATCGATGGCAGCCCATGTGCGGCGCTGCGATGATGAGGTCGTAACAAGGAGCTGGTCTCAAGGAGGAGCCATGATGTACGGAGCAGGGCAAGTGCGTGAGCCGCGGTCGTTGGGAAGGCGCATGAGTGATTCCGTGATCGCTGCCGTGTGCACGGGATTGATGGCGGTGCTTTGCATTGGGATGCTGTGGGCCATGTCACATGTGGGACAATAGCGGACGGTTGGGTGTCGTCATGAACGGCGCCCACGTATTCGTTTTGCTTGCTAAGGAGTACCCATGGGCGTCGTCGATCCCTTTTCTGTTGCTCGGGCCGCGGGGCTTGAGCTGACCGGGAAGCCCGAGGGCCTCACGCTCACCGACGGCACGATGGAGCTGCGTGCCGATTTTGGCCGCATGCTGCCGCGACTCAAGCAGGGCCGTCTGCAGCAAGAGCTGTTGGTGAAGGCTGCGCGTGCAAAAGGCATCGAGCGGCCGTGGGCAATTGACGCCACGGCAGGCTTTGGCGAGGATTCGCTGCTGCTCGCGGCCGCGGGCTTTGCGGTCGATTTGTATGAGCAGGATTGCGTGATTGCGGCGCTCCTCAAGGATGCCTTGGACCGCGCGGCAGATGATCCGGCGCTTGCGACAGCCGTGGCGCGCATGCGCTTACATGCGGGCGAGGACAGTATTACCGGCCTTCGCCATACGGCTGAGCTGATCGGGCGGGGCGAGCTTGCCGCCCCCGACGTGGTGTATCTGGACCCCATGTTTCCCGAGCGCACCAAGAGCGCGGCGGTGAAAAAGAAGTTCCAACTTTTGCATCATCTGGAACAGCCGTGTGCCGATGAGGAGACGCTGGTCGAAGCTGCGCTTGCGGCGCACCCGCGCAAGGTCGTTATCAAGCGACCGGTGAAGGGGCCACTGCTTGCCGGCGTTAAGCCGAGCTATCAGCTTGCGGGCAAGGCCGTTCGCTACGATGTGTTAGTGCCGCCGCGCCCGTAACTTGCGTGCGATTACCGGCGCTTCGCTAGCGCCGTGCCGATGCGGCGTCTATTTCCATGGGTGCGACGTCAGGTGCCATCCACCGCAGTATTCGCATTTGTAGCAGGCCAAACCACGCCGCCCGCGGTTTTCGCAGTCGGCCATAACTGCCTCGGCCTCGGCGCGCGTATCGTAACGGTTTTTGCGTTCGCACGACTTGTAGCGCCAGGCTTCATTGCGCTCGGCGTTCAGGGCGTCGCGGCGCTCGTCTTCGCGCGCAAACAGGTAGCTCATATCGCCGCCGGTGGCAGCGCCCAAAAACTCGCTTTTGGCCTTTGACCAGGCGGCTCGCTTTTTGCTTCCCATCTGCATCGCGCCCCTCTCCAAACGTTGGTATCATTGCTCAATCAAAGTGATACCAATAAACGTGAGGTCGCCGCGTGATGATCAGAAAAACCCTCGATACCGACATTCCCGCCGTCATGGCTATCTATGACGCGGCCCGCGCCTTTATGCGCGCGCATGGCAACGCCACGCAGTGGCCCGAGGGCACGCCTTCTGCCGAGCAGCTGGCTGCCGATATCGCCGCCGGTGGCAGCTATGTGTGCGAAGTCGATGGTCGCGTGGTGGCAACGTTTGCCTTTTTACCGGGCCCGGACGAGTGCTATGACGTAATTGAGGACGGTCAATGGCGTAGCGACACTCCGTACGCCGTGCTGCACCGTGTGGCATCCGACGGCACCGTGCACGGTATCGCGGCCGCGATGTTTGCCTTTGCCAAGGAGCGTGCCGATCACCTGCGCATCGACACACATCAGGACAACCTGCCCATGCAGGGAGCCATTGCCAAGGCCGGGTTTAAGCGCGCCGGTATCGTATATGTGTCGGACGGTACGCCGCGTGTTGCGTTTGACTGGCTGCGCGAGGCGTAAGAGCGACGCCTCATATCAATAATTCATGCGAACGAAACTGGCCCAGGTGGGGTCATTTTCGTTCGCTGTGCTGATTTGCAAGCCGGCTTTCGCAAGGCGCGAACCTACGAAAATCGCCGCGCGGCAACGCGGGGCGATGAGCTCGGTCGGGGGATAGGGCCCGCTTCGCCCGCCGGCCCGTAAATTGTATCATCCAGTGTGGAACGAGGGTGCCCGTTGCCGCGTGCGATGGGCTTGCAATAAGAGGAGAGCCATGTCGAAGCAAGCGGTCGCTGGAATCTTGGCGCATGTCGATGCCGGCAAGACCACGCTGGCCGAGGCCATGCTGTTTAACGCGGGCCGCATTCGCAAGCGCGGCCGCGTTGACGATGGCGACTCGCATCTGGATACGAACGAGATTGAGCGTGAGCGCGGTATCACGATCTTCTCGTCGCAGGCTGTGCTCGACCATGGTGACACCCACGTTATGCTCGTGGACGCTCCCGGCCATGTCGATTTTTCTGCCGAGGCGGAGCGCACGCTGCGTGCCCTGGACTACGCGATTCTGGTGGTAGGCGCCAACGATGGCGTACAGGGGCACACCGAAACCCTGTGGCGCCTGCTTGCGCGCTATGACATCCCGACGTTCATCTTTATCAACAAGATCGATTTGGAGAATCCCGGCCGCGATGTTTTGCTGGCACAACTTGGGCAACGTCTTTCTGAGGGGTGCCTGGATGCCAACGAACTGCTGGCGGGTGGCGCCGTTCAGGAGGACGCTGCTGCGTTGGACGAAGCGGCGCTCGAGGAGTTTCTTGAGGCGGGTGAGCTTTCCTCCGCGACGCTGTCGCGCATGGTTGCTGAGCGCAAGCTCTTTCCCTGCTTTGCCGGCTCGGCGCTCAAGGACCAAGGTGTGGACGAGCTGTTGGATGGTATATGCGCGCTGATGCGCGAACAGGCGTGGCTCCCGGAGTTTGCCGCCCGCGTCTATCGCGTCAGCCGCGGGGACCGCGGCGAGCGCTTGGCTTGGGTTAAAGTGACCGGCGGCACGCTGCATGCCAAACAGGTGATTAACGGACGTTCCGGTGCCGAGGCATGGGAGCAGAAGGTCGATCAGGTACGCATCTATAACGGCGAGAAGTATGAGCTTGCCCAAGAAGTTGCTGCTGGCGGCATTTGTGCCGTGACGGGCCTTGCGCACGTTCGCCCAGGGGACGCTCTGGGCGCGGAACCCGCGTGCGATGCGCCCGTCATTGCGCCGGTCCTCACCTATACGGTGCTTCCGGGCGAACACGATGTCCACGCGGTGTTCAAAGCGCTGACTGAGTTGGCGGACGAAGATCCCATGCTCGGCGTAGGCTGGAACACCCATCTTGAACAAATACATCTGCAGCTTATGGGGGCGGTGCAGCTCGAGGTCGTGCAGCGGGTGTTGGCCGATCGCTTTGGCCTTTCGGTTGCGTTTGAGTCTGGCGGCATTCTCTATAAGGAGACTATTTCGCAGCCGGTCGAGGGCGTGGGCCACTTTGAGCCACTGCGCCACTATGCCGAGGTGCATCTGCGTCTGGAGCCGTTGCCGGCGGGTTCGGGCGTGCAGTTTGGCACCGTGACCTCGACCGATGAGCTCGATCTTAACTGGCAGCGTCTGGCACTCACCAACGCCATGGAGCGCGATCACCTGGGCGTGCTGACCGGCTCGCCCATCACCGATGTGCGCATTACGCTCACGGGCGGCCGTGCGCATGCCAAACACACCGAGGGCGGCGATTTTCGCCAGGCCACGTACCGCGCGATTCGCCAGGGGCTCATGCAGGCGCGTGAGGCTGGCGCGGCGGTGCTGTTGGAGCCGTGGTACCACTTTGAGCTCGAGGTGCCGGGGGAGTGCGTGGGCCGGGCGCTCTCGGATGCCACGCGCATGGGTGCCGAGTACGAGCCACCGACGATGACGGGGGACCGGGCGAAGCTTGTGGGTCGCGTGCCGGCATCCGAGGTGCAGGACTATGCCCTGGAGGTAGCTGCCTACACGAGTGGCCGCGGGCATCTGTACCTGGAGTTCGCCGGCTATGCGCCTTGCCATGATGCCGAGCGCGTCATTGAGACGGCCGCCTATGAGCCCGAGGCCGATCTGCCTAACACGCCCGATTCGGTCTTTTGCTCTCACGGCGCCGGTTACACGGTCAAATGGTACGACGTACCCGCCGCGGCGCACGTAAAGATCGATCCCGCCGCCTTCCGCCCCTGGCGAGCAGCAGACGCCGAGTTTTTCGGCCACATATGACAAAGGGACAGCTCCTTTGTCATATGCTATTGGTATAACTCGGTATAAGTTGGTATAACTATTAACAGCGTTTGCCAATCCGAGGAGGCCGACATGAATCCAAATCCCTTTAAACCCACGGCTGGCAAGCGGCCTCCGATGCTCATCGGCCGCGAGTCGGTCATCGAAGATTTCGAGGAAGGGCTCGATAACGGCGCCGGTGCGCCGGGCAGGCTCATGCTCATTACGGGAAACCGCGGCTGTGGCAAGACGGTTCTCCTGCGGGAGCTGCAACGTCTAGCTAATGAGCGCGGATGGGCGGTTGTCTCCGATTCCGCTTCGCTTGGCTTATGCGATCGTTTGGCCGACGCGCTTCGCTCGAATAAACCCGTTGTGACGTCAATGGAGTTCGGGCCGTCGTTTGGCCGGATGTCGGTCGAGGCGGCGCGAGCAAAGGGCGAGACGTTACGAGGGCTGGTCAACGAGCGCCTCAAGAAGCTCGGTCCAGGCAAGGGCATACTGTTTGCGATTGACGAGGCGCAATCTGCGTCTATCGAGGAACTGGCGGCACTTGCCGTTCTCTATCAGCAGGTGCTCGGAGATCAGGATGCCACGGGCTTGTCCGATAGCGACCAGCGTGGTCTTGCGCTGGTGTTCGCCGGCTTACCCAGTATGGTTGATGACTTGCTCGAAGAGCCGAGCGTGACGTTTTTGCGGCGTGCTCAGCAGCGTACGCTGGGGGCGATTTCTTTGCCCAAAGTGCGCGATTCGTATATCCAGACGGTCAAAGACGCTGGTCTTTACGTTGATGCGGAGACGGCGGACCTTGCGGCGCGCAAGAGCATGGGGCATCCCTATATGGTTCAGCTGGTGGGCTATTACATGTGGCGCTCTGCTGTCCGGCGTGGCTCGCAGGTCATTGAAGAGCGCGATGTTGAGGCTGGGCACGCGGATGCCGTCTCCGAGTTCTACGAAGCGGTTGACGCGCCCCTGTATTACGGGCTGCGCAGTCCACAGCGCCTCTTTATCGAGGCTATGGCGGTTGACGAGGACAAGCCGACGCGCATGGCGGACATCATTGAGCGTTGCGACCGAACCCAAAGCTGGGCGAGTAAATATCGCGCAAGCCTGATTCGCGAGCGCGTCATCGAGGCTGCCGGATACGGCCTCGTCCGGTTTACCGTGCCCATGCTGGGCGAGTACATCCGCGAACGCGTTTTATGGCACGAGTAATGTGAAAAGGGACGGTCCCTTTGTCACATCGATAGATGTGAGGTCAAAACATGGTGATTCAAACTGAGCGATTGACGCTTCGTCCGTGGCGCGAGACGGATGCGGCGATCCTGTTTACATATGCGAGCGACCCGGACGTGGGACCGGCTGCGGGCTGGCCGCCCCATCGAAGCATTGAGGAGAGCAGGGAGATCATTCGGACAGTTTTTGCGGCACCCCATACCTTTGCCGTTTGCCTGGCTGCGACGGATGAGCCCGTGGGTAGCATCGGTCTCATGCCGTCTCGCTGCGAGTCAAACCGTCGAGATGACGGTCTCGAACTCGAAGTGGGCTATTGGATCGCCAAGCCATTCTGGGGCCGAGGCTTTGCTCCCGAAGCGGTACGAGCCATGCAGCGCTATGCGTTCGAAGCGCTTGGCTGCAAGGCGCTTTGGTGCGGATACTACGAGGGCAATAACAAGTCATTACGCGTTCAGCAAAAGTGCGGGTTCGCGCCGCATCACGTTGAGCGCGACGTGCCCTGCGAGCTTATGGGCGATGTACGTACCGAGTACTTTACGTATTTGACCCGCGAAGACTGGCGCGGGCGGGCAGAAGGGGAGTGATGACGGTGTCGCAACAACCAAGTGCTATCGAGGTGCGTGGCGCACGTGTCCATAACCTCAAGGACATCGATATTGATATCCCGCTGGGAAGGCTCGTGGGTATTGCCGGCGTGTCGGGCTCGGGCAAGAGTTCGCTGGCACTCGGGGTTCTTTATGCCGAGGGCTCGCGCCGCTATCTGGAGGCGCTCAGCACCTATACCCGCCGTCGTCTGACGCAGGCCGAGCACGCCCAGGTGGACGAGGTGCTGCACGTGCCAGCGGCGCTCGCATTACATCAGCGCCCCAGCGTACCGGGCGTGCGCTCGACCTTTGGTACCATGACCGAGCTCAACAATAGCCTGCGTCTACTCTTTAGCCGTTGCGCCCATCACGTGTGCCCGCATTGCGGGGCGCGTGTGGAGCCGAGCCTTAACGTGGCTGCGGGCCTGTCGCTCACGTGTCCGACATGCGGCCGCGAGTTCTACGCGCCGAGTGCCGAGGATTTGGCTTTCAATAGCGGCGGTGCGTGCCCTACCTGCGGCGGCACCGGTGTCATGCGCGAGGTAGACGAGGCGAGCCTGGTGCCCGACGAGTCAAAGACCATCAACGAGGGTGCGGTGCTTCCCTGGGGCACGCTCATGTGGGACCTGATGAAGCAGGTGGCCGGCGAGATGGGCGTGCGCACCGACGTGCCGTTTAACCAGCTCACGCCTCAAGAGCGCGACATCGTGTTTCACGGCCCGGCGGTTAAGAAGCACATTCTCTACGTTCCCAAAAACGGCGAGGGCGCCACGCCGCTCGACTTCACCTATTACAACGCCGTCTATACCGTTGAGAATGCGCTCGCCAAGGTTAAGGACGATAAGGGGCTTAAGCGTGTGGCTCGCTTTTTGCGCGAGGGACCATGCCGTGACTGCGCCGGCACGCGTCTCTCCGAGGCTGCGCGCCAGCCCCAGGTGCGCGGTATCAATCTGGCTCAGGCCGCGGCCATGACGCTTGGTGATGCGATCGAGTGGGTGCGCGGGGTGCCCGCATCCTTGCCGGCCGAGATGCGGCCTATGGCGACGGATATCTGCGATTCGTTTTTGAGCACGGCTCGTCGTCTGGTCGACCTGGGTCTCGATTACCTTTCGCTCGATCGCGCCGGTGCCACGCTCTCCACGGGTGAGCGCCAGCGCGTGCAACTCGCCCGCGTGGTGCGCAACCGATCGACAGGCGTGCTCTATGTGCTGGACGAGCCCTCAATTGGCTTGCATCCTGCCAATGTCGACGGCTTGGTGGGCGTAATGCGCGACCTGGTGGATGACGGCAATACCGTGGTTGTTGTCGACCACGATACACGTGTGCTGGTGGAGGCTGATTATCTGGTCGAGATGGGCCCCGTTGCCGGAGCAGGCGGCGGCAGTGTAATCGCCGCGGGCACGGTGGACGAGGTCGAGCAATCGCAGGACAGCCGTATCGCGCCGTTTTTGCGCGCCGAGCCCAAGCGCTTGCGTCCGCAGGTGACTGACGACGAAATGTTCGACCAGGGCCATATCCGCATGGCGACCGATACCATCCATACCGTCAAGCCGCTCGAAGTCGATATTCCGCGCGGTCGCTTGGTCGCGGTTACGGGTGTTTCGGGTTCGGGCAAGACGACGTTGGTGCTCGAGACGCTCATCCCGGCGCTTAAGGCGCAGGCAGCTGGCGAGCGCTTGCCGGGGCACGTGTGTTGGGTCGATGCCGAGGGCATTGGCCGCGCAAACCTGATTGACGCCACGCCCATCGGCGCCAATGTTCGCTCGACGGTAGCGACCTATGCCGACATCCATGACGAGCTGCGTCGCGCCTTCGCCCGTACGCTCGAGGCCAAGGCGGCCGGCTACAAGGCGGGTGCCTTTAGCTACAATACCGGCGCCTTGCGCTGCCCTACGTGTGATGGCACGGGATCGATATCGCTCGACGTGCAGTTTTTGCCCGATGTCGAGATCGTCTGCCCGGCATGTCGCGGCTCACGTTATGCAGACGCAGCTTCGCATATCCATCGCGAGGGCAAGGACGGGAGCTTGCTTACGTTGCCGCAGCTCATGGACATGAGCGTGGACGAGGCCCTCGACGCCACGGTGGGACTCAAGAAAGTCCAGGCGCGCTTGCAGACCTTGCACGACCTGGGCCTGGGTTATCTTACGCTTGGCGAGCCCACACCGGCGCTTTCGGGCGGTGAGGCACAGCGCCTTAAGCTCGCGAGCGAGATGGGCCGCGTGCAGGATGATGCCGTATTCGTATTTGACGAGCCCACGATCGGCCTGCATCCGCTCGATGTTCAGGTGCTGTTGAACGTGTTTGACGGCCTCGTTGCCAAGGGCGCCACGGTTATCGTGATCGAGCACGACCTCGACCTTATCCGTAACGCCGATTACGTGATCGACATGGGCCCGGGCGGTGGCGATGCGGGCGGGCAAATCGTCTGCGCCGGCACGCCGGGCGACATCGCTGCCTGCTCCAAGAGCATTACCGGTCGCTACCTATAGACAATGTGACAAAGGGGCTGCCCCTTTGTCACATTGATTTCTATTTCACGCATTGAGCGGCGAGATAGTCGCGGAAGAATGGCAATTCAAAAGCGACGAGCCCTCGTCCTCGCTCCCCGATGATGCCGGCGTCTATCATGCGGCGTCGGTAGCGGGAGACCTGCTGCGGCGAACGCTTAAGGCGCTCGACAAGGTCTGCGGTGGTGGACTCTTCCTCGTCATCGAGCATGGCGATGAGGAATCGCTTGTCCTCTGCCGTGAGTTCCCGATAGGTTGCCGCGAGGATTCGGTCGTCCATCTCGTCGCGCGCGATTTTGATTCCCAGGCCAAAGTCGCGTGACGAGATTTCCTTCGAATCGCTTGTGAGGTCCCAAGCACGGTAGCCTACGAGTTGCAATAGGAAGGGAAAACCAGAGATCGAGCGAACGGCTCGATCGATTCCCTCAGCATCTGCCAGGCGATCGTTTTCCTGGATTGTGCGAATCAAGGCCTCGCGCACGTCATAGTCGGCAATGCGACCCAGATGATATTGTTGGGCGCGGCGAAGGAACGAGACCGTCTTGTGGTTCAGCAACGTCGAGACGTTGTTGGGAAGTCCCGCCATGAGCAGGGCGACGCGTTTCCCATCGGTCACAAAGTGCTGATACGTCGCTGCAAGCTGAATCATCTCGTCGAGTGTCGGGTCCACCTCGTCAACCGTGACGAGCAGACCGGTGCCCGCCTCGTTGAGCTGGTCGATGATGTCGCTCATGCGATAACGCCAGGTTGAGGCATCGTGAACGCGATTGACCTCGATGCTGCCGAGCGGTGCAATTCCGAGGCCGGTGACTTCGAAGTGGGTGGACGAGTCGAAGAGATGGGCTGCGGCACGTTTCGTCCCGAGCTCGATTTCCTCAAGCATTCCCGGGAGCGCGGTCGTCTTTACGGCTATCCAGCCGTGGGTTTCCGCCCTTGTCGCGAGCGACGACATGAGAGCGGTTTTACCGGTTCCACGCGCGCCTGAGAAAATCGAGGTCAATTCTGGGCGCCTGCGCTGGCTCAAGAAGGCACGGTCCAAATCCCGAATAATCTGTTGTCTGCCAGCGAGATGGGCAGGAACCTCGCCAAAGCTAGGGGTAAACGGGTTTTCGAGGTATTCCACAATGCCCTCCTTTAGCGTCTCGGGTTAATTTCATTTTATTCTAATTAATCTCAATTAAAAACGATTAATTTCATTTCAAAGCATAAGGTTGGCGTCGTGCGTTATCGAAGCGGTGCTTGAATAGCTTACGTTGGAGCCCGAAAATGGGTTCAACCCATTCGCGAAATTTGCACGCCCTATTGTGAGTGGGCTCTCAGATGAGCTGAAGCTGCCATCGTGCGGCTGATAGGGGCAATCATGAAAAACAGAATCTATGGGTATGCTCGAGTTTCGTCAGCAGATCAGAACCTGGATCGCCAACTGGATGCGCTGGAGCGGTTTCCGGTCCAAACGAATTTGATCTATGCTGACAAAGCGAGTGGAAAGGACTTCAGGCGTCCTCAGTACCGGCGTCTTCTTCGTCGTCTGCGCGAAGGGGACGTTTTGGTGATTAAGAGTATCGATCGATTGGGTCGCGACTACCGTGAAGTTCTCGATGAATGGCGTCGCCTAACGACGGACAAACGCGTTGCCATCGTGGTGCTCGATATGCCATTGCTTGATACACGCGAACAACCCAATGGAATTACGGGGACTTTTATTGCCGATCTGGTGCTTCAGGTTTTGAGCTACGTGGCTCAGGTGGAGCGCGAAAACATAAAGCAGCGCCAGGCGGAGGGTATCGCGTCGGCGCGTCTGCGGGGTGTGAGATTTGGGAGACCGACGCTCGAACGTCCGGATAGCTACCGCGATGTCATCAAATCATTCGAAGGAGGTGAAGTTACGAGGCGAGAGGCCGCAATGCTCCTGAACGTCAGCGCATCGACGTTCGATCGTTGGAGACGGGCGGATACGAACTGATATGACCGTTCGCCGTCTGTCCGTCCTCTTTAACTAGACATTTTGACGAGGGGAGTTTATTGCACGGAGTCCACTCCTTCCCTCGATGTTTATCCAGTTCACGCCCCGGAACCAAATAGTGCCACCGCGTTGCCAATTCGTCTGCTTTTTGACGAGGGGGCTAGATATCGTGTTTTGTATTTAAAGGAGGACAAGATGAAAAGGCATTATGGGATGGCTGCGGCGATCTCGCTATTTGCGACGGTGCTCTGTGGGGCACTTCTGCTGAGCGGCTGTTCACAGGTTGAGAAGAAAAACGATGGGCCTGATTATGCCGATGAACGTGCAATGGCCGTGATTGCTCAAGGCTATCAAAAGCGGTCGGATTACCTTGAATCACTGGGAGAGGATGCTGATCTGGGCTCTAATAAAGTTCGAAAAGAGGCAATTAAAACCGAGATCGATAACGACAAAGAACTCAAAAAGGCGTCATTTAAAGACACTAAGATGCAAGAAGACGTCATTGCCTATCTCAATCTGCTTGATAATCAGCTTGATGTTGTCAAGAAGTATGCGGAATCGGATCCCAAGTATTACGACGAATGGGAAAAGGCCTATGACGCACGATCTGCACAGCTTAAGAAACTGGTTGATCGGTATGACTTGACGGTCGATGATGAGTATCAAGATGCGTTTGACGAGCTGATCAAGAACGGTAGGACCGTGGAGGAGAAGACGCATAATGATGAGGTTATCAACGGCCTGCTCTCATCGGCGACCTTTGAGAAAAGTGACGACGGCTACGGCCTCTATACGTACACCGCAATCGTCGAAAACACCTCTGACATATCGTTCGAAAACGTTTTTCTAAATGTTGCTCTTTACGATGCCGATGGTGTAAGGGCGGAAGAATGCTACGCAGATACATCCGCCTGGGCGCCTGGCGAGAAGGTGAAGTTTGAGGTAATGAGTGAGGTAGACGCTTCGAGGGTCGCGCCGACAGTATCGAATTACAGCATCAAGGAATAATTCGCGGGAATTGGAAAGAATGCGCGACCGTTTTCTCCGAACGGTCGCGTTTTGCATTAAGCCGTTGACAGAATGATTCGTGCCGTCATGTACACGATGAAAGATGATGGAGAAGTCGGGCCCATAAAAGAAAGGCGAAGCAGGATGACAAGAACAAATTTGTTTACAACAATAACGCAAAAGCTAATCTTTGGCGGTTTGCTGGCTGTTACGGCCGTGGCGACTGCTGGGTGTATCTGGTTGTATTTGACACGTAATCCTACAACGATCACCGATGATTCGATTCGCGAGGAGATCGCGCCGGTCGTAAAGCTTGTGACGTACGAATATAACTTTACGCAGCTGCTCTCAATCGATGAAGCGGGGAATCCGCTTGGGTGGGAAAACCCCTTTACGTCTAAGCGATATGTCGCAACGATTGACGGCAAGGCTGATATCGGGATCGATGCCGATAAAATGAAGATTGAAATCAAGCGGGTTGATATGAACGACGAGAACTCAGAGGTCAAGAGCGTAAAGGTTACATTGCCTCACTCGGAAATTACCTCTTTCTCAACAGACCCCAATACACTGAAGAAATATGTTGAGGACAATGGTTTTCTGA
The DNA here is from genome assembly GCF_019041915.1 of Collinsella sp. MSK.8.10. Lineage (GTDB taxonomy): Bacteria > Actinomycetota > Coriobacteriia > Coriobacteriales > Coriobacteriaceae > Collinsella. Next base: position 109,675 of record NZ_JAHPYF010000001.1, on the reverse strand, counting down.
ACTGGAATCAAGTAAGTACGGACGATCTGAACGGTTTGTTGAAACAGGCGAAGAAAGAGCAGACCAAGAAGGTCGAAGAGAGCGATATGCTCAAAGAATCTGATGATAGAGCCGGCGGATTGATCGAAAAACAGGTCAAAGCCCTATGCGGCGACGATGTCGATATTAACGTTACGTTTAAGTAAGGGTGAATGGTGTGTCCGATAAACGACAACAGTTTGGTGAGGCGGAGCCCGAAAAGCAGCGGAAGCCCGGTGTCGGTTCTTCTTCGCTGGAGAACATAATGTTTGGAGCATTAAATGGCGCGCAAAACGCCATTATGGGTGTGGTCAAGGAGACCCAAAAGAAATCGAGTGAATTGGCGGACGCCGCTAGCCCGTTGGCGGATAATGCGCTTAAAGGTATTACTGACTTTGCAAATGGGATTGCTTCTGCAACTGCAGCCGCGGCGAATGAACGCTACAGCGCAAAGCGACAAGAGCAACTCGGCCTGCCATCGACGCTCGTTGACGATAACGGTGATTGGGTGTTGCCCGATCCGTTGCTGACCAATCAAGAGCTTGCCGAGCTTGAGGTATTGACCGAGCAATACGAAAAGATGGTAGCGCCTTCAAAGCTCAAGCAGCTGACCGATATGGCTGGGCTAAAGATACCGGAGAATCTTCGCACTGCCGTTGGAGATGCGGTCGATGAGCTTACAAGTGAGATTCAGCAACAAGAGCTATATGCACAGGTTATGAAGCAGGTCGTCGATGGTTTCAAAGCTATCGAGGAGCAAGCTGCCAAGTACAGCGTTACTGAGGCGCAGATTGTTGAGGCCGCAAATACTACGCTTGAAGGCGTTACTATCCGTTCGATTGACGAGTTATTCATGCTTCGCAGTTTTGACGTCGCGAGGATTGCGGCAGGTGAGAACGGTAGACACTTGCTGCTTGCGGCGACCGAGGGTGCGGTGACGGGTGCTCCTGGGTTTGCCGGTTTGCCCTTCAATATCGTATTCAGCATGTTTCTCTATTATCGCGCGGTGCAGTCGGTTGCCATGATGTACGGATTTAACGTTAAAGAGGATCCGGCTGAAATGGTCATTGCGGGCGATGTGTTTTCAAACGCGATGGCTCCGTCGGCAGGCTCTGCTGATGGCATGGCTGTCACAATCGGTAAAGTGATGCTTGTAGCCGAGATGGAGGGTGTGAAGCAGACGGTCAAGAAAGGCTGGACGGCAATGGCGGCACGGGGTGGCGCGGCTATGCTTGTCACGCAGATTCGCGCCCTTGCTAATGCCGCTGCACGTAAGGCACTCGAGAATGCTGGCAAGAAGTCGCTCGAGAATAGTGTTTTCAAAAACGTACTCGAACAAATTGGCAGGAATATCACTCAAAAATCCCTCGGCAAGGCCATTCCCGTGTTTGGCGGCGTTGTCGGCGCCTTGTTTGATGTCTCGCAGATGAATCGTGTTTTGCAATATGCCAACATCTTCTACCATAAGCGGTTCATCATTGAAAAACAGGAGCGTATTGCAATACTTGTCGGTATGGAGACTGTCTCTGTGGGCGGTGAGGTTGAGATTTGCTCCGCAGAAGGATGGTCGGCCGCATTCTTTGGTGACTGAGAGCCTAGGCGGCGTTTGGTGTAAATCGGTGTAGGTCGGGGCGCGGATGTCATTGAACGTTGCGACCACACTCGGGGTTGGGCGAGTGCCTTCGCGATCGCGTGCTGTGGCACGAATGTGGCCTTGTTGCCAAGGGCGCCACGGTTATCGTGATCGAACACGATCTCGACCTTATCCGCAATGCCGATTACGTGATCGACATGGGCCCGGGCGGTGGCGACGCGGGCGGGCAAATCGTCTGCGCCGGTACGCCGGGCGACATCGCAGCCTGCTCCGCAAGCATTACCGGTCGCTACCTATAACCGAATGTGACAAAGGGACAGTTCCTTTGTCACATTCCCGGAAAGCCTGTTTGGCGCAGGGCTTCGTAGAGGACGATGGCGGCGCTGTTGGAGAGGTTGAGGGCGCTGATGCGGTAGTCGTCCGGGTTGATGAAGTTGCCGCAGATGTCCTGTTGAAGGATGGCCTCGTGGCTGTCCTCGGTATGTCCGAGCGATTCCTCGTGGGCTTCCCAAGCCTCGGCGTTATCGAGCGAGTCGCAATCGCGCAGCATAGGGATGCGCTCGCAGCGCTCGGGCGCCGCGGCGAGCAGTGGCTCGGGAATGCCCGAGCTCTCGCTGCCAAAGACCAAGTAGTCGCCGTCGTGGTAGGTACTCTGCGCATAGGTGCGGCGTGCCTTTTTGGTCAGCAGATGTAGGCGCTCGTCGGCAGGGGAGAGACCGTTGCGTGCAAGGAAATCCTCCCAGCCGGCATAGGTCGTCACGTCCAAGTTTTGCCAGTAGCCCAGGCCGGCGCGACGTACCGTTTTGTCGTCGAGCGAGAAGCCCAGCGGCTCCACCAGATGCAGGCGGGCGCCGGTGACCACGCAGGTACGGCCGATATTGCCCGTATTGGCCGGAATCTCGGGCGCATACAGCACAATGTTGAACATGAATCTCCTTGGCTCAGAACGAAAAACCACCACGAAGAGCACCTTCGTGGTGGTTTGGCGGTTACATAGGCGGAAAAATGCCCGCTTGGATAAACCTAGGCGCGGTGCCAGTCGGTCAGGCAGGCATCGAGGGAGGCGATGAGCGCATCCTTGTCCATGTGACGGCCGATGATGCATAGGCTCGTCATGCGGTCGCCCGTCTCGTCGTCCCAAATCTGCATGATTTCGGGGTTCTCGTCGATGATCTTCTGCTTCTCGCCCTCGGGCGCCGAATCGACAAACAGGCCGTTCTCCATCAGGCGCATCTGGTGGCCGGCCTGCTCAAACATGTAGCACATGTCCGGATCGCCGGTCTGCCACAGCGGACCCTTGACGCGGATGACCTCGTCGGGCCACTCCTGCTCAACAAAATTGGTGAACTTCTGCAGGTCAAACGGCTTGCGGCGCGAGTACACAAAGGTCTCGATGTCGTACTCGAGCACCTCGGGGTCGTCGTGCTCCTCGGGATGCTCCATGGCCTCGATCCAGGCGGCGGAGTTGTAGGCGCGCATAAAGTCGAAGCGGTCGGTGTCGAGCAGCTCCTCCATGGGGACCTCGCCGTTTTGGGCCTCGACAATCACGGCGTCCTTCTGCAGGCTGCGCACGATGGCCTTGAGCTCGGCGATCTGCTCAGGGCTCACGGTATCGGTCTTGTTGAGGATCAGCGTGGAGCAGAACTCGATTTGCTGGATGAGCAGGCTTTCGATGTCGTCCTCGTCGATATCCTCGGCCAGCAGGTCGCGACCGCCGTTGAACTCGTCGTACATGCGGGCGCAGTCGACCACGGCCACGATGTTGTCGAGCGCGAGCTTGGGCTCGCCGCCTGCCTTGGCCTCGTCGCAGAAGCTCGAGATGGTGTAGGCGATGGGGATAGGCTCGCAAATGCCCGATGCCTCGATGATGATGTAGTCGAAGTTGCCCGAATCGGCGATGCCCTGCAGCTGGTTGGCCAGGTCATCCGAAAGCGTGCAGCAGATGCAGCCGTTGGTGAGCGGGATGAGGTCATCGGTCTCGGAAAGGCCGCCGTCGGCGATAAGGCTGGCGTCGACGTTGATCTCGCCGATATCGTTGACGATCACGGCGGCGCGGATGCCGCCGTCGTTAGCGAGGATGTGGTTGAGCAGCGTGGTCTTGCCGGCACCGAGGTATCCGGTAAGCATGATGATCTTCACGGGTTTGTTGGGCATGTGCCCTCCTTTGTTAGACATGGCTTACAGTTGAATCTTATGCCAAACGCCTGCTCTTATACCCACGCGCCGGCAAATAACACAAGCTACTCCCAGGCTCCCCATACATCGGGGCAATAACCGACGGTGGCCTTTTTGCCGTTGCGCACGATGGGCTCAGCTAGAACCTGCTGGTTCTCGAGCAGCTTGTCGAAGCGCTGACTAGGGGTGAGGTGCTGGATGAGCGCGAGCGTCTCCTCGTCCCTGGCCTTGGGGTTGAGCAGCTTGTCGATGCCGCCGACCGCCTGCATCACGCTCGTGAGCTCGCCCTTGCTCATCTCCTTTTCCTTAAGGTCGATAAACTGCACCTTAATGCGGCGCTCCTTAAAATAGCGCTGCGCCTTCTTGGTATCGAAGGATTTTTTGGTGCCGAAGATTTGAATCATTTTGTTCCGCCGTTCTAACGAATGAAGTTGGTGCGTTCGCGATCGGCCTCGGGTGCGTCGATGCCGGCGGCCTGTCCTGCCTCGATACAATGCAGGAGCCAGGCCATGTTCTTGCCGATGTTGCGCATGGTGGCCAGGCCCTCAGCGTCCTGGGTAGCTTCACCCGGCATGGCGCCAAACACGTTGTTCCAGTACGTGGAGGCGACCACGGGCATCTGGTTGATGGTGAAGTACTTGTTGAGCACGTCGAAAGTCGTCGACGTACCGCCGCGACGGGCGACGGCGATGGCAGCGCCCGGCTTGTGTGCAAAGGCTTTGCCTCCGGCATAGAAGGCGCGATCGAGGGCCGAAAGGATGCGTCCGCTGGGGTGCGCATAGTAGACGGGTGAGCCAAAGACAAAGCCATCTGCCTGCTCGGCGGCAGCGATGAGCTCGTTCACCACGTCGTCGTCAAAGGTACAGCGATCGCCAAGCTTGCCGCACTGGCCGCAACCGATGCAATCGCGAATGGGCTTGGCGCCCAGCTGAAACACCTCGGTATCAATGCCTTCTGCATTAAGTTGCTCGGCGACCTCGGCGAGTGCGCGGGCGGTGTTGCCGTTTGCCTTGGGGCTGCCATTGACTAAAAGAACCTTCATCACAAACTCCCTCTGCTTTTGGTGACTCCTGCAGAGGATTATCGCACGATGAGGGGGGGGCGGTGCGGGTGCGGTGCTAGTCCAGTTTGGTACCTGGCACCTGCACGGCTTTCCCGAGCAACGCTTTGAGCTCGTTCAAAATGGAAACGGGCTGACGGTCGACGCCGTCCAGATGGAGCGTGGCCACGCGAATGGGTGGCTGATATTCAAGCGAGCCGATGAGCACGGGAGAACCCAGGAACCGTTCGATTTCGTCTGCGATCGCGTCGGTCTCTTCGGGATCAAAGTCGTCGAAAAGCGCCACGAATGTCGGCCCCGTTGAGCGGAACAGGCGGCCCTTGCCGCGTGAGCATTCCATAAGGCAGGCGGCGCTTTCGGCGAGCACGCGGTCGCCTGCATCGAATCCAAAGCGGGCATTGACCTCGGCGATATCGTCGACCTTAATGGCAATAAAGCCTGCCTCGCGCGCCACGCGACGCATTTCGCCAATGGCGTTGACCAGGGCATGGACATCGCCCAGGCCCGTTACCGAGTCGGTCGTATCAGCTAGGCTTCGGTTGACGATAATGCCCACATACATGCTGGGCTCGGTATCGGTGCCGTCCAAGCGGTAGCCCGTGCAGTCGCAAAGCACGTATTTTCCGGTGGCATCCATCACGCGGTACTGCATGTAGTGGAAGTGCCATGTGCCGTTTATCACCATATCGAGCTCGGCGCGTACGTTGTCGCGGTCCTCGGGATGAACGCGGGCAAGCCACATATCGACCGAGTTAAAAGGGTGCTGGGAAGGCAGGTCAAAATCGCGCACGGCGTTGACCGACCATTGCGATTCGCCCGTATCGAGATTGAGGATAAACGGATAGCGCGTCTCGGAGCTCATAGAGATTGCTTGGAACACCCGGTCGTTGCAGGGGAGCTGATCGACGATTGGGCGTTGCGGCGCGTCATTGTCTTTCGGTTGCTGCACGCGATGCATAAGCTTATAGCGATACATCTTGCGATCGGCATCCATCGTCATCTGGCGACGCGTGTCGCCGGCAAGTGGATCGACGCGCGAGCAGCCAAAGCTAAAGCTGGCGATCATGGGCGCCTTGCCACCTGAGCTCGCCTCGATCAGCCCGGCACGTACCTGCTCCAAGTGCTGCTCGAGTTCAGTCTCGTTTGCGGAGAGCGAGATAAGCACAAACTCGTCTCCACCGATACGGAACAGCATCTCATCGTGCTCCATGGTTTCGGAGAGCGTGCGGCAGATGCTCAGAATATAGCGATTGCCTTCGGCATGGCCAAACCTATCATTGCAATGCTTGAGATGGTCGATGTCAATATAGGCGCAGGTGAAGGGGTCGCCTTTGCGCCAGAGCTGCTCGACGTGACGGTCGAGTCCGCTGCGGTTACCCAAGTTGGTGAGCGGGTCGATATAGGCGTTGCGCTCAAGCAGCTGGCGCTCTTGTTGCAGGATGGCATGCGTCTTTTGCAGTTGCTCACCAACGGCGCGTAGCTCAGCAGGCAGCGCGGCAACATCGAGTTCGGCGGTCGAGATGCCATTCGCAAGTCGCTGAAGATAGGCAATAATCGATTGCTCGCCCAGGCGGTACGACTCGTTCATGATGGATAACCTCCTTGGGCAGAACAACGGTTTGTATCATATCCCCAATTCGGCTTGGATTGGGGATATAAGTTAGCTAATGGAGACAAATGCTCCCTTCGGCGGTGGCGTTTTGCGCGTGAGCGTATCAGTTGTCATTGTCACCATCGAGCAATGCCTCAAAATCCTTCGCCGGCATGGGGCGGTAGTAGAGGAAGCCCTGAGCGTAGCGGGCGCCCATTTGTCGTAGCATGTTCGCCTGCTCATTTGTCTCGACGCCTTCGACCACGACGGGCAGATGAAGCGACTGCGCCATTTCGAGCATCGATGAAATGATTTGCGTGCTGCGGCCTTGATCACGGTCGGTGGGTACAAAGGTGCGGTCGAGCTTGATGACGTCGACGTTGACGTTCTTGAGCATCGCGAGCGTGGACTGGCCGGTGCCAAAATCGTCCATATAGGTCGAGAAGCCGCGGGTGTGCAGATCTGCGGTCAGCTTATCCACGGCCTCGGATTCTCCCGTATAAGCCGTCTCGGTGATCTCGATACGCATGAGCTCGGGCGGTAGGTTGTATTGGGCGGCGAGCGCCCCCATATGTTCGGCAACGTCGCAGGCAAGGATATCCACGCGCGACACATTAAGCGAGACCGGAACCACGCGAAGACCGCGATCGAGACGCTCGCGAAGCCATATGGCGACACCCTGCCAAATGTACTTGTCGAGCGTCACTACAAAGCCGCTTTCCTCGAGTGCGGGGATAAACGTTGCGGGCGAAATGAGAGAGCCGTCCTTGTCAATCCAGCGTGTAAGTGCCTCGGCGCCAATGATCTTGCCGGTTTCCATATCGACCTGGGGCTGAAGGTAGTACGTGATGCGGCCGTTTGAGAGCGCGTACTGGAACTCGGTCAGCGTACGGTGGAACGCGACTTCGCGCTCGTACTCCGCGGGGCAGAAAATGGCGATGCGCTCCTTAAAGTCGTTTTTTGCGCGCCGATTGGTAAACATGGCCTTTGCCTGCGCATCGATGGTGATTTCCTCACTGGAGTCGATGGGGTAAACGCCCATGGACGGCCAAAAACCTACGCCGTCGTCATGCCTGGCTACTGCCTCGCGAACGCGGTTGTAGATTTGATGGACGGTGGTGTGCTTAAAGGGGATGAGTACGCAAAAGTCATCTTGGCCCCAGTACCCTGCGACGCCCATATCGGCATTCTCGATGTCCTTGAGGACCGTGCCCACATCGGCGAGTACGCGGTCGCCCTCGGCCTGGCCGTGCCATTCATTAAACAGGCGCATATGGCCCATGTCGACCGTGGCGATGCACCAGGTGCCGTCGCGCCTTGCCTCGAGAAATGCGTTGGCGCGCCGCATAAATTCACTGGGTCGATAGAGGCCCGTGAGCGAGTCGATACGTTCGGCTATGGCGCTTTTGCGCTCCGCCTCGGGTATGGGGAGGCTGTCGTTGGGAACAAGCCCGCCGGCCGTGCGAAGGCGACGGTCGAGTTCGCCTAAAACGGCGGTCGCTTGATGGGTTAAGTGCTCGTAAAAGGTCGGGACGACAAGGCAGACGGGAGTAATGGTGTCGCCTGCGATTCGAACAGGAGCGAAAACAGCCTCTTTAAGGTGGTGGGTCAGTTGCTCGAATGCCTCGTGGTCCAGGTCGTTGCTGAGCACGACGAACTGGACGCTACGTGAACGGTAGACCCTGCTCCTGCCGCGGGTGATCGACAGCATGCGGCCTGCGTATTCGGCGAGCATGTTGTCGACAGCCTCGGCTCCGTAGAGCTCGTTGAGCTTTGTCGTGCCACGAACGCGCACCGCTATAAGGCCCGTCTCGCAACGGTCGCAACGACAGGCGTCGATGGCATTGACCAACATGCGCTGGGTGCCGAGGCCTGTCGCGGCGTCGACGGTTTCGGCAAGTGAGTGGTTGACGAGCTCGCCGACATAGAGCGAGGGGACATTTTCGTCGCCGTCGATGCGAAACCCGCGAGCACGGCAGAGGACGTAGTCGCCGACGGCATTGCGCACACGATACTGCATGACGCGACGGTGCTTGGTGCCGTTATAGACCTGGTCGATGTCGTTGATGTAGGCCTCAAGGTCATCGGGATGCACGCGCGTTTTCCAGTAATCGCGACAGTTGTCTATGTGCTCCGAGGGAAGGCCAAGATCGCGCAAGGCGCCTTGCGACCAAAGGGTGCGATGTTTGTCCAAGTTCTCGATAAAGAAATAGCGGCCCTCGTTGAGCATCGAAAAGGCGTCGAAAATGCGATCGCTTATTTCGAAGTCGTCGGTGTGGACTTGCGAGATATTGCGCCGATCAAGGTGTACGGCATGACGTAGCTTGTAGTCGTACATGCGATGGTCGGCATCGAGTGTCATGCGATTGGGGGCCTCGCCCAGGGCGGGGTCGGCATGTGACACTCCGTAGCTAAACGAGTGAGGCATCTCGGAATCGTTGTTTTTGAGCAGGACCGTTCGGCAGTGTTCCAGACGTTCGGCGAGGTCGTCCTCGGTCGCAACCGTAGACAGGATGGCAAACTCGTCGCCGCCTATGCGAAACGCCGCCTCGTCCACCTTCATATACAGCTTGAGATAGAGGCTTACCTGCAAGATATAGCGGTTGCCCTCGTCATGCCCAAAGATGTCGTTGCAGTGCTTAAGGTTATCGATGTCGATAAACGCCATGGTCACGGGCAGTTCCTGCTCCCAGATTTCCTCTAAGGAGCGAGCAAAGCCGCCGCGGTTGCCAAGTCCGGTAAGCTGGTCGGTAAAGGCGGTCCTAATCAGATCATCCTGACGCTCGAGAAGGTCGCGAACGGTCTTTTCGAGCGTTTCGGTGTAATTGCTGACAGTTTCCATGTTCTAAGCGACTTTCTGAGGTCGGGGCGGATTGCGTCGGGCGAGCTCGTTGTGTACACGCGTCGTTGCTCGGCGTTTTGCGTGTATCCAGGCCCCCGCCTTGCTGCGTTGTTGAGTTAATTTGCCGGCTAATGTTCGCTGTTGATAACAGCTGAGTAGTGTAAACAACGGTGCACAATTATATATGGGTGCACATGCTGTGGGCGGCTATTATTCGACAAGCGGCAGCGCGACGATGCGATGTTCGATAAAAATGCGACTGGGACGATATATGTTGACGGGTATACTTGTCCCGTTTTAAAACGCAGGAACGGAGATGGTCGCATGGCACAGTCAAATACGACGCGCACGGTGGGGCTGGCGCTCGAGGGAGGCGGCTACCGCGGTATGTATACAGCGGGCGTGCTCGATGTATGGATGGAGCACGGTTTGACCTGCGACCATATGGTGGGCGTCTCGGCGGGCGCGGCGTTTGGCTACAACTTTAAATCGCGCCAGATCGGCCGCGCCATTCGCTATAACAAGGCCTATTGCGCCGACAAGCGCTATGCGAGCGTGACCAGCTGGCTGCGAACCGGCGATATGTACAATGCCGACTTTGCCTATCACGAGGTGCCTATCGAGCGCGATCCCATCGACCTGGAAGCATATCGCGCCTGCCCCATGCGATTTACGTGCGTGTGTACCGATATCGAGACGGGCAAGGCCGTCTATCACGACCTGCCCTATGGCGATGAGCGCGATATCGAGTGGATCCGGGCGTCGTCGGCGATTCCCGTGGCGACGCGTCCCGTTGCTATTGACGGGCATAAGTATCTGGATGGTGGCGTGGCCGATTCTATTCCCAGTGCATGGCTGTTTGCGCAGGGGTATGACCGCAATATCGTGGTGCTCACGCAGCCGGCGGGCTTTGTGAAGCAGCCCAACAGCGTGATGCCCATGCTGCGGCGCGTGTTCCGTCACTACCCGGAATTTGTCGCAGCGCTTGAGCACCGGCATGAGGTCTACAATGCCACGCTCGATGACCTGGCACGTCGCGAGGCTGCCGGCGAGATCTTTGTGGTGCGTCCGAGCGAATCGGTGAAGGTGCCGTCGCTCTGCCGCGAGCCCGATGAACTCGAGCGCATCTATCAGATCGGTCGCCGCGATGCGGAGGCGACTTTGCCGGCGCTGGAGACATATCTGGCAGGGTAGAGGCTGCCGCCGCTACCTCGGCGGAAAGCGCATCCCGGAATGAGCGTTTGGAATGGGATGCGGTTTCCGCGAGAGGCCCGTGGCGGAAAGTTCATCCCGGAATATGTGTTCAGACTGGGATGCAGTTTCCCACTGCCCCTCTATACGGAAAGCGCATCCCGGAATGGAGGTCCAAACTGGGATGCGCTTTCCGCTATTGAAGATATGAGGCTGCGAATCAGCTGCTCGGCTTATGTCTATGCCTGCTGCCAGGTATCGACGAGTTCCTTGGCGGCGGCGTTAGGGTCGTCGGCGCTGCAGACGGCGCTCACCACAAAGAAGCCATCGACGCCGGTGGCCTTGAGCTGCGGCAGGTCGGCCGTCTTGACGCCGCCGCCCACCACGATGGGCACGGGGCTTGCCGCATGGAGTGCGGCCAGATCCTCAAAACTTTTGGTGATGATAGAGCCGTCGGCCGCGCGTCCGCAGTCGCGCTTGGTCTCGGTCTCGTGCAGTGGGCCTACGCCTAGGTAGTCGACCAGGCTCATGTCGGCGGTCTTGACGTACTCGAGCATCTCCTCGCAGCGGGCCGAAAGACCCACAATGGCATCGGGGCCCAAAAGTTTGCGGCAGACCTCGACGGGAATATCGCTCTGGCCCACGTGCACGCCGTCGACAGCGATGCCCTGCTCGCGCGCGGCGAGCACGCAGTCAAGGCGGTCGTCGATCAGTAGGGCGACCTGACCGGTCTTGCCGGCCTGCGCGATTGCCTGCGCGGCGTCGCCTGTCAGAGCAATGATCTCGCGGGCGCTTGCAACCTTGGAGCGCACCTGGATGCAGGTAAAGCCGGCGTCGAGCGCCTGCGCCACCACATCGCCCACGGGGCGCCCGAGTGTGTTTTCGGGGCCGAGTACCAGATAGGCCGAGATATCAAGGTTGTCGCGGATGCTCATCGTGCTTCCTCCTGCTTTTTGATCTGTGCTTCCATGCGCTCGAGTTTGCCGGTCATGGTGTCGGTAAATCCGGGTCGAATATCGGCTTTGAGTACGACTTCGGTTCGGATGCCCTTACTCGCCAACACAAAGGTCGCATCGCGTACGACCTGCATGACCTCGTCCCAGTCGCCCTCGATCTCGGTGAACATCGAGGTGGTGCGGTTGGGAAGGCCGCTCTCGCGAATGACGCGCACGACTTCGGCGACCTCGGCGGAGAGCTCGTCGCCCGTACCGCACGGGGCGATGGCCACGGCGACCAAGGTGTTCATGCCGGTATTGGCTGCGGCCTCGGACATGGGCTTATGCCTCCTCGAGCTCGAGTCGGTTGTCGGCAATGTCCTGGGCGGTCGCGCGGTAGAGCTCATCGATAAAGGCGACCTTAAAGCTTGCCGGGGCATCGGCGACAGCGGCGGCACGCGTGCCGGCAACGTTGTAGACCGCGGTGCCGCAGATGGCTGCCGTAAACGGGTCGCCGGCGCAGGCATACACGGCTAGCACGCCGCCCTGCGAGCAGCCGCAGCCGGTGATCTTGGACATGAGCGGGCTGCCGCCATGGGACTTGGCCACAGTCGTGCCGTCGGTGATCAGGTCAACCTCGCCCGAGACAACTACGGCGCCACCAGTGTAGCGAGCGAGCGCCACAGCGGCATCGCGGGCGGCATCAACGGTGTCGGTGGTGTCGACACCGCGGGCGCGGCTGAGGTCGGCTGCCTCACCCTCAAGGTTCCATAGGGCGGCAAGCGCGATGATCTCGGAGGCGTTGCCGCGCACGATGGCAGGCTTGTACTGCTTGAGCTCGTTTACCAGCTGGGTGCGCAGGCTACCGATGCCCAGGCCCACCGGGTCGAGCACCCAGGGCTTGCCGGCGTCATGCGCCGCCTTGGCTGCGCGGGGAATCGTCTGCTCGTAGATGGGGAAGAGCGTGCCCATATTGAGATAGATGGCGCCGCCGCCGGCAACGAGCGCCTCGCCCTCGTCGGGCAGGTAGACCATGGCGGCCGATCCACCCACGGCGAGCTGTGCGTTGGCGACAAAATCAATCGTCACCGTATTGGTGATGGAGCCGGCCATCGGATTGGTGGCGCGAATCTCCTCCGCGGCCTTGACTACGTTTTGCTTGAGCTGTTCCGAATTGATCACTGCACATGCCTCCTTGGCATAGAAGAGGGGCGCTGTGCATAGACAGCGCCCCTGTAAAGGCGGCATGCTCCCTACGCCAGCATTAACTGACAGGTTCAAAGGATTGGGCCCCATGCCCTCTCAGCCTTGTGGTTTGCACCGCCGGCACTCCCGCATCGAATCTGTTGCTCCCTATACTAGCGCACCTGCCAAAAAGGGACAGGTTTATTTTGGCAGGTGGCAACTGGGGTGCGGTATTTTCCCAGATAAAACCTGCCAAAATAAACCTGTCCCTTATTGGTAGGTCGTTACAATGGTTACGGTGAAAATGACGGGGGACCTTATGATTAAACTTGTGCTGACCGATATGGACGATACGCTGATTCCGGCCGGGCATGACGGCGCCAGCGACTACGCCATCGAGGGCATTCATGCCATGCAGGCGGCGGGTCTGCACTTTGGCCCGGTTTCGGGTCGCCAACCGTCCGCGATGGGCTGGATGTTCAAAAATTGTTCCGAGTGCTTTTCGACCGGTGCGTTCTGCAACGGCCAGGTCATGTTTGTGGACGGCGAGGTGGTGGCCTCGCATGCGACCGACAACGCCGCCCTGATGCGCTTGGCTGGCTACTTGGAGCAAGAGACCGACGATACGTATCTGAAAGTCTACAGCCTGGGCGATGACTTTTGGAATAACGATGCCTATTGTGTGACGAGTGATCCCGAGCGTGTGGGTCGCGCCATGGAGTCGGGTGGCAACGCATGGCTCAAAGGCGAGGAGGCCCCGTGCCGTCCTGTTGTCGATGATGCCCCGGTATACAAGGCGAATATCTGGAGTGCCCGTTCGCGTGAGGAGCTCGCTGAGCTACGCGAGCGCGTTGCCGCTGAGGTGCCGGAACTCTCGCTCGTGTTTCCCAACAATCGTGTGCGCCTATTCGACATTCTTCCAGCAGATTGGGACAAGGGTTGCGCTGCGCTGGAGCTGGCGCGCGCTTTGGGCCTGACGCTCGACGAGGTGGCCGTATTCGGCGATTCCGATAACGATCTGCCCATGATCGATGCCGTTCCCAACTCCGTCGCAGTCGCCAATGCCAACGAGGCCGTCACGGCTGCCGCGCGCTGGCATATCGGCGCTGCGGCAGATGATACGGTCGCCGGGGCTCTGCATCAGATTGCCGCCTGCGCCGCGACGGGGGAGATGCCGTCGTTTATGCGTCAGATGGACACAGCGGGTTTTGGCGTTACGAACGTCTAGGGAGAAAGTCATGAAGCTTCAACAACTCAGGTATGTTGTTAAGGTTGCCGAATGCGGCAGTATCACCGAGGCCTCGCGCCGGCTCTTTGTGTCGCAGCCTTCGATTACCGCGTCGATCCGCGATCTCGAAAACGAGATGGGCGTGCACATCTTCGAGCGCACCAACAAGGGCGTCATTGTGTCCGAGGAAGGCGAGACCTTCTTGGGCTACGCGCGCCAGGTGCTCGACCAGGCCGACCTGCTCGAGGGCAAGTACAAAGGCACGTCCGAGCAGGTGCCGCACTTTAGTGTGAGCTGTCAGCATTATTCCTTTGCCGTTAACGCGTTTGTCGACGTGATCCGCGAGTTCGATGCCGCGCGCTACGACTTTACCCTGCGCGAGGAGCAGACTCACGAGATTATCGAGGACGTCGCGCATATGAAAAGCGAACTGGGCATCCTGTACTTATCCGAGCATAACCGCGAGGTTATCGAGCGCATGCTCGCCGCCAACGAACTCGTATTCGAGGGGCTCTTCTGCGCTGCGCCTCATGTCTTTGTATGCGCCGACCATCCATTGGCGGACCACGCCAGCGTGACACTCGAAGATCTCGAGGACTACCCATTCCTGTCCTATGAGCAGGGCAGCTATAACTCGTTTTATTATTCTGAGGAGCTGACCTCGACGTTTGAGCGCCGCAAGAATATCCGTGTGCGTGACCGTGCGACGCTGTTCAACCTAGTTATGGGCCTTAACGGTTACACGGTGTGTTCGGGCGTGATCAGCCATGAACTTAACGGTCCCGGTATTATCTCAATTCCGCTCGATGTGGACGAGTACATGGAGATCGGTATTATCACACGCAAGAACACGACGCTCACGCGCTACGGCCAAGCCTATATCGACGCGATCCGTCAGCACATCTAGACTGCTGCGTCCTGCATGGGTCAAATCTCTTTATGGCAGTCCAGACTGATATAGGAAGCATCTATATCAAACTGTTATAAACGTATATTTTACGATGGCCATATGAACGCTCATACTGTGTCCCAGTAAAGCAACCAATGCAAAGGGAGATATCTATGAGCACTTCGATTCAACCGAACGCGCCGTTTCGCGCCGATATCGTCGGCAGCTTTCTTCGTCCGCAGACCGTAAAGGACGCCCGCGCTGCCTATGCAGCAGGCACGCTTGATGCCGAGGGGCTTAAGGCCGTCGAGGACGAGGCCATTCGCGATTTGGTGGCTAAGCAAAAGGCCGCCGGCCTGCAGGTGATCACCGATGGCGAGTTCCGCCGCAGCTATTGGCATCTCGACTTTATGTGGGGGCTTAACGGCGTCGAGCATCGTGCCTCTCGTACGGGCTATATGTTCCACGATGAGGAGACTACCGCCGACACCGCTGTTGTAACCGGTCCCATCAGCGGCGAGAACCATCCGTTCGTCGAGCACTTCAAGTTTGTCAAGGCGCTTGAGGGGGAGGGCCAGGTCGCGCGTCAGACCATTCCGGCGCCGATTCAGACGTTCTCCGAAGTCACGCTCGACCGCTGCGATGGTCAGCAGGAGAGTCTGCGCGCCGTCTACAAGACCGACGAAGAGCTCGCCGATGCCATCGCCGCGGCATATCGCACCGTGATTGCCGACCTGTATGCCGCAGGCTGCCGCAACATCCAATTTGATGACTGCACCTGGGGCATCTATTGCGATAGCGACTTTGTGTCCAAGACCGGCATGAGCCCGGTTGACCTGCAAAAGGTGAGCGAGCTGGGCGTGGCACTCAACAATGCCGCTATCGCGGGCAAGCCCGACGATCTGGTCATCAACACGCACGTGTGCCGCGGCAACTATCACTCCACGTATGCCTTCGAGGGTGGTTACGATCCCATTGCGCCGTACCTGTTTGCGCGCGAGGATGTCGACGCGTTCTATCTTGAGTTTGATACGCCGCGCGCCGGTGGCTTTGAGCCGCTCAAGTACGTCGCTCCCGGCAAGAAGGTCGTGCTGGGCCTGGTGACCACCAAGGCGCCAGAGCTCGAGGACGAGGATGCCATCGTCGAGCGCATCCACGAAGCGGCAAAGTACGTACCGCTCGAGAACCTGTACCTGTCGCCCCAGTGCGGCTTTGCCAGCTGCGAGATCGGCAACAAACTGACCGAGGATGAACAGTGGGCAAAGATCGCGCTGGTCAAGCGCATTGCCGAGCGCGTTTGGAAATAGCGCTAGTGTTTGCAGGTGGCGGCGCGTGCGAGGCATAGTGTATCGCGTACAATGGTTCGGATCGTATCGTTCGGGCAGGTTATCCGATATGCCTGATCGCCCTTCCATTCGAAAGGACATCCATGTCCCAGTCCTCGACGCCCGCCGTCAGCGATGCCATCTACGACGCATCGTCGCTCGGCCGCCCGCGCATGTTCCTGCTCGGCCTACAGCACCTGTTTGCCATGTTTGGCGCCACCGTGCTGGTGCCCGTGCTCACCGGCCTCTCGGTATCGGCAACGCTTTTGTTTGCCGGCTTGGGCACGCTGCTGTTCCACTTCCTGTCGCGCGGTAAGGTGCCGGCATTTTTGGGCTCATCGTTTGCCTTTATTGCCGGTTATGCCGCAATCGCGCCCAACGGCGAGACCGAGCTTTTGCCCTACGCCTGCCTGGGCGTAGCCTGCGCCGGTCTGCTCTATCCGGTGCTGGCGGCCCTGTTCCGCGCCTTTGGCGCCAAGCGCGTCATGCGCTTCTTTCCGCCGGTGGTGACGGGCCCCATCGTCATTTCCATCGGCTTGATTCTGGCGAGCTCCGCCATTGCCAACTGCCAGACCAATTGGCTTGTGGCTGTTATTGCCGTTGCCGTTATCGTGATCTGCAACATTTGGGGTCGCGGCATGGTCAAGATCGTGCCGATTTTGCTGGGCGTTGTGGTGAGCTATGCCGTTGCGGCTGCGCTCGGCGAGGTTGATTTCTCGGGCGTTGCCGCCGCTCCGTGGGTCGGTCTGCCCATCGTGTGGGACAACACCGTGTTTGCGCTCTTTGGGCCGCAGTTCGATAGCGGTCTTGCCACGACGGCCATCATCACCATCATGCCGCTGGCCTTTGCGACCATGATCGAGCATATCGGTGATATCTCCGCTATCGGCTCCACTTGCGAGCGTAACTACATCGCCGACCCCGGCCTGCACCGCACACTGCTCGGTGATGGTCTTGCCACGATTCTGGCTTCGCTCTTTGGCGCTCCGGCCAACACTACGTATGGTGAGAACACTGGCGTGCTCGCCCTGACGCGCGTGTTCGACCCGCGTGTGATTCGCATCGCCGCGTGCTGCGCCATTGTGCTTTCGTTCTGCCCCAAGTTCGCCGCGGTCATCGCCGCCATACCGGCGTGTGTAATCGGCGGAGTGTCGCTCGTGCTCTACGGCATGATCAGCGCCGTGGGCGTTCGCAACCTCATCGAGAACCAGGTCGATTTCCAAAACAACCGCAACGTGTTGGTTGCGGCTTTGGTGCTCGTGCTTTCGCTCGGCATTGCGTACAGCACCGCCGGTGCCATCGTGCTGGAGTTGGGTGGCGTGACGATTTCGCTTTCCGGCCTTGCCGTGGGCTCGCTGGTGGGCATCGTGCTCAACGCCATCCTGCCGGGTAACGACTTTGAGTTTGATGTCTCCGAGCTTGAGGAGGCTGCTGAGTAGCAGCTGCGTTCAGCTAAAACAAGATATGGTGCCCATGCGTATATGCGTGTGGGCACCATTTTTAATGTGTCAGTATCCAGTGTATGCCGCGGGCCATGCGCAAGTCGGTTTGGGCAAAGTGATTGCCGGGGTTGAGCTCCAGCGTTGTTGGAATGCCGCGCTCGACGAGCAACGCTTCCATCGCGCGTGTGTCGTCGAGTACATGCCGCATCATGCGGTTGGGCGTCTTGGTTTCCTTTTTGCCGAGTGACAGGTAGACGGCTTGCGGGCTGCTGGCAAAAGGGGCCGTGCTGGCACGGTCGACAAAGTCGGGAAACCATAGCGACCCCGATGCGCTCGCGGCGCGGTCAAAGGCGTCGGTTTGCCAGAGGGACCAGAGTGCGAAGAGGCCCGCGAGCGAGTAACCGGCAATGCCGCGCCAGGTGGGCGGCTGAGGAAGCGACGACTCGACCTGGGGGATTATCTGATTCAGCAGCTCATCAAGAAAATCGGCAGCTTGGCCGCCGAAAGGCTCGGCATCGCGTACGGTTCCGTCGCATGCCCAGGGGCTCAGCTCGCGATTCCAATCGAGCCCGCCAATGGTGACGAGGGCGAATGGCGGACAGTCGAGCTCTCGGCAACACTTATAAACCTCGCTGCCGTCGCCCACGACCACAGGAAGGTAGATGACAGGCGCGCTTTCCGTATGATTCGAATAAACGGTTATCTGCTTTTGATGCGCTTCCATGACGGGCTTCTCTCAGTGTTGTGATATCGGCAGCCCCAATTGTCGCACGCCAGCGTATGCCGGTTGGGCTAGACCAAAGACAATCTCGTGCATCCCCTGCGGACGCATATGGAAAACGCCACCGCCGGAGGGGAGCTCGGCGGTGGCGTTGTTAAACGGTGCTGGGGCTCGGGGCCTTCGCGGGAGCTGCCGTGTGCGCAGAGGCGTCTAAGAACGCTTGCGGCTCACCACGGCGCCTGCGGCGATGGCGGCTGTTCCCGCAAGGGCGGCTGCCACGATGGCTGCGCTCGAGGCGTCGCCGGTTGCCGCGAGCTTGCCGGTAGTCTTGGCTTTCGTGGTTGAAGCCGCAACGGCCTTGGTCGGCTTTGAGCCCTCAGGCTTGGGGTTCTGCTTGGACTCCGCGGGCTGGCTTTCTGCGGGCTTGGTCTCGTCGGGCTTGGGGTCTTCCGGCTTGGCTACCTCGGGAGGTGCGATGGTCGTACTTTTGGCGACTGCTTTGATATAGAGGGAGTCGACCGTGACGTCGCCCGTGCCGATGGCTTGGCCTGCCTCGTAGATGCCGTCACGGAGCTTGCGATAGTCAATGACCTTGCCGCCTTCGGGCGTCTGGATGGCGGCGTTCTCAATCTTGATGGTGCCGATTGTCTTGCCGTCAGCGCTCATGGCACGGGCAAAGATTGCCGCTGTATCTCCTTCGGCCGTTACCTTGCTGCGGATGATCGAGATGACTGCGGGTGTGACGCCCTCGCTGGTCTGGGCGATGATGCCGATGTTCTCGCCTTGGGGTTCGCGCCTCGTCTCGCCATCTTGGTTTTCGCTGTAGGGGATGGGGCCGTCGCCGTTCTCGACATAGCGGGCTATGGCCTTGACAACGGAGTCGCTGATGTAGATGTGGCCGCCCTTCTCGTTGGGTCGATTGTTTCTGGTGGAGAATGCAGCCGAAACCTCGCCTTCCGCAAACGCGTCCACGGTGGAGCCGTTCTTGATGTCGATGTCGCCCCCGTCAGTGATGAGGGCGATGGCCTGGCCGCCGTTCGCGCTGGTACGGACCGTCACGGTCGCGTGATCGAGCGTAATGCCCTTGTGGGCATAGACGCCATATTCAACACCGCTTGCGTCAAGGGAGGCGTTCGTGACCGCGAGACTGCCCTCAGTGTCGACGGCATGATATCCCTCGGAGCTTGCCTTGACCTGGCTGCCGTCCGAGATGTTGATATTGCCGCCGCTCCAAAGGGCCTCACCATCGGCTGAGCTTGCCTCGACCGTCCCGCCACCCTTGATGGTGAGGTTCTTGTCGGCTCCAATACCCTTGTCCTTGGTAGCCCTGGCGGTGACGGCTCCGCTGTCGTCAATCGTGATATTGCCGTTTGCCCTGATGCCATCCGATGTACCCGTGGCGTTGACGTTGCCCGAACCTTTGATAGCGAGATCACCTCCGGCATTGATGGCATCAAACCCAGTGCTCGTGGCGTTGACGGATCCGGCTCCGTCGATGTTGATATTACCCGTGGAGAGGATAGCGTCCTCAGTAGATGTCACGCTGAGCGTGCCGCCCTCGTCGCCTTGGATATTGAGCTCGGCATTCTCGTTAGTGCCATGAGAAACGTTGATGCTTTCGATCCATTCGGCAGTGACGATGTTGGTTCCCGAGTAATTCACGTTGAGCTTGCCTGCGGCCTGGATCTCGCCGCCGTTATAGTTGTTGAGCTTCAAGTCGTCGGCGCCGTCCCACGACCACGTACCGGCCTCGTCGCTCGCCGCGGTGTTGTACTTGTTGCCGCCGACCTTGACCCATTCCGCTGCGAGCGAGACGCTCGGCATGAGCAGCGAGCTTGCCGTGAGCGCGCACACGGCGCCCACGACGATGCGGCGTGTCACGCGGCGCCAGCTGCCGTGTGCGAGCAGCGTGCGACGGCGCACGTCGGGCTCGACAAAATGGGCTCCAGAGGTTTTGTCATTGCGCTTGGGGGTCGTGAACAAGGCGGCCATGGTTACTCCCATCCTCATAGGGCCTATGCGACTACGCCCAGCATATCTGCAGGATGTAGCCGGCGGTAGTGCCGTTTGGAGGGCAAAATGTCCAAAACTCGGGAAGCAATACATCGCGCGTCCGTGCGTTGCCTGGCTTTAAAAGAAAAGCGCGGAGCCGCTCGATGCGATTCCGCGCTTTGGTGTTCTGCTTTGGCAGCTTTGCCGCTACGCTACAAAGAAGTAGACGAGGAAGGCGAGGGCTGCGATCCACATGAGCGGCTTGATCTTGGAGGCCTCGCCCTTAAAGAGCGCGACGATCACGTAGGCGATAAAGCCTAGGCCAATGCCGGCAGAGATGGAGTAGGTAAAGGGCACGCCGGCGACAATCATGAACGCCGGGAAACCCTGCGACACATCGGACCAGTCGATCTCGGAGGCCTCGCTCATCATGAGGTAGCCGACGTAGACCAGAGCACCGCAGGTGGCGGCACTGGAGACGATGGTGACGATGGGGGAGAAGAACGCGGCGAGAATGAACAGCACGCCGGTGGTGACGGAGGTGAGGCCCGTGCGGCCACCGTCGGCAGCGCCAGAGGTAGACTCGACGAAGGTGGTAATGGAGGAGACGCCCATAAAGCCACCGGCAGCAGCAGCCACGGAGTCGACGACCAGGATGGGACGGATGTCCTCGACATTGCCGTCCTCGGTCAGGAACTCGCCCTGCTTGGCGACGGCCATCGCGGTGCCCATGGTGTCGAAGAAGTCACTCATGAGCAGCGAGAAGGCGACGACGAGCAGCATCGGGTCGGTCAGAACCTTCACGATGGCCATGTTGCCATCGGCGGTGCTGGCAAACGGGGCGCCAAAGGTCGAGAAGTTGAGCGGGGCGATAAGGCCCTCGGGCGCATGGGTGACGCCCAGCGGGATACCGGCGATAACGGCGACGATGATGCCGATGAGCAGCGAGCCCGGCACGTTGCGGGAAGCCAGGGCAACCGTCACGACGATGGAGATGATGCCGACGATAAAGGTGGGGGAGGCGATGTCGCCCAGGCCGACGAGCGTACCGGCGCCAGCGGTGATGATGCCGGCGTCGCACAGGCCGATCATGGCGATGAACAGACCCAAGCCAACCGAGATGGCGTGGCGCAGGACCACAGGGATGGCATCCATGATGGCCTCGCGCAGGCCGCAAAGGACGAGCAGCAAGATGACGATACCCTCGAGGAAGATAACGCTCATGGCTACGTGCCAGTCACCGCCGCACATGGTGGTGGCGATGCCCGCGATCATGGCGTTGATGCCCAGGCCCGACGCGCAGGCGAGCGGGCGGTTGGCGAAGACGCCCATGCAGATGGTCATGATGCCGGCGCCCAGGCAAGTGGCGCAGGCGAGCGCTCCCGCATCGATGCCGGCGCCCGAGAGCACCGCGGGGTTGACGGCAATGATGTAGGCCATCGCCAGGAACGTTGTCAGTCCAGCGCGAAGTTCAGTCCCGATTGTGGACTTGCGCTCGCTGACGTGAAATAGTTCGTCCATGTATACCCTTTCCTTGTTCGGCCCCGAGTTTAGGCCGATTGACACGAACTCACTCACTATATCGCCTTTACAACCTTGCTGTTCCTCACATGTTGATGTTCGGCGCTTTGTAGCGGACGGGCGGTATTTTCCGTATGAAAATGTGTAGGTACCGTATACTTAAGCAGTTACAACGACCCCTATGGAGGAACGTATGATTAAAGAGCTCTGCCACGACGAGGCTATTCTGTCTCAGCGTTGCGAGGTCGCGACCGTCGAGGACGAGTCGGTGGCACAGGACCTGATCGATACCATCAAGTCGCTCGACGATGCCGGCTGCCTTGCCGCTAACCAGATTGGCGTTACCAAGAAGGTCTGCGTCTATCTGGACGACGCCGGCGAGCCCCACGTGCTCTACAACCCCCGTCTGGTGTTTGGCCTGGGCGCCAGCAAGATGGAGGAGAGCTGCCTGACGCACGAGGAGATCACCAAGTCCACGCGCTACATCAAGTGCAAGGTTGCCTTTGACGTGATCGTCGACGGCAAGATGCGCGAGCGCAAGCAGGACTTTGTGGGCTTCGAGGCTCAAATGATTCAACACATGATTGATCACTGCTTAGGCAAACTCGTCTAGAGCGGTTCAATTGGGGACCGAATTTGCGGTCTTTGAGCCCGGGTATGACGTTGTTGTCATGTCCGGGCTTTTGTGTTTAGCGCCTTTTTGTTTGGAGACAATAACCTTAGCAGGAACGTAAAGCTGGGAGGCGCTATGTGTACGAGCATTCGATTTACCGATAATTCTGGTCACATGTATCTGGGCCGCAACCTCGACTGGAGCTTTGACTACGGCCAACAGGTTCGCGTGATGCCGCGCGGGTTCCACATTCCGTATTCGTTTATCGACGACGCGACAGCGGCACACGCGGTGATCGGTATGTGCATCGATTACAAGAACTACCCTATGTTCTTCGATTGCGGCAACGATGCGGGCCTCGCCGTGGCGGGCCTCAATTTCCCGGGTTATGCCGAGTATGCCGAGGGACCGGTTGATGGAAAGACCAATATCGCGGCCTATGAGTTTCCCCTGTGGGTGGCAGCGACGTTCTCGACGGTCGACGAGGTCGAGGCTGCGCTGCGCGATACGGTGATTGTCGCCAAATCTGCCGGAGAGGGGCTGGGCGTGTCGCTGCTCCATTGGATTATCGGCGACAGCCAGCGTAGCATCGTGGTCGAGATGATGGCTGACGGCCTGCATGTATACGACGATCCGGTCGACACCCTTGCCAATCAGCCCACCTTCCCGTGGCACATGGAAAACCTGCGCACCTATATCACGGCCACAAGCGATTTTCCGCAGACGGCGACATGGCGTGGCGCCGAGCTCAAGCCCTATGGCGCGGGTGCCGGCATGCGCGGTATTCCGGGTGACTGCTATTCGCCGAGCCGTTTTGTAAAGGCGGCGTACCTCAATGCCAATTACCCGCAAAAGGAGAGCGAGACCGAAAACGTCGTCCGCATGTTCCGTTCACTCGAGGGCGTGGTGATGATTGAGGGGGCGTCCAGGATGGGCGATGGCAAGTTCGAGAAGACTATCTATACCGGATGCTTTAGCGCGCGCACGGGGAATTATTACTACGCGATGTATGGGGATCCGTCGATTCGCTACGTGAGCCTGATGGATGCCGAGGGCGCGAGCCCCGATAGGCTCGTGGTTCCCGAGCCGCGTCGTTCGTAGCCGTTAGCTTTACTGCAATGCAAAGCGGCCCTGCGTCTCCCGTGAGATGCAGGGCCGCTGTCGTCGATTTGTGACGTCGCTAGAAGTTGGCGTCGTTGAGTTGTTCGCTCTCGAGGCCGTCGAGCTGTTGCTGTTCGGGCGTATCGGCGACGCTCTCGAGCAGCTCGGTGGGATCGACGTTCATACTCTTACCGGCTTCGTTGCCGTTGACCAGGTCGTCCGAGAAGATGTCGACTTCCATTTCCTCGGCCTCTTCGATCAGGATCTCGAGCGGCACCTGGGTGCGAATGAGTTTGACTGCCGGACGCATGCGGGCAAAAAGCGGTACGTACTCAATGATGATGGCCGAGTTCTCGAGACCATACCAACGTGCCGGGCTTCCGCAGGCGCGGCGGACGGCGTACTTGATGGCCATCACACGGTGGTCGTTGCGGTTGATGTCCGTTTCGGGGGCAAGCATCTTGCGCAGCATACAAAAACGGAAGTCGCCCACGTTGCCGCGTGTCTCGTAGATAGAGTAGGTGTGATGCTGCGGCGGCAACTCACCCGATGCCATCAGGTCGCCAACGATCTGGCGCAGGTAGGCGTTGATGCGCTGATTGACCTTAAAGCCCAGGTCCAAGCGCACCCGGAACAGGAAGTCTGTGCCAAAGGTCTCAACGGAATATTCGTGCGTATAGGGCTCGTCGGTAACGTGCACGTTGATGAACCAATATGCCTTGGCGCGCTTGGGGTGCTTGTCCAGGATGGAATAGAGCACGTCGCGGTCGAGCGTGAGCGGGTCGGGGCTGTTGGTGAGAAATACCAGATTGTCAGCGAGCACGGGATAGGTCTCGTCGTTGCGCAGGCGGTTGAGCTGATCGATGTACTTGGAGACGGGCAGCAGGATCGTTTGCGTGCGCTCGATGGCGGTGCCGCGGCGCCACACATACATAAGGCCAAACAGCAGCGCGGCCAGGAAGATCATGACGTAGCCGCCGTCAAAGAACATGGTGAGGCACGAAGCGAAGAAGCACAGCTCAATGGCACCAAAGAGCAGGGCGAAGACGCAAGCACCCAGCTTGTGCTTGAGGATGCCGGCGATATAGCTCGTCAGCAGTGTGGTGGTCATGAGCATGGTCACGGTGATGGCGAGGCCATAGGCGCTTTCCATGCGCTCAGAGTTCTGGAATAGCAGCACGATGAAGATGCAGCCGACCCACATGATGTTGTTGACGAGCGGAATATAGAGCTGGCCCTTGGTGTCGCTGGGGTAGTGAATGCGCAGATGCGGCATAAGGTTGAGACGCGTTGCCTCGGATACCAGCGAGAACGAGCCGGTGATGAGCGCCTGCGAGGCGATGATGGCCGCCACGGCTGAAAGCACGATGGCAAAGGGGCGCAGGGGCTCGGGAAGCATCATGTAGAACGGGTTGACGATGTCCATCGCGAGCATCTGGGGATTGGAGTTGCTGGCGAGCAGCCAAGCGCCCTGACCCAGATAGTTAAGGATGAGCGCTGCCTTTACGAACGGCCAGGATGCGTAAATGTTAGCCTTGCCCACGTGACCCATGTCCGAATAGAGCGCCTCGGCGCCGGTCGTCGACAGAAAGACAAAGCCGAGCACCATGATGCCCGAGTGGTTGATGGGCGAGAACAGGAACATGATGCCGCGGATGGGGTTGAGTGCGCGCAAGATGGACAGGTTGCCGAGCATGTTGAACAGACCGGCGCCCGCCAGGAACAGGAACCATAGCGTCATAAGCGGGCCGAACAGTTTGCCGATTGACGAGGTGCCGGCGCGCTGCATGGCAAACAGACCGCAGATAATGATGATGGTAATGATGATGACGTTGGTTTGGCCGTCGCCCAGCAGCGCATGGCCCCATTCTATGGTGCGCAGACCCTCGATGGCTGTGGTGACCGTGACGGCGGGGGTGAGGATGCCGTCGGCAAGCAGTGCCGCGCCGCCGATCATGGCGGGGAGAATCAGCCATGGCGCCACCTTGCGCACGAGACTGAACAGGGCGAAGATGCCGCCTTCGTTGTGGTTGTCGGCCTTCATGGCGATTACCACGTACTTGACCGTGGTCACGAGCGTCATGGTCCAGATGACGAGCGAAAGCGCGCCCAGGATCATGTCCTCGCTGACGGTACCGATGCCGCCGTTGTTGGCGACGATTGATTTCATGGTGTACATGGGGCTCGTGCCGATGTCGCCATAGACGACGCCGAGCGTTACGAGCAGCATGCCAGCGGAGAGGGGGATGGCTCCGTGCCCGCCTTGCCCGCGCTGGTCTTGGAGGTTTGCCTCCAGTTTGTTGTGTGCCACGAGGACTCCCTTAGGCATCCGGTTATCTGTCTAGGACAAAAAACTTTATGCCGTCTTTATACATACAAGAGCAGTTTGGCACATCGGGTTATTTTAGACAATAATCCTCCGCTGGGGATTATTTATCTATGCAGGTAGCATTTCAAAGCAGGGCTTTTAAGCACGTGCTGTCTGGGCGATGCCAGCCTTGGCGTTTGCGCGTTTGCCGGCGAGTTCGCAAAAAATCGCGCCGCCGATGATAAGCGCGGCGCCCATCAGGCGGACCGGTGTTATGGCTTCACCCAAAAGGGCGGCCGAGAACACGACCGCCGAAAGCGGCTCGAGGTAGCCGACGACAGCGACGGTCTGGACGGGCAGCTTGGCGACGGCGCTAAAGTAGAGCAGGCAACCGATGCCGGTGTTGACGACGCCGAGCATAGCGACGGCGCGCCAATCAATACTGGCGGCGATACCGGCGGACAGGAATGAGGGAGCGCCCTGCGTGATGAGCGTGAGGACCAGTGCGGTCACAAAGGCGGCGCACACCTGGAGCGTGGAGTTCTCGAGGCCCTCGATGTGCGGCGCACCCTTGCTAGCGATGACCATCAATGCATAGCAGAAGGCCGAGGCGATTCCACAGACGATGCCCGCAATGGGCATATTGCCGCCTAGACCTTGCGCTGCAATAAGAAAAGCACCGCAGGCGACGGCGACAAAGCCGGCGATTTTGCCGCCGGTCAGCTTTTCGCCAAAGATGAGCGGGGAGAGCGCCATGACAATGATGGGGCCGCAGTAGTACAGCAGCGAGGATACGCCGACGCCGATCGTCTGGTAGGCGCGGAACAGAAAAATCCAGCTGGCGCCCAGCGCAGCTCCCGAGAGGAGGAGGGCCGCGGCTTCGCGGGGACGAGATGGCGCCTGCAACTTATGGTGTTGGGTAGTGGCGAGGATGGTTAAAAGCGAGAGGGCTCCCAGAAAAGTGCGCAGCAGCACGATATCGGAGCTCGGCAGTGCGATAGCTGCGGCGATGATGCCGTTAGAGCCAAACAACAGTAATGCTGCTAAGTATGTAAACAGTCCGTTGTTCATGCGCTGACATCCCCTCTATATCCGAACATGTTCACTATGGGTGAACTGGCTTTAGAAGAAAAGCGAATATAATGCATGGAAAACATGACAAAAACTCATGCAAGGGTGGGGACGTGCCGTGGAGACCAATATCCAAAAGATGCAGGTGCTGCTGGAGACGGTGCGCGCCGGAAGCTTTACGCGTGCTGCCGAGCGCCTGAGCTATTCGCAGTCGGGCGTGAGCCGTATGGTGGCCGATCTTGAGGCCGACTGGGGTTTTAAGGTGCTCGACCGCAGTCGCGAGGGCGTGGCTCTTTCTGCCGACGGGCGGCAGGTCATGCCGGCTGTCGAGGCGCTCTGCGAGGAATTCACTCGCTTGCAGCGACGGGTGGATGAGATGCGTGGACTCATGCGCGGCAAAATCTGCATCGGTACGTTTTCGAGTGTGGCGACCCACGTGCTGCCGCCGGTGATTGCGCGCTTTCGCGCCGATCATCCGGACGTCGATTATGAGTTGCTGATGGGCGATTACTCAGAGATTGAACAATGGGTGGCGGAAGGTCGCTGCGACCTGGGCTTTATTCCGCGCGAGCCACGCGGCGCCGGCATGGCGTCGCGACCGTTGGTGCAAGACGAGCTGATGGCCGTGGTGCCAGCGGACTCCTCGCTTGCCACCGCGGAGGTCGTTTCCCTTGCCGATTTGGCCAACGAGCAGTTTATCCTGCTGGAACGCGGTAGCGACGACGAGATTACGCCGCTGTTTCGCCGCGCGGGCCTGGCGGTGCGCTCTAAGCTGTCGACCTGGGATGACTATGCGATTATGGCTATGGTCGAGGACGGCCTGGGCGTTAGCATTCTTCCCGCGCTCATCTTGCGTCGCTGTCAGTTCGATGTTGCCGTGCGTCCGCTCGAGGGACATCCTCATCGGCAGATCAATGCGATATATCGAACGGCCGATGTTTCGCTTGCCGCCGCCCGTTTCCTCGAATACCTCTAAACGTGTGCGCGTCATTGCCCACTTTGGGCAAATCTCAGAGTCTGGTGCATTTTCTTATGAAATTGAACTTTCGAATGAGGTGCCGCGTTATACTGCTGCCTAAATTGAACCTTGGTTCAATTCGTATTCTATAAATTGAACTTTGCCAGCAAGGAGGTTCTAGTGGCCCAAGAGACGTTTAGCGATCGCCTGCGACAGACTATGTCCGATCGCGACGTTCGCCAGTCGGACGTAATCCGCGCATCGGAGATGCTCGGCAAAAAACTCGGCAAGAGTCAGATGAGCCAATATGTGAGCGGCAAGACGATCCCGCGGCGCGATGTGGCTGAGCTGCTCGCCCGTATTTTGGAGGTCGATGTTACCTGGCTGCTTGCCGGCGACGCCGATCAAGGCGAGGCATCATCACCCCGCAACGATTCCAAGCCCGAACCCCATCCCTCAGCTCAAATTGCAAGGAGCACCACCATGCGTACTTTTTCTAAATCCACCAAGCTCGATAACGTCCTGTATGACGTGCGCGGTCCCGTCGTCGACGAGGCTGCCCGTATGGAGGACGAGGGCGAGCGCATCCTCAAGCTCAATATCGGCAACCCGGCGCCCTTCGGTTTCCGCACGCCCGACGAGGTCATCAAGGACATGCGCCAGCAGCTGCCCGACTGCGAAGGCTATTCCAACTCGCGCGGCTTGTTCTCCGCGCGCAAGGCGATCATGCAGTATTCGCAGATCAAGGGCCTGCCCAACGTTCAGATGGAGCATATCTACACGGGCAACGGCGTGTCCGAGCTCATTCAGCTTTCGATGAACGCGCTGCTCGACAATGGCGACGAGATTCTGATCCCCAGCCCTGACTATCCGCTCTGGACGGCGTGCGCAACCCTTGCCGGCGGTCATCCCGTACATTATTTGTGTGATGAGCAGGCGGATTGGTATCCCGACCTGGAGGATATGGAGTCCAAGATCACGAGCGCGACCAAAGCCCTCGTCATCATCAACCCTAACAACCCCACGGGTTCCGTCTATCCGCGTGAGGTGCTCGAGGGCATCGTTGAGGTTGCGCGCAGGCACCAGCTCATGATTTTTGCAGACGAGATTTACGACCGCCTGTGCATGGACGGCTATGAGCACGTCTCGATTGCCTCGCTCGCTCCCGATCTGCCCTGTGTCACCTTTAGCGGCCTTTCCAAGTCGCACATGATTGCGGGCTATCGTATTGGCTGGATGGTGCTTTCGGGCAACCAGCGCTGCATGAGCGACTTCATCATGGGTATCAACATGCTCTCCAACATGCGCCTGTGCTCCAACGTGCCGGCTCAGTCGATCGTTCAGACGGCACTCGGTGGTCATCAGTCCGTTAACGACTACATCCGTCCTGGCGGCCGTGTCTACGAGCAGCGCAACTTTGTGTATGAGGCGCTTAACAAGATTGACGGCATCTCGGTGGTTAAGCCGCGCGCGGCGTTCTACATCTTCCCCAAGATGGATGTGAAGAAGTTCAACATCACCGATGACGAGCAGTTCGCCCTTGACCTGCTGCACGAGAAGAAGATCCTGATCACGCGCGGCGGCGGCTTCAACTGGGCTGAGCCCGACCACTTCCGTATCGTGTACCTGCCGCGCATGGAAGTACTCAAAGAGTCCCTCGAAGACCTCGCCGACTTCTTTGACCATTACCGCCAGGCGTAACGGCAAAGGTAGCCTGTAATGAAACGGTCGGCCCGCAACGGATGCGGGCCGACCGTTTTCTGTCTAAGCCCGTGCTGTTAGCGCTTGTCTCGTTGAGCGGGCGAGGTTCGCGCGTGAGCGGCTAGTTCTATTCCAAAATGGAATACAATGGGCTTAAGCTGGAATTGATGTCCGGGTATCTGCTTTTCTAGAATGTTTTCAACAAGATGAAAGGCGGTTCCAACCAATGATTATCGATGCAAATTCCTACTGGTTCGACGAGCGCATCTTTCATGACGAGACGCTCTGCGAACAGTTTTTGGCCGAGGTACCCCGCGCCTATGACACCGAAGGCTATCTGACCATGAATTCCGCCGGCAAACGACAGATCGTGATCGAGATGCCCGCCGGTTCTCCGGGTCTTAACTACATTGAGGGCGACTACACCCTCGAGAAGCGCTTGGCCGATATGGATGAGGCGGGGGTCGACAAGGCGATCCTCAAGCTCCCCGGCTGTCACGAGTGGATGTCGCTCGAGATGTGCCGGCGTTTCAACGACGGTATGGCTGCTGACGCGAAGGCGTCAAGTGGCCGTCTGATTCCGCTTGTCGCTGTGCCGCCCTTTGGCACCAAAGCGAATTTGGAGGAGCTCGACCGCAGGCTCGACGATGGTTTTGCGGGTGTGCAGCTCTGCGCTCACTACGGCAAGCGCTATCTCGACGACCAGGTCTTCTCGAGCTTTTTCGAGCACCTGAACGAACGCCATGTCACCGTTTACGTGCACCATGTTCCCGTGCCGGTCGAGAACGAGTCGCTTCTCGCGTACGACAACCTTCGCCGCTCTTATGGCCGCTGCGTCGACCAAACTACGGCGATCGGCCGAGAGATCTTTGGTGATTTCTTTGAGCGCTACCCCAATATCAAGATGGTCCACTCCATGCTCGGCGGCGCATACTTTGCGTTCAAGGAGATGCTGCTGCCTCATGGCCCCAAGCGCCCTGATGCTTCTGGCCGTTTTCAGGTCGATACCGAGACCGTTTCCAGGCACCTCGAGAACAACATCTATTTCGACATGTCCCATGCTCAGCCTTGGGGCAAGACACTCCTCGCCTGTGCGGTTGACGTGCTGGGTGCAGACCATATTGTTTTTGGCACGAGCTATCCCGTTAAACGCGAGTGGCTCACCGAGGGTGTCGCCTGCGTTCGCGCTGCAAATCTGAGCGATACAGACAGCGACCTTGTGCTTGGCGGTACAGCGCAGCAACTGTACGGTGTCGAGTGAGCGGCAATCAGAGGGGAGTATCTGCCATGGACGAAGGAGAGATGAGGGCTGGGGCCGCTCGTGTGGCCATCGATCTTGGGGACGTGTTGCCGTTCGACGGTTTCGACGAACTCCGTCATGAGGTCTTCGCCCGTGCCCTTATCATCGAGGGAACGGGGCGACGCGCCTGCGTCCTTTCGCTTGAGGTCACCTCGATCGCTCCGGCTCTACTCGCCGATCTGCGTGAGATTGTTGAGGATGCCGCCAATTGCAGCGGTGCTTATTCTTGGGTGGTTCCTACCCACACGTTTTCCATGCCTCACGTCCGCACTCCCGGGCATCTTGCCGACGATGCTACCCGCAATCGCAACGAGCGCTATCGCGCAGCACTCGTCGCTGCCGCCCGCACGGCTGTCGAGCGCGCTGTTGCGGGCATTCGCTCCGTCACTCTCGCCACTGTGGAGGGCGAATGCCCCGTGAACGTTAATCGCGACATCGAGACGCCTGCCGGCTGGTGGTTGGGCTCGAATCCCAGGGGGTTTGCCGACCACACGATGCCCGTACTCGCCATAAGGGATGCCGGGGGCGAGTATGTTGCCGTGCTCGCGACGGCGGACGTTCAGTCCTCCGTGCTCGACGGGTCGCGCGACTCCGAGGGGAGGCGCATGGCGAGCGGAGACCTCTTTGGTTTTGCCGCCATGTCACTCGAGCGCGAGCTGGGCGGCGTTGCCCTGTTGCTGCCAGGCGCCGCGGGCGACCAAAGTCCGGCGGAGCGCGCCATGAACGTCATGTTCGATGCGGCCGGCGTTAAGCAGACGGTCGATGCCCATGAGGACGGATACCGCATGCTGCACCAGCAGGGGCAGGCCTTGGGCGATGCTTTAATCGAGACCGCTCGCATGGCGCGTGAGGATGACGCTACCGGCATCGATGCCCGCACGGTCGACGTTCTCCTGCCCGCTCAGACACGCGCCGATTTTCACTCTTTGGCTCCGCACCGAACGTATGAGTTTCATGCCGCTGGCGAGCAGCGCACGAGGGTCTATCTGCTCCGACTGGGAAACGTCGAGCTTGTCGGCGTACAACCCGAGGTCTCGAGTGCATTCGGCGCCACTGTGCGCGCCGCTCGGTCCGGCTCTGTGTTCTTTGCCACGCTCGTCAACGGCGGACAGAAGTACCTACCGGCTCCCGACGCGTACGAAAAGATCACCTATGAGGCCATGAACTCCGGTTTTGCCGCCGGATCCCATGAGCGCCTCGTCGAAATCATCATTGCCGCCTTGAATGCGGCGTGACACAGAAGGAGAACGTGCATGAACATTGGACACGCGCGCCGCAAAATCACCCCACAGGGCGACATCTACCTGATTGGCTACCGCAATCTTCCCAACCGTCTTGAACCTGCGACGGGCGTCCATGACGACGTCTTCGCCAACGCCATTCTCTTCCAGCAAGGCGAACGTGAAGTGTTTCTCTTTAATGCCGATGTCCTCGAGTTCGAGGAAAGCATGGCCGAGGAAGTCAAGACAATGCTCGCCGAGCGCTACGGCATTGACCGTGATTGCGTCCTGCTCTCGGCGACGCACGACCATACTTCAATCGTCGCTTACCACCGCAGCTGGTGGACGGGAAAGTTCGACGAGAACTACTACCGCTGGTTCCTCGATACCATTTGCCAATGCTTTGAGGAGTGCCGCGCCAACGCACAGCCCGCGATTTGTCGCTTGGGCAAGCGGGTCATCACCGGTTTCTACGACAACCGCATCATCCCAGGTGAACTCGCCGACAATGAGGTCATTGTCGTATCGTTCTTCGATACCGAAGGCAAGCCATTTGCGGGCTTTGTGAACTGGGCGGTGCATTCCGCTTGCGTCGGACCCGACTGCACGGAGCTCACGAGCGAACTCGCCGGTCTCACCGGCAAAAAGCTCGCTCAGAGTCTTGGTTACTATCCGGCCATGGTCGTCGGTGCTGCTGGCGACTGTAGCGACCGCAATTTTCGCCAGGGACGCGGCATTCCCGAGGTCGAGCGCGTTTCGACCGGTCTTGCCGAGGCGATTTCCCAGATCAAGCTCGATCGCGAGGTCGTTCTCGACCGCATCGAGCCTCAGACGTTCTATCACACCGTTGCCCATGACGACTTTTCGCTCACGCTTAAGTGTGCCGTCATCAGTTTGGGCGGCCTGCATCTCTTTGTGTTCCCGAGTGAGCTCGGCAGCGACTTGGGTATTCGCATGAAGCGCGAATGCCCGGTCGAGGGAATAGTTTGCGGTTACACCAACGGCTATTTCGAGTATTTCCTTCCGGCACGCGAGTACGGCCTCTCCTTTGAGACCGAGCGTACTCAGATTCCCCAGGGCGAACCGGAACGTCTGTGTGACAAGTTCTGCCAGACGACGAGACTTCTCGGCGCAGCAGATTCGCGTTTGTAGACCTGATTGCGTGACATGGGCCAATGAGGCTCGCCGCCATGTGATCGGCATCTTCCATCTTCTCTGCCGTTTCGCATCCCGGGCGTACGTGCGTCCGCGGATTTCAAAGGGGGAAGTGGGTTCCTTGCCCTCCCACGTCGACTACGGAGGCATGAAATCGATGCTATACCCCGCTCAGAAAAAGGAGAATTCCATGAAATACCAGAAGCTTTGCGATGAAATCATCACAAAGGTCGGTGGTCGAGACAATGTGTTAGACGTGAGCCACTGCATTACGCGTCTCCGCTTCCACCTCAAGGATGAATCGCTCGCCCAGACCAATGAGCTTAAGGCGACGAAGGGCGTCGTTGACGTCATCCAGGCCGGCGGACAGTATCAGGTCGTGATTGGTGCCACTGTCGAGGCCGTCTACAACGACCTTGTTCAGATTGGCGGGTTCGACTCCAAACCCGCACTCGATATCGATGAAGGCGACGACGTCAAAAAGGGCGATCCATTCTCGCGTCTGCTGGCCATCATCTCCGAGATTCTGCAACCGGTTCTTGGCGTGCTTATGGCCGGTGGCTTTATCAAGTCGATGCTCGCGCTCTGCACGGTTGCCGGTTGGCTTGCCAAGGACAGCGATACGTATGTGACGCTCTCGGCAATCGGAGATTCGGTCTTCTATTACTTTCCGCTAATCATTGGCTGGACGTCGGCCAAGAAGTTCGGACTTAAGCCCGTTATGGGAATGGCGCTCGGCGGTATCCTCGTCTATCCGACGCTCGTTGCCCTTATGGGCGGAGATCCGCTCTACACGCTCGGCGCCGGTACGGTCTTCGAGTCCAATGTCTACGGTGATATTTTTGGCATCCCGCTGATCATGCAGAATTACTCATCGACGATTCTGCCTGCGATCTTTATCGTCTGGATTGCCTCCAAGGTGCACAAGGCCCTTTCTAACGCGCTGCCCGCGCTTGTGAGCTCGTTCTTCTCCAACATCCTGACGCTCCTCATTTGCGGCATCCTTGGCCTGCTTGTGGTCGGTCCGGTCATGACGGTCCTCTCCAACATCGTTGCCCAGATCATTCTGATGCTCATCAACTTCCAACTCGCCATCGCCGGCTTCGTCATCGGCACGTTCTGGAGCCTGCTCGTCATGTTCGGCCTGCACTGGGGCATCATCCCGCTGTGGTTCCTCGATGTCGCAACCTACGGCTATGACCTCATTAACCCGCTCGTGTATGCAGGCGGTTGTGCCATCGCCGGCGCTGTGCTTGGCATGATCATCCGAACCAAGGACTCCGAGGAAAATGCTGCCGTCAACATTCCCGCCCTTGTCTCTTCGATTTTCGGTGTCAACGAGCCTGCGCTTTACGCCATCTTGCTGCCGCGTAAGCGCCTTATGTGGGCAACCTTTATTTCCGCTGGTGTAGGCGGCGCCATTGCCGGCCTCATGGGTGCCAAGCTCTATGCCTTCGGCGCCTCCGGCCCGCTCGGTTTCCCGAGCTTTATTAACCCTGCCGGCATCGACACGGGCTTTATCGGCCTTGTCATCTCCGGTGTGGTCGCTTTCGTTCTGGCTCTTGTCGCCGCTATGGCGATCGGTACCAAGAAGGACGAGGGCGGTAAGGCACTCAACATCTCGGTGGACTAGTCTTTCTGCGCACTTTAACTAAATATGCCTCGGACGGCGACGTGCCGCCCGAGGCATATTTGTATTATGTGCCGTTGTCAGCGTGTTTGCGGACACAGGGCTGCGGTTGTGGAGCAGCGGGGATTATGACGGTCGTGCCGCGGTGGAAGATGTACGGTCGCCCTGCAGGAGCTGACGGTAGGGGAGGAAGCCGATGAACGAGACGACCGCCTGCGAGTGCGCGGCGTTCCGCTTGAGGTAGAGCCTGACCTCGGAGGTCGTCGCGGGCTCAAGCGGCACCAGGGCTACCTTTCCGCTGGCAAGCGATTCCGCCGGCTTGCGCATGAGGAATGAGACGCCGGCGCCGCGCGCGACAAGGGAGATGATGTTCTCGGCTCGTTTGCCGGTGAACGTAACACGTGGGCCAAATTCAGCTTCGCGACAAAGGGAAAGGACGAGCTCGCTTACGAACGAGCCTTGGGGAAGCATGAGGAAATTCTCGTCGATAAGGTCGTCTATCTCAACGGCGTCACGTTCGGCGAGCGGATGGTCGAGCGGAAGGACGGCCACGAGCCGGTCGGTCGTAAAGGGAATCTTTTTGAACTCCGGCTCGATGGCGCCGCCGTCACGGATGAAGGCCAGGTCAATGTCCTCGTGCAGGAGCATGCGCTTGAGTGTGTCGCCCTCGCCCTCGATGAGCTCGACAGAATATGAGGGGTTCGCCTGCTGAAAATCGATGACGGCGTCCGTGATCCCATAAGGGGCCATAATGGGGATAGAACCGACGGTGAGGTGCTCGAGCGGCTCACCTGCGCCTATTTGAATGGCGGCAAGATAGCGGTGCTGAAGCGTCGCAATTTTTTGCGCATAGGGGAGGAGCGCTTCACCTTGCGCGGTGAGTGTTACGTGGCGCTGGCTTCGATCGATGAGCTTGCAGCCGAGTTCGTGCTCCATTGCCATGATGTGCTTGGAGAGGGTTGATTGCGACATGAAAAGCAGTTCCGCCGCATCAAGAAACGTGCGTGACTGCGCTAAGATGGCGAATTCGCCAAAGCGGCTGATATCCATAGGGAGGCCTCCGGTACCCTCATTTTGGCAGGTGGCCTAAACCACGACGCCATTGCAGTGGTCGATTTCGTGCTGGATGATCTCGGCGGTGTAGCCCGAGAAGTTTTTGATGCGGTGGACGAAGTTCTCGTCCAAATACTCCACCTTAATGCGGCGATAGCGGGTACAGGGACGCTCGCCGATCAGCGAGAGGCATCCTTCGCTCGTCTGATAGGCATTGACCTGCTCAAGAATTTGCGGGTTGTACATCAGGAGTGTCCTGTTGCCGTCCTTTACGCAGATGATGCGTTTGCGCACGCCGATCATGTTGGCGGCGAGGCCCACGCACTCGTGCTCATGCTCGTGGAGCGTATCCAGGAGGTCCTGCCCGGTCGCGGCATCGTCGGGTCCCGCGTCTTCGGAAGGCAGGCGCAAAAAGAACTCGGATTTCATGATGGGCTTAATCATGGCGGGCTCCTCATGTCTTATGCTTTCGTGGACTTTTAATAATAGCGCGGAAGGAAAGCTGCGCGTCCGCGTTACAATTTTTCGATGTTGGACCATGTTGCCAGACTCGTCGTGTACGGCGTCTGGCGTAAGTCTAGGGCTCATTTTTCGCCCTGGACTGTTCCTCTGGGGCGATGCGACTGTCGTTTCAAGAGGAAGGAAATGCATGGGGACCAAATCCCAAAAGCAAACTCAATCACCGTCGACAACCTCGGCAATTCTCGTCGTAATGTATGTTGCAGCTTTTGTTGCTGCGTTTAACGAGAACATCATTAACGTGGCGTTGCACGACATTATGGCGGCCTTTTCGGTGAGTGCCACCACGGCGCAGTGGCTCGTTTCGGGCTACATGATCGTGACGTCGATCTTTACGGCCATCATGGCCTTTCTGTCCGGCCATTTCTCGACGCGCAAGCTGCTGTTTTTCGCATGCGGATGCATGGTCGCCGGCGAAGTCCTGTGCCTGGTCGCTCCGTCGTTTAGCGTTTTGCTGCCAAGCCGTATCCTGCAGGCTGCGGGATCGGGCATCTTGTTTCCGCTCATGATGAACGTGGTACTGTCTTGCGCCCCGCGCGAGAAGCTCGGTTTGTATCTGAGCCTGGGCGGTGCCTGCATTACGCTGGGGCCGGCGTTTGGGCCCGTGATCAGCGGTCTTATGTGCACGTTGTTTGGCTGGAGGACGGTATTCGTAGTGCCGCTGGTGGGCGGCATTGTGGTCGCTGCGGCGGGCGTAAAGCTTGTTCAGAATGTCGGAGAGCGTTCGAACGCCACGCTTGATATTCTGTCGGTTGTTTTGCTCGCTGCCGGTATTACGGCATTTGTGTATTCCGTAGGCGAGTTCTCGACCAATCTGATTGCCGGCATCGCGACGCTCTTCGCCGCCATTGTGCTGCTCGGCCTGTTTGCGGCCCGCCAGCTCAAGCTCGAGCATCCGGTGCTTAACGTGCGTCCCATGGCGAGCGTTCGTTTTTGGCCTGCGTGCCTGCTTGTGGTGGTGTCGATGATGACGACGTTCTCGATGAGCGTTTTGTTGCCGCTCTATTTTGAGGGCGCATACGGCATGACCGCCCTTGTTGCGGGCTTGCTCATTTTGCCGGCGATTGCCTGCAATGCCGTGACCTCGATTGTGGGCGGACGCGTGATGGACGCCCGTGGCGCATGGCCGCTGCTGCCGGTCGGCTTTGCCCTGATCGCCGTGGGGCAGACTGTCATCTCGATGACGGCCGCAAGCATGAACATCGGCGTCGTCGTGGCGCTGACCGTTGTGGTGTATGCCGGAGTCGGTTTGGTGCTGAGCCCCTCGCAAACGGCCGGCTTGGAGACGCTGCCTGTCGCCGAGCATCCTCACGGAACGGCATTGCTCAACACGTGGAACATGATTGCCGCATCGTTTGGCCCGTCGCTGTTTATCGGCCTGCTCTCGAGTTCTGCGGCGACTGCCGGCGCCGCTGGCGTTGCGACCGACGTTGCCCAGGCGATTGGATTTGCGGCAGCCGTGCGTGTGGCGGCTGTAATTGCCGTGGTCGGATTTGTGGTATCGGTTGTGTACGCTCGCCGCGAGTCGCACATGTCGCATTAATGTGTGCACATAGATTCTGCAGCTAGATTAGCGGGCGACACCATAAACTAATGGACGTTTTGCCGAGAGGCATGAATGTTTAAAGCGCAAAGAGTGCGCGACGGGCCCCGCGAATGGGGCGATGATGCCCGAGAGGGCCAAGAAGGAGTCTCATGTCTGAGAACGAAGAGATCATGAACGAGACCGAGAACGAGACCATGGCTGCCGAGGTTGAGGCAGTCGAGACCGTGGAGACCGAAGCCGCCGAGGTTGAGGCTGCTGACGAGGTTTCCGCCGAGGAGGAGGCCGAGGTTGTCGAGGCCGCCGTTGATTACGATGACGAAGAGCTGATGGACAAGATGCAGAAGGCCGCCCGCCTGCTGCGTAGCCGTCGCTTTGCTATTTCCAAGGAGGAGGAGGCCAAGGCCGAGCGCATGGCGAACATCGAGCGCGCCATCAAGCTTCTTGACCTCAAGCCCAAGATGGAGCAGAAGGAAATGTCCGACCTGCTGGGCATGCGCCTTCGTGAGCTCGATGGCCTGATGGCCGAGGCCGAGGCTGCCGATCTGGTCGGCCGCATCGACGACGCCGAGGGCGATATGCGCAAGATCGTTGTCTTCGCTGCCGAGGATGCCGCTGAGGGCCTGGTTGAGCTTGCCAACAAGAAGGAGAAGCTCCTGCCCGAGCTTTCTTATGAGGAGGCCACCGAGCTGATGGCCGCTCTCGATAAGGTTATCGCCCCGCTCGTCGCCATGGGCCTGGACGAGGACCGCGGTCCTCGCGGCGGCCGTGACGACCGTGGCGGCCGTGGCGGCGACCGTGGCGGCCGTGGCGGCGACCGTGGCGGTCGCGGCGGCTTTGGCGATCGCGGTGGCCGTGGCGGTGACCGTGGCGGTCGCGGTGGCCGTGGCGGCTTTGGTGACCGTGGCGGCGACCGTGGCGGTCGCGGCGGCTTTGGCGGCAACCGTGGTGGCTATGGCGATCGCGGTGGCAACCGTGGCGGCTTCGGCGGCAACCGTGGTAACGACCGTGGCGGTCGCGGTGGCGACCGTGGCGGCCGCAACGGTGGCGGCTTCCGCGGCAATCGCTTCTAGGGGTTACGCGGTTCTACGAACCGCGTAACTAGTTGACGCTGCAAACCCGTCAGAGCGGCAATCTGCCTTTCAGCTTCGGCGGCATGACCAGAAGGTCAATGCCGCCTCGCTTCAAGGCACCTTGCTCGCTCTGGCGGGTTTTCGCTCATATGACCCAATCCGCTGTCAAGAGCCACAATGGCCCCGCCGACCGCTTGCAATCGGTCGGCGGGGCCTGCCGTTAACCCGTCCCGGTCCGCCCCGGCATGTCGTCGACGCCTTCGGCTCAGTCTCATATCCGCGGATACCGTTCTGTCGGCCCGCACTCCATTCCTTCGGTGGGGTCCCCAAGTCTGTCGAGGCGCATGCGGAGGGCTCCGCGCGCACAGCGAAATAGGGGGTATCCCCGAAGGCCGCCCGGCTCGCCGGGACGGGGGCTATGTCTATTCCGCGCCCTCCCGGCACATCATGCCGAGGGCCCAGAGCCACCTCACGAGCTCGGCCGCGGTGGCCGCGTTGGCCTTCGCCGCGGGCATGCCGCGGGCGAGCATCTCCTCGCGCCGCCGCAGGAGCCGCTCGGACCCCTTCCTCCCGTGCATCCTTATCTCGAGGGGCACGCCCGTGTCCCTCGGCATGAGCTTCGGCTGGTGCCGTGCCGCGGCGTAGCACCATGAGCCCTCAACGGCCAGCTTCCTCACGAGCGCGTTGCCCGCACCGCTGATGCCTCCGAGCCGCACGGAGTCGCCACTCGACCTCTGACTCGGCGCGAGGCCGAAATAGGCCGTGACCTGCCTTCCGGAGCGGAACCTCGTGAAGTCGCCGACCTCGGCCGAGAAGGCTGCGGCCAGCGCGAAGGCGCATCCCTTGATCGACTGGAGGGAGGCCACCTCCGCGGCGATCGGGCTGGCATCCACGGCTGCCCTGTACTCGGAGAGCAGGTCCGCCCGGGCCTCCGCCGCGGCCTCGACCTCGTTCCTCAGGGCGGCGAGCGTCCGAACCCCGCCATCGTCCTCAGGCCTGACCTTGTCGAGCCACCTCAGGAAGTCGTAGGTCCAGTACTTCCTCGGGTTGCCGGCGGGCGTGGTGCCGCCGTAGGCGAACCCTCGCTTTGCGAGGAAGGCGAGCAGCCGCTGCTTGGCGGTCGCCAGGCGCGCGGTCGCCCCGTCGTAGGCGCCGGCGAGGTCCCTGATGCCTTCGACCTCGGGGGAGGGGACCCATACGGGGGAGATGTCGTGGGCGAGTATCGCCTTGGCCATCCTGGCGGCGTCGTTCCTGTCGTTCTTGGAGGCCGAGTCGGCGGCCGACCTGGGGATCTTCGAGACCGCGGCGACGGCGCACTCGACGCCGAGCCCGGCGAGCTCCCTTTGCGGGGCGAAGCCGAGGTAGCCGCTCTCGTAGGCCGCGAGCGACGGCCCGGGGAACCCGTCCATCCACCCGGCGATCTCGCCCCAGGGGTTGCCGGGGAACCTCCTCGTCACGGCCTCGCCGGTGTCCGCGTCGAGGGCGCAGACGGTGGTCGACCTCAGGTGGACGTCCATCCCGAACGCGGTAGAATACTATGGCATGGGAGCCTCCCAACCTCGTTGCGGCGCGGCTGCGCCTATGGCACTTCAACATCATTGTCGCAGCCCCGACCCGCGGTCACGAGCGGGGGCTCCTGTCTTTTTAGTGCCCTCGGATTGGGTCATAGTGTCTGTCGGAACCAAAACATCGGTGTTGTCGAAGTAGTCATTGGGGACGTTCTTAAATGACTACATAGCATGAGAGTGGATAATCTCCCGGTTTGAGCCTGCATTCAAGCTCAAAGTGGGAGATTATCCACTCTCATTTGCTATGCGTCCGAAAATCCACGCTCGTTTGTTTTCTGCCTACATTTGTAGGAACAGTTCGTGGAGGCGGGTGTCTTCGTCGAGTTCGGGGTGGAAGGTTACGCCGAGCTGGTTGCCCTGGCGCGCGGCGACGATGCGCCCGTCGACTTTCGCTAAGGCCTTGGCGTCGCCGTGGACCTCGACGATGCGGGGCGCGCGGATAAACGTCAGCGGCACTTCACCGTCGATGCCGGCTACCTGTCCCTTGGTTCGAAAGCTGCCGAGCTGCCTGCCGTAGGCATTGCGCTCGACAAGTACATCCATGGTTGCCAAACGCGGCGTGCCCTTATCGTCATGGGCGGCAAGATCGTGAGCCAGCAGAATCAGGCCGGCGCAGGTGCCCAGGACAGGCATGCCTTCAACGATACGGGCACGAAGCTCCTCGAGCATGCCCAACTCATCAAGCAGCTTCCCTTGAACGGTGGACTCGCCGCCGGGAAGTACCAGACGGTCAAAGTCCTGCTTCAAATCGGCCGCCTGCCTCAGCTCAATACAACGTGCGCCCAGCTCGGATAGCCTTGCCTCGTGCTCGGCAAAAGCACCTTGGACCGCCAACACGGCGACCGTTTGGTCTGCATAATCGCTCATGTGCGATCCTTTCTGCTGGACTAGCGCCCGCGCTCCTCCATGATAATCTCGATCTCGTCGGCGTTGATGCCCACCATGGCCTCGCCCAGGTCCTCCGAAAGCTCGGCAATGAGCTTGGCATCGGTGAAGTTTGCCACGGCCTTGACGATGGCGGCTGCGCGCTTGGCGGGGTCGCCGCTCTTAAAGATGCCCGAGCCGACAAACACGCCTTCGGCGCCCAGCTGCATCATCAGCGCGGCGTCGGCGGGGGTCGCTACGCCGCCGGCGGCAAAGTTCACGACGGGAAGCTTACCCGTGGCATGGACCTCGCGCACCAGCTCGACCGGAACCTGCAGTTGCTTGGCTGCCTCAAAGAGCTCGTCGTTGCGCAGGGCAACAACGTCACGGATCTGCTTTTGGATCTTGCGCATGTGACGCACGGCCTGAACGACGTCGCCCGTACCCGGCTCACCCTTGGTGCGAATCATCGTGGCGCCTTCGGCAACACGGCGCAGCGCCTCGCCCAGATCACGGGCGCCGCAGACAAACGGCACGTCAAACTGGGTCTTGTCGATGTGATAGACGTCATCGGCAGGGGAGAGAACCTCGGACTCATCGATGTAGTCGATCTCGATGGCCTGCAGGACCTGCGCCTCGACGATGTGACCGATGCGGCACTTGGCCATGACGGGGATGGAGACGGCCTCCTGGATGCCCTTGATCATCTTGGGGTCGCTCATGCGCGAGACGCCGCCTGCGGCACGGATGTCGGCCGGGATGCGCTCGAGGGCCATGACGGCGCAGGCGCCTGCCTCCTCGGCGATGCGTGCCTGCTCGGGCGTGGTAACGTCCATGATGACGCCGCCCTTGAGCATCTGCGCGAGCTCGCGATTGAGTTTGACGCGGTCGGCCTTGCTGTTCTGTTCTGCCATGGTTGCTCCCTTGGTTGGCATGTGCATTGCTTGACGGAACATCCTATCGGGGAGCTGGGTATGACAAAATACTCAGTTTTCGAGATAATTACAAGGTCAGACTAATACCAGATTGAATGACTTAATAAGGTCAGGTGATAGGCTCATGCTTGACTACAATTTGGAAAAACGCGGCGAAGCATCGCTCTATGAGTATGTTTACCAGCAAATTCGAGATGATATCGTAGCTGGACGCATTGTGGCGGGGGAGCATTTGCCGTCTAAGCGCGCCTTTGCCAGTCATCTGGGAATCAGTGTTATTACCATCGAGAATGCATATAGCCAGTTACTCGCTGAGGGCTATATTTGCTCAATACCACGTCGTGGCTACTACGCTTGCGAGCTTCCGGATGCACCGGTTTTGGCTTCGGCTGCGGAGGGCATCGACCGAGATGCCGTCTCTGTGGGCCCCAGCGTGCATGATGTCAACGGACAGGTCGAGCGATTCGATGCGCTTTCTCCTTCTGCTTTGGAGGCGGCGCGGCTTTGGCAAAGCGCGCTACGGGCGACGCTGGCATCCGAAGACGAGCGCGAAATCTTTTCGCCCGCACCGGCGCAGGGCACTGCTCGGCTGCGACGCGCAATTGCTCACCATCTGCACGGGACAAGGGGTATGAATGTCGACCCCAACAACATCGTTATCGGTGCGGGCGCCCAGCTGCTCGATACCATGTTGGTTCAGTTGCTTGGCGCGGACAAGGTGTATGCGGTTGAGGATCCGGGCTATTTGCGTCTGACGCGTATCTATCAGGCTATGGGCTGCAAAGTTCGACATATCCCGTTGGATGATGAGGGCGTGGACTTGAGCACTCTGCAGAAAAGCGGGACCGATGTCCTTCACCTGATGCCGTCCCATCAGTATCCGACCGGCCTTGTGACGAGCATTGCGCGTCGCTATGCGCTTCTGAGCTGGGCCGCCGAGCGACCAGGTCGGTATCTCATCGAAGATGACTTTGATTGTGAGTTTCGCCTTGCCGGGAAGCCGATTCCCGCGCTCGCGTCGATCGATGCCGCCCAGTCGGTTATATACACCAACACGTTTTCGAAGAGCCTGTCTTCGGCGTTGCGCCTAGCGTACATGGTGTTGCCCGACGAGCTGATGGAGCGGTTTAGGCGCGACCTTGGTTTTTACGCCTCGTCGGTTAGCTCCATAGATCAAGTTGCATTGGCTCGCTTGCTGGAATCGGGTGATTACGAGCGTCATGTGAACCGCGTGCGCGTTCGTGCCCGCGAGGCGCGTGATGGCCTAGTGGCGCTTGTACGGAAGGCATTTCCGGCAGGGGAAGTCTCGATCGAGCATGCAGACGCGGGCCTTTACTGTATCGTGGTTGCGGAGCGTAGAACGGGCGGAAGCACTTTTGCACGGGCCCTCACGCGCTCGAGCATCCCTTTTATCGATATCGGTGACTGTTTTTGGTGTGCCGATGGCGCATCTGTCCCTGAAAACACAACTCAAATTCTTGTTCAGTATGACGATCTGAGTCCAAAAGTACTAACAACCTTGGAATTGCAGCTAATGGGGGGCACTCTGCAACCTAAGTGAGTAGACTTTTAGCACTTTGGCGACCAGGCAGTTTTGTAGCAAGCTATTTACCTGCGGTTTTGAAAAGCAGGATGACCGGCCTGCTCGGGATGTTCAAAAAAGTCTACTCACTTGCCGCGCAAAGCTCCTGCATGAGAAAAAAATGGGGTTTTCAACAGGGCTTCGTCCAGCTCTCGGCAAGCTTTTGGCCAGTTGGGGAGTGCTGTTGAAAACTTGGCAGTCCGTTCGGCGCCATTTTTGGTGCGTTCGCGCCAATGCGTGACTGACTGGGTTGAAATTCGTGTTTTCCTGTGCCTATGAAGGATTTACTTTGTGACATATCGGCTTTTAGGTACTGGCGTTTGCCTCCTCAAGTCCGCGCTTTGTGTCCGCCGCTTCCACGACCGGAAGAAGACCGGCAGCGATATGATCTCGCCCGCAACCCGACGGCTGCGGTCGCGCTCGGTTTTCCGTTGTATACATTGGTTCGGACGAGAAACAAACGGACT
Organism: Collinsella sp. MSK.8.10; assembly: GCF_019041915.1. Lineage (GTDB taxonomy): Bacteria > Actinomycetota > Coriobacteriia > Coriobacteriales > Coriobacteriaceae > Collinsella. The sequence goes on along the minus strand of NZ_JAHPYF010000001.1, from coordinate 65,305 downwards.
TGTCCAGCCAGCATTAGGCAGCGGCTGTTTCTTGGTGAGCTTCCCAGGGAATCCGTGCTGGAAACGGAGCATGGGTTTTTGATTACGTCTCCTCTACTGACGGCATTCATCATGTCGCGGCACCTGACGGATCTCCAGCTTCTTTTGGTATTGGCGGAGATGTGTGGCTTGTTTGCGGTGTGCGCTCTGCCGGCGGCACTTGAGGCGGAGCTTTCGCGTGCAATTGATTCGGGCGCGATTTCGACAACGTTCGGTTGGGTGCGCTGCCCGTCCGAGGACGGCACCGCCTCAAATTTATGGCGTCGAGACGCTTTGGTTTTGGGCGGAGACCTTGACCGTTTTTGTTCAGATGTTTGCGGGATGCGTTACGGCAATAGATTTATGGCGGTATCGCAACTCGTTCCATTGGGTGCCGCGTCGCCTTTTGAGGTCGAGGCGTATTTGCTACTTGCACTGCCGCGATCCCTGGGAGGCGAAGGTTTTTGCGACATAGAGCTTAATGTTGAAGTGATGCTAGGCACAAGTGCTCGAGCGATTGTGGGAAAGTCCCGTATATATATCGACCTACTTCTTTCTTCACCGGACGGTAGGCGACAGGTGGCCATTGAATGTCAGGGAAAGGCCTCGCACGGACGCGCAGGGGATGGCTTGCGTGACGCTGACCGCATGACGGCCCTTCAGGCCATGGGCTACGATGTGCTTCTCCTGACACACAGACAGATATCGGATGAGGATAGATTCCGCGCGATCGTTAAGGCCATATGCAGGATGCTCGATGCTGAATATCGTGATAAAAGCTCGGATGAGCAAAGGGCTGAGATATTACTCCGGTCTGAACTATTCATTGACTGGACAAAATTGGGAGTAATCGACGGAAAGATGCCCGTTAGACACAAAATGGCTCGATCGTGGACGGCTGCGAATCTAAGTGAGTAGACTTTTGTCACTTTGGCGACTAGGTCGTTTTGCAACAAGGCATTTACCTGCGGCTTTATAAAGTGATATGGATGGTCTGCTCGGCAAGTTCCAAAAAGTCTACTCACTTAGTTTTGACGAGAAGCCGATGCCGAAGACGGTCCTATTTCAGGGCGTTAACAAGTTCGTGAGGCACGAAAAAGGCCCGAACCAATACGGTCCGGGCCTCATCGAGCTTGAGGTTATGTCTCAGGCGGTTGGCTTAGCCAAAGTAGCGCTTGAGCAGGCCGGCGAAAGCCTTGCCGTGGCGGGCCTCGTCGCGAGCCATCTCGTGCACGGTGTCGTGGATGGCATCGAGGCCGGCGGCCTTGGCACGCTTGGCAAGATCGGTCTTGCCGGCGGTGGCGCCGTTCTCGGCCTCAACGCGCATCTCGAGGTTCTTCTTGGTGGAGTCGGTCACGACCTCGCCCAGGAGCTCGGCGAACTTGGCGGCATGCTCGGCCTCCTCGTGGGCAGCCTTCTCCCAGTACAGGCCGATCTCGGGATAGCCCTCGCGATGAGCGACGCGAGCCATGGCCAGGTACATACCGACCTCGGAGCACTCGCCCTCAAAGTTGGCGCGCAGGTCGGCAACGATGTCCTCGGAGACGCCCTCCATCTTGGCGACGCCCACGACGTGCTCGGCAGCCCACTCGAGCTGACCCTCCTCCTGCTTCAGGAAGCGAGAACCGGGAACGCCGCACTGGGGGCACTTGAAGTCCTCGGGCAGCTGGTCGCCGTCGAACTCTTCCACATAACCGCAAACGGGGCAAACAAACTTCATGATTCGATCCTTTCGATCGATGGCGATTGTGCGCTCGTCCGGTCCCGTAAGGGCCCTCTCCGGACGTGCGTCTTGACGAGTCCTATTATCCATAAATGCAACCAAATGTGAAGCCTATTAGGAATGATTTTTAATAAAACAATTTTGAGATATGAAGATGTTGATTGATTAACGATTGGCAGGCCGTCTTTGACCGCCGCTGAGTACAATCGGTCGAGCAAATGTTGACCTATCAACAAATGAAGGAGTTTCCTTTATGCATCTAGCCCGTCGTGCCTGGTGCCGAACATATCAGACGGTTTTTCGCATTGCATTGCCGATCCTGCCCTATACCGAGCCGCGCATTTTAGAGCATGCCGAGGATGTGCCCGCGGTGCTTCAAAAGCGCTCGATCCAGAAGGTCCTTATCGTGACGGATCCCGGCATTGCCCGTCTGGGGCTCACGGCACCGCTCGAGACGGCGCTCGCATGCAGGGGGATTGGCGTTACGGTCTATGCCGAAACGCGTGCAAACCCCACGGTTTCAAACGTGGAAGAAGCGGCGTCCCTGTATCGAGAGAGCGCCTGCCAGGCCATTATCGGCTTTGGCGGTGGCTCGGCCATGGACTGTGCCAAGGGCGTGGGCGCACGCATTGCGCAGCCAAACAAGCCCATCAACAAGATGCGCGGCCTGCTGCGGATTCATCGTCGCCTGCCGCTGCTCATCGCCGTTCCCACTACCGCCGGTACGGGAAGCGAAGTCACGCTTGCGGCGGTAATTACCGATGACGGGACGCACTACAAATACCCCATTAACGACTTTGTGCTCATCCCGCGTTTTGCAGTCCACGACCCCGAGTTTACGTGCGGCTTGCCCGCTTCCATTACGGGGCAGACGGGCATGGACGCCCTGACGCATGCCGTTGAGGCCTTTATCGGGCGAAGCACCACGCCCTATACGCGCAAGATGGCGCGACAGGCGGTGCAGCTTATCCACGACAATTTGCTCGAGGCCTATGAGCATGGTGACGACATGTGCGCTCGTCGCAATATGCTTTTGGCGGCGTATAAGGCGGGCGTTGCGTTTACCCGCTCCTATGTCGGATATGTGCATGCCATCGCGCACAGTTTGGGCGGCCGATACGGAATTCCGCACGGTTTGGCCAACGCGATCATCCTGCCGCACATGCTTCGCGCTTATGGTGACGCCGCCGCCCCCAAGCTTGCCGATCTTGCTCACATGGCGGGCATTGCGCCGGCTACCGCGCAGGATAGTCTTGCGGCCGAGGCCTTTATCGATTGGGTCGACCGCATGAACGAGGCCCTGGGAATCCCCAAATATGTCTCGGGCATTCGCCGCTCTGACATTCCCGAGATGGCGGCGCATGCCGATGCCGAGGCCAATCCGCTATACCCCGTTCCGCTTCTAATGGACCGCTTGGAGCTCGAGCATATGTACGAAGTCGTTGCAGGTGGTATGTTTGAGGACGAGAATTAGGAGGGTCCATGAACACCGAGGAAATTGCGCGCATCGTCGGCGATCAGCGCGCCTACTTTAAGACGCACGCCACGTTTGATGTCGATGTTCGACGTCGCGCGCTCGTGAGTTTACGCGATGCGGTGCGGGCCCACGAGGCCGATATCGCCCATGCGCTCAAGACCGATTTGGGGAAGTCGCATGACGAGGCCTATATGTGCGAGATTGGTACGTCGCTTTCCGAGATTCGACATCAGATCGCTCACGTGGCTCGGTGGAGTCGTCCGCGCCTGCGTCCGTGCGATCTCGCTAACGCCGTGAGCGTGTGCAAAACGCAAGCCGTGCCCTATGGCGTCACACTCATCATGGCTCCGTGGAACTACCCGTTTTTGCTAACACTCGAGCCGCTCGCCGGCGCCCTTGCCGCGGGCAATACCGTGGTCATCAAGCCGAGTGCCTATGCTCCGGCATCGAGCGCGGTGCTCAAGCAAATCTGTGAAGAGGCATTTGATCCGTGCCTGGTGACGGTCGTCGAGGGCGGGCGCGCCGAAAACGAAGCGCTGCTCGATGAGTGCTGGGACAAGATCTTCTTTACCGGTAGCGTTCCAGTCGGCAAACTCGTCATGGAGCACGCAAGTAAAAACCTTACGCCCGTGACGCTCGAGCTGGGCGGAAAGAGCCCCTGCATCGTGGATGCAACGGCAAACTTGAAGGTTGCGGCACGGCGTATCGCCTTTGGTAAATGGCTCAACGTGGGGCAGACCTGCGTGGCGCCCGACTACCTGCTGGTCGATACGCGCGTGCACGACGAGCTGCTGGGCCTCATCAAGGAGGAGGTCAGTCGTATGTTTGGCGAGCATCCGCTCGATAACGAGGACTACGGGCATATCGTCAATGCTAAGCATTTTGCGCGCGTGCGCGGGCTGATCGATCCCGATAAGGTCGTGCTTGGAGGTGCCGCGCGCGAGGCTTCGCTCAAGATTGAGCCGACAATTTTGGACGGCGTGGCCCCCGATGACGCCGTGATGCAGGAGGAGATCTTCGGTCCCATCTTGCCGGTGCTGACGTTTGAGAGCCTAGACGAGGCCGAAGCGTTTATTACGGATCGTCCGACGCCGCTGGCCCTGTATATCTTTAGCCAGGATCGTGCGGTTCAGCAACGCTTTGTGCGTTACGTGCCCTTTGGCGGCGGCTGCGTCAACGACACGATTATGCACTTGGCTACGAGCCATATGGGCTTTGGTGGCATGGGTGCGAGCGGTATGGGGCGGTACCATGGACGCGAGAGCTTCGATACGTTTAGCCACAAGAAGAGCATCGTGAACAAGGCAACGTGGCTGGACGTGCCATTCCGCTATGCTCCTTACGCAAGCTGGAAGCACAAGTTCGTGCGCATGTTTGTGCATTAGAAAAGGGCGCAGGTAATACGAACAAGTGTTCCTATTACCTGCATTTTGCGTTAGACTACTGTTATGGAGCACGGATGGGCCAACTCCCTTTAGAAGGGATTTGGTATGAACGTAAGCGATGTTATTTCGTTATTGGCGTTGTTGATTGCGGCTATCGAACTCGGTCTGTTTATCGGCCGAATGAAATAGCCGCCCCCGCGTAAGCGAAGACGGCCACTTCTCACGATGAAAACGTGTATCGGAGTTGGCAAGACCCGCGGCAACGGGTGCCATCCGTGTTCCTATCTTATCTGCAAGCGTTCTGTCGCGCAAGCGTTGAGGCAAACGATTGAAGGACGCAGACAGGATGTATTTGTGTCCGCACGGGACCGTAGACTTCTCAATAAGGTTACACACCGGTTTATCCGGCCGTTAGAGGAGCTGCTATGTACGAGCCTTCGCGTGTTCTTCTGTCATTTCACATTGCAGGATTTCAGTATGCCGATGGCGCTTTGGTCCTAGGCGATCTTAAAGCGGGCGATAAACTGACGCTGTGTGCCGAGCGCGATAATCCCCATGACCCCGAGGCAGTTGCGATCTACTATGGCAAGACCAAACTTGGCTACGTTCCGGGAAACGAGGTCGGCCCACTGTCCTTGATGATGTATTACGGCCACGAGGACGTATTTGAGGCCCGTGTGCAACAGGTTGCCCCCGAGCGCAGCCCGTGGCATCAGGTGCGCGTTGGGCTCTACGTGGTGGATGCTCGCTAGTCGGCAATGGAGGCTGCCATGTTTGATGACGATGACCTGTTTGATCTGGCAGATGATCCGTTTGAGTGGGATGTGCTACTCGATGACGATGAGCTGGAACAGGACCGTAAGATGCGGCAGGACAAGAAAACTCAGGGTGACGCTTCGAAAAAGCAAGACAAGCGCCGCCGCGGACTGTTCGGCGGGCTCTTTGGATAACCGCCGCATCGCTACGTCTGTATACTTAGCACGAGTTGGATGCATTGCGAAATGAGGGCATAGACGATGATGTGGTTTACCGCCGACCTGCACCTGGGCGATACGAATATCTTGCACGACATGGATCGACCGTTTGATTCGGTCGAGGAGATGAACCGCAAGGTCATCGATGCCATCAATGAGTGCGTGGCTGCGGACGACCGCCTCTATATCCTGGGAGACTTTACGTATCGCTTGCCCATGGCGGAGGCGGTGCGCCTGCGCGAGCGTATCGAATGCAAGAATGCGACGCTCATCCGCGGTAACCATGACGGCGACTGGGAAGATTCCGACGCCCCGCAAATTTGGGAAGACGTGCGCGATTACCTGGAGATTGCTCCCGGCTATGCCAAGGGCCATCGTCTGGTTATGAGCCACTACCCCATGCTCAGCTGGAACGGCAAGGCACGTGGCGCCATTATGCTGCATGGGCATATCCACAGCAGGGGTGACCGCACCAACGCACGCAACCGCGATCGCGAGCGCCCGATCCTGCGCTATGACGTTGGCCTTGATGCCAACGACTACAGACCCGTAAGCCGCGATCAAATCCTGGGCTTCTTTGGACTGTAATGCTCGAACCACCACAAAGGGGACAGGCACCTTTGTGGTGGTTCTGGCGCCGTTGCCATTATGGCGGCGGCGCCTTTTTTGTCCGCGTGGCGCGGTAGAGTGTAGGCGGTTGAAATTTGCGTCCATCGAGGAGCTGCTATGAACGAGATCAAGTGCCCGCATTGCGGCGAAGTTTTTAAGGTCGATGCGTCCGGCTATGCGGATATCGTCAAGCAAGTGCGCGATGCCGTGTTCTCGCGCGATCTTGATGAGCGCGTAGCGGCGGCTCGACGCGAGGGCGAGCAGGCGCTGGAGCTTGAGCGTTCGCGTTCGGCGTCTGCCCTGCAGGAGGCGGAGTCTCAACGCGACGCTCAGCTTGTCGAGCAGAAGAACACTGCGGATCAGAAACTGGCGCAAGAGGTTGCCAAGCGCGATGCTGAGCTTGCCGAGCTGCGCGCTAAGCTCGAGGGCGCTGCCGCAGAGCGCGAGAGTGCAAGCCAGCGCGCGGCGGTTGAGGCACGAGCCAATGCTCAAAAAGAGAATGCCGAACTCCAGCGTGAGATTGATAGCCTGCGTGCGCAGCTTGGGCGCAAAGATGACGAAGCAAAGCTTGCCGAGTCGGCGGCGCGCAACGCTGCTCAAAACGATTTAGCTGCACGCGACGCTCAGATTGCCGAGCTGCAGGCCAGGCTTGCCGCGGCGGACAAGGCCCAGGAGATGGCGCTTGCCGCTGCCGCGGCAGAGTCGCAGCGTGAGCTCGATGCCGCTCGCAGCGAGGCCGAGCGCGCGCTTGCTGACTATCGCGCGAAGGTGCAAGAGAAGTTTTCCGCCGCAAAGGCTCAGTCCGAGCAAGAGGCCGAGGGCCTGCGTGCCCAGCTGCGCGAGCAGGAACTGATGGCAAAAATGAACCTGTCAGAGGCGGTCGCCGCGGCGGAGCGAGAGCGCGATGAGGCGCGTGCCAAACTGACGAGCGAGCTGGCGGTGCGCGATTCTCACGAGGAACAGGTCAAGGCGGCACACGAGCTCGAGCTTGCGCAGGCCAAGCGCGCGAGCGATGACCTGATTCGCTACAAGGACGAAGAGATTGAGCGCCTTAAGGACATGAAGGTCCGCCTGTCCACCAAGATGGTGGGCGAGTCGCTCGAGCAGCACTGCGAGACCGAGTTTAACCGTCTGCGCATGACGGCGTTTCCTAACGCGTACTTCGAGAAGGATAACGATGCGTCCGAGGGCACCAAGGGCGACTTTATCTTCCGCGAGTGCGACGCAAGCGGTAACGAGGTCATTTCGATTATGTTCGAGATGAAAAACGAGAACGACGAGACCGCGACCAAGCACAAAAACGAGGACTTCTTTAAGAAACTCGATCACGATCGTCGCCAGAAAGGCTGTGAGTACGCGGTGCTCTGCACACTGCTCGAGCCCGAAAGCGAGCTCTATAACGCAGGGATAGTCGACGTGAGTTACCGCTATGAGAAGATGTACGTGATCCGCCCGCAGTTCTTCATTCCCATGATCACGCTGCTGCGCAACGCCGCCATGGGTTCGCTGCGCTATAAGCAGGAGCTGGCGGAGTACAAGCAACAGAACATCGACGTCACGAACTTCGAGGCCAAGATGGAGAAGTTCAAGAACGACTTCGGCCGCAACTATGAGCTTGCGAGCCGTAAGTTCCAGACGGCGATCGAGGAGATTGACAAGACGATTAGCCATCTGCAGAAAACCAAGGAGGCATTGCTGTCCTCCGAGAACAATTTACGTCTAGCCAACAAGAAGGCCGACGATCTTACCATTCGCAAGCTCACCTGGGGCAACAAGACCATGAAGGCGGCGTTTGACGAGGCGCGCGGGGCTGCGACAGGGGCAAACGATGAGCCCGCCGAGGCGGATTCGTATGAGGTCGAGGATGCCGAGTAGGGGATAGCGTATAGTGCAAAAGCGGGGCCGCTGGCGATATTGCCAACGGCCCCGCTTCGTTCCAGTATGTACGGCTAGTCCTCGAGCAGGTCCTCGATAAAGCCGACGCGGTAGTTTTTGAAGATGACCTCGCCGCCGTCTTGCGTGGCATCCAGGTCGACATCGCCCATGATGCCAAAGTCGTGGTCGCCATCCTCGTCGGCAAAAATCTGGTGCACGTGCCACACGTGATCGGTCTTCTCGTCGCTCCCGTCGATGGTAAACATCGCGGCGCTGCGGGCATCTCCGTCGGTGAGGATTTCCTCGTGCTGCTCATGGTAGGCATCAAGCGCCTTTTGCCAGCGGACCTCGCTCATGCCCCAGTCCTCGTCGAGTTCGCCCAGGTCGCGAACGTGCTCGCGGGCGGCAAGGGTCACGCGGCGGAAGAGTGCGTTGCGCACCAGCAGCGTGCAGCCGCGACGGTCCGCAACGACCTCGTCGATGCCCTGCGGCGGCGCGGCGTCGAGGGCCGCCGGGTTGCCGGCGTTCTCCCACTCGTCCACCAGGCTCGAGTCGACCGAGCGCACCACAAAGCCGAGCCACGAAATGATGTCGCGCAAGCGCTCATCGCGCTTCTCAATGGGCACGGTGCGATCGAGGGAGCGGTAGGCCTCGGCTAGGTAGCGCAGCAGAATGCCCTCGGAGCGGGCGATGCCGAGCTTTTGGATATAGCCCTTAAAGTCGCTCGCGCTCTCCAACATGTCGCGCAGGACGCTCTTGGGCGAGAGCTGGTAGTCGTTGGCCCAAGGTACTTCCTGGCAGTACTTGTCGAAGGCGGCATCGAGCAAATCCTCGAGCGGCTTTTCGTAGGTGACATCCTGGATGCGCTCCAAGCGTTCCTCATATTCGACGCCGTCGGCTTTCATCTCGGCCATAGCGCGGTCGCGCGCGGCGCGCTCCTGCGCGCGCAGCACCTGCTTGGGATCCTCGAGCGTAGCCTCGACCATTGAGATCAGATCCATGGTATAGGTCTCACTCTCGGGGTCGAGCAGCTCCAGCGCGGCAAGCAAAAACGGCGAGAGCGGCTGGTCGAGCGCAAAGTCCTCGGGCAGATCGACCGTCAGTGCATAGTCGATGTCTGGCGCGGCGTCAGTCGGGGCGTCGGGCGCGGGCGGCACCTCGGTGCGAACGACGACGCCGGAATCGATGAGCGTGGCGAAGATTTCGTCGGCGCGAACCTCGAGCTTGGCCTTTTCCTCGGGGGTCTGCAAGCTCGTCTCGATGAGGTCGTGTACGCGGACTCGGGCATCGCCGCCCTGCTCGACCACGCTAATCACCACGGAGTGCGTGATGCGAAGGCGCGGCTTGAGCGTCTCGGGCTGCGTCTCGATCAGGCGCTCAAAGGTCTGCTTGTTCCAGGTGACAAAGCCCTCGGGGGCCTTCTTCTTTTTAATCTTGCGGAGCTTCTTGGGGTCGTCGCCCGCCTTGGCCATGAGTTTGGCGTTCTCGATCTCGTGCTCCGGGGCCTCGGCGATGACCATGCCCTCGGTATCGAAGCCCGAGCGGCCGGCGCGACCGGCAATCTGATGGAACTCGCGGGCGCGCAGGCGACGCATCTTGTAGCCGTCGAACTTGGTGAGCGCGGTGAGTACCACGGTGTGGATGGGTACGTTGATGCCGACGCCGAGCGTATCGGTGCCGCAGATGACGGGCAGCAGGCCCTGCTGCGCCAGGCGCTCCACCAGCAGGCGATAGCGCGGCAACATGCCGGCATGGTGCACGCCGACGCCGCATCCAAGCAGGCGTTTGAGAATCTTACCAAAGGCCGTGGAGAAGCTCGTCCCCTTTGCCGCTTCTTTGATGGCCTCGCGCTGCTCCTTGCTGGCGATGCCAAAATTGGCGAGCGACTGTGCCGTTGCAAGGGCGGCATCCTGGCTAAAGTGCACGATATAGAGCGGGGCCTCGCCGCGGCGCATGGCGAGCTCGACCGTGCCCTCGAGGGAGGTCGTCACATAGTCGTAGCTCAACGGAACAGGACGCGGGGCGTCGACAACCAAGTCGCAGGTAGCGCCGGTGTGTTCCTCGAGCGAGGCGGCAATCGCGGTGACATCGCCGAGCGTGGCGCTCATGAGCATGAATTGCGTGTGGGGCAGGGTGAGCAGCGGCACCTGCCAGGCCCAACCACGATCGGGGTCGGCAAAGTAGTGGAACTCGTCCATGGCGACACAGCCCACGTCGGCATCTTCGCCCTCGCGCAGTGCGTCGTTAGCAAGGATCTCTGCCGTGCAGCAGATGACGGGCGCCTTGGTGTTGATATGCGTGTCGCCGGTAATCATACCGACGTTATCGCGGCCGAGTACCTGTACTAAGTCGAAGAACTTTTCGCTGACCAGAGCCTTGATGGGGGCCGTGTAATAGCAGCGTTTGCCCTGTGCCATGCCCATAAAGAGCATGCCCAGCGCGACGAGCGATTTACCCGATCCGGTCGGTGTGCCTAAAATGACGTGATCGCCGGCAGCCAGGTCCATGAGGGCCTCTTCCTGGTGGTCCCACAGCTCAATACCGCGATTGCTCGTCCATTCAAAGAAGCGCTCGAAGGCCTGGTCGGGCGTGAGCCACGGTTCGGGCTCGCTGCCGTCCTCGGGCTCCCACCAGGTGGGGGAGAGCGCACCGAGTGAGCCGAATTCGGCTTCGGTTCCCGTGCCGCCCGAGAATGAACTGGCGGCTCCGGCGCCGGAGACGGTGCTGGCGGCGATATCTGTCGTGGTCTGTGCCATGTGTTTGCTTTCTCTCGCGATTGTCCGCCAACTATTATGGCGTAGCGGCGGCGCGGGGTGCCAGCGCGAAAGAAAATGCAGGAAATGGGCGTCCTGCTCAGCCGTTTGGTGCGGCCGCGAGCTAAGTGAGTAGACTTTTTGCGATTTCGCCAGCACATGGCTTTTGCGTAAGGGATTTACCTGCGGTTTTACTTGTTCCTATGCGGGTTGTGCTTGGCTATTGCTAAAAAGTCTACTCACTTAGGCTTGAGGGTCGTTCGTCGGTGCCTATTTGCGCTTGCTCGCTGGCGACGTGACTGTCAAAAGCCCCTATGACTCCTGCGGCAGACGCTTCTTGCCCTTGCGGGCGCGGTTTCTAAAGTTCTCGACGGCCTCTTCCATGCCCAGAGGTACATAGGTGAGCTCATCGAGGTTATCGGGCAGGTAGCAGGCAAGGCTTTGCTCCTGCGCTCGGCCTGCTACGAGTTGCTCTTCGGTAGGCTTCTCGCCGGGTGTGGCGCAAATGCCGTAGACGACGGCACCCATCTCGCGCGTGCGGCATTCATATTCGGTCTCGGGATGCTCGGGATGGTCGCGGCGGACGTCGTCGCTTGCCCAAAGTGTGTCGTAGCCGGCCGCGGCAATCTGCCCCAGGGCGTAGTCACGCAGCGGTTTGCTGTCGGTGCGCAGCGTGATGGTGGCGCCGGCTGCAAAGAGCGGGCGGTAGAGCATTAGATGGTCGACATGGACGAGTCGTTTTTTGGCGTACTTGGCCTTGGGCTGCGGCGTGGGAAAGTTGATGGTTATGGCGTCGAGCTCGCCTGCGGCAAACAGCTGCGGCAACGTTGCGGCGCCTCGGGGCAGGACGAGTGCGTTGGATAGCTCCTGCTCGCAGATTTTCTGTGCGGCATAGGCGATGCAGATGGGCTCCTGGTCCATACCGATAAAGAGGGTGTTTGGCTCGTGCGCCGCACGCTCTACAAGGTACGTTCCCTTGCCACAGCCAAGATCCAGGTGAAGGTGTTCGAAGGGCTTGCTGCCAACTGGCGCGCAAGCCTCGCGCCAATCTCCGGCATAGGCCTCGGGGTTCGTCTCGATTGCATCGGCGTAGCGCTCCAGGCGCTCCTCGAGCACAAAGTTCTTAGGCGTGCGAACGTGGACGGCTCCCATGAGGCTCCTTGGTCATAAGTAGGGAACGCATAGCTGCGCGTTCCGTCAATGGGTTGAAAAAGGGCGGGCATAGCTTGCCCGGAAGATGCGATGCGGCTCGGTGGCGAGTCGTCGATGTCTACAGGCGCTTGAGAATCACGTAGCGGTTGAGATCGCCGCTGCGACCGTCGGCATGGAAACGCTCAAGCTCGCGCACGGGGACCTCGCCGCTCTTGTAGAACGTACGGACGCCGCGCACCAGGTCGGTGATCTGCTGATCGTCAAAGTGATGACAATAGCGGTAGGCGTGGCGGTCGTTTTGCCAGCCAATGAGGTGGTCACCGGCTTCAAACTGCGCGGAATCGTAACCCTCAAACGGCGGGGTGAGCTCGGCGCGGGCCTCGGCGCGAACGGCTTTGCGCGCCATGCGCTCGTCGTTCATAAACTCCCAAAAGCTGATGGCGATGATGCCGCCTGGGCGCGTCTGGCGCACCAGAGCGTCGAGCACGCGTACGCGGTACTCGCACGACGGAACGTGGTGCATAAATCCAAAGCAGACCGAGATGTCGGCGAGCGGGGCGTCGAAAAGCGCGTCGGGTGTCTCGGCGGGGTTGAGTTTCATGAGGGCATCGAGCACGTCGAGTTCCTGGAAGTGCAGGTTGGGAATGCGCAGGGCGTGACCATGTGCATCGATGGCCAGGTCTTGGCACGAGTCGACGCCATAGAACTCAAACGGGCAGCTGGCATCTGCCGAGGGATTTGCACCGTCGACGCCCTTGGCGGCAAGTGCGCCGCCGGCGGCAAAGTTCTCGAATCGCATATTGCCGCAGGCGAGATCGAAGACGCGGACGGGATGCTCGATTGTGGCGACGTCGAGCTGCTCGAGCGCGATATCCATGGTGCGTACCCAGCCGGGCCACGGGGCCTGGCGCGTATCGGAGAAGGAGGCGGAGTGCTCGCGATAGAAAGTGTTGTTGAGCTGGATGAGCGATGAGGCGAAATCGCGGTTCACGGCGCGGGACTCCCTCCGTTGGCGGTACGGAATAAACAGTACGACCATACTACCGTTATCGCCGCAACGGGGACAACCGAGCTACGGGTCATTGCTTTGTTTGGACACATTTCCGCAGCTCATATGTGCCCGCAACCGCCGGTTGTCAAAAATCTCACTAGAATAGGTGGCATGCTTTTGGCGGTGGCGGATAGATTTTTAACTGTGCAAGGCGCCTTAAGAACAAAAACGGTCCGGCGGCACGGCTGGCATCACATAGGAGGAACCATGAATGTAGAAACTGCGCAGCGGCTCGCCGACCTTCGTCGCAGCAAGGGTTTTAGCCAAGAAGGGCTGGCGCGAAAGCTGGGGCTGTCGCGCCAGGCGGTCAGCAAATGGGAGCGCGCGGAGAGCTCGCCCGATACCGAGAACCTGATCTCGCTCGCCAAGCTTTATGGCGTGAGTCTGGACGAGCTGCTCAATCCGAGCGACGAGATCGAGGACGATATCGAGTTTGAGAACGAGGACCGCGCCCGCCAGCGCGAGGCCGAGGCGGCAGAGCGCGCTCGCACCCATGAGGCGGCGGTGCGCGCCACCGAAGCAGCAACGCAGGCGAGTGATGCCGCGGCTAAGGCGGCACAGGCGGCAAGCTGGAGTGCACAGGCCGCCAACGCTGCTACGGCGCAGGCGACGAGTGGCCACGCAGTTGGCTCGACTCCGGTGAAGGGCCCCTTCCAGTCGTTCCCGTATTGGGCCGTGTGCTGGCTGCTGTTCTTTTTGCTGATGTTCCCGTTTGGTGCCGGCCCCTTTGCCGCGCTGATCTTCTTTACGATTCCCATCTATCACTGGGTGGCGCGTGCTCTCGATGGCGATTGGGCGCGCGGTGATATTCATGTTGGTCCGGCATCGGTGACGGCTAGGACTCAGGTGCAGGATGCTTCCGCTGCGGTTGATACTGACGTGGCTACCGCGACTACCGCTGAGCCGATTGTCAAAGAGGGTGGTGAATGATGAAGCTTTCGCATGAATCCAAGGTGCGCTTGGGCGTTGGCATCGGAGCGTTTGTGCTCATCATTGGGCTTGTCTTTGGCATTTCGCGGCTATTGGCTCATTCCGATATGGTGCGTACGACCGGTATTCTATCTGGCAATTTGTCTGATTTTGACGATATGTTTGACGACGATGATCTCTTGGATAGCGGTAACTATTCCGCTCGGCCTCAGCAGCTTTCGAGCATGACTTTTGATGCCGATGAGTTTCGCTACCTCGATTTCGATATCAATGCGGCTTCGGTGGACGTCAAGGTTGTTGATGGCAACAAGGCTCGCGTTATCGAGCGGGGGCGCGTTGCCGAGGGTATGGATGCCTCCAAGGCCGCGACGCAAAACATCGCATCCGTCGAGGACTCGACGCTCAAGGTTTCCCAGTTTGGAAGTGACGACGGTAAGGCAATCGATCGCTCAGTTACGGTCGAGCTGCCGCGCCGTGTTGCCGAACATCTGAAGGGAGTCAACGCGCACGTGGGCTCGGGCGATCTGCAGATTGCCGGTGTCATCTGTGATGGTTTCGATCTTTTCCTGGGTGCGGGAGATGTAGAGTTTACGGGCAGCGTGACTGATGCGCTCAGCGCTGAGGTCGGTTCGGGCGATGTGACGTTCGAGCTTTACCAGGCCCCCGCGAAGTCGATGGACGTGAGTGTGGGCTCGGGCGATGTGGAGATGACGGTTCCGAACTCGACGGGCTTTAAGGCGAGCCTCACCTTGGGCAGCGGCGACTTCGAGAGCGATTTCCTTCCGCTTGGCTACGACGGCGAGACCATTTTGAATCTTGAATTCGATAACGGTGACAAGTCTGCCACGTATCGTTTTGAGGTCGGTTCGGGCGACATGTCGTTTGATTCGGAGTAGTGAGGCAGACGAAAGCCTAGGCGAAGATATAGACGCGCTGTTTGATGAAGGCGCCGAAGCCGAGATCGGCTCCGGCGCCTTTGCCTTTACAATGGGGGCATGGAACAGATTATCTTGAACATACTCGAGGCTCTGCGTCGCGGCGAGACCGTGGACGACAAGGAGCTCGTCAAACTGATACATGCCGAGGCGCGCCGTGAGGGTGCCGATAAGCGCGACCTGGCCAAGCGTCGTCTGCTGCCGTTTTACCAGCGGGTAAAGCGTGAGGAGCCGGCTCGTTGGGCTGGGTGGAATGCCGATGCCGAGCTAGAGCGTCAACTGCTGCAGGTGCTGCGTATGAAGCCGCGCCGAACGGCTTCGGGCGTGGCGACCATTACCGTCATCACCAAGCCGTGGCCGTGCTCGGGCGATTGCCTGTTTTGCCCCAACGACCTGCGTATGCCCAAAAGCTATCTGCATGCCGAGCCCGCGTGCGCCCGTGCGGAGCAAAATTGCTTCGATCCATATCTGCAGGTGAGCGCTCGTCTGACCGCGCTTTCGCAGATGGGGCATGCGACCGATAAGATCGAGCTCATTGTGCTCGGTGGTACCTGGAGTGACTATCCGGAAGGGTATCAGACGTGGTTTATGTCGGAGCTCTTCCGTGCGCTCAATGACGATGCCGTCGCCGGCGTGGCGGCAAACCCCATGTTGGCGCGTCCGGGCATCAGTCGTGCCGAGGCGGGGCGCCTGCTCGATGACGCTCCCGCCGATGCCCTGCCGCCGGTGGTAGCGGAGCGCCGCGAGCGCTATCGGGCTGTCGGCATTGCGACAGACGAGGCCGAGCTCGCGAGCGGTGTTGCAGGAGAGCAGGAGCGCGTGGATGTTGCTGTGGGCGGCTACAACCGCGCGGTGCGTCGTCTGTACGGCCCCGGTACGCCGTGGGGCGAGGTTGCCAAGCGGCAAACGGCAACGATGGAGGAACTTGAGCGTCAGCAGCGCATCAACGAGACGGCGAAGCATCGCGTGGTGGGGCTCGTTATCGAGACGCGCCCCGATGCTGTAACACCGCAGGCCCTCACGCTCATCCGCCGCCTGGGTTGCACCAAGATTCAGATGGGCATTCAGAGTCTTGACCAGCACCTGCTCGACATCAACGAGCGTCGCATTTCGGTGGCTCAGATTGAGCGAGCGTTTTCGCTTGCGCGCCTGTTTGGCTTTAAGGTCCACGCGCATTTTATGCTCAACTTGCTGGGAGCCACGCCCGAGGGGGACAAGCGCGATTACGAACGCTTTGTGACCGAAGGGGCCTTTATGCCCGACGAGGTCAAGGTCTACCCGTGTGCGCTCATCGAGGGCTCGCGTCTGGTGGGCTGCTATGAGCGCGGCGAGTGGCGCCCCTATACCGAGGAAGAGCTGCTCGATGTGTTGGCCGATGACATCGTGGCGACGCCGGCGTTCTGCCGCATCAGCCGCATGATCCGCGACTTTAGCTCCGACGACATCATGGTGGGCAACAAGAAGCCCAACCTGCGTCAGCTCGTTGAGAACCGCCTGGCTGCTCGGGGTGACGGTGCGACGGTGCGCGAGATTCGCTATCGCGAGATCAGCACGACGGGTGCCGACTTGGATGAACTGTCTCTTGATGAGGTCGCTTACGAGACGCCGGTGACGCGTGAACGCTTTTTGCAGTGGGTGACGCCCGAAGGCAAGATCGCCGGCTTTTTGCGTCTGTCGCTGCCCGTTCGCGCTTTTGTTGCCGCACATGCGGACGAGTTGCCGACGATGCCGGACGAGGCGATGATTCGCGAGGTACACGTGTATGGCATGGCGGCGCGCGTGGGGGATCAAGGCCAGGCAGCCCAGCACCATGGATTGGGACGGTCGCTGGTGGAGCGTGCGTGCCATATTGCTCGGGACGCGGGCTATGCGCGCATCAACGTGATCAGCGCGATTGGTACGCGCGAGTACTATCGCCATCTTGGATTTTATGACTATGGCCTTTATCTGCAAAAGGAGCTCTAGATGAACAAGCCGAGTGTTTCTGCCGGCGTCGTTGCCGGCGTTGCTCTGGGGGCCGCGGCGCTTGGTGCGGCCGCCGTCGCTGTTCGTGCTGCCTGTCTGCAGGTTGCGCGAACCCGCAATGGGTTGGCGCGTGTGAAGCGCGTGCACGACGAGGGCGGCGACGAAGTCCGCGTATTGGTACAAGGCGGCGTCTACCAAAGTGCAAGCTACGTTGGCGAGCGTTGGGCGGAGCCCGTCTTTACGTACTATCGTTCGTTTGACGACGTGTTTGAGGCCGAGGATGCGATGCGCGACGCTTACGGTCACGGTATCGACCGCATGCTTATGCTGGGCGGCGGCGGGTTTGCCTATCCCAAGTTCGCGCTGATGTCGCACGAGGACTTGTGCATGGACGTTATCGAGTATGACGGAGAGATTACGCGCCTAGCGCGCCGCTGGTTCTACCTGGACGAGCTGGAGCGTGCGGTGGGCGACCGCTTGCGGGTGATTACCGCTGAGGCTCGCTCGTATTTGGGTGTGACGAGCGTGGGCCATCGTCGCTACGACGTGGTCGTGAGCGATTGCTTTGGCGGTGTCGAGCCCGTACGCGAGCTGGCGACGGTTGAGGCGTTGCGTTTGGTGCGAGGCAGCCTGAACCCCGGGGGTATCTACGTTGCCAATATCGTGAGCGCAAACGAGGGGAGCGACGTAACGTTCCTGCGCGATTGCGCCGCCACGGCGCTCGAGGTGTTCGCCCACGCCTGGGTGGTCCCATGTGGCGATGCAGAGTTCGGCGGCGAGGAGAATTATCTGCTCATCGCCAGCGACGGCGACTACGCCTTTGCCGAAGCCGTGCCCTTCGACGCCGACTTCCTCGGCACCGTCCTTCACGACAAGTAAGTCTCCCCGTCCCAAAAAGACTGGTCTTAGGCGTGGTCGCGCCAGCTGCGGACACGCTGCTTCATGCCATCGATGTCGAGCACGCCTTCGGCGAAACCCTTGCGCACGAGCTCTTCGGGAACAAACTCGTCGTACCGATCAAAGTAAGGCACCTCGCCAGGATAGACGAGGTCGATGGGGCCGAAGTCCTTCTCGGCCTCGGCGGCGAGCACCTCAAAGAACGTCTCCTCGTCGGCCTTCATCTTAAACTGCATAAAGTACGGGCGCGACGGATCGAGCCCGCGAAGGCCAAGCTCCGCGGCGCATTTAATCTTGAGCATACGTTCGAGCGCCAGAAAGGCATAGCTGCCCAACCAGGGGAAGAGCACCCAGGTGTCGCCACCCAGGTTAATGAGCGGTTTGGTTCCCGCGCCCGAAATCTCGGCGGTATGACGAGCCTGTGCAAGGCGTGCCCGTGCGTTGCCCATGAGATACGGATATGCCGCGTGCTCGTTGAGCGCCTTGCGCATGCGCTCGAGTACGTGTGTATTGATGTCGCCGGGGCAGTCGCCAAAGTAGGCCGGCACACGACCCTTGACCTGCGTGGCAAAGACGGTGTGGCGCTTCCAGTCCACTTCCTCGACAATCCAGCAGTGTCCGGCGATGGCGATGCGCTCACCGGGCGGTGGCGGGTTGACGATCGTGCCCAATTCGGCCGACTCGCTACGAACGGTGAACTCCTCGTTTTCCTGGAATACGGCGTAGAACTTAAAGTTGTTAATGATGCGCTCGCCCGCGAGACCCACGATGAGTCCGCCGCCCTCGGTGACCTGGATATGGTCGATCTTAATGAGGTGACGCAGCAATACGCGATAGTCATCGGCCGAGATGCGATGGAAATAGCTGAGTGTGAGCACGCGCTGGGCAAGCTCTGCCGGCGTGAGCTCGCCGGTGCTGGCAAGTGTCGACATAGTCTGGTGGTAGAGCAGACTGTAAGGGAGTCGATCGAGCTCGGGCGGCTCGACCCACTTTTCCTCGCGATAGAGTTGTACGAGCGCGATGCCCTGCAGGAGCTTCCACGGAATGGTCTCGGGCATCATCGTGCGCGGCTCGGGCTCTTCCTCGCGCATGACAAACCACATCTCGGGCGGAAGATCGCGGCGTCCCGTGCGGCCCATTCGCTGCAACAAAGAGCTGACGGTAAACGGCGCGTCGATCTGAAACGCACGCTCCAGACGGCCGATATCGATACCGAGCTCCAGCGTAGAGGTGGTGACGGTCGTTTGTGCCTGTTCCTCGTCGCGCATGAGCTCTTCTGCCGTCTCGCGCAGCGATGCCGAAAGATTGCCGTGGTGGATGAGAAAGCGGTCGGGCTCGTGCCGGCTCTCACAGTAGCAACGCAGCATGGAGCATACGGCCTCTGCCTCTTCGCGCGAGTTGGCAAAGACCAGGCACTTGCGGCCGCGGGTGTGTTCGAAGATATAGCCCATGCCGGGGTCGGCGTTGTCTGGTGCTGTGTCGGTGGGGCTGAGAAGCGCCTGCTCGGTCGCTCGCGGGATGTCGACTTCGCCCTCGGGGGCCGAGGAAGTTTGGCGGTCCTTGGGAGTGGCCTTGCCCCGTGCCCGCTCACGACGTTGACGGCGCTCCTCTTGTGTGAGCTGTCCGCTGTGACGCATGTCTTGGGCGCCGGCGGGCAGTGCCGCGGATGCCGCCGCCTCGATGCGCTCGCACGCAAGCACTTCGGCCTCTTGAGGACCTGTGCCCATGAATCCCCGTTGCTGTGCCTGGGGGCCCGAGTTGTAGAAGTGCTCCATGGAGATGCGCCACACGCGGCGCGGCTCTTCAAAGCGTGGGATAACGCAGTCGCGCCCCGTTCCCTGTGAGAGAAAGGCACCCGTGCGCTCGGGGTCGCCGATGGTGGCCGAAAGGCCAATGCGTCGAGGTTGCACGCCGGCCATGCGCGAGAGTCGCTCGATAAGGCAGAGCGTCTGCCCGCCACGGTCGCCGCGCATGAGCGAGTGGACCTCATCGATGACCACATAGCGCAGGTCGCAAAACATGCGCGGGATCGCCATGTGCTTATGGATTAAGAGC
Source organism: Collinsella sp. MSK.8.10 (assembly GCF_019041915.1). Classification (GTDB taxonomy): domain Bacteria; phylum Actinomycetota; class Coriobacteriia; order Coriobacteriales; family Coriobacteriaceae; genus Collinsella. Next base: position 45,506 of record NZ_JAHPYF010000001.1, on the reverse strand, counting down.
GCCTCGAGTGACTCGGGCGTAATCTGCAAGATGCCGTTCGGTTTTTTGATGAGCTTAGCCTTGTGCGACTGCGAGACATCGCCATGCCAGTGCCAGACAGGGATATCGGCCTCTTCGCACAGGTCATTGAGACGGACGAACTGATCATTGATGAGTGCCTTGAGGGGGCCAATGTAGAGGGCACCAACGCTTGCGGGCGGGTTCTCCCAAAACTCGGTCAGGATGGGAAAGAAGGCCGCTTCGGTTTTGCCGGAAGCTGTGGATGCCGTTAGGAGCACATTGTCTTGTGTGTTAAAGATGGCGTCTGCCGCCGCAACCTGGATAGAGCGCAGGCTCTCCCAATCGTGGGAGTAGATGAAGTCTTGGATAAACGGGGCGTAGCGGTCAAAGGCGTTCACGGGGCCTCCTCTCAAAAACGAATCTCTCAACGCGGCTGGCAACGGCTTGCTGCATTACAGTCTCAACGTTCGCCCAGATAAAACCTGCCAAAATAAACCTGTCCCTTTTTTGCAGGTTAGATGGTGAATTCGGCGAAGTTACGGTCGCCGCCTGCGGTGCCGGTGTCGCCTGTTGCTGCTGCCGGCACCAGCGCGTCGCCGCCGACGCTTTGCAGCAGCTCGGCTACGTTGGCGTCGGGGTTCTGGCATAGGATGTCGAGCAGCTCGATAAAGTCGCGAATGACTTCACGCGGCGTCAGATGTGTGTCGGCTCCCACACGACCGAACTCGATCTTGAGGAAGTCCACCAAGTCGTTCTCGGTAAGCGTGGGCGTCCAGCCAAAGTAGCCGGCGTGAATTTGCATGAGTTTTTCGATCAGCACCAGCAGCTCCTCGTAGGTGAGTGGCTGCAGACGGATGATGGGCGCGAGCATGTCCTTAAGGTCCTCGCGTGCAAAGCGGCCTTGAGCGAGTCGGCTGCGCAGGGCCTCGTAGGAGAACACGCCGCGGCGGCGGTCTTCGATGGAGGTTGGCGTGCCGCCCATGATCATGCCCAGGTACTGCGCCTTGCCCTGGAGTGTGTCGTTGTACATGGTCAGGATCTTCTCGTAGTTGTACTGGCGCGTGATCGCGTTGGGAATCTTATACAGATTCACGAGCTCGTCGATGAGCACCAACATACCCTTGTAGCCGCTGCAGACCAAAAAACGCGCGATGAGCTTAACGTAGTCGTACCAGTCGTCATCGCTGATGATGGTCGAGGAGCCCAGCTCGGCGCGAGCCTCGCTCTTGGTACGGTATTCGCCGCGGATCCATTTGGTCACGCGGCTCATGGCTTCTTCGTCGCCCTCGGATACGGCCGTGCGATAGCGGCGGAGCATGCGGGTGAAGTCGAAGCCGTGGACCATTTCCTCGAGCGGGGCCAGTTGGGCATTGACGACCGACTCGTCGACGTCGGCGTACGAGGCGACCCAGCGATCAAGAATAAGGTTGAGCGCACCGCCCTCGGGGCGCGTTTTAGTCGATATGTTGCGGATGAGCTCACGGTAGGTGGCAAGGCCCTGTCCCTGGCCGCCCTGCAGGCGGCGCTCGGGGGATAGGTCGGCATCGGCCACGACGAATCCCTCGCCCATGGCGTGCGTGCGGATGGTCTGGAGCAAAAAGCTCTTGCCGGCTCCGTAGCGACCAACCAGAAAGCGGAAGCTCGCGCCGCCGTCGGCGATGAGACTCAGGTCGGTGAGCAGGGCGCGGATCTCGACCTCGCGCCCTACGGTGATGTAGGGAAGGCCGATGCGCGGGACCACGCCGCCCTTGAGCGAGTTGAGAATGACGGCGGCGACGCGCTTGGGCACGCGGGGTGCTGCGGATGCGGTATCACTCATAGTCTAGGTATCCTCTCACGTCTGCTTCGTAGTCCTCGATAATGTGCGGTCCTGCCGCGCCAAATTCAATTACGGTGTCACCCACCAGGTCAAAGAGCGCCTCATTGATGCTATCGACGAGCATGTCCTCGCTCTGGTCCGAGTGCGCCACTGCCGATGTCGCTTGCGCTGCGTTTTGCTCGAGCAGTGCGCGCAGATACGCGGTTGCGGCAGGCGCGAGTTCGGTTACGGTGCCAGCGGGTGCAGTCGATACGACCGCTGGCGTCGGTGCGAGGAGCGGTGCCACGACGCCAAACTGTTCGGTGGAAATGGTTGGCTCGTCGGCTTTGTTGCGCTCCGTAGGCGCCGCGATCGGCTCGGCCATCGCGTCGGTCGCAGGCTTGGCTTCCGGTTGCTCGGATTCCGCCGTATCGACCTCTGTGGGCACATCGTCCTCGCGCTCTTCGTCGATCAAAAGCGCTTCGCGCGTTTGCGCAGCGGCGCTCCGAATGTGCCCCAGCTGACTCAGATCGATATCGATCTTGACGGGCTGGTGTGCGGCGTCCCACGAAAGCCATGCCACAATCTCGTCATCGATAATTTTGGCCAGATATTTGGGGACCTTTTCTTCCTTAAGGGGATGGGCGGGGTCCAGCGCCAGGCGCAGGCGTTGGTCGCAGGCGCGCATCATTTCACCGAGCTTGCTGCTCTTTTGCCTACTACCGTGGATGCGCATGCATTCCCAAAAGCCGTTTTGGCAACGGTAGATATGGATAGGATCCAGGCGATATTCGCAGTCCTCGTGGCGCTCGGGCGCAAAGAATACGGCCGAGGCAAACATGGTGTAGGGCATGGCCGTCTCCTCCCCAAATAAACTCGCCACGATGCCGGTCTTTCGGTGCGAGTCATAGTAGCGCGCCATGCGGACATACACGGCGCATGCCGCGTGGCGCAGATCGCGGTGGTGGCTGCGGTCGAGCCGCGAGTTACTTAGGTTGTACGTGGAGAGGGCGTTGATGGCGGCCATGAGTCGCTCCTCGCGCGCCTCATCGGGCGGAAGGGGGAGCGTGGGCTCGGAGGTTTTGCGACGTTTGGGGGTCTGGTCGGACGGTGCCGGTGCCGGTACAAGGTCTCGTGCCGCGCGCCGCAGCTCGATAAGGGCGTTATCGAACATGACGGTTTTAGAGTCACGAAGCAGCTTGGGGTCGAGCCCATGGAATACGGCGTAATCCTGCAACCACACGCGTGCAAACCGATCAATGCCGGGCTCGAAGGCGCGATAGACATCCCAAAAGGCCTTGATCTTGTTAAAACCGTCGAGCGGGTCATCTACGCCAATGCCGCAGATCAGCTCATAGAGATACAGAAAGGCAAAGGACGTAGACGTTTCCTCGACGGTTCCGCGGCGCACTTGGGCACGCCAGGTAAAGTAGCCGCGCAACTGCCGGTCGCTCATGGCGTTGTAGGTGGGAAAGTACGACTTAAAGGTGCCGTTGTAGGGACAGTCGTCCTCAAAGTCGGCCATCAGCAGGCCCTGGCGGTAGAAAAGCTCGGCTTCCGAAAGCCAGCGACCTGCGCCGCCTTTGGGGTCATCCTGCCAGCGCGATATCTCGCGCATTTTACGGTATTGGTCGGGGAGGAAATTCTGCATCTGTCGGCCGGTTTTGAGAATCGGCTCGTCTGCGTAGACTTCATGTGAGAAGCGGGCAGACTGATGGGTTCGGGCCTCGGCCATAATGCGCTCGATGAGCATCTTGATGTCCTGGTCGGCCACCGCTCCTCCTCTCGAACGCAGCTACGGTGACCTCATATCATAGCACAGCATCAAACAGATGTTCGAGATACCGCTGCGTTGATAGATTTAGAACAGGAGGGCGTAGATGACGGCGATGACGACGGAGGGAAGCATATTGGCCGTGCGGAAGGTCTGAGGACGGATGAGGTTGACGCCGACGCAGAAGATGAGCATGGAGCCTACGAGCGAAAGGCTGTTGAGGGCTGTTGTGGTCATGATGGGGGAGAGCGCGCCGGCAAACAACGTGATCGTCCCCTGGAACACGGCTACGGGCAGGGCCGAGAAGATGCAGCCGCGTCCGAGCGACGCCGTCATGGTGCAGACGATGATGCAGTCCAGTGCGCCCTTGAGGGCAAGCGTTGACCAGTCGCCGAGCAGGCCGTCCTGGATCGATCCCACAATTGCCATGGCGCCGATACACACGGTGAGTGAAGTCGAGACAAAAGCGTTGGTGAACTCGTTATCGCCCTCACTGCCGGTCTTGCGCTTGAGCCATTCGCCAAGGTTCTCGATGGCGGCTTCCAAGTTGACGGCCTCGCCGATGAGCGAACCGAGCGCAAATGAGACGATGAGCATGGTGGTGCCGGTGGTCGCTAGCGCCTTCCCATCGATAAGGAGCATCTTTTGCATGGTGCCGCCAAGGCCGATAAACAGGACGCACAGCCCCGATGCTTTCATGAGCGTGTCTTGGATGCGCGGTGTGATGAAGCGGCCGCCCGCTAATCCCAAAAGACCGCCCGCAACTAAAAGCACAACGTTGATGATTGTTCCCAAGCCCGGCATGAGCCCTCCTGTATTGATGCCAACGTGGCAATCGTAGCAGAACGAAATGCGAGGCACATCGCGACTCATCTAATACGTTATATAAGTGGTGTTAGGAATGATGTGCAGCATTTAAGCCTCAGGTGGTTGTCGGGACATAGGGATAGTATTCAAAGCGCAGTGTCATAAGCCGCTGCGGGGATTCAATAGCCGCGGCGATGATATTGGCATCGCGGGCACGATCAAACCCTTCGAGTTCGATCTGATACGAGACGTCTTGCATAATGTCCAGACGTCGCCAGGCTAGGAGTGTGTCACCATCGAATTCCAAGGTCTTGCCTCCGTCTGGAGCAACGGCGTATAGACGCAGCTTGGCGGTGGTTGCAGGGTCGACAACCGTGACCTTTTTAATTTCGTTTCGAGTATTCTTGGCGCCCAACAAGGTGAGCAGTGTTGGGGCCACGACCTCGCCCGATGGCAAAAAGACGACTTCGATGGATTCAGGAAATGCGATGATAGCCGACTTGCGGACGGGCTGATTGGCGGCGGCAACTTCGATGTTCGCAGCGTCGATGACCTCCGTGTGGTCGAGCGCGGCAAGCACGCAGCAGTTACCTTCATCGATCTCTTGAGGATCAGCAAGCCCCAGACTGTCCGCGAACTCGGGATCGTTTGGATCGGCAGCGGGCTCATTCGGCGCTTCGAAAGAAGCTGGGACGCTGTTTGTCGGCGACGGCGTGTCGCCCGCACCTGCTTCTTTGTCCGCGCTCTCTTCTTGTATGGTTGCGTTGATGGGTTCGTCGTTTGGGGGGAGCGTCTTGGCGTCAAACGCGGAGGGGAGAATTCCGATGGCTCCGGATCCGTTCCACTCCATTTCGAGAAGCGCCGGGTCGGCAAGAATGCGTTGCCTGCTTTGCGCGCGGGCATCGATTTCAATAGGGCCTGCCTCTATCCCTCGTGTAAGGCTGAGTGATCCGGATGGCTTCTCGAAATGAGCGTCTGTGTCTTTGGTACTGACGGCGTAGAACAGCAGGGACGCTTCTCCCGCCGCGATGGCATCGGTACCGGCTTTGGTCAGCCGCAACGATGCCGTGAATGAGAGGGTGGGCTGCGTGTCGTCTGCATTCGCGGCGGCGCAGCCCAGACATATACCGCCTCCTTTCTCAAAAAACGTACCGTCGAAGGCGACCTTCGCTCCGTTCGCCGAGTCATCGATCGAAGCGATGTCGATGCGCAGCTCTAAATTGCATGGATCGCCATCTGCGTCGAGCACAACCGAGCGCCACGTGCAGACGGCGTACCCCGCCTGGGAGCCGTTTGCCTTGTTCGAACGATTGATATCCACGACTATCGAACCGTCCGTATTACGACGAAGGCATCCCGAGGTTGAGATTGCAGCCTGTGCGATCGAAAAACGCTTGCACGCAATGGCGCTCGACGGATTTGATGCGGAGCTTAGGGCTGCTGGTAAGGAGTCTGCCATGACAGGAGTCGCCCAAGCGGCGACAGGCGTTCCGGTTGCGAGCGCGCCGCAGAGTGCGACGACGGGCAAAAGGTTCTTCGATGCCATGGGGTCTCCTTAGCTAATTTAGTGCGGCCTGTCCGTGTTTTGTTTCTGGCTGCGTTTGATGTGCAGGCCGAGGCCGGCGGTTCCCGCGCCTGCTGCTGTGGCGCCTGCTGCCAAGAGCCATCGTCCATCGCCTGTCTGCGCCAATGGTTCCTCGCGGTCGCCGCGGTCGAGCCCCGAGAGGTCGACCGTCACTTGCGTGGCGGCCTGCGCCTGTTCTTGCTGGGCAAAGGCCATGGCTGGGCCAAACGCTAGGATGCTGACGGCGGCGGCCAGGGCGACGGCCTTATGCCGTGTGCGCACCGGGCTCGACCGTCCAGGTGATCGTTGCAACCTGATCGCCTTCGCCGGTTACGTGGAAGATATCGCGCGTGACGCGGGCGACGTTTCCGCTTGTCTTGAGCTTAATTTTGTCCGTGCCGCCGGCAATGCCCTGGTAGCCCATGTCGAAGGCTGCATTCTTGGAAAGATCGAGGCCTGTCCCCTGCGTTGCGGCACTGGCGTTCTGGAGTGCGCCGTCGGGGCCGACCTTAAAGTCGATGGAGTTCTGCGCGGTTCCGGCCTTGGCGTCGGCGGCAATGGTCCAGGTGTTCATGGCGTCGATTTTCATGTTGGTGACATGGATGCCGTAGGCCGAAAGATTGTCGATGGTGATCGCGTCTTCTGAGGGACCCTGAAGCGTGCCGTCGGCTTGGGCGACGAAGGGAATAACCGTCGGTGCGTTGAACTTGATGTTGTCGATCTCGGTCTTGACCATTACCTTCGTGGTTCCAACACGCCCGGCTGCCATAGCTGGCGTCGGGGCGGCGCCCATTGCGAGCGCGAGCGCGAGCCCTGCACCCACGACGAGCGCTCTGGCTCCGTTCATATTCCTGGTGATGTCCATGGTCGTTCCTTTCTATTCGCCGCGGGCCGTCCCCGCGATGATTGGACGAATGCTGGTGAATCGCGTGCGGTGCCGCGTCGACCGGAAAGCTAGTTCTCGGCTTGCTCAACCCGTACCTTGACGCGTGTCGGGTTGCCGTGGCTGTCATAGGTCTTGGCCTCAAGCGCCTGGATCTCGATGTACGCCTCACCTTCCTCGATGTCGCCGGCGGGGCATGTCTCGACCGTTTTGCCGGTCTCGACCACATCGGATTCGTATATGGTCTCGTCGTTTTGGATGACGCGGAATCGCTGGGGAAATTTATTGTCTTGGACGTTTTGCACGTTGACGCGCAGCTTGCCGTCCTCCTGCAGCTGAGCGACCGGCGCGACCGAAATCGTCATCATGTTGTCGCGGACGATGGCGTCGAGCTCATCTTGGATTTCCTGACGCGTTTTGCCCTCGGCCGTCGTGACCGAAGCGCCCGCCTCGGGTACGGGCTGCGACTGCCAAGCGTATAGTCCTACGGCGACAAGGGCGCAGACGATGGCCAAGCAGGCAACGATGAGCTTCTTGCGACGACCCAGGCCTGCAAAGTGGGGTGGCTTCTTCGCGCTCATGCGGCATCCTTGGCGGTATAGACGCGCGCAAAGGTGGACGGGTCCGCTCCAAAGAGCATGTGAAGCATCAGACGGCGCGAGTAGACGAGCTCGTCGAAGTCGGGAGGGAGCTCGATGTCGTGGATATGCGCGATGTGGTGGGCGAGCGCCGAGAACGACTCGGGGTCGCAGATCACATCGGTGGTAACGTGGTAGACCGTCGTATCGGGGAATGCCTCTTCGTCGAAAGGCAGGAGATGGGGATCGTCGTCGACTTCGATGGCGATGCCGTACTGGGGCCAGTAATATGCCATGGGAACCTCCCTGCTTCTGGGCCAAAACTTCTATCGGTTTTGGCTGTCGACGCCGACCGTATCAGCCGCTACTTGACCAATTTCTGACCAAATGCTTGACGGATTGGCGTCTCCGCAGGTAAAAGGCGGCAAAAAATACTCCAACTTTTTTCGAGCGACAATCGCGCGGTCGGCGACGGCGGGGCCATATGTGTCAAAAGCATCGTCTGCCGAGGAAATCAAGCCGCTCGCCGAATTGCACGAACGTAAAAAACGCCAATTATGGAGACGGTCTCGAACACGTCGACGAAACGATGCGGTAACATCTCCCTGCAAACACTGTAGTTAGCTAAAGGGGGAGTTCGCGTGTCTGCAACCATCAAACCCTTCACCGACGAGTTCGAAGAGTATGGCCGCGATGAATCTCGCGCATCGGGCGAGGCCTCGAGCATTTCGTTTCCGACAACGGAAAACGAGGTCCGTGCCATTTTGGAAAAGCTCCATGTCGAGCGTGTTCCGGTAACGGTTCAGGGCGCCCGAACCGGCCTTGCCGCCGGCGCCGTGCCCCACGGCGGGCATATCCTCAATACTTCCCGTATGAATCGCTATTTGGGCCTTCGCCGCGATGAACAAGGCCAATTTCTGCTGCGCGTGGAGCCGGGCGTTGTGCTCTCGGAGCTGCGTAAGCAGCTGAGCAAGAAGGTGCTGCCGACCGCTGGTTGGGACCAGGCATCGCTTGAGGCCTACGAGGAGTTCCAAGAGGCTCCCGAGCAGTTTTTTCCCACCGATCCCACCGAGGCGTCTGCCTGTCTGGGCGGCATGGCGGCATGTAACGCCTCCGGTGCCCGCAGCTACGCCTACGGCCCCATGCGCCCACATATCACGGGACTCCACGTCGTGCTGGCTGATGGCGATTTGCTTGAGCTTCGGCGCGGCGAGGCTTTTGCCCAGGGCCGCCACCTGTCGCTCGTGACGGCAGCGGGCCGTACACTCGAGCTCGATCTTCCCGGCTATACCATGCCCAAGACAAAAAATGCTTCGGGCTATTTCGTTGCTGACGATATGGATGCCATCGATCTGTTTATCGGTGCGTGTGGCACAATCGGCGTTATCACCGAGCTCGAGATTGCCCTGCAGGTGGCACCCGCGGTCGTTTGGGGCGTGAGCTGCTTCTTCGACAGCGAAGACAAGGCCGTGTCCTTCACCGATTCTGTGCGTCCCGTCCTGTCCCATGCGGCTGCCATCGAGTACTTCGATGCTGGCGCCCTGGATATTCTACGTCGCCAGCGCGAGCAGTCGACGGCGTTTGCCTCGCTGCCTGCGCTCGACAAAGACGCCAAGGTCTGTGTCTACGTGGAGCTCGACTGCGACGACGAAGCCCAGGCGATTGAGGAGCTGTATCACTTGGGGTGGGTACTGGAGCTTGCGGGCGGCAGTGACGATGCGACATGGGTCGCGCGCGCCGAGGTCGATCGCGAGTGTCAGCGATTCTTCCGCCATGCGGTGCCCGAGAGCGTCAACATGCTCATCGACGAGCGCCGCCGCATGGATCCCACCATCACCAAACTGGGTTCGGACATGTCGGTGCCCAACGCGCACTTGGCCGATGTTATCGCCCTCTATCGCCGCACGCTGGCGGAAAGTGGGCTTGAATCTGCCGCTTGGGGGCATATCGGTAACAACCATCTGCATGTGAACATTCTGCCGCGCAATGCACAGGATTATCGCCGCGGCGGAGAACTCTTTGCCCAGTGGGCTTCCGAGGTCACGGCCATGGGCGGTGCCGTCTCCGCAGAACACGGCGTCGGCAAGATCAAGGCGGGCTTCTTGGAGACGATGTACGGTCACGAGGCCATGGTCGAGTCGGCGCGGCTCAAGCTCCAGCTCGATCCTGCCGGGCAGCTGGGTCGCGGTAACCTGTTTTCGGAGAAGCTCTTGGATGAGCTCGTCCAGAAAGGGGGCGCGTGAAGATGAGCGATTTCCATATGGTGGTGTGCGTCAAGGCCGTGCCGGGCAGCACCGAGGTCAAGATGGACCCCAAGACCAATACCATCGTGCGCGATGGCAAGCAGGCGGTCATTAATCCCTTTGATGCGAGCGCTTTGGAATGCGCGCTGGCGCTGAAGGACGACTTTATCGGCTTTGGCATGGACGTGCGCGTGACGGTGGTGTCGATGGGCATCCCCGCGACCGAATCGCTGCTGCGCGACTGCATCGCTCGAGGCGCCGACGACGCGCTGCTGCTGACCGACCGAGCCTTTGCGGGCGCCGATACCCTGGCAACCACCTATGCCCTCAAGTGCGGCATCGAAGCGCTCGACGAGGACTTCGACCTGCTCATCTGCGGCAAGATGGCGGTGGATGGCGATACGGCCCAGATTGGCCCCGAGCTTGCCGGCGCCTTTGAGATTCCCTGCGTGACCGATGTGAGCTGCGTGCAGAGCGCAGGTTTTACGACGTGCGGTGCGCTTTCGCTCGTTCACGGTTGCGATGCCGGCGAGGAGACGGTCTATCTTGAGATGCCGTGCGCGATGACGACTGCCAAGGAGATTGGCCAGTTGCGTATGCCGAGTATTGCCGGTATTCGCGCGGCGGAGGAGGCGGACGTGCGCGTGGTCAGTGCCGCCGACGTGAACGCCGACCCCGCGCGTTGCGGTCTTGCCGGGTCGCCGACACAGGTCGTGCGCTCGTTTGTGCCCGACCGTGACCAAACGTGCGAGGCCGTTGAGGGGACGGCGTCCGAGCAGGCGGCAAAGCTTGCCAAGATTATCGAGGGGATGGCATAGATGAGCGGACTGATTATCGATAGCGAAGCCTGTATCGGCTGCGGTCGCTGCGTTCGCGCCTGTGCCTCGGGCGGCATCGTAGTGGAAGGCGAGCGACCCAGCCGATGCGCCCGCGTAACCGACGGCTGCATCCTATGCGGTGGGTGCGTCGACGCCTGCCCTGTCAACGCTATCTCGATCGAGCGTGACGAGGCCGCTGGTGCGGTGGACCTTGATGCATATCGAGACATTTGGGTATTCGCGCAGACCGACGAGCACGATACGGTGACTCCCGTTGCCTATGAGCTTATGGGCAAGGGCCGCGAGCTTGCCGATGCTCGCGACTGCCGTCTGGTGGCACTGATCGGTACGGGTCCCGAGGGTTCTCTCGGCGACCTGGAGCATCTGGTTTGCGCGGGCGCCGACGAAGTCCTGGCCTGTCGCGACGAGCGCCTGCGCCAAAACGATGCGGAGGTCTACGCCCGCTTGATCTGCGATTTGGTAGCCGAACGCAAACCCGAGGCCATCCTATACGGTGCGACCGCTTTTGGCCGCGAACTGGCACCCGGCGTTGCCGTGCGCTTGCAGACGGGCCTTACGGCTGACTGCACCGTACTTTCGATGGATACGGAGACGGGACTGCTGCAACAGACGCGTCCGGCGTTTGGCGGCAACCTGATGGCCACCATCGTCTGCCCCAATCATCGTCCCCAGATGGCAACGGTTCGTCCCGGCATCTTTAAGGCGCCCGACTTTGACTACGACCGCTCCGGCACGATCACCCAGATATCGCTTGCGGATGATGCTAAGGCTCGTGTCGAGATCTCGATTCCCGCCGAGGAGTGGAGGCAGCAGGCCTCGATCGCCGATGCCGAACGCTTGGTCGTGGTGGGCCGCGGCATTGGCTCCAAGAAGAATCTGCCCCTGATGCGAAGGCTCGCCGAGGCTCTGGGAGCCGAGCTTGGTTGCACGCGACCTGTCGTGGAGGCCGGCTGGTTGGAGTATCGCCATCAGATTGGCCAGACCGGCGTATCGGTTTCGCCCAAGCTTCTCGTGAGTATCGGTGTTTCGGGCGCCATCCAGCATCTTGCCGGCATCGGTGGGGCAGAGTGCATTATCGCCATCAACGAGGACCCGGATGCCCCCATCTTTGGTGCTGCCCAGTACAAGGTTGTCGGCGATGCCGTCGAGGTCGTCGAGGAACTGCTGGCCCAGCTTGAGCGCTAGGCGCGCGCCAGCCAGTCGCGCATCTCGTCCTTAAGGCGGCTCCAAGTCGCCTGCGTGGCGGGGTCGGTAAAGGGCCGCGTAATGCCAAAGGGCGCGTCGAGCAGGCGGTGGATATCGCCCTGTTCGCGCGCCAGCGCGCGGCTTGCTGGATAGACGAGCTCAAACATAAAGCAGATGAGTCCCACCAGGTAGTCTGCGGGCTCGTTGCGTTCATCGCGTGCGACGCAGCGGTGCTCGTCAAAGGCGGCAAGTGTCGGCGACGAGAAACGGCTGCCGAGAAACGTCTTCTCGTCCACCTTGAGGATGGTGTCGACGGTGCTGTCGGCGATGGTGCGCATAATGTCGATCTTGTCACCATCGCGCACGATATCGCAGAAGCACCGTGTACGCTCGTCGAGTAGTGCCGGCAGGCGAAAGTCGCTGTGATAGGCGATGCTCGCTCGGATGAGCTCGTCATGCGCACCGGTTTCGATAAAGTCACGGATGTTTGTCGTGGCGGGTGCATCGGCGGGATTCTCGCCAAAGAGGACCTCGATGCCCAGCGCCGCATGGCTCATGCTCTCGGCGTCCTTAAAGGTGTCCCAGCGTCGCAGCTGCTCAAAGCGGCCCATATCGTGTAGCAGGCCGCAAAGCCATGCCAGGTCAATATCTTCTGACGACCAGCCCTGCTCGCGCGCTACGGCATCGCATGCCTCGGCCACGTGGTGCGTATGCTCGATTTTGAGCGCGATGCGTGGGTTGGTGGCGTCGTAGGCATCGGTGTAGCTTTTGAAGGCCGCGCGCGCCCGGTCTCGATCGATAGCTGTCATAATGACTTCCTAAAAAGTTGTGTCTTTCGATCCGGTGGCAATTGTAGGTGAACTCGGTTGCTGTCGGATGATGATTCTGCCGTATTGCTACATGCGGCTCGGAGACCTTGTCAGGGTGAGAAGCGTATGGTGCTCAAAATCGTTAGAACCGTCTGGCCGGTGATGCTTACCTATGTTGCAATAGGCGCGCCGTGCGGAATGATCATGGGGCAGACGGGAATGGAGCCCTGGATGGTCTTTGCTCTGAGCAGCACGTTTGTGACGGGCAGCGGGCAGTTTATGATCTGCAACCTGTGGCTGGCGGGTGTGCCTGCAGCATCGATCGTCGCGAGCGTCGCCGCCGTCTCCTCGCGTTTTGCGCTTTACTCGGCATCGATCGCGCCGCATCTGACGGGTGCCTCGAAGTGTCAGACGCTGGCTGTTGCCGCGACACTTACCGAGGAGGCATACGGCATCTCGCTTGCCAAGTTGGTTGAAGGGGAGGATTGGGGCCCGCGTGAGTCCTTCGTGCTCAACGTGATCCTTATCGCAACATGGGACGTTTCGTGTACGACGGGCGCCATCGTCGGCGCCGTTGTCGATGTTCCCACCGCCATTGCAGCCTTTGTCTGCACCTCACTCTTTATCTGCCTGCTCTTTTCGCAGCGGCTGTCGCGCGGCAATGTCGTGGCTGCTGTTATGGCTGCGGTGTCTGTCGCCATATGCAAGTTCTTGGGCCTCACGAATATTGCCGTGCCGGCAAGCGTCGTGGCCGGCATTGCCATTGCGTTGGCGTGCGATGCTGTATTTGACGGAAGAGGTGCCCGCGATGCCCGTTAACGAGTTCTTGGTTCTGTGGCTGTCGTCGTGGGCTGCTATCGCGTTCTTTCGCATCGCGCCGGCGTTCGCCTTGCGCGGGCGGACCCTGTCGCCCCGTATTACCGAGGCCCTGGGCTATATCCCGCCCGCTGCCTTTGCCGCGCTGGTCGCCAACGACTTGGTGAGCCCCGGCGCGTTCGACGCGGGACTCTGGCCTGCCTTGGTTCCCTGGATTGCGGCCGCCGGCGTCGTGGTCGTGGCGGTCAAGACAAAATCGATGCTGTGGTGCTGCGTCTCGGGCATCGTACTCTATATCGTCTTGAGCCTTATATAGGGGTGGCGTCGCGGGCGCCGAATCTCGTTCCATCCCAACTTGTCGAATTTTTCACCGAGCTGGTCTATTTCTTCTGGTACCATGGTCAAACTTTACTGTAGCAAAGCATGACGTGGGCTTTTGTTCCGCGTCAGCGGAAATGGGGGTTTCATGGCACAGGAAGCGACTGCCAACGAGCAAAAGAAATTCAAGGTTCCGCGCATCCCGGGCGACATCATGATCTATCCGATGATCGTCGGTCTTTTGCTCAACACCTTCTGCCCGCAGGTTTTTGAGATCGGCGGCTTCTTTACGGCTGCCTGCCGCGGTGGCTCCAATACCATCGTCGCCGCGATCCTGCTGTTCGTGGGCGCCGGCATCAGCTTTAAGTCCACGCCGGGCGCCATCAAGACCGGTATCGTCGTGCTGATTCCCAAGCTGGTCGTCGCAGCGGCTCTCGGCCTAGGCGTGGCATATTTCTTTAACGACAACTTCCTGGGTCTGAGCTCCGTGTCTATCATCGGCGGCATTACGTTTTGCAACATGGCGCTCTATACGGGCATTATGGGCGAGTTCGGCGATGAGTCCGAGCAGGGCGCCGTCGGTATCCTGTTCTTTACGGCCGGCCCCGCCGTCACGATGATCATCCTTGGTGTTTCGGGTCTTGCCAACATCCCTGTCGGTACTATCATCGGCTCCATTTTGCCGCTCGTTATCGGCATGGTTCTGGGCAACCTGTTCCCGTTTATCAAGAACCTGCTGGTTCCCGGTTCCAACCCTGCGATTGCCGTCATCGGATTTCAGCTTGGCGCGTCCATGAGCCTGTCGAGCTTTATCACCGGCGGTATTTCCGGCATCTTGCTGGGCCTTGTCACGCTGTTTGTCGTCGGTCCCATCACCTTTGCGTTCGAGCGCCTGTGCGGTGGTAACGGCAAGGCTGCCGTGGCTTGTTCCACCATCGCCGGCACGGCTATGACCACGCCGGTTGCTCTCGCCGAGGTCGCGCCGCGCTACGCCGAGCTTGCGCCCACCGCGTACGCCCAGATCGCCACTGCCGTTATCATCACGGCAATCATGGCTCCGATTCTGACCGGCTGGGTCGACAAGAAGTTCTGCCAGGGCAAGGAGGACCTGTCGCCTGCCGGTGTCGAGGCCATCGAGGAGGCCGTCGCGACCGACATCGATGGCGAGTAACGGCCGTTACCGATAATTGATTCCGGCGTGCAATTCGCGCCGTCCGAGCGCCCGAACAGAAACTGTTTTGCAGTGATGTTCGGGCGCTTTGCTATGATTCCCTTTACCCCTGCGGAGTAAAGGGGTGTTTATTGCCCTGATTCGAATTGGGCGATTCTGACCATTCGGATATTGAAGGGATGGCGTCTAGTGGTTAAGGCACTCAAGATTGAGATATTCCTGCTATGCATGATTGTTCTTATCGGGCTTGCCGCGCGAAGTCGTCGCTCCTTGTTCTCGAGCACCCTGCAGCTATTGTTTAGCATGCTTGGCTACACCTCTGCCGCGTACATATTATTCGATATGATCTGGACGCTTTCGGATGGTGCGGACGGCACGTTGGGTATTGCTGCCAACTGGATTTCCAACGCGGTTTCGTTTTCGCTCTTTGCCATCGCGTGTCTCATTTGGTTTATCTATTCCGAGACGATGCAGGGCTCTCGCCTTGTGACCTCGCGCTATAGGGTGGTGCTTGTAACGTTGCCTACGGCTCTGGTGGTCGTGCTGGCTTTTACCAGTTACTGGACGCACGCCTTGTTCTATATCGATTCGCAGGGCGTGTATCGTCGCGGCTTTGCCTATATGATCCAGCCCATTGTCAGCTACTGTTACGTTATACATACGTCCCTGCATGCGTTTGTGCAATCTCGCAGGGTCGAGAGCCTGCAGACGAAGGCTATCTATCGAACCTTGGCATTTTTCGCCATTCCGGCCCTGGTGGGCGGTACCTTTCAGATCGTATACTCGGTGCCTGGCCTTTGTGTCGGCATAATGATTAGCATGTTGCTGCTCTACATTATCTGCCAGGAGCAGCTCATCTCGACCGACCCGTTGACTGGCCTCAACAATCGCAACCGTTTTGAGACCTATATCCTGTCGCTCTTCTCAAATGTGGATCAGGCCGAAGATGTGTATCTGCTCATGATGGACGCCGACGGCTTTAAGCAGATTAACGATCGCTATGGACATGTGGAGGGCGACCATGCTCTTCAGGTTATATCCGCTGCGCTCAAAGAGGTCTGCTCGGCGTCTGGTGGCTTTATCGCACGCTACGGTGGCGATGAGTTCGTGGTGCTCCAAAAGGCAGTGGCGGAACGGGATATCATGCATCTGTGCGCGACAATCAACGACGAGCTCGCGCATGCCGAGGTGCCGTATGCATTGCGGATGTCCATCGGTTACGCGCGGGTCGGCGATAGTGTTGATACCTGGCAAGACTTACTTCGCGCTGCCGATGCGGAGCTTTACCGCGTCAAGGCCGAGAAAAAGAAAGCTCGCGTTCAGATACGCTAGGAAAAGGGGCACACGACCGTTGCGATGGTCGTGCGCCCCTTTTGCGTTTGTGGGGGCCACCGGCCATAATGCCCAGGCGCGGTGCGGCAAGACGGGCGTCTGCCGCCGCGACTCGGTACGAAATCAACGAGAACCAGTGTGCTCCATTAAGCTAAAGTATGCGAATGCCCTCCCTAAAAAGGTGAGTTCGCTAGGCTTTTTTGGGTTTGTTGACGATGATGATGCCGCCGCAGACCAACAGCAGGGCAACGATGACGGTAACGGGGCTCGTGCCCGCGCCTTCGCCGAGCAGCAGCGCGCTCAGCAGCACACCAAAGACGGGGTTCATAAACCCAAAGACCGAGACGCGGCTGACGGGGTTGACGGCAAGCAGGCGCGACCACAGCGAGTAGGCGACCGCGGAGATAAGCGCCATGTAGATGATGAGCGCGATGGCGGGGGCAATCGCCGTGGGGGAGAGCGCGCCACCCATCAAAAAGCCGATGGCGGTGAGGACAAGGCCGCCGACCAAGAACTGCCACCCGGCAAGCAAGACGCCGTCGTGCTCGCGCGAGAAGATGCCAATCAGGCAGGTCGAAAGGGCACCCGCGACGGTGGAGGCTAGGATAAAGCCCTCGCCATCGAGCCTGAAGCCAAAGGTGCCATCCGCGCCCGAAAGGTTGACGAGAGCGACGCCGGCAAGGCCCAGCGCACAGCCAAGCACCTTGGCCGTATTGAGCTTCTCGGTGCGAAACGCCAGGGCGGCAAAGAGGATTGCGAGGAAGTTGGCGCTGGCCTCGATGATGGAGCTCGACATGGCGCTGGCGCGCGAGAGGCCCAGATAGAAAAAGAAGTACTGCCCGATAGTCTGGAAGAGCGACAAGACAAAGATGGGCTTGATGTCGCGAGCCTGCGGAATGAGGGGGCGGCGTTGGGCCGCACTCATCCCAACGATAACCAGGGCGCCGGCAAGCGTGAAGCGCAAGCCCGCAAAGAGCAGCTGCGAGGCGCTATCGTGCGCTGGGATACCAAAGAGTGCGTAACCGATCTTGATACAGGGAAAGGCCGATCCCCAGAGTGCACAGCAGACGAGGCAGCCCAGGATGAGTCCGGGCAGGGTGGCGAGATACGGCTTGCGGCTTTCCATGATGTCCTTCCTACATGCGCGAAGCAAAAAAGAACCCGCCACCGGATGTGCCGGTGGCGGGTGTTGTTACCCGAAGGGATTGTACCCGATGGGAAAGGTTTAAGCGAAGTAGGCCACGCCGCTCTCAAAGATCGGCATGAACTTATCGCCGGGGACATGCTCGGGCACGTTGCGGTACAGGTTGTCGCCGCGACGCTCGGCATGGCCCATCTTGCCCAGGACGCGGCCGTCGGGGCTCGTGATGCCCTCGATGGCGAGTGCGGAGCCGTTGGGGTTGACGGAAAGGTCCATGCTGGGCTTGCCGTTCTCGCCCACGTACTGCGTGGCGACCTGGCCGTTGGCGATCAGCTGGGCGAGCACTTCGTCATTGGCGACAAAGCGGCCCTCGCCGTGGCTGATGGCGACGGTGTAGGGGTCGTCCAGGCTGCACTGCGACAGCCACGGGGACAAGTTGGACGAGATGCGGGTGCGCACCAGACGGCTCTGGTGGCGACCGATGGTGTTGAACGTCAACGTGGGCGCATCGGGCGTGGCGTCGACGATGTCGCCGTAGGGCACCAGGCCGAGCTTGATCAGGGCCTGGAAGCCGTTGCAGATGCCCAGCATCAGGCCATCGCGGGCCTTGAGCAGGTCGCGGACTGCCTCGGTGACCTCGGGAGCGCGGAAGAACGCCGTGATGAACTTGGCAGAGCCGTCGGGCTCGTCGCCGCCCGAGAAGCCGCCGGGGATCATAACGATCTGGCTTGCACGGATGCGGCGGGCAAGCTCGTGGGTGCTCTCGGCGACGGCCTCGGGCGTGAGGTTGTTGATCACGAAGGTGTCGGCCTCGGCACCGGCGGCACGGAAGGCGCGGGCGCTGTCGTACTCGCAGTTGTTGCCGGGGAACACGGGGATGATCACGCGCGGGCGGGCGATCTTGGCGCCGCCGTACACGTGGATATCCTTGGCGCGGAAGTCGATGGTCTCGACCTCGGGGGTCTCGCCGGCGCTGCGGTAGGCGAAGACGCCCTCGATGCCGCTCTCCCAGGCCTCCTGGAGCTCGGCGAGCTCGATGACCTCGGAGCCGGTGTCGATGACATAGCCCTCGACGGTGGTGCCCAGGGGCTCGACGACAACGCCGTCGGCGACCTCGGGCAGCTCGGCGTCCTCGGCGAGCTCGACGATAAAGCTGCCGTAGAGCGGGGTGAAGAGGCTCTCCACGTCTACATCCTCGGCAAGCTCGATACCGATCTGGTTACCGACGCACATCTTAAAGAGGCTCTCGGCGCCGCAGCCGTAGCCGGGCGTGGATATGGCCAGGGCGTTGCCGGTAGCAGTGAGCGCCTCGACGGCGTCAAACGCGGCGAGCAACTGCTGGGCGTCGGGACGGTAGTCCTCGCCATAGGTGGCGGGGGCGATGCGGACGACGCGGTGCGTGAGGCCCTTGAACTCGGGCGAGACGGCGCGGGCGGCCTTGCCCACGGCGACGGCGAAGCTGATCAGGGTCGGCGGAACGTTGAGCTCGCCGGTCTCGTCCTCAAACGAACCGCTCATGGAGTCCTTGCCGCCGATGGCGCCGGCACCCAGGTCGACTTGGGCCATGAGGGCGCCCAGGACGGCTGCCGTGGGCTTGCCCCAGCGCTCGGCCTCGGTGCGCAGACGCTCGAAGTACTCTTGGAAGGAGAGGTAGGCGCGCTTGTGCTCAAAGCCGGCGGCAACGAGCTTGGCGATGGACTCGACCACGGACAGGTAGGCGCCCGCAAACTGGTCGGCCTCCATCAGATAGGGGTTGAAGCCCCATGCCATGGCGCTCGCCGTGGTGGTCTCGCCGTCCACGGGGAACTTGGCGACCATGGCCGAGCTTGGGGTGAGCTGCGTCTTGCCGCCAAAGGGCATGAGCACGGTCGCGGCGCCGATGGTGGAGTCGAAGCGCTCGGAAAGGCCCTTGTTGGAAGCGACGTTGAGGTCGGTGACGAGCGAGGTCATGCGCTCGGCGAGCGTGGTGCCGGCCCAGCTGGGCTGCCACACGCTGCGGGCACAGACGTGGGCGACCTGGTGCTTGGGCGCACCGTTGGAGTTGAGGAACTCGCGGGACAGATCGACGATGGCGACGCCGTTCCATGCCATGCGCATGCGCGGCTCGGCGGTAACCTCGGCGATAACGGTCGCCTCCAGGTTCTCCTCGGCGGCGTAGCCCATGAACTCCTCGACGTCACCGTCGGCGACGGCGCAAGCCATGCGCTCCTGGGACTCGGAGATAGCGAGCTCGGTGCCGTCCAGGCCGTCGTACTTCTTGGTCACGGTGTCCAGGTCCACGTACAGGCCGTCGGCAAGCTCGCCCACGGCGACTGAGACGCCGCCGGCGCCAAAGTCGTTGCAGCGCTTGATCAGACGGCAGGCGTCGCCGCGGCGGAACAGGCGCTGCAGCTTGCGCTCGACCGGGGCGTTGCCCTTCTGGACCTCGGCACCCGAGGTCTCGATGGACTCGGTGTTCTGGGTCTTGGAGGAGCCGGTGGCGCCACCGATGCCATCGCGGCCGGTGCGGCCGCCCAGCAGGATGATCTTGTCGGTGGGGGCGGGGCACTCGCGGCGCACGTGGTTTGCCGGGGTAGCGCCCACGACGGCGCCGACCTCCATGCGCTTGGCCACGTAGCCGGGGTGATAGAGTTCGTTGACCTGGCCGGTGGCAAGGCCGATCTGGTTGCCGTAGCTGGAGTAGCCGGCGGCAGCGGTGGTCACGAGCTTGCGCTGCGGCAGCTTGCCCTCGAGCGTCTCGGAAACCGGGACGGTGGGGTCGCCGGCGCCGGTGACGCGCATGGCCTGGTACACATAGCTGCGGCCCGAGAGCGGGTCGCGGATAGCGCCGCCCACGCAGGTGGCGGCACCGCCGAAGGGCTCGATCTCGGTCGGGTGGTTGTGGGTCTCGTTCTTAAACAGGAACAGCCAGTCCTGGTCCTCGCCGTCGACATCGACCTTCACCTTGACGGTGCAGGCGTTGATCTCCTCGGACTCATCGACATCGGTCATGACGCCGGTCTTCTTAAGATACTTGGCGCCGATGGTGCCCATGTCCATGAGGCAGACGGGCTTGGCGTCGCGGCCGAGTTCGTGGCGCATCTCCATGTAGCGGTCGAAGGCTTGCTGCACCACGGCGTCGTCGATCGTCACGTCGTCCAGGACGGTGCCGAAGGTGGTGTGGCGGCAGTGATCGGACCAGTAGGTGTCGATCACGCGGATCTCGGTGATGGTGGGGTCGCGGTCCTCATCGCGGAAGTACTGCTGGCAGAAGGCGATGTCCGCCTCGTCCATGGCAAGGCCGCGATCGGCGATAAAGGCGGCAAGGCCGGCCTCGTCGAGCTCGCGGAAGCCGTCGAGCACCTCGACGGGCTGGGGCTCGGGGGTCTCCATGTACAGCGTCTCGGGCAGGTCGAGCGAGGCGATGCGCGCCTCGACGGGGTTCACCACGTAGTGCTTGATGGCCTCGATGGCGGCTTCGTCCAGAGCGCCCGAGATGATATAGACCTTGGCGGAGCGCACGGCGGGGCGCTCGCCCTGGCTGATGAGCTGCACGCACTCGCTGGCGGAGTCGGCGCGCTGGTCAAACTGGCCAGGCAGGAATTCGACGGCAAAGACGGCGCCATCGCTTGCGGGGAGCTCGTCGTAGGTCACATCGACCTGGGGCTCGCTAAAGACGGTCGGCACGCAGGAGCGGAAAAGCTCCTCGTCGATGCCCTCGACGTCGTAGCGGTTGATGATCCTCAGGGCCTCGATGCCCTTGATGCCGAGAATTTCGGTCAGCTCGCCCTTGAGCTGCTGAGCCTCGACGTCGAACCCGGGTTTCTTCTCCACGTAGATACGAGAGACCATTGGTTCCTGCCTTCCTGATCGGTTGGGCGTACGGTACGGTATGCGGCAGCGGTCGGTTTGCGGGGTCTGCCCTGCGGTCGCCTTGAGCCACATGTTTGTAAACCTCACTATGATACGACAGCTCGCGGCGCGTTGAGGACGGCGAGGGTGCTACAGTGAAGCGCAAACAAGAGAAAGGCATCACATGGCATTCGTTTCGCTCGCCATCATCGCACTCGTGGCCTTTGCGAGTCCTTTTATCGCCTCGGCGATTCCCGGAAAACCCGTTCCCGAGACGGTCTTTTTGCTCGTGCTCGGCGCGGTGCTGGGACCCCATATGCTCGGCGTCATCCATGTAGATGCTGAGGTCTCGCTTGTGTCCGAGCTGGGCCTGGCCTTCTTGTTCCTGCTTGCCGGCTTTGAGATCGACCCCAAGAGCATCACGGGCGTCGAGGGGCGCTACGGCTTGGCGACGTGGGTCGTCACGTTTGGTATCGCCTGGCTTGCCGTGCGCTTTACCCCGTGGTTCTCAGTCAGTCATTTCGACGGTATCGCCGTGACGCTTGCCCTCACTTCGACGGCGCTCGGCACGCTCGTGCCCATCATGCGTGAGCGCTCGCTCACTGGCACGCGTGTGGGCGACTCGATTCTCGCGTATGGCACCTGGGGTGAGCTCGGCCCTGTGCTCGCCATGTCGGTGCTGCTGTCTGCCCGCACTGGCATCCAAACGCTCGTAATCCTTGGCTTGTTTGCGGTGGTTTGCGTGTTGCTGGCTGTGGTCCCAAGCCGCTCCAAGCGTGTCGGCAGCCGCTTCTTTGCGTTTGTCGAGGAACGCGCCGATACCACGTCGCAGACCTTCGTGCGCCTGACGGTGCTCATCCTGGTCACACTCGTGGCGTTCTCGGCCGTCTTTGATCTCGACATCGTGTTGGGTTCTTTTGCCGCCGGCTTTGTCTTGCGCTATATCATCCCCGAGGGCAACCATACGCTCGAGACCAAGCTCGATGGCCTGGCCTACGGCTTTTTGATTCCGGTATTCTTTACCGTATCGGGCGCAAAGATCGATCTGACGGCCGTGGCGTCGCGCCCGGGTCTGCTCGTGGGCTTTATCGTGGCGTTGTTGATTATTCGTGCCGTGCCCATTCTTATTTCTATGAGCATTTGTCCTGCGACGCGCGATGTGTCGGCGTATGGTCGCATTACCGTGGCCCTGTACTGCACCACGGCCCTGCCGATCATCGTTGCCGTGACAAGCGTTGCCGTCAACGCGGGCGCGCTGTCGCAAGATATTGCGTCGGTCATGGTCGCTGCCGGTGCCATCACGGTGTTCTTGATGCCGTTGCTCGCGCAGCTCTTCTACCGCGTGGTCGACGCCGCGCCGGTCGCCGCCGTGGCAGAAGTTGCCGAGCATCCATCCGATGCGCTCGACATCCTGCGCGCCCATCACGATTTGGCGAGCCTGCTCGCACGTGAGCACGAGCTGCTGACTTCGCATGGCCATGGTCGCGTATTCGAGGGCTTGCCTACGCTCGATACGATTGCCGAGCGTCTTTCCGCCGAGGCGGCGAGCGGCCACATCGATGCCCGCATCGTGGACGCGGCGCATCTTCTTGCCGATAAGACCTATGGTGATGAGGTCGACCCGTCCGAGCTGACCCCGCGCGAGCGTCGCCGCCTGGAGCGCGCCAAGCTCGCCGTGCGCGAATACCGCCGCCGCATGTTGGAGCTCTATGCAAGAGAAGAAGCCGAGGACGACGACGGCAAGTAGTCGATACTCTCTCGGGGAAGCCGCGTCCCGCTTTGAAGGCTCGGAACGGGATGTGGTTTCCGAAACGGGGGCCGTTGGGAAACTGTGTCCCGGAATGGGCGCTCAGAGTGGGATGCAGTTTCCGCGAGAGATCCGTTGCGGAAACGGTATCCCAGAATCGGCGTTCAAAACGGGGCGCTCTTTCCGAAACATGGCCCTGAGGGAAGCTGCGTCCCGGTCTGAGTCGGAATTCCGGGACACAGCTTCCCTTTCAAACAGAAGAAGGCGCGCTGCCTGCAGTTGATGCAGACGGCGCGCCTTCTTTGTTGGACTATGTTGAGGCTGGGAGCTGAGGCTTGTGGTCCCTTAAGAGCGGGCGGCTCCGTCGACGGGGAGCACGGCGCCCGTGACGTAGGAGGACATGTCGCTCGCCAGGAAAACAAAGGCGTTGGCGACATCCTCGGGCTCGCCCATGCGACCCAGCGGAATGGTGGCGACGATGGGCTTAATAACCTCTTCAGGCAGGTTGGCGACCATGTCGGTTTTGGTTACACCGGGTGCTACGGCATTGACGCGAATGCCCATGGGGGCGAGCTCGCGCGAGAGCGACTGGACCATGCCGTTGACGGCAAACTTGGACGTTGGATAGCCGACGCCAGAGGGCTGGCCGTACTTGGCAACCATCGAGCTCGTGGTGGTGATGGTGCCGCCGTGGCCGGCCTCGGTCATGATCTTGGCGGCAGCTTGGTGGCCATTAAAGACGGCGACGACGTTAAGGTCCATGACCTTTGCGAACTCCTCGGCCGTGTAGTCCAAGAGGGGTGAACGCTGGGAGATACCGGCATTGTTGACGACCGTGTCCAAGCCGCCCATGTCGGCTGCAGCCTGGGTAAAGGCCTCGGTCACGGCTTCGAGTGAGGTGAGGTCGCAGGAGCGGCCCCAGACCTTGGCGTCGGGATAGGCGGCTGTCAGCTTCTCAACGGCCGCATCGGCGGTCTCCTGACGCGAGCCAAAGACGGTGACGGCGGCGCCTTCCTCGATAAAACGGCAGGCGATGGCATAGCCGATACCGCGCGTGCCTCCGGTGATGATTGCTTTCTTGCCCTCGAGCAACATGGTATTTCCTCTCATCGCGGGCGGACATTCGCAGCACAGCGTAGCCGTAACTGGAATCGGCCGTGTTTGCATATCGGTGAACGGTAGCCCGCGTTACCGATGAGCGGCTCGCG
Organism: Collinsella sp. MSK.8.10; assembly: GCF_019041915.1. Classification (GTDB taxonomy): domain Bacteria; phylum Actinomycetota; class Coriobacteriia; order Coriobacteriales; family Coriobacteriaceae; genus Collinsella. The sequence continues at coordinate 21,462 of NZ_JAHPYF010000001.1, read as the reverse complement.
CAAATGTGCTCTGCCGTTGTGCTTAGGGCAGGAGACAAAAGGGCTCCCGTCCCGCATCGGACGGGAGCCCTCAAAGCGTGTATTGCTAGGCGAGCGTTGAGCTAGTTCGCCATGACGCCTTCGGTCCAAGCCTCAACGTCCTCGATGCGCAGGACGTTGGCGACCTCGGCTACGCAGTCGACGCTGGCAAGCTCGGCGGTGGCAGCCTGGACGTCCTTCTCGAGCGCGCGGTGCGTCAGGAAGATGACCGAGCAAGTATCGCTGGCGCCCGACTTGCCGTCCTCGACCTGGTTGATGAGCGAGATCGAGATGTTGTGCTTGGCAAAGATGTCGACCGTCTCGGACAGGGCACCCACGCGGTCGGCGACCTTCAGGCGCACATAGTACTTAGTCTGGAGCTCGTCCATGGGCTTAAAGGCGAGGTTGTGACCATAGGGCTCAATCTCGGGCAGCGGAGCCACGCCGCGGCTGATCTGCTCGGAGAGCGACAGGATATCGCCCACGACGGCGCTCGCGGTGGGGAAGGAGCCTGCGCCGGCACCGTAGAACATGGTCTCGCCCACGGCGTCGCCTACCACGTAGACGGCGTTCATGGCGCCGTTGACCTTGGCGAGCATATGGTCTGCCGGGATGAGCGTGGGATGCACGCGAACGTCGACACCGGCGTTGGTGTTGCGGGCGATGCCCAGCAGCTTGATGGTGTAGCCGAGCTCGCGGGCCTGGGCGATATCCTCGGCACCGATGGTGCGGATGCCCTGCTGGTACACATCGTCGGTGGTAACGCGGGTGCCAAAGCCGATGGAGGCGAGGATGGCTGTCTTGCTGGCGGCATCGAAGCCGTCGACGTCGGCGGACGGGTCGGCCTCGGCATAGCCCTTTGCCTGTGCGTCGGCAAGTACGTCGGCGTAATCGGCGCCCTCGGCGTCCATGCGCGACAGGATGTAGTTGGTGGTGCCGTTGAGGATGCCGGCGATGGTCAGGATCTTGTTGCCTACCAGGTCGTGCTCAAGCGTGCTCACGATGGGGATGCCGCCGCCGCAGCTGGCCTCGCACTTAATCTGCACGCCGCACGCGCGCGCCTTCTCGGCAAGCGTCTCGACGTGACGGCCCAGCAGGGCCTTGTTGGCAGAGACGACGTGCTTGCCGTGCTCAAAGGCAGTGGTGAAGATCTCGGTTGCGGGATGCTCGCCGCCGATCAGCTCGACGACGATGTCGACGGCGGGGTCGGTTGCGACATCGTGCCAGTCACTCGTAAAGGCCTCGCGCTCAATGCCTGCTGCCTCGGCCTGCTCCCAAGCAAGCGCGCAGGCGCGGGTCAGCTTAAGGTCGATGCCGTAGGCTGCCAGGTACTCATCGTGGTGGCTCTTGATCAGACGGGCCACGCCGCCGCCGACGGTTCCCAGACCGATCAGACCGACGTTCACGGTGCGCATGGGTTCGCTCATAGATAGCTCCTTCGTGCATCTTATGGATGGATTAACCGCTTAAAGGTTGAGTGCATTCTAGCGTGAAGTGCGGGCGCGTGCTTGCCTGGCAGCGGGAGCAGCACAAAACGCCACCCCCGAAACGCTGCGGAAACATTGGAAACACGCTCGCTACAAACGGAACTCCGTAACAAACTGTCAACGTTTGCACCATAAGGTTTGCTTCACCGACCCCACCATGGGCACCAGCGCCGCGAAGTTCTTGGCCGAGAAGTATACGGACGCCAAGGTCGCCCTGTTCTACAACTCCGGCGATACGTACAGCTCGGGCGTTGCCGACGCCTTTGCCGAGCAGGCCAAGGCGTCCAAGCTTGATATCGTTGATACCGAGACCTTTAAGGACGATTCTTCCACGAGCTTTACCAACCAGCTCACCAAGGCCATGCGCAAGATCAAGATCGAGGGCCTGACGGGCGAGCTGACGTGGAACGATGAGGGCCAAGTCGAAAAGCCCGCTACGGCCTATGTGATTCAGGACGGCAAGTACATCGCCGCCTAAGTGCATATAACGAGACCGGTGGGGCCGTTTTATTCAGGGCGGGGACGCCTGTAACAGAACGGAAACATTACTTTCACACAATAAAGTGGCTAAACTGCATAAACCGACAGAAATACGCATGATTATGGATAAATGAACAAATCAAAAGAAAAGTTGAAATAATCGCCACTTTCCTTAACTAAAGCGTCTAGTATTTTGCGAACGCCGAACACGGCGAAGGATGGCCTGTCGGGTAACCGAAACCCGACGAGATTTGAGAGGAGAGCCGCATGTCGAGCCTCACCGGTAAGTCATTGAACCCTGTTATGAATCGCAGGAGCGTTATCGCGAGCGCAGCAGGTCTGGGGGCGATGTCCATTCTAGCTGGCTGCTCCTCCAACGGCGGCGACAGCGGTTCCGCGTCGGGCGACGCTTCGTTTAAGATCGGCACCATCGGCCCGCTGACCGGCGCCAACGCGTCCTACGGCAAGTCCGTTACACAGGCTGTCGAGCTTGGCTGCAAGGATTTCTCGACCAAGGAGCTGCCGCTTGTCAGCAAGGCCGAGGACGACCAGGCTGACGGCGAGAAGGCCGTCAACGCCTTCAACACCCTGCTCGACTGGGGCATGCAGGCCCTCGTCGGTCCGACCACCACGGGTGCGTCGGTTGCCGTTGCCGCAGAGTGCGGTAACGACCCCAAGACGTTCATGATCACCCCGTCCGCGTCCTCCGAGGACGTTACCAAGGGCAAGGATTGCGTCTTCCAGGTTTGCTTCACCGACCCCAACCAGGGTGTCAACGCTGCCAAGTTCCTGGCGCAGAAGTATGCGGACGAGAAGTTCGTGCTCTTCTATAACTCCGGCGACGCCTATTCTTCGGGCATCGCAGATTCCTTTAAGGCCCAGGCCGCTGAGTCTAAGCTCGAGATTGTTGACGAGGAGACCTTTAAGGACGACTCCGCCACGAGCTTTACCAACCAGCTGACCAAGGCCAAGCAGGCCGGCGCCACCATGATCTTCGCGCCGATCTACTACACGCCGGCGTCCGTCCTGCTCAAGAACGCCAAGGACATGGGCTACGATGTCAAGATGATGGGCTGCGATGGCATGGACGGCATCCTGGGCGTTGAGGGCTTCGACACCTCTCTTGCCGAGGGTCTGCTGCTCATGACCCCGTTCTCAGCCGACGACGAGAAGAACGCCGACTTCGTCAACGCTTACAAAGATAAGTACGGCGATACCCCCGACCAGTTTGCCGCCGACGCCTACGACGGCGTGCATGCGGTGGTCGAGGCTCTCAAGGAGGCCGGCCTGGGTGTCGACGCCGACCCCACCGAGGTTGCCGAGAAACTTCCCGAGGCTATGCGCAACATTACTGTTGACGGTCTGACTGGCAAGCTCTCCTGGAACGACAAGGGCCAGGTCCAGAAGGAGCCCACGGCGTACGTCATCACCGACGGCAAGTACGTACAGGCCTAATTGGCCGCCTTACATAGAGCGGTTTTGATCCCAAGCAGGGGAGGTTTTGGCCTTCCCTGCTTGCTTGGTATCTAGGGACGATGTAACGTCCCTGTTTCATACATCAACTGGAAACCTATTCGAAAGGGGGATGTGGAACATGACGGTCTTTATCCAATACCTGGTCAACGGCCTGTCCATGGGCAGCGTCTACGCCATCATCGCGTTGGGCTACACCATGGTCTACGGTATCGCCAAGATGCTGAACTTCGCTCACGGCGATGTCATCATGGTCGGTGCCTATGTCTCGTTCTGCGCCACGTCGTATCTCGGCCTCCCGGGCTGGGCATCTGTAGTTCTCTCTTGCGTGGCCTGCACGGTTCTCGGTGTTCTCATTGAGGGTCTGGCCTATAAGCCGCTGCGCCAAGCAGGCCCGCTGGCCGTTCTGATCACGGCTATCGGCGTGTCTTACTTCCTGCAGAACGCCGCGCAGCTTCTGTGGGGCGCCACGCCCAAGAACTTCACTTCGCTCGTCACCTTCCAGGTGCCGGAGTTCTTGGCCAAGTTCAACGTAAGCGCCGTCTCGCTCGTCACCATCGTCGCCTGCCTGGTTATCATGGCCGGCCTGATGTTCTTTACAGGAAAGACCAAGATGGGCAAAGCCATGCGCGCCGTGTCCGAGGACAAGGCCGCCGCTCAGCTCATGGGCATCAACGTCAACCGCACCATCTCGATGACGTTTGCCATCGGCTCTGCCCTTGCCGCCATCGCCGGCGTGCTGCTGTGCTCCTACTCGCCGGTGCTGCAACCCACGACGGGTGCCATGCCTGGCATCAAGGCCTTCGACGCCGCAGTCTTCGGTGGCATCGGCTCCATCCCCGGCGCTTTTGTCGGTGGCATTCTCATCGGTATCATCGAGGCGATGGCGCAGGCTTACATTTCCACGAGCCTTGCCAACTCCATCGTCTTTGGTGTTCTGATCATCGTCCTGCTCGTCAAGCCTGCCGGCCTCTTGGGCAAGTACGTCCCCGAGAAGGTGTAGGTGAGCGTTATGAAGTTTCTTAAAGACAAGCAGACGCGTCACGACTTTGTCACGTACGCCATGTGCCTTGTGGCGTTCGCCATCGTGTTCTTTATGCAGTCTAACCACATGATTCCGCGCATGATCGCCGGTCAGCTGGTTCCCATCACGGCCTATATCGTCATGGCCATTTCCCTTAACCTCGTCGTCGGCATCGCGGGCGACCTGTCGCTGGGCCACGCGGGCTTTATGAGCGTCGGCGCCTATACGGGAATCGTCATCGCCGTCGCGCTGGAGAGCGCCGTTCCGTCCGACCCGATGCGCCTGATCATCAGCATTGTGGTCGGCGCTATCGCCGCAGCCATCTTGGGCTTCTTGATTGGTATCCCGGTCTTGCGCCTGAGCGGCGACTATCTGGCCATCGTGACCCTGGCTTTTGGCGAGATCATCAAAGAAATCGTCACCTGCCTTATCGTGGGCGTCGACTCCCGCGGCCTGCACGTGATCTTTAACATCACGGGCAACTCTACGATCGACGACCTGCATCTGCTCGAGGACGGCACCGCCATCATCAAGGGCGCGCAGGGCGCATCGGGTGTGTCGACGTACTCGACCTTCCTCGCCGGTGCCATCCTGGTCATGGTCGCACTCGTGATCGTGCTCAACCTGGTTCGCAGCCGTACCGGTCGTGCCATTATGGCCGTGCGCGACAACAAGATTGCAGCCGAGTCCGTGGGCATCTCCGTCACCCAGTACCGCATGATCGCCTTCGTGGTTTCCGCTGCCCTCGCCGGTGCTGCCGGAGCCCTCTTCGGCGGTAACTTCTCGCAGCTCTCCGCCACTAAGTTCGACTTCAACACGTCGATTCTCATTCTGGTGTTCGTGGTCTTGGGTGGCCTGGGCAACATGCGCGGTTCCGTCATCGCGGCGGCACTGCTCACGGTGCTTCCCGAGCTGCTCCGCCAGTTCTCGGACTACCGTATGCTCATCTACGCCATTGTACTGATTCTGGTCATGGTCTTTACCAACAACCCGCAGCTTAAAGCGTTCTTCGGCCGCATTAAGGACCGCTTTACTTCTAAGAAGGAGGTGGCAGCCGATGCCCAGTAAGTTTGAATTCAACAAGGGCAAGATGGTCCCGTATCCTTCTGGCGCCATCGTTCCCGATCGCGACCTGGGCGAGCGCCCGGCGCTCGAGTGCATCCACCTGGGCATTGAATTCGGCGGCCTTAAGGCAGTCGACGATTTTAGCCTGACCATCGGTAAGACCGAGATCGCCGGTCTCATCGGCCCCAACGGCGCCGGCAAGACTACGGTCTTCAACCTGCTCACCAAGGTGTACCAGCCCACGCACGGCACCATCCTGCTCGACGGTGAGGACACTTCGGGCAAGTCGGTCTACCAGGTCAACCGCATGGGTATTGCCCGTACGTTCCAGAACATCCGCCTGTTCAACACCATGACGGTGGAGGACAACGTTAAGGTCGGCCTGCACAACCAGGAGCGCTACTCCGGCTTTGAGGGCGTGCTGCGCCTGCCGACGTACTGGAAGCACGAGAAGGCCGCCCATGAACGCGCCATGGAGTTGCTGTCCATCTTTGATATGGAGCACCTGGCAAACGAGCAGGCCGGCTCGCTGCCTTACGGCGCTCAGCGTCGTCTGGAGATCGTTCGCGCTCTTGCCACCAACCCCAAGTTGCTGCTGCTCGACGAGCCTGCCGCCGGCATGAACCCGTCCGAGACCGCAGAGCTCATGGAGAACATCGTTAAGATTCGCGACACTTTTGGTATCGCCATCATGCTTATCGAGCACGATATGTCGCTCGTCATGAACATTTGCGAGGGCATCTGCGTGCTTAACTTTGGTAAGGTCATCGCCAAGGGCACGGCCGAGGAAATCCAGAACAACGATGCCGTTATCGAGGCGTATCTGGGCAAGCAGGATAAGGGGGAGAACTAAATGGCAGAGTCGATGCTTTCCGTCTACAACATCAACGTCTGGTACGGCGCTATCCACGCCATCAAGGACATCTCCTTTAACGTCAACGAGGGCGAGATCGTGGCTCTGATCGGTGCCAACGGCGCCGGCAAGTCCACGACGCTTAAAACCGTCTCGGGCCTGCTACGTTCCAAGACCGGCTCCATCAAGTTTATGGGCGAGGACATTACCCATACGCCTGCCGATAAACTGGTGGGCAAGGGCCTGGCTCAGGTTCCCGAGGGTCGTCGTGCCTTTTTGCAGATGACGGTCGAGGAGAACCTGGAAATGGGTGCCTATACGCAGCCCAAGTCAACGGTGGCTCCGGGTCTCGAGCGCGTCTACGAGCAGTTCCCGCGCCTTAAGGAGCGCCGTCGCCAAGTCGCCGGCACCCTTTCGGGCGGCGAGCAGCAGATGCTCGTTATGGGCCGCGCTCTTATGAGCAACCCTAAGCTGCTCATGCTCGATGAGCCCTCCATGGGTCTGGCGCCGATTCTGATTGAGCAGATCTTCCAGATCGTCGAGGACCTGCACAAGGCCGGCACCACGGTGCTTTTGGTCGAGCAGAACGCGCAGATGGCACTTTCCATCGCTACACGCGGCTATGTACTCGAGACCGGCAAGATCACCATGACCGGCACCGGTCAAGAGCTGCTGCACGACGATAACGTCCGCAAGGCCTATCTGGGCGGTTAATCCATTCAACAAAGGGGGCGCTGACCAACCCGGTCAGCGCCCCCTTTTAAGTTGCGGTGAAATAGGGACTAAATGGGGGCGCTAGACGCCAAAACAGTCCCTATTCCACCGCAACTTCATGGGGATGTGTGACAATGCCCGTCGGAAAACATCTGCTGTCTTTGGGGGTCTATCTATGCTGTACGAGTTTTGTGCCGAGAACTTTGAGCGGGTGCCGGCGGCTATCGAGGCCGGTGCGGGGCGCATTGAGCTGTGTGACAACCTCGCCGTCGGTGGCACCACGCCTTCCGCCGGCGTTATTAGCGCTACAGTCAGCTACGCTCACGAGCATGACGCGCGAGTGATGTGCATGATCCGTCCGCGTGGTGGCGACTTTCATTACAACCAGGACGAGCTGCGCATGATGGAGATGGACCTGGGCCTTGCTGTGAGCGCCGGCGTTGACGGCCTGGTCTTTGGCTGCTGCAAGCCCTTTGCCGGCGGATGGGCGCTCGACGAGCTTACGCTTGGCGCCCTCGTGATGGCTGCGGGCTGCGCGACCGAGGAATGTAAGCGTGAGCCCATCGACATCACCTTCCACATGGCATTTGACCAGCTCTCGCCCGAGGCTCAGCTCGATGCGATTGATACACTTGCCGACTGCGGCGTTACGCGCATCCTCACGCATGGCGGCGCTGCCGGTACGTCGATCGAGGATAATTTCGATCACCTGACTCGTTTAATCGAGTATGCGGGCGATCGTTTGACCATCCTTCCCGGCGGCGGCATCACTACGGCAAATCGCGACGCGGTCGCGGCGGCGCTAGGCGTCTCCGAGCTCCATGGCACCAAGATCGTGCCGCTAGAGGTATAACCCGTGGCGCTGGTATTTGACGTTCAGCAGGCGAGCGGTAAGCCCGACGATAATCGTCGCCCTGGCACCGCGTGCCCCTTTTGCGACACGGAGGGGCTTGCCAACATCATCCAGCGCGATGGTGACTGCATCTGGCTCGAGAATAAGTTCAAGACATTGCGGGCCACACGTCAGACCGTATTGATCGAGTCTGCCAATCACGACGCCGACCTGGTGACCTATGAACCGGATGAGCTGCATCATGTGATGCGGTTTGCCCTGGGCTGTTGGCAGCAGATGATCGATTCCCAACAGTACTGCAGTGTGCTCATGTACAAGAACAAAGGCCCGCTTTCGGGCGGCAGCCTCGTCCATCCGCACATGCAGATTGTGGGTTTGGAGCAGGAAGACGGCTATGCTTCGCTGACTTCTGCCAATTTCGAAGGCATCAATGTCTGGCGACAGGGGAGAATCGCGGTCAACATCTCAACCGAACCGATCATGGGGTTCTTTGAGATCAACGTTTCAGCCCCGCAGGGAATCGCCGCCAGCGATGACACGAGAGACCAAGCCGAGGCGGATCTCTTCGCCGACGCAATCCAGTTAGCTCTGCGCTATATCTTGCACGAGCACCATGGCGGTCGTGCAGAGTCGTACAACCTGTTCTTCTATCACATGAGCGGCCGGACCATTGCCAAGGCGCTTCCACGTTGGGTGGTTTCACCCTACTTTGTCGGGTATCGGCTGGCTCAGGTCAATGCTGAGACCACGCTCGATGTCGATGCGGAGCGACTCCGCGCACATCTGGAGGCGCTCACATCGTAAAGTGAGCGCCCGCACACTGCGGACGGTTTAGCGCGCCATTGCATCGCGGCCGGCCTCGACCCGCTTGCGCTGGGCGGCGCGCTCCTCGCCGGTCAGACGTTCAAAGAGATGTCCGATAAGCGAGGCGAGCACCTGCTGAAACAACGTTCCACACATGACGGGAAACACAACTTCGCCCGGAAAGTATTGCGTGGCGATGACGGCGCCCGAAGAGATATTGCGCATGCCGCAGGTAAAGCACATGGTGGTCGTCTCGCTATACGGCAGGTGCAACGCGCGGGCGACCAGAATGCCCACGACAAAACCGCTGATGGCGAACGCCAGAATAAAGAGGGCGACTTCCAGGCGCACCGCGTTCATGTGTAGCACGTACTCGCTCATGGCGGTGGAGTTGGAGGCAATAACGCCCATCATCATGAACTTGCAGGCGGGCGAGAGCGCGGGGGAGAGTTTCTCGTGTCCCCAGCCGTGCGTGAGCTCGTTGATCACGATGCCGAGCACGGCGGGGATGGCAATCATAAAGGCCATGTTCTGCATCATGCTCGGAACATCGATTGCGACGGTGGCGCCCAACAGGAGCTTGAGCGTGAGCGGAATCGTTACGGGCGATATAACCGAGGACGTCAGGATGATGGTGAGCGCGAGCGGGCCGTTGCCGCCGAACATGCTGATCCACATAAAAGCGGTGACTGCCACGGGCACACTGTATTCGAGCACGATGCCGCAGACAAGGTTGGGGTTGGAACCAAAGAACAACGATCCCATGGCATAGGCCGCGATGGGAATAAGCGCCGCCGAGACCAACAATGCCACAATCAGGTGCAGCGGACGGTGGAACACCTCGGCTACCTGGTGAAAGGTGTTGCTGAGCGCACCTTGGAACGTCATAAAGGCAAACAAGGTGGGAACGATGGGCTTGAGAACGCCGATCTGTTGAGGAAAGAGCACGCCGAGCGCCACGCAAATCGGAACGATGATTTGCATGTGCCCCGCGAGAAACTTGCCCAGTCCAACCCATTGTTTCATATGCTCTTGTGACTCCCTTTGCTCGTGAATCCGTTTTGACTGGATATGCTAGACGCTCACATGTGTCCGTGCGTCAGAAACGCTCGATTATTTCGAGGGTATTACCGGCATCGTTTACCGAAACCGCGGCGTGCTGCGGCGATTTGCGTCCGCGCCGCACGGTATAATAAATCCGTTCAACAGATCTGCCTGCCGAAGCGGGCATACACAGAGGACTCATCGCTATGAACCGTGAGAGGTATTGCGGCGACCTGCCCCTATCGGGGGTGGGCGCCTATGTCATCGCTTAAGACGACGCATCGCTGGGCGGTCGCTCAGCAAAATCCCGAGCTCGAAAAGGAGCTTTCGGCTGGTCTGGGCATACCCGGGCTGGTGGCGCGCATTATGGTTGCGCACGGCATTACATCCATCGAGGAAGGCCAGCTATTTTTGACGCCTTCGCTCGACCGTGATTGGGCCGATCCACTCATTATCCCGGGCATGTCGGTCGTTGCCGACCGCGTCGAGCGTGCTATTCGCAACCGCGAACGCATCGCCGTCTTTGGTGATTTCGACGTCGACGGTATTACATCGACCTGTCTGTTGACCGAGGCACTGCGCACGTTTGGCGCCGATGTTACGCCGTTTATTCCACATCGCTTTGACGAGGGCTACGGTCTTTCGCGCGCGGCGCTCGACCGCGTTAACGAGCTCGCTCGTCCCCAGCTGATCGTGACCGTCGATAACGGCATTGCCGCCAAAGAAGAGGTTTCCTATCTGGAGAGCCTGGGGATCGATTTGGTGGTCACGGACCATCACGAGCCCTCCGATCAGGTGCCGCAGGGCGTGCCCCTGACCGACCCTAAACTCGAGGATAAGGGCCCCTCGCGTGAACTTGCCGGTGCCGGTGTGGCGCTCAAGCTGGTGCAGGTTTTGGGCGAGCGTCTGGGCAAGCCGTCGTATTGGCGTTCGCTGATTGAGGTCGCGGCACTGGGCACCGTGTCCGACATGATGCCGCTCACGCCCGAGAATCGCGCACTGGTCGCCGAGGGCATCCAGCAGATGCGCGTGACGGCTCGTCCCGGTTACATCGCGCTTGCAGCGCTCGCCAAGGCCGATCTGGCTACCATTACGGCGGACGGTCTATCGTTCTCGCTCATTCCCCGCTTAAACGCCGCCGGCCGCATGGCCGATCCCAAGCTGGCGCTCGACCTGCTGCTTGCCCGCGATCCTATCGAGGCAAGTGCACTGGCGGCCGAGCTCGAGGAGATCAACCGTCAGCGTCGCGAGATTGAGGCGGAGCTCACGCGTGATGCCATGGCAAAGGTCGAGGAGACCTATGATGGCGGTCGCGCAATCGTCGTGGGTGGCGAGGGCTGGCACGAGGGCGTTAAAGGCATCGTGGCGAGCCGCCTTACCAACCGATATCACGTGCCGGCGTTGCTCTTCTCTATCGAGGACGGTATAGCACGTGGCTCGGGCCGCTCGGTGGGCAAGGTCAACCTGTTCGAAGCCGTCGAGCGCTGTTCCGACCTGCTGATTCGCCGCGGCGGGCATGCCGGTGCGGTGGGCGTGACCATCGAGGCGTCCAAGCTCGACGAGTTCCGTCGTCGCCTTTCCGCTGTGCTGTCCGAGCTTCCCGCCGAGGACTTTGAGGACACCGATGAGGTTGCCGCCACGGTCGACCTTTCCGAATTGAATATCGAGACCATCGAGCAGATTTCCCGCCTTGAGCCGTTTGGCCAGGGTAATAAGGTGCCGCTGCTGGCTGCCGAGGGCGTGACGATGTGTGATCGTGCCGTGGTGGGTAAGACCGGCGAGCATATGCGCTTCGTGGCGACGGATGGAGCCGCGAGTGTGCCTGCCATTATGTTCCGCGTACCGCAGATCGATAGGCTTATCAATTGCGACAGCGCCGTCGACTTGGTATTCGAGGCCGTTGCCGAGCATTGGCAGGGACGTGTGAAGCCCAAGCTCATGATCAAAGATGTCTTGGTCCGCGATACCACGGCACCCAGCGTTGACGACCCGGCATGTGAGCTTCGCCGCGGCGTACAACCGGCGGATTCTGGACTGCGCCTGGAGTCGCGTAAACGCGAGACGCTTGCCCAGCTTTCCTATACCGAGCTCACGCGCTCGCTCATTCACAGCTTTATCGGATCGAACCAGCCGCACCGCGCGCAGGTCGAGGCGCTCGATGCCCTGGCCGATCACCAAAGTGTTCTGGCCGTTATGGGAACGGGGCGCGGCAAGTCTCTTATCTTCCATGTGCATGCCGCGCGCGAGGCGGTTCTTCGCGGGCGTGCGAGTATCTTTGTCTATCCGCTGCGCGCGCTCGTTGCCGACCAGGCCTATCACCTTTCCTCGACGATGGCCGCGCTCGGCATTGGCGTAGGCGTGCTGACCGGCGAGACCGTGGAAGCGGCGCGCGATGACGTGTTTGCCGGCTTGGCTTCGGGCCGCACCGGCATCGTGCTCACGACGCCCGAGTTTCTGTCCATTCACCGCGATCGCTTTGCGCGTTCGGGGCGCATCGGTTTTGTCGTTATCGATGAGGCGCATCATGCCGGTCTTGCCAAGGGCGGCGACCGCAGCGCCTATCTCGACATGCCCGATATCCTCAAGGCCCTGGGCGACCCCGTTGTCATGGCGGCAACGGCTACCGCGACGGCTCCGGTTGTGGCGGAGCTTGCTCGTGTATTACCGATTACCAGGACGGTGGTCGACGAGACCGTTCGCGAGAACCTGCAGCTCGAGGACGACCGTGACCTTGCGAGCCGCGAAAATCGCCTGGTGTCGATCGTGGCGACGGGGGAGAAGACCGTCATTTACGTGAACTCGCGCGACCAGTCCGTGGCGCTTGCCAAGACGTTGCGCAAACGCGTGCCTGACTGTGCGACCCATATCGCGTTCTATAACGCCGGGCTTGCGCGCTCCGATCGCCGCCGTGTTGAAGAAGCCTTTAGAGACGGAAGTCTCAGCTGCATCGTTTCAACCTCGGCTTTTGGTGAGGGCGTCAACCTGCCCGATATCCGCCATGTCGTGCTCTACCACATGCCGTTTGGTGCGATTGAGTTTAACCAGATGAGTGGCCGTGCCGGCCGCGATGGCCAGCCCGCCGTGATTCACCTGCTCTATTCGTCGCGCGACGCCCGAATTAACGAGCGCCTGCTCGATTGTTACGCGCCCGAGCGCGATGAGCTTGTCACGCTCTATCGAGCGCTGCAGACCATGTGGCGCTCCAACCGCGGCAAGACGGGGGACGATTCATTCTGCGCGAGCGATATCGACATCGCTCAGATGTGTCTTGCCATCGATGCTCGCACGCCGGTCGACGAGCGCTCGGTGGAAAGCGGCCTGGGAATCTTCGAAGAGCTTGGTTTCTGTCGCGTTTCGGGGTTTGACGATACGCGTCGCATCGCGATGGCCGAAAATCCCGGTCGCGTGCAATTAAGCAGGTCAATTCGCTATTTGGAGGGCTTGCGCTCGCGCATGGAGTTCTCGGCTTTCCGGAGCTGGGCGCTCGATTCGTGCGCTTCTGATATGCTAGCCAAAGTTAACCGCCCGATCGTACCGCGGGCCTAGGGGAAGGGGACCTCGATGGATGCCGCAGCCCGTACCGCCCATGATTCCACCCTCCAGCCGTTCTCGGAGATGGAGCACTATAAGCATGCTGATGAGCTGCCGCCCGAGATTATGGCGGACAGCTACGACAAGCTGGAGCGCCTGTGCCTCAAATATATGAATGAGGATGACTTCTCCAAGGTGGAGCAGGCCTACTGCTTTGCTGCCGAGAAGCACTGCAACCAAAAGCGGCGCTCGGGCGAGATGTACATTAACCATCCCGTCGAGGTTGCCATCATTTTGGCCGATCTTAAGATGGACTGCGATGTGGTGTGCGCCGCGCTGCTGCACGATACCGTCGAGGATACCGAGACCTCGCTTACCGATGTTTCGGGTCTGTTTGGTGATACGGTGGCCGAGCTCGTCGATGGCGTGACCAAGCTCACCAACATCGAAGTCGACAGCATGGACGAGAAGCAGGCCCTCACGCTGCGCAAGATGTTCCTCGCCATGTCCAAGGACATTCGCGTCATCATCGTCAAGCTCGCCGACCGCCTGCATAACATGCGCACGCTTGCCGCCCTGCGCGAGGACCGCCGTCTGTTTAAGGCGCGCGAGACCATGGACGTATACGCGCCTCTGGCCGACCGCCTGGGCATGAGCTCAATCAAGTGGGAGCTCGAGGACCTGTCCTTCTTCTACTTGGAGCCCGATGCCTACCAGCGCATCGCGCGCATGGTAGCCGAATCGCGCGAGGTTCGCGAGCGCTATCTTGCCGAGACCATCAAGACGCTCACCGATGAGCTCAATCGCATTGGTCTTGAGGGCTTTCAGATCAACGGTCGTTCCAAGCACTATTGGTCCATCTATCAAAAGATGAAGCGCAAGGGCAAGGAGTTCTCCGAGATTTACGACCTGGTGGCGCTGCGCGTCATCACTCATTCGGTGCGCGATTGCTATTCCACGCTTGGTGCCGTGCATACCTTGTGGCATCCCATGCCCGGTCGCTTTAAAGACTATATCGCCATGCCCAAGGTCAATAACTACCAGTCACTCCATACGACGGTTATCGGCCCCACGGCCCGCCCGCTTGAGATTCAGATTCGAACCTATGAGATGCACGAGCAGGCAGAGTACGGCATCGCCGCCCACTGGCTGTACAAGAAGTCGGGCGGATCGTCTGCCTCTAAGACCAACGATGCGCAGCGTCTGGACGACCAGATCAACTGGCTTAAGCACTCACTCGACTGGGCGGCGTCTGACGAGATCACCGATGCCAAGGAATACCTGCACTCACTGAAGGTCGACTTGTTCGACCAGGAAATTTTTGTCTTTACGCCCAAAGGCGAGGTCATGGCGCTTCGTGCCGGCTCTACACCGCTCGACTTTGCCTACGCCGTTCATACCGAGGTCGGTAACCACTGCGTCGGCGCCAAGATCAACGGTGCGGTGGCGCCGCTCACGCACGAAATCAAGACGGGTGACCGTGTCGAGATTCTGACTAACAAGAGCTCTAAGCCGTCGCGCGATTGGCTTAAGATCGTCAAGACACCTTCGGCCAAATCAAAGATTCGCCGTTACTTCGCCGCCGCGACCAAAGACGATGACGCTGCTGCCGGCCGCGATATACTGGCCAAGGACCTGCGCAAGCGCGGGTATGGCATCTCTACGCCGCGATCAACGCGTGCGCTCAACGCCGTAGCGGAGCAGTTTAACTTCAAGCAGCTCGAGGACCTGTTTGCCGCCGTCGGCGCCGGCAAGGTTGCCCCGCGCGCTGTGGGCAATAAGGTCGAGCAAATCTTGGACCCCAAGCCCGAGGAACAGCTCACCAAGGCCGAGGCTATCGCCGAGGTCGTGAAACAGCCTGCTCGCGGCTCCAACCGCAAGCCGCAAAAGCGCGGCAAGAGCGCAAGTAACGGCATTATCGTCAAGGGCGAGAGCAACAGCGGCCTGCTGGTCCGTCTGGCTCATTGCTGCAACCCCGTGACGGGCGACGACATCGTCGGCTTCATCACGCGCGGTCGTGGCGTTTCGGTACATCGCGCCAACTGCCCCAACGTCAAGGGTCTTATGGAACATCCCGAGCGCATGATCGATGTGGAGTGGGACGGCGCTGCCGACACCCTCTTCCAGGTCGAGATCGTGGTCGAGTGCTTGGACCGTATGGGCCTGCTCAAGGATGTCACCATTGCCATTGGCGATGCGGGCGGCAATATCCTTTCTGCCGCCACGTCGACCAACCGCGAGGGTATTGCAACCCTGCGCTTTATGGTCGAGATCTCGGACGCGAGTGGTCTGGATCCGCTGCTGGCTTCCATCAGCAGTGTCGATTCGGTCTACGACGCTCGCCGTCTTATGCCCGGCGAAGGCGGAGCTCAGCTCAAGCGCCGTGTGTAGGTGCGAGAGCCTCTCAGCATCATAGATATTGGTTACGTTCGAGGCATCGTTTGGTGCCTCGAACGTATTTTAGAAGGAGGGTATGCGCATGGGCGATATGACTTTGGACCTGACACCCCGAGGTGCGGCTTCGATTGAGGCGCTCGTCAACGGCCCCATTCAGACCAACAGTTACGCCGTGATTTCGAATGACGAGTGCTTAATCGTCGATCCGGCGTGGGAGGGCGAGTGTCTTGTGGAGCATATCCGCACCGCGCATCCTGAGGTGCGCGTACTCGGCTCTGTCTGCACGCACGGTCATGCCGACCATGTTGGCGGGGTTGCCGGGGTTCGAGCTGTCGTTGGCGACAGCGCGCTATATGAGTTGTGCGCTAAGGACTTGACGGTACCTCGCGCAAATATCGAGGAGCAGCGCGCCATGTGGGGTATCGAGACACCCGATCCGGGTGAGCCGACGCGTTTGCTTGCCGAGGGCGATACAATCGAGGTGGGCGACGTCTGCCTGCAGGTGATCGAGACGCCGGGGCATACGCCGGGCGGCATCGTCCTGTTCGCCGCGACCGAGCGGGGGAACATCGCCTTTGTGGGCGACACGCTTTTCCCGGGCAGCCACGGTCGTACCGATCTTTCCGGCGGTGACGAGGCGGCGATTATGCGCTCGCTCTCCAAACTTGCCAAGATGCTTCCGCCCGATACCGTTTGCTTGACGGGCCATGGCGATTCGACCACGATGGCGCGCGAACTTATGCAGAACCCGTTTATGCAGATGTAGGCTCGAAGCCGTCGTCCGAACCACGAAGACCGCTCAATCGTCAAGCTATTTTCCCCAGTGGGTCGATTCTGTGGGGCAAACGGTCAAAATTTGTCCAATCGGATGGTATTCGTGAACAAACGAACGTTTATGCTCGGGTATGTCGTGGTAAAATCTCAGGCGTTATCGGAGCAACCTTACAGGAGGTTTCTTTTATGCTCGTCAACGCAGCAGACATGCTCAAGAAGGCCGAGGCCGGCAAGTACGGTCTCGGTGCCTTCAACACCAACAACCTCGAGTGGACCCTGGCTATTCTCCAGGCCGCCGAGGAGGCCAAGTCTCCGCTGATCCTTCAGTGCACCGCTGGTGCCGCTAAGTGGATGGGCGGTTTCAAGGTCTGCGCCGACATGGTCAAGGCTGCCGTCGAGGCCACGGGCGTTACCGTTCCCGTCGCCCTTCACCTCGATCACGGTTCTTACGAGGACTGCTTCAAGTGCATCGAGGCCGGCTTCACGTCCATCATGTATGACGGCTCTCACGAGGAGACCTTCCAGCTTAACCTCGACCGCACCAAGGAGCTCGTTGAGCTTGCCCACTCCAAGGGCATGTCCATCGAGGCCGAGGTCGGCGGCATCGGCGGCACCGAGGACGGCGTGACCTCCAGCGGCGAGCTCGCTGATCCTGCTGAGTGCAAGCAGATTGCTGACCTGGGCGTCGACTTCCTCGCCTGCGGTATCGGCAACATCCACGGCGTGTACCCTGCCGACTGGGCTGGCCTTTCCTTCGAGCGCCTGGGCGAGATTAAGGCTCAGACCGGCGACCTGCCCCTCGTCCTGCACGGTGGCACCGGCATCCCCGAGGATCAGATCAAGAAGGCCATCTCCCTGGGTATCTCCAAGATCAACGTCAACACCGATCTGCAGCTCGTCTTCGCCAAGGGCGTTCGCGAGTATATCGAGGCTGGCAAGGATCAGCAGGGCAAGGGCTTTGACCCCCGCAAGCTCCTCAAGCCTGGTCGCGAGAACATCGTTGCCCGCACCAAGGAGCTCATGGAGGAGTTTGGCTCCGTCAACAAGGCGTAAGCGTCGCTAAACTTCCCGCCGGAAGCCCCGTCTCCCTACACTGTTTCCTTTGCGCTCACCTGGCTTCGCCAGAAGTCGCGCCAAGGAAACAGTTCCGGGGGACGGGGCTTCCTTCGTTTAACGCCGCAGGGTTACGAGTCTGAATTAAGGTGGCTACTGGCTTCGCTAGAAGTCGCGCGACGGAATCAACTCCGGGGAAACGGGGCCTCCTTCGTTAACTCGCTACAGGGTTACTGGGCTGAATTCATTTTTTCTAGGTACCGTTTATCGGTGTTGAGGGTTCCTTTATTGGGGCTTTCTTTTTTATCTCGCTACAATGGGCTTCAAGAGTTCTAATGACTTGGAGTTTGGTATGGCTGTTATTAATGTGCTGCCTTCGGATGGGAAGGTCATTGACGAGGGTCCTGTTGGTTGCTCTGTTGATGTTTGCTGTGATGATTTCCGTCATCTCGATATTGGACTGCCGCCCGAGATTCTTCGTCTCAAGGATGCCGGATATTTGACGCAGGCTGTTGCGGCTTGTGATCGTCTTTTGGGGCAGAATCCCGATCCCTCGCTTGCTGCCTGCGTTCGTGCCGAGCGGTATCGCATGCTTGAGACGCCGCTTCATTTTTCGGTGTCGCGCGATCGGGCTATTGCGATGATTCGCGAGGAGTGGCCTGAGTTTACCGAGGAGCAGTTTGACGATCTGATTGACCGTAAGCGTATTGACTGGCGCTTTATCGATGGCGAGCTGTTCGTTCTCGACAACTTCCTCGATTCGCTTCGCGTATATCCCAAAGAGGTCCCCGGCATGCGTCCCGATCCTACGGACGGAATTGCACTGCGCAACGAGATGCTCAAGGAGATGGAGTCACAAAACGGATTGACTCGCGTTATTACGCTTAAGGCGTCCTTGTCTGTCCCCGGCGCTCTAGAGGGGGAGACCGTTCGCGCTTGGCTTCCCGTAGCCGCCACCTGCCGCCAACAGTCTCAGGTCGAGATTCTCGACATGACGCCGGAGGGTGCTGTTGCTCCCGCGAACGCTTCGGCGCGTACCGCCTCGTGGTCTTCTTCGAGTGAGCGCTCATTCTCGGTGACTTATCGTTATCACATCGATGCTGCTTATTGTGATGTCTACGGTGGCGCACTTCCGGTTCATCCGCGTATGGACGCGCCTCTGCCCGAGGATATTTCCGAGGATCGTCCGCACATTGCATTCACGCCGTATCTGCAGCAGCTGACGGCCGGTGTTGTTGACGGACTCGAGGATCCGCTCGATCGCGCCCGTGCTATCTATGATTACCTGACGCAGTATATCGACTATCGCTATCAGCCGCCGTACTTGCTTTTGGGATCTATTGCCGATGACTGCGCGCATTCGCTCCGCGGCGATTGCGGCGTTATGGCGCTCACGTTTATCACCATGTGCCGTATCGCGGGCGTGCCTGCCCGTTGGCAGAGCGGCCTCTACGTTGCGCCCGATTCGGTGGGGTCGCACGACTGGGCAGAGTTCTATACGCCGCAGACCGGTTGGCTCAACGCCGACGTGTCATTTGGATCTTCTGCTCGCAGGATGGGGGAGGAGTGGCGCCGCCGTCACTACTTTGGCAATCTCGACCCATGGCGTATGGTGGCCAACAATCGATTCCAGGCAGAGTTTGAGCCCTCTTTCGACGGCATGCGCGAGGACCCTTACGATAACCAGATGGGTGAGGCTTCGGTCGACGGTCGCGGATGCCGTCAGCGCGAGATGCTACGCACGGTCGAACTCATCGAAATGCTCGAAGTTCCATTTTCGGACTAATCGGTAGAAAGCTGTGATAAACTAACTCACGCATTACGTGCCCGAGTGGCGGAATTGGCAGACGCAGTGGACTCAAAATCCACCGTTGGCAACAACGTGCGAGTTCGAGTCTCGCCTCGGGCACCATACATGCAAGTGAGCGTTCAAGGGGGTTGCGGCCCCCTTTTTCGTGCCGAACTCGCGTGAGCGCGCGAAGCGTTAAGCAAACAGGCCTGCGGCCTGTTTGTAGCGGAGCGTGGCGAGGGCGCCGCGCGTCCGAAGCCCGGGGCTTCGCGAAGCGAAGGCCCTTCGAGTCTCGCCTCGGGCACCATACATGCAAGCGAGCGTTCAAGGGGGTCAAGGCCTCTTTTTCGTGTACGTAATGTGATAACGCGCTGTACGTGTTATTATTCGCAAGGCGTTGTTCCCGCAATGCCCTAAAGAGGAACCCGAGGGTTCCCACCTTTTGGCGCCAATGAGCAGCTGACTGGTCATACAACTTAGATTCCCTTCCTCAAATCGAGGATGTCTATGTGTACGACCTGGTTGCTGAGAAGCGCCGGGTTATTTTTTTATGAATGGAGGTAGGGAAAATAGCTAAGTCTGATGACACCCGCATCAACGACGAGATTACTGCATCTTCGTGCCGTTTGATTGGCGTCGATGGCTCTCAGCTCGGCCTGTTCGCCATCCGCGATGCCCAGCGCGTCGCCGACGATCAGGGTCTCGACCTGGTCGAGATCGCTCCCAACGCGGAGCCGCCGGTCTGCAAGGTCATGGACTACGGTAAGTTCAAGTACCAGCAGGCCATGAAGGCCAAGGCTGCTCGTAAGAACCAGTCCAAGGTCGAGGTCAAGGAAATGAAGTTCCGACCCAAGATCGACGTTGGCGACTACGAGACCAAGAAGGGCCACGTTCTGCGTTTCCTCAAGAAGGGCGCACGCGTTAAGATCACCATCATGTTCCGCGGCCGTGAGATGGCTCACCCGGAGCAGGGCCTTAACGTTCTCGAGCGTCTCGCCGAGGATCTCAAGCCTTACGCTACGGTCGAGTCCAAGCCTAAGATGGAAGGCCGTAACATGCTTATGCTGCTCGCCCCGATTAAGGGCGCCTTCGATGAGGATAAAGCGGCAAGCGATACCAAGTAACTAGTGTTCTGTAACCGATTAAGGAGTATTTCATGCCTAAGATGAAGTCCCACAGCGGCACCAAGAAGCGTTTCCGCAAGACTGGTACCGGCAAGCTTATGCGCGCCAAGGCTTTCAAGAGCCACATCCTGAGCAAGAAGTCCACCAAGCGTAAGCGTGGCTTCCGTCAGGAGACCGAGATCGCCGCTGCCGACCGCAAGGTCATCAAGTCGCGTCTCGCCTAAGTTCGCGTTCCCGTTTTTCGTTTTACCGTCTAGGAGTTGATAGAACATGGCACGTATTAAGCGCGCTGTTGCCGCCAAGAAGAAGCGCCGTACCGTTATGCACCGTGCGAAGGGTTACTACGGTGCCGCTTCGCGTACTTACAAGCATGCTAAAGAGCAGGTCCAGCACTCCCTGCAGTATCAGTATCGTGATCGCCGCAACAAGAAGCGCGAGATCCGTTCTCTTTGGATCACTCGTATCAACGCTGCTGCTCGCCTGAACGACATCTCTTACTCTCAGTTCATGCACGGCCTGAAGGTTGCCGGCATCGAGCTCGACCGCAAGGTCCTGGCTCAGATGGCTTACGAGGACATCGAGTCCTTCAACGAGCTGGCTACCATCGCCAAGAAGGCTCTCGAGGCCTAATAGATTCTCTTGAATCGCTAGGGGAGTGTCGCGTTGTGCGCGGCGCTCCCTCTTTTTATCTGAAGCGCGGTTTACATTGCTAAAAGCGCGGGTAGATATACACTTACAGGTGACCGATCTCTATATATTCCTGAACCAAAGGGTCATCATCTGATACGTGCGGAAGATCCGCACCAGTCTTTCTATTACCTATAGAAAGCAATATGTTGTGTAGGACTTGTGAAGAGTGGAATTGACGTCCCACGGGGCCCCTCCGGTCTGGCAATATATCTCCTTGCCGCGCGGCCCGGTCGAACCGGATGAGCCGCGGGGCGTGCACCTTGAGAACCGGATACTGCGAGGATGGACA
>NZ_JAHPYF010000016.1 GCF_019041915.1 Collinsella sp. MSK.8.10 | reverse complement strand
TGTCCATCCTCGCAGTATCCGGTTCTCAAGGTGCACGCCCCGCGGCTCATCCGGTCCGACCGGGCCGCGCGGCAAGGAGATATATTGCCAGACCGGAGGGGCCCCGTGGGCGGGAATCTGGGCGTACACATTTCCTACACATCTTGGGATTCTCAGCTGTGTTTGCCGGTAATAAAGAGGGGACCTCGTTTCCGAGATCCCCTCCTCCGTCTAACTATAGAAATAGGCTTTCAAAGCCTTAGGCCAACAGCTTGCGACCGGACTCCTCAATCGCGTCAAGTGCTGCATCAGCCTCGGCGGCATCCGTGCCCTTAGCGAAGATGTACAGCTTAATCTTGGGCTCGGTGCCGGAAGGACGAACAATACCCTTGTTGCCACCCTCAAGATCGAACTCAATGACGTTAGCCTTCGGCAGGCCGTTCACGCAGGTGTTGTAATCCACGACAGTCTCAATTTTGGAACCGGCGAGTTCCGCGGGCGGGTTCTCACGCAGACCAGCCATGATGCCGGCCATCTTTGCCGCACCCTCAGCGCCCGGATAGCTCAGCGAAATCGTCTTGTTGTGATAGTAGCCATACTTCTCGTAAAGCTCGCGCATCGCATCGGCAAGGTTCTTGCCCTGGAGCTTATAATACTGCGCCATCTGGCAAATCAGAAGCGAAGTGCTCACGGCGTCCTTGTCGCGCACGTGGTCACCGGCCAGATAGCCGTAGCTCTCCTCAAAACCGAAGATAAAGCGATCGACCTCGCCAGCATCGGAAAGAGAAGTAATGATGTCGCCGATGTACTTGAAGCCCGTCAGGCAGCGGCGGAGCTCAAAACCGTACTCGTCGGCCAGAGCGTCAACCATGGCGGAAGAAACGATAGTAGTAACGGCAACCTTCTTAGTGAGGTCCTCACCGCGGGCAGCACGGGTCTTGCAGATATAGTCGAGCAGCAGAACGCCCATCTCATTGCCGGTCAGCAGCAGATAGTCATCGCCATTCTTAACGGCAACGCCAACACGGTCGGCGTCGGGATCGGTTGCAAGCAGCAAATCAGGGTGAACCTGCTCGCAGAGATCGATGCCCTTCTGCATGGCCTGACGGATCTCGGGGTTAGGATACGGGCAGGTCGGGAAATCGCCGTTAGGCTCCTTCTGCTCGGGAACAACCGTGACATCGGTGATGCCAGCGCGCTCGAGCACCGTCGTGACGGGAATGAGGCCGGTGCCGTTGAGCGGAGTGTAGACGAGCTTAAGCGGAGCGCCAGCGATCTCCTCGGCAGAAAGGTTAGTCACGCCGCGGGCGAGAACGGCGTCGTAATAACGCTCGAGGCACGAGTCATCGATCCATTTGACCAGACCCTGCTCAAGAGCCTCATCGAAGTCCATGGACTTCACGCCGGTGAACGTATCGGTCTCGGCGATAGCCTTAGAAATTGCATCAGCGGCCTCGCTGGTGATCTGGCAGCCGTCAGGGCCATAGGCCTTATAGCCGTTATAAGGCGCCGGATTATGACTAGCGGTCATGCAAATGCCACCGGAGCACTTAAGGTCGCGGACGGCCCAGGAGAGCGTCGGCACAGGAGAAATCTTGGGATACACGAGGGCAGTCACGCCGTTTGCTGCAAGAATGGCAGCCGTCATCTTGACAAACAGCTCACCTTTATTGCGGCTATCACGAGCGATGGCGACCGTCGGATGCTCGAAGGTCGCATTGAGGTAGTCAGCGAATCCCTGGGTCGCACGACCGACCGTATAGATATTCATACGGTTAGTGCCCGCACCGATAGTGCCGCGAAGGCCGGCAGTACCGAAGGCGAGATCCTGGAAGAAAGCGTCGGTGATGGCGTCCTCATCACCCTGCTCCTTCATCGTGTTAAGCTCAGCGAGGAGCTCCTCGTCCTTGACATTGGCAATCCAAGTATCAAGCAGCTCATGAACATCTGCCATGTGAGTCCTTCCGTCACAATCAATAAAACGACCCGTGTAAAACAGGACAAGCGCAGCAGTGCGCTAAAGCAAATATTAGTCCATTGAGAACAAAGAACCGACCAAAGAACGGTGAACGTCTATATTCAGCGGTGGATGATTAAATTGATTTAATTGCATAAGGAATGTTGCGTGTAAACGCAAAAAAGGGGGGAGGCCGCGAGGCCTCCCCCTTCCAAGTTCGATGACGGCTCGGTGCCGTCCACCGGTCAGCGGCGCCCTGGCCTCCCACGGGCTGACCC
>NZ_JAHPYF010000015.1 GCF_019041915.1 Collinsella sp. MSK.8.10 | reverse complement strand
ACGGCTCGGTGCCGTCCACCGGTCAGCGGCGCCCTGGCCTCCCACGGGCTGACCCCGCAGTACTCTCGGCGCGATGGGGCTTAGCTTCCGGGTTCGGAACGGGACCGGGCGTGCCCCCCATGCTCTGGCCGCTGACCGGTGGGCGGCGCCCACCGTTACGGTGTCCGGTGTCTACTCACGTGCCCTGGGGGCCGCATGGCGCATAGGAAAGATGACTCGGGGGCATCCTCGTGCCCGGACCGCGCGTGAGCGCATGTCCCGCGGGCCGCGAGGTGCGGTTCCGGAAGAGCTCGGGCGATTAGTGCGGCTCGGCTGAGGCTGTCGCCAGCCTTGCACCTGCCGTCTATCGACCAGGTAGTCTACCTGGGCCCTTACCGGAAGGAGAACTAATCCCTGGAACGGCTTCCCGCTTAGATGCCTTCAGCGGTTATCCGCGCCGCACGCGGCTACCCGGCCGTGCCGTTGGTCGACAACCGGTTCACCGGAGGTGCGTCCACCCCGGTCCTCTCGTACTGGGGGCAGCCTCCATCGATTCTCCTGCGCCCACGGAGGATAGGGACCGAACTGTCTCACGACGTTCTGAACCCAGCTCGCGTACCGCTTTAAACGGCGAACAGCCGTACCCTTGGGACCTGCTCCAGCCCCAGGATGCGATGAGCCGACATCGAGGTGCCAAACCTTGCCGTCGATGTGGACTCTTGGGCAAGATCAGCCTGTTATCCCCGGAGTACCTTTTATCCGTTGAGCGACGGCCCACCCACTCGGGGCCGCCGGATCACTAGAGCCTGCTTTCGCACCTGCTCGGCTTGTGGGCCTCGCAGTCAAGCCCGCTTGTACTCTTGCATTCAAAAGGACGGTTGCCGACCGTCCCGAGCGGACCTTCGCGCGCCTCCGTTACCCTTTAGGAGGCGACCGCCCCAGTCAAACTGCCCGCCTGGCACGGTCCCCGAGCCGGTTGACGGCCTCGGGTTAGGACGCCGGTCGCGCGAGGGCAGTATTCCAAGGGCGGCTCCCCGGGGGCTGGCGCCTCCGGATCTTAGCCTCCTGCCTATCCTCTACACGCGGGACCAGCGGCCAATGCCAAGCTGCAGTGAAGGTTCACGGGGTCTTTCCGTCCTTCCGCGGGTAAGTCGCATCTTCACGACCAGTGCAATTTCACCGGGTCCATGGTCGAGACAGCGCCCAAGTCGTTGCGCCTTTCGTGCAGGTCGGAACTTACCCGACAAGGAATTTCGCTACCTTAGGACCGTTATAGTTACGGCCGCCGTTTACCGGGGCTTGGCTTCGGGGCTTCGCCGAAATGGCTAACTCCTCCGCGTGACCTTCCGGCACCGGGCAGGCGTCAGACCCTATACGTCGCCTTGCGGCTTCTGCAGAGTCCTGTGTTTTTGGTAAACAGTCGCTTGGGCCTCTCCACTGCGGCCCGCCTCCGCTCCCCGGGCAAGCCGGTTCACGTACGCGCGGGCACCCCTTCTCCCGAAGTTACGGGGCCATTGTGCCGAGTTCCTTGACCATGGTTGACCCGATCGCCTCGGTATGTTCTACCCACCCACCTGTGTCGGTTTGCGGTACGGGCGCGCACGCGCCTGCCTAGGGGTTTTTCTAGGGACCTCGGGCTCACTCGCTTCGCTCAGTCGCTTCGTCCGGAGCCTCGCCCTTGATGCGGACCGGATTTCCCTGGTCCGCGGGCCGCGCTCCATCACGGGGACGTCCAGAACCCCGCCGAGCCACCCCCATCCGTCGCCCCGTCGGTCGTAGCGCCGCGTGCGCGGTGCAGGAATGTCTGCCTGCTGCGCGTCGGCTACGCCTCCCGGCCTCGCCTTAGCCCCCGACTGACCCTGGGAGGATTAGCCTTGCCCAGGAAACCTCGGGTTCACGGCGGACGAGTTACTCTCTCGTCTCTCGCTACTCATGCCAGCATTCTCACTCCCATGCGCTCCACCGTCGGTCGCCCTCCGGCTTCACCGCCCATGGGAAGCTCCCCTACCGATTCTAATGAATTAAAATCCCGCCGCTTCGGTGTCCAGCTTAGCCCCGTGTATTGTCGGCGCATGTCCACTCGACCAGTGAGCTGTTACGCACTCTTTGAATGGATGGCTGCTTCTAAGCCAACATCCTGGTTGTCTGGGCGGACGCACATCCTTTGCCACTCGGCTGGAACTTGGGGACCTTAGCGGGCGGTCCGGGCTGTTTCCCTCTCGAGCACACAGCTTAGCCCACATGCTCTGACTGCCGCGCTCTGGGCCGCCGGCATTCGGAGTTCGGTTGGATTCGGTAGGCGGCGAAGCCCCCTCGTCCATCCGGTGCTCTACCTCCGGCGGTGAACGCGCGACGCTAGCCCTAAAGCTATTTCGGGGAGAACGAGATATCTCCGGGTTTGATTGGCCTTTCACCCCTATCCGCAGGTCATCGCCGCCGTTTTCAACCGACGTGCGTTCGGCCCTCCACGGGGTCTTACCCCCGCTTCAGCCTGCCCACGGATAGCTCACCCGGCTTCGCGTCCGCGGCGCGGGACTCAAGTCGCCCTGTTAAGGCTCGCTTTCGCTCCGGCTCCCTTTCGGTTAACCTCGCCCCGCGCCAGCGACTCGCTGGCTCATTCTACAAAAGGCACGCCGTCACACCATAAAGGTGCTCCGACTGCTCGTGGGCGCACGGTTTCAGGTACTGTTTCACTCCCCTCCCGGGGTGCTTTTCACCTTTCCCTCACGGTACTGGTGCGCTATCGGTCACAGGGTAGTACTCAGGCTTGGATGGTGGTCCACCCAGGTTCGGACCGGGTTTCACGTGCCCGGCCCTACTCAGGGACCGCGTCGCGCCGTCCGGTCTGGGTTCGCGTACGGGGCTGTCACCCGCTGCGGCCGGCCCTCCCATGCCGTTCCGCTCCCCAGCCGGACCTGCGCCCGGGGGCGGCAGCCCCCGGATGCGCGGCCCTGCAACCCCGTCGGCGGAACCCCTGCCGGGTATGCCCGCTCGACGGTTTGGCCATCGGTCCCCTTTCGCTCGCCGCTACTCGGGGAGTCTCGAGATTGATTTCCTCTCCTCCGGGTACTTAGATGTTTCAGTTCCCCGGGTTGTCCTCCCCACCCCTATGTGTTCGGGGTGGGGATATGCACACTGCTGTGCATGGGTTCGCCCATTCGGAGACCCCCGGGTCGAAGGATGTGTGCTCCTCGCCGGGGATTATCGCAGCTTGCCGCGTCCTTCATCGGCTCCCTGTGCCAAGGCATCCGCCGTGCGCCCGTGGTATCTTGCGGGACCGCATCGGGCCCGCGGGATATCCACGTGTCGCTAAT
>NZ_JAHPYF010000014.1 GCF_019041915.1 Collinsella sp. MSK.8.10 | reverse complement strand
AGTTCGCGATCCCCGGCCTTGACGACGAGTTCCGCGTCATCGTCTCCCCGTGGATTCTGACGGTGCTCGTGACCGACCGCCTGGCTCGCTACTACGAGACGGTCACCAAGCACAACCTCAAGTATCGTCGCTACTATCACCAGTTCGACTACTAAAGAAAACAGGTGCGGGAACGTGCCGGGCTATTGAGAGGAACACAGAATGAGACAGTACATCATCGCCAGCCATGCGCACTTCGCTACCGGCATCAAGGAGAGCGTCGAGCTGCTCTCGGGCGCTCGCGACAACGTCCACGATCTTTCGATGTTCGTCGATGGCCGCATGGACGTTGCTGAGGAGGCCCAAAAACTGCTGGCGGGCATGTCTGCCGACGATGATGTCGTTGTCTGCACCGACCTCTTTGGCGGCAGCGTCAACAACGAGTTCACCAAGATCGTCCAGACGCGTCCCCGCACGTACCTCGTTACCAACATGAACCTTCCTCTGCTCATCCAGCTGCTGTTCTCTGACGAGTCGGCGCCGGTTGAGGAGACGATTCGCGCCATCGTCGCTGCGGACGATACACGCGTGAAGTTTGTCAACGACCTGTTGGTCGATGACGACGAGGAAGAAGAGTTCTAATCCGCAGCACCTATTGACATGCCGTAAGACGGCGCAAGACCTTTGGGGGGTCACATTATGATTCAGCTACTTCGCGTTGACCATCGCCTGCTTCATGGCCAGGTCGCAGTTTCCTGGGTTCAGGGCCTTGGCTCCAACTGCATCTTCTGCGTGGGCGATAAGGTCGCCAACGACCCGGTGTGGAAGACGACGCTCAAGATGGGCAAGCCTGCCGGCTGTAAGCTCGTCATCAAAGATATGGAGCATGCCATCGAAGCTATCAACTCGGGCGTGACCGACAAGTACAAGATGATCATCTGCGTCGCCACTATCGCTGAGGCAAAGCAGCTTGTTGAGGGCTGCCCGCAGATCAAGTCGGTCAACCTGGGCAACACCAAGCCCAAGGACGAGAAGCGTCCCGATGCTCGTCAGGTCTCTCGTCAGATCTTCCTGACCGCGGCCGAGGAAGCCGATGTGCGCGAGATGCTGGATCGTGGCGTTGAGGTCGAGATCCGTCCTCTGGCCGATGACCCCAAGGTCGACTGCGCCAGCGTGCTCTAGGCGTTTGAATTCGAAGAGTCTGAGCTCTTCGTAGTGTCCTATATGGAAAGGGGGATGTATGCTTACCCAAGCAATCCTCATCGGACTTATCGCCGCATTTGGTAAGTTCGACTACCAGCTCGGTACGCTCTATGCGTTCCGCCCCATCGTCCTGTGCCCGCTCGTGGGCCTGGTCCTGGGAGACCTGCAGTCTGGTCTCGCGATCGGTGCGAGCCTGGAGCTGCTGTTCATGGGCTCGATCTCCATCGGCGCCTACGTGCCGCCTGATGAGACGATCGGCGGCGTGCTCGCCTGTGCCTTCGCCATCCAGCTGGGCCAGAGCACCGAGGCAGCCATCGCGCTCGCTATGCCCATCGCCACGCTGTGCCTTGCCATCAAGAACATCCTCAACGCCGCCCTGCCGATCCTGGTTGACCGCGCTGATGTCTTCTCCGGCCAGGGCAACCTTAAGGGTGTCTATGCGATGCACTTCCTGATCGGTTCCACCGGTGTCATCATGGCGTTCCTGCTGTGCTCGCTGTCGTTCTATCTGGGTGCTGACGCCATCCAGGGCATGCTCGACTTCATCCCGCCCTTTGTCCTTGCTGGCTTCGGCGTTGCCGCCAACATCCTGCCGGCCATGGGCTTCGCCATGCTCGGCCGCCTGGTGCTCACCAAGCAGCTCGTGCCCTTCTACTTCCTGGGCTTCCTGCTGTGCTCCTACGCCAACGTGCCCGTCCTGGGCGTCGCCCTGATCGCCATCATCATCGGCATCGACAAGTTCGACCTGCTCGGCCTGGGCGGAGCCCAGCCCCAGCTCTCCGCGGAAGGGGATGAGGACGATGACTTCTAGTCCCGAGAACAAGATCACGCGCTCCGACCTCGTCAAGAGCGCCCTCAACACCGGCGCCCTGGGCATGGAGTTCTCCTGGACCTACTACAAGCAGATGAACATCGCCTTCTGCCTGATGGTCGCCAACATGCTCAAGAAGATCTACGCCGGCCGCCCCGACGACTACGCCGAGGCCCTGCACCGCCACTGCGCGTTCTTCAACATCACCGTCCAGTTCGCCCCGTTCGTCGGCGGCATCGCGATGGCCATGGAGGAGAAGGTCGCCCGCGGCGAGATCGAGCCCGAGAGCGTCAACGACGTCAAGGCCGCCCTCATGGGCCCGCTGTCCGGCATCGGCGACTCCATCTTCCTGTCGACGCTGCGCGTGGTCGCCGCCGCGGTGGGCATCAGCCTGTGCCAGGCCGGCAACCCCTTCGGCCCCATCGCCTTCCTGCTCATCTACAACGTCCCCGGCTTCGCGCTGCGCGTCTGGGGCGCCGTCAAGGGCTACGAGCTGGGCGTGGGCTTCCTGGACGAGGCCCAGAGGACCGGCCTCATGCAGAAGATCATGACCTGCGTCGGCATCGTGGGCGTCATGGTCGTGGGCGCCATGTGCAAGGACATGTTCTGGGCCAGCATCCCGGTGGCCATCGGCTCGGGCGACGACGCCCAGACCCTCCAGGACATCCTGGACGGCATCATGCCCGGCATGCTCGGCATGATCGCCTTCTGGCTGTACTACTGGCTGCTGTCCAAGAAGATCAACCCCATGGTGCTGATCGTTGCCACCATGGTCGTGGGCATCGTCGGCGCGTTCTTCGGCGTGCTGGCGTAAGGGCCCGGCTGCATAGATTTTCGTTGCAACCTGGAAAGGGGATGGAGCAGGCCTATGCCCTCCATCCCCTTTTTGTATAGAAGGAGTCCGTATGTTCGCGAAGGATCGCGAAGCAATGCGCCTGACGCCGGCAGAGGTCAGGCTGATTCTTATTGAGTCCCTGCAGTGGTGCGCCAACAACGCGGTCTACTTTTTGGGGCTTATCGGTGCGGCCACGTATGATCTGGCCGGCACGGCCTTTTTGGTTGCCGCCATTACGCTCGTGCGCAATCTTATGACGTCGGCGGGCAATATGGTGTCGGGCTCGGTTATCGATCGCTTTGGACCGCGCCGGACGTCGTTTGTGACGTGCGTGATTACGGCAGTGCTATCGCTTGGCGTGGGGTTAGCGCCGTTGTCTGTCCCCGGGCTTGTGTTTGCCGCGTGCGTCTTGGGGCTTGCGGGCGGCTTCATCAACACCTGCACGCATGCGTTTCCGGGATACCTGGAGTCGACCACCGAGGGCCGTACCCGCGTGAACGGTCTCATGGTGTTCTACAGCAATATCGCCTATACCGCTGGCCCACTGCTCGGCGGTGCCATCGTGAGCTGTTTTGCCACGCAATCGGTCTATCTGCTCATGGCGGGCATGATGGGCGTGGCGGCCGTGCTCTCCTTGGGCTGTCACGAGTGCGTTGCTCCCGCAAAAGGGGAGAAGCCGAAGGGCGGTATTCTGGGCGGCATGGCCGAGGGTGCGCGACTTACGTTTCGCGACCATGACCTGCGCCTCATCTTTATCTCGGGCTTTTTGGGTTTCTTTGCGTTTGGCGCGTTCGATTCGCTGGAGTCGTTGTTCTATCGCGATGTGCTCAACGTGGATATCGTCTGGCTGGGCTGGCTGTCCTCGGTCGTGGGCCTCACTTCCTCGGTGGGCGCGTTCATCCTGACCAAGCTTTCTGCTCGCCATGTCAACCTGCAATTGCTGCTCGGCGCGCTCATGGCCGTGGGCATTGGGTCCATGGTGTACGTGGGCACCGATATGCTGGGGGTCGCGATTATCGGTCAGGCGATTAACGGTCTGGCCTGGGGATTCCTGGAACCGCTGCAGATGATCTTGATTCAGGAGCGCGCCGACATCAAATACCTCGGGCGCATTACCGGCTTTGTGCGTTTTGGCCTGATGAGCGCCGGCGTGCTGCCGCTGCTGGCGGCTCCATTTTTGGCGGAGGCTTTGGGCGTCCAGGCGGTGCTGTTTGGGGCATCGACCATTATTGCGCTGGTAGGAACGCTGTTCTTTGTCACACAAGGGAGGCGCCAGAGGTGTTAGCTATACATTCAATTCTAATTTAATACCACTCACCAGAGAATTTCGACCGTTCACCGAGGATTGGAGCAGATTGAAAAGTGCTATTAAAAACACGTTAGGTGTATGTCTATAATTGGTATCGAAAAGAAACGCGATGTATAGATTCGCGTGCAGGACAGAAAGGAAAAGCCATGAAGGAAACCGAGAAGATCGAGATCATGCATTTTAGCCAGGAGGGCTACATCGAGGACGGCAAGAACGTCTACGAGGCCGGCAAGAAGATGACCGCGCTCGCCGACAAGGTCGCCGACGAGGGCTACGACGC
>NZ_JAHPYF010000013.1 GCF_019041915.1 Collinsella sp. MSK.8.10 | reverse complement strand
GGACAAGGCGCCACACTGGTCTGCGGAGTGTTCTGAAAACTAAGCCCGGCCCCCGCCGGACAGGTCACACTACTCGCAGAGCAGCTTAGCGATCTGGACGGCGTTGGTTGCCGCGCCCTTACGGATTTGGTCGCCGCAGCACCAGAAGGTGATGCCACGCGCAGCCTCGGGGTTCGAGATGTCGCGACGCACGCGGCCGACCCAAATCAGGTCCTGGTCGGAGGTGTCCATCGGCATGGGGAAGCGATCGTGCGCATCCTCGGCAGCCATATCGTCAACCAGCTTGACGCCGGGAGCGGCAGCCAGCGCAGCACGGGCCTCCTCAACCGTTATATCGCGCTCAAACTCGAGCGTAATGCTCTCGGAGTGCGAACGCAGCACAGGAACGCGCACGCAGGTGCAGTTCACGCGCAGCTCGGGCAGGTGCATAATCTTGCGGCCCTCGTTTTGCAGCTTCATCTCCTCGGAGGTAAAGCCCTCCTCCTTGACGCCGCCAATCTGCGGAATCAGGTTGCTCGCCAGCTGGGCGGCAAAAGCGCGCGGCTCGGGAATCTCCTCGCCACGGCCCAGGGCGGCCAGCTGGGCCTCGAGCTCGGCCATACCGGGAGCGCCAGCGCCCGAAGCCGCCTGGTACGTCGAGACGATCATGCGCTTCACGCCGGCGAGCTGATGCAGCGGCCAGGTGGGAACCAGGCCGATAATGGTCGCGCAGTTGGGGTTGGCGATAAGGCCGTGATGCCACTTGATATCGTCGGCATTGATCTCGGGTACGACCAGCGGCACCTCGGGATCCATGCGGAAGGCATGGCTGTTGTCGACCACGACAGCGCCGCGCTTGACGGCCTCGGGCAGCAGCTCCTTCGCGATATCGTCGCCGGCGGCTCCGAGCACAATATCGCAGCCCTCAAAGGCCTCGGGGCAAGCCTCTTCGATCACGATTTGCTCGCCGCGGAACTCAACGGTCTTGCCCGCAGAGCGCGCGCTCGCCAGCAGCTTGAGCTTACCGACCGGAAACTCCTGCTCGTTGAGGCACTCGAGCATCTGGGTGCCTACAGCTCCCGTCGCGCCCAAAATAGCAACCGTGTACTGTTTCATGCTTCCCCCTTTAAAGGTTGTGGCTTTTGCCCGCACGCCGAGCAGGCCGATTATTGTTGCCAGTGTATACAAGAACGGGGCGGGCACGAAACCCGCCCCGTCGAAACGAAACCGAAACGAAACGCCCCGCCGTAGATTTTTGAGACATGTCCCAAAAAATCAACGGGATGGCAGCTACTTGTGGAGCGCGACCAGGGCGGGATCGACCGGCGCGGGAGCCTCCAGGTCGGAGACCTTCACAATGCCGTTTTCGTCGGAGAAGGCACGGTAAATGGTCTGAATCGCTAGGTCGAAGTCCTTCTCCTCGACACCGATAATGATGTTGATCTCGTCACAGCTCTGCGAAATCATACGCACGCTCACGCCGGCCTGGCCAAGCATGCCAAACAGGTGACCCGAAATACCTGCGCGCCCGCGCAGGTTACGGCCGACGGTCGCGATAAGCGCCAGGCCCTCGACGACCTCGATCTCGAGCGGCTCGACCTCCTGCTGAATGTCGCCCACGAGCGAGTACAGCGAGTCGTGCACATCCTGCTCCTGCACCACGGCGCCAAAGCGGTCGACACCGGTGGGCATGTGCTCGACGGAGACGTCATAGCGTTCGAACACCGAAAGCGCACGGCGCATAAAGCCAACACGGGGCTTGGTGCGGTCGCGGGCGACGTTGATGGCGACAAAGCCGCGCTTGCCGGTCACGCCGGTAATGATGGGCTCCGCCTCGCCCTCATCAGCCGTCTCGCTAATGATGGTGCCGGGGTCCTGCGGCGCATTGGTGTTCTTGATGACCAGCGGAATTCCCGCCTCACGCACAGGGAACACGGCCTCCTCGTGCAGGACGCTTGCGCCCATGTACGAAAGCTCGCGCAGCTCCTCGTAGGTAACGCGCGCAATGGGCTGAGCCTCGGGCACAATGCGAGGATCGGCAGAATAGAAGCCCGAAACGTCGGTCCAGTTCTCGTACAGGTCGGCGCCTAGGCACTTGGCCAGGATCGAGCCGGAAATGTCGCCGCCGCCACGGTCGAGCAGCTTGATCTGGCCCTCGCGCGTCGCGCCGTAGAAGCCAGGCATAACGAAGCCGCCCTGCTGACCGTACTCTTGCACCAGCTCGGAGGTGCGGTTCATGCTGAGCGTACCGTCGTGATGGAACGCCACAACCGTCGCGGCGTCCAGGAACGGTAGGCCCAGGTACTCAGCCATCAGGCGAGCGGTGAAGTACTCGCCGCGGCTCACGAGCTCCTCGGTGGAGTAACCGCCCGAGCGGGCGCGCTCGGCAAAAGCCGCGAACTCCTCACGGATGGGATAGGTGAGCTCCAGCTCGTCAGCGATATCAAAATAGCGCTGGCCGATGTCCTCGAGCAGCTCCTCGCACGACACGTGGTACTTAACGTGCGCGTTAACCAGGTAGAGCAGGTCGGTCACCTTGGTGTCGCCCTTAAAGCGGCGACCACAGGCGGAAACCACCACAAAACGGCGAGCCGGGTCGGCATCGACGATGGCCTTGATCTTCTTAAAGTGTTCGGCGTCGGCGACCGACGAGCCGCCAAACTTGGCAATCTTAATCATGGGCTGGAGGTTACCTTTCTAAAAAGCCTCTGCGAACCTATTTTGCGCGCTCTGATACCATGGTTTCACCGATTGGGACCAAGGCATCCGAGGAGCAGTGTTATATGGGAACTTATCATAGTACACGAGGACGCACTTTATCGTGCTCAAGTAAGGTGGCAATCCGCACCGGCATCGCTCCCGACGGGGGTTTGTTTGTCTCGGACGAGCTTGGCACCCAGCAGGTCGATATCAGCTCGCTTGCAGATAAATCGTACTTTGAAATCGCTCAAGATGTGTTGGGAATGTTACTGAATGATTACACGGCCGAAGAAATTTCGGCGTGTGTCGACGAGGCATACCGCGGCACGTTCGCGAGTGAAGAGGTTACGCCGCTCGTCAAACTCGACGCAGCGCCGGGTGCTGACGCCCCTCAGACCTATGTGATGGAGCTCTTTGGCGGCCCCACAAGCGCCTTCAAGGACGTCGCCCTACAGATGCTCCCCCGCCTCATGGCCCGCACTTCCGCCAAGGACGGCGGCGCTGAGCGCATCATGATCGTCACCGCCACGTCGGGCGACACGGGCAAGGCCGCACTCGCCGGTTTTGCCGACGCTCCGGGCACGGGCATCACCGTCTTTTATCCCGAGGGCAAGGTCAGCCACGTCCAGAACCTGCAGATGTCCACGCAGGAGGGCGACAACGTCGCCGTCTGCGGCATCCGCGGCAACTTTGACGACGCCCAGAGCGCCGTCAAGCGCATCTTTGCCGATAAGGAGCTTGCCGAGCGTCTGGAAGCCGCCGGCACGGTGCTTTCGAGCGCCAACTCTATCAATGTCGGCCGTCTGGTACCGCAGGTTGTCTACTACTTTGCCGCCTATGCGCAGCTGCTGCGCGCCGGCGCTATCGAGGCTGGCGACGCCGTAGAGTTCTGTGTGCCCACCGGCAACTTTGGCGATATCTTGGCCGGCTACTACGCCAAGCGCATGGGCCTGCCCGTCGCCAAGCTCATCGTCGCGAGCGACAAGAACAACGTGCTTGCCGACTTCCTGACCACCGGCGTCTACGACCGCAACCGCCCGTTCTTCACGACCATTTCGCCGTCGATGGACATCCTCATCAGCTCCAACCTCGAGCGCATGCTCTACTTCCTGTCCGACGGCGACTGCGAGCTCGTTGCCGGCCTTATGGAGCAGCTGGCACAGACTGGTCGCTACGAGGTGCCCGCCGAGCTGCTGGCCAAGATTCAGAGCGTCTTTGGCTGCGGCTGGGCCAGCGAGGACGAGGTCCGCGCTGCCATCAAGAGTTGCTGGGACGCCAACGGCTACGTGATCGACCCGCACACCGCTTGCGGCTATCACGTCTTTGAAAAGGTCGCTCCCGCCGAGGGCGCCAAGGCCCGCGTGCTGCTTTCGACCGCCAGCCCCTACAAGTTCCCGCGCGCCTGCTGCGATGCCCTGGGCCTCAACGTTCCCGAGGACGATTTTGAGGCTATGCGCGTGCTCGAGCAGGCCACCAACACGGTCGCCCCGACCCAGCTCGCCGAGCTCGAGTCCAAACCTGTCCGCTTCGAAGACGTCTGTGACGTCGACGAAATGGCCAGCTACGTCGAGTCCGCAGCAAAACGAATGAGCACCAACTAGATCCCTTATTAAGCGCCGGCGAAAGCCGGCGCACCTTCTTTCATCAGATAACCCTCGGGATGATGACGAACGCGCACAGCGTGCCTGGCTGTTTAGTTCGTCGTGAGTTCCGCACGCAAAGGAAAGCACTTAATGTGCTTTCCGTCTTGCGCAGGACTGTCCGAGCAGCGAACTAAACAGCCAGGCACGCCAGGAGGACCCACATGATCAAAATCACCGTCCCAGCAACAAGCGCCAACCTAGGCATCGGCTACGACACCCTCGGCATGGCCGTCGGCCTCTACTCGCACTTCACCTTCGAGCGCGCCGACAAGCTCACCATCACGGGCTGCCCCAAGGAGTTCCAAAACGAGAATAACCTGGTCTATGTGAGCTTTGTCGATGCGCTGGCCGCATGGGGCGAGCCGGCCTTCCCCGTCGCTATCGACATTCAGACCGACGTCCCCGTCGCCCGCGGCCTGGGTTCCAGCTCCACCTGCGTCGTCGCCGGCATCATGGCTGCCGCCGCGCTGACAGGCCACACCGTCGACCGCGCCGAACTCGTCCGCATCGCCACCGAGGTCGAGGGCCATCCCGATAACGTCGCCCCCGCCATCCTTGGCGGCGCCGTCTGCTCCTTTACGCCGACCGATTCGCTCCCCCAATGTCTGCGCTACGAGGTGAGCGATCGCTTGCGTTTTATTACCGTGATTCCGCCCTACGAGGTACATACGAGCGAGGCGCGCAAGGTCGTGCCGCAGGAGATTCCACTCTCCACCGCCGTATGGCAAATGGGCCGCATCGCCGGCATGACGCGCGGCCTGGAGACTGGTGACCTGGACCTGATTGCCGCTGCCAATGACGACCGCATTCAGGAGCCTTATCGTCGCCGCCTGATTCCCGACTACAACGCCGTGCGCGACACCTGCCTTAACGGCGGCGCTAAGACCATCTGGATTAGCGGCTCAGGCTCGACCCTCATGGCTGTGACCGACGACACCATCGTGGCAAAGTTTCTGCAGGTCAAGCTGCGTGAGCAGTTCCCCAAGTGTGATACGCATATTCTCACGTGCGACACGGAAGGCGCTCAAATCGAGTACCTGTAGACATCCTCCTCATATACCTGTCCGGGACGGTCGGGATATTCCCTCAAAATCGTCCTCGCGCATGAAGGCCCCTTGTCCTGCTCCTACGGAGCGACGGACAAGGGGCCTTCGCGCTGCGGAATGATTTTGAGGGAATATCCCGACCGTCCCTGCGCCTACCTTGCTGAGGATGTCTACAGGGACCCACGCTTTGAAGGGGCGCCAGGCTGATAGTTGATTTTTATTGGCAGGGGCTCTTGCTGGTAAGGGGCACTCACTAGAGGCAGGCCTCGGCGATGCGGCGCTTGAGTTCGTCGATGCCGGTACCGGTTTGGGAGCTTGTGATGATCACGTTCTCGGCAGGGACGTTGAGCTGCTTTTTGATGGCTGCTGCTTGGCGGGCCTGCTGGGTACGGCTGAGTTTGTCGGCCTTGGTGAGGCAGACGATAAAGTTGAACTCGTTGCCCTGCAGGTAATCGATCATGTCATGGTCGAGCTTACTGGGGTCGTGACGAATATCCACCAGCGATACGACCAGGTTAAAGCTGCGCTCGGAGTCGAAGAAGTCGCCGATAAGCTCAGCCCAGCGGTCGCGCTCGGCCTTGGAACGACGGGCGAAACCGTAGCCCGGCAGGTCCACAAAGTGCACGTCGTCGGCCTCGAAGAAATTGATGTTGCTCGTCTTGCCCGGCGTACTCGAAACCTTGACCAGGTTCTTGCGGCCAAAGAGTTTGTTCATGATAGACGACTTGCCCACATTGGAGCGGCCCACAAAGCTCACCTCGGGACAGGTGGACTCGGGGATCTGCGAAACCTTGCCGTAGCTGGCAACAAACTTGGCAAGCTGATAGTTAATGGAATCGGCCATGGACACTCCTTGGTCGTAGGTTCTTACAAAACGGGCGTGCTATTGCGCGGCGGCGATACGACGAACGATGTCAAGCGTGATGCCGCTCGCGGTGCGAGCGTACTCGTCCAGATCGAACTCGCGCTCGCAAAACGCGTCATATGCCTCGTCACAATTATCGCTGATAGCGCGCAGTACCAGGCAATCGACACCATTCTTGGCCGCGATGTGCGCAATTGCCGCGCCCTCCATCTCGACGCAATCGGCATGCGTGGCCTCAATCGCAGCGTTACGCATGGCGTCACCCGTAACAAAGCGATCACCCGTGGCGATAGTGCCACACAGGAACTGCTTGGGGTCCTTCTCCGCAGAAGTCTCATCCGCCGAGGCATCCACAAATCCATGCTCGGCAAGCACGGCGGCGGCAACATCAGCCAACGCCGGTGTCGAGACAAACTCCTCGAGCCCCGGCGCCGACTCGGCGATGAGTGCCGTATCGGTATCCAGATAGCGCAGGCACTTGCCTATAACCACGTCGTTAATATGGAGTTTAGGGTTTAGGCCGCCCGCAATGCCCGAAAACACAACGGCCTGCGGGGCGTATTTGCTGATGAGATGCTGCGTTGCGGCAGCGGCGTTCACGGTCCCCATGCCTGCCGTCGTGGCGACTACTGTCAGACCCGAAAGCCCACCGTTCACAACGGTCAAGCCCGCCTCCTGCGACTCATGCGTGCCACTCAGCTCTTCCTTAATCTGCGCAACCTCTTTTTCGAGTGCGCCTATGATCGCGATGGTTGCCATGCCATCCCCCAAATCCGTGCAAATTGCTTATCCACGGTATGGTACCAGCATTTTGGCTCAACCGTGTCAGCACCAAGCCGTTAGGCCAGTACAGCTCGGGTATCATAAAGGGGCAAAAATGGCTTGTTAGCCGATGGCCGACCTGAGCTCCGCACGGCGCTTTTTCATACCGGCCATAACGGCATTGCGCAGCTCGGGCATGCGCGCGGTATCCATCTGAGGTACGCCCTCAAGCTTATAGGGAATGCCCAGTTGCTCGTACTTGACGACACCCATCGTGTGATACGGCAGCATTTCCAGGCCCACCACGTTGTGCCATGGAGCGATGAGGCGACCGAGCTTCTCGCACTCCTCCACCGTGTCGGTAATGCCCGGCACCACCACGTGGCGGATAACGACCTTGATCTTGCGACGTGCAAGCTCATCGCCAAACGCCAGAATGCGTGCGGGATCGCACCCAGTCAGCTTTTTATGCTCGACCGGGTCGGCATGCTTAATATCGAGCAGTACCATGTCGGTCTCGTTGAGCACGGCATCGAACTTCTCGGGATGCGCGGGATCGAACGCATAGCCGCAGCTATCCAAGCAGGTGTGCACACGACCATCGTGGTTATTGTGCATGGCGTGGAACAGGTCGGCCAAAAACTCAGGCTGCAGGAGCGGCTCGCCGCCGGACACCGTAATACCACCGCTGCGGTAAAACTCATGGTTACTCTGGAACTCGTCCATAAGGTGCTCGACGGTCACCATCGTGCCGCCGTTAACCGACCAGGTATCGGGGTTGTGGCAATACGCACAGCGCATGGGGCAGCCTTGGACAAACACTACGAAGCGGATGCCGGGTCCGTCGACCGTCCCCATCGTCTCGATCGAATGCACGCGGCCAAGGGCAAACGCAGAGTCCTCGGGACGAGCGTCCACACCCTCAAGCGTCATTTCTGCCATTCGCGCTACCTTGCCTCTCCTTGGATGCAACCAATTAAAATGCCAGAGCCATTCTAGCCCATGTGCTTGCGTTTAAACGTCTCGGGCTAGAATGGCACGTTTTAATCTATCCCCCATCACCATGGCTGGGGTCTACGTCGAGATGTCAGGCTGAAGAACGCTCGCCTGCGGCCTTTACGCTTTAAGCGTGAGCACCGCACCGAAGGCGGTCGGGCCGCAGTGGCTCGAGATGACGCCGCCGACCTGAGTCCAGGTAATGTCCTTAAAGCCCAGGTCGTGCGCATAGACTTCCATGTCGTCGCGCAGCTCCTGGGAAAGGCCTACCGAATACGCCAGGCCAATGTGCGAGTAGTCGATCTCGCCCTTCGCAACCATGTGGTCAATAAAGGCGCGGGCGCACTTGAGCATAGAGCCGCGGAACTTCTTGGTCGCCACGAACTTGCCGCCCGTCACCTCAATGCAGGGCTTAATCTTGAGCAGATGTGCGCCAAGGAATGCGACGTTGGACAAGCGACCGCCCGCCTTAAGGAAGGCAAGATCGGTAGGAACAAAGCCCAGCAGCACGCGGTCCATGACGGAGTTCGCGAAGGCGAAGATCTCGTCGACGGTGGCATCGGGGTGAGCCTCGATGTATTTGGCGGTCTCGACGACAACAAGCGACTGGCCCACCGAGACAAAACGCGTGTCCATGGAGTAGACGTAGTCGCGACCCTTGGCGGCGATCTTCGATGATTGATGCGAGCAGGTCGTGGCCTCGGAATATGCAAGATGCAGAATGGTCGCGTCGGGTTGCTCGGCATGGATGCGGTCGTACACATGCGCAAAATCTGCCGGCGCACAGCCGCTGGTCTTGGGCATCACGCCAAACTCGTTGCAGCGCGAATAAATCTCGAGCGGATCGATCGAGCCGTCCTCGACGGTCTCGTCACCAATCGTGACATGCATAGGCACGCGCACGATGCCGTAGCGCTCGCAGAGCTCTGGCGTCACATCCGAACCAGATTCAACCACGATTATGTACTTGCCCATTATTATCACGACCCATCTCGACGTTGGCTTTTTAATATGTGACACACGCCCGCCGTCCTGCTACAGAACGACCCCCAAGCGCCAAAGAGACGCCGCCCTTTGCACATAACAAAGGACAGCGTCTCCCTGGAAAACTCCGTGCTTATCTGAGATTCTACACGGTTTATTAAGGAGTGTTACTTATTCCGCAAACGGTCACTATATGCGGTAAGCGGTAGTTGGCCGCGACAACTGCGACACATTCCGTCCAGCAAATCCAATCGTGCTCCACGCACGGTTAATGCACGAGGCGGTAGAAATTCATCGATGCCGCACCCTCGGCGTGCAGCTCCATCGCCGGAACCGCCGGCGAATAGGTACGGCTCGTAAGTGCCGCCTCGCCGCCATTTGCAAAAATCTCGACCATCGTAGTGTCCGAAAGCGCGCGTAGGTCGCGAAGCTCGCCGAGCTCAATCGACCTCTGGTCGCGCCCATAGCCTTCGTCACCCATATCGAGGGTAAGCATCCCGTCCGTATAACGCACAAAGACACCCTTGCGGATTTCGAGCTCGATCACCTGGGCGCCCTCACAGGAAACCACAAGATCAAACAGGCGGCCCGGCTCCTCAACGGTTTCACCGCCTGTCGCGCGAACGCAGTCGCCGCGCATCCCCTCAATCTCGTGCGCCGGCTGCTGACAGAGCTTACCATCGCGCATGTTC
Organism: Collinsella sp. MSK.8.10; assembly: GCF_019041915.1. Taxonomy (GTDB): domain Bacteria; phylum Actinomycetota; class Coriobacteriia; order Coriobacteriales; family Coriobacteriaceae; genus Collinsella. The sequence goes on along the minus strand of NZ_JAHPYF010000013.1, from coordinate 5,468 downwards.
AGCTCTCTCGGCACCGTCAACGCGCACTGCCACCCGCGTGCCACCGTCGGGCTTTCTGCCGTCGCATCGGGGCATCCCGACCATCCGATCATCAAACGCCGACCCGCAGCATCCTCAAAGGACTGCGGTGCGTAGAAATCAAAGCCGGCATCGACCATCGGGGGCATGCCCTGCCCGGTGATCTTAAAACTCGGCGCCTCCCAATCGGCCTCGATGGGAAACCACACGCACTGGTGCGGATTGCGGTAACGCCAACCATCGGCGGACACACCCTGCGGACAGCAAACGAGAATAAGCTCACCATCGAGCTCAAACAGATCGGGGCACTCCCACATAAAGCCAAACTTCTCGCCCAACTCAATGCGCGTCGCATAGCTCCAGTCCTCTAGATCGCTCGAGGTATAGACAAGCACGCAGCCGCGGTCGTCTTTCGTACGAGCGCCCAGAACCATGTAGTAGATACCATCGTGTTCAAGGATCTTGGGGTCGCGTACGTGCGTACCGATATCGTCGGGGTAATCGACCGGCCCAACAGCCACACGCTTCTTGCCCAATTCGTCGGGATTCTCGGCAACCATATGAATTTGGTTTTGCTCACGGCCCGTCAACACGTAGTCGTAATCATCGCGGTCAAAATGCTTGACGTTGCCGGTATAGAAGTAGTGAATCTTGCCGTCGTGTACAAAGGCAGAACCAGAATACGCTCCGCTCGAATCCAAATCGGAATCGGGGAACAGCACAGGGCCGCAATTCTCGTACGTCACAAAATCCTTTGTTGTCAGATGATTCCAAAGCACTGGACCGCCATGCGCAGCATCGAATGGATCGTATTGGTGATAGATGTGATACGTATCACCGATCTGCACCAAACCGTTGGGATCGTTGAGCCAGCCAAGCTCAGGCTCCACATGGAACAGGAGCCTATCGGGGTCGGACGCGATGCGACCCGCCGTCTCATCCTGTCCGGCACGCCATTGCTCATAGTCCGCGCGTGTCACCTTATTTTTTTGATTAAACATCGCCGTTGACTTTCTCGTCTATGGGGAAGGACGCTCGGCTCACACGAGCCGAACGCCCTTCCCCAAATGGACTTACCCTCAGATTACGCTGAACGGCTCAACTAGAAGCTAACGTCGAAGCCAGCGCCAGCGCCCTCTTCATCGGTGGTCGGCACGCCCTTTGCCTTGTTGTAGGCAAAGATCAAGACGATCGGCACGATGAAGGCGATGAGATTGCCAGCCACATACCACACGAGCGTCTCGGGTGTGACGATGAGCAGGCCAAGTACTCCGGTCAGACCCTGACCGATGGCGCGCACCTCAAAGAGTTTCACGAAGGCACCGCCGCAGCCTGCACCGATGCAAGCGCAGACGAACGGAATGATCGAGTAGCGCATGTTTGCAGCAAAGATTGCGGGCTCGGAGATACCGACTAGCGTCGGGATAAAGGACGACATGCAGATGTTGCGCTCTTTGGAGTGCTTCTTGTGAATGAGATACATGCCGATGGCGCCGCCGCCCTGGGCGATGATGGAAACCGACCAGATGGCCTGGATGTAGTTGAAGCCGGTCGTGGCAACGAGGTTGGCCTCAATACCCTGGATGAACTGATGCGTACCGGTAACGACGAGCGGCTGCAGGAACGCAGCGAAGACAAAGGCGCCAAAGACGCCCATCCTGTTGTACAGGACATCGATTACGCCAGCGAGGACGTCGCCGATCAGGTTGCCGAGCGGGCCGAACACGGTGAACAGGGCAACGTTAGCAAGAATCAGGGTAACGGTCGGGACAAAGACAAACGAGACGACCTCGGGGATGTACTTCTGGGCAATCTTCTCGACCTTGGCCATAAACCAGGCAGTCAGGATTGCAGGGAACACGCCGCCCTGGAAAGCAACCATGGGGATGGAGAGCGGACCAAAGTTCCAGTACTCAGCACCCGACGGATCCATAACGAACGCGTTACGGTTCATAAGGCTCGGGTGAACCATGACGATACCGACGAGGATACCCAGGATCGGGTTGCCGCCAAAACGCTTGACCGCGCTATACATAACCAGGACAGGCAGGTAGTCAAAGGTGGTGGCAATAATGGCAAAGAAGCTTGCGAGGTTCTTGAGGAACTCGCTGTGGTCGGCGAGGCTGCCCTCCATGCCAAAGAGGCCGTTGGCAACGATCAGCGACTTAAGGCCGATGATGATAGCGGCACCGACGAAGGCGGGAATGATGGGGATAAAGATGTCCGAGAACACCTTGAGGACAGAGAAGAACTTGCCTTTCTTGTCCGCCTCGGCGCCCTTGACCTCGGAAGCGCTGATCTCCTTAACGCCCGTCAGAGCCATAAACTCATCGTAGACCTTGTTGACGGTACCGGTACCGAAGATGATCATGAGCTGGCCGCTGTTGTACAGCACGCCCTTGACGCCATCGATGTTTTCGAGCTCGGCCTTGTTGTACTTGCTCGTATCCTTGAGCACCAAACGCAGACGCGTAACGCAATGCGTGGCACCCTCGATGTTCTCCAGACCGCCGACGTTATCGACGACTTGCTGAGACACTACTTTGTAGTCCATGTTCCTCTCCATTCCCTTACGAAATCATAGGACGTTTTGCCACCATTACAGAGACGCAATCGTTGCGTTTGCGCACTTGAGCGTACCGTCGGTGACCGTCAGCGCCACACCCTGGCCCTGCTTATTGCAGAAGCGAGCGTTGAGCGCAACATCATCGACAAAGATGGTCGCGATATCGTCGTCAACGACCAGGCGCACATGGTGAGTGCCCTCGCCCTTAAAGAACAACGGACGCTCGAGGCCCATGTTGTTGACCTGGAACCATGGATACTGGGGGGCAGCCGTAAACTCGAGCTTGCCCTCACGCAGGTTGGCGCGGAACTCATAGGCAAGACCGGACTCGGCGTCCTCGGCAAGCTTCACCGAGAAGCCGGCAGCGTCACCGGTGAGCTCGATGTCAGCGTCGAGCATATAGGTGGAACCGGCATCCGCGGCGAGCACCTGCTCGACCTTGCCCGACTCGCAGGAAAGCTCAAAGGCCTCGACTGTTTTGGCCTCGCCAAAGGCGCCAAGCATGCTGTCGGGGAGTTTGGTGCCAAGCGTTCCGTCGGCACGTTGAACGATCTCGAGGGGCATAAAGGTGCCGCCCCACAGGTAAGAGCTGGGGTCACCGCCCTCGTCACGTGTAGGAACCCAACCAAAGAGAACGCGGCGCTCGCCATCAAATGCGGTACGCGCGGCATAGTACGCACGGCCATCGAAGGAATCGTCCGCAGGAGTGATCCAGGGACCGTTGATAGAGCGAGACATGCGGTAACGGGTCTTGTTGCCATCACTGTACTCAGAGAACACCAGATACCACCAGTCGCCCATCTTAAAAAGATCAGGCATCTCAAACATGGTGTACAGGCCCGGATTCCACCAGTCGCCCTGGAACTCCCAGGTATCCAGGTCCTTGGAGGTGAACTTGACCAGACGACCGGTCATCAGACGCTTGTCCTCGCCCACACGCGTGCCGAGGATGAGCATGTACTCTTCGTTCTCCTCATCCCAAAGCACAAAGGGATCGCGCCAGTTGCGGTCATCGTAACCCTCCTGGGGCGGAAGCAGCGTCTCGGCGATGTTCTTCTCCCACTTGACGGCGTCGTCACTCGTTGCGTGAAGAAGAACTTGCTTCATCAAACGTGCGCGGACCTTATCGCGATTGCAACCAGTGTAGAGCGCATGGTACTTGTCGCCCACCTTAAACACCGTGCCGGCATAAACATACTGGTCGACTTCCTCGTCGCCGCCACGCTCAAGGCTCTCGCCAAAGTCTTTGTAATTGACGAAGTCCTTGGTTGTCGCGAGTGCCCAGCCAAACGGCTCTCCGAAAGGTCCGGGGTTTCGCGTGTCACGCTGATGATAGAGATAGAACGTGCCGTCCTCGCCGTACGGCATGATGTCGCCCACCCAAATTCCCTCAGGCTGGTAATACACCTTGTGCATCCGAGACTTCCTTCCCACGTGATACTAACTCGGTACAACTGCAAGATATGTCAATCGTTTTCATATGTCAAACGTTTTCACACCAATACGTCTTTTCGCAGTTCCAGTCGTCGGCAAACGGTTGACATATGCCGGCGAACGGTTATTGGAGGCGTTTGAGGGATTCTTTTGGCGCGGGGTGAATTACGCGGTTTTACCCTCGATAAGTTCGACAGGAAGCTTGGTATTCGATTCGGGCTTTTCACCGTTAACAAGAGCGATGATGGATTGCGCCGCGAGCTCTCCGATGCGATCGATATCTTGACGAACGGTTGTTAAGTCAGGCATAAACGTCATAGTGCGGCGGGCGCCATCCGCGCCCACGACCTTAATATCGTCCGGAGCGCTCAAGCCGCGCTGCTTCATCACGTTAAGACAGATAGCCGCCATCGTGTCGTCTCCCGCAAAGATGCCGTCAATATCAGGGTTCTCATCGAGGATCTTCGCAACGACCGCGCTCTTTTCGTCGTCAGACTTAACGAACTCGACCTCACGGACAAGCGCGGGCAAACCAGCCTGCTCTACAACATCGTGGTAGGCATCGGTACGCTTATTGGCAGGCATACGCATGCGGCTATTGTTGCGCAGGCACAAGATGCGCGAACACCCGTCATCAATCAGGCGACGCGTGGCAAGTTCGCCGATGCTATAGCTGTCGCTCGCAATCTGAACAGAGGCCTCGCCAAGGTCGCAGTCGATACCAACCAGACTCAAGCCCATCTCGGCATACGCCTCGGCACCGATATTAAGCGAATTGACAATGACGCCATCAACCATATTGCGCCGAAGCATATCGATATAAGAACGCTCAAGATCAGGTCGATTGGCACTATTGCACAGCAGCATCTTAAAACCGTTTTCGGCCAGGGTACGCTCAACGGCTTGGACCGCTTGGGCATGAAACGGGCTGTTGACATAGGGGACGATCATACCGATTAGATTCAGGCGACCGTTGAGCATGGCACGGGCGATATCGTTGGGTGCATAGTTGACGCGCTCCATCGCGGCATGGACCTTATCGCGGGTCTCTTGGCTAATATAGCCGCGATTATTAAGCACGCGAGATACCGTAGTAGGCGAAACCCCCGCCACCGCTGCAACTTCCTTGATGCCAGGCTTAGCCGAATCCTTAGAACGAGCGCCCTCGCGAGCCATAGCACCCTCCCCCATCAACATGTCATACGTTTACATACGAACAAAGCATACCCCAATAAGAGCGGGAAGACGGTAACAGTACAAGTAAGTAAACGACTCATCCAAATAATTAGGAGAGTTCCGCCTAAAGGGTGACTACACAGGACCCCAGCCGGGGCTGTTTGGACTACCTCCCAAAACATTCCGCACTGATATCTTCTGTATTGAAGACGTCGATGGTGCACCCGTATACCATTGACGTCGACACCATCAGATGCGGACCGCGCGGTGACCC
>NZ_JAHPYF010000012.1 GCF_019041915.1 Collinsella sp. MSK.8.10 | reverse complement strand
GGCGGCGGTATCCGCCTTCGCGGCATCGAGGGCGGCCTTGGTGTCATTGACGGCCTTTATTGCATCCTGCTCGCGCTGCTGTGCCTCTGCGAGCTTCGCGGCAAGATCGGTGAGGATGTCGAGGTTCGACTGTGCGTCCTCGAGATTGGTCTGGGAGCCGGTAAGCCTGTCGGCGGCAACGCCGGTGTCGGCCTTTGCGGCATCGACGGCACGCTGGGCATCCGCGAGGACGCGTGCGGTGGCGTCCGCCTTTTGCTCGGCGGCGGCGAGGACGGTCGCCTTCTCGACCTGATCGGCTGCCGCCGCGTCATGGACGCTCTTTGCTGTATCGAGCGCCTTCTTGGCGTCGGCGACGTCCTGGAAGAACTTCGCGAGATCGGCGTTCGCAACCGTGACGTCCTGCTGCTTGGCCTCGGTGTCCGCCTTGGCGGAATCCAGCTTGGTCTGTGCGGCCGTTACGGCTGCGTTGGCGGCATCAAAGGCGACCTGTTTCTGCTGGACGGTCGACTTTGCCGTATCGACTGCCGCGTTGGCGGCATCGAGGTCCGATTTCGCCGCATTAAGCTCGGTCTGGGCATCCGTGACGCCCTGCTGCTTGGATGCGAGATCAGCCTTTGCGGCATCGACGGCACGCTGGGCATCGGTAACACCCTGCTTTGCGGCATCGACATCTGCCTGTGCGGAATCCGCTGCGTCCTGCTTCTGCTGGACGGTTTCAGCGGCGTCGGTGGCTGCCTGCTGCTTGGATGCGAGATCGGCCTTGGCTGCGTCGAGTGCGCTCTTGGCGTTCTTGAGACCGTTGATATAGGAGGTCAGCTTCTGCTCGTACTCGTCGACGGAGATGGGGTTCATGTTCCAACCGGAGCCGGACCAGCCGGAGATCTCTGCGGTGTAGCACTGCGTCTGAAGCCCGGACATGGTGCCCTTGGTGCAGGTTGCCATTCCCATAACGGCGAGTTCGGGATTGATGATGTTCATGTAATGGCCGACGGTGCCGCTACTGCCGTTCTCCCAGTGGCAGTTGTCTGCAATCCAATGGTTGATTGCGACACCGTTCTTTGCATAGAAATCATAGGCATCCTTGCCGACAAGACCGGTGACTCCATAAAGGGCCTCCGTTGCCTTGTCGAAAAAGCCCTTCTCCTGCTCGATCCACTGCCCACTCGGATCGATTCCGTAATTCCATGCCAGGTTTTCGGCAAAATCATATTGACGGGCATGATCGAGCACGGTGTCGCTGTAGTTGGCATCTGCGATCGCACCGGCGATGAGCTTGTAGGTGACATGGAGCTCGGACAGGCCGACCGACTTGCGGTAGTCGTTGACGGACTTCATCCACTTGATCGCATTGAGCATATTGTCAAGAGACGTGGCGTCCTTGGAGTTGCCGACTTCGGTCTTTCCGGCATATTTGGCGTTCAGGATGATGTTGACTGCGTCATCGGCACCCATGGCACGGAAGAAGCCGATGGCTCCCTGCTTGAGCTGCGCGTCGGCGGAATCGAGTTTCGCCTGTGCCTCGTCGACCTTCTGCTGCGCGGCGGTCACGGCGGCGTCTGCGGTATCCTTTGCGGCCTTGGCGTTCGCAAGCTCTACGTCGGCGGCGGCCTTGGCGGACTCAGCGTCCTTGACAGCCTGCTTCGCTGCATCCAGCTTGGAGATGGCGTCGACGTTCGCCTGCTTGGCGGCATCGAGGTCGGCGTTCGCGGCATCGAGTGCGGACTGGGCGGCGTTCACACCGGATTCGGCATCGGCCGCGGCCTGCTGCTTTACGAAGAGGGACGCCTGGGCATCATTCAGCTCGGACTGCGCCGTTGCCGCAGCGGACTGTACCTGCTCGAGCTCGGACTCGCACTGGGACTGTGCCGCTCGTGCGGCAGCGAGGGCTGCCTCCGCGTCCGCGACCTTCTGTTTTGCAGCATCGTACTCCGGGCCGCTGGCGCCTGCCTCCGCTGCGGCGAGGTCGGCTTTCGCCTTCTCGTAGGCGGCGCTGGCGGCTGCGGTCTTCGCATCCGCCGCGTCCTTGTTCTGCTTGGCTGCGGCGAGAACGGAATCGGCGGAATCCTTTGCAGACTGGGCCGCAACCAGCTTGGACTGGGCATCGGCAAGCGTCACGTTGGCGTTGTCCAGTTCGGCCTGTGCCCTGTCCACGGCAGCCTGGGCGTCGCGCACGGCCTGCTCGGCGGCACTGATTGCCTCCGGGGTGGCGCTTACGGCATCTGCCTTGGCTTTATCGAGGGCATCCTTGGCATCCTGGGCCACCTTGAGGGCGGACTGGTACGCTTCGTCCTTCTCGGATGCATCCGCCTTGGCGTCCGCGAGACCCGCCTTCGCCTGCTCGAGGTCCTTGCCGGCGGCATCGGCGGCGTCCTTGCCCTCCGCGACCTGACGGGCGTACTCGTCCATCGCCGCACGGTCGGCTGCCGTGCCGGCGCTGACTGCAGAATCGTAGGATGCCTTGGCCTGGTCGCGGGCGGAAGCCGCCTCGTTGTAGGGACCGGCGGCCTCATCGTAGGATGCCTTGGCGGCATCTTCCTTCGCCTTCGCCTCGTCGACCGCCTTCTGCAGATCCGCGATGGTCTGTGCGGCGGATTTCGCGCCGGTACCGGATGTCGCGCCGGCATGGGCGGCGATCGGCGACATCACGGCGGGGTGCTGCGTGCCCCCGTCACCGGTCTGGGCGAATGCCGTGAACGGTGAGATGAGGCTCGATCCGGTCATGGCGGCCATGGTCGCCGCGGTGACGGTCAGACGCGCGATCCCCTTCGGAGTGTGAATCTTTTTGCTTGGCAGTGCGGCGAAGTGATCGCCACCGGCGGCGAAATGCTTTCCCTGAGTCATTGCGCTGTTCCATTCCTTTTCCGTGCCCTATCCGACTGGGCATCAGAGTGCTTTCCAATAGAGATAATTATGCGCCTTAACTGGGATTGTTGTATATAGTCCGTTGGCTTTTATACAACAATCCATGACTCTTTTTGTCATGGATACGAAGACGCTTCAGAAATCATTCGGCATGAGATGCAAAGAGCTCCGCGCTGGACTCGGGTGCAGCCAGGAGCAGTTCGCCAATTTGATTGAAATGGATCGTTCCTACTACGCGAGCATTGAAGTCGGGCGGCGTAATGTCAGCCTCTCAAATCTCAAGAAGATTGCCGACGGATTTCAAATCAGCATTGCTGAACTCATGAGAGGCGTCAGCTAAATTTATCCGTCTCATAGTTCACAGTGGGTCTCGTTGATTAGTGCCTTAAGAAAATGGAAATCGTCCCAACGAACTATCGTCAATCGTCCCAATAAATTACCGTCAATCGTCCCAATAAGTAATCGTTATTTGTCCCAACGACGCAGATAGACGCTATAATTTCAAATGAATGATTGGAGGGAAAGCCGATGGATAGGTATATAGGACGTTGTGTTGACTGCTTGGTCGAGCGCGACCTTGGCATTTTTGGTGCAGTGCTCATTCAGGGGCCGAAATGGTGTGGAAAGACAACGACAGCTCAGAGATTTGCCGAGTCATCGTTATCTCTCTCCGACCCATCTGGCGGTTTTGCGGCCCTCCAGCTCGCTCGTCTCGATCCGGCCCAAGCAATTGTCGGACCGACCCCGAGGCTTGTCGACGAATGGCAGGAAGAACCGAAGCTATGGGATGCCGTGCGATTCGAATGCGATGTCAGGGGAGGGGAGCCAGGACAGTTCATTCTCACCGGATCTGCGACGCCGCGAGCCGAGAACCAGCCGATGCACAGCGGTGTGGGTCGAATCGCCCGTTTGCGGATGGATACCATGACGCTTTTCGAGCTCGGTATTTCGTCGGGAGCGGTCTCGCTTGGTGCGCTGCTCGATGGCGATTCCGTTGCGGCGTCACTCGGATCCATCGCCGGTATCGCCGGTATCGCGGATTTGCTCTGCCGCGGCGGTTGGCCCCAAGCGGTCGGTAAGACAACTGCCGACGCAATGCGGATAGCCGCCGCCTATATTGACGGTGTTTGCGAGTCTGACGTTTCGAGGGCGGATGGAGTGAAACGCGACCCGGTTAAGGTAAGGGCCTTGCTCTCGTCGCTTGCACGCAATGAATCGACTCTTGCCGGCATGAGGTCCATCGAAAGGGATTTGGGCGTTGACGTCTCAAAGAATACGATTACCGGCTACATGGACGCGCTGCGCCGTATCAATATCGTCGACGATGTCCCCGCGTGGCATCCGGCTCTCAGGTCGCCGGTGAAGTTGCGGCAGGGCGCGAAGCGGCACCTTGCGGACTCATCGCTCGCCGTCGCCCTCATCGGTGCGGACCCGGAGTCGTTGTCATCCGATCCGAAGACCCTTGGCTTGCTCTTCGAATCCCTTGTGCTGCACGATCTCAAGGTTTACGCGGCGGTCAGCGATGCGACCGTATCCCACTACCACGACGCTGACGACCTAGAGGTCGACGCGATTGTCCATCGTCGTGACGGCTCGTGGGTTGCCGTTGAGGTCAAGCTTGGGAGCCCCCAAGTCCCAGAGGCAGTGGAAAATCTGCTTCGACTCGAGCGAAAGCTGGTCGATCGCGGGGAGAGGCCGCCTGCGGCGAAACTCATCGTCATCGGGTTTGGTATGCCGGCTCACGTAACTAGCGAAGGCATCGTTGTTGCTCCGGTCGATACGCTCGGAATCTAAATCATTGTTATTTGCATTTCCAGAAATCCTCTATCTAGACGCCTCCTAGAGGATTTCTGGAAACAACCGGTATTTTGATCTGGGCTACGAAAGGTTACGGATCCAGATTCCGTGCTGCGTGGAGCCGGTGATTTTGTATCCATAGCGGTCGATTCACGCCGCAAGCCTGTCCCAGTCGATGCGTTTCCAGTTGCCGCCCGGCGCGTGGTTCACGATGAGCCCGCCGGCGACCATGAGCGCGTGGTTGCGTGCCTTGCGCGCCTCGCGCGCGAGCGCCCTCTTCTTGTCCGAAATCTGGACCTCGGCCTGCTTCTTCTTGCATTGAAGCCTGAACCAGGTTCAGCTGGCATGGTTAAAACGGGGGCGACGCTTTTGCGTCGCCCCTCGTCCCAGCCGGTTGCTTTAGTTGTACACACGGTAGTTACACTTGAACTGGGTTATGTGTCCATAGTTTGAGCCGTACCAACCCGACGTATAGCTGATTGCCTCTGCGCCTAGATAGTCGTAGCCCTTGTTGTAGCGAAGCTGACGGTAGGTCGTGTCGTACTCTGCTACGTAAAACGTGTCTCCAGAGAAGGCTTTGTACCGGTCCTTAACCGTCGAAGCCATGTACGCGGGTTCGACATCGCCTTTCTCCCCGTTGAGCGCATAGACGGGTGCCGCGATTCCGCATAAAGCCGTTGCCACGAGGATGGCGTAGACAGCCATGCGCGACGCATTGGACTTCAGCTGTTCAAATAGTTTCATGTCATTCACCTCCTTCGTATGTATCGAGGTATTCCTGCTTGAGCGTCTGCGAGGACGACTTGATCTTTTCCACGAGCGTGCCGGCCTCGATGAAGTAGAACGAGTTGGTAAGGTCTGCCAGGTCGTCGAGTAGATGGCTTGAAATGAGCACGCTGCGTCCCCGCGCCACTTCGCTGCGCATCGCGTCGCAGGAGGTTTTCCGTTTTCCCGGATCGAGGCCGTTCAGCGGTTCATCGAGGATGAGGTACGGGCAATCGGTCGCTATCGCCATGGCAAGCTTTACCTGCTGCTTCATTCCTGTCGAGAGTTTACGGGTCGGCTTGTCGAGATATGGGGAGATTCCGAGGGAGTCGCAGAGCGAGTCGATGTCGGCGGCCGATTTCCACGCCTCCCTAACGAAAGCAAGGTGCTCGATGGCCGATAGCGTGGGATAGAGATCCGCGCTGCCCGAAGAGCTCAGGTAGACGAGTTCTGCAAATTCGGCTGATCGACGTTGGCTGATTCCGTCTGCCGCCAGGCTTCCCGAGCGGATGCGGGTGGGAAATTGGCCCGACAGCGCTTCAAGAAGGGTGGTTTTCCCCGAGCCGTTGGGAGCAACGAGGCCCGCCGCCGTTCCCGGGCTCAGGAAAAGCGACCCGATTGAAAGTATCGTCGTGCTTCCGTATCCCACGCTCGCGTCTAAAAGCTCGAGCCCATGGTGCTTTTTCGCGGGTCCAGGCTGTTTGGGGGAACGTGTCGCAACGGCGCCGACCGTAAAAAAGACCGCGACGTATGCCAGGGCCACGGCAAGCATCGATGCGCTGCCTGAACCGGAGCCAATGAATTCTGTCGGGAAGCATCCTACGTAACCCGTTGCCTCGATAGGCGAGAATACGGGCAGTGGCAGGAGCCCGAGCACGGCGTTATGCCCTAGTGCCGAATCGGACAGTAACGGGAATGCCGGGGCCGCGACAAGCAGCGCGGAGGTAAGGGGGCCCGCGAGGACGCGCCTCGTTGCGGTCGATAGGACGGCGGAGCAAACGGATATCAAGGTTCCGCCCGCAAGCAGCGCGAGAAGCAGGGCTGTGAAGACGTTTCCCGCGGTCGTGGTGGTAAGCGCGCCGTCATGGAAGAAGGCGATCGGGTACCCAATTTGCCCGAAGCCGTTTAGGGCCAAGGCGTAAATGCCCCCGGGTGCGAGGCCGGCGAGGAGCATCGCGGTCCCCGCGGCGATTATCGAAAACACGATCTGGATAAGGCGCCGGAATTTGGGCACGGGCGCCTTCGCCGCCAGGGTCCCGGGCCTTGTGGCCCCGAGCACGAGTATCGACGAGAGAAGGAAGGGGATGAAGGGAAGGAAAGACGGCGCCGTGGCAATGGCGTAAGGCAGGAAGGAAAGGAATGGCAGGTCGTTTGCGGAGGCCGGGATATCCGTGATGCCGGAGCTGCTCAGGGCACGGCAATATGCGAGCGCCGCGTCATTGGTCTCTCGGTCTCCCACGATGGACCCGGATTGGAAGCCTTCGCCCATGAGCGCGTAGTAGCTCTCGGCAGAATCGAGAAAGGCGGCGTCGGTTTGAGCGGCAAGGGCGGCGTTCGCGTATCTTGCAAGCTCCGCGTCGACTTGCTGCTCTGGCGATAGGTCTGTGCCGCTGGCCTGGGGCGCGCGCGTATTGAATGCGTCGACAAAGCCCTGCATGCCCTGCTTCATAAAGAAGGGGCCGTAGATGGGTGAATTGAACGCAATGGGGACGGAAAAGGCTGCAGCGAGAACGAGCGTACAAATCCATACGGCCTTGTCTCTTAGGATTAGTTTGAGAAGAAGTCGACAGTACATTTAGAAGCACCTACGTTCCTCAAAGAATTGTTAGATTAAAAGTAACAGACCGGATGAAGATACGTGCGACGGGGGCGAGGCGAATGGCTGAGCGGTATCGATATGCGAGTTCAACGGTATTATATTGACCACATAGATTATCAAAACCGTCGAAAAACCTCTGGTTTCAACTACGGGGAGTGTCAACGGTATTCACTTTTTCAGCAATGCCGTATTTACGTAATGTCGTTATTACATAGTTCTGTTATTTCGTTTTGCCGTGTGCCGGGTTTTAGGGCAGAGCCCTAAATCGTACGCCGCCGGGCAAAACGCAGTTTTGTACGGCGGCGTACGACTCTTGCGGAACCAAACTATGACACAACGCAACTGTGTCATAACGTAACTACGTAGTAGCGTAGCTGTGCGATAACGCGATTACGGCAAATCGAAATAACAGAACAACGTGACTGTGGAATAGCAGAACAATTGAACATTGAACTAATCGCGCCTGAAAATTTTCCGCAAGTGTCGTGCGCCGCCGTACAAAGCCCGGCGGCGCACTAGGGCTCTGCCCTAAAAACCCGGCGCCTTTGGCGGCGTTAAAAAGTGACGCAATAACGTTGTTACGTTATTGCGTTATTACACAGTTCGGCAGTCACACTTTTACATTGTTGCGGCATGACACAGTTACGCAATGTCTCCGGTGCGTCTCGGTAAAAGGTTCGCTACCGGACAGCCACCGGACACCGAGGCGATCTAAGCGCGGCGATGGTTTGCCGTGAAATGTGCTGTGAGATGAAAAATCTCGCAAGAGACGCAAACTTGTACCTCCATCGTAAATGTAGCCACAAGTTCGCAGCCGTTGGCTCTTGCCAGGGCTCCGCCCTTGGACCTGGGTCGGTAAGTCGACTGCGACTGCATCGGTTGATTGATGGCAGTTGGAATCGACGCCGTAGTTTTTAAATCTGTTATGAAGCGTGAAACTCAAAAACTCATCGTATTGATTTTCATTTGATTCGAAACGCCTGCGCAAAAGTCGAAACGGCTCGCGCGGGCGTTTCGGTTTTTCGTTTCGCATCTCAACTCGCGTCAAAACAAAACGCGATTTGAAAATTGATAGCGACCGAAGGTCGCGATCATAGGCGGCTTGACCGCCGCATGAAAACCGACTCGCTAATCCGAATCGCAATGCGAGCCGCGTCACCTTTCGACAAATCCAACAGCGCTGCGAGTCACGCTAATGACTCTCCGCGCCATTGAAATTGTCGAAAGCTGCCTCAACTTTTTCGCCGGCGTTGCGAAAAACGATTCGACAAGTCGAATGTTTGCGCCGCGGGCGGCGCAAACCCGCTGCGCGATATTGCAAATACTCGGCATCCCTCGCATTCGCAATATCGCTTCGCTCTCGCTACAGCGAACTTCTAACGCTCAGCATCCTTCGCGTTAAAATTTCGCTTTCGCTCACGGTCTTCACGCAGTTACGACGCCGCGAGGCCTCTCGCTTGGAATGAGGCCTCTCATTCCACGTCTACACTGCGTTTCGCCCAATCCCCGTTCCGGAGATTGCAAGATGTACGTAGATGGCCATAATTACATGCAAGCATGAACTATGGCCATCTACGATCTTGCTTTTCCCTCACACGGGAAAAGAAGACAGGCAAAGCTGAGTTCCACTTTGTGCGCGAAGCGGCTTCGCCTCTGAGAAAAATTCGGCGGACTTTTCCAAATCTTGTTTCGGAGGCCACTCCGAAACTGAAGGGATAAAAATGAGACGAAATGAGAAAGTCGAAGCGACGTTGACCGCTGAAGAAAAAGAAATTCTTCAGCACCTCTGTGACGAAGCTGGTTGCACGGAAGCTGAACTAATCCGCTCCGTTTTGATTAGCCGTTCGATTTCTCTCGACGAACTTGAGACTGGAAAGAAAATCGAGCACGAGAAAAATAAAGCGCTGCACAACTGCAAGCGCAAGCACGCTCCAAAAAAATCTGGCGAGTGCGGTGAAGCCATCGCCGAGAACGCCGAGAAACGTGACGTTTCGTTTCATGTGATGCTGACCGCTCCAGAAAAAAAGGCGATCGAACAGCGGGCGGCAGTGCTTGGCGTTTCTGTAAGCGAGTTGGTTCGTCGCAGCGCGATCTACGGAAAGATTGAATCATTCAATTTCAATGTCGCGGAAGTTGAAAAACTCCATCATGAGTTATTGAAGGAAGGAACAAATCTCAATCAGCTGATTTACTTCGTGAACGCCCAGGGGCTTCCCGCGTACAACGAGAAGGCTGTTTTCCGCACACTTGAAAAGGTTTACCAAAATGCTCGAAGGGTCGATCGGTTTATCGAGGAACTTGAAAAGCGTTATCACGTTGACTATGTTCCCCACGACTATCTGGCAGATGAACCAGACAACAGAAATCTTTAAGTCGGAACGCAGCTGGATCAGTTTTGCAATTGAGTGCAATTACTCGTTTAGCTATAACTACTGAGTAAAATCGAAAGGAGATGGCAGAAGAGATTGACAGCCATTAAACAGAAAGCAGTCAGCTCGTACCCCGCCTCGCTAGCTTGGCCCTGCCCGAGTTTTCGGGGAGGTGGTCGCTATGTCCGAGTTCCGTTTTATGATCGTCGCTCTTCCTCTGGTGACCATTCTGGCCATTTTGGGCTAGGGTAAAACCTGTCCTTTAAAGACCAAAGCCGCCCTGCCTGGGACGGCTTTGTTTCCTCGATTATCAACTTCATACGGACGCTCCCCGCATTCATCCGCGTGCGTACGGATGAATGCGGGGCTCGATACCCCGGCTGCCTGATCGCCAGCCCGCCGGGAAATCTCACTCCTCGATAAAAGCCGGCACCCAGTTAGTTCTGTGCATCTTGAAATCGCCAGTCTCGTGGGAGACGTAGAGAATGCCGTCCATCCCGTCTCGCGATGCATATGACAGGTGAACCGAACCGCAATCCGCTCCATCATCGTCGAGAAGATCGAACGAATTCGGATCGCTCGTTGCGGCCAAACGACCACTCATACAAGAGCCATCGCCATTACAGATTTGCCATTCCATGTCTTCGCCTGCGAGAATCGCCATAGACGGCCCGGTCGCGCTATCGCTGACATACATCCCGTCTATGCCAAACCAGTTTTCAGCGCCATCGATAAACGATTGCTCGGACCTATCGGCCCTCAAAAGGAAACCGTATCCCGTTCTGGAGTGGGGGCTGCGGAAAATTGGACTGTTATCTGGTTCGGATTGGAGTATGCGTGAATCGTTGATGCTGGCCGGTGTGGGAGCGAAGAGGGATGAACGAACCGAGCGGTATAATGCCGCGCTATGGAGGTCATATGCTCTTTTCCCGCCGTTCTGCCACATATGCCTGCGCCATTGTGCTTATCGTAATGGCGGTCACCCCTTATCACCGGTTTTCATCTTCAATTGGCTTGGTATCAGGCGCAATGACCTGGCTCGTTATCCTTGGCGCATGCCTCGCGGCGTTTGGTCATGGTGTTGCGCTCCGCAAGGGGAGAGAAATAAGGCGGCCGGGGTTCCTTGGCGCCTTCGGTATTTTCCTTGCTACTATTGCGGCGGTTCCCGAGTGGGCCGACTTGGCCTTCTATGCTCGCGGAGATTCTATTCCGTTCGTGTTTGCGCCTATCTGGCTGTTGCGCGGCGTTTCATGCGCCTCGTGCTTTGCTGGGTCGTTGCTCCTCTCATATGTAATTTGGGATACGGCGGGCTTTCCTTTGACGCAGGGGGCGACGCGGGCTGACGAAAGAGAAACTCGTCATCCGCAGGACGCGATTTTTACAGAAACAATAGCCGTCATGTCTTGTCTGCTGTTCTGCTGTCGAGTTTCATGGAGAGTCATCCCCGAGCCATGGGGAATATCCTCTGCATCGGCCGCGCCAATTGGTCTTGCGCTTTTAATTCCGCTAGCCTATTTCGTATTGGCTGCGGTTCTGCTGTTTTTCTGCCCCTACGCCTTTGGTCGGGGACAGAGCGACGTATCTGCCCGTTCTGTGCTCGTGGCAGTTCCTATTGGCCTTGTTCCGGCTGTTGAGGTGGCATACTTCGCAAACGATGCCGCGATCATTGTGTCGCTGACGATGGGGTCCGCTATTGCCGCCTTCGTATGCACGTTGCTCAGGAAGAAGCGGAACAACGATTCGGATATCCCCCGCACGTCCGACCCATTCGATGCGGGGGCGTTTTCCCCCGCCCTGTCGCCTCGAGAAGAACAGTTTGTCCGACTGCTGCTCAAAGGAAAAACGCCGGCGGAAATTGCCAAGGAGACGGATACGAAGCCATCGACGGTGCGAACAACGCTTCACCGAGCATACGGGAAGGCGTCGGTTGCGGGCTCACGCGAGCTCGTGGCGTTGTTTGCGGACGAGGGTGATGCTGTAGGGCCCGAGCTGTCGCGGCGGCATGCTGACGATATGTTGGCATCAGCTCGGACGCGCCGGCTGTTTCGATACCTGCTCACATTATTTTTTATCCTCCTTGCAGCGGGCCCCTTGGTAATGGCGGATAGTTATTGGGGATCCGGTGTTTCATGGGCTGTTACCTTTTCTCTCTCAAGCTATGCATTGGGTCTCGGACTGCTTCTGTCGCTGCACTACGCGGGTGAAAAACTGAATCGTGAAGCTGCACTGACTAGAACGGATGGGGCGATTGGGCTCGGAAGCCCGTGCGTGTGGGCGATACTGTCTGCCGTGGAATGGTCTTTTGTCTATATCGCGGCATGGAGGTGCGTACGCGATCCGTTGATGGCTGTGCCGGTCCTGTTTTGCGGCATGACGTCTATGGCTTCGCTCGCTGTTGGGCTGTGTTCATTTAAGGCGCGTGGCCGTACTCGGGCTATCGTGCCGTTGGCGTTAATAGGTGTATCCGCTTTAATCTATGCAGCCACTAGGGGGCGAATCCATGGACTTGCGGTGCTGACGGGGATACTGTTCACATATATAGTGCTGCGTAGCTGTCCGCAGCGCAAAATGCTCGGGGTATGGATGCTTTGCTTTGGGGCGACGGCTCCTGTTTGGGCTGTCTTGCTCAACATGGCGCAGGATCTGATGGTTTTCGAGCCGTTGTTCCTTACTTCGTTGCTGGGGCAAAGTTCGGCTGTCAATGTCGTCGTGGCAACGGTGATCGTCTGCTGGTCTGCGCCCATGTTCGTCACGCACATCGCGCTCACCCGCTCGGTTGAGAACGAGAAGGCCGTCTTGGAGTACCGCGCGAACGGGCTTACCGAAGCAGCTCGCGTGCGCCAGCTTGCCCTGCTTGCGTCGCGCTCCCTTTCTGATGTTCAGTCGCAAATTTTGCTGATGACGGCAGAAGGCGCAACGACAAAGACCATTGCGGAGGATGTCGGTTACGCTGCATCTACGGTGCAAGCACTGCGGTCTGCATCTTACCGCCAGTTGAAGATCAAGAATAAAGCGGAACTTGTTTCATTGTTATCGCAGGTAGATAACGTGTAAACGCCTGAGCGATCAACTCAATAGCGGGTGTTTACAGACATCTTTCTCTATTCATGCAAAGGTTGCCGTGCGTCGACGCATTGTTAACCGCTTTTGATTGGAGAAGGCCATGATTAAGCCAAGGAGCGCTATTGCTCGAATCGGAGTCGGCTTGGCGATTGTTGCGGGCTTGTCGATGGGTGCACCTGCCGCATCATTTGCTCAAGAGGAGTTTGACACTTCCCAGGTTTCTAGCATTTCGCAGAGCGCGGATGCCGGAATTGCCACATGCAAGAACAACGAAGATAGAGATTTCGCTTTTCAATGTTCTGGCACGAGCGCAACCGGCTATCGCCAGAAAGAAGATTCATCTTCAGTTTACATTTGGATCAAAGGCTATTCAGGAAAGCCGTTACGTTTGTACGTGGACGGTGCCTATGACAATAGAGGAACGGGCAATTTGAATTGCACGCAGGGCGTGTATCGCTCCAACCATGAGCGTGAATGGGAGATATACAATCTCGTCCGTGAGAATAAACGCAGCTATGCTCGTCTGACTGCATGGGCCGAGTCCGGATACGGCACGGTCTATGGAAAGTGGAGCCCCGATTGCTTCGGCCATTTTAACAAACTTCCCTCCTAGCCAATCCGCAGCTTCTTGTTGTGATTAGGGCCGGGCCGAGTGTTGCTGCTCGGCCCGGCCGAAGGGAGGGTGATGTCGCTTGAATAGAAATCTAATGCGGCACGAGTTGTCCAAGATATTTGGCAATCCTATATTTGCGTTGACCCTTATGGTTGCAACTGCAATTTCGATGGCGGCTGCCATTGAGGCATGGTGGACGCTCGAGACTGAGCGCAAGCAGCTGTTATCGCTTGGCTATGGCGTTGGTTTGCAAGCCCAGGCATACCTCGGCCAAACGCGTGAAAGTAGCTTTGGTAACTGGATCGTTGTGAGTGCAAATGCACCGCTATCGGCATCAGTGTTTTTCTATGCGCTGCCGTTGCTTGCCATGTTGGCCGGGTCGTGGTCATGCCTGTCCGAGCGTTTGAGCGGTTACGAGGCACAGATCTGCACGCGTGTTTCTAGAAATGCATATGTGAACGTGAAGATGCTGTCTGCTTTCCTCTCTGCGTTTGCGGTCACGGCTATTCCGCTACTCGTGAACTTTCTGATTGTCTCCATGCTGTTTCCCGCGTATCTCCCCCGAGTCGACGAATCGACTTACGTCGGACTCTATCTGCATAGCTATTTTTCTGGCCTGTTTTATTCCCGGCCTCTGTTATACGTGCTGGTTTATACGCTGTTCGATGCGGTGGCGCTGGGGGTTCTATCCATGGCCGTGACCGGTCTGTCGGTTGTGTTTCGCAGCAGAATCAAGGCGATGGTCGTTCCATATCTGATTATGGTTGCATGGCATTTTGTTAACGACTGGATTTTTAGCGTCCTTTCATGCGTCGGCTTTAACTGCAACATTCTTAACAGCATCAGGTCGGAATCACTAAATAACTGGCCCGACATTCGAGCGGGGTTTGCGGAAATCATTTTGCTGTTCGTCTTTTCTTTGATTTCCGCGAGATTCTTAAAAAGGCGCGAGGTGGTCTGATGCTGTTTAGGCTGGTCGCTGCGGACCTGAGGACCGTTTTGAAGAAGAACATCGTTACTTTTATTGCGGTTGCGGCAGTGACCGTTGCGAACTTGGTGTACGCCTACGGATTGTCTTCTGTGTATGGGGTCAGGACGGATACCTTGGGGTTTGCGGATAATCTCGCGCTCGTGTTTGCCGGATCTGCTCCGTTTGAGCCTAGGCCCGGGGTCATGTTTGTGCCTCCGTTAGGGTGGCTATTCCTCATTCTGCTTATTCTCTATACAACACTCGATTATCCGACCGAATCGTTGCACGGGCTTGGTTTACAAGCACTTGTTCGATGCCGGGCAAGAACCCTTTGGTGGGCCTCGCGTTTTATCTCAGTGGCGGCGGTAACGGCATTTTCACTGCTCGTGGTGGTTTGCTCTGTTGTGATTTGGAGCTTGGTGGTGAGCTCCTCGTTCAGCGCGGTCATTCATGGCGAGTCGCTTCAGCTGGCTAATTTGGCGCCGTGGTTTCTCAAAGCTGCCGAGGCAGATGCGCTGCCGTTTTTCACAGGTCTCTTTCTTGCTTTCGAGGCGCTTGCGTTTGCGCAGGCAGTGATTGGCTTTGTACTTGGGCCGTCGGTCTCGTTTGTGGTTTTAATGAGCTACCTGATCTGTTCGGCATTTGCGCGGCATTGGGTGCTGTTAGGCAACGCCCTAATGCTGTTGCGCTGGGGCGGAATTGTCAAAGAGGGAATCGCGACGGGCTCGAGCGTCTTGTTTTCAATTGTGATTATGTCGTTATGCCTATCGTTGGGCGGAGTGTGGTTTCGAAGGGCCGACCTTATAGAAAAGGGGGACAAGATATGAGCGTGATCGTTAGGGACGTATCGAAGCGCATGGGCAAAAACGATGTTCTGCGCAACGTGTCCATCGAGGTTGACCCTGGGACCGTGGTTGGGCTTCAGGGGATAAACGGTTCGGGTAAGACCATGCTTATGCGAGCGGTCTGCGGATTGATCAAGCCTACCGAAGGCGAAATCTCTATCGATGGCCAAAGGCTTGGGGCGGACATCTCGTTCCCGCCGAGTCTGGGGATGTTGATCGAGGCGCCTTCCTTTTTGGGATATCTGTCTGGCTACGACAATCTGGAGCTCATCGCTCAGATCAAGGGCGTTGCCACTCCCGAGGACATTCGCTCTGCCCTGCGGCTCGTGGGGCTCGATGCAGACGAAAAAAAGAAGTTCCGAGCATATTCGCTTGGGATGAAGCAACGTCTGGGGATAGCTGCGGCAATTATGGAAAAGCCGAAGCTACTTGTTCTCGATGAGCCAACAAATGCCCTCGACGAAGCGGGCGTTGAAATGCTCAAGCGCGTTGTGGCGATGGCGGCCTCAACGGGTCGCGAGGTTATTCTGTCCAGCCATGACGGAGAGGTGCTCGAGGAGCTGGCCGATCGGGTTTACTGCATGCGCGACGGTGCCGTTGTGAAAGTTCGGGAAAGGTCGTGAGCGCGATGAAGAAGACCCTGTGGACAAGAAGGGCGGTGCTTGCTCTTTTCGGCTGTGCTGCTACCGGCCTTGCGGGCATGAGGGTGAGCGTCGTTAACGGGAACCGGACGGTCATTCCTGAGAAATATTATGCGGAGGGCGAATGGCTCTCGATGGATGGGGCGTTTCTGGGTTCGAAGGATGTGGCGACTGACGGGTATTCGTTTTGCATAGACGGGGCAGAGCTGCTCACGCCGCGCGAGTATCTCAAGCGTGCGCATGATGATTATTCAAAATATGGCATCGTGGATACGAAAACGAAATTGAAGGACGCCGACATCGCGTGTGTTATCGCCGTAAAGATGCGTGTCAGGAATAAGGACAATGTCGAAGGCGGAATCAAAACGTATGTTTGGCATTTGGTGCCGGAGTCTGCGCCAAACTATGACTTTGTGGTCAATACCGATCTGATAACGCAGGCAATGCCGGCTCTGGGCGGTTCTGCTGCGTTTGCTGTACAGGTTGGGGCGGAGAACGAGTTGCTCGTCCCATTCATGATGCAAAACACCAACGACTATTTCGAAGGTTACGAGACCGTCCGTTTTGAGAAGGCTTTTCCTGGGACTTATACGATGAAGATGACCGATCTGCCAGAGAGAAGGCTCTTAAGGTTTGAAGTGAAGTAGCTCGAAGATCCCGCGGTTCGCGACGAGCTCCTTGCGCGCCGCGGCTACGCAAGGGAGATTCGCAACCGCTATGCCGGCTCCGTTCCCGATGCCGGTGACGACCGCGTCCGCGCCACCGGCCAGGCGCACGGCGGTAGCGCCGTGTCGCGACAGATGGACGATCGCGTCGTCGATCGCGGTGACTACTCGCGCGGCGACACGCCCCGCTAGTTTTGAACTGTCCTGCCCTAGCGCGTTGCAATTCAATCAGCTGTTACAGAATCCTGGAAGAAAGGGCCAAACCGAAGTGTCTGGCCGGACGCCAATTGTCCGGGAACTGCTTCGGATTCGACCCTCTTCTACTTTACTTCCATGGCCATGCGGAAGGCTAGTACTCCTTAACCGGATGCTTCTTACCGAAACCACCGTCGATGCCGAAACGGCAGAGCCTGTCGATGGCGCGAAGGTGCTCATCAATGGCGTTGGCGATCTGAGTGTCAACGATGCTGTCATAGTCGTTAAGGCTGCGGACCGCCTCGTCGGCGGCCATGAAGGCCTTGATGGCTTGATTGAACTGAACCTTAAAGATGTCGAGCGTGTGACCGGGGTTGTCGCGTCGCCGTTTGAGGCTCAGCTGTCCTTGTTGCTTGCGACGCCGCGCGTCGCCGGTAGCGAGGGTCTCAGATCCTTTAGCAACAATGCTCGCATTGTCCTTTCGGGCAAGGCAGCGCGTTTGGCCGGGCGCTACAACTGCTATGCAGACTTCCTATTTGAGGAGACGGGTGACAAGAAGCCGCTTGTCGTCGAGTGCCAAGGCAGGCTTGTGCACAGTGGGGCCGATGCCGCAATGTCGGATTCCGATCGCGCCACCGCATTGCAGCAAATGGGTTTCAACGTCATGTTACTGACGTATCAGCAAATCGCCGATGAGAAGAACTTCGAGATAGTGAAGCGCATGTTGTTTGAGGAGATCGGCTTGGAGTATCGCGAGAAGACGGACGCCAGCTTGATGCGCAGCGCAGTCTTCGTCGCGAGCTCTTTATCGATTGGAACACGCTGGGGCGCTAAAGTTTCCGAGCCTTGCCCTTACCTCTGCTCTTGCAAAACCTTGCAATGAATATAAGGGGCGTTGCAGTAAGCAATAGCGCGAATACAACAGCGCCGACAATCATCGCCTTGCAGTCGTCGGACAACGGGTTAAGGGCCGCAAGCAGCGAGAAAACGCCGCACTCGAGCTCAAACCAGGCCACCGAGCGAGCACTTGCGAGATACCAAGCATCCTTCTCGTCGCTCTCGAGACCGGCAGGCTGGTTCCAATGCTCTGGACTGACCAGATGGAGAACG
The DNA here is from genome assembly GCF_019041915.1 of Collinsella sp. MSK.8.10. GTDB lineage: Bacteria > Actinomycetota > Coriobacteriia > Coriobacteriales > Coriobacteriaceae > Collinsella. Next base: position 12,451 of record NZ_JAHPYF010000012.1, on the reverse strand, counting down.
AGGGCCGAAAGCGCGATGCAAGCCAGCATGACAATAGGGAGGAGCAACAGCTCGACAGGAGAGCCCCAGCGGTTCGGCTGCATGTCAACGCCGTAGTGGACGGGGACCTTCTCTCCGGTGGGCACTGCTGCGATAGCAAAACCTGTCAGCACGACGCTGCAAGCGCCGGTTAGCCACCCCATCGCTTCTACTATGCGAACATCCTTTGTTATCCATGGCGCTTTTTTGGGCATAACCCCTCCTTCTGACTCAACTGCGGAGGCTCGGTCTGCCATCTCGCGCTCGAGCCGATGTACGACTTCCATTAAATCGCTCATGCTATTCTTTTCCCTCGGGTGTTCTGTCTAATATATCGCCCCGTGCGGACACGATTCTCACCTAAGGAATGGCAATGGTGTGTTCATAAACACGCAGATAGACGACTTAACAGGATTCGATTTACGGGGCGATTGAACCTGTGGTGGTGCGGATGCCCCGACCCGCGGCACGACTTAACCGACGTTATGTTAGCGACATGTCTAACATAACGTCGGCGCAGGGCGCTCACTCCCTGCGGCAACGCCGATTCCGGGAAGGCACGCCGGGGCTATGCCGACCTGAGTATCCTCTCGGCCTTCTCGATCGCGGCCGAGCGCAGAAACTCCGACTTCCGCATCCCGCACGCGGCGGCCGCCCGTTCGATGAGGTCGGCGCCCGTCTTCGGGCACTTGAAAGACAGGTTGGCGTTGGCCTCCACCTCGGAAAGCCTGGGGCGGCCGACTCGGAAGTTCACCAGGCTCCCCTCCCAGGAGCCGGATTCGTATTCCGCGCACTCGCGCTCGATGTCCTCATCCGTGATAACGGATCCGTTTGCAAGCCTATATTCCATCAGTAACCTCTCCTTCTCGCGTTCTCGATCTCCCTTAGCGTCTTCTTGCTCGGCGGCGTCATGGCGTGGTAGACGAGCCACGCGCCGTCGGCCAGGAGGACACCGACCATCTCGATGTACCGGCCTTGCGGGTCGTAGCCCGTCCGCATCTCGCACTCCCCGGGTATGCGGACGGCCGCGAAGCAGTAGCTCTCCCACGCCGCCTCGACATCACCGTCATCTAGCTCGGGGTGCCGCTCGTGAACTCTCTGGTGTATCCGGACCATGAGCCTCCAATCTTTACGATAATATTCTACTACTATTTGGTAGTAGAATATTATCCGTCCCAACATATTCCATTAGCCGTTCGTCCCAAAACGTATGCCGCGCGGCACTCGAAAACCGAACCCTCGATGCCGTGAACAGCGAGTGCCAAAACCCAGTGTCAAAACCTCCACTTGCATTCCCATGAGAAAATCAAAAGACAAGGCAGGAGGCTGAAAATGACCAGATACGGATACGCTCGCGTGAGCACGAAGGATCAGAAGCTAGATAGGCAAATCGAGGCGTTGGTCAACGCCGGCGTGCCCTATGGCCATATCTACAAAGACAAGGTCACGGGTGCCAAGGACGGCGACCGAACTCAGCAGAAGCGTCTGTTCAAGAAGATGAAGGCCGGCGATGAAGTGGTAGTCGAGTCCTGGGAGCGCCTAACCAGATCGACCAGGCAATTGCTGAACTACGACCTTATGTTCCGAAATCTCGGCGTGAAGCTAACTTCCTTGAAACAGCCGGTCGACCTCGATACCGCCTTCGGTCGATTCGTCCTCGGCACTCACGCCTGCACCGCCGAGCTCGAGCGCGACCTGATCAAGCAGCGCCAGGCCGAGGGCATCGCCGTAAAACGGAACCATGGTGGCAACGTCGGGGGCCGCCCGCGCATCGCGGACGTCAAGGCCGATGCTGCCGTGAAACTCTACCTTGCGCGGGAAACGCCCATCCCCGACATCTGCGCCGCCACCGGTATATCGAAATCGACTTTGTACCGCATCCTCCGTGAACGCGGATTGGTGGGCGTCAGAAGATAAATCCGAGTGCGCTACTATATAAGAGTGCGGTATTTCTCCAACTGAAACCCCCTGCGTGAACGCATAACGTATGACTTGAGGCGCCTTTTAGAACTCACCGATCGCAGGATGACTACAAATCAACAGCGGCCGTGCATTGTTCCCAGCCATATGGCATGGCGGAGCCATGCCGTTGTTGATTGGAGTGCCGCACCATGGCAGACAATCCGAGCGAAAAGAAAATCAGCGAGACATCCGGCGTGAAGGCCGTCCTCGATGAGGCTGCCGAGCGGATCGAGGCGACATGGCGGGAGAAGCTGCTGCGCGAGACTGCCGACCTCAGGACCGAGAACGCACTGCTCATGGCCCAGGTGGATGAATTCAGCCGCAAGCTCGCCGAGGCGACGGATCGGAATGAAAAGATTGAGGCCGACTGCAATGAGCGGGTCGCCTTTATAGAGGAGAAGTTCGAACTCGATACCGCGAGTCTGGAACTCGAGAACAACGAGCTCCATGCCGCGAGCGTCAGATATCTCGCCGATGCTCGGGAACTCGACAGGCAGGTCGTCCAGCTCCATGCCGAGGCGGAGGCCATGGTCGATGAGATCGAGCGGCTGCGCGGCGAGCGTGACGCCGCGTTGAAAGCCCAAGCCGAGTTGAACGACGCACTCCTGGCCCAGCGCGACCTGATGGCCGAGGTCGCCGCCCTCAAGGACCGCCTTGCTGTAGCCGAGCAGCGGGCGGCCGTGGCCGAGGCCAAGGTCGAGGTCATGACCCAGATGAAGGGCGAGTAGCCCCGCGCTTCTCCTATCAGGCGGCTGATTTCTAGGAATCTTCTAGAGCGCTTCCAGAAGGTTCCTAGAACCGGGCGCAGCATCTTCGATCGGCACGATGTCTCGGTAGATCAGGCGATGCTTGGCGTCGCGCCATTCGTCGCCGTGGTAGTGGCCGAAGAACCAGGCGCGGTAGCCGAGCCGCCCATCGAGCTCGCCAAGGAATCGCTGAAGCCGGTCGTCCCGATACTCGCGCCCGAGCTCCCGGCACAGCACCTCAGCAAGGGCAGCAGGGGCCTCGTGAGTCACAACGCAATCGACCTTCCAGCCCACGCGGTCGAGCGAGGCGCGGCAGTGTTCCGTCTCTTTCTCGCTCGGCATCTCCTCGGGCCACCAGCTCCTCCCCTCCTTGCGATACTGCCTGTCGTTGCTCGCGGCGCCGCCCATGGCAAGGACTGTGAGCCCGTCGATATCGAACACCTCTCCGCGCATCAGGTGCAGCACGTGCGGTCGCGCCTCATGGACGAGACCGCCGCTCCACTCCCGCACCGGCAGTTCTGTCAGGGCGTGGTGGTTCTCATGGTTGCCGTCTACGAAACACGTGGTCCACGGCTTCGATTCGAACCAGTCGAGCCAGTATTTCTCGGCGTTGGATCCATCCCAGACAAAGCCGAAGTCGCCGGCCACGATCACCGCGTCATCGCGCGTCAGGGTCCGGCCCAGCGGCCAAGACCTGAAGGCGAACCTGCTGGCCCCGTACTCGGCCCTGCCGTGCACGTCTCCTGTCACATAGACAGCCATCAGTACGCACCCCACGGCAGGAGTTTGTCCCCGAGCCTCACGATCCGGTCGTACAGCACGGTATGACGTTCGTCCGGGTTGCCGTCTCGGTGAAAATGGCCGTAATACCAGCGCTTGTAGTCCAGGCGGCCCTCGAGCTCGTCAAGGAATTCGGTCAGCCGGTCAACATCAGGGCGCTCCCAGCCTGGGTCCGGGTAGAGCGTCGGCGAGAGCATGCGCGTCGAGCAGGTATGGGTGATGACGCAGTCGACCTTCCAGCCGACTTCGTCGAGCTTTGTCCGTGCGGTATCGAAATCGCGCTCGTCCGGGAGCTCCTGAGGCCACCAGCTGGAATAGGGCACGCGGTATTCCCTGTCCACGCTCGTGGCACCGCCCATGGTGAAGACCGTCGAGCCGTCGAGCTCGAAGACCTCCCCGCGCATGAGGCGGCGGATAGACGAAGTATCCGACAGGCGCTGCGTCAGCCCGCCATGCCATAACTCCATGGGGCGCTCCGCCCAGTGATCGAAGCGCTCGTGGTTGCCGTCGATGAACAGTACCGTGTAGGGGCGCGACTCCAGCCAGGCGATGTCGGCGCATTCCTCGGCAGAAAAGTTCCACGGAAAGCCAAAGTCACCGGCAACGATGAGATAGTCGTCGCTGGTAAGACTATCGCCAAGCTCCCAGTCGCGGAGCTTTTGCATGTCGAGCCCACTGTGGATGTCGCCCGTCACATAGACCGTCATCGAATCACCTCTTCCCTCTTGTACGCCGCCAGCTCGCGCTCGACCTGCCTGTCGCCGGTCTCGCTGACCCACCAGGGCCATTTCACCCGGCCGCACGGCTCGTCGACTCCGGCGAACCATTCCCTCAGCTCGTCGAGGCTCACCGGGGAGTGCCCGTTGGCATCGCAACCGACGTCGTAGCGCAGAAGGCCCTGCTTGCGGTTGAACTCGTTGTACGCGCCGCCGCTGCTGTGGATGTGTCCGTGGAGGTGCCACGATCCATGGTTCATGCCCTGCCAGTCGGCCATGGGGTAATGGCTCAGGACGATCTTCTGCCCGTCGATCTTGAGCACGCAGATCGGCGGCTCCACGGTGAAGGCGCCCGCGACCGCCGGCTGGGTCCAGTCCTTGTCGTGGTTTCCCGGGACTAGGTGGATGCGCCTGCAGGCGATCCGCTTGCGAAGCCCATAGGCGTCCTGGGCGGTCATCTTGAATGAGAAATCACCCAGGATGTAGAGTTCGTCGTCCACGGCAACCCTGCCGTTGATGCTGTCGACGATGGCGTCGTTCATCTGCCAAATCGTCTCCCACGGGCGGTCGGTGAACTTCAGCACGTTCTCATGCCCGAAGTGGGTGTCGCTGGTAAACCAGATCATATTTATGTCTCCTTCTGTCGCTAAAAAACGTTCTCCCTCGAGGTCAGGAGACGTTTTATGAGCGACATGAGGTGCATATCCCTCATGTTTCAAGCTCCAATCTGCCGGATTTGCCCAACTAAAAGTTTACGCCCACGCGCGAACAGGATTTGATTTTTGAAATATGGACGAATTCCTCGTCAGGAGGGTAAAATGGTGCCGACGGCAGCCCAAGTTGTAGAGAGCTGGGCAGAGCCGTTGCTTAATGAAGTTGGGTCATCGTCTTAGCGACGGTGACCTTTCTTTTTGGGCTTCGAGCCCTGCTTGAGTGCCTTGGAAAGGCCGACAAGGGCCGTGAGGAGCGAGACCATAGCGGTCAGGAGCTTCACGAGCTCGGTGAAATCGGTCATGGGCATCACCTCCCATCAAATGGAGGGCTCTGCCCGGCACGAGGGCTGCCGACAGCAAGGACGATTCTATCAGAGCGGCTGACTCCCGCCCGATATTACCATCCCACCGCGCCTGTGCAAAAAAGAGGGCCGCCAAACAGCGACCATCCAGCGAAAGTGCACGTTATTTAGGACAGTCATATTCTTTGAAAATAATGGCTGTTGTAGAATTACATATAAGAGTCACCCGGAAGGAGCGATCGATGAAAAGCAAACGATTTATCCTGAATGCACTTCTGGTAGTAGCAATATTGACGCTCTTGGTCTTCTCCTACTCATACATGAATCAGCCAAGATTTGGATATGCTTTATACGCTGTTTTTTCCGGCGAAACAACTTACAACACTATAGGCTTCATTGACGCAATCTTTTTCTATGTAGTCGGCCCCGTATCAAGCGAACTGATCGCTTTTGTTGTCAGCTACAACCTGAATCAACAAAGCCAAACTCACTCAGCGACTTCGGCCAAACAAGGAATCAATCTCTTCGTAATAATGATAATTCTGCAAATTGCGACTGTGTTGATTATCGCCCTGACCGCAACAAACGTTTTGAAGTATGAGTTCGGATTCATCGTGAGCTGTCTCATGGCAATTGCCGCGGGTATAGCGGTTTCGTATACGACACCGGCAAAGAAGTAGCTCAACTAACAGGGCCTATTTGGAATCCGAATCATCCATGGAGCCGTCGATGCCGGTTTTGGTGTTGTCCTATAAGCCCCGATCAATTCATACTCCTCATCCTTGCCGAATTGCGAGTATGGCAGAATCGGCACTGGATGGCAGCGCGCTAGGCCGTGTCCGCGGAGTTACCCCCTGTTTTTATCGTAACAGTTGATTCTAGGGACGTTTCACTGTGCCCCTTTTGGCAATTTCCTGTGTCCTTTTTGGAAACTCGAGCGCCTATCTGACCGATGGGAAAGATTTAGCGAATTTAGGTGTACCACTTTGTGTTAGTTTGTATTTTAGACAGTATTTGTGATACGCTTTGTTTCAATCAGTAGTGGTACGATTTCGCTTGTTCAACGAAGGAGGTAATTGTCTATGGCAGTGGCCGAGGAGAAGAAAAGAATCCAGGTTACTCTGCCTCTCGAAATTTGGCGTGATCTCGATGACTACGCGAAGAGTCGCGGTGTAGCTAAGTCGTCTATGGCGGCGATCGCTATCGCCGAGTTTTTGGAGCGTGTTAAAGAGCAAAAATAGATATGAAAAAAGCCCCCTAACCGCCAAGTAAGAAGGGCTTCTTTCATGTTCAAATGTGGCTTTCTGGCCTGTTACCTGCAATCCTAGCACACGTATGCTTCGATTTGGGCCCCTATGTTGAAGTACTACCAAAATACTATGGCATCACTTCGGCTGATGGCTAGATAGCCTCAACGAGAGGCTAGTTTATGGATACCAAAAATTTAAAACCGGATGTGGGCGGTGGCTATCCGTGGGACACGGATAGCCACCCGTCCGGTCCCGCAAACCCGTCTGGAATGGGGACGGCATCCGATTTCGCGAATCAGGCCGTCACAGATGCCGCCATGGCCAATAGTGAGAGTCACCGCGAGGTACTTCGCCGGGCATCGGATGAATCGTCCCGTGTCGCCCACATGGTGCAGGATATGGTCAGCGAGAAGGTCGCGATCATCAAGCCGCCATGGATGCTCGAGCTCGGTCTGCCTAGGCTCGACACCGATATTATGGGGCGGATTTGGTCGTTCCAGCGCAAGGACGTCTACAAATCAACCTGCTACATCAGCCTTGCCACCATGGCGGCGGACGTCAAGTCGGATCGCTCGAATGTCAAAAAGAGAATCGACAAGCTTGTCGAACTCGGTCTTTTGATTAAGTCGCCGCGCGGGAATAACAAATCGGTTGAGTACCGGCTCGATATGACAGCGATCGCTAAGCGCAGACTCGAAGTCGAGGAGGGCAAGAAAAAGCAACGTGCTGAGAATTCGGCGAAACGCAAAGCTCAGTGGGACGCAAAGCATTCTGCCTAGTTTGAAGGGCTATGGGTTCATACAACCCATAGCCCTATTTCTTTTCCTTACAAACTATGGGTTAAACCAACCTACAGTCTAACTATGGGTTGGTTTAACCCATAGTTAGACGAAAAATAATTTTATTGATAGGGGGTTAAATAACGGTTCTTCAGCAAGCCTATCGGTTAGGACAACCCATAGACTTGCTCACAGGGATCGCGGATGCTTTTCTGTGACGGTAGAGCTATGGGTTGAAAGAACCCATAGAAAATTTAAGCCACTTTTCCGGCTATGGGTTAATTCAACCCATAGAAAGCGATCGGAAAACGCCAAAAAGTACCGAAATAGTTATTTCAACCCATAGTTTGAGCCTGTGTTAACCTTGGCCAACTTATCAACTATGGGTTGTCTCACGAGACTATGGGTTGAAATAACCCATGCCAACTATGGGTTCAGTTAACCCATGCACTATGGGTTGAAATAACCACAACTATGGGTTGAAATAACCACAGCTATGGGTTCATACAACCCACCAAGTCTGACTAGAGTGAATTAGATTCACTTAGTCTGAGCTCAAGAGGGAAACAGAGAAATCCACCAGAAAGCATTTAATAATCGAACGATATACAAACAAGAAAAGCCATCGTCCTTGCCCTCCGCTCACTGCGTTCGCTGCGCGTCGCTACCGCTCCTTGGCGCTCGCTACGCTCGCCCTCCGGTCGCCTACGGCTCCCTGCGCGTCGGCTACGCCTCCTTGCCCTCCGTTCGGCTATGCCTCACTCCGCGTCGCCTTCGGCTCCTTGGTATGGCCTTCGGCCAAAAGTGTGGGGGCTAACGCCCCAGCTCCCCGACTACGTCGCTGTCAGCCCTCGGCGCCGGCGTCGCCTTCGGCTCCCCGGGCGAACTAATCCCACTTAGTTGCAAGCCCTACAATTCGGCAATGACGCCGAATCCGTTTTCCGGTTGATCTGGATACCGACATCTGGTCAACCTCACTTCAATTACCGGCAGGGAGCTCCAGAATCGAAAATAAGACGTCCTGTCGGTGAGGTTCGACCGTTTTCTCATTGATAGATAAAACGGGGTCTTAAATCGGCTCTCAGTGGCCAAGGTAAAAGAAAAACGGGCACCTTTCGGTGCCCGTTAACTCAACTAGAACTCTTTTTCAGCCAGATAGCGATCGAAAAGCTCCCGAGCGATATCCGATACGGACTTGTCCTCCTCGAGCGCCACTTGCTTCAAACGTTTTCGGTAACTCTCCGGAACGTACACGGACAGCTGAACAAGCCTCTCAGATGCCCCTTCAGCGCCCTTTTTGGGGCGCCCGGCTTTCCGCACCTGAGGAGCCGGTTTCTGGGGCTCAGATGCGCTTTCAACGATTTTCTGCTGCCTCTCCTCGGCCTTCTCCGCTGCGACGTCGAAGTATGAGGTCGCCTTTTTGAACTTTGCCATTTACAGCACCTCTTCCAGCTCGTTCAGGATGTTTTCAATCGCCTGGGCGGCCTTGCCGTTTTTCGCGATCTCGTATACGGGCTTGCCCAGGGCCGCGCCCTGTTTGAATGCCGCCGCGGTCGGAACAGTGCCCAGCACGGGAAGGTCATCGGCCTCAAGAAGCTCGAGGAATTGTCTGTCCACGGTCTGGTTCGCCGCGAAGTTGTTGACGATGATTGCGAACGACAAGTCAGGATTGGCCTCGGTGATGACCTTGATCGTGCGTTTCATGGGCTTCAGGCCCAGCGTGCCGGGCTGCACCGGGATGATTGCGATATCCGCATTCTTGGCATACTCGGCGGTGTCGTCGCTCAGGAAACCCGGCGTGTCGATGACATTCACGGCGTCCTCGTCGTCGAGCAGGTTCTTCTCGTGGTTCGCGCCGCCCTGAGGGTCGAGATTGCCGAATCCGACTTTGTGGCCGCGGCGCTCGAGACCCCAGGCGATCTCGTCGGCGAACGTCGTCTTGCCGACGCCGCCCTTCTGATTGACTAGCAGGATGTTCGTCGCCATGTCCTCCCCTTTCTGAAATAGCATAGTCATATATTAGCACATTAACATGTGACTACATTAAGTAATTCTAAGTCGCAGTTAGAAATATATGAGCATGTTAAGTAATTAGTATAGTACTACGTTACCATGCTTATGACTGTGGGTTGGTTTAACCTATAGTCATGCTAAAGTTGCCAAAAGGGGCACAAAGGCCAATACGTTTGCGCAGTGCCGGCACAGCGACCTGGCATCGTATGCACCGGCGGAATCATCGCAGGCCTGCAAGGAGAGCATATCCACGGGCTCGTGGTCGCCGGAGGCCTCGTGATGCAGCACGCGCCGGGCGGCGACTGGAAGCGCGTCGATTGGGATGCACTTGCTGCCTGGCTCGGCAGATACGGTTACAAGGTCGCTGATTGCGAGACGGAGGCCCTTCCGACCGCCGACGCGTCGAGGCGACTACGCGAGTGGGAACGCAAGGGTAAAAACGCATCGTCACTGAATCAGTGAGTCAGTATTCTTTAGTGTTAGATGATGGATATTGAAATTAATTAGCGAGATAATGTGCATATCTCATAATGTATGCGTTTCACCATGAGAGAGGGGTCTGTCATGAGCTGGAAACCGAGAAAATGCGTTATCGCCGGTCTCGTGACAACCGGTCCTGGCAGCGGCTTGTTTGCAACTGCAATAACATCGTACCGACTTTTCACTTACATGTTCTAAAAGGCAGTTGCCATGCTGTCGCAAAATCAATCGAGATACTTGGTCACAATCGGCTTTGCCCTGCTTGCATTACTCTTTGCTAGCGACCTTTTGCTGAAACCGCCCAAGGAACTCGTTTCGCTTGCCATATCCTGCATTTCCGCCCTTTACTTTACGGCAACCCTATTCGTCGGACTAAAGGAGGGAAAAAAGCGCAGTCGCTGCATCTGCCGTAGGCGTGATCATAGCCATTGCCTCATTCTTTATCTGACACATTGGTGATCTAGGGGCGATATCGTAGGAATACGACCGGGAGAGCCGGGACCAGATTGCCCAGGTCGCCCGGTCTATTCCGCCCCGCGCCGAAGGCGGCGCTCCGATTGCGCCGAGGCGTGACACGCGTGGGATCTTACCTATTTGTATTACGCGACCGCGAGGTGCCTTTTCTGCATGCGGGACTCCGTCAGGTACATGTTGATGATGACCTGATAGGGGACGTCCGTGCGGGCGGTCTCCGCCTTGAAGTGGTCGATGTTCTCGTCGTCGGTGTTCATGGTGACGCGGCGGCGCGGTTCGAGCTCTAATACATGAGGTCCCAGCTTGTAATACGTGAACATATGACTACATTAACATGGTCATGTATTACCGAGCGTTATATGCTGCGCCGGATTCGCCCGCCTGTTATCTTGGGATCGACAGTTTCTTGCGAGGAGGCAGACATGTACCAGAATGTCTTTGGATCCGATGGTCAGATCCATCTTGAGAACCAGGTCGGCTGCCAGCGCTTCGGCCTAACGACGGGTGAGGTGAAGACGGTCATCCCGACTGCTAAGAATATGAGCAACGTTTTCGGCAAGGATGGCGTGGAGACGGAGATTCAGGTGGGGCAGATGCGCCAAACACTGAGCAAACCAGGATTTGGTCGGCTGTTTAATAAGCGCTAACGGTTGAGTTGTCTCAGCATAATCGCAGCTGTAAATAGGTGACCATATGACCATGCTAACATGTGCGCACAGTCATATGGTCACAGTTGTAAATCGGTTGAATTTGCGGGAGGTTTTGCCCGAAGCATCCGGCACCGCCGGATTCTTTTGGAGCGGCCTCTCGTTTGATTGCTTTCCTATCGTTTGCTCCCAGACTGGGCGTTTAAAAAAGGCGACCGAAACCGGCCGCCCGTAAATAAATATGTATTCACCGAACGCAAGAGAAGAGGAATCGATGCACATTACTCCCAGTGACCGGCGACGTCGACAACCCAGTGCCTGCCGGTCGCCTGCTGCTCGTAATGACCCTGGTCCTCGCTGGTGGTATAGGAGTCATCGATCACAGATCCGCCAATGCCGCCATTATCGACATCGTTATCGCACCACGCCCATGCAGCAGCCTTGCTGTCAAACGGTCCGACTTTGGTTCCACCATGGTTGACCCAGTAGCGCTCATGGCGCACGTACACCACGTTCGGGATCCAGACCTGGCCGTAGTCGGTCTCCCAGTGGCCCTGCTCGGGGACCCACTTCTTCAGGCTACCGCCGTTGGAAGAGGAGTTATTGCTGCCAGAGCCCTGCGAATTGCCGGAATTCTGCTTGGACTGGGAGGAATCGCCCTTGCTGTCCGACTTCGAGGAATCGGAAGACTTGTTATCCTCCTTCTTGGAGTCATCGGACTTCTGGTCCTTGCCGTCGGACTCTTTCTTCTCCTCGGTCTTGGCTCCAGAGGCCTGCGCCGCCTTTTCTTCACTTGGCTTCTTTTTGTCTTTATTCTTCACCGACGTGGCGGCCCTTTCCGCAGAGCCGCTTCCTTGCTTTGCAACGCTGGCACATCCAAGTTGAGGTGCCGAAAGGCACACCAGAAGCGCAACGATAATAGCCTTTGTTCTCACACCGATCTCCCTGACCATGAAACCGGGCGTTGGATACTAGCCGATATCCAACGCCCGGCTCGCTTTTACATCTGCTCGCGGCGCTTCTTTTGATCGAGGAAGACACCGGCTGCCACGAGAACGGTACCGCCGATGACGAACGTCTCGCCGATGAGTCCCGCGCGGTCACCGGTCTGGGCGAGGCTGCCGGGCTGAGCGGTATCCGTGCCGGCGAGGTGCTTCGGGGTGTATGCCGCCTGCTGCTTTGCGGCCTCCTCTGCCTCCTGTCGTGCGATCTCATCGGAAAGCTTCTGCTCCGCTGCGATGCGGTCGGACTTCGCCTGCTCGTAGGCGGCGAGTGCCGCATCATAGCCGGACTGGAGCCCGTCCACCGCGGCTTGCTTCTCGTCCAGGATGGCCTTGGCGGGCGCGACCTTGGCACGTGCCTCGACTGCTGCGGCGAAAAGCGCGTTGAGGGCGTCATCCGCGTTCACATCATGGCCGGAAGCGATCGCCGCGCCGGCATCGATGGAGTTCAGCTTCGACAACTTGGCGTCTGCCTGCGCCTTCGCCTGTTCGGCGGCGGAGACCAGGGACTCGGCGGCGGCGGTATCCGCCTTCGCGGCATCGAGGGCGGCCTTGGTGTCATTGACGGCC
>NZ_JAHPYF010000011.1 GCF_019041915.1 Collinsella sp. MSK.8.10 | reverse complement strand
GGGTCAGCCCGTGGGAGGCCAGGGCGCCGCTGACCGGTGGACGGCACCGAGCCGTACGCTTGAACTGAGAAGGGGGAGGCCTCGCGGCCTCCCCTTTTTTTGCGTTTAAGGGCTTTTGTCTCACATAGTAGCTGTGTTTTATAACCCTCGTTTGTCGCATCTTCTGTGAACGGGCTACAATAACTTAGTCTGTGCGATATGGAGGTGAACATGGCTGAAGCTGGTATCGGCGTTGATATCGTCGAGATTTCCCGTATGAAATCAATTCTTGAAAAGACGCCGTCGTTTGCTCGGCGTGTGTTTACCGAAGAAGAGCGTGCGTATTGTGATGCATCATCGCGTCCCGCTGCTCACTATGCCAGCCGCTTTGCTTCGCGCGAGGCGGTACTTAAAGCTCTTGGCACGGGTTTTAGTCAAGGCGTTGGTCGCAAGGATGTTTCGGTTACGCGTGATAAACTCGGCAAACCGAAGGCGCTGCTTTCGGGCCGTGCTCTCGAGATCGCTCAAGAGCTGGGTGTTGTTGAGGTCGCTCTTTCCATTACGCTTACAGGAGACTTAGCCGTTGCGAATGCCATCGCGATTACCGAAGATGCTCGGCCTAAGCCAAAAGAGGTAAAGGTGAGCACCAAGAAACGCGTAGCGCAGACATTTAAAGAGGCTCGCTCTGTTTTAGATGAGCTTGAGCAGCTGCAGAATTCAGCATTGACGGAGCACCTGGGCGATGCTTCGCAAGATACGCTAGGAGCATAGATGAAACCGGTTTTGAGTACCGAAGAAGTCGTTCGTCTCGAGGATATCATCGAACGCGAAGGGACTTCGAAGGCCGAGCTTATGGAGCTAGCGGGTGAGTTTGCCGCCAACGAGGTCTTGAAGCTCAATCCCGATCGGGTTCTCGTTCTGGTCGGTTTTGGTAATAATGGCGGCGACGGTTGGGTTGCCGCCGATATTCTGAGCCATAAGGGTGTGGACGTCGATATCGTTTCTCCGGTTGAGCCGGATGAGATTCCTGCTGCTCTGGCACGTCATGTTGCTCGTCGTACTGCCGGCCGCGATGTGCACGTTTGCGTCGGCCCCTCGCGTGACGAACTCGAGGTTTTGATCGATAAGGCCGATGTTGTTGTCGATGCCATTTTTGGTACCGGTTTCCACGGGAATCTGCGTGCGCCGTTCTCCATCTGGATTCCTACGGTCAATGAATGCGCCGATTGTGTCGTATCCATTGATGTCCCCTCGGGCCTGAATGCCGAGACGGGCGTTGTTGATGACGACTGCATTCGTGCCGAGCATACGGTGACGATGATTGCGCCCAAGATTGGTCTGTATAGCGCTGATGGCCCTGAGTATGCTGGCGATTTGATCTGCGGCAATCTTTACTACCGTCTTGACGAGGTCATCGATGATGTCGACCACGCCGCCGAGATTGTCGAGCCCGGTGACTTAGTTGATTACTTTGCTCCACTACCTACGAATATCGATAAGTATTCCCGTGGCTCTGTGCTTATTGTCGCCGGATCTGCGCAATATCCTGGTGCTGCCATTATGGCGGCCAAGTCTGCAGCTCGCGCGGGTGCTGGTTACGTGGCAGTCGCGGCTCCTGACGCCTGCGCCAATCTTATTCGCATGGCACTTCCTTCGATTCCCGTCTTTGCTATTCCGTCTGATTCCCGCGGCTCCTTTGGCGCCGCTGCGCGCATGACTGTGTGCGAGATTGCAAAGAAGTACAGCTGTGTACTGTGCGGTCCCGGTATGACGACATCTGCTGGCGCTATGCAGGTGGTTTCGGGCTTGCTCGAGCTTGATGTGCCGCTTATTTTGGACGCCGATGCACTCAACTGCCTTGCTAAGATTGCCATTGACGGTATTGATAGTAATCCCGAGATGTATCGTCGCGAGCAGCCGTTGGTTATGACGCCGCACTATCGTGAGCTTTCGCGTCTGGTTGCCGGTGACGAGGTGAACGACCTTGGTACCGCGATTGCGGCTGCGCAGAAGGTTGTCTGGGCTGCAGGCTCCGACAATCTGGTGGTCATTGCCAAGGGGCCGACGACGGCTATCTGTGGCGTTGAGCGTGTGCTGCTGCCGCTCTCGGGTCCGGCTTCTCTGGCAACTGCCGGTTCGGGTGATGTTCTCGCGGGTATTTTGGCCGGCACGCTTGCCACCATGCGCGACGAGATGGATCGTTGGGAGTTGCTGTATTCGTACGCCGTCGCACTTCACAGCTACGCCGGTTTTGCCGCGGCGACGGAGTATGGTGAGAAGAGCGTCATCGCGACCGATCTTATCGACTTGATCGGTCCTGCCATGGAGCTGGCGGCAAAGGATGCGCTCGAAGATCTGGGAATCATGGACGAAGGGTCGGATGACTAATCATGAACAAAGCCGATTTGACGCGCTGGTCCTGGGTCGAGATCGACCGCGGGGCGCTCCGCCGCAACACGAGGGCCTATAAGAACTTGCTGAATCCACGTCAGCGCCTGTGCTGCGTGGTCAAGGCCGATGCTTATGGTCATGGAGCTGTTGAGTGCGCCAAGATCATGTATTCGGCCGGTGCCGACATGTTTGCCGTGGCGACGGTTAACGAGGGCGTTGAGCTCCGACAGGGCGGGATTACGAAACCCATCCTCATCCTAAGCGAGCCGCCTATCGAGGCCATTCCGACGTTGCTCGAGTTTGATATCATGCCCTCGGTCTATACGTCTGACTTTGCTCTTGCGTATGGCGAATGTGCCGTCGCGGCGGGCAAAGTGGGTAAGTATCATCTCGCCATCGAGACGGGCATGAATCGTATCGGCGTTCACTACACGCAGGTGCTCGACTTTGTCCGCGGTATAAATTTCCATCGCGGTATTCAGTGCGACGGCGTATTTACGCACTTCGCCACGGCCGATGAACCTTCGGGCTGGGACTACAAGCTGCAGTGTCAGCGCTTTACCGAGGCCGTTCAGGCCATTAAGGATGCGGGTTTTGAGTGCGGTATCGTGCACTGCGCCAACACGCCGTCCTCGATGCTCGATCCCTCGATGCATTTTGATATGATCCGCGCCGGCGTTGGCTTGTATGGCATGCAGCCGTGCGAGCTGAGTGGCCGCGTGATGCAGCTTGATCCCGTTATGAGCGTCCATGCGCGTGTGACGCGCGTGGCACACCCTGCGATGGGTGAGGGCGTGGGCTACGGTTTTACCTACCGCGTACCGCGTACGCGCGTTCAGATCTGCACGCTGCCGATCGGTTATGCCGATGGCCTATCGCGTACGCTTTCCAATCGTATGGATGTGCTGTATCGCGGCGAGCGCGTGCATCAGGTTGGCAATATCTGCATGGACCAGTTTATGGTCGCCATTCAGTCCAACCCGGCACACGAGATTCCCGAGGCCGAGTATGGTGACGAGATGATCATTGTCGGCCGCGATGGCGATGCCGAGATCACTATGGACGAGATGGCCCGACTGCGCGGAACGATTAACTACGAGGTCGCCTGCGGCTTTGGCATGCGTCTCGACAAGGTCTACGTGTAGGAGCCGCTATGGGCGTCATGCACATCCCCGGCCATACCCATCAGGCACCACGTGAGGTCGCACTCGAGGAAATTGAGGCCGTTCTGGGCGATTGTCACCTCTGCCAGCTCTACCAGTCGCGTCACAATATCGTGTTTGGCGTGGGAAACCCTCGCGCTCGCGTCATGTTTATCGGTGAGGCGCCGGGTCGCAACGAGGATTTGCAGGGCGAGCCCTTTGTGGGGGCGGCAGGCGAGGACCTCAACGGCATTTTGTCGCTGGCGGGGCTCAAACGCGAGGACGTCTATATCGCCAACGTGCTTAAGTGCCGCCCGCCGGGAAACCGCAATCCGCGTCCCGAGGAAGTGCTGGCTTGCTCGCCGTTTTTGCGTGAGCAGATTCGAAGCATCTGGCCTGATATTATCGTGACGCTCGGCAACCCCGCGACGCACTTTGTGCTTAAGACCGAGATTGGCATTACTAAGCTGCGCGGCAGGTTCCACCAGATGGGGCATTTTGTAGTAATGCCCACTTTTCATCCGGCAGCAGCGCTGCGCAATCCGGCGTGGCAGGAGCTGCTGGAGGAAGACTTTAAGATGCTGGGCGATTATCTGGAGCGACATCCCGCACCAGAGGACGCCTCGGAATAATAAGGAGCATATATGTCCCTGGAGCGCCTGGGGGTAGGTACTTACAAAACGACTTGCGCTGCCGATACGGAGTACTTTGGCGAGCTAATTGCACCGTGCCTTGAGGACGGCGATGTGCTCATCCTGACCGGTGGCCTGGGAGTGGGCAAAACTCACTTTACCAAGGGCGTCTCGCGCGGGCTGGGCGATGGGCATATGGTTACGAGTCCTACGTTTGCGCTCATGGCCGTTCACGATCAAGGTCGTATTCCGCTGTTTCACTTTGATCTATACCGCCTGGAGCATGCCTACGAGCTCGAGGATACGGGCATTTTCGATGTGCTGGGCTATGAGGGTGCTTGCCTGCTGGAATGGGGCGAACAATTCCAGGACGAGCTGACGGATGAGTATCTTTCGGTGACGCTCAAGCGTGATGAGGGCGACAGCGATGTGCGAACGATAACGCTTGAGGCGCACGGTGACCGCGCAATGGAGCTTTCCCATTTGATTGATAAGGCTGTACAAGATGAGCTTGCATAACGACAACGCGCTGGTGGTGGCGCTCGATACCTCGACCGACATGCTTGCCTGCGCGGCAAGCTGGATTGATGGGCAGACGGGCGAGACGAAGCTCGTGAGTGGCGACCACATGTGTCGCCGTCACGCCAACGTTGAGCTCGTGAATACCGTTGATGGCGTGCTGGCTCAAGCCGGTCTGGATCGCAGCGATGTTGGTTGCTATGTGGTCGGTCGCGGCCCGGGGTCCTTTACGGGTGTGCGCATCGGCATCTCCACTGCCAAGGGCCTCGCGCGTGGTGCCAATGTTCCGCTGCTGGGCGTGTCGACGCTCGACGCTTGCGCTTGGACGGCGTGGAAGGCTGGCGTGCGCGGCAAGCTTGGTATCTTGGCCGATGCTATGCGCGGTGAGGTATATCCGGCGCTGTATATGCTGGTCGATGAGGGTCCCGAGCGTCAATTTGAGCGCGAACACGTGGTCAAGGCCGCCGTGGCGCTCGATGAGTGGCGCCGAGCAGCGGACTGGGACCAGGTTCAGCTGACCGGTGACGGTCTCGTGCGCTATGGCAAGCTGCTGGGTGAGGACGAGACCGCCCGCTGCGTGGAGCGCGACCTGTGGTGGCCTTCGGGCGAGGGCTTGCTGCTCGCGCACGCTGCGGGTGACGGCGATCCGGCCCGCGTCCTGCCGATTTACACGCGCCTTTCGGATGCCGAGGAAAACGAGCGCAAGCGTCTTGGTCTTGCCGAGAGTGCGCAGAGCGGAATTACGGGCGTTGCCGATGAGCTCGCCGGTCGTCATCTGCAGTTCCGTCCCATGGGCGCGGCGGATGCCGAGGGCGCGAGCGCGCTGGAGGCTGCCTGCTTTGAAGGTGCCGGACACGAGGCGTGGACGCCGGGCATGTTCCTGTCCGAACTGGGCGAGGACGTCGCTGCGCCGCGTAGTTGGTGGGTGGCACACGACGACGGCAAGCTACTGGGCCTTGCCGGCGGTATGGTCGTGGACGGTGATGTGCAGATTCTGGATGTCGCCGTCGATCCGGCACATCGCCGTGAGGGCATTGCCCGCAAGCTGCTGTCGCATGTGAGCTATGATGCCCAGATGCTCGGCTGCACCACGGCTTCGCTCGAGGTCGAGGACGGCAATGAGGGCGCGATTGCGCTCTATAACGCTCTGGGCTTTACCGAGGCTGGCCGTCGTCGCGGCTACTATGGTGCCGGCAAGGACGCCATCGTCATGACGGCCCCGCTGCCCCTGGTACTTCCGGTCGACAATGCTTCGCCCGAGCCGACGGCGGCAGAGCAGCGCGTATGGCCGCTGCCTGCGCCTGGGCGCTCCGAGGGGGAGCGTGCCGAAATTGAGCGCCGCCGCCTAGTGCTCGCTATCGAGAGCTCCTGCGACGAGACGGCCGTGGCGATTATCGATGCGGATGGCAATATGCTGGCCAACCAGGTGTCGACACAGATTGATTTTCATGCCCGCTTTGGCGGCGTGGTGCCCGAGATCGCCTCGCGCAAACACGTTGAGGTGATTGTGAGTGTCGTGGATGCGGCGCTCGAGGATGCCGCAGCATCGCTTGACCTTGAGGGTGGAGCCATTGCTCCCAGCGAGCTTGCCGCCGTGGGCGTGACACAGGGTCCGGGCCTGGTGGGCGCGCTCGTGGTTGGCGTCGCCTTTGCCAAGGGCTTTGCCTACGCTGCCGGCAAGCCGCTCGTATGCGTCAACCATCTGGAGGGGCACCTGTTTGCCAACTTGCTGGCGCAGCCCGACCTCAAGCCGCCGTTCATCTTCACGCTTGTCTCGGGCGGGCACACCATGCTCGTGCACGTGAAGGCGTGGGGCGACTACGAGGTACTTGGTGAGACACTCGACGATGCTGTGGGCGAGGCCTTCGACAAGGTAGCCAAGGCGTTGGGTCTGGGCTATCCCGGTGGCCCCATCATCTCCAAGCTGGCCGAGACGGGCAACCCCAAGGCGATCGATTTCCCCCGTGCGCTTAACAGCAGGGGGGACTACCGCTTCTCGCTTTCGGGCCTCAAGACGGCGGTGACGCTCTACATCGAGCAAGAGACCAAGGCCGGTCGCACGATTCACCTGCCCGATCTGGCGGCTTCGTTTGAGGCAGCTGTCTTTGACGTTCAGTACAAGAAGGCCAAGAACGCGCTGCATGCCACCGGATGCAAGGAATACTGCATCGGCGGCGGCGTCTCGGCCAACCCGCATCTGCGCGAGATGATGATCAAAAAGCTCGGGCGCCAGGGCATCCGCGTGACGGTGCCGCCTCTCTCGGCATGCACCGACAACGCCGCCATGATCGCGGAGGTCGCCCGCCGTAAATTCGACCGAGGTGAAATCTCGCCGTTCGACGTCGACGCCGATCCGAACATGACGCTGTAGTCGCAAAGACGCGGTCCCCGGCACTGCCCGGGCGCCAACGGCCGCATATGAACTTTCCTGCTCTACAGTCCTGCTCACGACGGAGGCCACATTAAGTGGCCTCCTGTTCGTGCGGAACTTGCGATAAAGTTCATATGCGGCCGTTGGCGCCCGGGCAGCGCCGGGGACCTTTCTGTATCGATATGGCTTCTGAGCTGGATCGGCGTCGACAACGTCCAGCAAGGTTAGCAAGTCTGCGTCGAATTTCCGGCGTTCTTTAGCTGAAAGAAAAGATGGCATGCGGAGCTTTGCTCCGCATTTGGGATGGGAGCCCCTCGGGAGCGGGCGGGCGTATACAAGGTTTATCGCGAGTTCCGCACGAGCCGGAGAGCACTTAATGTGCTCTCCGTGCGAGCAGGACTGTAGAGCAGGAAACCTTGTATACGCCCGCCCGCTCCCGAGGGGCATCTCTCATGCAAAAACTTTTGTCGGGTAAAGTCCGAGGTCAGTGGCGTTTTATACCGAGAATTTCAAAAAAAGTTGAAAATTCATTACATATTTGCGTTGACTTTAGGCAACTAAAGTTTCATACTGCGTTTCATCCACTGGGGGATGTGAACACGCACGGATCGTTCGCATCATGATTGAAGAGGATTTCTTAGACATGTTCACGCATCAGCTAAACATTATCAGCGTAGTAATTATCTGATGCGGGTTAGCACATACAGCTAGCCCGTACGATAACGGGCGGCTGATGAAGATGAGGGCCGTCGAGCGCAACCGACGGCCCTCATTTTTTATGTCTGGGAAGTTCTTTTTAGAGGAGGAAATGTAATGAACGGAGTTTTGCTCATGGTTGTGGCCGCGGCGGTGCTCGCCTGCGGTTATCTGGGCTATGGCCGATGGCTGGCCAACAAGTGGGGCGTTGACAAAGAGGCTCTCACGCCGGCCAAGCGCATGAAGGACGGCAAGAGCTTCTCGCCTGTCTCCGCCTTCACCGCGTTCTCGCACCAGTTCAGCTCGATCTGCGGTGCCGGCCCCGTCACGGGTACGATCGTCGCCATGGCCTTTGGTTGGCTGCCCGTCGTGCTCTGGGTCCTCGTCGGCGGCATCTTCTTTGGCGCCGTCCACGACTTTGGTGCCCTGTACGCTTCGATGAAGAACAACGGCAAGTCGCTGGCTCAGCTCATCGAGAAGTACATCGGCAAGACTGGCCGTCGTCTGTTCCTGCTGTTCTGCTGGCTGTTCTGCATCATCGTCATCGCCGCCTTCACCGACATGGTCTGCGGTACGTTTGCCGCTCCCGTTCTCGATGCCGCCACCGGCGCTGTCAACGAGGCTAAGTCCTACGCCGCTGGCTGCGCTGGTACCATCTCCATCCTGTTCACCTTCGTCGCCATCGTCTTTGGTTGGGCCCAGAAGAAGTTCAACCTCACCGGCGCTGCCGAGTTCGTCACCGGCGTGGTGCTCATGGTCCTCATGTTCGCCGTTGGTATGCAGTTCCCGGTTTATCTGACCAAGTTCCAGTGGTTCGCCGTCGTCATGGTCTACCTGGTCTTCGCTGGCGCTATGCCCATCCAGATGCTCAAGACCCCGCGTGACTACCTCACCTCGATCATGATGATCGTCATGATCGTCTGCGCTGTCCTCGGCATCGTTGTCCTGGGTGTTAACGGCCAGGCTACGATGACCGCTCCGGTCTTCACCGGCTTCTCTGGTGCCTCCGGCATGATGTTCCCGGTCCTGTTTGTCTCCGTTGCTTGCGGCGCTCTCTCCGGTTTCCACAGCCTCGTTTCTTCCGGTACCTCCTCTAAGCAGGTCGAGAAGGAGCAGGACGCCGTCAAGGTCGGTTACGGCGCTATGATCGTCGAGTCCTTCGTCGGCATCCTTGCCATCATCGTCGCCGGCATCATGTTCTCCACCATGAACACCACTGGTGCTAATGGTGCTGCCGTGGGCACCCCGTTCCAGATCTTTGCCGCTGGTATTGCTCGCGGTATGCAGGCCTTTGGCATTGACGGCACTGTTGCCACGGTCTTCATGACCATGAACGTATCCGCTCTGGCCCTGACCTCGCTCGACGCCGTCGCTCGTATCGCCCGCACTTCGTTCTCTGAGTTCTTTGCCCAGACCAACGACGCTCTGGCCGTCGACTCCAAGGCCGGCTACATGAAGGTCCTCGGCAACCCCTGGTTCGCCACGGTCGTCACCCTGCTTCCTGGTCTCGCCCTCGCCTTTGGCGGTTATACCAACATCTGGCCGCTCTTTGGTGCTTCCAACCAGCTGCTCGGCGGTATGACCATGATCACCCTCGCCGTGTTCTGCAAGTGCACCGGCCGTAAGGGTTGGATGCTCTACGTGCCCGTCGTCTTCCTGCTCTGCTGCACCTTCACCTCGCTGGTCCAGAGCGCCATGGGCTGCATGACCGCTGTCCAGCAGTTTGGCTTCTTCGGCACCATCCCGGCTACCGCCACCACGGCTGCCGTCTCCGTCGCCGCCACCAAGGGCCTGCAGCTCGTCTTTGCCGTCCTGCTGATGGTCCTGGGCCTCATCGTTGCCGTCAACTGCCTCAAGGAGTTCTTCGGCAAGGAGGCCGGTTCCATGCCCGACGAGGAGCCCGAGTGGTCCGAGATGGGCAAGGCCGAGTATGGTCGCGCCGCTGCTGCCGATGCTCCCGCCGACGCCGAGGCCGCCAAGGCTTAGCCGATCGGACGGATTGAATCCTCCATCTCTATGACTCGGAAAGACCGGGTCCGCAGAACGCGGGCCCGGTCTTTTTTGTAAAGAAGGATGATGCCGGGGTGTTCTCGCAGATGTTTTGCGTGGATGGCGGCGCGCGTTGTACCATATGGACGTATATGTGTGCATATGAAAGGGGCCCCGTGGCCAAGACGGTATATTCCGATAACCAACAAAATGTCGATGCCCTGGCTGAGCGCCTGAGCGGACAAACGTCGCTTTCTGCCGAGCGCGCCAAGCTGGTTGCTTACGACCTGCTTTGCCGCAAGGCACTCAAGATTAAGTCGAGCGCACTGGCGCAAATCTTCCGCTCCGTCGATAAGGAATGCGACACCAAGGCGATGCGCGATGAGCTTATCGCGGCAAAGATTGTGACCAAGATCGAGGGCAGCGGCATTAACGGCCGTCCTGCCTTCTACACCATCAATGCCGAGATTCATGATGCCCAGGAGCAGCCTGTCGAGGATTCCGTTGAGGTGTCTGCTGCGGAAGAAGTTGCCTCGCGTGAGCATATCGATACTGACGAGCTGCTCGATGAGCATGTCGTGCGCGCCTTTACCGCCAAGGCGGGCCGAGGCGGCTTTGGCGGAGGCGGAAAGCGTGATGCGCAGCGCCGCGCCCAACAGGAACGTTTCCGTCGTGCCGTGGCTCAAAAGGATGGGGCCGTTACCGAGGTTGTTGAGAACGAGCCTGTCGCCGAGCCACAGGAGCCTGTGAAAGAGCAAAAGTCCGCTGAGCCTCAGGAGTCCAAGCGTCGTCGCGGTGCGCATTTTAAGGCCGAGCAGCAGGACGTTGTGCGCGAGGCCGAAGAGGCTGCCGAGGCTGCGGACGATTCCGAGAAGCCGGCCAAGAAGGCCTCAGACTCGTGTCGTCCCGGTCGCGGCTTTGCAGGCCGCGCGTACCCCGTAAAGCGTCAGGAGAAGGTCAATCAGGTTCCGGAGGTGCAGGCCGAGAAGGCCGTGAAGCCTGCCGAGTCGGAAGTTCGTGAACAGAAGCCTGTTGATGGGCGGACTGTGTCCGATACGGAGACTCAGGGTCAGCAACCTGCGGTTGAACAGACGGGGGAGGGTACTTCGAGCAAGCCTCGCCGTCGTCGTCATCGTGGCGGTCGCGGCTCTAACGCTCAGGATGCCGCCGAGAATGTAGCGCCGCGCGACGAAGATGCGAAGGTGGATGCTCCGATGGAACAGCCCAAGCGTCAGCCGGCGAAGGAGGGCAAGCCCGAGCGTTCGCAGAAGCAGGCGTCTACTTCGAAACGTGAGCGCAATGTCCAAGGCGATTCTAAGCGCAAGTCTCAGAAGAGGCCCGAGTCTGCCGCAGCAGATACGGCCGCCCAGCAGGCTGAGTCGATTACCCATGGCGAGGTTTCGGCGTTTGCCCTGGCCCGCGTTCTGGGCAGGCAGCTGCTCAAGGTTGTCCCCACGCCTACGGCGCTCTCCAAGATCAAGGAGCAGCAGACCCAGATTGTAAGGGTTGAAGGCAAGGACGGTAAAAAGACGCCGCAGCGCGCTCAGCACAACGAAATGTCCAATCGCAAAATTGCCGAGGAGATTGCGATTATCCAGGCATGGATTGAACAGAACCGCGGTGCCGATACGCCGGTTGCCTCGCGTCGCCAGCGTGCCTACCAGATCTTCAACGACGAAAAAGCCTTCGACGGCAAGCATGGTGAGCGTCTGATCAGGCGCATGACCGAAAAGGGCATCAGCATGCAGGCAATCAAGGTTGCCCCCAACCGTCCGGTGCACTTTACGAGCTTCTTTACGCTGGGCGCCGACAAGCCGTTCATTATGGTCGAGAACCTGGATACCTACGACGAAATCGTCAAGCTTCTGCGCGGACGCAAACATGCCAAGCTCTTTGGTACCAAGGTGGGCGGCGTGATTTTTGGCGGCGGATGCAAGGCGAGCGTCTCGCATGCCCTGGACGATTATCTGGCCGAGATTGGCTATCGCTTTAACTACGTCTACTACGTGGGCGATATCGATCGCGAGGGCGCGCGCATCGTCGAGCAGGCTCGCAATGCCAATGTGGTTGAGATTCGCCTGCATGCTGGCATGTACCGCGCCATGCTCGCCGAGCATAAACGTCGCGTGAAGGCCGGCGGCGAGTGCGAGCCCGCGGCTGCCAACCAGGGCGTGCCGCAGAACCTGGCAGCGACGATCAAGGATCTGCCCATGGTTACGCGCGTGCAGTTCCGCAACGTGCTGCGCGAGGGCGGGCGCATTCCGCAGGAGATTCTGATGACCGCAGACTATCGGGATGGCGACTCGGGAAGCTTCGACCGCATGCTCAACAACTAGGGCGTTCGGCCCCGGGAGAGCGGGGACATCGGCTTAGGTTTCCTGCTCTACAGTCCTGCTCACGACGGAGGCCACATTAAGTGGCCTCCTGTTCGTGCGGAACTCGCGATAAACCTAAGCCGGTGTCCCCGCTCTCCCGGGACCTGTGGTCACTTGGTTGTTGCATGCGGCTCGCTTTTCGGAACTGGGCTGATATTTTCTAGATGTAAGGCGCTCTTGGTCCTAATGGGCTTGGGGCGCCTGTCTTTTGAAGGTGGATTTTCCCGTGCTGGACGAGAAGTTGTGTTGCCTTGCGGGTTCGAATCCCTCCGCATGCCCACAAGAAAGCACCCTGGGCCGTTATGGGCTCAGGGCGCTCAGTTTTAATGGCTGGGACGGAGGGATTCGAACCCCCAACAGCCGGCACCAAAAACCGGAGTTCTACCGTTGAACTACGTCCCAGTATGGGTGTTGCCCAAAAGCAACTCGTTTAGTTTACCTAATCTGCGAGGGCATCGCAAACGCCATCGAGCAGGCGTACCGCGAGTGTCTGGGCGTCGCTTGCGGTGAAGGTTCCGTTGTAGCGCGTCATACCCGTGAGCTCAATGCGGATGCGCGCAGGCTTTTGTTGCGCGGCGACATTGGCAGTGCGGATGCGCTGCGCCAGGTTGTGGCACTCGGCGAGGGCAATCGTGGCGCGCGGCGCTGCATTTGCGGGCAGCTCGTCGCTTGCGATCTCGAGCACCAGGTCAACGTCGGTCGGAACCTCGGAGTCGCAAAGCATCATACCGCTGTTGTCGGTCGTCGCCGTGGCGATGTTCCACATGCGCGATGCAACGCTACGCGCGATGGGGTCCTCACCGATGACGGCAATCTGGAAGCGTTCGAGCACGTTGGCCGCGCGGGCAAAGCCGATGCGCGATTCGGCCTCGGTCACCGAAGGTTTACCCTCCCACACGTGGTGCAGGCGGTTGATGTAGGCGTAGGTATCCTGGAAAGCCATACCGTCGGCAAACAGACCGACGTTTTCCTGGAACTGCTGAAGGGCCGCCTCGGTGTGAGGGCCAAAGTAGCCGTCGTCCTCGCCGCAGGCAAAGCCCAAAACGTTGAGCGCTTTCTGCAGGGCCTGCACGTCGGCACCATGGAAATTGGGCATGCGCAGATAGAGCGTGCGGTCGCCCAGCTTATACGAGGCGTCGACCAGGGCGCTCCAGCAGGGGATATCGACAGCACAGCCAGCGGCAAGGCCGCTATCGAGCCTAAAGGTGCTAACGGCCTGCTCGGTGGTGGTGCCAAAGCGCTTGTCGGCGACCTCGGTGTCATCGATTGTATAGCCGAGCTGCAGAAGGCGGGACTGGACGTCCTCGACGGCTGCTCCCTGCATGCCCGTTGTAATAGGTTCCATGAACGAACCCCTTTCGGCGTACCATTCGTACTATTTGAGCGCGTGTCGGATAGACAACGCAAAGGGATGCATAAACATGCACTCAACAGTGTAGCAAGTTGTACCCAAATACGCTGCTGACAGGTTTTATAGCCCCCGCTAGTTAAGGCGCTCCACAAAGAAATCTGCCATGGAGAGGAACAGTTCACGTGCATGCGGGTCGAGCGAAACGTCCTCGATGGCCGCTTTGGCCTTGGCGGTCAGGTCGAGCGCATAAGTGTGGGCGTAATCGATAGAGCCGGTCTCCTGGAAGATCTCCACGGCGCGCGCGAGCTGCGCGGGGTCCTCGGTGCCCGAGGAGAGGATTGCTTCAATCTCGTCGTGATGGCGCTTATCAGACAGGGCGTGCACGGCGACGAGCGTGCGCTTACCCTCGGTGATGTCGGTGCGGAAGTCCTTGTTGGCGGCCTCCTTGGTACCGATCAAGTTGAGCAGATCATCTTGAATCTGGAAGGCAAGGCCCGTGTGCAGGCCAAAGGCGCGTAGCGCCTCAATTTGCTCCTCGCTGCCTCCGCCAATGATGGCTCCGGTGGCAAGCGGCGTGGCTCCGCTGTAAAACGCGGTCTTATGCGTCGCCATGTCCAGGTAATCGTCGACCGAGATGTCGAAGCGTGCGTCACGGACCCAGCCCAAGTCGAGCGCCTGACCCTCGATGGTGCGGACGATCATCTCGGTGAGCTCGTGAAGTACGCGCAGCTTTACGCCTGCCTCGAGCGTTGGATCGTCGAGAACCGTCTTGGTGACCATGGTGAGCGCCAGGTCGCCGCAGTTGATGGCAAGCCCCGTGCCCTCGGTAAGGTGCATGCAGGGCTTGCCGCGGCGCAGCTGACCGTTATCGGCGATGTCGTCGTGGATGAGCGCACCCGACTGGAAATGCTCGATGGCCGCCGCGGCGCTGCGGGCGCCCTCAAAGCTGCCGCCCACTGCGGTTGCGGCGAGCATGCAGATAAGCGGGCGGTGGCGCTTGCCGGCGTTGGCCGTAAAAGCCGAGAGCGGCGCGTACAGGTAGCGCTCGATATCGGCAGAGGTCGCCTGTCCGTCAAAGAACGTGGCCAGATAGTCGTTGATCTGGTCAAAGTGCTGGGCTAAAAAGCTGGTAAACGGACTGGACACGGGTTCTCGCATTCTTTCTTAGGTTGCATCGTTGCGGTGTGCAGATACCATATTGCCACATTGGAGTTGCCGGCGCGTCTGTTTTGGCGATTTGGGGAAACGGGACGCGTTCGCGTGCCGGCTGCTTATATAAGCCTAAAGTGCTCGAGCGCCTTGACGACGCCATCTTTGTCGACCGAGTCGGTGATGTAGTCGGCGCGCTTTTTGAGATAGTCCGGCGCATTGCCCATGGCGATACCGACATCGACGGCGTTCATCAGCGAGACGTCATTGCTGGCGTCGCCGATGCCGTATACGGTTCCGTGGTGGGGGTCGAGGGTGTTGAGTACAGACTGGATGCCCCCGCGCTTCGTGCATTCGCGGGGCGAGATTTCGGTTACCTCGAGTTCGAGCTCGTTAAAGCACAGCAGCGGCTCAAGTGCCTTATCTTGAGCGATGTGGTTGGCGAGCGATGTAGACATCAAGATCTTGTAGGCACTGTAATGTTGCAGCTGCGTGACTGCGTCGCCCAGGGTGCGCGCGTATCCGGGGGCATCGGGGGCATCGGCACTCATACGCACGACGCCGTTGAGGCCCTCAAAGCGGATGACCTCGCCCGACTGCTCAAGGTAGGGGGCAAGACGCTGCAGCATACTGGGCGTCATCGACAGATCGCGAATTGCGTGTCCGTTGATCTCGGCGTAACCGCCCGCAAGACAGACGATGCCGGTCCAGGGCAGCTCAAGAAGTTTGGGGTGGATGCAGCTGAGGGTGCGCCCTGTGCAGATAAAGGCCATGTTGCCGTTGGCGACGAACTCGCGGATTGCCTGCGAAACCGCCTCGTTGGGATAGGGGGAGAGGTCCCGCTCGTCTTCGGGAAGGTCTTGGGCGAGCCTGGGGTCTTGCCACGCGAGCGTGCCGTCAATGTCGAAGAAACAGATATCGCCGTGCTTGTGGGTTGGGCTGGTGGCAGGGGAGGCCGAGGTGGTGGGCACAAATCCCGGCTCGAGGCCCATGATCTGGTCAAAATGCTCTTTAACGCGGGGAACGGAGATGCCGATGATCACCTGGGCGGTCTTGCCCGTAATGATGAGGCCCTTGGCGCCCACCGCGACAAACGACACGTTATCTGCAACGATGGAAGGGTCTGCGACCTCGACGCGCAGGCGCGTGGCGCAGTTGGTTGCGCCCACAATATTGCCAACGCCACCTAAAAGCTGAATTACCCGCTCAGCGAGGACGTGATCTTGATCGGATCGACTATTGACCTCGTCATTGGGAGATTGCTCTTTAGCAAAGCCGCTTTTCGTTAAACGATCGATTGCCGCGCGATTGGCGACATGATCCTCGCGGCCCGGCGTCTTAAGGTCATGGATCAAGATGAGTGCTCGAAAACTAACAAAAAAGATGAGGCTAAAGGCAAGGCCGATACCGAGCGCCAAAAGATAGGCACCGGCATGCGTGCGCATGAGCGGAATAAAGTTGAAGGCTGCCATCTCCATGAGGCCGCCCGAGAAGATGCCGACGATGCCAAAGAGATTCATGGTTGTGGCAAGGCAAGACGATAAGACGGCGTAGAGCAAAAAGAGCCCGGGGTGGGTGAACATAAAGAGAAACTCGAGTGGCTCGGTAACGCCGCAAACCACTGAGGCGATGATGGCGGGAACAAGGATGACCCTGAGGCCGGCGCGGCGCTCGGGTTTTGCGGTGGAGTAGAACGCGGCTGCGATGGCAGGAAGGCCAAAGAGCTTGACCCAGCCGGTGGCGGTAAAACCGGCCCACGGCGCAAGCTCATTAAGGGGGCGCGTGCTATGGGAGAGGATGGGGAGCAAGCTGCTCCACGTGGCGTAGATGCCGTCGTTAATGACCAGGTTGTCGTAGTAGATCGGCATGTAGAGCAGGTGGTGCAGCCCCATGGGCTCGAGCGCTCGCTCCAAAAACACAAAGATGCCCACGCCGAAGGGGCCGACGCTCGTAAGTGCATGGCGCAGCGTTTCGGTCATTGCGTATACGGAGGGCACGATGGCGGCCGAGATGGCGGCAAGGGCGAGCACGGCAAAAAAGCTGATGAGGTAGACCAGCGAGGAGCCCGAGAAGGTACCGAGCCAATCGGGCACCTTGGCGTCGTAGAAGCGGTCGTGGATCGCAACGACGATGGTCGAGACTGTCAGCGGTCCGATAATGCCGGTGTCGAGCGTCTTGATGCCGTCAATGACGGTGATGCCGGTGGCAGGGGCCAGGGGCGAGGGATACATGAGGCCCAGGTTATTGCCGCTGATCCCGATCATTTCACTCAAAAAGAAGCAGTAGGCAAAATAGGCCGCGAGCGCCTCGAGGCAGCAGCGCGCCGGTTGCTTTTGAGCAAGGCCGATGGGCAGCGCGATGGCAAACAGGAGCGGCAGACGCTTGAAGACCGTCCATGATCCGCGTTGGACGATGGTCCAAAAAAAGTACCAGGGCGTTCCGTATACGGCGAGGTCACCGACGATGTCTACGGTCGTGGCGAGGGCGGAGATGCCGACCATGAGGCCTGATATAGAAAACAGCATGGCGGGCGCGAACATGGCTCCGCCAAAACGTTGGATTTTCTGCAGCATAATATGCCTTCCGGGTGCAACATGCTGTGCGAGCAAGAACGTTTAAACAATGAACTCATTGTAGAGGACTGGCTGCTTGCCGCATTGACGGTTTTGATTCGGTCCGATTTGGGTTTCGGGGGAACCGTCGACGGTAAATAATCCGTGCTTTACCGATAATCGGTTTGAACAACTCCAAGAAATGCTATCGTGCCTAGCCATACATATTCATTAGAGGTGAAGTCATGCCAAAAGCGATTTACGAAGGAATCTACCGCGAGATCCGTTCGCGCATCATTAACGGGACCTATGCGTTTCAGGAGATGCTGCCAACCGAAGCCGAGCTGACCGCGGAGTTTGGCTGCACGCGCAATACCGTTCGACGCGCCTTGAGCATGCTGGCCGACCAGATGTTTGTGCAGCCTATACACGGCAAGGGCGTGCGCGTTATTTGGCTCAAGGGCGAAACCGACATGCTGGGCGCACTCGAGGAAGTCGAGTCGTTTGGCGAATTTGCAAAGCGCAACAATGCCGTTGCATCGACGGACGTTAAGTCCTTTGAACATTTGATTTGCACTGAGCAACTCTCTCGTCGCCTGGGCTTTAAGGTGGGCGAGGAGTTGATTCGCGTGGTGCGCGTCCGTAGCCTTAACGGTAGTGCTCGCCAGGTGGACCACGGCTATTTTCTGGAGTCGATCGCCAAAGGCCTGACGCCCGAGATCGCCGCAAGGTCAATTTACGACTATCTGGAGCACAAACGCGGCGTCAAGGTGATGGCGAGTCGCCGTACGGTGAGTGTCGAGCTCGCCAACGATGAGGACTGCAGCTACTTGGACCTTGGCAAATACAACTGTGTCGCCGTTATGGAAAGCCAGTCGTACACCTCGGACGGCATCTTGTTCGAGGTCACGCATGCCCGCACGCATCCCGAGATCTTCCACTACCGCGTCAACTCCAAGCGATAGCCGGCTAGCTCGCAGCCTGACGAGACTCATGCCCTCAAAGCGAAAACGCCCGGTCAAACCGACGATGCATCGGTTTGACCGGGCGTTTTCTCTGCATTCGATAACAAATAATTGTTTATACAAAACTTGTCAAGCATCAAGCTGAAATTACCGTTCACCGAAGTTTTTCTACCGCTCTAGTAATACTTGTTCAAACAACTAGCCAAATAGCGTATTGTACAAATCAGCAAAAGGGGCAAAGTCCCCGAGCCAATCTCCGAAGGCGGCGGCAAAGGGTGCCGCCACGGTGTGAAAGGGTGGATTGTAATGAAGAACGAAATGAGCAGAAGGCAGTTCCTGGGCTTCGCTGGCTCCGCGGCTGCGGTTCTTGGTCTGGGCCTCGTGGGCTGCGGTGGCTCCGCCGGCTCCGGCTCTGCTGCCTCTGGTGACGCCGCCGAGGTCTACTTCCTCCAGTTCAAGCCCGAGGTCGATAAGGAGTGGAAGGAGATCGCCAAGGCGTACAAGAAGGAGAAGGGCGTCGAGGTCAAGATCGTGACCGCCGCCTCCAACACCTACGAGGAGAAGCTCAAGTCCGAGATGTCCAAGAGCTCCGCTCCGACGCTGTTCCAGGTCAACGGCCCCACCGGCCTTAAGAACTGGAAGGACTACTGCGCCGACCTGTCCGATACCAAGCTCCGCGGTGAGCTCATCGATGACTCCCTGGCGCTGCAGTCCGACGGTAAGGATCTGGGTATCGACTGGGTTCAGGAGAGCTACGGCATCATCTACAACAAGGAGCTCCTCGAGAAGGCCGGCTACAAGGCCGAGGACATCAACTCCTTCGACAAGCTGAAGGCTTGCGCCGATGACATCCAGGCCCGCAAGGACGAGCTCGGCGTTGACGGTGCCTTCACTTCCGCCGGTATGGATGACTCTTCCAGCTGGCGCTACACCACCCACCTCGCCAACCTCCCGCTCTACTACGAGTTCGAGAAGGAGCACAACCAGGAGGACGACGAGATCAAGGGCGAGTATCTCGACAACTTTAAGCAGATCTTCGACCTGTATATCACCGACTCCACCTGCGATCCTTCGCAGCTTGCCTCCAAGACCGGCGACGACGCCACCAACGAGTTCGCAACCGGCAAGGCCGTCTTCTATCAGAACGGCTCTTGGGCCTATGCTGATCTCACCAAGGCCGGTATGACCGACGACCAGCTCGGCATGCTGCCGATCTACATCGGTGTTGACGGCGAGGAGAACCAGGGCCTGTGCTCCGGCGGCGAGAACTACTGGTGCGTCAGCTCCCAGGCTTCCGAGGATGCCCAGAAGGCCACCGAGGACTTCATGTATTGGTGCGTCACTTCTGACACCGCCACCAGCATCATCGCTGACAAGATGGGTCTGACCGCCCCGTTCAAGAGCGCTAAGGAGACCACCAACGTCTTCTCGCAGCAGGCCGTTGCTATGGCCAAAGACGGCAAGAAGACCGTTGCTTGGGACTTCGTCTACATTCCCTCTGAGGAGTGGAAGAAGAACCTCAAGCAGGCTCTGATCGCCTATGCTGCCGACAACAGCAAGTGGGACGGCGTCAAGAACGCCTTCGTCGATGGCTGGAAGACCGAGAAGGCTGCTTCCGAGTAAGCAGTTGCTGCCCAAGCTATCTGATTAGCGACAGGGGGCGGGCAGACGTTGGTTTGCCCGCCCCCTGCATATTGAAAGGACCCTTTTATGGGCAAAGCACTCAAGCGCTGGTGGCCGCTCTTTATGCTGCCCACGTGCCTGGCGTTTATGATCGGGTTCGTGATCCCCTTTATCCAGGGCTTCTATCTCTCGTTCTGCCAGTTTATTACCATCAACAACGCGCATTTTGTCGGTATCGAGAACTATGTGCGCGCACTGTCCGATCCGCAGTTTGCCACGTCGTTCTTCTTTACGGTGGCGTTTGCCTTCCTGTCGACGGTGCTCATCAACGTGATCGCCCTCGCCATTGCGCAGGCGCTTACCCGCAAGGCGCTCAAGGGCACCAACATCTTCCGTACGATCTTCTTTATGCCTAACCTGATCGGCGGTATCGTGCTGGGCTACATTTGGCAGATTTTGATCAACTGCCTGCTCTCCAACGTGGGTGCCCAGCTTATCGCCCTTAACTCCGCTGCTGGCTTCTGGGGTCTTATCATCCTGACCCTGTGGCAGCAGGTCGGCTACATGATGATCATCTACATCGCCGGTCTGCAGTCCATTCCGTCCGACTACATCGAGGCCGCCAAGGTCGACGGTGCTACGGCATGGCAGACATTTTGGAAGGTTAAGATCCCTAACCTGATGCCGACCATCACCATCTGCCTGTTCCTGTCCATCACCAACGGCTTTAAGCTGTTCGACCAGAACCTCGCCCTTACCGGCGGCGCCCCCGCGCACTCCACCGAGATGCTCGCCCTGAATATCTACAACACGTTCTATTCGCGTGCTGGCATCGCATGGCAGGGCATCGGTCAGGCCAAGGCAGTTATCTTCTGCATCCTGGTCGTTGCTATCTCTATGATCCAGCTTAAGGCCACGAGGTCCAAGGAGGTGCAGCAGTAATGAAACGCGATAAGGCTATCAACCGCGCGCTCTCGATTTTCTTTACGATCCTGTCGCTCGCGTGGATCTACCCCGTGTTCATGATTGCGCTCAATTCCTTTAAGAAAGCGACCGCAATCAGCACCACCACGGCGTTCGATCTGCTCACGCCCGAGACGTTCAACGGCCTTGCAAACTACGTGCATGCCCTTAACGAGCAGGGATTTGCCTCGGCATTTATGTACTCGCTCATCATTACGGTCACGTCGGTCGTGCTGATCTTGCTGTGCTGCTCCATGTGCGCTTGGTACGTGGTTCGTGTCAACAACAAGATCTCGAACTTCTTCTATTACCTGTTCGTGTTCTCGATGGTCGTGCCCTTCCAGATGCTCATGTTCACGCTGTCCAATTTGGCGGACCGCATTGGCTTTAACACGCCGTTCAACATCTGCTTTATCTATCTGGGCTTTGGCGCTGGCCTGGCGGTCTTTATGTTCGCCGGCTTTGTAAAGAACATCCCGCTCGAGATCGAAGAGGCGGCCATGATCGATGGCTGCAACCCGGTCCAGGTGTTCTTTAAGATCGTCCTCCCCATCATGAAGCCCACCTATCTTTCGGTTGGCATCCTCGAGACCATGTGGGTCTGGAACGACTATCTGCTGCCCTACCTCACGCTCGACTCCACCAAGTACAAGACCATTCCTATCTTGATCCAGTACTTCCGCGGCGGCTACGGCCACGTCGAGCTCGGCCCCATGATGGCCTGCATCATGATGGTCGTTGTCCCCATCGTCATCATGTACATCTTCTGCCAGAAGTACATCATCGACGGTGTGGTGGCAGGTGCCGTCAAGGGCTGATGCCGTAACTGTTTTGCAAGTTTTGGCGGCGCCCCTCAGCGCGGCGCCGCGTATCGAAAGGTAGAGACATGGCCGAGATCGTTCTCAAACATGTTCAGAAGGTGTATCCCAACAACGAGTCAAAAAAGAAGGGCTTCTTTGGCAAAAAGAAGAAGACCGAGGAGAAGAAGCACAACCTCAAGGTTACCGAGGACGGTGTGCTCGCTGTAGAGGACTTCAACCTCACCGTTCACGACCAGGAGTTCATCGTCCTCGTTGGCCCCTCTGGCTGCGGTAAGTCCACGACGATGCGCATGGTCGCCGGCCTGGAGGACATTACCTCGGGCGACGTGCTCATCGACGGCAAGCGCGTCAACGACGTGGCGCCCAAGGACCGCGACATCGCCATGGTGTTCCAGAGCTACGCTCTGTACCCCAATATGACGGTGTACGAGAACATGGCATTTACGCTCGAGCTCAAGAAGGTCCCCAAGGACGAGATCGACCGCAAGGTTCGCTCTGCTGCCGAGATCCTGGGCATTACCGAGTATCTCGACCGTAAGCCTAAGGCGCTTTCGGGTGGCCAGCGCCAGCGTGTCGCCATCGGCCGCGCCATCGTGCGTGACCCCAAGGTCTTCCTGATGGACGAGCCCTTGTCCAACCTGGATGCCAAGCTGCGTAACCAGATGCGCGCCGAGCTCATTAAGCTGCGTCACGAGATCAAGGGCACCTTCATCTACGTTACCCACGACCAGACCGAGGCTATGACCCTCGGCGATCGCATCGTGGTCATGAAGGACGGCGTCGTCCAGCAGATCGCCACCCCGCAGGAGGTCTTCAACCATCCCGCGAACATCTTCGTCGCCGGCTTCATCGGCGTGCCGCAGATGAACTTCTTCGATGCCCAGCTGGTGCGCTCGGGCAACGGCTTTACCGTCAAGACCGAGGATATGAACGTGGCGCTCGCCCCCGAGACCTGCGCTCAGCTTGCCCTCAACTGGGACGGCGGCGACGTGAAGGAGATTACGGCCGGCGTGCGTCCCGAGCAGATTCTGCTTGCCGACAAGGGCGAGGAGGGTGCGCTCCAGGGCACCGTCGAGGTGACCGAGCTCATGGGCTCGACCGAGCATGTCCACGTGACTGCTCCCGACGGCCAGTTTGTCCTGATCATTCCCGTCGTCGACCTCGAGGCCAAGGGCGCGATCAAGGCGGGCGACCCCATCTGGTTCAAGTTTGAGAAGAACGCGACCCACCTCTTCGATAAGGTCTCTGGCAAGAACCTTATCTAGGCCCGGTGCAACCAGGCCCTTCCTTTGGGCGACTGCGGTATTGCCATCCTTTTGCCGCGGTCACATATAAGGCTCCCCTCCCGTCCACTGGGCGAGAGGGGAGCCTTTCTTTGTGTTGGGACTGTCTGACCGGTCGTTTGTCTCGATCTGTAACGGATAGGGCCGATTTCGGACGTTAGATGTTACAGATCGAGACAGTTCCGCTGAGCTAACCATTTCATCAAAATCTGTAACACCAAAGGCGAATTTCACCTGCTAGATGTTACAGATTGAGATAAACCCAAGGGGAGGGGCCGGTATGTCTCAATCTGTAACGGCTGGGACCGTTTTGGTTGAGTAATTGCTACGGATCGAGATTGTTTGGCCGAGTCGGATCACAGGGTAACGTGCGGGCACAAAAAACGGAGCCGTGTTGCCACGACTCCGTTTCTCAAGAGGATGGGTAAGGGGAATGAGCTAGCTCAGGTGCCAGATCTCGTCGTTGTACTGGGAGATCGTACGGTCGGACGAGAAGGTGCCGGCGTTGGCGATATTGATGAGCGCCTTGCGCATCCAGGCGTCCTGGTCCTCGTAGTCGGCCAGCACGCGCTCCTTGGTCTGGATGTACTCCTCAATGTCGAGCAGGGCCATAAACCAGTCCTTGCCCTTAATGTCGTCGTGCAGGCGCTGCAGGCGCTCGGCGTTGCCGGTTGCCATAAAGGCCGGGTTGGTGATGAAGTCCACCAGCAGTTTAATGCCGGGCTTGCGGTAGAGCGCACCGGCGTTGTAGGTGCCGTCGGCGTAGAGCTGCTCGACCTGTTTGGACGAGGCACCAAAGGTATAGATGTTCTCGTCGCCCACGAGCTCGGCAATCTCCACGTTGGCACCGTCGAGCGTGCACAGGGTTAGGGCGCCGTTGAGCATGAACTTCATGTTGGAGGTGCCGCTCGCCTCCTTGGAGGCCAGGCTGATCTGCTCGGAGATGTCAGCGGCGGGGATCACGCGCTCGGCGGCGGTGACGTTGTAGTTCTCGATCATGACAATCTGCAGGTAGGGAGCCACGTCGGGGTCGTTTGCAATCCACTGCGACAGCGTCAGGATCAGATGGATGATGTCCTGCGCGATAGTGTAGGCAGGCGCCGCCTTGCCGCCAAAGATGATGGTGACGGGGTGCTTAGGCCTGTTGCCGTTCTTGATATCGAGGTACTTCCAGATGATGTAGAGCGCGAGCATCTGCTGGCGCTTGTACTCGTGGATACGCTTGACCTGAACGTCGATGATGGCGTTGGAGGGAATGGTCACGCCCTGCTCGAGCGCCATGAACTGGCGCATGATGGCCTTGGCCTCGACCTTGGTGGCGGCCAGGCGCTCAAGAACGTCCTTGTCGTCGGCGAACTTGGCGAGTTTGCTCAGATCGCCGGTGCTGCGCCAGTCGGTGCCGATCACATCGTCGAGCAGGCTGGCGAGCGCGGGGTTGGCCCCATGGATCCAGCGGCGGAAGGTGATGCCGTTGGTCTTGTTGGAGAACTTCTCGGGATAGATCTCGTAGAACGGATGAAGCTCGGTGTCCTCCAAGATCTTGGTGTGGAGGGCGGCTACGCCGTTGATGGAGAAGCCAAAGTGGATGTCCATGTGGGCCATGTGGACGGTGTCGTATTCGTCGATGATGGCGACGCGCGGGTCATCGTGCTCGGCCTTCGCGATCTCATCGAGCTTGACGATAATGTCGGCGATGACAGGGGAGACCTTCTGCAGGCTGGCGAGCGGCCACTTCTCGAGCGCCTCGGCAAGAATCGTGTGGTTAGTGTAGGCGACCATGGAGCGTACGATGGTCACGGCCTCGTCAAACTCGATGCCATGCTCGGTGGTGAGCAAGCGAATGAGCTCGGGGATGACCATGGTGGGGTGCGTGTCGTTAATTTGGACCACGGCGTAGTCGGCCAGATCGTGCAGGTTGCTGCCGCGCTCGATGGCCTCGTCGATCAGGAGCTGGGCGGCGTTGCTCACCATGAAGTATTCCTGGTAGATGCGAAGCAGGCGGCCCTGCTCGTCGGAATCGTCGGGGTAGAGGAACAAGGTGAGGTTTTTGGCGATCTCGGTCTTGTCGAAGTCGATGGAGCTGCCGGGGACCAGGCCGTCGTCGACGCTCGCCAGGTCGAACAAGCGCAGACGGTTCTTGGTGGGCTGGCCGTAACCGGGCACGTCGATGTTGACGAGCTTGGAGGTAACGGCAAAATCGCCGAACTCGACGGTGTAGGAGCGGTCATCGTCGACTAGGATGTCCTGCTCACCGAGCCACTCGTCGGGGACGGCCTTCTGCTGGTTGTCGACAAAGCGCTGACGGAACAGACCGTAGTGATAGTTGAGGCCCACGCCATCGCCGGTCAAGCCCAGCGTGGCGATGGAATCCAGGAAGCACGCGGCCAGGCGGCCCAGGCCGCCGTTGCCGAGCGACGGCTCGACCTCGAACTCCTCGATCTTGTTGAGGTCGTGGCCTGCGGCGGTGAGCTGGTCCTTAACCTCGTCGTAGATGCCGAGGTCGATCATGTTGTTGATGAGCAGCTTGCCGATCAAAAATTCGGCGGAAATGTAATAGAGCTTTTTCTTGCCGTTGTTGAGCGGGCAGGCGGCGGAGCGCTCCTGCACGAGTTTGACCAGCAGCTTGTAAATGCGACGGTCGTCGAGCTGCTCGAGCGAGGTGCCAAAAGACTGCTCGGCGAGTTCCATGAGGTCAATTTGGGGCATGTTTCCTCCTGTAATGGGTTGATTACATGTCTGCAATTCATAAGAATCCCGCGCGAGGGGATTGGGGTGGCCTCGCGCGGGTAAGCAAGCGCGTCCGCACGGTGGGGAGGGGTCGGGCGCGGTAGCTCCTATTGAGGAAGCTCGATTTCGGCTTCCGACGGGATGCGGAAGTAGGTCTCGGTCCAGTCGGTGAGTTTGTGCTCGAGCTCGCGGGTGATGGCGCCGTCGAGCATGCGCCAGGTCCAGTTGCCGCCCAGCGTGGCAGGGGTGTTGATGCGCGCCTCGTTGCCCAAGTTGAGCAGGTCCTGCATGGTGTAGATGCACGTGTCGCTCACGCTGGCGGCGATGGTGCGATTGAGTGCATCTGCCATGGGTTCGCCGGCCTGCTGATGGGTGTACAGGGCTGCCTGCTCGCGCTGACGCGGGGTGGCCGTTCCCTCAAACCAACCGCGCGCCGTCTCGTTATCGTGGGTGCCCACATAGGCGACGGTGTTGGCGATGTAGTTATGCGGCAGGTAGTACGAGTTGGTGCCCTCAAAGGCAAACTGCAGGATCTTCATGCCGGGGAAGCCCGAGTTGTCGCGCATGTCGATGACACCGGGGGTGAGGAAGCCCAGGTCCTCGGCGATGATGGGCAGCGTGCCGAGCTTTTCCTCGAGCGTCTTGAAGAACTTGAGGCCGGGACCCTGCGTCCACGAACCGTAGGACGAATCGGGCGAGGAGAACGGCACCTCCCAATAGGCCTCGAAGCCGCGGAAGTGATCCAGGCGGATGACGTCGTACATGTCGAGGGCGGCGCGAATGCGGCCCTCCCACCAGGAGAAGCCGTCGGACTCCATGGCGTCCCAGTCGTAGATGGGGTTGCCCCAGTACTGGCCGGTGGCCGAGAACTGGTCGGGCGGCGTGCCGGCGACGCTCACGGGATTGCCGGCGGTGTCGATCTTAAAGAGCTCAGGCGTCGCCCACATCTCGACGGAGTCACGCGAGACATAGATGGGCAGGTCGCCGATGATGAGAATGTCGCGCTCGTTGGCATAGGCCTTGAGGCGGCTCCACTGGCGATCGAAGAAGTACTGCGTCATCTGGTGGTAGAGCATACGCGCCGGATGGTCGGCGCAGACCTTGGCGGAAGCCTCGCCGCGGGTGCGGAGCTCCGCGGGCCACTCCCAAAACGCCTTGAGACCGCACTCCTCTTTGACGGTCATGAACTCACAGTAGGGGATGAGCCAGTCCTCGTTGGCCTGGATAAAGTCATCGAAATCGGCCGGCTTGTCGGCAGCAAAGCGCTCGGCGGCGCGGTCGAGAATCTGACGGCGGCCACCAAAGATGGCACCGTAGTCGACATTGCTGGGGTCGGATCCCAGATACACGCCATCGATATCGCGCTGCTCCAGATACCCTGCCTCGATAAGCTCGGCAAAGTCGATAAAGTTGGGGTTGCCTGCGCGGGCCGAGAACGACTGATAAGGCGAATCGCCATAGCTGGTCGTCGTAAGGGGCAGAATCTGCCAGTAATGTTGTTTGCACGAGGCGAGAAAATCGACGAAGTCGTAGGCATTCCAGCCAAAGCCGCCGATTCCGTATGGTCCGGGCAGAGATGAGACGGGCATGAGGACGCCGCTTGCACGCTCCATGAATGCGCTCACCAACCTTCTTGTTGTGGGGTCGGCCTGCCGATGGGTGTGCAGTCCGCCTCCGATGTTCTGATTCGATACGCCTATTGTAAAACATGTTGTTTAAACATGTACAGGCAAGATAAAAAAGTTGGTCGATTTTCGGCGAATGGCTACATGCCATGAAAAAGCCCCGACCTCACAACGTGAGATCGGGGCAAGAACGGTATGTAGGTTTTTGCTACTCGGCGTCGGTGAAGCCGTTGGGGTTGTGGCTCTGCCAGTTCCAGCTATCGCGGCACATGTCCGCGATGTCGTACTGGGCCTTCCAGCCCATCATGCGCTCGGCCTTGGAGGCATCGCACCAGTTGGCAGCGATGTCGCCGGCGCGGCGCTCGCGGATCACGTAGGGCAGCTCCTTGCCACAAGCCTTGGAGAAGGCGGCGACGACCTCGAGTACCGAGGTGCCGGTGCCGGTGCCCAGGTTAAAGATCTCGACGCCGGTCTTGCCGTTCATCCAGTTAAGGGCGGCAACGTGACCAGAGGCCAGATCGCACACGTGGATGTAGTCGCGCACGCCGGTGCCGTCGGGGGTGGGGTAGTCGTTGCCAAAGACCTGAACGGCCTCGAGCTTGCCCACGGCGACCTGGGCGACATAGGGCACCAGGTTGTTGGGGATGCCCTTGGGGTCCTCGCCGATCAGGCCCGACGGATGAGCGCCGATGGGGTTGAAGTAACGGAGCAGCACGACGTCCCACTCGGGGTCGGCGGTGTGGACGTCCATAAGGATCTGCTCGATCATCCACTTGGTCCAGCCATAGGGGTTGGTTGCGGGCTTCTTGGGGTCTTCCTCGGTGACGGGCGGGTTGTCCGGGTCGCCGTAGACGGTCGAGGAGCTCGAGAAGATGATGGACTTGCAGCCATGGTTGCGCATGACGTCGATGAGCACCAGGGTGTTCTCGATGTTGTTGTGGTAGTACTCGACGGGCTTGCTCACCGACTCGCCGACGGCCTTAAAGCCGGCAAAGTGGATGACGCGGTCGATCTGATGGGTATCGAAGATCTTGTTCATCGCATCGCGGTCGAGCACGTTGGCCTCGTAGAAGGTGAGGTTCTTGGCGGCCTCGTCGCCCACGATGGTCTTGACGCGGTCGACGGCGACGGCGCTGGAGTTGGAGAGATCATCGACGATGACGACCTGGTAGCCACCCTCGAGCAGCTGAACGACGGTGTGCGAGCCGATAAAGCCGGCGCCACCGGTAACGAGGACGCAGGTGTCTTTGGGGTCGAGTGCTTTGGACATGTAGTCTCCTATCGAATCAGGAACACTTCTAGAGGGGAGTATAGCGCAGGCGGGGACGCCCAAATCGTGCGCTGAGGAAAAGCAGAGGATTGTGCTAACGTACTCATAGAAGAGCTTGCGTACGCATAACCTGATCTTTGGCATTTGCTTACGAGCCGCTGACCTTGCAGTTTCCTGCCGTTCGTGGAAATCGTTGGGACGCGCCATATGTACGCTAATATGTATGAGTTGAGCGACATATAAATAAGCATGTAACGGAGTACATATGTCACCAAACAGCGATTCCATCCTTTCCCAGGAGCTCTCGCGCCGCACTGCCCTCAAGGCCCTGTTCGGCGCCGCTTCTGCGGCAGTTCTTTTTGGCCTGCCCGCTCGCGCCCATGCGGCGGAGGCTTCCAAAGAAACCACCGATAAACTGAATGCCGCCCAGGCCCAGCTCGACGAGGTTCAGGCCCAGCTCGACAGCATCGCAAATGAGTATGCGGCGCTGGCCAACAAGAATGCCCAGACCCTCAACGACATCGAGAATGTCCAGGGCAAGATTGACGACACGCAAGCCCAGATCGATGAAAAGAAGGCCGAGCTCAAGAAGAAGCGCAATGACCTTTCCGATCGCGTGGCCGCCAGCTACAAGTCCGGCGGCACGAACATCCTGTCGCTGCTGCTGGCCTCTGGCTCGTTTGAGGAACTCGTCGCCAACGCGCATTACGTTGAGAAGATCAACAAGAGCGACCGCGATGCCATCGAGGATATCCAGACCATCCAGGAAGAGCTCGATGCGCAAAAGACCGAGCTTGAGTCGCAGAAAGCCGACTTAGAGAAGCTCAAGGACCAGCAGACGGCTCAGATGCAGGATATGCAGGCCAAGCAGCAAGAAGTCCAGACCGTGCTGAACGGTCTTTCCGACGACGTCAAGGAGCTCATGGCTCAGCGCGATTCCGAGATCCTCGCTGCCGCCCAGGCTGAGGAGGCTGCCAGGAAGGCCGCCGCTGCTGCCGCCGCCGCGAACAAGAACAATTCCTACTCGGGTGGTTCAAGCTCGGGTGGCGGATCGTATGCGCCCGGAACCCCGCAACAGAATGCCGGCTCGGGCAAACAGCAGGCCGTCATCAACGCGTGCTACTCTACGCCTTCGCCGGGTCAGAACTGGTGCGCGGCGTGGGTTACCAATGTCTTCCGTAACGCTGGCGTTGGCTACTTTGGCGGCAACGCGTGCGATATGTTTAACGCATGGTGCTATAGCTCCGACCGCTCGGCATTGCAGGTGGGCATGATCGTGGCCGATTCCTCGCACAGCGGCACGGGTGCTCCGGGCCTTATCTACGGTCATGTGGGTATCTACGTTGGCGGCGGCATCGTTATGAGCAACGAGGGTGCCATTACGTCTAAGTCGCTTGATGCGTTTATTCGGTTCTACGGCACTGGCTCTGGCGTGCGTTGGGGCTGGCTTGGCGGTATTGCACTGTCGTAACGGCGGTTTGAAGTAAGTTGGTCCGTGGCTGCCCGGAAGGCATTAGGTTGCCTGCTCGGGCAGTCCTGCTCGCACGGAGAGCACATTAAGTGCTCTCCGGCTCGTGCGGAACTCGCGATCAACCTAATGCCTTCCGGGCAGCCACGGACCTCTCGGATCCAATGCGTCACACACCGGACTGGTTGTCTGAATAAATATGGCGAAGGCCCCTTTCGGGGCCTTTTTTAAATGGATTTATCGACTCCGTGGACTTCGGTTTTGGAATTTGGAGCCGACGGCTCACCAAAGTGGAAAATGAAATATAACCTAGTTGCAATAATCGCCTTGTTGCGAACTCGAACTGATCATGTAGATTTAAAATAGCCGCAATTTGCAATTGTCGAGCGGTGCGTTGGGTTGGAGCTGCTGCTGGTCCTATATGGATTGCGGTCTTGCGCCCCGATGTCCAAATAGGTCTCTCTAGACGGGAAGTTGCTCATGGACACCATATATGACGGAGACGACTGGGTCGATCATTATAGTTGGCGACTAGTCGGCTCGGATGACAATGGGGATGTGGTGTTTGATGGACTATGTCCAAAGCATCTCCATCCTTTTGTTTCGTCGTTAATTGAGAGTTCCGCTCGTGTTGCCCCCTACAGCTCGGCGTCGCTTCATGATACGGACGTTTTGAAGACCATAAGGGAATCAATTGACGAGGGCACGATGAGCAGCCCGCTGTTTTCTCAGCTTGTGGGGCTAGATGAGATTGGCTCGAAACGACTGCTTGCGGGCGAAAAAGTGGAACTCACTTATCGGTCGATGATTTCAATCCTGCGGCTAGCCGATGTTCTTCACAAATAAATGATAACGGGACAAGTGAGCTAGATCACTTGTCCCGTTATTAATTAAAGTGGATCGCGGTGGGCAGGCTATAAAAATTCGCCGACTCGGTGGACTTCGGGTTCTAGGTCTACGTTGAATTGGTCTTTGACGGTTGTTTGGATGTGGCGGATGAGTTCGTCGACGTCGGCGGCGGTGGCGTGGTCGGCGTTGACGATGAAGCCGCAGTGCTTTTCGCTCACCTGCGCGCCGCCGATGGCGTGTCCTCGCAGGCCGGCGTCCATGATGAGCTTGCCGGCAAAGTAGCCCTCGGGGCGCTTGAAGGTGGAGCCGGCGCTCGGCATGTCGAGCGGCTGCTTGTCCTCGCGGCGCTGGCGGTAGTCGTCCATGTCGGCCTTGATCATCGCGGCGTTGCCCGGGGCGAGATTGAAAGTGGCCGAAAGCACGATGAAACCGTCGTCGGCAATGCGGCTCTTGCGATAGCCCAGGTTGAGCTCATCGACATCGAACTCGATAATGCTGCCGCTACCGCGGGTGCCGTCGTCGAGCATGCGGGCGGGCTTGTAGACGCGCACGGACTCCAGCACATCGGCCATGCAGGCACCGTAGGCACCGGCGTTCATGTAGCAGGCACCGCCGACCGATCCGGGAATGCCCGAGATGGGCTCCATGCCGGTGAGACCGGCCTCGGCTGCCGCCGCGGCGACATCGGAAAGCAGGGCGCCGGCTGCCGCCGTGACGTGCGTGCCGTTGACCGTAATGTCGGAGAGGCCCTCGCCCAGCGCTACGACGACGCCGCGGATGCCCTTGTCGCCGACGAGCAAGTCGGAGCCGTTGCCCACGATGGTGAGTGGCAGGTCGCAGCGATAGCAGGTATCGAGCGTGGCGACGAGGCCCTGCTCGGTATCGGGCGTGACAAAGACGTCGGCCGGGCCGCCGATCTTAAACGTGGTGTGCTCGCGCATGGGCTCGCTCATCAGCACGTTGTCCTCGCCGGCAACGCCAGCGAGCGCGCACAGCAGGTCCTCGTTAAAAAAGTCGTTCTCGTGCATACGAATATCCGCCTTTTGGTGGTCGTTGTCATCAAT
Source organism: Collinsella sp. MSK.8.10 (assembly GCF_019041915.1). Lineage (GTDB taxonomy): Bacteria > Actinomycetota > Coriobacteriia > Coriobacteriales > Coriobacteriaceae > Collinsella. Next base: position 7,823 of record NZ_JAHPYF010000011.1, on the reverse strand, counting down.
CGATTGCAATATACCCCACCCGGACGGATTTGGTGCGCTGGCGGCGATAAAACAGCCGTCCACCGGATTGGTAAAGTGTTTATCACCGAGGTAGAGGGGTAGTCGCTATACTTTCAAGAGATTGCGCGTAAACCCGGAAGGAGCGAGATGGCCAACAAAGTCACCCTCAAGCAGATCGCCCAGGAGGTGGGGCTTTCCCCCTCGTCGGTCTCGCTTGTTCTCAATAATCGGCCCTGTCGCATCTCGGAAGAAAACCGCAAGCTCATCAAAGAGGTCGCGGCGCGCAACCACTATGTTCCCAACCAGATTGCGCGCAGCCTGGTCATGCGCGAGTCGCGCACGCTGGGCCTTATCGTCCCTAACATCGAGAGCCGCTTTTTTGCCTCGCTCGCCGGTAGCCTGGAAAAGCGCTGCCGCGAGGACGGCTATGCGCTCTTCATTACCAGCTCGGGCGGAAGCGCCGATGACGATCTGGAGCTGCTGCGCCAGCTGGTGACGCGCGGCGTTGATGGCGTCTTTCTGGTGGTGGGTGACGAGTTCTCCGATGACCGCGCCCTGCGCGAAGAAGTCAGCCACCTGCCCATCCCGGCCGTAATGGTCGACCGTGCCATTGAGGGGCTCGAGTGCGACAAGGTGATGTTCGACCACGAGATGGGCGGCTATATGGCCACCCGCTATCTGATCGAGCAAGGCCACCGCCGTATTGCCTGCCTGGTTAATGCCCGCCGTTCCAATACGGGTCGCAAGCGACTTGCCGGCTATGAGCGCGCGCTGCGCGAGGTTGGCCTGCCGATCGACGCGCGTTTGGAGTTTGAGAGCGAGTACTACATTCCGAGCGCATACGAGGCCTCGGAGGCAGTGCTCGCAACTGACGCCACTGCCGTGTTCGCAAGCTCGGATAACATTGCCCTCGGTTTGCTCAAGCGCTTGCACGAGATGGGGAAGAGCATCCCGGGCGATATCTCGGTGGTGAGCTATGACAACTCGGCGGCCGACGTTCTCTTTGAGCCGGCGCTGACCGCGATTGAGCAGGACCCTGGTGTCCTTGCGGAGCATGCTTTTGGCTGCATGTCCAAGCGTCTTGCCGGTAGGGGCGGCAGGCGTGCCGAAGAGGTCGTTCTGGAGCCGGAGCTTATCGTTAAGGACAGCGTGCTCGAGCTTACTAAACACAACTAAACACGTTTACCAATTTGCAGAGACCGAATGTGGAGCAACTGTGGCAATCAACGCCGCAGGTGAATGTCGCGTTTTGCTAATCGATGGGATTGATAGGGGTGATAAAACGTTTTTTCACCATGATAAAACGTTTTAGCAAATATACTAGTCCCAACGAAAGGTTGCCGTATCGAAGGGTGACCGCAAAGCGAAGGGACATAAACAATGGCTAAAACACTGGGGACGCCGTGGCAAAAGCTGGGCCACGAGGTGCCGGCTTCCGAGCTCGAGGGCGTCGACCTGTATTGGCGCGCATCGAACTATCTGTCCGTCGGTCAAATCTACCTTCGCTCTAACCCGCTAATGCGCCCCGACTTTGTTGATGAGAAAACCGGTGAGGTGCGCGATTTCGGTCGTCCGGACGTTAAGCACCGCCTGGTTGGCCACTGGGGCACCACGCCCGGCATCAACTTCCTGTTCGGTCACGTCAATCGTCTCATTGCCGACCACAACCAGAATGCTATCTTCTTGATGGGCCCTGGTCACGGTGGCCCCGCCGGTACTGCTCAGTCGTTGCTCGACGGCACCTACCGTGAGATTCGCCCCGACATCACCAATGACGAGGCCGGCCTGCAGAAGTTCTTCCGCCAGTTCTCCTATCCCGGCGGCATCCCGAGCCACTTTGCGCCCGAGACGCCCGGTTCCATCCACGAGGGCGGCGAGCTCGGCTACACGCTCAGCCACGCCTACGGCGCCGTTATGGACAACCCGAGCCTGCTGGCCGTGGCCGTGGTGGGCGATGGCGAGTCCGAGACCGGTCCGCTCGCGACCTCTTGGCAGTCCAACAAGCTCGTGAACCCGGCAACCGACGGCATCGTCCTGCCGATCCTGCACCTCAACGGCTACAAGATCGCCAACCCCACCATCCTTGCCCGCGTGTCCGACGAAGAGCTCACCAAGTTCTTTGAGGGCATGGGCTATAAGCCGCACTTCTTTGTCGCCGGCTTTGACGACGAGAGCCACGCAAGCATTCATGCGCGTTTCGCTGCCCTGTTTGAGCAGGTCTTTGACGAGATCTGTGACATCAAGGCCACCGCGCAGGCCCAGGCCGCCTCAGGCGAGACCGTGGTCCGCCCGGCCTACCCCATGATTGTGTTCCGTACGCCCAAGGGCTGGACTTGCCCCAAGCACATCGACGGCAAGAAGACCGAGGACTCCTGGCGCGCGCATCAGGTGCCGCTGGCGAGTGCCAAGGACACCCACGAGCACTTCCGCGTGCTGCGCGAGTGGCTGCGTTCCTACAAGCCCGAGGAGCTCTTTACGCCCGAGGGCCAGGTGCGCCCCGAGGTGACGGCCTTTATGCCGACCGGCGAGCTGCGCATCGGCGCCAACCCCAACGCGAACGGCGGTAAGGTGCGTCGCGAGCTCGAGCTGCCCGATATTCATGCCCACGAGGTCCCCGTCGCAACTAAGGGTCATGGCTGGGGCTCCACCGAGGCCGCCCGCGTCTTTGGTGAGTACACTGCCGACGTTCTGGCCAAGAACATGGATGACTTCCGCATCTTTGGTCCCGACGAGACCGCGTCCAACCGCCTGCAGGCTGCCTACAAGGTGACCAAGAAGCAGTGGGACGCCGGCTTCTACGAGGACGAGGCCAACGACGAGCTGCTGGCAGGCTCCGGTAAGGTCGTCGAGCAGCTGTCCGAGCACCAATGCGAGGGCTTCCTCGAGGCCTACGTGCTCACTGGCCGTTCCGGCGTGTGGAGCTCCTACGAGAGCTTTGTCCATGTGGTCGACTCCATGGTCAACCAGCACTGCAAGTGGCTCGAGGCTACCAAGCGCGAGATTCCGTGGCGTGCCCCCATCAGCGGCCTTAACATTTTGCTGTCGAGTCACGTCTGGCGTCAGGACCACAACGGCTTCTCGCATCAGGACCCCGGCTTTATCGACCTGCTGCTCAACAAGGCCAACGACACGCACATCGTAAACGCCTACTATCCGGCCGACGCCAACATGGCTCTCGCCGTGGCCGAGCGCGTCTACCAGTCCACTGACTGCGTCAACGCCATCTTCTGCGGCAAGCAGCCTGCTCCGACCTTCCAGACGGTCGACGAGGCCAAGGCGGAGCTCGCCGAGGGCGTTGCGACCTGGGAGTGGGCATCGACCGCCGATTCGCTCGCCGAGGCCGACGTCGTGGTCGCCACCTGTGGTGACGTGCCGACGCTTGAGGCTCTGGCTGCAACCGACATGCTGCGCGAGCTGGGCATCAAGGTGTGGTTCGTCAACGTGGTCGATCTGCTCAAGATCCAGAACGTCTGCGAGAACGACCAGGCTCTCAGCGACGAGCGCTGGGCTGAGCTGTTCGGCTGCGGCGAGAAGCCCGTCCTCTTCGCGTTCCACGCCTATGCCGGCACGATTCGCCGCCTGATCTGGAACCGCCCCGGCCACGATGCCTTCCGCGTCCACGGCTACGAGGAGAAAGGCTCCACGACAACGCCGTTCGACATGCTGCGCCTGAACAACATGGACCGCTGGGTACTGGCCGCCGACGTGCTGCGCATGGTCGACGCCGATAAGTTTGCCGAGCAGATTGATAAGTGGGAGGCATTCCGCACCGAGGCCTTTGAGTTCGCGTGCGATGAGGGCTACGATCACCCGGCCTTCACCGACTGGGTCTGGCCCGACGCCGCAGCCGCAACCGCTGCCGACGGCGCGCTCTCCGCAACGCAGATGACCGCGGGCGACAACGAGTAGGTAGGCATTCGGGACGGTCTCGCGCTGGGGCCTTGCCCGGCGGGGTGGCCTTGCTCCGGGAAGTGGGCTTCGCGAACTTCCCGGAGCAAGGCCACCCCGCCGGGCAAGGCCCTCTCGACCGTTTCGATATGCGGGGGCTGATATTTTTTATGTAATGGGGGCTTTGCTGATGCTGCCCTGGAGACCGCATATCTGACTTTGGGAAGCCAAGATTACATTGCCGGGGCCGGGGCGCCTGCTTTGTTTTGAGAAGTTCGCGGAGCCCACTTCTCAAAACAAAGCAGGCGCCCCGGCCCTCGTCCGTGAACTTTTCCGCTGGGCGAGCCATAGACGCCGCGCACCGATACGGTAAAGCGGCGGCTTGAAATTGGTGCTATATTCAGCTTGAGTTGTTTAATGCTAGTACGGGAGGCTGATATGGGGCTGTTCAAGAAGAAAAACCCGCAGGATGCCTTTGATCCCGATGTGTTTACCATCACGGATACGATTTTGGACCCGCCGCGGTTTACGTTTTTGCCGGCTATCTACCAGGATGCCACGCGTCACAAGTGGGCCGTGCATCAGCGCGGCGGCGAGCCGAAGATTTTTGACTATGCGGACGTGTTGCAGTGCGAAGTAGCCGAGGCGGGCGATCCGGAGGCCGATGAAGCGGTCTCTAAACAGGAATTTGCCCAGCGTATTCTGGCAAATCCCGCTAAGGCGGCAAAAATGAACGCTGCCAAGCGTAATATGTGTCTTGGTATGGGCGTTGTTGTGGCGGTTCAGACGGGAAAAGACGAGGTTTCCAAATTAGAGATTCCCGTTATGACCGACGAAGTCAAACGCGATTCAAGCCTATATAAGTCGTATCGGAATGTCGCCGAGAAGATTAAGGCCGAATTTGATGCCATGGGAGGGCTGGCCTAATTTTGGCGGCATACGTTTCTGAATGAGGAGTCTGTGCGATGGCAGGCGAATCTTATGCAATTCCCCCCAAAGATCGTGCTGTTGAGGGGATTCTTTGGTATATCCAGCACCATCAGCTTGCCGGCGGCGATCGCCTGCCGGCCGAGCGCGTGCTGTGCGAAGAGATCGGCGTTTCGCGTACGGCGTTGCGCGCTGGTATCACGCGGCTCATCTCGTGTGGAACGCTCGAGAGCCGTCGCGGATCGGGTACGTATGTGCGTCCTCCCAAACCGCTCAATATCTTTCAGGAAACGTATAACTTCTCCGATGCTGTGCGGACTGCCGGCCTGCACCCCTCTTCTCGTCTGGTTTCCACCGAGACCATCGAGGCGGATGAGGCGCTTGCCGACAAGCTTGGGGTTGCTGTAGGCGCTCCTTTGCTCCGCATGCAGCGTGTTCGACTTATTGAGGGCGAGCCGGCGTCAATCGAGACGGCTCACGTTAACCTGTCCCTGTGCCCCTCGCTTCCCGAGCACGATTTTGAGTGTGAGAGCCTTTACGATGTCTTGCTCAAAGAAGGCGGCGTGCGTGTTGAGCATGGACGTGAGCATATCTCCATCTCGCGTTTGAACGCCGAAGAGGCCGAGCTGCTCCAGCAAGAAGAGGGGACGCCGGTGTTCTATGAGAGCACGATAGAATTTGATAAGGACATGCGTTTTGTGGAGCATTGCAAATCGGTGATTTTGCCCACAAAGTTCCGCTTTGCCGATAACGGCGAAAAGAACGGCATGAGGAGCGTGGCAGGTGAACAATGGCTGAAACAGTAGATGCCACCCCGGTTTATATGCGTATTCGACGCCGCATCGAGGAGCGTATCGAGCGCGGCATATATCCCACGGGTTCCATGATTCCGTCCGAAAAAGACCTCGCCGAGGAATTTGGTACGACACGCTTGACCATCCGAAGTGCTGTCGATGAGCTGGTTCGGCGTGGGCAGATTCGACGCGTCCGCGGAAAGGGCGCGTTTGTGGCACAGAAGGTGCCCGTTGCCTACGAGCGAACGGGAGGCTTTCGCGAATCGGTTCGTGCTTCGGGCGGCGAGCCGTCCGTCCGTATCCTCGCGCGTTCCAAGCGTTATGCGGGCCCATATTATGCCAACCTGTTTGGCATTGCCGAGGATGATTTGCTGTATTCGATTCGGCGTTTGAACTGCGTCAACGGCGATCCCGTATCGATTGAGACGGCGTTCATCCCGTGCCTGCTGTTTCCCACAATCGAAGATATTGACGTGTCGGTCTTCAGTTTGTACGAGACCTATGAGATGTTGGGCCGAAAGCCGGTCATGGCACAGGAAAAGCTCGATATCGAAGCGCTGGGCGCGCGAGATGCCGGCCTGCTTGGATTGGAGCAGGGCGATCTTGCCTTGACGCTGGAGTGCGTGAGCTTCGATGCGAGCGGCCAGGCGATCGAGTACGTCAAGTCGTTTAACCGCGGCGATGCGGGTGGATATACCTATACGTACTAGCTGGTTTTTTACATAACGGACTGAAAAGCTGACAGAATTTTGATTTGTTGAGCAGACTGCATATACAACCTTACATGGCTCAAAATCGACCGTTCGCCGATGGGGATATATTAATCGACAAAGAGGTATCAAAAAGCCGTAACCTGTAACTGTGATTGGTATCAAATACTAATGATTTGTTACGAGGTGAGACGATGAAGATGCTCGATTACGTTCAGCTTGCCCATGTGCGTATGGGAGAGAACCTCGAGCGTTCGTCTGAGCTGGTAGCGCAGCTCGTTGATATTTTCCAGTCCGGTTCTTTTGACGCGCTGCGCATCGTTGCTTCGGGTTCGTCGCGCCATGCCGCCGATTGCGCCCGCGATTACCTGCAAGATGCGCTGCAGATGCAGGTGTCCGTTGTGACGCCCGAGGCCTTCGTCGATTTTGAACACACCTATCCGCAGTATGCGCTCAACATCGCCGTCTCGCAGAGTGGCTATTCGACCAATACGATTGCGGCGCTCGATTACATGCGCGCGCACGATATGGCTGCAGTTGCGCTCACGGCAAACGTCGAGGCACCCATCAAGGAGCACGCTGACATCGTTCTTGACTACGGTGTGGGCGTCGAGTCGGTGGACTTTGTGACTCTGGGCGTCGAGGTTCTCGTTGAGTACCTGGTGCTCTTTGGTGTTTATGGTGGTCAGGCGCGCGGAACGATTGACGCCAAGGGCGTTGCCCAGCGTCTTGACGACCTGCGCGAGGCTATCCATGCCAATGCCGTGATGTGCAAGACTGCCGAGGCATATGTCCAAGACCGCATGCTCGAGCTTTCTGAGCACATGCCCGCCATGGTCGTCGGCAACGGCCCCAACTATGGCGTTGCCGAAGAGGCGGCCCTCAAGCTGAGCGAGACCATCAAGATTCCTGCCATGCATCACGAGGGCGAGGAATTCGTCCACGGTCCCGAGATGCAGATCGTTCCGGGTTATCTGGTGTTTATTGTCGACGATCCGCAGGGGTCGGAGCGTCTTGCGAATATCGCCGATGCGCTATCGAACGTTACGACAAAAACGGTGCTGCTCACGGCCCATCCCAGGGGTAGGGCTCACGAGGTTGCGGTGCCTCAGGTGGCTCCGCTGCTCAGCGCAATTCCCAATCTTGTGTTCTTCCAGACGATTGCGGCCATAATCGCCGAGCGTCTGAAGTCATGGGACGTGCACCCGTATCTCGATGCCGTCTCCAAACAGATGGAGGTCAAGGCAGAGGGCTACGAAGAGTCAGTCAATGCGCTTAAGGCCAAAGCGGCCGAGTGTTACGGAATGTAAGCGGGTTTTGGTGCCCGTTGGCATGGGGGATGTGGAGACAACCCCAGAAAGGAGAGACAAATGAAGGAAACCGAGAAGATCGAGATCATGCATTTCGACCAGGAGGGCTACCTCGAGGACGGCAAGGCGCTCTACGAGACCGGCAAGAAGATGACCGCGCTCGCCGACAAGGTCGCCGACGAGGGCTACGACGC
>NZ_JAHPYF010000010.1 GCF_019041915.1 Collinsella sp. MSK.8.10 | reverse complement strand
AACCCGCGACCCCAACCTTGGCAAGGTTGTGCTCTACCAACTGAGCCATGTCCGCTTGCGGATTATTAATTTACGCGAGTTGTCCAAAAGACGCAAGTACTTTTTTCAAAAAACTCGTCTGCCGCATGTTCTTAGTAGCTAAACGCGCTAAAGCGATTGGCTAGGCACACGATTCCAGTGCTCCGCTAAACAGCTTCACCATCTGCACGCGCGTGCCGGCGCCGTCCGTACGACGAGCAACCTCCACGTTATCGACGAGCATACGCATAAGCTTGATGCCACGGCCGCGTTCCTCGGATGCGACCGGTTCGCTCGTTTCATCGATAGAATAGCCGGCACCTCGATCAAGCACCTCAACCACAACGCGATCGCCATAGGCCTGAACCGTCAGGACGCACCCGATACCGCCCGCATGGTCATAGGCATTACCCAGCGCCTCCCCCGACGCCAATGCGACATCGTAGCGCTCGTCACGGCGCAACGGGAGCGATTCAAGGAGTTCGGCGATGCGATGTCGGTAGTATGGAAGATTCTCGATACCCTGACGGACCTCGACGCTCTTACTCCAGCGAGGCAGCTCCCCCACCGGAATGGCGGGAATAGACTCCCGTGCCGGCCCCGCGACATGAAGGATATCGACAAGACGAGCAATCTCCAAAAAGCGAACAACTTCACCTGATGCATTGACGAGCGAAAGCAGGCCTTCTCGCCTCATGAGCTCACGAGCGCGCGTAAGCAGGAATGCCAAGCCCGTCGAATCGATAAAGCTAACAGCCTGACAGTTGATGACGACACGACGCACGCCGCGGCCAATCAAAGCATCCAACCGCCGACGCAGCGCAGGCACCGTGGCGATGTCGATATCGCCTGGTGGCGTCAAAACCGCTATGTCATTCCACTCATTCATACGACCATGGTTCCCCAAAAGAGCTTGTTCGATGCATGCGTTTCCGCAACCGTGCGGATTCGACGCGCCCAGCGTCGCTGTTTAGGACCGGCCCCGTAAAAACTCAAGGGACACCAATGCAATGTCATCGTCCAGCGCCGATTCGGTAAATCGGTCAAGCTCGCCCAAGACCTTGCCGCAGATTCCCGATACGCCCTCACCCGAGACAGAGAGCAGAAGGTCACGAAGGCGCTGCTCGCCAAAGAACGCTCCGGTGCGGTCGCGGGCCTCAATCGTTCCGTCCGTATACATGAAGAGCATGTCGCCAGGAGCGAACGTAAACACGCCTGTCTCGTACACCATGCTCTCAAAGGCACCGATTACGCCCGATTGGCATCCAAGCAGCTCGACCTCTCCTCCACGGGCCTCGCCGCCACCCAGCGGCATCGACTCTGGCCTAATGACCATGGTCGGAGGATGGCCCGCCGAACAATACGTTGCGCGTCCGGCTTTAAGGTCAATCTTGGCGATAAAGGCCGTCACGAACGTCTCGACCCTCGAGAAGCCCATGAGCATGCTGTTAAGGGAGCGTGCCATGCGGGCCGGTCCAGCGCCCTCCCAGGCATATGCCGTCAGGGCCGTCTTGACGAGCGCAGACATCGATGCAGCCTCAATGCCTTTGCCAGACACATCGCCCAGAATCATGACGGCGCAGTCGTCGGGAAGACGGATGAGCGTATAGAAATCGCCGCCGACCAACGCCGAGTTCGTGGCCGACAGGTACACCGAATCGGTTGCGATACCCGGAACATCCCCCAGGGAATTTCTCATGCCAATCTGAAGGGTCTGAGCAATATGGCGCTCCTCGCGCTTTTGAGATTCGCCTTCGTAGATCAGTTCAAAGTCATGCGCCAAGTGCACCAGGTAGTCATATTCAAGATCATCAATCGGCTCTTGGCTGCCATCACGAAGCAGCAGTGCGCGCGTCGTCGGGCTCTTCGCAACAGAAGCAGGAACAATCGCGTCGTTACTGTGCTTGCCATCACCCTCAGAGCGCGGGCGCCCCGCCTCGATGCCGGAGTCGACGTAGAGACCTTGACAAGGCAGACCATGCGCCCTAAGCCAACCTCCCATAGGCATCGATTCGTCAACGCGAGTTATACGGACGTGTTTAAGGTCCTCGGCACTCGTACCTCCCAAAACAGATGCCTCAAAGCCATCAGGTCCAGCCCCCAGACGTGCCGCTGGCGCCGTCGTGGAAAAGAAAAGCTTCTCGGGATCGTCCGGCAAAGCAACGCGACTGCCGCCTTCAAAATCTATGACGTAGGAATCCAGACTGGCGTCATACTCAACAGGGCAAAAATGGCAGTTAAGCATATTGCAGATCTCGGACGATACCGCCTGGGTAGCCGCGGCGGAATCGTCTAGAAAGGTAAACAACTCATCACGCAAGACATTGAGCGAGCGGCCAAGCTCGGCCGTGCGACGGGAGCGAAGGCTCGATGCCATGCCGACCAGCTGGATAGACAGGTAATCGCAAATGACCTCGAGTACATTAACGTCATAGGCGAGCGGTGCTTGAGGGCGTTTCCAACCAACTTCCAGCACGCCAAGAATCTGCGTACCGTAAAAAACGGGAAGACAGATCTCGCTGCGGTACGGAGGCATATCCTGCATGCGCAACAGGTGCTTAGAACGATTGTCCAAGTCCATAAACATACCGGAGGCGGCCTTATCACCCTCAAGGTCCTGTTGAATCGACAAGCGACAGGCACGCGACTCACGAAGAACATACGTCGGAATGCCAGCGCCATACGGCAAAAACTCAGGCAGGTAGCTGTCGTACAGCTCCTTGGAAACACCGCGAAGTTTAAAACCGCCGCTCTCAGAAAAATAGATAGCGGCACCCGAAGCATCGAGCGTTCCTACAAGCTGGTTCAAAACGGTATCAAGTAGGCTGGGCAGCTCATCGGAGCCCACGGTACTCATAATGACCGAGAGCGTGCCAGAGAGGCGCTTGTTCGCCACTCTAAGCTCCGAAAGAGCACGCTTGAGCTGACGGTCGTGCGAATACTGTTCTTCGATGCTATGGAGCGCCACCAGGACACGTGGCGCGCGGCGCCCAAAGATGCGTGGAGGCGTTACGGAGCCCGCACGAACCAAGACGGGGATAAAGGAGCCGTCACTCAACTTGAGCATCAGTTCGTTCTCGGAGCCATCAGTTTCAAATGGCAGACGATGTTCCGTCGCACGTTCAAAAGCGGACGAGTACAGGACGTCTTTAACATCTCCACCGATGACGTCGGCGCGTTCCTCGCACATCAAACCAAGTAAGCGATTATTCACATGCAGAATGGTTCCGTCGAGCTCGCAGATGATGACAGCATCGCTCGTGATCTCGACTAGTTGGGCAACGTCTGCCCACTCGTTGCGTTCAAGCGTTTCCATCGTGGACCCCACCGTCTATCGGTAACAAAAAAGCCTCCGAAGAGGCTTCTCAAATGCGATGGTGTCGGAGGCGGGACTTGAACCCGCATGACCAAAAAGCGGTCACTAGCACCTCAAGCTAGCGCGTCTGCCAATTCCGCCACTCCGACATGCTATGTTGTTGATTCACGGTTCGTTTTGTCGGACCCGCGCGTTCAACGAGGAAGATAATAACCTATGATTCGAGAACTGTGCAAGCACTTTTTTCAAAAAAGTTTACGAATTTGTAAATTCGCTGGTAGATCTATATGTTCGGCCCCGAATCGGTGTTGCCTCCCGGCGCGTCCTCGGGCATGAGCGATATTTTGTTGCGCACTTCGTGCTGCAAAATATCGCTCCCCCTGCGGAATGCGCCGGGAGGCAACACCGATTCGGGGCCTGCAAATACATACTTCAGGCACAGTTCTCAAACATGTTCTGGGGGCTGATGTAAATTTGGTGGCTCGACTTTGCCGAGCCCTTATATAAGGAGGCCGGAGCCAAAGCTCCGGCCTCACTCAATTTCTCATCAGATTAAGTAAGCGATCAAGGAATCGCACTCCCCATGCCGAGTTACCGCAGGGCCCGCCCTGAAGTTACTTTTTCAGAACACTCCGCAGGACGCAAGAAACCCCCGCCGCACGAAGTGCGCAGCGGGGGTTTCTTGCATGTCCGAGGACGTTCTGAAAAGTAACTTCAGGGCGGGCCCGGACAATAACAACCGACTACAGGTCGATGTGCGATTCCTTGATCGGGAACGGCTCCGCGAAGTGGCAGGCGCAGCAGTGACCCGGTGCGACTTCCTTAAACTCGGGAAGCTTCTCAGAGCAGATGCCCTGCGCGATCGGGCAGCGAGTGTGAAAACGGCAACCGGTCGGCGGATCCAGCGGTGACGGCGGATCGCCAGCGAGGATGATGCGCTTGCGCGTCTTCTGGATATCAGGATCGGGCACCGGCACAGCAGACAGCAGCGACTGCGTGTACGGATGGTGAGGCTCACTGTAGAGCGTCTTCCAGTCCGAAACCTCGACCATCTTGCCCAGATACATAACGGCAACGCGATCGGAGATATGCTGCACGACAGACAGGTCGTGGGCGATAAACAAATATGCAGTACCGAACTTGTCCTGGAGTTCCTTGAGCAGGTTCAGAACCTGGGCCTGAATGGACACATCCAGAGCGGAAACCGGCTCGTCGCAGATAATCAGCTTGGGCTTCAGCGCAAATGCACGGGCAATGCCGACACGCTGACGCTGACCGCCGGAGAACTCATGAGGATAGCGGTTAATGTGCTCGGGGTTCAGTCCGACAACGTCGAGAAGCTCGCGGACACGCTCAATGCGCTCCTCCTTGGTGCCCACGCCGTGAATGGTCATGGGCTCGGAGACGATCTCACCGATAGTCATACGAGGATTGAGCGAAGCATAAGGATCCTGGAAGATGAACTGCATCTCGCGACGCATATCCTTGATCTCGTGCTTGCTCATCTCGGCAACGTCTTTGCCCTGGAAGAACACTTTGCCGGCCGTCGGCTTGGTGAGGCGCATGATGGTACGGCCCGTGGTGGACTTACCGCAACCGGACTCGCCGACCAGACCAAAGGTCTCGCCAGGATAGATCTCGAACGAAATGTCGTTCACAGCAGAGACGACACGCTTGGAGAAGCGCTTGGCGAACATGCCGGACTCAGCGGGAAACTCCTTAGAGAGGTGCTCGACCTTCAGCAGCGGAGTACGCTCGTTGGTATCTGCCATTACGCCTCGCCTCCCTTCTTGGAATCCTTGCGCGTACGGGACGTCTCAGGAGCGTTCTTGAGGAACTCGGGGTCACCGGAGTAGTGGCACGCAGAGTAGTGACCAGACTCGGTGACAACGCGCTCGGGGCGCTGCTTGCGGCACTTATCGGTCGCATAGGGGCAACGAGGCGAGAACACGCAGCCCTCGGGCAGGTTCATGAGCGAAGGCGGGTTGCCATGAATCGGCGTAAGCGGCTTCTTCTCATCGATGGCCTGCTCCGGGATGGAGCGGATAAGGCCCCAGGTGTAGGGGTGGCGGCTCTCGTAGAAGATTTCCTCAGCAGTACCGAACTCGACGGGACGGCCGGCGTACATAACCATGATCTTGTCGGCCATATCAGCGACAACGCCCAGGTCATGGGTGATCATGATGATGGCGTTGCCGTTCTTCTCCTGCATTTCCTGCATAAGCTCAATAATCTGAGCCTGGATGGTAACGTCCAAGGCAGTCGTGGGCTCGTCGGCAATCAGAATATCGGGATCGCAGGCAAGAGCCATGGCAATCATGACGCGCTGACGCATACCGCCAGAGAACTGGTGGGGATACTCATTGACGCGCTTCTCGGGCTCGGGAATGCCAACGAGGTCCAAAAGCTCGGTGGCACGCTTGAGTGCCTCCTGCTTGGAGTAGCCGCGGTGCAGACGAAGGCCCTCGCCCACCTGCTTGCCGATCTTATAGACCGGGTTCAAGGAGGTCATAGGATCCTGGAAGATCATCGCGATATCGTTACCGCGAATGTGCTGCATCTCTTCCTCGGTCATCTCGAGGATAGAACGACCGCGATAGCGAACGTCGCCGCCCTCGATCTTTCCCGGAGGCATCGAGATAAGACCCATGATGGTCATGGCGGTCACGGACTTACCGGAGCCGGACTCACCGACGACGCCCAGGGTCTCGCCGCGATCGAGCGTGTAGGAGACACCGTCGACAGCGCGAACGACGCCGTCCTCGGTATGGAAATACATCTTAAGGTCATCGACCTCGAGCAGATGCTGGCCCTCGGGAACCGGCTGGTCCTTCAGGTCCACATAGTTCTTGTTCTTCTTCATCCTTATGCGTCCTTCATCTTGACGTCGAGGGCGTCGCGCAGACCGTCACCCAGCAGGGTGAAGGCGAGCACCGTCGAAAGAATTGCCAGACCGGGCATGATCATCATCCAGGGAGCAGTCAGAAGATACTGCTGACCGTCCTGAATCATGGAGCCCCACGAAGGCGTAGGCGGAATAACGCCCATGCCGAGGAAGGACAGAGCGGACTCGGTCAGAATGGCGCCACCAATGTTCATGGTCGCGTAGACCACGATGGAGGCGACGGAGTTCGGGAAGATGTGACGCACAACGATACGAGCATCAGATGCACCCATCGCGCGCGCAGCGTCAACATAGTCGTTTTCCTTGACCGTCAAGATTGCAGAGCGGAAGACGCGCGCAATCGAAGGCCAGCCGAGAATGCCGATGGCAAAAAAGACGTTCTGAAGACCACGTCCGATAACGGCGATCATGGCGACAACGAAAAGCACGTACGGGAACGCTAGGAAAATATCCGCACAGCGCATGATGATCGTATCCCAGATGCCGCCGTAGAAACCGGCCAGAGCACCCATGACCAGACCAATCACCGTGGAGATCGCAGTGGCCATAATACCGACGGAAAGCGAAACACGTGCACCGTAGATAACGCGAACGAGAATGTCACGACCAAGGGCGTCGGTGCCAAACGGGTGCTCTGCACACGGAGCCATCAGCGACGTCTGGGCCATGGTGGTCGAGTCGGAAGCCGTCGGCGAACCGAGCCAGGGCTTAGCCCACAGATCTGCGGTCAGGGCAACCACAACGACGATGATGATCCAGCAGACACCGATAACGGCGAGCTTGTTCTTACGAAGACGCTTAAAAGCGTCGCCCCACAGCGTGCGGGACTTGGCGGGAGCAGATGCGGCCTTGGTGGCGGTAGCCTGCTCCTGAGACTGAGAATCAGTTTCCTGCATGAGACGTACCTCCCTTAGGCCTTATCCGACGGACCGCCAAGGCGGATGCGCGGGTCGAGGAATGCATAGCTAATGTCGACGAGCAGGTTGATCACCATGACGACGACGACGATGAGCGTAACGCCGCCCATAACGATGGGCCAGTCACGCATGCTAATGGCGCGATAGACCTCATAGCCGATACCGGGCCAGTTAAAGACCGTCTCGGTCAGGATGGCGCCCGAAAGCATGCCGCCAAAGTCGACACCAATATAGGTAACGACGGGGATGAGTGCATTCTTAAGCGCATGCTTGATGATGATCGCGCGATTGGAGAGACCCTTGGCTTTTGCCGTACGGATGTAATCCTGGTTCATGACGTCAAGCAGCTGCGAGCGCATTATGCGGGCAGCATAAGCGGTCGAAACCGAAGCCAGCGTAATGGTCGGAAGCACATAGTGCATCCAATCCTGATACTGAGAGCTGGCACCGCCGGCACCCGAGATCGGCATGGAGAATGCACCGCCCGTGGCGTCCTTGAGAATGACGCCAAAGAACAGTTGCAGCAACATACCGAGCCAGAAGGCCGGGACGGCAACGAGGATCGACGTGGTGAGCGTTACCAAAATATCCCAGAAGGAATAACGCTTTACCGCCGAAATGATACCCGCACCGATACCCATGATTGCCTCGAGCACGATGGCGCACGCGGCAAGTTTGACCGTATACGGATACTTCTGGGCAAAGATTTCCGTAACCGGCAGCTTGCGCTGATACGAATTGCCCAGATCGCCATGAAGCAGGCCGTTCATGTAATACAAGTAACGGTCCACGAGCGACGTTTGAACGGGGTCGCCGTTCTCGTCAAGGATCGCGTTGCCGTCCTCGTCCGACTGGACCAGGTGATAGCGAACGCGAAGCTGAAGCTCCACCTCGGGGGACAGAGCCTTGTCTCCACCGATCAGCTTGATCGGATCTCCCGGCACGATATTCTGGAGGGCGAACAAAATCAGCGTAACGCCCAAAAACACCGGGATGAACTGAAGCACACGTTTAACGATGTACTTACCCATACCACTCCCCTATCTAGGGATTAACCTAAATGGGATGCCGATCGCCAGACCGGCATCCCAAAATTACCATCAGCCAGTTTACCCCAGGTTAGGGAGAACTGTATGTTTCCCATGAGGTCTACGTAAATACTTGACCCTCACGGAAGCTGCAAACTCTTAGGCGAGCTCAGCGGTACCCAGCTCGGCATGCTTCTGCGGATCGACATAGAGGTGCTTGATGCGATCGGAGCCGACGATGGTGTGCGTGTAGAACATCACCGGGATGACCGGGCAGTCGGCAGCGACCATAGCGTCAGCCTCCTGCATCTTAGCGACGCGCTCTTCGTCGTCAACAGTAGTGCGAGCCTCGTCGACCTTGGCGTCGAACTCGGGGTTGTTGTAACCGGAGCGGTTGTCGCCACCGAGGGAGTCGGAGTGGAACAGCGGATACAGGAAGTTGTCCATAATCGGGTAGTCGGCAATCCAACCCAGACGACCGAACTGATAGTTAAAGTTCTGATACTGCTCGAGCAGGGCAGACCACTCGGGGGTATCGGAGACAGCGGTAACGCCAACCTTGGCGAGGTCGCCGATGATAGACTCCATGATCTCCTTGTGGCCACCGTCCTGGTTGTAGGACAGAGTCACGTTAATGCCACGATCGCCGTCAGCGCCAGCGGGAGCAACCTTGTCGAGGTACTCGTTAGCCTTGTCGACGTCGTAGGCGCAGAACTCCCATGCGCCCTCCTTGTAGCCATCGATGCCCGGAGGAACAATGCCGTCGGCGGGGGTACGGGTACCCTTGAAGATGGTCTTGCAGATGGCCTCACGGTTGATGGCCAGGGAGATACCCCTGCGCAGGTCGGCGTTGTTGAACGGCTCGGCCGTGTTGTTGCAGGTCAGATAGTAGGTGGAAGGCTCGGCGCCGAGCAGCATGCGCTCGCCGTCGCCCATGGTGTAGCCGTCCTTGGACACGCCGCGATCCTTCTTGGCGGCATCGATCTGAGCAACGGGAACGTCGCAGACATCGAGGTTACCGGCCTGGAACTCTTTGTAAGCGGTCTCCATGTCCTTGATGACCTGGAAGTGGATGCCATCGATCTTGGCCTTGTCGCCATAGTAATCGTCGAACTTCTTGAGGTTGATCTCCTGACCATCCTCCCACTTGCCGTCCATCATGAACGGGCCGTTACCGACCGGTGCAAGATAGAAGCTCTTGGCATCGGACTCGGCGCACTCGGGAACCGGGGACAGAGCCGGGTGAGAGGCGACGAAGGGGAAGTCGGCGTAAGCGGAAGACAGCTTGACGACGAGGGTCTCATCGTCGGGGCAAGTAACACCGCTGAGCTCGGTGGCGTTACCGGCAAGCAGGTCGTCATAGCCCTCGACCATGGAAAGGTGATAGGAGACCTCAGAAGGGCCGTACTCGGTAGCGATGGCCGACTTGGTGTTGACCAGACGCTCCCAACCGAGCTTGAAGGACTTGGAAGTGACGTCGTCACCGTTGTGGAACTTGGCCTTCTTGATCTTGAAGGTGAACTCGGTGGCGTCGTCGTTGGCCTCGAAGGACTCGCAAGCCAGCGGAACGATCTCGCCCTTCTCGGCGTCATAAGAGGTCAGAGCGTCAAAGAGCTGGTACTCGACCTGAGTGCCCTGGTCCTCCTGGACATTGTAGGGGTCGATGCAGACCGGGTTGTTGATGTAGAAGTTCAGCGTCGAACCGGACTCAGAACCGGAAGCGTCGCCGCCCTTCTTGCCGCATGCGGCAAGAAAAGCCATGGAGCTCGCAGCGAGGGTGCCGCCAACAAAGGCGCGACGACCCATAACGGGCTGGTGGAACATAGAATCAGCCATGCCATCCTCCTTATGAGATAGGACAAAGAAATGTTCAGTCGGACACATGTCGAGACAATCCGATCCGAACCATCAAAACGCCGCCCGTTGCTATGGCTGGTTATGCACAACAGGCCAACGTTTTGCAATACAGTAGCGCATTTTATGCACAAATTGGGCCTGATTCCGGTCAACGGTCAAGAATTTCTTTAGTTGGGCGAAGTATGTGGTGATATTTTTGACTCTGTTACAAATATGTAAACAAAAAAGGGTCCCGCACTTGCGGAACCCTTTACAAGTACTTATGCAGCTCGTGATTAATAGCCCACGATGCCCTGCGGGAAGAAGAACATACATAGCACGACGCACACGGCAAACACGACAGCCATGATGACGGTCAGGCGGTCGAGGTTCTGCTCCATAACGCCTGTGGCAGAGCTGGAGTTATACAGCGAGCTAGCGATCATATCCGAAACGCCGGTACCCTTACCGGAATGCATCAGGACGAGAATCGTCAGCGCCACGGCAGAAACAGCCCAAACGACAAACAGAAGAATCTGGAACGGACCCATAGATAAGCTCCTTAATAGAACAATTCAAACTCCAGTACTGTACCACAACCCCCGCTCTCCCCTACCCGCCACTCGGGGACGGGGTAGAAATGGCAGAAATAGCTCTTGATTTTCATCTATTAAAGTGATTTGACAGCAGTTTGAACGACATAGCGTCCAAGCCCCGTAAGACGGACAATCTGTCGCTCACTAAAGCCGGCCTCATACAGCCTTCGAACAGCCTCGGCACGTTCAAATGGACCGGGAAGCCCTATAACATCATGGGGATCCATGCCGTTCAGAACTCCCCTAGCCTTGCGCTCCTGCTCAAATACCGTCATCGAACGACCCGTATTCAATACATAGGTATCCTTGCGGCCCGATTTGCTAAAGGATTCAAAATTTCCCTGTCCACCGATTAGACTAAATAGGATGCTTCGGTCCAGATGGCCGCCTTCACCAAGGTAGGCTTGATAGCTGCTCCATTGGTAGCATTCCGGACGGCAACCAAGCTCAATCGGATTATCGTGAATATAGCGAATTGCTTGCATAAAATAGTCGTTAGACTCGATTGGCTTACTTTTATAGCGATCCTGAAATACAGGGCCACAGCGTCCGGTCACCCTGTTGAAAAACTGACCATAGAGGGTTCCTATGTAATGGATAATCTCCCACATATGGTCCTCGTGATCAGAAAGCAGCATATGCACGTGGTTGTCCATGCGGCACCAGGCACATAACGATGCCTTGTACTGCGTGCATGCTTCGCCTGCTACGGACATGAAAAACCTGCGCTGATAATCCTCTTCGAATAGATACTGCTTGCCACAGCCTCTCATCATCACGTGGTAATAGCCATAGGGGGACTTAACTCTGGCCTGCCTTGTCATTGCTGGACCTCACAATCCGCAAGCATGTTTGCATCAAACTCTACCCAGATAGGCATTAATACAAGGTTGGCAACGAAAGAAAACTAGCCAGCGGCAAACCCTCACAGGCAAACGGGAAGTCAAGCTTTAGAGGAAAAGTATTTCTACCATTTCTACCCCGTCCCCAAATGGCAGAAATATTAAAAAGGGGGTTGTCCGGTCGTGGACAACCCCCTTACTAGAAAACGGTATTTGTTTTCTATTAGGCCTCGGTGGCGAGCACGCGGCCCGTCATCTCGGCGGAAGGCTCAATACCAGCCATGGTGAGCATGGTCGGAGCGATATCGGAAAGACGGCCGTCCTCGATACCGGTGAGCTGTGCCTTCTCATCAACGATGATGAACGGCACACGGTTGGTGGTGTGAGCCGTAAACGGATGCTTGGAACCGTCGGAAGCAACGTCAAACATGTGATCGGCGTTGCCGTGGTCGGCGGTAATCAGCGCAAAGCCGCCCTTGGCGAGAATCGCCGGGACAACCTTGGACAGGGCATCGTCAACAGCCTCGACAGCCTTAACGGCAGCGTCGAAGACACCGGTGTGACCAACCATGTCGCAGTTCGCGAAGTTCACGATGTAGAAATCAGCGCGATCCTCGTTGATGGCGGCGACGAGCTTCTCGGTAACCTCGGGAGCGCTCATCTCGGGCTGCAGATCGTAGGTAGCAACCTTGGGGGAAGCGACGAGCACGCGCTCCTCGCCCTCCTTGGGCTCCTCGATGCCACCGTTGAGGAAGAACGTCACGTGGGCGTACTTCTCGGTCTCGGCAGTGTGCAGCTGCTTCAGGCCATTGGCGGCGATAACGTCGGCCAGGACGTTCTCGGGGAACGTCTTGGGGAAGGCGACCTCGACGTCAAACGTCGGATCGTACTCGGTCATCGTCACAAAGTGCGAAAGCTTGATCTGCTCGCGCTCAAAGCCGTCGAACTCCTTGTCCGTGAACACGCGGGTCATCTGACGAGCGCGGTCGGGACGGAAGTTGAAGAAGATGGCCGCGTCGCCCTCGTGAATGCCCTCGTTGTGGGCAGCGAAGGGCTCGACGAACTCGTCGCCGCGCGGATCCTTCTCGTAGTAGGCCTTGATACCGGCAACGGGGTCGGTATCGGCATCGGACGCGTTGACCATGACGTCGTAGGCGCGCTGGATGCGCTCCCAACGATTATCGCGGTCCATGGCCCAATAACGGCCCGAGACGGTGGCAACGCGAGCGTCGCAACCGGTCTCCTCGGAGATCTTAGCCAGGAAGGCGCAGAACTCACTCATGTAACCGGCACCGGACTGCGGGTCAACGTCGCGACCATCCATGAAGGCGTGGACGCGAACGGTCTTGACACCGTGCTCGGCAGCCATCTTGACCAGAGCCTCGACGTGGTTCATGTGAGAATGAACACCGCCCGGGCTCATAAGGCCCATGAGGTGGAGAGTCTTACCGTCAGCCTTGACGTCGTCCATAGCCTTGACAAAAACCTCGTTCTTGGCGATGGAGCCGTCCTTGATGGCGTTGTTGATGCGCGAAAGCTCCTGGAACACGATGCGGCCGGCACCGATGTTGAGGTGACCCACCTCGGAGTTGCCCATCTGGCCGTCGGGAAGGCCCACGTCCTCGCCCGAAGCACCGAGCGTGGTGTGGGGGTACTTCTCGTACAGGCCATCAAGGAAGGGCGTCTTGGCAGCGGCGACGGCATTCTCGCCATCGGCCGGAGCAAGGCCGCAGCCATCCATGATAATCAGGAGTGCAGGAAGATGACGTTGTGCCATATGTCCTACTCGCCTGCCTTGACGACCATAGAGGCGAAGTCGGCAGCCTTGAGCGAAGCGCCGCCCACGAGGGCGCCGTCAACGTCGGGCTTGGCGACGAGCTCGGCGATGTTGCCGGGCTTGGCGGAACCGCCATACAGCACGCGGATGCCGTTAGCGAGCTCCTCGCCGAACATCTCTTTGAGGGTCTCACGGATAGCACCGCAGACCTCCTGAGCATCCTCGGCGGTAGCGGTCTTGCCGGTGCCGATGGCCCAGATGGGCTCGTAGGCGACGACGACCTGCTTGGGGCAGGTGATCTCAAGGCCAGCAAGGCCAGCCTTGACCTGGTTCACGACGTGCTCGACATAGGTGCCAGCCTCGCGGACCTCGAGGGACTCGCCGCAGCAGAAGACGGGAACAAGACCGGCGGCAACGAGAGCCTTGGCCTTCTTGTTCTGGTCCTCGTCGGTCTCGTGGAAGTAGTCGCGACGCTCGGAGTGACCGATGATGCAGTAGGTGCAGCCAGCGGACTTGAGCATGTCGCAAGAAGACTCACCGGTGAAGGCACCCTTGGCCTCCCAGTACACGTTCTGTGCACCGAGGGCGATGGGGGCAGCCTGAATGCGGTCATGAACCGTGGTGATGTCGATGGTCGGAGGGCAGACGAGCACCTCGACGCCAGCCGGAACCTCGGGCAGAGCCTGAGCCAGCTCGTCGGCGAGCTTGGCGGCCTCGGCGACGTCGTTGTTCATCTTCCAGTTACCAGCGATAAGAAGGGTGCGATTAGGCATCGAGAAGCGCCTCCACTCCGGGCAGGGCCTTACCCTCGACGAGCTCCATGGAAGCGCCACCACCGGTGGAGATCCAGCTCATCTTGTCGGCCAGGTTGAACTTGTTGACAGCTGCGACAGAGTCACCACCGCCGATGATCGAGGTGCAGTCAGCCTCGGCGAGAGCCTCGGCGATAGCCTGGGTGCCGTGAGCAAAGTTGTCAAACTCGAAGACGCCCATGGGGCCGTTCCAGAACACGGTCTTGGCGCCCTTGACAGCCTCGGCATAGAGCTCCTCGGTCTTGGGACCGATGTCCATACCCTCACGATCGTCGGGGATAGCGTCGGAAGCAACAACCTCGGGGACAGCGTCCTCGCCAAAGTGATCGGCAACACGGTTGTCGATGGGGAGCAGGATCTTGACACCCTTCTCCTCGGCCTTCTTGAGCATCTCGCCGGCGCGCTCGACCCAGTCCTCTTCCTTGAGGGACTGGCCAACGGACAGGCCCTGAGCCAGGAAGAAGGTGTAGGCCATGCCGCCACCGATGATCAGGGTGTCAGCGGAGTCGATGAGGTGATCGAGAACGCCGATCTTGGAGGAAACCTTGGAACCACCGACGATGGCGACGAAGGGACGCTCGGGCTCGGCGAAGATGCCGGTCAGCGTGTCGACCTCCTTCTCGAGAAGGAAGCCGGCGACGGCGGGCAGATAAGCGGCGGGGCCCACGACGGAACCCTGGGCGCGGTGAGCGGTGCCGAAGGCATCGAGAACGAAGACGTCACCATAGGAAGCGAGCTTCTTGGCGATCTCGGGATCGTTCTTCTTCTCACGCTTATCGAAGCGGACGTTCTCGAGAACGAGAACCTTGCCCGGCTCGACGGCAGCGACAGCCTCGGCAGCCTTCTCGCCGTAGGTGTCGGCGACAAAGGCAACGTCGAGACCAGAGAGCTCAGCGAGCTTCTTGGCGACGGGCTCGAGGGACAGCTCGGGCTGGAAGCCGGTGCCCTCGGGACGGCCGAGATGGCTCATGAGGATGACGCGAGCGTTGTGCTCAACGAGGTAGTTGATGGTGGGCAGGGCAGCCTTGATACGGGTGGTGTCGCCAACGACGCCATCCTTGATAGGCACGTTAAAGTCAACGCGGACGAGAACGCGCTTTCCGTCGACATCGATGTCGCGGACGGTCTTCTTGGTAAAGGCCATGTTTGCTTCTACCTTTCGTACGTGTCTGCCTCCCATTACGGCAGACGATTTCTTATAAAAAGGGCGCGACCCTAGGGTGTAAGCCCTATAAGGCCGCGCCCTTCTTTAGACGCTCAACGAGCTATTCGCTAAAAGCTAAATTAAGCAACGAACTTCTCGAAGTACTTGATGGTGCGGACCATCTGAGAGGTGTAGGAGTTCTCGTTGTCGTACCAAGAGGTGACCTGAACGAGGGTCTGGCCGTTGCCGAGGTCAGAGCACATGGTCTGAGTGGCGTCGAAGATGGAGCCGTGGGTCTCGCCGACGATGTCGCGGGAGACGATCTGGTCCTCGTTGTAGGCGAAGGTCTCGGGGATGGTCTCGGCGTAGGCCTTCATGGCAGCGTTGACCTCGTCGACGGTGACCTTCTTGTCAACGACGGCGTAGAGGTTGGTCAGCGAGCCGGTCGGCGTCGGGACGCGCTGGGCGGCACCGATGAGCTTGCCGTTGAGCTCGGGGAGAACCAGGCCGATGGCCTTGGCAGCGCCCGTGGTGTTCGGGACGATGTTCTCGGAGCAGGCGCGGGAGCGACGGAAGTTGCCCTTGCGCTGCGGGCCGTCGAGCGGCATCTGGTCGCCGGTGAAGGCGTGGATGGTGGTCATGATGCCGGACACGATGGGAGCGAAGTCGTTCAGACCCTTGGCCATCGGGGCGAGGCAGTTGGTGGTGCAGGAAGCAGCGGAGATGATGTTGTCCTCAGCGGTCAGCGTCTCATGGTTGACGTTGTACACGATGGTGGGCAGATCGCTGCCGGCCGGAGCGGAGATGACGACCTTCTTGGCGCCAGCGTTGATGTGGGCCTGAGCCTTAGCCTTGCTGGTGTAGAAGCCGGTGCACTCGAGAACGACGTCGACGTCAAGGTCGCCCCAAGGCAGGTTGTTGGCGTCGGCCTCCTTGTAGATCTTGATCTCCTTGCCGTCAACGGTGATGGAATCCTCGCCAGCAACGACCTCGTGATCGCGAGCGTAGTTGCCCTGCGTGGAGTCGTACTTCAGCAGGTAAGCGAGCATATCGGGAGAGGTGAGGTCGTTGATAGCGACGATCTCGGAGCCCTCATGACCGAACATCTGACGGAAAGCCAGACGACCGATGCGACCGAAGCCGTTAATAGCAACCTTTACTGCCATTGTGTCTCCTTTCGTAAGGCCCCCGCGAGCTACAGCGCCCGCCGTTGAGGCCCACAAACTAACCACTCGCCTAATATACCTTTTTTTTGACTTGAATTTCACGAGAATGCTCGAAATTGAAAATCAAATTTACGTTAAAACGTTTTAAAGACTAAAATAGCAGCTAAATCCATATATAAGTCGTTACTTCAAACTACCTGTTTGCTTCAATGAGCTTTTCAAGCCGTAAAACACGATGGTAGAGGGCTGACTTCGACAAGGGAGGGTCAGCCATCTCCCCCAAATCACGCAGCGACAGATCAGGATAGCGCTCGCGCAGGTCGCAAAAGACCGCCAAGGCATCCGGAAGCGCATCGCGAAGGCCACGCTGCTCGAGCTCATCGATAAGCGCAAGCTGATGTTGGGCAGCACCGGCGCTTCTGGTCTGGTTGGCGAGCTCGGCATTCACGCGACGGTTCACATCGTTCTTAACCAACTTGACCGCGCGCGCCTCCTCAATCTCGGCAACGCTGCGCTTGGCACCAATCAGCTTTAATAGATGCTCGATTTCCTCGGCGCTCTTAATGTACACGGCATATGACCCCCGCCGTGCATTAACACGAGCATGGACCCCAATCTGCTCCAACAGCTCGCAAAGTCCCTTGGCATATTGCTCGCCCTGCACAGCGATCTCCAGATGAAAATCGCCGCGTGGATCGGCCACGAAGCCGCCCGCGATGAGCGCGCCGCGGATATAGGCAAGTCTACAGCATGGACGGGCGACAATGTGACGCGGCACACCTGCGACGAGCCCTCCCCTACGGTCGAGAATGCCCAGCAGCACCAGAGCCTTATCCAAATCGGGCTGATCAGGCAAGGTGATGAGGTAGTTTCGAACCTTATGCAATACAGATTTACGGACGGTGAACTCCGTTTTGAGCTTAAGGATACGATGCGTCAGCGTGATCATCGTGCGCGCGACGGCTCCCGTCTCAGTCGCAACCGTCAAACGATACCGCCCAGAGCCGGTAAGCGAGAGCGTACCGCTCACGCGCGTGAGGGCGGCAAGCGTCGACAAGTCGCAGTATTCACATTCGGGTTCGCAGCGCGCAAGCTCGTCGCGCACCTCAGCGGTAAACGACATGCAGGCCTATGCCTTCGTGTTGGCGCGCGACAGGTCGCGGTGGGAGATGCTCACATGGTACTGAGCGCCTTCCAGGTAACGGGCCGTGGCCTCGGCAATGGCAACGCTGCGGTGCTGGCCGCCCGTGCAGCCGATGGCGATAGAAAGCTGCGGCTTACCCTCCGCGATATAGCCCGGCATCACCGTATCGAGCAGCTGTGTCCAAGCCTTCCAAAACTCCTGCGTCTTGGGATGGTCCAGAACAAAATCGGAGACCTTTTTATCGAGACCGGTCATCGTGCGCATCTCGGGATCGTAGAACGGATTAGGCAGGAAGCGGACGTCGATCATAATGTCCGCCTCGACGGGCATGCCGTGCTTAAAGCCAAACGAGAACACGTGGACGTCCATGAGCTGCTGGTCGGACAGCTCGGAAAATGCCATACGTAGCTTGTTGCGCAGCGCAGAGGTGCGCAGACGGCTCGTGTCGATAATCATATCGGCTCGGTCGCGCACGCCCTGAAGCTGAAGGCGCTCGCGCTGAATGGCATCGGCCGTAGTCTCCCCCGGCTTGGCAATGGGATGACGGCGGCGATTTTCGCTGTAGCGACGAATCAGCACCTCGTCAGAAGCCTCCAGGAACACGATGTCGCAGCTCATCTCGCGCTCTTCGAGCGCGGCGACCGCATCGAGCAACTCGTCAAACAGTCCCTGGCTACGCAAATCGCAGGTGACGGCGAGATGCCTGCCCACGCCCGTATTGATGCCGACGAGCTCGGCAAGCTGGGCGATGAGACGCGGAGGCAGGTTATCGATGCAAAAATAGCCCATGTCCTCGAACACGTGCATGGCCTGCGTGCGGCCCGATCCGGACATTCCGGTGATGATGACGATATCGGGGATGCGCTCCGAGCGCTCCGCCGCATCCATGGCATCTCCCTTTTGCATGTGCTGCCTCCCGAAAACAAGCGCGGGACCCAGCAACCCGGATCCCGCGCGGTCAATTGCCTATATTGAGTATACCGCCCCGAGCGGATACGAGGCCTGTCTTACGCCTCAAGCGCAGCCTTGAACCAACTCGTAATACTCGTGGGGTGCGTGATGGCGGTGCCGACGACAACGGCCCAGGCGCCAGCATCGATCGCGGCGCGAGCCTCCTCGGGCGTATGCACGCGACCCTCGCAAATGATGGGAAGGCCGGGGAATTCCTCGGTCGCCTGACGCAGGAGCGGCAGATCGGGGCCATCGGCCATGGTGCAGTCGATGGCGGCGACGCCGTGAGAAAGCGTGGTGGATACCAGGTCAAAGCCCATATCAACAGCACGGCGAATATCCTCGATGGTGGCACAATCCGCCATCAGGAGCACACCCTCCTCGTGCAGCGGGCGGAAGGTATCCTCGACCGTCTTGCCATCGGGGCGCGGACGATCGGTGGCGTCGATCGCCACGATATCGGCACCGGCAGCAACGCAGGCGCGAGCGTGACGCAGCGTCGGCGTGATATAAACGCCCTCGTGCCCATCCTTCCACAGGCCGATGACGGGAACCTCACAGCGACCCTTAATGGCGGCAATGTCGGCAAGGCCCTGGCAGCGAATGGCGGCGGCGCCGCCAAGCTCGCAAGCGCGAGACATTTGAGCCATGGTCTCGGGCGTACGAAGCGGCTCGCCCATATACGCCTGAACGCTCACGACGAGCTTGCCCTTCAGGGATTGAATCAAAGGATCGACGGTCATGTTCGACTCAACCTTTCTAAAAACAGCCTTCTGAGACACCGCACCTTGACGTTCAAACCGTCGCTCACGTACCGAAGTACGCTTCGCTCCTCTTTCACGTCAATCTGCGGCACCTCAGAAGGCGCACTTGGTAGTTATGTTTACTTCAACGATGCAAGAAGGTGTTCGGCGGCACCGATGAGCGGAGCATCGCCCTCCAGAGAACCGATGAGGATCGGCGTGTCCTGAAGCGGATCGAGCGCCTGGCTGGCATAGCCCTCGTGCACCGAATCCTTCCACGTCTGCGAACGCCAATCGGGACCTTGATGAATCACGCCACCCGAAAGCACGATGACCTCAGGGTCCAGGATGTTAGCGAGAGAGCCCAAGCTGGCACCCAGCGCAAAGCCGGCGTCATGGATGACCTCGGTCGCCTTTGCGTCGCCCGCACGGCACAGGTCGTTCACATCGCGACCGACCGAAGGACGGCTGGGGTCGACGCGACCAAAGCGCTCATCGTACATACGACCAATGGAAGTGCCCGAAGCAACCGACTCCAGATGGCCGGAACGCCCGCAGGCGCAGGGAATGCCGGCGGCAGCCGAGCACTCGATGTGGCCCATATGACCGGCAGCACCATGGAAGCCCTGCATCACGCGGCCGTTCTCGACATATGCGCCGCCGATGCCCGTACCGATGCCAAGACACAAGACGGAGAACTTGCCCTTGCCGACGCCCCAGTGGGCCTCGCCCAGAGCATGAGCCTGCACGTCGCCTACAACGGCAACGGGAAGACCGAGGTCCTCGCGCAGACGCGGCCCCAACTGAACGCCGGACCAGCCGGGCATGATCTCGTTGGCATACGCAATGGCACCCGTCTTGGGATCGACAACGCCGGCGGCACCGATACCGACGCCAAGGACCTCGACATCGGGATTCGCCTCGAGAGCAGCCTTGATGGACGCCTCGATACGCTGGAAGACGGCCTCGCCGCCCTCTTGGGCCTCGGTGGGAACCTCGGCCTCAAAAACGGGATGGGGCACACTACCGTCAGCCGGGTACTCCATAATGGCGGTCGCAATCTTGGTGCCGCCGATATCGACAGAGCAGACGTACTTGTTCTCCATGTCGCTCTCCTTAGGAGATAAAAAACAACTACAGGAAATGAAGGCTGCGTTATCGCCGCAGCTTGGTAAAGGTTTCCCGGGTGCCCGAGGTTGGGGTGAAAGCGGTCGGGCGTTGACCTAATGGGTCACGCTCGACCGCTTGAGCCCCAAGATCGGGTGCCCGGGAAAGCTTTAAAGGAGACCGTTGTCCTGAAGGACCTTCTTAATCGCCTCGACGTTCTCGCCGGTCATGGCCTTCACCGGGCGCGGCATGGTCGGGCTGTCGAAGATGCCCATGAGGTTCATAGCGGTCTTGAAGGCGCCGACGCCACCGGCATAGCCCTGGACGCCCGAGGTGACATCCCAGATGTGCGAAATCTCATTGAGGCGGTCCTGCTCGGCCTTGACGGTAGCCCAGTCACCAGCCTGAGCGGCCTTCCACTGACGCACGTAGCCCTCGGGCTCAACGTTGGCGAGACCCGGGACGGAACCGTCGGCGCCACCGAGGTAGGCGCCGTCGACAACAACCTCGTGACCGGTGAGAATGCTCATCGGATGGCCGTTCTTCTCGTTCTCCTGAACGAGGTAGCGGAACGAGATGTCATCACCCGAGGAATCCTTGACGCCGGCCAGAACGCCCTCGGCACCGAGCTTGGCAAGGAGCTTCCAAGGGAGCTTGGTGTGGACACACACGGGAATGTCGTAGGCGAAGATGGGCAGGTCGAGTTCCTCATGCAGGATGCGGAAGTGCTCCTCGACCTCAGTCATGCCCTGCAGGGCATAGAACGGGCAGGTGGCGACAAGCGCATCGGCGCCCAGCTCCTGAGCGACCTTACCGTGCTCGATCATGCGCTCGGTCTCGGTGTCGATGATGCCGACCAGAACGGGAACGCGGTGGTCGACGATACGGACGGCCTCGGCGATGATCTGACGGCGACGCTCGTCGGTGGAGAAGACGACCTCGCCCGAGGAGCCCAAGAAGAACAAGCCATCGACGCCGGCATCGATCATGCGGTTGATGCTGCGCTCAAAGGAGGCAACATCGAGCTGGTGGTCTTCGGTATCGGGAACAACGACGGGAGGGATAACGCCGGTGAATTTCTGAGTTGCCACAAGAATCTCCTTAGTTGTCTGGCGGGCAGCCCTATGCCGCCCACTCTTGTTGGCAGTGTCCAGGCCGTCTAGGCCAAAGAACACGGGTAGAACGTTTGGTTAAAGAAGTCGACGACTTCGTTTTCGAACGCATTGATGCGCTCGTGAGCGTATTTGGCATAGATGATATGCCTCCGGTCACACTCAAGACCGTTGAATACGGCAAACTGATCCTTGGGATCGCTCACGGTATCCATAAGCGATGTGCCCATGAGCACCGATCCGCGCACCCGAGACGACAGCGCCTCGAGGCCGTCAGGAAGCGGATTGGCAACCGCCGTGCAGGCGAGGCCCCGCTCGTCCAGAGCAGAAACCGCCAGCGCGACTCCGCCGCCAAGACCCTCACCCCATGCAAAGATGCGGTCGGGGTCCATGCCATCAAGATTGCGCGCCACCTTCGCCAGCGCGCAACCCCAACGGACGCGCTCGACAAAAGCGGGCGAAGAAATCCCCCTCTGCAGGTCGTCCGCACCAGCAACATCGTCATCCAGTGCAAGCACGGCATACCCCATGGCGGCAAATCTCGTCATGTGATGCCAGCCGCGCACAGGCCGATCGATGTCGTGGAACATCAGGCACAGCGGCACGCGCTCAGATACTCGGGCACGACCGACAGGCTCGATCAAACGAGCGTGAATCGCATCGTCACCGAGCTCAAAGGAGACCTCCGAGTAACGGGCGCAGGGATTAACAAAGTCAATCGCCGTAATGGCCGGACCTTGAATCTCAAGATTCGAAGCGCATGTCTCTAAATCGGAAACATCTGCTTGGACATCACCGCGCCAGTCCCGATATTCTGCGAGCCTTGACGAAACCGTCCCAGCAATTCCCGCAAGCTCGGGGACAATCAGCTCATCGATATTGCTCTCGCACTTAGACATGAGCCTCCCCTCCCTTACAGAAAAACGGAATGATCAGATCGTCAAAATCCTGAATCTCCTCGTGGCCAAAGCCTTCAAAGAACTCATGACGCTTTTCACAGGTCAGGTTGTTGTAGACCGCAAACTGCGTCGCCGGAGGACAGACGATATCGGCTGTGCCCGTGCCAAACAGCACGGGGCATTTGACCATAGGGGCAAAGTTCTTGGAATCGAAGTACGCCAGCTTGGCATAGGCTTCGTCAATACGAGTCGAGTCCTCGTCAAACCAGCGAGACCAATAGCGCAGGCCCTCGTAGGCAATGTCGTCGGCATCCAAATCCCAGACCAGACGGAAATCCGACAGGAAGGGATAGAGGATGGCGGCGCGATTGATAAGCTCGCTGTTAAGCGCACAGGTCGCAATGCCCAAACCGCCGCCCTGCGACGCGCCGTTCACAAACACACGGGAAAGATCGATGCCCTCGAGCTCGCGAACGATGCGGCACAGGATGCGAATATCTTGGTGCAGGCGGACATAGTAGAGATTGGCCGGGTCGCCGTCGATACCGGCAACGATATGCCCGGCAACCGTCGTGCCTTCAAATCCACCAATATCCTCGGAGGGACCTCCTTGGCCGGGGCAGTCGAGGGCGATGAGTGCCATGCCCATGCCCGCAAACGACGCCTGCTCAAACCAGCTGCGGCTTGCACCCGGATACCCATGAAACTGAAGCACCAATGGCACGGGCTCGTCCGAGACGGGTTTAAGGTACTTGGCATGCAGGCGAGCGCCACACATGCCGGTATACCAGAGGTCGAAAAGCTGGCAGGTCGCGGCATCGGTGACCGATGCCGTCTCGATCGCATAGTCAAGCCCGACGGCGTCGGCCTCGGCCATGCGATCCTTCCAAAAGAGATCGAAATCTGATGGACGGGGCATGGCGCCTCGATATTCACCAAATTGATGTTGTAGCTCCTGAGCACTTGGCATGGCTCGTGAACCCAACCTTTCGAAATCGCAACGGAGGTGCGCCCGGCAAGGGAACCGGGCGCACGGGAGGGAAAGCGAGGCTACTCGCCGAGCTTGGGGTGCAGCAGCGACGGCGCAGCGCCGAGCAGCATCTTGGTGTAGGGGTCCTGGGGGTGCTGGAAGACCTGCTTGGCCTCGCCCTGCTCGACGATCCTGCCGCCATTCATAACGATGATGTCGTCAGAGATATAGCGGACCGTCTGGATGTCATGGCTGATGAACACCATGGCCAGGCCGAGCTCCTTCTTAAGGTCGGTCAGCAGGTTCAGAATCTGCGCGCGGACCGAAACGTCCAGAGCCGAGGTGGGCTCGTCGGCGATGATGGCATCGGGGTTCAGCGACAGGGCACGGGCAATTGCGACGCGCTGGCGCTGGCCGCCCGAAAGCTGGCCGGGAAGAACCTCGGCAGCGGAGCTGGGCAGACCGGTGAGCTCCAAGAGTTCCTTGACGCGCTTCTCCTGCTCGGCCTCGGTACCCAGGTTGTGGACGCGCATGGGGTCGAGCAGCTGCTCGCGAACGACCATGCGGGGGTTGAGCGCCGTGGCCGGGTTCTGGAACACGACCGAGATGACGCGACCCATGTGGCGACGGTCCTCGGCGGTACGTTTGGTAACGTCCTTGCCCTTAAAGTAGACCTTGCCGCTCGTGGGGGCCTGCAGGCCGCACATGACGTTGGCGGTGGTGGACTTACCGCAACCGGACTCGCCGACGATGCCGATCGTCTGACCGGGCATGAGCTTAATCGTTACACCCTGGACGGCGTGAACCAGGTTGGGGTGGAGAATCGAGCCGGTACGGGTCCTAAAGGTGACGTGGACGTCATCAAGGAAGATGATCGGCTCGACGCCGTTGACTGCGGTCTCGCTCATCTACATCACCTCCGCGTGAGGGGTCAAACCATTTGCCTTGAGCACCTCGTCGGGGAGCTCGGAATAGAAGTGCTCGGTGCCGGGCACGCGCTTGAAGACCGGACGGGTGTCCAGGCCGATGCGCGGATGGCTCGAGCGGGGCGCGAAGCGATCGCCCTTGGGGAAATCGCGCGGGCTCGGAACGGCGCCGGGCACCTGGTGCAGACGGCCCGAACCGCTCTCGATGGACAGAACGGAGCCCAGAAGGCCGCGGGTGTACTCGTGGATCGGGTTGGTGAGCAGTTCCTTGGTGGGCGCCTGTTCGATAACCTGACCGGCGTACATAACCGTGATGTTATGGGCGACCTCGGCGACCAGCGCCAGGTCGTGCGAAACGAAGATCATGGCAAAGCCGAGCTTGGCCTGAAGATCGTTGAGCAGCTTGATGACCTGCTTCTGAACGGTAACGTCCAGAGCGGTCGTGGGCTCGTCGCAGATGACCAGCTTGGGGTCGCGGGTAAGGGCCATAGCGATCAGGACACGCTGACGCTGGCCGCCGGAAAGCTCGTGCGGATAGCTCTCGAGCGTGCGTTTGGGATCGAGGCCGACGAGCTCCAGGAGCTCCTCGGCGCTACGGGTTCCGCCGCGCTTGGTGAGCTGCTTCATCTGGGCAGAGATGAGCATGGAGGGGTTGAGCGAGGACAGGGCGTCCTGATAGACCATAGCGATATCGGTACCGCGCAGGCCGAACCACTCCTTCTTGCTCATCTTGAGCAGGTCACGGCCCTCCCAGAGGACCTCGCCGGAAAGGTGCTCGTCATCGTCGGTCAGGCCCATGATGGCCAGCGTGGTGATGGACTTACCGCAACCGGACTCGCCCACCAGGCCCATGGTCTGACCAGGACGGACGTCAAAGTTGACATGGTCGACAACGTTGATATCACCGTGATGCTCAAACTGAATACAGAAGTCACGGACCGAGAGAATCGGTTCGACAGACTCGTCGGGCACATGGCGATCGTCACGCTTGAGCTCGACATCGCGCAGGGCGCCAAGGCGAGCGGAGAGGGACTGGGCCTGCTCCTTGTAGGCGCGAACGGGGTCGGAGACCAGCAGGTCGGCCTCGCGACGCTTGGAGGAATCGGTCGGATCCAGGGCGGCGGAGGGGGCAGCGGCCATAGCGTCGGTAATGCCCTCGGAGAGGATGTTGAGCGCCAGGCAGGTAATCATGATGGCCAGGCCCGGGAACAGCGCCTGCCACCAACGGCCAGCGAGCACGCCGCCGCGGGCGTCGGCGAGGATGTTGCCCCAGGTAGCGGTGGGCTCCTGGATACCAGCGCCGATGAAGGTCAGCGAGGCCTCGAAGATGATGGCGTCGGCGACCAGGGTAACGGTGAAGACCATGATCGGGGCGATGCAGTTACGCAGAACATGCTTGATCAAAATCCACGGAGCCTTGGCGCCGGAAACGATGACCGCACGAACATAGTCCTCGCCGTACTCGGACACGATGTTGGCGCGCACGATACGGGCAATCTGCGGAGTGTACATAAAGCCAATGGCGAAGATGATCGACGGCACGGAGTTGCCCAGGATGGAGACGAAGACGGCCGCGAGGGCGATGCCCGGGATGGACATGATGATGTCCAAGATACGCATGATCGTCTCGGAGACGGCCTTGCGCGAAACCGCTGCAAGGGCGCCCACGACCGAGCCGCAGACCAGAGCCATGGCAGTGGCGCCAAAGCCGATAATCAGCGAGTAACGACCACCGTAGAGCATACGCGACAGAATGTCGCGACCCTTATCGTCGGTACCGAAGATAAATCCGTTGCCGGGAGCCTGGCGAGCCGTAAAGATCTCGACCGGGCTATAGGGGGCAAGAAGGGGCGCCAGAATCGCAGTCAGGGCGACCAGCACCAGCACGACGGCGGCAATCTTAGAAGACAGCGTCATCTTCTTCCAGCCACCGAGCTTGAGCCCCTTGGAGGCAGCCTTCTCGAGCTGCTCGGTTTGCTTCTCTCGAATCTTTACCATAATCTACACCGTCCTGATGCGCGGGTTGATGAGCAGGTAGAGCATGTCAACCACGATGTTGATGATGATGAAGGCGAGAGCAACGACGATGACGACGCCCTGAACCAGGTTCGCCTCGTTGCCCTGAACGCCCTGCAGAATCGCGGTGCCCATGCCGGGGAGGTTGAAGATAACCTCGATGACGACAGCGCCGCCCATGAGGTAACCGATCTTAAGACCGAGGGTGGTGACCGGGGTGATCAGCGCATTGCGAAGAACGTTGATGCCGACGACGACCTTCTCGGGAACGCCGGCGCCGCGAGCCATACGGACATAATCCTTGTCGAGCTCCTCGACCATGGCGGTACGCACGATACGAGTCATCTGGCCCGTCAGCGGAAATGCCAAGGCGATGGCGGGCATGATCATACGTCCCAGATAGCCAACCGGATTCGTGGTGAAGTGAGGCAGAGCACCCGATGCCGGGAGCACCTTAAGGTAGGAAGAGAACAGCAGGATCAACAGAACGGCAAGCCAGAACGACGGGGTTGCCAAGCCGGCGATGGAAAAGACGCGGATCACTTGGTCCGGCCATTTGTCGCGATACAGTGCCGCGATGACGCCGAGCAAAAACGAAACGACCGCACCGATGGCAAGACCGATGAAGGTCAGCTGCATCGTGACGGGCAGGGCCGTGGAGATGCGCTTGGCAACGGAGTTGCGAGCAGCACCATAGGTGCCCATGTCGCCATGGATCAAATCGCCCATATAGCGCACGTAGCGCACGGGCCAGGGGTCGTCCAGACCATACTTCTCATGGTACTCGGCAACCGCCTCGGGCGAGGCACCGTCACCCAACGCCGTGTAGGCGGGGTCGGTCTTGGAGAACGACATAAGGAAGAACACCAGGACGGTGACGCCCAATGCCATAATCGGCAGCGCCACAAGACGCCTTCCAATCAAACGTAGCAAGTTGTTCACGTTCTCTCCCCTTTCTTTTGTCGGTAGGACCAACTGGTATATGAGTACGGATACTCATTACAAGACCCGAGCGACATCGTTGCCGCCCGGGTCTTTGTTTCAACTATGAGGATACGATCCCAACGACCGACATCCTGCATACAGACTCAAGCGAGTCTTACGCCTTGACGGTCGCAACGCCCCTGAAGGACATGCTCGTCGTGCCGATGCCCTTGAAGCCATCGAGGGCCTCGCCGTTGGGCGCAGTGGACGGATCGTCCCAGGAAGCGGAGACGGTCTTGACGTGGACAACGGGGTACAGAACGGCGTTGTCGGCAATGATGTCGAAGCACTCGTTCCACTTCTTCTGCTGCTCGTCGCCCTCGGCGGCAAGAGCCTCGTCCATGAGACCGTGGAGCTTCTGCCACTCAGCGGACTCCTTCCACGGGCAACGGGTCTGCATCCAGACGTTGTCGCCGTACCACCAGTTGAGCAGCAGGTCGGGATCAGCGCCGAAGCAGGAAGGATCGCCAGGGGCAAGGAGGATATCGTAGGCCTCGCCGCCGTCAATGGCAGCGTAGGTAGCCGGCGAGGTATCGGTCTGGATGGTCACATCGAAGCCGAGAGCGTCGAGGTCGTTCTTGACCTGGGCGGCCATGCCCTTAATCTGCTCGTTGTCGGTGGTGCGCAGGGTGATGGCACCCGGGGTGATGCCAGACTCCTCGATGAGCTTCTTAGCCTTCTTGGCGTCGGTCTTGTACACCGTGGAAGCCTCATGATAGTTGGTGAAGCTCTTGGGCAGGTAGCAGCTGGCAGCGGTGGCAAGGCCGGCGAAGGTGTTGCTGACCATCTTCTCGGTGTCGAGCGCATACATGACGGCCTGACGGACCTTGACGTTGTTCCAAGGCTCCTTGGCGACGTTGAACATGATGAAGCGGGTGCCGAAACCCTGAACGTTATCGATCTTGCAGCCGGCGCTCTCGAGCTGGTCGACGGCGTCAGCGGTAACGAGCTCCATAACGAGCGTGGAGCCCTCCTGCTGAGCGGTAACGCGAGCGGTGGGGTCGGTCAGGATGCTGTACTGGATCTTCTTATCCTCGGCAGCATACTCACCGTTGTACTCGGGGTTGGGAACCAGAGTGATCTCGGTATCGGAGATAGAGTCGTACATCCAGGGGCCGGAACCGATCGGCTGCTTGGCGCGATCCTCCTCGGTCTGGGTGGCCGGGGTAACGCGGACGATGGCCAGACGATCCTTGAGCAGGGAGAAGTTGGGGACCTTGGTCTTGACCGTCACGGTGCTGGCGTCCTTGGCCTCGATGGACTCGAAGGGCTGGAAGAACGGAGCATAGGTAGCGGAAGCGGCGCAAGCGGTGTAGGAGGCAACGACATCGTCAGCGGTGACCTCGGTGCCATCGGAGAACTTGGCACCCTTACGGATGGTGACCTCGAAAGTGGTGTCGTCCACAGACTTGGGATCGTCGGTGGCGAGCTCGTTGAAGGTGCTGTAGTCGTGGTAATCGATGCCGTAGAGGCCCTCGACGACGTGCCAGTTAGCACCCAGGCCCACAGCGGAGCCGGTGCTGGCGGGATCGAAGCTGGACGGAGCGTAAGCGGAACCAGCGGTGATCACGCCGCCGCCACGGTTGGCGGAATCGGTGGAACCGGAAGCGGAACCCTCGTCGCTAGAGCTGCCACCGCAGCCGGTGAGACCAAGCCCTGCGACAGCAGCGACGCTGCCGGTGAGGCCGAGGAACGAACGCCTGGACATACCCTTGTTGATGATGGCCATGTCTTCTCCTATCAATAGAGAATCTTACTCGGGAGCACCTAGACTTGCCCCCGCGCAACTTGCGGACGATATATACCTTACCTACCGACGAACCCAACTGAGGTGCCGCGCTCGGCGACCGATACATACATACGCTTGAACGGTATTTACTACCGTTCACCGAATTCGTTGACAAACGATTCGCCAGACAGTATGTATCGGCGAGGTGAGATATCAGTCTTCGTCAACCCGCAGGATAGCAGGGTTTTCGCTTGGGTTAGTCAAACGTTTTAGCGTTAATAAAACCCGAAACCAGCAGGCAATCATGGCGTAATAAATGGTTGAAAATCGCGCAATCATGTATATCAGTTGTTTAGAAGCGCATTTAGTTTTCGGAACGGTTGGCCGATGTCTGGGCGCGCTCGGCATTCCATGCAACGAGCGCCTCGTGGACCGCCTTGGCAACATCGGCAGGTATGCCGCGAACTTCCGCGATCTCTTGCTCGCTCGCCGCGCGCAAACGCTTCATCGAGCCAAAATGGCGCATAAGGGCACGTTTTCTGGTGGGTCCCACGCCCGGAACGTCATCGAGTACCGAAACCGTCATGGCTTTATCGCGCAACTCGCGGTGGAACGTGATGGCAAATCGGTGGGACTCATCGCGTACCTGTTTAATTAGATAGAGCGACGCGGACCCGGTCGGCAGCACGACGGGAGTCTCGTCCCAAGGCACAAAAACTTCCTCATCGGCCTTTGCCAAGCCACAAACTGGTATATCGAGCCCAAGAGCCTCAAGTTGCTTGATCGCAGCGGTCAATTGCGGCTTACCGCCATCGACAACGAGCAAATCGGGGCGCGAGCCAAAGCGCTCGTCGGCCATGCGCTCGGGAGCATAGCGTCGTCCCAAAACCTCGGACATCGACACGAAGTCGTTTGCCTCGTCCAATTCGGCCTGAATTTTAAAACGACGGTACTGGCTCTTGTCGGCGCGCCCGTTGGTAAGCACCACCATCGAGGCGACGGTAAAGGTTCCGTGCAGCGTCGAGATATCGAAGCACTCGATACGCATCGGCGGCGCCGGCAGCGCCAGCGCGCTTTCGAGCTCTAGGAGCGCTTGATTGGTGCGGTCGTCAGCGTACCCCGTTCGCATCATGTAGCGCATGAGGGCATGGCGCGCATTTTTGGATGCCATATCGAGCAAACGGTGCTTTTCGCCACGCTGCGGCCTATGGAGATGGCAGGAACGCTCGCGCTTACCTGCAAGCCACTCCCCCAGCGCCTCCGCATCCTCAAGCTCGACAGAGAGGTTTATCTCAGCTGGAATATCAGCCGTCTCGTCGTAATAGCGCTTAAGAAAGCCCGACTGGAGCTCTTCCTCGTCAACATCAAGACCCTTGTCGAGAATGAACTCGCAGGTGCGAACTGTTCGGCCCTCACGCACGACAAAGACGCAAGCGGCAGAGATGGTCTCCTCGCGATAGAAACCGATGACATCGATATCGACACTGGAGGGAAAAACGACTTGCTGACGGTCGTCCAGACCCCTGATGACCTCCAAACGACGCTTGACGCGTGCCGCGCGCTCAAAATCGAGTGCCTCGGCGGCATCCGCCATCTCGGAAGTCAGCTCGTCGACGACATCCTTGCGATGGCCCGACAAAAAGCGCTCGACACGCTTGACGTTCTTGGCATAGTCTGCCGGGGAAATCGCGCCGACACACGCACCCGGCCCGCGCCCGACATGGTAGTCGAAGCAGGGACGCCCGTTTTGTGCGCAAATCATATTGACGATGTCTTCCTCGCCCTTGTGGGACTCGATGATACGGCGACAACGACGCCACTCCGCACAGGATGCAGAGCAGATGGGGATAACCTTGCGCAGCGTATCTATCGTCTCACGTGCCGCACGGCTATCGGTATAGGGTCCAAAATAGCGCGTTCCCGGCTTATGACGCTCACGCGTGTATTTGATAGCGGGATACAGGTCGCCCTTTGTAATGGCGATAAAGGGGTAGCTCTTGTCATCCTTGAGGTCGACGTTAAAGTACGGATGGTACTGGCCGATCAGGTTGCGCTCGAGTACAAGCGCCTCATGCTCGGTTTCGACAACGATGTAGTCAAAGCTCGCAACCAATTGCATCATGAGCGGTATTTTTTGGCGCTCATCCTGCAGCGTCACGTACTGGCGCATACGGGAACGCAGGTTTTTCGCCTTGCCAACGTAGATGACATCGCCCTTGGCATCTTTCCAAAGGTAGCATCCGGGCTGCGTGGGAACGCGCGAAACCTGCTCGGCGAGTGTTGGAATGTTGTCGTGACCGGCCACACGCACCTACTTGCGACGAAGCAGCGCCGAGACCTCGGGCATCTTAAGGACAACGGCAAGGCCAAAGGTAACAGCAAGCGAGACGACACCCGCAACGCAAACGTAGCCAAGAGTAATCAGAATCGAGCCGCCAAGTGCCCCGACAAAGTGTTCAAGCGCCCACATGACGCCGGCGCCTGCGGCAGCACCCAGGCCGCCGAACAAAAGGCCAAAGAAACCGCCATGCAGGATAGATTTGACCTGAAGGCCACGCAGACGACGACGCAGCCACCACAGCGAGCAACCGACCAAGATCACGTAATCGACGACATACGAAAGCGCGATTGCCGGCATACCGAAGCCCAGCACAACGCCAAACAGCAGAACCGAGCCGGCCTGGCCGATGGCGGAATACAGGCAATAGCGGCTATAGGGCTTCATGTCGAGCAAGGCAGAGAAGCTCTTCTGCATCAACACGACCACGCCGTAGAGCGGCAGCGAGAGCGCCAGGTAGACAAGGTACTCGGACACCAGCGTCACGCCGGATTCATCGAACTTGCCAGCACAGTAGATCATGTTGAGCGGACGTGCGAAGACAATCAGGTACAGCGCGAACGGAATCAGGAAGAACAGCATCTGGGCGACGCCACGCGAAATGCCCGTGCGAACGCTGTCGTAATCCTTCTCCTGTGCGTCGTGAGAGAGCTCGGTATAGAGCGCCGTCGAAAGCGAGGCGGCAATCAGCGCGTAGGGCAGCGTGTACCACAGGCGCGCATAGGCGATGACGGAAGGACCAGTCTCGGGCTGGACCACCAGCGCGGCAGCGTTGGTGATAGAAGTCGAGACAAACATGCACACCGTGGCGAGCAGCGTCGGGATACCGAGCGCAATCGTCTGGCGCAGTGCGGGGTCCTTAAAGTCGATATGGATATGGGGATGCACGCCGTGCTTGCCAAGCGCGGGGATCTGACATGCCATCTGAACAAAGACACCGAGGGTCGTACCGGCCGCAATCAAGATGATGCCGGCACGTTCGCCAAACTGTGCGGACACGGGCGCAAAACCCATAAAGCTCGCAATGACGATCACATTGTTGAGGACCGGGGCAAACGTCGACCAGAAGTAGTCGCGGTGTGCGTTGAGAACGCCCGAGAACACCGAGCCCAAACCATAAAACAGAATCTGGATGGCAAAGAAACGGAACATGAACGCAGCGGTATCCATGCTGCCGCCGTCACCCGAAAGGAACGATTGCGTCCAGATAAAGCCCGGGGCGAACACGGTCCCCAGCAACGAAATGCCACCCAGCACCAAAAGCAGAATGCCGAGCAGGTTGCCCACGTACTCGTTCGAGGCCTCGCGACCCTGCTCACGCCTCACGCCCATGTACACGGGCAAAAACGCCGTCACGAGCATGCCGCCCATCACGAGTTCGTAGAGCATATTGGGCAGGTTGTTGGCGACTTGATAGGAGGACGAGAGTAGCGACATGCCGATAGCGGCCGCCATTGCCCACGTGCGGATAAAACCGGTGACGCGAGACACGATGGTCAGGATGGTCATAAGCCCGGCGGAACGACCAACCGTGGAGTAGTCCGACGAGCCCATGTCGTCAGTGTCATCTCGCGACGAAGGAGCTTCGGACGAGGGTGTCTGAGGCGCAGATTCTCTTGCAAAATGAGCTCCGCGCTTCAATTCTTCCTGCGGCATCGCTCAGTCCTCTCTCGTAATCGCGGCAACCGTCGCCCCGCAAAATGCAATTAAATCATCGGGTGCAAGCTCGAGCTGATAACCGCGCTTGCCTCCCGAAATAAAAATGGTATCCCAAAGGACACATGTCTCATCAATGAGCGTCCGGTAGCGTTTTTTCATACCGACCGGGCTGCAGCCGCCGCGAACGTAGCCAGTCGCCGCAAGCAAATCCTTCACATGCATCATGGCCAAGGACTTCTCCCCCGCGGCACGCGCGGCGGACTTTAGATCGAGCTCGTCGGCAACAGGGATGCAGCACACGACATAGTCGTTGGACGGTGTCACGCAGACCAAAGTCTTAAATCCTTGACCGGGCTCCTCGCCAAGCTGCTCCGAAATCGCGACCCCCAGGCCCACCGACTCATCACCATCGTCTTCGTACGTATGTAGAACATAGGAAATGCCGGCACTTTCCAGCTCGCGCATCGCATTGGTTTTTGGCGTCTTTACAGCCTTTGCCATGACATATCCTTTCCCTCGCATTCGGACGCAAAGATTAAGTATATGTCCAATTCGGCAGCATACGTCACTTCGACACAGCAAGCGCCATCGAATCACGAGGAGTCGATGGCGCCCATAAACTGAATCGCCTATTTATTGAGCATCAAGTTGAGCCTGGCGCTCCCGGTCACGCCTGAGCAACGGCGCCAAAAACTTGCCCGTATAACTCTGCGGACAGTCCGCAACCTGCTCCGGTGTACCCGAAACCACGACGGTTCCGCCGCCGTTACCGCCCTCGGGACCCATATCGATCAGGCGGTCGGCAACCTTGATGACATCAAGGTTGTGCTCAATCACCAGCACCGTGTTGCCCGCATCGACCAAGCGCTGCAGCACATCGAGCAGCTGGCGGACGTCCTCAAAATGAAGCCCGGTCGTCGGCTCGTCCAAAATATAGAACGTCTTGCCCGTCTGGCGTCGATGAAGCTCTTTGGCGAGCTTCACACGCTGCGCCTCGCCGCCCGAGAGCGTCGTGGCGGGCTGGCCCAGGCTCACGTAGCCTAAGCCTACATCGTACAGCGTCTGGAGCTTGCGCTTAATCTGCGGGATATTCCCAAAGAAGGCCAGCGCCTCGGTGACGCTCATGTCGAGCACGTCCGAGATGGTCTTGCCACGGTAGGTGACCTCGAGTGTCTCGCGGTTGTAGCGTTTACCGCCGCAAACTTCGCAGGGAACATAGATATCGGGAAGGAAGTGCATCTCGATCTTGATCTGCCCGTCGCCCTTGCACGCCTCGCAGCGCCCGCCACTCACATTAAAGGAGAAACGACCCGGCGAGTAGCCGCGCGCCTTCGACTCCGGCGTACTCGCAAACAGCGCGCGAAGATCATCCCACAGGCCGATATAGGTAGCAGGGTTGGAACGCGGCGTGCGGCCAATCGGCGACTGGTCGATATCGATAACCTTATCGATACACTCGATGCCCTCGATTTTCTTATACGGACCCACGGGGCGCGTCGAACGGTGAATAGCATTCGTAAGGGCAGGCGCAATGGTGTCGGTAACCAGGGAGCTCTTGCCTGATCCCGACACGCCGGTAACAACCGTAAGCGTACCAAACTCGATCTTGGCAGTAACGTTTTTGAGGTTGTTGGCTCGAGCGCCCGTAATTTTAAGGCAGCCGCGACCGGGCTTGCGCCGTTCATCAGGCACCCGAATCATTCGTTTGCCGGTCAGATAAGCGCCCGTCATCGACTCAGGACACGCCATGATATCAGCAGGCGTTCCCGCCGCGACTACGTGCCCGCCGTTGACACCGGCGCCGGGCCCCATGTCGATCACGTAGTCGGCGGCACGGATTGTATCCTCGTCGTGTTCGACGACGATAACGGTATTGCCGATATCGCGCAGGCGCTCGAGCGTCTTGATCAGGCGCTCGTTGTCACGCTGATGAAGACCGATCGAGGGCTCGTCCAGAATATAGAGCACGCCCATGAGACCCGCGCCGATCTGCGTTGCCAGTCGAATACGCTGTGCCTCGCCACCGGAAAG
This sequence comes from Collinsella sp. MSK.8.10, assembly GCF_019041915.1. Taxonomy (GTDB): domain Bacteria; phylum Actinomycetota; class Coriobacteriia; order Coriobacteriales; family Coriobacteriaceae; genus Collinsella. The sequence continues at coordinate 11,597 of NZ_JAHPYF010000010.1, read as the reverse complement.
CGTCGCCGAGGCGCGATCGAGTGTCAGATAGTCGAGTCCAACATCGACCAGAAAACGCAGACGTTCCAGAATTTCCTTGACGATACGGCCGCCGATAAACTGTTGGCGCTCGGTGAGTTCCAAGCCCTCAAAAAACTCGAGCGATTCACGGCACGACAGGCAACAAACCTCGTAAATGGACTTACCGCCCACGGTGACGGCGAGCATCTCGGAGCGCAAACGAGCGCCGTGGCAGGTCGAGCACGGCTCCTCGCGAATGTACTTCTCCAGGCGCGCCTTGGTGTTCTCGTTCGTCGTCTCGGTATAGCGTTCGTACAGGATGTTGCGAACGCCCGAAAACTTGGTATCCCACTGGCTGCGACGTCCGTCGAGCTTTTGGTAGTCGACCGAGATCTTCGTATCGCCCAGGCCATCCAAGAATGCACGACGCACGCGAGGGGGCAAGTCCTCCCACGGCGTATCAGCGCTCACCTTAAAGTGTTTGCAGACCGCAGCAAAAATCTGCGGATAGTAGTTCGAATTGCCAAACAGGCTACCAAAGACTCCGTCGGCAATGGACTTCGAGGGGTCCTCGATCAGCGCCTCGGCATCAACGGTTTTCTTAAAGCCCAGGCCGTCGCACTCAGGACATGCGCCATAGGGAGCGTTAAACGAAAAATCACGCGGCTGCAGGTCATCGATGGAGTGTCCATGCTCCGGGCACGCTAACGCCAGCGAATACTCCAGCAACTCGCCTTCGGTCCCCTCGGGAGCGTCGCGGTCGGGCAGCAAGTATACGTTCACATTGCCGTGCGCCAGCGCAGTCGCCTGTTCAACGGACTCGGCAATACGGCCCAGCGAGTTCTCGCGAATCACGATGCGGTCGACCACGACCTCGATATCGTGCTTGAATTTCTTATCCAAATCGATAGGGTCATCAAGCGAGCGAACCTCGCCGTCGACACGCACGCGGCTAAAGCCCTCGGCGCGAAGGTCCTCAAACAGCTTGGTGTACTCGCCTTTTCGCCCGCGCACCACCGGTGCCAGCACAAACGCGCGGCGGCCCTCCCCCGCCGCCAAGACCTTGTCGGCAACCTGGTCGGTCGTCTGGCGCTCAATGACGCGGCCGCATTCGGGACAGTGCGGGGTGCCCACACGGGCGAACAGCAGGCGCAGATAGTCATAAATCTCGGTTACAGTGCCAACCGTCGAGCGAGGGTTTTTAGACGTCGTCTTTTGGTCGATCGACACCGCCGGCGAAAGGCCGTCGATTGAATCCAAGTCGGGTTTGTCCATCTGGCCCAAGAACTGGCGCGCATAGCTCGAAAGACTCTCGACGTATCGACGCTGGCCCTCGGCATAGATAGTGTCAAATGCCAGCGAACTCTTGCCCGAGCCAGAAAGACCGGTAATGACCACGAGTTGGTCACGCGGAATGGAAACATCGATATCACGGAGGTTGTGCTCACGAGCGCCGCGAATAACGATAGAAGAATCAGACATGGAAGCTCCTTGCCTCCTATTGCATCGAATCATACTGCCGATGAGTTTAGCGCACTCGACGCGCACAGATGTTCGTAATACAAGATTCGCAGACCTTTAGCTTTGCGTATCGGGCGCTTTGTTTCTCGAAATGCCGTGGAAAGGTTACAGTAATCTAATACTGAACTTAATTTGCCGTAACAGAGGAACGTCCATGACCGAAGATATCCCCCTTGAAATCACTTCGAGCGACATGGCCAATCTGCCCATATTCATCGCCGTCCTTATCGTGGCCATCGTCGTGGTGCGCGTATATTTTTCAATCAAACACAATGAAAAGCCGCCCATTGCCCGCGTCTTTTGGTGCGCGACGCTCCTCATCCCGCTCGGCATGGTAGCTGCATGGATTACGAATCAATTGCTCGTAAATGAGGACAATTCCCTATGGGTCCTTTCTTATTCGGCGCTCGGTGCTACCGCCGTCATACTTCTTGTCGAGCCCTTGGTTTCGGGACTTATCGACCAAACCGATCTTGCGACGGGAACGGTTGCCTGTATTTGCCGTGACATCCTTGTCATCGCCGCTGTTTCAGCGCTCTCGTTCGTTTCACTCGAAATTGCCTGTAACGAAACGTTCTATCGCATTCCCGCCAACTCATTCGGGTTTTCCGTCGGGCTGCTCGCGACGGTTCTGCTCTCCCTTTATTTGCTGGGACAGCGTCATGGAGGCGTCATGGCCCTCGTGCCCGTCGTCTGTTGCATCCTTGGCATTGCCGAGCACTTCGTCATAACGTTTAAAGGCGAGGCCATCCTGCCAAGCGATATCTTGGCCCTTGGCACCGCAATGGAAGTGAGCGAGGGATACGAGTTTACCTTTACCGCCGGAATCGTAACCTCTCTAGCCCTGCTGGAGATTTCCCTGGGGCTTCTTTCGCTTATCCGACCGCACAAGCTCCGTACGCCCACCCATGTCTTCCCCGCAATCGCCGCTAACCTCTGCGCTTTTCTGCTAGTGACCGTTGTGGGGCTCTCGGGCTTTTCCAGCATCGACTTGGAGCAGGCGCTGAATTTTGGATTTGACCGTTGGCAGCCCATCACCACGTATGCGTCTCAGGGTTTTATCACTTCGTTCACCGAAATGGTCAACGAGTTGCCCATTGAGAAGCCCGAAGGCTATACGCCCGATGAGGCGCAGAGCATCGAGCAGGAGCTCGCCGCCACCTACGACAGCACGTATGGCTCGAGCGAGCAGCGCGCGGCGGCCGTTGCCCAGTTCAATGAAATCAAGCCGACGATTGTTGCCGTCATGAACGAGAGTTTTAGCGACCTTTCGTGCTTTGAGCAGCTCCAGGCGGCCGGGTACACCGGCCCCGCATTCTACAACTCGCTTCCCGACACACTTGTTCGCGGCACCATGCTCGCTTCGGTCGCCGGTGGCGGAACGGCGAACTCCGAATTCGAATTTTTGACCGGAGCGACAACGGCCTTTGTCGGATTAGGCAAAATCCCCTATCAGCTATATCAGATGAATGGCGTCAACAGCCTGGCAAAGGACCTTAAGGAGCTTGGGTATACCGCTACCGCTATGCACCCGCAAAACCCCGTCAACTACCATCGAGATAAAATCTATCAGCAGCTGGGCTTTGGAGACTTTCTTTCAATCGGCGATTTCGAAGGTGCGCCCTGTTACCATGCCGGCGTATGCGACTACGCCACCTACGACAAGATACTCGACCTGCTTAGAACCGACGAAGCCCCGCAGTTCATCTTTGACGTCACGATGCAAAATCACGGCGGCTACGACTATGGCACCGTTCCCGCCGAGGAGCTGACAAACTATTGGGTCGAGGGAGCCAGCGAGGGTGCCAATAGCGCGCTCAACACCTATCTTACCTGCATCGACGCATCCGACCGGGACCTCGAGTACTTTATCAACGAGCTCCGCAATATCGGCAGACCGGTTGTCCTTGTCTTTTTTGGCGACCATCAGCCGAGCGCCGCAACGACTCTCAACGACGAGCTGTACCCTCAGGAAGATACGGCAAGCCACGCTTTCCGTATCTATCAGTCGACATATTTTGTCTGGGCTAACTATGAAATCGCCGGCAATACCGAGCTCAACGTCTACGACACCGTCGGGGCAAACGAGATTGCAGCCATTACCCTTAATAAGATCGGCGCCCCGCTCACCGACTATCAAAAGGCTCTGCTTGCAACAAGGTCAGATGTGCCCACCATCAATGTCGCCGGCTACCTTGGTGCCGACGGGCTGCGCTACGACTTGGAATCTGAAGACAGCCCATACGCCTCGACGATCGACAAGCTGCAGCGCATGCAATACCTCGAGTTCGCCAGCAAAGTTCAGTAAGCCCGCCCATTCGCTTGGACCCATCGTATTGCAAGCACGCTCGGCCCAAATGCATCGCAAATGACTCCCGCTCGCAAACGAGGGTACAATGACGCTCGTGTCACATCACGGGGCCCCGGCCCCAACATATACAAAGGAGTCATACATGGGTTGCGAGCATGCACAGGCCGCCGGCGGACAAACGTCGCCGTCGCAATTTGAGGAGAACACGCTGTCCGAGGTCAAACGCGTCATCGCCGTGCTTTCCGGCAAGGGCGGTGTCGGCAAGTCGTTTGTCACCGGTGCCATCGCCACCGAGCTTGCCCGTCACGGCCACAAGGTCGGCGTCCTCGATGCCGACATCACCGGTCCCTCTATCCCCAAGATGTTCGGTATGAGCGGACGCCACGTCCATGCCCTTGGCAACCTCATGCTGCCTGAAATCTCCGAGCACGGCGTCAAGGTCATGAGCTCCAACCTTCTGCTCCAAAACGAGACCGACCCCGTCCTTTGGCGCGGTCCGGTCATCGCAGGCGCCATCAGGCAGTTCTGGAGCGAGACCTCGTGGGGCCCCATCGACTACCTGCTGGTCGACATGCCTCCGGGAACAGGCGACGTCGCACTCACCGTCTTCCAGTCACTGCCCGTCGACGGCATCGTCATCGTCACGAGCCCGCAGGATCTGGTCTCGATGATCGTCGCCAAGGCGGTCAACATGGCCGAGAAGATGAACGTCCCCATTCTGGGCATCGTCGAGAACATGAGCTATATTGAGTGCCCCGACTGCGGCAAGAAGATCGAGGTCTTTGGCAAGAGCAAGCTCCCCGAGGTCGCAGAGCGCTATAACCTCGACATCTTGGGCACGCTTCCCATTAATCCGGCACTCGCCGAGGCCTGCGATAAGGGCGAGGTCGAGACCGCGCTGCCCGATGGCATGTTGCCCAAGGCAGTCTCTGCCGTCGAGGCTATTACCCCGCACGAGACCAACGAGGCCTAAGTGAACACGAGCGCCTTCTATGACGTCCTGGTAATCGGCGGCGGGGCTTCAAGCCTCGCCGCCGCCATTACGGCCGCACGTGCTGGCAAAAGCGTCTGCATCGTTGAGCGCGATGTCGCCTGCGGCCTTAAGCTCCTTGCGACCGGTAACGGCCGCTGCAACCTCTCCAACGAATCGATTGATCCTCAGCGGTATAACCACCCCGCATTCGTCGAATCTGTCATGGGCCCCCAACCCGAACAAGAGCTTATGGGTTTCTTCTCCTCGCTGGGCATCATGACAACCTCCGAGGAAGGCCGGCTGTACCCGCGCTCCCTTCGCGCCGAATCGGTGCGCGACGCACTTCTCAATGTTTGCGACCGCCTGGGTATCACCTTAATCTGCGGAGCCAACGTTGCCTCGGCACACAAAGCTTCCGAAGGCTGGGCACTCCAAATAGACCGTCCAGCGCGGGCGCTCAAGGCAAAAAAGCACGACGACCGAAAATCGGAGCTCCGCTCGCTTCGGAAAGCGCTCGCCGATGTCCCTCGCAAGAACGAGGCCCTGGAGGCACATGCCGTAATTATCGCCACGGGTGGCAACCCCACCGGTATCGCCGATACGTTTCGCCTCCCCCTCACTTCGCTGCGCCCCATCCTCTGCCCCGTATCGGCAACGGTCGTCGGCGATCGGGCGGCACTCAAGACGTTGGATGGCCTGCGCGTCCGCGCCCGCTTGACGCTCGCCCGCAATCATAATGAGCTCTGGCACGAAGACGGTGAAGTCCTGTTTCGAACCTTCGGTATCTCGGGCGTCGCTGTCTTCAACCTCTCCCGTCGTATCCAGCGCGGCGATACGATCCTGCTCGACGTTTTCCCCGACCTCTCTAAAGACGAGTTGCTCGATATGCTTAACCGGCGCGTTGAGCTGCTCGGCGGCTTTTCGCCCCGCGATCCCCGTTGGCTCGACGGTATGCTTGCCCCGCAACTCTCCCGCGTCGTCTGCACAGCGTTCGAGCAGTGCCATCCAGGCTCCAACGATGTCATCCACCTGGTCTCGATCCTCAAGCACTTTAAGTTGCTCGTCGAAGGAACCGCCGAGGAGCGCTCGGCGCAGGTCACGCGTGGTGGCATATCTGTCGAGAGCATCTCAACACCCAGTCTACGCGCGCGCAGCGTTGTCGACGCCCCGCTTTACGTCTGCGGCGAAGCGCTCGACATCGACGCCGATTGCGGAGGCTTTAACCTTGCGTGGGCATGGCTCTCGGGCATTCGCGCTGCAAGCAGCCTGTAGCCGCGCAGTCTATAATCAAAAACGCATTCGGGCCGTCTGGGATACCGGACGGCCTCTTTCTTGCCTCTAAGGAGACCTCGATGATCGAAATCACCCAAGTCAACGCGTCGCTCGATGAAGCCGGCGATGAAAATGCCTGCCTCATTGTTGGCAAGCGAGTCGCCAAGCGCGTCCTACGTTGCAAGGGCTCCGAGATCAAGTCCATCGAGCTCCACCGCAAGTCAATCGACGCTCGCAAAAAACGAGACGTCCATTTTATCCTGAGCTTTCGTGTTGAGCTGACCAGTCCCCACCTCGAGCGAGAGGCGGTCGGCAGCGTTTCCGAACGTGACCGCTCGCACGTACGCGCGATAGATGACGATGAGCCTTCATTCCCCTTCCCCGTTTCCGGCGCACCCAAAGAGCGCCCCGTCGTCATCGGCGCCGGATGCGCTGGCCTTTTCGCCGCGCTAACGCTCGCCAAAGCAGGTCTTAAGCCCTTGCTCATCGAGCGCGGCGACCCGGCATTTCGCCGCTCGCATGCGATCGACCTCTTTCTAAAGGAGCGCATCCTCGACCCCGAGAGTAATATCCAGTTTGGTCTGGGCGGCGCGGGGACCTTCTCGGACGGCAAGCTCAATACGGGAACAAAAAATCCCGCCCATCGCCTTATCCTCGAAACCTTCGTCGAGGCGGGTGCGCCCCGCGATATTCTGTGGGATGCCAAGCCGCACATTGGCTCCGACATCCTTCCCACGGTTGTCACCGCTATATCCCAGCGCATCGAGCAGCTCGGAGGTATCGTCCGTTATCGAACAAAGCTCGTCGACATTCACATCGACGCGTCTGGCGCCATCACCGGTATTGATGTCCAATCGTCCCAAGACGCCGCTTACGAGCCAATCGAGACAAAGCACCTCATCCTCGCCTGCGGGCATTCTGCTCGCGATATTTTTGAGCTCCTTAAGGACCACAACGTGGCCCTCGCACAAAAGACCTTTGCCATGGGCGTTCGCATCGAGCATCCGCAGCGCGATATCGACCGAGCCCAATATGGAGCCTTGGCGGGACATCCTGCCCTCGGAGCAGCCCCCTACAAGCTCGTCGCCCATCTTCCCAACGGCCGCAGCGTGTTCTCGTTTTGCATGTGCCCCGGCGGGCAGGTTGTCGCCGCCTCTTCCGAGCAGGGCCACCTGTGCGTCAACGGCGCCAGCCTCAATGCCCGCGACGGACGCAACGCAAACGCCGCCCTGCTCGTTAACGTCACGCCTGAGGACCTTCCCAACGATGACCCGCTCGCCGGCATCGAGCTCCAGCGCGCCTGCGAGGCGGCCGCCTATCGCCTGGGCGGTTCCAACTGGAACGCACCGGCACAACTCGTCGGAGATTTCCTCGCAGGACGCGCCAGCAAGGCGCCCGGAAAGGTAAAGCCCACCTATCCGCTCGGTGTGACCTGGACGGCAATTGACGAAGCCCTGCCGCAGCATATCGTCGAGTCGCTCCGCCTGGGACTTCCCCTACTCGGAAAAAAGCTACGAGGCTACGACCGCCCCGATGCCGTTCTTACCGGCGTGGAGACTCGTTCGAGCTCACCTGTCACTGTCACCCGAGACCGAACGTGCCATGCCGTGTCGACCCCGGGCCTCTACCCTTGTGGTGAGGGAGCTGGATATGCCGGCGGCATCATGAGCGCGGCCACCGACGGCATCCGTTGTGCCGAAGCCCTGATTGCAGACCTCTAACGCACGAATTCCAGTGCGCAAAAGACACAGGCCCCGAGCTCCACAGGGAACTCGGGGCCTGTTCGCTATTTCTTAAACCGTGCGCCCTGGCGTTTTCTGCCCGATGCGAACGTGGAACCCTTGCGGGCCTGTGAACGTAAGCGCTCGATCGTCTCGTCCTCAGACGCGCCCTCGAGCATCGCCCGAATCTGAACGACGGCATCGCGCAGGCGCGCCGCCTCCTCAAAGTCCATGGCGGCAGAAGCGTTACGCATATCCTCTTCCATGGATTCGACAATCCGCACAAGCTCGTCATGCGGCAGTTCTTCCATCTGCTCCGCAAGTGTCTGCTCGGGCGCCACCGTTTCCGGCACGCCGCCCTCGCCCGACTCATCGGGCGTATAGAATGCGCCATGGCCAAGAGAGTCGCCCTTCGAGCGCCCCTTGGAACCCACGGTTTTTTCGGCCTCGGCAATAAAACTTGAGATGTCGTTGATGGCCTTGCGCACTGTCTTGGGCACAATGCCATGCTCTTCGTTATATGCCATCTGAATCTCACGACGGCGCTGCGTCTCCTCGATGGCCTCTTTCATCGAATCGGTCACAACGTCTGCATACATGATGACTTCGCCATCGGCGTTACGGGCCGCGCGGCCAATCGTCTGAATCAGCGAACGGCGGTTGCGCAAGAAGCCTTCCTTATCGGCATCGAGAATTGCCACCAGTGAGACCTCGGGGAGATCCAAGCCCTCGCGAAGCAGGTTGATGCCAACGAGGACATCGATCTTGCCCTCGCGCAGCGTTCGCAGGATCTCGACACGGTCCATTGTCGCCGTATCAGAGTGCATGTAATTGACCTTAATGCCCGCGTCGAGCAGATGGTCGGTCAGGTCCTCGGCCATGCGCTTGGTCAACGTGGTCACCAGCACGCGCTCCTTGCGGGCAACGCGCTCGCGAATCTCGTCCTCAAGATCGTCAATCTGCCCACGAACCGGACGCACATCGATCTTGGGATCGAGCAGACCGGTCGGACGAATAATCTGCTCAACGTCGTTCTGGCTAACCCGCAGCTCATAGTCGCCCGGTGTTGCCGAAACGTAGATGAACTGGGGAATCCTCGCCTCAAACTCATCGAAACGAAGCGGGCGGTTATCGAGCGCCGAGGGCAGGCGAAAACCGTGTTCCACCAGCGTCACCTTACGCGAGCGGTCACCTTCGTGCATGCCGCGAATCTGCGGCACCGTCACATGGCTCTCATCGATGATGCAGAGCATATCCTTGGGAAAGTAATCGATTAGGGTAAACGGCGGCTCACCCGGCTTGCGACCGTCCAGATGACGCGAGTAGTTCTCGATGCCGTTGCAAAAGCCCATCGTCTCGAGCATCTCAAGATCATAATCGGTGCGCTGCTGCAGACGCTGCGCCTCGAGCAACTTGTCGGTCGCCTTGAGCTCCGCCACGCGCTTCTCGCACTCTTCGCTGATCGATTTCAGAGCCGCCTTGACCTTCGGCTTCTCGGTCACGTAGTGCGATGCCGGCCATACGGGGATGGCCTCGTACTCACGAAGCATCTCACCGGTGACCTCATCGATCTCGGCAATCAGCTCGACCTCGTCGCCAAAGAACTCAAACCGCAACGGATGCTCGGCATAAGGCGGATACACGTCGACAACATCGCCGCGCACGCGGAACGTGCCGCGTGCCAGGTCATAGTCATTGCGATCATATTGAATGTCGATAAGTGCATGGATAAAGTCATCGCGCTCGAGCGGCACCTTCTTGTCGACGTTTGGAGCCAGACCCGCATAGTCCTCAGGAGAGCCAATGCCATAGATACACGAGACCGATGCGACAACGATCACATCGCGTCGAGAGAGCAGCGATGCGGTCGCCTGATGTCGCAGCATCTCAACCTCTTCGTTAATCGAGGAGTCTTTCTCGATATATGTATCGCTTTGCGGCACATACGCCTCGGGCTGATAGTAGTCGTAGTACGAGACGAAGTAGACCACAGCGTTGTTGGGAAAGAACTCTTTGAGCTCGCTCGCAAGCTGAGCGGCGAGCGTTTTATTCGGAGCCATGACCAGCGTCGGCTTTCCCAGGGCCTCGATAGTCTTTGCCATCGTGAAGGTCTTGCCCGAACCAGTCACGCCCAGCAAAACCTGATAGCGGTCTCCGTCCCTCACGCCCTGCACAAGCGACTCAATGGCCTTAGGCTGGGAACCGGCAGGCTCATAGGGAGACACGACCTTAAACGGCACGTCAGAGCCTTCAACGCCAAAGCGCTTAAGTTCACCACCAACGCGTTCTACTTCAAATTCCGCCATGGATACTCCTAACTCATATATCTGCAGTATACGCAGGCGGCAGGCATAGTCCTATACGAACCGATCGGGATAGAGGGTCTTGTAGCGAACCCAGGCATTATTGACACGAATCAGATACGCCTGCGTCTCGGGAAAGGTGATTGCATTATGAAGCGACGTACTCTGCTGCGCCCATCCGTCGACATTGCCCATGCCGGCGTTATAGGCGGCAATGGCACTGTCAGTCGACCCGTTAAAATACGCTAGAAGATACGAGAGATACGCACAGCCAAACTCGATATTCGTAGCCGGATCGTTAAGGTTGTCGGCCGAATACTCGCCACCGTCGACAAGGCCCTTGGCGATCATATCCTGGGCAGTCTCGGGCATCAGCTGCATCAATCCCTGAGCACCCTGATTCGACTCGGCCTCGGGATCCCAATTCGATTCAGACTTAATGACAGCGCACACCAGATACGGATCCAGATTATGCGAAATACTGGATTGCTTTACATACGCCTCGTAGTCAATCGGATACAGCGGCTTAAAGAAAGCGGCAGGAGCATACGAGTAAACGAATGAAATAAGGCCGAAGGCAAAAACGGCAACCAGCGGTATAAGGCGATACCACGTAAGGAAACGTGTCTTAGGCATCGGCCTCCTCCTTATCCACTACATCCCCGAACCCATGGCGCGAAAGCCATGCGTCCAGTTGTTCAAAGAGCGAGTTATCGTCTGCCGCATTGTCAATCACAGTTGTAGCGAGATTGCACAGCGCAGACTCTTCGGGCTGGCAAGCAGAACGGGCATCGAAATCAGATGGCTCCATGCCACGTTGAATAGCGCGCTCGCGACGAACTGACAAAGGGGCGCTGATGACCAGAATTTCATCAGCCAAGCCAAATGCATCCTCAAAACCAGTCGGAGCAGAAACCTCGACCACTGCAAAGCGATAACGAGGAGATGAAACCGTACAACAAACCGGATCGAGAATCCTAAGCGAAAGCTGTTCAATGAGAACGGGATGCACAATGCCATTGAGCCGTGCGACCGAATCAGGAGAAGCAAAAGCTCGAGAAGCGAGGATGTTGCGGCGAATGCCGCCATCCTCATCCAAAATGTCCCAACCGAATTCATCCGCGAGAGCATTGACGATATCAGAGCCCGGCACATACAGCGATTTTGCAAGCTCATCCAGATCGATTAGCATAGCGCCACGAGATTCGAAATAGCGGCAGGCAGTCGACTTACCCGAAGCAATATTGCCCAAGACAAATACGGTAAACATCAAGCCCTCCCTAACGCCAATGCGAGTAATTATCGCTCAAATACACTAGAAGAACTCAAAATACAGCCAAACAGTAAGAGCGAATACGGGGGAGCTAGGTCCCAAAGTACAACGTGTATATAACGCAAAAAGGGGGAGGCCGCGAGGCCTCCCCCTTCTCAGTTCAAGCGTACGGCTCGGTGCCGTCCACCGGTCAGCGGCGCCCTGGCCTCCCACGGGCTGACCC